>CAWBHE010000020.1:0-194295 GCA_963788635.1 uncultured beta proteobacterium | reverse complement strand
ATGCCGTTGATGCGCCGCACCGGCAGCGGCCACAGCCGGTGTCGGGATGTCGGCTTCGGTGAGGATCGTGAGGCCATCGGGCTTCTGCAGCTCCGACGCGATCTTGGACCAGCAGCTTGTTCGGCGTCACGCCGATCGAGCACGACAGCCCGGTGGCGCCTTGACGTTGTCTTGGATGCGCTGCGCGAGCTCGCGCACGCCCCGAACGTCGTGGCCGACCGCGTCGTGCTCGCCGGGCACTTCGGTCAGATCGATGTAGATCTCGTCGATGCCGCGGTCCTCGATCAGCGGCGCGACCTCGGCGACCGCGGCCTTGAACAGGCGCGAGTAGCGCCCGTATTCGTCGAAATCGACCGGCAGCAGCACCGCGTCGGGCGCAGCGCGCCGCGGCCTTCATCAGCCCCATCCCGGAATGCACGCCATGGTCGCGCGCGGCGTAGGTGGCGGTGGTGACGACGCCGCGGCCGGTGTAGTGGCGCAGCGTCGCGAAGCGCCGCGTGCCGTCCGCCAGGCGCTCGGGCTGGTGGCGCCGGCCGCCGCCGATGACCACCGGCTGGCCGACCAGTTCCGGGTAGCGCAGCAGTTCGACGGACGCGTAGAAGGCGTCCATGTCGAGGTGGGCGATCCAGCGCCGGGCAGCCATGCGGTGATGGTACGGCGGTGCGCTGCACGGTGCGGCCAAGGCGCCATAAACTGGCAGCGCCCACGAAAGGCCCGCCATGTCCGAAACCCCCGCCCAACGCGCCTTCGCGGCGTCCACCGTCGCGCTCGTCGTCGCGGTGGCCTGCCTCGCGGCGCTGCTGCCACCGCTGTCCGACGGCGCGGCGGTCGTGCGCACCGTGCTGACCGCCCTCGCGCTGGCGTCGGCGATGCTGTTGCACTGGGTGTTCCTGGCGATCGGCGCGTACCGCCTGCAGCGCTCGGTGGCCGGCTGGCTCGCCTTGAGCGTGCTGCTGTTCCCGGTGGGCAGCGTGGCGGCGTTGATCCTGCTGAGCTGGTTCTGCGACGAGGCGCCGCAGTCTCCGACGATGCGGGCTTGAACGGCGGCCTGCGATGCGCGCCGCGGCGGCCGGCGGAGTGCTGGCGCTGCTGGCCGGCGCGGTGAACGCCGAGCGCGACCGCGCAGCGCTCGGGCGCCAGGTCGCCGAGCCGCGCTAAGCCGGCGCCAGCCGCGCGCGGTGGCGCTCGATCTGCGCGCGCACCTGGGCCGGCGCGGTGCCGCCGAGCACGTTGCGCGCGTTCAGCGAGCCGCGCAGCGTGAGCACCGCGAAGACGTCCTCGCCGATCGCGGGGTGGAAGCCCTGCAGCGTCGCCAGCGGCAGCTCGGCCAGGTCCACGCCCTGCTGCAGCGCGACCTTCACCGCATGCGCCACCGCCTCGTGCGCGTCGCGGAAGGGCAGGCCCTTCTTGACCAGGTAGTCGGCCAGGTCGGTGGCGGTCGCGTAGCCGCGCAGCGCGGCGCGCTCCATCGCGTCGGCATGGACGACGATGCCGCCGACCATCTCGGCCATGATGCGCAGCGTGTCGCGCAGCGTGTCCACCGTGTCGAACAGCGGCTCCTTGTCTTCCTGGTTGTCCTTGTTGTAGGTCAGCGGCTGGCCCTTCATCAGCGTGATCAGCGCCATCAGGTGGCCGACGACGCGGCCGCTCTTGCCGCGCGCCAGCTCGGCGACGTCGGGGTTGCGCTTCTGCGGCATGATCGAGCTGCCGGTGCAGTAGCGGTCGGCGAGGTTGATGAAGCCGAAGTTCTGGCTCATCCAGAGCACGATCTCTTCGGCCAGCCGCGAGACATGCACCATGCAGATCGCGGCGAAGGCGCTGAACTCGAGCGCGAAGTCGCGGTCGCTCACGGCGTCCAGGCTGTTCTGGCACACGCCTTCGAAGCCGAGCGCGGCGGCCACCCGTTCGCGGTCCAGCGGGTAGCTGGTGCCGGCGAGCGCGGCGGCGCCCAACGGCAGCCGGTTCACGCGCCGGCGCAGGTCGGCCAAGCGTTCGGCGTCGCGCGCGAACATCTCGACGTAGGCCAGCAGGTGGTGCGCGAAGCTCACCGGCTGCGCGACCTGCATGTGCGTGAAGCCGGGCATCACCGTCTCGGCGTGCCCGGCCGCCTGTTCGACGAGCGCGCGCTGCATCTCGGCCAGGTGCAGCGCGAGATCGTCGATCTCGCCGCGCAGCCACAGCCGCACGTCGGTCGCGACCTGGTCGTTGCGCGAGCGCCCGGTGTGCAGCCGCTTGCCCGCGTCGCCGACGAGCGCGGTCAGCCGCGCCTCGATGTTCAGGTGCACGTCCTCGAGCTCGAGCTTCCAGTCGAAGCGGCCCGGACTCGATCTCTTCGCCGATCTGCGCCATGCCGCGCCGGATGTCGGCCAGGTCCTGCGCGCCGATCACGCCCTGCGCGGCCAGCATCTCGGCATGGGCCAGGCTGCCGGCGATGTCGGCACGCCAAAGGCGCCGGTCGAAGTCGACGCTCGCGGTGTAGCGCTTGACGAGCTCGCTCATCGGCTCGCTGAACAGGGCCGACCAGGCTTGGGCCTTGTTGGCCAGGGGATCGTTGGACATGGGATGCGGTGGGCACGCCGGGCCGGCGGAGGTCCGTATTATCCGGCTCGAGATGCCCGACCCCGACGCCGAGTTCCCCGCCACCGAGACGCGGCCGGCCAGCCTGTGGCCCGAATCGTTGCGACCCGACGCGGGGCGCAGCACCGGCTTCGCGAGCACGCGCTTCGACCCGATTGCCGAGGAGCGCGCGCGCGAGCGGGCGCAAGCAGCGGCGGCCTTCGACGTCTGCCACCCGGCGCTCGCGCTGCGCGCGGTGCTGCTGGTGCAGGGCGTGCTCGCGGTCGCGGCGCTGGTGATGGCGCGCAACCTCGCCGACTGGGGCCAGCGCCAGGCCGGGCATCTGTTCGCCGGCGCCGTGGCGAGCCTGGTCTGGCTCGTCGCGCTCTGCGCGGCCCGGCGCGCGCTGCGCCGGCTCGGCTCGGCGCCGCGCGCGGCATTCGTGCTCGGGCTCGGTGCCGGCGCGGCGCTGCTCGGCTGGCTGCCGCTGTGGGCGCTGGACCTGTCCGATGCCGCCGGTGGCCTGCGCGTGGCCGGCGTCGCGCTCGCCGGTGCCGGGCTCGCAGCGCTGCTCTGGGCCTGGCTCGAGTTGCGCGCGCGCATCTGGCACCCGGCGAACGCGAGCGCTCGGCTGGCCGAGCTGCAGTCGCGCATCCGCCCTCATTTCCTGTTCAACGCGCTGAACACCGCGCTCGCGCTGGTGCGCGTCGACCCCGAGCGCGCCGAGCGCGTGCTGGAAGACCTGAGCGCGCTGTTCCGCGTCGCGCTCGCCGACGCCGGCAGCTCGGTGGCGCTGAGCGAGGAGATCGAGCTCGCGCGCGCCTACCTGGCGATCGAACAGGTGCGCTTCGGCGCGCGGCTGGCGGTGGAATGGGACCTCGCGGTCGAGGCCGGCGCGGCACGCGTGCCGCCGCTGGCGCTGCAGCCGCTGGTCGAGAACGCGGTGCGCCACGGCGTCGAGCCGGCCGTGGGTGGCGGCCGGATCTGGATCCGCGCCGAGGTGCGGCGCGGACAGGTGGTGGTGACGGTGAGCAACACCTTGCCCGAAGAGCCCGAACATCCCGGCAACCCCGGCCACGGCATGGCACTGCACAACCTGCGCGAGCGGCTGCGCCTGCTGCACGACGTCGCCGCCAGCTGCGAGGTCTGGCGCGACGGCGGCCTGTTCCACGCGCGCATCGTGCTGCCGCGGGACTGATGGCAACCGGGCGATGACGCTGCGCGTGCTGCTGGTCGACGACGAGCCGCTGGCGCGCTCGCGCCTGCGCACGCTGATCGAGGCGATCGCCGAGCCGGCCGCGGCGGTGGTCGGCGAGGCCGCCGACGCCGGCCAGGCCCTGGCCTGGCTCGGGCAGCAACAGGCCGACCTGCTGCTGCTCGACATCCGCATGCCCGGGCGCAGCGGCCTGCAACTCGCCGCCGCGCTGCGCGCCTTGCCGGCGCCGCCGGCGGTGGTGTTCGTCAGCGCGCATGCCGAGCATGCGCTGGCCGCGTTCGAGATCGACGCCGTCGACTACCTGACCAAGCCGGTGCGCCGCGAGCGCCTTCAGGCCGCCTTGCAGCGCGTGCAGCAGCGGCTGCTTCCTGCCGCAGTGCAGGCGCCGACCCTGGTGGTGCAGGACCGCGGCCGCGTGCTGCGCCTGCCGCTGGCCGAGCTGCTCTACCTCAAGGCCGAGCAGAAGTACGTGACGCTGCGCACGGCCGGCCGGTCCCTGGTGCTCGACGAGGCGCTGGCCGACCTGGAACGGCGCCTGGGCGATGGCTTCTTGCGCGTGCACCGCAACGCGATCGTCGCCCGCCACGCGGTGCGCGCGCTCGAGCGGCGCGCCGGCGATGACGCCGACGAGGGCTGGGCCGTGCGCGTCGGCCCGACCGGCGAATGGCTGGCCGTCTCGCGCCGCCAACTTGCCGCGGTGCGCGAGGCGTTGACCGCCGCGCCGGGCTGACCGGACCGGAGTCGCCGCTTCGCCCGGCGGCGAAGCGGCTGCCTCGGACTGGCGGCGGACCGCCGCTCGGCACCATAATGAATTTCGCTCTGGCGCTGTTCGCCGACAGGACGAATGCCATGCACGCCTTGCCCTCCCGCCTCGTCGGCCTCGCCCGCGACGACTCGGCCCCGGATCACGCGCGGCTGGCGCGACGCGGCAACCGACGCCGGCTCGCGGTGTTCGGCGGCGTCTTCGTCGTCAGCCTGCTCGTCGGCCAGGCCTGGAACCTGGCCCGGCCGGACCAGTACCGGACCGAATCGCGGCTGCGCATCAGCGTGCCCGATCCCGGCCTGCCCGGCGTCGCCGGTGCGCAGCCGTCGACCGCGCAGGCGACGCAGTTGCAGACGCTGGACAGCCGGCCGCTGCTGGCGAAGGTGGCACGCGCGATGGCGTTGGCCGGGCAGCCGCTGCCGGCCGGCGACGATGGCGCGGCGCAGTTGCAGGAGATGCTGGTCGTCAAGCCGGTGAAGGGGGCCGACGTCGTCGAGCTGCAGGCGACTGGCGAGCGCCCGGCCTTGCTGGCCGCGCTGCTCAACACGCTGCCCGACGTGATCCGCGGCGAGCTGATGGCGAACCAGGCCAGCGACGCCGACGCGGTGCTGGCGAACGCGAAGCAGGAACTGGCCCGGCTGGACCAGACGGCGGCGTCGAGCCGGGCACAGCTGGAGCGTTTCCGCGGCCGCTCGGACCTGCTCGCCGCACGCGACGACGACGAGGCGGTGGCACGCAACAAGGGCTTGTCGATCGCGCTGAACAATGCGGTCGAGAAGCAGGCCACGGCCGAGGCGCGCCTGCGCACGCTGACCGATAGCGCCGCCGCCGGCCGCGGCGTGCCCGGCCGCGACGACCCGGCGCTGGTGGCGCTGGAGGGCCGCGCCGGCCAGGTGCGCGAGGCCTTGCGCCAGATGGAGCGCGTCTACACGCCGGACTTCATGGCGATGGACCCGCAGGCGCGCGCGCTGCGCGCCACCTTGACCGAACTGCAGCGCCAGCTCGTCGAGCAGGGCAAGGCGAGCGAGCAGTCGGCGTTGCAGAAGGCCCAGCAGGACCTGGCCACCGCGCGCGCCAACGTCGATCGGCTGCGCAGCGAGGTGGCGGCCGAGCGGCCGGTGCTGCGCAACGTCTCGGCCGGATACGCGCACGCGAAGACGCTGGAGGACGACCTCGCGCAGATCGAGCGCGCGCGCCGCGACGTGCTCGAGCGCGTGGCCCGGCTCGAGGCCGACCAGCAGCGCCGCGCGCCCACCGTCGCCGTGCTCGAAGCGGCGCCGGTGCCGGCGCTGCCGTTCCGGCCCGACCGGCGGCTGGACGGGCTGCGCGTGCTCGGCGCCTCGCTGTTGCTCGGCCTGCTCGTGATGGGTCTGGTGGAGGTCTTCAACCGGGCGCCGGCGCCGGCGGCTTCGCCCGCGGTCACGACGATGGTGCTGCCCCAGGGCTGGGTCTCGGCAGCACCCGGGCCGTCCGGATTGCCATGGAGCGCCACGGCGCCGGCGCAGCTGCCGACGCCGGCCGAAGCGCTGCCGGCCTTGTCGGCGCCGGCGCAGCGGCTCGAGCAATCCGAGGCCGCCGCCTTGCTGAGCGCGGCCACGGGCGCGGCGCGGTTCGCCTGCGCGGCGGCGCTGATGGGGTTGACGGTGCAGGAACTGATCGATTTGCGTGACGCCGACCTCGACGTCGCGCAGCAGCGCCTGACGGTGCGCGGCCCCTGGGCGCGCGTGCTGACGATGCCGGACTGGCTGGCGCGGGCGCTGCCGGCGGGGGCGACCGTCCCCGCGGGTGACGGCCTGCTGCTGCGCGGCGCCACCGGCCAGGTGCCGGCCGTCGCCGACGTTCAGGCCTGGGTGGCCTGTGCGTCGCTCGATGCCGGGCTGCCGCTGGGCGCCGCGCTGACGCCCGAGGTGCTGCGCAACACCTGCATCGACTGGCTCGTCGGCCAGGGTCTGCGCTTCTCCGATCTGCCGGCGTTGGTGGGCCGGATCGACGTCGGCGACCTGGCCACCTTTGCCGACCGGGCGACGGCGAGCCCGCGCCGCCGGCCGGACGAGGTCGACGCCTTGATGCCGGCGCTGCGCCTGTCGCCGCTGGGTTGAACGGGTCCTCAACCCGCCGCTCGCAGAGCTCGCGGCCGGGCTGCAGCGCATGGACGTGCGCAGGTGGGGGTCCACAAGTCCTCAACCCGCCGCTCGCAGAGCTCGTGGCCCGGCTGCAGCGCATGGACGTGCGCAGGCACGTCCATGCGTCCTCAGCCGGTATTGCGCAGGCCGGCGGCGACGCCGTTGATCGAGATGTGGATGCCGCGCCGGATGCGGTCCATGCCGGGCTCGCCGTCGCGGCGCTGGCGGTAGCGGCGCAGCAGCTCGACCTGCAGGTGGTTCAGCGGGTCGAGGTAGGGGAAGCGGTGCTCGATCGAGCGCGCCAGCGCCGGGTTCGACTGCAGGCGCCTGGTCTCGCCGGTGATCAGCGTCAGCGCCTCGTCGACGCGTTCCCATTCGCGCTTCAGCGCGCCGAAGATGCGCTTGGCCGCGCGCCTGTCCTCGACCAGATCGACATAGCGCGCGGCGATGCGCAGGTCGCTCTTCGCGAGCACCATGTCCAGGTTCGACAGCAGCGTGCGGAAGAACGGCCATTGCCGGTGCATGCGCTGCAGCAGCTCGAGCCGGGCCTTGCGCTCGGGCCCGTCGCCCAGGAAGAGGCTCGATCGCCGAGCCGAAGCCGCACCAGCCGGGCAGCGCCATCCGGCACTGGCCCCACGAGAAGCTCCACGGGATCGCGCGCAGGTCCTCGATCGCGCGCGTCGCCTTGCGCGAGGCCGGGCGCGAGCCGATGTTCAGCTCGGCGATCTCGCGGATCGGCGTCGCGGCGAAGAAGTAGTCGGTGAAGCCCGGCGTCTCGTAGACGATCTTGCGGTAGGCGGCGAAGCTCGCGGCGCTGATCTCGGCCGCAGCGTCGAGGAAGGCCTTGGGCGCGCTCTTCGTCGGATGCAGCAGCGTCGCCTCCAGCGTCGCGGCGACCAGCGTCTCGAGGTTGCGCCGGCCGATCTCGGGGTTGGCGTACTTCGAGCCGATCACCTCGCCCTGCTCGGTGAGCCGGATCTGCCCGTTCACGGTGCCCGGCGGCTGCGCCAGGATCGCCTGGTAGCTGGGGCCGCCGCCGCGGCCGACGGTGCCGCCGCGGCCGTGGAACAGGCGCAGCGTGATGCCGTGCGCGCGGCCGAGTTCGCCGAACAGCTCGGCCAGCGCGACCTCGCTGCGGTACAGCTCCCAGTTGCTGGTGAAGGCGCCGCCGTCCTTGTTGCTGTCGCTGTAGCCGAGCATCACGTCCTGTTCGCCGAATTCACCCGTTCGGCTGCGCACGACCAGCTCGGTGATCCCGGGCAGCGCGTAGTACGCGCGCATGATCGGCTCGGCATTGCGCAGGTCGGCGATGGTCTCGAACAGCGGCACGACGATCAGCTCGCAGCGCGCGTCGGCGTCGAGCGTGCCGTGCAGCAGGCCGGCTTCCTTCTGCAGCAGCAGCACTTCGAGCAGGTCGCTCACCGCTTCGGTGTGGCTGATGATGTAGTGGCGCAGCGCCTCGCGGCCGTAACGCGCGCGGGCTTCGCGCGCGGTCTCGAAGACCTCGAGCTCGCCGAGCGCGAGCGGCGAATAGTCGGCACCGCGCACGCGCAGCGAGCGCGCGTCGCCCAGCAGGCGCAGCAGCAGTTCGCGCCGCGCGCTCTCGGCCAGCGCGGCGTAGTCGGGCTCGATGCGCGCGACGCGCAGCAGTTCGGCGACCACCGCCTCGTGCTGGTCGCTGCTCTGGCGCAGGTCCAGCGTCGCGAGGTGGAAGCCGAACACCTGCACCGCGCGCATCAGCGGCGCCAGGCGCGGCGCGATCAGCGCCTGCGCGTGGTGGTGCTTCAGCGAGGCCTCGATCGTGCGCAGGTCGGCCAGGAACTCGGCTGCGTCGGCGTAGGGGTCCTGCGGCGCCACCGCGTGGCGCAGCGCCTCGGTGCCGGTCAGCGCGTGCAGCGTCGCGGCCAGGCGCGCGTACATCCCGATCAGCGCGCGCCGGTAGGGCTCGTCCTCGCGGTGCGGGTTGTGGTCGGGCGAGCGCTCGGCGAGCGCGCGCATCTCGGGCGTCACCGGCGCGAGCATGCCGCTCATCGACAGCTCGCTGCCGAGCTCGTGCACCTCGGTCAGGTAGAAGCGCAGCGCGACCTCGGCCTGGCGCGACAGCGCGTGGCGCATCGTCGCGGCGCCGACGTTCGGGTTGCCGTCGCGGTCGCCGCCGATCCAGTGGCCCATGCGCAGGAACGGCGCCACCGCGTGGCCGTGCAGCATGCGCTCGAGGTCGCGGTACAGGCGCGGGATCTCGCGCAGGAAGGTCGCCTGGTAGTAGCTGAGCGCGTTCTCGATCTCGTCGGCCACGGTCAGCGTCGCGGTGCGCAGCATGCGCGTCTGCCAGAGCTGGGTCACGCGGGCGCGGATCAGCGCCTCGTCGTCGTGCGCGGGCGGCGTCGGTGGGCAGATCGTCGCGCCGGCCGACCAGCTCGGCGATCGCGCGCTCGGCGTCGAGGATGCTCTTCCTCTGCACCTCGGTCGGGTGGGCGGTGAGCACCGGCGAGATGTAGGCATGCTCGAGAACACGCGCGATGTCGGCGGCGCGGTGGTCGGCGCGGTGCAGCCGCTCGAAGGCCACCGCGAGCGAGCCTTCCTGCTGGTGGCCCTCGCGTTCGTGCACGACGCGCCGGCGCACGTGGTGCCGGTCCTCGGCGATGTTGGCCAGATGGCTGAAGTAGCTGAAGGCGCGGATCACGCTCACCATCTGGTCGGCGGACAGGTTCTTCAGCAGCCGGTCGAGCACGCGGCCGGCGCTGGCGTCGGCCTTCAGCCGGTACGCCACCGAGAGCTGGCGCACGCGCTCGATCAGTTCGAAAGCCTCCTTGCCTTCCTGCTCGCGGATCACGTCGCCGAGGATGCGGCCGAGCAGCCGGATGTCCTCGACGAGCGGCTTGTTCTTCGCGGCGGCGTCTGAAACTTTCGGCATGAACTGGCTCCGGAGCAAGTAACCCGATTACCAATTGTGCACGCAAGCATCGTGCCGATAATCCGCGCATGACGACCCCGACGATCATCGCCACGCGCGAAAGCCGCCTCGCCCTGTGGCAGGCCGAACATGTGCGCGACGCTGCTGCAAACGCGCTTCGGCCTCGCGGTCGAACTGCTCGGCATGACGACGCGCGGCGACCAGATCCTCGACCGCGCGCTGTCCAAGGTCGGCGGCAAGGGCCTGTTCGTCAAGGAGCTCGAGACCGCGCTCGAGGACGGCCGCGCCCACCTCGCGGTGCATTCGCTGAAGGACGTGCCGATGGACCTGCCGGCCGGCTTCGTGCTCGCCGCGGTGCTCGAGCGCGAGGACCCGTGCGACGCCTTCGTCTCGAACCGCCATGCCGACCTGGCCGCGCTGCCCGAAGGGGCGGTCGTCGGCACGTCCAGCCTGCGCCGCGTCGTGCAGCTGCTCGCAGCCCGCCCGGACCTGAAGATCGAGCCGCTGCGCGGCAACCTCGACACCCGGCTGCGCAAGCTCGACGAGGGCGGCTTCGACGCGATCGTGCTCGCCGCCGCCGGGCTCAAGCGCCTCGGCCTGGGTTCGCGCATCCGTTCGCGGTTCGACGTGCAGCAGATGATCCCCGCCGCCGGCCAGGGCGCGCTCGGCATCGAGGTGCGCGAGGACGCGACCGCGCTGCGCGAACTGCTGGCCCAGGTCACCGACCGGCCGACCTTCCTGGCCACCGCGGCCGAGCGCGCCGTCTCGCGCGCGCTCGGCGGCAGCTGCAGCATGCCGCTCGCCGCGCACGCGGTCTGGGACGGCGGCACGCTGCGCCTGAGCGCCGCGCTCGGCGACAGCGTCGATCTGCACCGGCCCATGCTGCGCGCCGAGGTCGACGCGACGCCGCTCGACGAAGCCGCGGCACGCGCGCTCGGCGAGCTTGCCGCGGCGCGCCTGCGCGCGGCCGGCGCGGCGGCCTACCTGCCGGCGACGCCGTGATGCGCGTCATCGTCACCCGGCCGAGCGCGCAGGCCGCGGACTGGGTGGCGCAGCTGCAGGCGCTGGGCGTCGATGCGGTGGCGCTGCCGCTGATCGGCATCGCGCCGCTCGCCGACCCCGCGCCGGTGCACGCCGCCTGGACGAAGCTGGCGGGCACCGCGCTGGTGGTGTTCGTGAGCCCGAACGCGGTGGCCCAGTTCTTCGCTGCCCGGCCGGCCGGCGCCGCTTGGCCGGCGGACACGCTGGCCGGCTCCACCGGGCCGGGCACCTCGGCCGCGCTGCGCGCCGCCGGCCTCGCCGGCGGGCAACTCGTCGAGCCGCCGGCGGACGCGAGTGTCTTCGATTCGGAAGCGCTGTGGGCGCGCCTGGCACCCCAGCGCTGGGCCGGCCGGCGCGTGCTCGTGGTGCGCGGCGAGGACGGGCGCGACTGGCTCGCGCAGGTGCTGCGCGAGCAGGGCGCCGAGGTCGACTTCGTCGCCGCCTACCGGCGCGAGGCGCCGCGCCCGGACGCCGCCGGCCAGGCGCTGCTCGACGCCGCGCTCGCCGACCCGGCCGGCCATTGCTGGCTGTTCAGCAGCAGCGAGGCGCTGCAGCACCTGCGCGCGCTGCGCCCGGCGGCCGACTGGTCGCGCGCGCGCGCGATCGCGTCGCACCCGCGCATCGCGCAGACGGCGCGCGCGGCGGGCTTCGGCCGGGTCGACGAGCTGCCGCCGCGCCCGCAGGCGGTGGCCCGGGCGCTGCAACCGACGTCGCCGCCGATACAATCGGCGCCCCTGTGACCGAGCCGACCGCGACCCCTCGAGCCCCCGCCCCGGCGCCGTCCGTGCCAGGGCGCTGGATCGCCGCGGGCGCGATGCTGCTGGCCGCGCTGTCGGCAGCGGCGCTGGTCTTCGCGTGGGGCGCCCAGCAGCGCGTGAAGACGCTCGAATCCGAGCTCGTGCGCCGCCAGCAGGAGAGCAACGGCGAGGCCGCCGAGGCGCGCATCGCGGCGCGCGAGGCGCAGGAAGTGGCGCGCGAGGCAGCGGCCAAGGTGGCGCTGCTCGACGCGCGCGTGGCCGAGTCGACGGTCCAGCGCAGCCAGCTCGAGGACCTGATCCAGTCGCTGTCGCGCTCGCGCGACGAGAACGTGCTCGCCGACATCGACGCGTCGATCCGGGTCGCGGTGCAGCAGTCGGCCATCACCGGCAGCGCCGACCCGCTGGTGGCGGCGCTGAAGCAGGCCGACGACCGGCTCGCGCGCTACAACCAGCCGCGGCTGGAGCGCGTGCGGCGCGCAGTGGCGAAGGACCTGGACCGCGCCAAGGCGGCCGGCGCGACCGACATCTCGACGCTCGCGATCCGCCTCGACGAGGCGATCCGCCAGGTCGACGAACTGCCCTTGCTGTCCGGCGCAGAGCACCGGCCGGCCGCGCGCGTGGCGCGGGCGCCGGTACTCGCCGCCTCGGCACCCGCGGCTGCGGCCAGCGCGGCCTGGTTCACGCGCTGGCGCGGCGTTGGCGAACAGGTCTGGCAGGAAGTGCGCTCGCTCGTGCGCGTGACGCGCATCGACCAGCCCGACGCGATGCTCGTCGCCCCCGACCAGGCCTTCTTCCTGCGCGAGAACCTCAAGCTGCGGCTGCTCAACGCGCGCCTGGCGCTGATGTCGCGCCAGTACGACAGTGCGCAGTCCGACCTGCGCGACGCGCTGTCGGCTCTGGATCACTATTTCGACCGCGGCTCGCGGCGCGTGGTCGGCGAGATCGAACTCGTGCGCCAGGTCGCGGCGCAAGCCCGGCTGGTCAACCTGCCGCGGCCGGACGCCACGCTGGCGGCGATCGCCACCGCGTCCGCCGGACGCTAGCGCGAAGGTCCGGCCCCGATATGCGCGGCGTGATCTGGCTCGTGCTGCTGTTCGTCGTCGCGGTCGTCGCGGCGACGACGCTGGGCGTCAACGACGGCATCGTCACGATCTACTGGGGCGGCTGGCGCACCGACCTGTCGCTGAACCTGTTCGTGATCCTGCTCGTCGTCGCCTGCTTCGGGCTGATGTCGGCGGCGCAGGCGCTGAACGCGCTGGTCAGCCTGCCGCGACGGGCCGGCGAGTGGCGCGCGCTGCGCCGCGAGCGGGCCGCGCAGGCGGCGTTGCGCGAAGCGTTGGTCGAATACTTCGGCGCGCGCTACAGCCGGGCCCACAAGGCCGCCCGGCGCGCGATGACGATCCAGGACGACACGCCCAGCCTGAGTGCCGATGCCGAATTCAGCGCCCTCGCCCACCTGCTGGCCGCCGGCAGCCTGCACCGGCTGCAGGACCGCGGCCGGCGCGACGAACTGATGGCGCGGCTGGCCCAGCGCTCGCGCAAGGGTGCGGCCGGGCGCAGCGTCGACGACGGTGCGCGGCTGCTGGCCGCCGAATGGGCGCTCGACGACCGCGATGCGCCGCACGCGCTGGAGTTGCTGGCCGAGTTGCCGCCCGGTGTGGCGCGCCGCACGCAGGCGCTGCGGCTCAAGCTGCAGGCCACGCGCATGGCGCGCCAGCCGCTCGAAGCGCTGCACACCGCGCGGCTGCTCGCCAACCACCAGGCGTTCAGCGCGACGGCCGCCAAGGGCTTGCTGCGCTCGCTGGCCTTCGATGTACTGGAAGGCGCGCACGACATGCAACAGCTTCGCCGATTGTGGGAACAGATCGACGTCGCCGACCGCCTGGACCCGATGGTGGCCGCGCGGGCCGCGCTGCGCTCGGTCGCGCTGGACGCTGCGGCGCAGGCACGCGACTGGCTGCGGCCCTACTGGGAGCGGCTCGCCGAACTCGGCCGCGACGAGCGGGAGACGATCGCGCTCGCCCTGTTGGAGGCGACGCCGGGGATGGCCAGCGACTGGCTGCCACGCCTGGAATCGGCACTCACCGCCTACGGCCACGAACCCGCCGTCGTGGCCGCGGTCGGCACCGCGTTCGCCGAGCGCCAGCTCTGGGGCAAGGCACGCCGCCTGCTCGAGCAGGCGGGCGCCGCGCCGGCCCTGCCCGGACGCACGCGCCGCCATGCCTGGCGGCTGCTGGCGCAACTGGCGCGCCAGGAATCCGACGACGCGCGGGCCCAGGACTGCGAGCGCGCCGCGGCCGCGATCGACTGACCCCGCGCCGCACGCTGATATACTTCGCGGCTCAGCGGCTGTAGCTCAGTTGGATAGAGTACTTGGCTACGAACCAAGGGGTCGTGGGTTCGAATCCTGCCAGCCGCACCAGAACGTCGTTCTAGATCAACGGGTTAGCTCCACAAGGGCTGGCCCGTTTTTCTTTGGCTTCTGGATCCGTGACGGTTCGGCTGGACTGCCTTTTATGTCTGAGAACGCAACTTGGTATCAGACGCTCCCGGCCATTGGGCCGCGCTGCCTGAGCGCGTCCAGACGCGCGAGGAGTTCCTCCGGGTACTCGATCTCGACCTGGGCAGCGCCGGCGTAGAAGACCCCTTCGTTGCCGTCGAGGGTGATCAGTTCGCCCTCGTGCAAGGTGGTGTCGCCGACCTGGATGGTGCGCGCGGTCTCGTCGATCTGCAGTTCGGTGCAGCCGACAAGGCAGACCTTGCCCAACTGCCGCGCCACCACCGCCGCATGCGATGTGCGGGCACCGCGTTGCGTGAGCAGTCCGGTGGCCGATTCAAGCGCTGCGATGTCGCTGGTCTCGGCATCGCGGCGCACCAGAACCACCGGAACCCCCGCTTCGTGGCGGGCGACCGCGCGTGCCTCGTCGAGCGCGACTTCGCCGACGGCCACGCCGCTGCTCGCGGTCGCCGCACGACCCAGCGGGGTCAGCACCGTGCCGCCTGTCGCGACGACGCAGGGCTGCGCGAGCGACTCGCGATCCAACCCGGCCGTGCGCTCCAGCGCGAGCTCGGGTCCGATCAATCCCTCGTCGAGCAGGTCCAGCGCAATGCGGGCAGCCGCCTGCGGCGTGCGCTTGCCGGAGCGGGTCTGCAGCATGAAGAGCCGGCCGTCCTGCACGGTGAACTCGAAGTCCTGCATGTCGCCGAAGGCGTGCTCGAGTTGCCGTGCAGCCTCGCGAGAGCTCGTGCCAGACCTCCGGCAGCACGGCCGCCAACTCGTCGTGGCCGTTGGCGCTGCGCCGCCCCGACACCACGTCTTCGCCCTGCGCGTTGAACAGGAAGTCGACCCACAGCGCCGGCTCGCCGCTCGCCGGGTCGCGCGTGAAGCCGACGCCGGCACCCGACTGGCCGCCCGCGTTGCCGAACACCATGCATTGCACCGTGACCGCCGTTCCGACGGCATCGGCGATATGGTTCAGGCGCCGGTACTCGCGCGCCTTGGGGGATTGCCAGGATGCAAACACCGCCTCGATCGCGCCGCCGAGCTGCTCGGCGGGATCCTGCGGAAACGGTCGCCCCGCACCCTTTGCATAGACCTCGAGAAAGCGCTGGGTGAGCGAGCGAAGGTCGGCGAAGTCGAGTTCGCGCTCATCGCGGTCGCCGAAGAGCGCCGCTGGCAGCCTCTTCGAAGTTCGCTGGCCGGCAGGCCGGCCACGACCTCGCCGTAGGTGGCCACCAGGCGCCGGTAGGCGTCCCAGACCAGGCGCGGGTTGCCCGTCTGGCGCATCAGGCCGCCGACGGTCGCGTCGCACAGCCCGATGTTCAGCAGCGTCTCCATCATGCCGGGCATCGAGACCGGCGCGCCGGAGCGCACCGACAGCAGCAAGGGGCGGCGTGCGTCGCCCAGGACCTGGCCGGTCGAACGCTCCAGCGCGCGCAGGCCCGCCCGCCACAGGTCGGGACCAGCAGTCCGCGGTGCGGGCGCCGGCAGTCGGCGCAGTAGTGCGTTCCGATCACGAAGGCCGGCGGGCACCGGCAGCGACAGCTGGGCCATTCGCAGCAGGTTCCAGGCCTTGAAGCCCATCGTCTGCGCCGAGGCTTGACCCTGCACGGCAGCATCGCCGCCGCATCCGATCAGGTAGACCTCGGGCGGCAGCGCTGTCGCCGCGCTGCCGCGGGCGGTTTGGCCCGCAATGGGCCCGCACGGCAGCGCACGACCGCGACCGAAGCCCTGCGGGATCGCCACCGCGCGGAAACGGGATGTCGCAGCGGCTCGCCCCGCACGACGGCGACACTGTGCCTGCGTCGCCATGGTGGTGTCGATGCGCACTCATCCCCGCACCCCGGCCTTGTCGAACGCCAGATCGCGCAGCGCATAGGCGGCTGCCAGCAGACGGTCCGAGGCCAGCTCCAGGGCGCCCGCCAGGTCGTTGGCGAGCATCAGCGACGGCGCGTCCTGCACCGCGCCGAGAATCACGCGCCGCGCGTCGCGCAGCAAGGCATCGCACTGCCGCTCGGCCTGCAGCACGCGCCAGGTCGCGCCCAGGAAAGCGTCGTTGTCGGCCGCTTCGCTGTTGCTGCCCAGGGTCCGCGCGATCGCCAGCGCCTTCACCTGATCCTGCGTCGCCTGCAGCACCGTGGCCGCCAGGCGCGCCAGCACCTTGCGCACGTCGTCATTCCAGCCCTTGAGGTGGTGGTCGGCAATCAGGCTGATCAGGAACGCCGCCTCCTCCAGCGCATCGGCCACGTCGTCCGATTGCTCGACCAGCCGGGCCACGGGCCGCCAGCGGGGTTGGCGCTCGGCCTTCTCGCGCGCCTGCATCACCAGGTGGTCGGCCTTGCGCTCCCACGCCTTCGAACGCGCGGCGAGTTCCGCCGCGGCCTTGCCCGAGCGTTCGGCGCCGTGCGCCAGGCCGTCGCTGACCGCCTGCGCCAGCGCCTGGCAGTACGACGCATGCTCGGCCAGCAGGTCGAACTCGCTGGTGCGTTGGCGCACATGCTGCGCCAGCAGCATGCGCGTCTCGTCGGCCACCAGGGCCGCCGGCTGGCCGCGGCGCAAGGCATCGCAGGCCAGCCGCATCACGGCCACCAGGAACGCGTGCGCGTCGGCGACACCGATGACCTCGTCCAGCCGGTCGCCGATGCGGAACGCGCCTTCGCCCGCCGCCTGCATCGCGGCGAAGATCAGGCGCTCGCCGCCGACCTGCAGCCAGGCGCGGTGGCCGATGTCGAGTCGCGCCGCTTCGGCCAGGATCGCGATCGCATCCTCCTTCTCGACGAAGGCCTGCAGGCGCTTGCGCGCGCGATTCCAGTCGATCAGGAACACGATGCGCGAGCCGATGCCTTCCAGCGCCGCCTCGACAGCGGCGTCGTCGGCGCAGTCGAACTGCGCCGTGCCCACCGAATAGGCCGCACCCTGGTTGAGCTCTGCGTTCGTGCGCGACTCCAGACCCGACCATTTGGCGCCGAACGGCTCGAGCAGCGCCTGGAAGAACTCGAGACGGACACGGTGCAGGTCGGAATAGGTCAGCGTGATCGAATGGGCGGCGACCTGGATCACCAGCACATGGGCATCGTTCGTGCCGATGTCGTTCTGGATCAGCAGCCGCTCGCCGTCGCGCGTGGCGGCGGTGTCCAGGCCGGGGTGGTCGAACTTCAGCACGCTCGTGCGGTTCAGGCCGCGCATGAAGGCGGCCACGCGCGGGCGGTCCTGGGGCTGCAGCTCCCACACGTTCGCGCCGGCGATCACCTCGCTGGCGAGTTCGCCGGACAGCTTGTTGATCTTCTTGTGCAGGTCCATCACGAGCAGGTGCAGGCTGTCGCCGTCGCCGCGATGGCCGTGGGTCAGCTCTTCGATCTGCTGGTCGCTCAGCCGGTCCTTGGGCAGCGCGCGGAGCCAGTCGAGGCGAAGCTGCACGCGGCGATGCAACTCATCGCCGGCCGGCGTCGTCTCGAGCACCGGCCGCGCCATGGTCGCGAGGTCGTCCTCGATGGCACTTGACCAGCCTTGGCAGGTCCGGGATGAAGAGATCCTCGTCGACGCGTCGCGCGACGGCAGCAAGGTCGCGGAGCCACGCCGTGCTCAACCCGGCCGCGGCGATCTCCGTTCGACAGGTCAGGCACATCGCGATTCGGGTGCGAGGCGTGCGACGAGGCCGACTGCAGCACGGTGAGGTAGACCTTGAGGCGGTCGTTGGCGGACAGGGCCGCCTTGACCCAGGCCGGCAGCATCAGTCTGTGCTGGCCGAGGGAGGCGACCGCTTGGGTCTTTTGCATGGGTTCGATTCGTTGCAGCCGAGGGGCTGGTTCAGTCTTGGGCCGATGGATGACAGCCCTGTGACACCGGCGTCAGCCGCCGGCACCGGATTGACGTAGAGCAATGGCGCGCGTCTTTCATGCCCAGGCACTCCAGGACGAGGTGAAATCAACCACTTGGCAGGACATCGAGGCTGGCGCCAATCCAGCAGATTGCATCATCGGGCGCGGCGTCACGAAACCTCTTCTTGACCTTGGACTCGATTGGGAGCACCAGGATTCAGCGCCGACATGATGACCTTGCAACGCCTCAGCAGGCCGACCGCGATGACCCTTCATCACTTGTCCACCGCCTTGGTGGACAAGGCTGTGGACAGCCGGTATCACAACTCGGAATCTGCCGTCGGGGCAACGCTTTACCTGAGTTGCCCTTTTTCTGAGCACCGAAACGCAGCAAACGCGACGCTGTGGCAACATGAGATCGAGCCTTGAGTCGATGCGCGCGCGGAGCCTTTTTGCGGGTGGACATGTGTTCATCACGCGTTCATCCTTTGCGCAACGCTGCATCGGAAGCGCATCGCAATGGTGCGGCGGATGTCGCCCTTGCCGTCGACACCCACTGCACTACGGAGTGAACCATGTCTACAGTTCAAAGGGTCCCGTCCGTGGTCATGGCGACTGCGCACGAGGTCTTGCCGAAGTTCGGCCTGGCATTCCTGATCGACGACCATGACACCACATGGACGGTCACCAGGAGCACCGAGGGACCTGGCCTGGGCAAGCTTCGGAGGGGTCAGCGGGTCCGACTGACGTTGGACCACCATCCACACTTCAGTCTGGTGCGCGCTTACGATCCGCAGCACTGAGCTCAGGGCGCAGCGACTTCCGGACTTCAGTCTGCCGAACCGTCGACAGTCCGCGCCGGCCGTGGCCAAGGGTTCGGTGCGATCCGGCCCGTGGCACTGATTTCCTTCGAAGTCTTCGAGCGATTGCGGCTCGATAGGCAATTGATCGACCTGTCCCGGCGCTGATCGCCAGAGCCGAACGTCGGCCGCTCGAATTTTGGTCGACCGCCTCGACGTCTCAGCGGCGAGTCCCTCGAGAGTCGAGTGGCGCGAAGAATCGGGGCACGTGAATCAAGCCTATGCTGAGCCAGACGGCCACGCTGAAGTACAGCGACATCCAGACGACCTCGGTCTTCCAGTCCGCCCAGCGGGGCGAGACGACCCATCTTGCGGATGCGTCGACCAGGCCCTGCGCGATGCTGAGGAACTGGTGCCCATGGTCCACGTCGAAGACCCAGCGTGCCCAGTACATCGGCACGTCGACCTCGAACATGTAGACCACGTAGCCCAGGCCGATGGCGCAGCCGGCGGCCAACATCGGCCGCACCTCGCGCCTGCAGCGTGGCCAGACGAATGCAAGGCTCGCGACGAGCAGTGCGGCGCACAAGCCCCAAATCGACTCCTCGAACACGTGGCCGATGTTGGATGTGGTCAGGACTGCGTACCACGAACACAGCTCGGCCACCGCGATCATCGGCACGACCATCCGGGACACCTTCAGCCCGACGGGGCTGCCCGTGGCCTGCGCAACGCCTCGCAGCAGCAGAGCCCATTGAGCGGCGAAGCACAACTCGGCG
This sequence comes from uncultured beta proteobacterium, assembly GCA_963788635.1. Taxonomy (GTDB): domain Bacteria; phylum Pseudomonadota; class Gammaproteobacteria; order Burkholderiales; family Burkholderiaceae_C; genus Rubrivivax. Next base: position 175,027 of record CAWBHE010000020.1, on the reverse strand, counting down.
AACGTCGCGACCGAACGTCCGACGATCACGCTGGAAAGCCACGAGTCGACCAGACACAGGCGCTGCACGTCGTAGACCGGAAACACCGAGCGGTACGCACAGCCGAGAACGTAGCCCGCCGACAGCAGCATCTGCAGCCGCATCGAAGCCCAGGTCTCGGGGTGAAACAGGGTCTGGCGACGGCGAAGCACTGCGACCGAGGCACCCAGCCGAGCACGTTGAGCATGCTCACCGCGCACAGGAACGACCACCAGGTCAGGGTCGCGGTCGCCATCGAGCCGTCATCCGAAGGGGCTGAAGTGCGCCGAGAGCGCGGTGGGCCGAGGCCTCCGGCCGCGTCAGTGGCCCTTCTTGGGCCGGCCGGTCTTCACCGTCTCGAGCTTGTCGAGCGCCGCGACCAGTGCCTTGCGGTCCAACGCCGCCAGCACGCGAAGGCCGGCGCGAAGCAACTCGCTCTTCTTCGCCGCGCGCTGCGCACCGAGCGCCCTGCGACTTGAGCGTTGCAATGACGGCAAAGTCGGCTTCGGGCATCGTGAAGCTGTCGCGCACCAGCTGCGGGCGCAACTTGGGCGACTGCTTTGTGGCCTTGCCGTCTGCCGGATGCTTCGACGCATCGGCGGGCATTCGGACCTTCGCCGGTGCCGCTGCCTTCGTGGCGGGGCCCCTGCGGACCTCGGGCGGCGCGGGCTCCGAAGTCCTGCTCGTCATGGGCGGGAGCGGCGCGGCATCGACGGCTGCTGGCGCTGTCGTGCCCTGCTGGCCGCCGGACGTGCGCGTCTTGGAGGCTGGTCTGCCGGTATCCTCGCTCGACATCGCGGATCATCTTTATTCCGATATAAACCGTTTATACGATTCCAAGGTCCGCACTGCAAGGGATGCTGGCGCGACGTGCCGACGAGCAGGAGGATGCGACGCAGACACGCTTGCGCTCGGCCCGTCCCGTGTCGCTCGGAACGGTCGCCCGTCGCCACGTCAGGCGCCCGGAGCGGCTCTCCGCTGGCCGCGTCGCGCAGCCGAGAGGTCTTGATCGCGCCGCAGTCGCGGGAGGCGTTCGAGACAGCGTCCGGCGACACCTGAACCGCTGCTGCGACGGCCAAGGATTGGCAGGGGCTGTCGCCGGGTCGCTTCGACGCCGCCGCCAACATCCAGCCCCTGCCACTTTGTATGGATGCTCCATGGAAGATTCCGGCGTCCTAGCGCGCTTGTCCTCGCGAGACTTCGAGACGATCCTCGCGGTGACGCGGGCGCTGGCCGCGCCATTCGAACTGCACGCGATGCTCGCCGAGGTGGCGGCCGCCGCGTGCGCGGTGATGCGCGCCGCAAAGGACCTCGGTCTGGCTGCTCGATGCCGGCTCCGAAGAGCTGTACATCGAGGTCGCCAGCGACCTCCCGCAGGTTCGCGTGCCGGTCGGCAGCGGACTGGTGGGCAGCTGTGCACGCGACCGCCTGCCGATCAACGTGCCCGACTGCTATGCGCGACCCGCGCTTCAATGCCGAGGTCGACCGCCGTTCGGGCTTCCACACGCGTTGCTGTCTGACGTTGCCGCTGATCGATCACCTGGGCACGCTGGTCGGCGTGATGCAGTTGCTCAACAAGCAGCAACGGTGTCTTCGACGCTGGCGACCAGGCATTGGCCGAGGCGCTCGCCGCGCAATGCGCGGTGGCGCTGTCGCGTGTGCGCATGACCCAGGGCTTGATAGCCGGCGAGTTGATGCGCCAGGAACTGGAATTGGCCAGCGCCGTACAGCGCAGCACCTTGCCGGCGACGATGCCGGTGCTGGCGGGCTACGACATGCATGCCGCCTTCCTGCCCGCCTCGCTGACCGGCGGCGACACCTATGACCTCGCGCAGATCGCGCAGGGCCTGCTCGTCGTGCTCGGCGATGCCACCGGCCACGGCATAGCGCCTGCGCTGTCGGTAACCCAGATGCACGCCATGCTGCGCATGGCCTTCCGCCTCGGGGCCGAATCTGGAGACCGCGTTTCGCGAAGTCAACGATCAGTTGGCGCTGACCATGGCCGACGGCCGCTTCGTGACTGCGTTCATCGGCCTGCTCGACGTCACGACGCACCGACTGCGTTTTCTCAGCGGCGGGCAAGGCCCGATCCTGCACTTCATCGCCGCCGAAGACCGTTGCGCGACCTACCGGGCGACCAGCTTCCCGATGGGCGCCATGCCGGTGCGAAGCCTGCGACCGGCGGTCGAACTGGAACTGGAGCCTGGCGATTGGCTGGTGCTGCTGTCGGATGGCATTTACGAATACGCCGACGTCAGCCGGCGCGCAGTTCGGCCGCGAGCGTGTCGAGCAAGTGTTGCGTGACGGCCGCGGCGACTCGGCAGCCGCGCTCACCGAGCGGCTGATGACCGCCGTCAAGGCGCACGCCCGCGGCGCACCGCAGGAGGACGACATCACGATCGTTCTCGTCAAGCGTCAGACCGCGACTTGACCTCGTGTTGTCACAATCCTGTGATCTGATCGTCATAGCATTTCCAGCGGTCCGGGTGGGTGCTTGATGAACGAGCGCCGTCGGGCCACCGGTCGATCACTCGGAGAATGCGCCCATGGAAATGTCCGTCACAGAACTCGCCGGCCCGGTGACCTGCGTGCGCCTCGACGGCAGGCTGGACGCCCCTGGCGCCGACCGCATCGGTGTGCGCTTCACGGCATCCATCGTCGCGCAACGCCGTCACGCGATCGTCGATCTGTCGGGGGTCGAGTTCGTGGCGTCGATGGGCATCCGCCTGCTCATCTCGACAGCCCGCGCGCTGGACCAGAAGGGGCACAAGATGGTTCTCTTCGGTGCCACCGAGCTCGTGCAAGAAGTGTTCGACGACGCGGCACTGGAGCAGATCATCCCCATCGTCGCGATCGAGGACGACGCGCTTGCCGAGCTTGCCCGCTAGTGGCGCACTGCCGAGCCTGGCGCTGAGCCTGTCCAACGACAAGGCCGCGCTGGAACCCGCGCGCCTTGCGGTGCTGGACTTCGTCGCCGGCCACGGGCTCTCTGCTCGAGCCGTGTACAGGCTCGAGTTGGTTCTCGAAGAGACGCTGATGAACCTCATCTCACATGCGTTTCCGGCCGGCGGCGAGCATGCGATCGAGTTGACACTGCGGCTCGAACCAGAGGTTCTCACGCTGCGCTTCGAGGACGACGGCGTGGCCTTCGACCCGCTGCAGGCACCGCCCCCGGCGAGGCCCCGGTCGCTGTCCGAGGCCCAGCCCGGCGGCCTGGGCCTGATGCTCACGCGCAAGACGGCAAGCGGGTGCCGCTACGAGCGAGTGGATGGCCGCAACCGCCTGACGCTGGAACTGGCGCGCGCCTGACGGCGGTGCGGGTCGGCATGGCCGCCCGGCTCGTCGACCCTCTGGCCGCAGTGCCGGTTCCCGAGCCACGGTGCGGGCCGGCTACGATGTCTGCGCCAGTCCCGGCATGCCCGCGAGTCCTGCCATGCTCCCGCCTGACGAAAACGTGCCGGCCCCCCTGGAAAACCGGGCACTCCTGGTGCTGCTGATCGCGGTCTCGCTGGCGCTCGGCTGGATCCTGATGCCGTTCTACGGGACGATCCTGTGGGGCTGCATCATCGGACTGCTGTTCACGCCCTTGTACCGCTGGCTGCTGCGCCGGCTAAGCCACAGGCGTACGCTGGCAGCGCTGCTGACGCTGCTGATCGCGGTGGTCATCGTGGTCGTTCCGTTCTCGATCGTCAGCGTCACGCTGGCGCACGAAGCGATGCTGGTCTACGAGCGGCTGCAGTCCGGCGAGTGGAATCCGGCGCTCTATTTCCACCGGCTGTTCGACGCGCTGCCCGCCTGGACGATGGCCGTGCTCGACCGGTTCGAGCTGGCCAACTTCGACACCCTTCAGCGGCGACTGACTGCGGCGACCGTGCAGGGCAGCCAGTTGATTGCGACGCGTGCGGTGGGCATCGGGCAGAACACGTTCGAGTTCGTTGCCGACCTGTGCATCACCTTGTACATCGCGTTCTTCATGATCCGCGACGGTGAATTCCTCGTGTGGGCCGTGCGAAGCGCGATCCCGCTGGACCCCAAGGACAAGCATGAACTGGTGGGCAAGTTCGCCACCGTGATCCGCGCGACGGTCAAAGGCAATCTGCTGGTGGCGGCGATCCAGGGTGGACTGGGGGGCCTCGCGTTCTGGTTCCTGGGGGTCAGCGCCCCGCTGCTGTGGGCCGTGTTGATGGCCTTCCTCTCGCTCCTGCCGGCCATCGGCGCTGCGCTGGTGTGGCTGCCGGTCGCGATCTACTTCTTCATCGTCGGCGCCGTCTGGAAGGGCGTCGCGCTGATCGCCTTTGGGCTGCTCGTGATCGGGCTGATCGACAACCTGCTGCGGCCGATCCTGGTCGGCAAGGACACGCTCATGCCCGACTACCTGGTGATGATCACGACACTGGGTGGCATGGCGGTGTTCGGCGTCAACGGCTTCGTCGTGGGCCCGGCGATCGCCGCGATGTTCATTGCGGTCTGGCACATCTATGGGGTCACGCGAGCCAGCGCCGCGCAGCCGTAGACGCGCGGATCCTCGTCCAGGCCCTGGGCCCGTGATCCTGATGCGCTGCCTGGCCACGATGTCGGCGACAAGGTTCTGCTGCACGTGGCGCGCATGCCCCTGGACCTGCCGGCACGGAGGGTGAACGTGACCCGTTCGCTTGGCGCCTGCCAGACCGATCGCCAGGATGAACCCGAGACGGCGACGGTGCGCGTGGACGAAGCCCTCTACCGGGGCCAGCGCGCCGGACGAAATCAGGTGAGCATGGCCTGATACCAATTCGCGATCATTTGTTGAGAAAGACCACGTGTCGGCTCGCGGCCCTTCGCGGCCGTTCGCCGAACAGAGGTCCACGACAGCCGCGTGCGGTCAAGGGCGCATGCCGCGGTCGCGGGGTGGCCGCCTCCGCTCATGTCCCCCGACGACGGCCTGCCGGCCGTCGTCTCCTCCTTTACTTCGCTACAGCGGCCACCACACGCCCGCGGCCACCGGCGTTGGTGGCGGTCGACGGACGAGAACAGCCGCTGCCCGAAGGTCGGGCCGGTGGGGCGCGCTGTGGAGCGAAGTAAAGGAGGAGGAACGGGCGCAGCCCGTTCCGGGGGACATGAGCGGAGCAGCGCGCCCCGGCGGCCCGATCTCGCGCCCATGCCGACACGCAGAACTAACGTCGGCATCAGGCCGCGAGCGGCCGCTCATTCCTATTCGATCGATCGCAAGTCGGTATGAGAGCCCCCGCCGAAGGCCGCGATCTCAGCCCAGAGACTGCCGGTGCTGGCGCACCGCATCGAGCACGATCGGCATCAGCCCGGCGCCGCCGGTCCGGTCCAGATGCGCCAGCAGCTCGCGGCGCATGCGCGGCTCCCAGAACTTGCGCAGGTGTTGCGTGATCTCGCGGGACGCCTCATCGCGGTCCGGGAAGGCCTGGAAGAACTCGCCGATGCGGTTGGCCATGTGCACGAGGTTGTCAATGTCCATGGTCGAGCAGCTCCGGTGGCGTGCGGGCCGCGAGACCCAGTCGTTCGGCAAAGGTGTAGGCAACCAGGTCGTCGCCGCGCACGAAGCCGGCCAGCGCCAGGCCGCAGGTCTGGGCGGTTTCCACCGCCAGCGCGGTCGGCGCCGAGACGGCGGCCAGCGCGCCGACGCCGGCCATCGCGGTCTTCTGCACCATCTCGAAGCTCGCGCGGCTGGTGATCGCGATGAAGCCGTCGGCGGGGTCGACCGCGGCGCGCACCATCGCGCCGACCAGCTTGTCCAGCGCGTTGTGGCGGCCGATGTCTTCACGCACCAGCCGCACCTGCCCGTCGGCCGCGCACCAGGCGGCGGCATGGGCGGCGCCGGTGAGCCGCTGCACCGTTTGCGACGCGCGCAGCTCGTGCTGGGCGCGGCACAGCGCCTGCGGCCGCAGCCGCAGCGCCGGCAGGCGCGGCAGTTCGCGGCGCACCTGCTGCAGGCTCTCGGTGCCGCACAGGCCGCAGCCGGTGCGGCCGGCCAGCGTGCGGCGGCGTGCCTTCAGGCGCCAGGCACAGGCCGAGGCCACGTCCAGATGCAGCTCGATGCCTTGCTCGACGGGGTGCAGGTCCACCGAATACAGCTCGTCCGGCCGCGCGAGCAGGCCTTCGGTGAGCGCGAAGCCGAGCGCGAAGTCCTCCAGGTCGGCCGGGCTGGCCAGCATCACCGCATGCGAGACGCCGTTGAACACCAGCGCCACCGGCACTTCCTCGGCCAGCCAGTCGGGCTGTTCGTGCGCCTGCGCGCCGCGCCAGGCGAGCACCTGCGCGACGCGCACGCCGTCGGGGACCAGGGGCGCGTCCAGCGGCTTCACGAGCCTGCGCCCTCGGTCGCTTTCACGCCGTTGCGCCCCTGGGCCAGCAGCTCGAGCTGCTCGCGGTTGAAGCGTTCGTAGTCGCGCTGCCACTCCGACGGCTGCATCACCTTGGTCACCTGGACCGCGGTCACCTTGTATTCGGGGCAGTTGGTGGCCCAGTCCGAGCTGTCGGTGGTGATGACGTTGGCGCCGCTCTCGGGGAAGTGGAAGGTCGTGTAGACGACGCCGGGCTGCATGCGCTCGCTGAGCTCGGCGCGCAGCACGGTCTGGCCGGCGCGGCTGGCGATGCCGACCCAGTCGCCGTGGCGGATGCCGCGCTCCTCGGCGTCGTGCGGGTGGATCTCGAGCCGGTCCTCGTCGTGCCACTGGTTGTTCGGCGTGCGCCGGGTCTGCGCGCCCACGTTGTACTGCGAGAGGATGCGCCCGGTGGTCAGCAGCAGCGGGTACTTGCGCGTGATCTTCTCTTCGGTGGCCACGTACTGGGTGTTGAAGAAGCGGCCCTTGCCGCGCACGAAGCGGTGCTCGTGCATGGTCGCGGTGCCGGCCTCGGCGGTGTTCTCGTTGCACGGCCACTGGACGCTGCCCAGGCGGTCGATCTTCTCGAAGCTGACGCCGGCGAAGCTCGGCGTCAAGGCCGCGATCTCTTCCATGATCTGCGCCGGGTGCGTGTAGCGCATCGGGTAGCCCAGCGCGTTGGCGAGCTTGACCGTCACCTCCCAGTCGGCCAGCCCGGCCAGCGGCGGCATCACCTGGCGCACGCGCGAGATGCGGCGTTCGGCGTTGGTGAAAGTGCCGTCCTTCTCCAGGAACGAGCTGCCGGGCAGCAGCACGTGGGCGTACTTCGCGGTCTCGTTGAGGAAGATGTCCTGCACCACGATGCATTCCATCGCCTCCAGCGCCGAGGCCACGTGCCGGGTGTCGGGGTCGGACTGCACGATGTCCTCGCCCTGGCAGTACAGGCCCTTGAAGCTGCCGGCCAGCGCGGCGTCGAACATGTTCGGGATGCGCAGCCCCGGCTCGGGGCTGAGCTCCACGCCCCAGGCGGCCTCGAACTGCGAGCGCACGGTGGTGTCCGACACATGTCGGTAGCCCGGCAGCTCGTGCGGAAAGCTGCCCATGTCGCAGCTGCCCTGCACGTTGTTCTGCCCCCGCAGCGGGTTCACGCCCACGCCCTCGCGCCCGACCATGCCGCAGGCCATCGCGAGGTTGGCGATGCCGATCACCATCGTCGAGCCCTGCGCGTGCTCGGTCACGCCCAGGCCGTAGTAGATGGCCGAGTTCGGACCGGCGGCGTACAGCCGGGCGGCCGCGCGCAGCTCGGCCGCCGGCACGCCGGTGGCGGCCTCGAAGGCTTCGGGCGAGTTCTCGGGCCGGGCGACGAATTCGCGCCAGTCGTTGAAGCTCTTCGTGTCGCAGCGCTCGGCGACGTAGGCCTCGTCGACCAGTCCTTCGGCGACCACCACATGCGCCATCGCGGTGATGACCGCGACGTTGGTGCCGGGCTTGAGCGCGAGATGATGCTCGGCGCGGACGTGCGGCGCGCTGACGAGCTCGATGCGCCGCGGATCGACGACGACCAGCTTGGCCCCGTCGCGCAGCCGCCTCTTCATGCGCGAGGCGAACACCGGGTGGGCGTCGGTGGGGTTGGCGCCGATGACCAGGATCACGTCGGCCTGCTCCACCGACTTGAAGGTCTGCGTGCCGGCCGAGGTGCCGTAGGTCTGGCCCATGCCGTAGCCGGTGGGCGAGTGGCACACGCGCGCGCAGGTGTCGACGTTGTTCGTGCCGAAGGCGGCGCGGATCAGCTTCTGCACGAGGTAGGTCTCCTCGTTCGTGCAGCGGCTGGAGGTGATGCCGCCCACCGAATCCTTGCCGTGCTCGGCCTGGATGCGCTTGAACTCGGACGCGGCGTATTGAATCGCCTCGTCCCAGCTCACCTCGCGCCACGGGTCGCTGATCTTGCGCCGGATCATCGGCTTGGTGATGCGGTCCTGGTGCGTCGCATAGCCCCAGGCGAAGCGGCCCTTCACGCAGGAATGGCCTTCGTTGGCCTGGCCGTCCTTCCACGGCACCATGCGCACCACCGTGTTGCCCTTCATCTCGGCCTTGAAGCCGCAGCCCACGCCGCAGTAGGCGCAGGTGGTGATCGCGCTGTGCTCGGGCTGGCCGAGTTCGATGACGCTCTTCTCCTGCAGCGTGGCGGTCGGGCAGGCCTCGACGCAGGCGCCGCAACTCACGCATTCGCTGTCCATGAAGGGCTGGTCCTGGCCCGGCGAGACGCGGCTCGCGAAGCCCCGGCCTTGAATCGTCAGCGCGAAGGTGCCCTGGGTCTCCTCGCAAGCGCGCACGCAGCGGTTGCAGACGATGCACTTGCTCGGGTCGTAGCTGAAGTAGGGATTCGACTCGTCCTTCTTCGACTGCAGGTGGTGCGCCCCGGAGACGCCATCGACCGCAGCCCCGCCGACGCCGTAGCGCACGTTGCGCAGGCCGGTGACGCCGGCCATGTCCTGCAGCTCGCAGTTGCCGTTGGCGCTGCAGGTCAGGCAGTCCAGCGGGTGGTCGCTGATGTACAGCTCCATCACGCCCTTGCGCAGCTCCTGCAACTTGCCCGTCTGCGTGTGCACGACCATGCCGTTCTCGGCCGGCGTCGTGCACGAGGCCGGGTAGCCCTTGCGGCCCTCGATCTCGACCAGGCACAGCCGGCACGAACCGAAGGGCTCCAGGCTGTCGGTGGCGCAGAGCTTGGGCACCTGGATGCCGGCGTCCACCGCCGCGCGCATCAGCGACGTGCCCTTGGGCACGGTGACGCCGTAGCCGTCGATCGACAGCGTGACGGTCTCGGCCGACGTGCGCGCCGGCGTGCCGTGGTCGATCTCGAGCTTGAGGTGTTGCAACATGGTCTGGAGTTCCTCAGGCGGCGCGCTGGTCGGGCGCCGCGATGCCGAAGTCTTCGGGGTAATGGTTCAGTGCCGACAGCACCGGATAAGGCGTCATGCCGCCCATCGCGCACAGGCTGCCGTGGAGCATGGTGTCGCACAGGTCGCGCAGGAGATGCACCTGCTGCGTCCGGTTCTGGTTCGCCGAGATGCGGTCGATCACCTCGACGCCGCGCGTCGACCCGATGCGGCAGGGCGTGCACTTGCCGCAGCTCTCGATCGCGCAGAACTCCATCGCGTAGCGGGCCAGCCGGGCCATGTCGGCGCGGTCGTCGTGGACGACGATGCCGCCATGGCCGACCACCGCCCCCATCGCGGCATAGGCCTCGTAGTCCAGCGGCACGTCCCACTGCGATTCGGGCACGTAGGCGCCCAGCGGCCCGCCGACCTGCACCGCCTTGATCGGCCGGCCGCTCGCGCTGCCGCCGCCGAAGTCGTAAAGCAGCTCGCGCAGCGTGATGCCGAAGGCCTTCTCGACCAGGCCGCCGTGCTTGATGTTCCCGGCAAGCTGGAACGGCAGCGTGCCGCGCGAGCGGCCCATGCCGTAGTCGCGATAAAAGGCCGCGCCACGGGCCAGGATCAGCGGCACGCTGGCGAAGGTGATGACGTTGTTGATCACCGTCGGCTGGCCGAACAGGCCCTCGATCGCGGGCAGCGGCGGCTTCGCGCGCACGATGCCGCGCCGGCCCTCCAGGCTCTCGAGCATCGCGGTCTCTTCGCCGCACACATAGGAGCCGGCCGCCTTGCGCACTTCGAGGTGGAAGGCGCGGCCGCTGCCGAGCACGCTGGCGCCGAGGATGCCCGCCGCCGTGGCGCGCGCGATGGCCTCGTTCAGCGCCTCGATCGCATGCGGGTACTCGGAGCGGACGTAGACATAGCCTTGCGTCGCGCCGGTGGCCAGCGCGGCGATCGTCATGCCCTCGATCAGCATGTACGGGTCGCCCTCCATCGTCATCCGATCGGAGAAGGTGCCGGAGTCGCCCTCGTCGGCATTGCAGACCACGTACTTCTGCGCCGCCGCGGTCTGCGCGACGGTGCGCCACTTGATGCCGGCGGGGAATGCCGCGCCACCGCGCCCGCGCAGCCCGGCGTCGAGCACCTGCTGCACGACCGCGGCGCCGTCCAGCCCGAGCGCGCGCTGCAGGCCGGCCCAGCCCTCGTGCGCTTCGTAGTCGGCGAGCGACAGCGGATCGGTCACGCCCATGCGGCCGAACGTCAGGCGCTCCTGGCGCGCGAGGTAGGGCATCGCGTCGGTCGGGCCGTGGCCGAGCGGGTGCGCGGCGCCTTGCAGCAGGCCGGCGTCGAGCAGCGTCGGCACGTCCTCGGGCGCCACCGGCCCGTAGGCGACGCGGCCCTGCGGCGTCGCGACCTCGACCAGCGGCTCGAGCCAGAACATCCCGCGCGAGCCGTTGCGAACGATCTCCACCGCCTGGCCCCGGCGCGCGCATTCAGCCGCCAGCGCCGCCGCGACCTCGTCGGCACCGACGGCGAGCGCGGCGGCGTCGCGCGGCACGTAGACGCGCACGGCACTCATTCAGCCACCTCCAGCTGCGCGGCCAGCCGCGCCAGCGTCTGCGGCGTGACGCGCCCGTGCAGGCGGTCGTCGACCATCACCGCCGGCGACATCGCGCACAGCCCCAGGCAGTAGACCGGCTCGAGCGTGACCGCGCCGTCGGCACGCGTCTCGTGCGCCGCACAGCCGAGCAGCGCCTCGGCCTGGGCGAACAGTTCGTCGGCGCCGCAGGCCTGGCAGGCCTCGGCGCGGCACACCTGCACGACGTGGCGCCCGGGGGGCGTGCTGCGGAAATGGTGGTAATAACTCACGACGCCGTGGACTTCGGCACGCGACAGGTTCAAACCCTGGGCGATCGCCGGCACCGCCTCGGCCGGGATGCAGCCCAGCGCGTCCTGGATCGCGTGCAGCAGCGGCAGCAGCGGCCCGGGCCGGGCGCGATGCTGCGCGATCAGCGCGGCGACCTGCGCGGCAACTTGCGTTCCGAGCGCGGCGTGGCGTTCGGCATGAAGGGAGGGGCCGGTCATCTTGTCTCCTGCTGCGTCGGAACGGCTGATCGCGGACACTTGCGGCCTCGACTTCGCGGAGCGCATCGTGGGCGTTTCGCCGGTTCGCCGCAATATGAGACGAACATCGCCAGCCATGTGCTGTCGAGCACCTAAAGGTTGACCCTGATGAAGCGGATCTCGATCAAGCCGACCTGGACCATCCAGGACCCCGACGGCCCGCCCCTGCCGTCACGCCTGATCGACCTGCTGGTGCAGGTGCACGCCCAGGGCAGCCTGCTCGCCGCCTGCCAGAAGCTCGGCCTGTCGTACCGGCACGCCTGGGACCTCGTGCGCCAGGGCGAAGCCCATTTCGGCGCGATGCTGCTGCACATGGAGCGCGGCAAGGGTTCGACGCTCACGGTCCTGGGCGAGAAGCTGGTCTGGGCCGACCACCGCATTGCGGCACGGCTGAAGCCGGTGCTCGATTCGCTGGCCTCCGAACTGGCGGCCGAAATCGGCCAGCTCATCGTCAGCGAGTCGCCGGTGCTGCGCCTGCACGCCAGCCACGGCTTCGCGATCGAGAAGCTCATCGAGACCGTGGTGCGCGACGGGATGCGCATCGAGCACCGCTACGCCAGCAGCACCGCGGCCGCCGCCGCGCTGCGCGACGGCGCCTGCGATCTGGCGGGCTTTCACATCCCGCTCGGGCCGGTCCAGGACGCGGCGCTGGCGCATTACGCGCGCTGGCTCGACGCCGACGATCTGGTGCTCATCGACATCGCGCGGCGGCGCCAGGGGCTGATGGTGGCTGCCGGCAACCCGAAGAAGATCTACGAGCTCGCGGACCTGGTGCGCCCGGAGGTGCGCTTCATCAACCGCCAGGCCGACTCGGGGACCCGTTTCCTGCTCGAGGCGATGCTGCGCCTGCAAGGCATCGCCTGCGACCGCATCAGCGGCTTCGAGCAAGGCGAATTCACGCATGCGGCGGTGGCGGCGTACGTGGCCAGCGGCATGGCCGACGTGGGCTTCGGCGTGGAGACCGCGGCGCGCCAGTTCCGGCTCGACTTCATGCCGGTGGCCAGCGAGCGCTACTTCCTGCTCTGCCACCATCGACTGGTGGACGCGCCCGCGATGCAGCCGATGCTCGCGGCGCTGCGGGACCCCGCGTTCCGCGAGGCCGTGAATCGGCTGCCCGGTTACGAAGCGACCGAGCCGGGTTCGGTGATGCCGCTGACCGAGGCGTTTCCGGCACCGTAGGCCGGCGGTTCAAGCCCCGACCGCTTCGCGCGCCACGATCCCGCCCGCGACCGCGCGCACCGCGCAGTACTTGAATTCGGGGATCTTCGCCACCGGATCCAGCGCCGGGTTGGTGAGCTTGTTGATCGCCGCCTCGTACCAGCAGAAGGCGACGAACACCGTGCCGCGCGGCGACGCGTCGTCGGCGCGCGCGTACAGCGTCACGCTGCCGCGGCGCGAGCTCAGCGTCACCGGCTCGCCCGGCTGCAGACCCATCGCCGCCAGGTCCAGCGGATGCAGCATCGCCACCGGGTCCGGCTCGATCGCGTCGAGCACGCCCGAGCGGCGCGTCATGCTGCCGGTGTGCCAGTGCTCGAGCTGGCGGCCGGTGATCAACACCATCGGGTAGTCGGCGTCGGGCCGTTCGTCGGCGGGGATGATGTCGGCCGGCACGAAGCGCGCCTTGCCGCTGGCGGTCGGGAAATGGTCGGTGAAGACGACCGGCTCGCCCGGGTCGCCTTCGGCATGGCAGGGATAGGTCACTGCGTGCTGGGCCTGCAACCGGTCCCAGGTGATGCCGGCGATGCTGGGCATCGTGTGGCGCATCTCGTCGAACACCTTGGCCACCGCGGCCTCTCCGTCACCCTCGACCGGGCCGTAATGCGACCAGTCCAGCCCGAGCTGGCGCGCCAGCTCGATCAGGATCCACAAGTCCAGCCGCGCGTCGCCCGGCGGCGCCAGCACCTGGCGCCCGAGCTGCACGGCGCGGTCGGTGTTGGTGAAGCTGCCGGTCTTCTCGGCGAAAGCCGAGGCCGGCAGCACCACGTCGGCCAACGCCGCGGTCTCGGTCAGGAACAGGTCCTGCACGACCAGCATCTCCAGCTTGGCCAGCGCATGGCGCGCATGCTCGGCGTCGGGGTCGCTCATCGCCGGGTTCTCGCCCATGATGACCATGCCGCGCACCTGGCCGGCCTCGATCGCGCGCATCACCTCGACCACCGTGAGCCCCGGCTTGGCGTCGAGTTGCGCCACCGGCACGCCCCAGGCGGCGGCGAAAGCCGCCTGGACCGCGGCGTCGTCCACGCGCTGGTAGTCGGGGTACATCATCGGGATCAGCCCGGCATCCGACGCCCCCTGCACGTTGTTCTGGCCGCGCAGCGGGTGCAGCCCGGTGCCGGGGCGGCCGATCTGGCCCGTCATCAGCGCCAGCGCGATCAGGCAGCGCGCGTTGTCGGTGCCGTGCACGTGCTGGCTGATGCCCATGCCCCAGAGGATCATCGAGCCCTTGCTCGTCGCGTACAGGCGCGCGACCTCGCGGATCGTCTCGGCCGGGATGCCGCAAATCGGCGCCATGGCCTCCGGGCCGTAGCCCTGGACGTTCTGCACCAGCGCTGCATAGCCCTCGGTGCGCTGCTCGATGAACGCGGCATCGACCAGGCCTTCGTCGACGATGACGTGCATCATCGCGTTGAGCAGCGCGACATCGGTGTCCGGCTTGAACGGCAGGTAGCGGTGTGCGATGCGCACGAGGTCGCTCTTGCGCGGATCCATCACGATCAGCCGGGTGCCCTGTTCGACCGCGTTCTTGATCCAGGTCGCGGCGACGGGGTGGTTCACGGCCGGGTTCGCGCCGATGACGATCACGACCTCGGCCTTCAGCACGTCCATCACCGGGTTGCTGACCGCGCCCGAGCCGATGCCTTCCAGCAGCGCCGCGACGCTGGACGCATGGCACAGCCGCGTGCAGTGGTCGACGTTGTTGCTGCCGAAGCCCAGCCGCACCAGCTTCTGGAACAGGTAGGCCTCCTCGTTGCTGCCCTTGGCCGAACCGAAGCCGGCCAGCGCCTGGGAGCCCTGCTCGTCGCGAAGCCGGCGCAGGCTGCCGCCGGCCAGCGCCAGCGCCTCGTCCCAGCTCGCTTCGCGGAAGGCCAGGCGGCTCTCGTCGGCGCTCATGTCCGCAACCCCGTCGGCGTTCTTGGCGAAACCTTCGCGGCGGATCAACGGCACCGTCAGCCGCTGCGGGTGGCGCACGTAGTCGTAGCCGTAGCGGCCCTTCACGCACAGCCGGCCGTGGTTGGCCGGGCCGTCGCGGCCTTCGACGAAGAGGATCTGTTCGTCCTTGACGTGGTAGGTCAGCTGGCAGCCGACGCCGCAGTACGGGCAGAGCGACTCGACGCTGCGGTCGGGCACCGCCAGCGCCGCGCCCTGCGCCGGCGCGAGCGCGCCGGTCGGGCAGGCCTGCACGCATTCGCCGCAGGCGACGCAGGTCGACGCGCCCATCGCGTCGTCCATGTCGAAGACGATCTTCGCGTGGCTGCCGCGCAAGGCCAGGCCGATGACGTCGTTGCCCTGCGCGTCGCGGCAGGCGCGCAGGCAGCGCGTGCACTGGATGCAGGCGTCCAGGTTCACCGCGATGCCGGCATGGCTGAGGTCGGCCGCCACCGCCGGCCGCGGCGCGAAGCGCGGCTTGCCCAGGCCGAGGCGCTCGGCCCAGTCGTCGACCTCGTTGTGGCGCGTGTACGGCGTCTCGGGCAGGTCGGACTGGAGCAGCTCCAGCACCATCTGCTGCGCCTTGCGCGCGCGCTCGCTGGCACTCTGAACCTTCATGCCTTGCTGCGGGTGGCGGCAGCAGGAAGCGGCGAGCACGCGCTCGCCGTCGACCTCGACCATGCACGAGCGGCAGTTGCCCGCCGGCGCGAGGCCGTCCATCGCGCACAGGCGCGGGATGGCCACGCCTTCGCGGTCGGCGATGGCCAGGATCGTCTCGTCCGTGCGGCCGCGCACTTCGCGGCCGTCGAGCACAAAGGTGATCTCGCTCATCGCGGCTCCAGCTCCTCGGGGAAGTACCGGACCACGCAGTCCACCGGGTTCGGCGCCGCCTGGCCCAGGCCGCAGATCGACGCGTCGCGCATCACCTGCGACAGCTCGGCCAGCAGCGGCTGGTCCCAGACCGGCGGCTCGATCAGCGCGCGCATCTTCGCGGTGCCGGCGCGGCACGGCGTGCACTGGCCGCAGCTCTCGTGCTCGAAGAAGCGCATCAGGTTGCGCGCGGCGTCGACCGCGCGGTCCTGCTGCGAGAGCACGATCACCGCCGCCGAGCCGATGAAGCAGCCGTGCGGCTGCAGCGTGTCGAAGTCCAGCGGCACGTCGGCCAGCCGCGCCGGCAGGATGCCGCCCGACGCGCCGCCGGGCAGGTAGGCGTAGAGCGCGTGGCCCGGCAGCATGCCGCCGCAGTGTTCGTCGACCAGCTCGCGCAGCGTGATGCCGGCCGGCGCGAGCTTGACGCCCGGCTCGCGCACCCGGCCCGAGACCGAGAAGCGGCGCCAGCCCTTGCGTCCGTGCCGGCCCTGCGCGGCGAACCACGCGCCGCCCTTCTCGAGCAGCTCGCGCACCCAGTACAGCGTCTCGAAGTTGTGCTCCAGCGTCGGCCGCCCGAACAGGCCGACCTGCGCCACGTACGGCGGGCGCAGCCGCGGCAGGCCGCGCTTGCCTTCGATCGATTCGATCATCGCCGACTCTTCTCCGCAGATGTAGGCGCCGGCGCCGCGGCGCAGCTCGATCGTCGGCATCGCGGCGATCGGCGGTGCGGCGCGCAGCCTGGCCAGCTCGGCCTCGAGCAGCGTGCGGCCGCCGTGGTATTCGTCGCGCAGGTAGACGTAGATCGTCTCGACACCCACCGCCCAGGCGGCGATCAGCATGCCTTCGATGAAACGGTGCGGGTCGCGTTCGAGCAGCCAGCGGTCCTTGAAGGTGCCGGGCTCGCCTTCGTCGATGTTCACCGCCATCAGTCGCGGCCCGGCCTCGGCGCGCACGAGGCGCCACTTGCGGCCGGCCGGAAAGCCCGCGCCGCCCAGGCCGCGCAGTCCCGCGTCGTCCATCGTCTTGATCACGCTCTCGACGTCGCGCCGGCCTTCGACACAGTCGCGCAGCAGCGCGTAGCCGCCTTGCGCGAGGTAGGCGTCGAGATCGAGGTACGGCGCCGGTTCGGCCTGCCGCATGCCGGCCTGCACTGCCGCCTGCACGGCCTCGGCGCTGGCCTGCGCCAGCGGGTGCTGGTGCACCACCGCCGCCGGCGCCTGCTCGCAGCGGCCCAGGCAGGGCGCGGCGACCACGCGCACCTCGGCACCGAGCAACGCGGGCAGCCGTTCCAGCAGCGAGCGCGCGCCGGCCATCTCGCAGGGCAGGCCGTCGCAAACCCGCACCGTGAGCGCAGCCGGGGCCGGCACGCGGCCGGCGGCGTCCTCGCGCACGACGTCGAAGTGGTGGTAGAAGCTCGCGACCTCGTAGACCTCGGTCTGCGCCAGCCGCAGTTCCTGCGCCAGTGCCGCCAGATGCGGTGTGCCGAGCTGGCCGTAGCGGTCGTTGACGCGGTGCAGGTACTCGATCAGCAGGTCGCGCCGGTGCGGGCCGGCGCCGAGCAAGGCCTGCACCTCGGCCAGCGCGGTGGCGTCGACGCGGCGGCCCTTCGGCGCCTGGCGCTTGCGCTGGCGGCCGGCGCCCTCGGCGGCGATCGGGATGACGGTGCGGGTGTTCATGGGCTGGGGCCGCGGCGGCGGCGGCATTGCGAGGCCGGGGTTCGGAAGGCGTCCATGGCCGTCACGCACTTAGACTACACCGCCGATGAGAATCCGCGACAAGCTGCTGGCGATGGTGCTGCTGCCGCTGGTGGTGGTGCTGCCGCTGCTTGGCGTCGTGCTGCTGTGGTGGGGCAACGTGGCCTTCGACCGCCTGCTCGTCACCAAGGTGCGCGCCGACCTCGCGGTGGCCCAGGGCTACTTCGAGCGCGTCCAGGGCAGCGTCGGCGCCAGCGTCGGCGCGATCGCCGATTCGCACGCGCTGCACCTGGCGCTGGCCGATCCGCAGGCCGACCTCGTGACGCTGCTGCAGCGACTGAAGACACAGGACCGGCTGGACTTCATCAACCTGCGCAGCGCCGACGGCACGCTGGTGTACACCGACAGCGGCCCGGCGCGCCGCAACGACCGCGGCTCGCCCGCCTTCGCAGCCGCCGCCGCCGACGCGGACCGGACCGGCCTCGAAGTGCTGGCGCCGGACCAGCAGGGCCTGCTCGGCGCCGATGCGCGCGCGCGCGTCGACGTGCCGCTGCTGGCCACGCGCAACGCCGCGCCGACCACCCGCCAGCGCGAGGACCGCGCGATGGTGCTGCTGTCGACGCACGCGGTGCACGCGGCGGGCGGTCGGCTGATCGGCTTCGTCCAGGGCGGCGTGCTGCTGAACCGCAACCTCGCATTCATCGACCACATCAACGAGATCGTCTACCCCGAGGGCTCGCTGCCCTACGGCAGCCGCGGCACCGCGACGCTGTTCCTCGACGACGTGCGCATCAGCACCAACGTGCGCCTGTTCGGCAGCGAGCAGCAGCAGCGCGCGATCGGCACGCGCGTCTCGCGGACCGTGCGCGACGCGGTGCTCGGCCACGGCGGCACCTGGCTCGACCGCGCCTTCGTCGTCGACCAGTGGTACGTCTCGGCCTACGAGCCGCTCGCCGACAGCACCGGCCGACGCATCGGCATGCTCTACGTCGGCTTCCTCGAGCGGCCGTTCCAGCTGCTCAAATACGCGGCGCTGGCCAGCATCGGCGCGATCTTCTTCGCCGTGATGACGGTCGCCGCGATCGTCTCGCTGCGCTGGGCGCGCACCATCTTCGGCCCGCTCGAGCGCATGGAGTCGACGATGCACCGCGTACAGGGCGGCGCGCTCGACGCGCGCGTCGGCGCGGTCGGCAGCGACGACGAGATCGGCCGTCTCGCCGGCCACCTGGACAGCCTGCTCGAGACGATCGCGAAGAACACGCGCGCGCTGCGGCGCTGGAACGCCGAGCTCGATGCAAAGGTCGCCGAGCGCAGCGCGCAACTGGAGAGTGCGCAGGCGCAGCTGGTGCGCAGCGAGAAGCTGGCCACCGTCGGCCAGTTGACGGCGAGCATCGCGCACGAGGTGAACAACCCGATCGCGGTGATCCAGGGCAACATGGACCTGCTGCGCGAGCTGCTGCCGCGCGAGGTGGCGGCGAGCGTGGCGCCCGAGCTCAGGCTGGTCGACGAGCAGATCCAGCGCATGCGGCTGATCGTCAACCAGCTGCTGCAGTTCGCGCGCCCGACCGAGTTCGCCGGCTACGTCGAGAGCCTGGCGCCGGCGCAAGTGGTCGAGGACTGCCTGGTGCTCGTCGGCCACCTGCTCGCGCAGACGCGGATCGTCGTCCAGCGCGAGCTGCACGCCGAACGCCGGGTCGCGATCAACCCGCAGGAACTGCAGCAGGTGATCGTCAACCTGCTCGTCAACGCGATCGACGCGATGGCCGGCGGCGGCACGCTGACGCTGGCCACGCGCGACGCCGGCGACGCGGTCGAGATCATCGTCGCCGACACCGGCCCGGGGCTGCCGGCCGAGCTGCTGGTCCGGCTCTTCCAGCCCTTCGTCACGGGCAAGACCGACGGCAACGGCCTGGGCCTGTGGATCAGCCGCGGCATCGTCGAGCGCTACGGCGGCACGATCACGGCCGCCAACCGCGACGGCGGTGGCGCGCTGTTCACCGTGCGGCTGAAGGCCGAGGCCGCGTAGCAAGGCCGCCGCGCCCACCGCCGCCTCGGCGCAGTCAGAACAGCGCCGCCGCCTTGCCGATCGCGATCCAGACGCCGGTCAGGAAGGGCACGCCCACCGCCAACCAGGCGAGCACGCCGGCGACGCCGAACGAGCCGCGCGCGGCTGTCGAGGCCGCGGCCATGCTGGCGGTCGTGGCTTCGTGCGACTTGCCGCGCTCGGCGGCCAGCTCGGCCTCGGTCATGAAATGCTTGTCGTCGACCGGGCGCACGAGCAGGTTGCAGATCAGGCCGACCAGCAACAGCCCGGCCAGGATGTACAGCGTGCGGTCGTAGGCCAGGTTGCTGGCCAGGCCGGCGTCGAGCTGGGTCTGGCGGATGTTGGCGATCAGCACCGGGCCGATCACGCCGGCCACCGACCAGGCGGTGAGCAGCCGGCCGTGGATCGCGCCGACCATCTGGGTGCCGAACATGTCGGCCAGATACGCCGGCACGGTGGCGAAGCCGCCGCCGTACATCGTCAGGATCGCGCAGACGACGACGACGAACAGCGCCGCCAGCCCGTGGTGGCCGAGCGTCGGCATCAGGCAGTACAGCGCGATGCCGAGCACGAAGAAGGTGTAGTAGGTGTTCTTGCGCCCGATGTGGTCGGACACCGAGGCCCAGAACAGGCGCCCGAGGCTGTTGAACAGGCTGATCAGCCCGACCAGGCCGGCCGCGGCGGCGACGATCGCGCCCTTCTGCGCCGCCGTCAGCACCGCGCCCGGCTCGGCGCCGATGAGCGCGCCGCCGAACACCTCCTGCAGCATCGGCGAGGCCATCGAGATGACGCCGATGCCGGCCGTCACGTTCAGGCACAGCACGGCCCAGATCAGCCAGAACTGCGGCGTCTTCCAGGCCTTGTCCAGGTGCACGTGGCGGTTCGTGATCATCGCCTTGGCGGCGTTCGCCGGCGGCGTCCAGCCGGCCGGCAGCCAGCCCTGCGGCGCGATGCGGAAGCCGAAGGCGCCGATCGACATCACGACGAAATAGAGCACGCCCATCACCATCAGCGTCGTCGAGACGCCGGGCACGCCGGCGGCGGTCTTGAAATGGCTCATCAACGCGACGGCAATCGGCGCGCCGATCATCGCGCCGCCGCCGTAGCCCATGATCGCGAAACCGGTGGCCATGCCGCGCCGGTCCGGGAACCACTTGATCAGCGTCGACACCGGCGTGATGTAGCCCAGCCCCTGGCCGACGCCGCCGAGGATGCCGCAGCCCAGCCAGAGCAGCCAGAGCTGGTGCATCGCGACGCCGACGCCGCCGAGCACCATGCCGCCGCCCCAGCACAGCGCGGCGATGAAGCCGGCCTTGCGCGGGCCGGCGTGCTCGAGCCAGCCGCCCCACAGCGCCGCCGAGACGCCGAGCATCACGATGAACAGCGTGAAGGTCAGGCTCAGCGCCGGCACGCTCCAGTTGCACTGGGTCGTGAACAGCTCGGCCATCAGGCCCTGGTTCGCGCACAGCGTCGCGTCGGTGCCCGACAGCAGCTTGCTCATCGGCAGCCAGAACACCGAGAAGCCGTAGGCCATGCCGATGCACAGGTGGATCGCCAGCGCGCAGGTCGGCACCAGCCAGCGGTTGAAGCCGGGGCCGGCGACCGTGCGCTCCTTGTCCAGCCAGCCGCCGCCGGACGCGGGCATTCCGTTTGCGAGCACTGAGGACATCGTTTCTCCTGGTGGGTTGGGACGGTCGCCGCGAGCATCCCCGTGGGGGCGCATCAGACCGCATCGCCGGGGCGGCGGCCATTCGGTGCTACCCACGCCGGGTCTGCGCAAACTGTCGCAAGCGGCGCGACAACTTGTCGCAACCCGCGTCCCTACAATGAACCGCGACGCCATGCCCAGTCACCCCCGCCGGCCCGACGACCCTGCCCCCGCCACGCCGAGCGGCGCCGGCACGGACCTGCTGCCGCGGCACTGGCCGCACGCGGCGGTGCTGGTGGTCGACGACGAACCCGGCATGCGTCACTTCCTGGAGCGCGCGCTGACCTCACGCGTGGGCCTGGTGCTCTGTGCGGCGTCGGCCGAGGAGGCCGAGGCGCTGCTCGCGCGCCACCGCTTCGACCTCGTGATCCTCGACATCTCGCTGCCCGGCAAGAACGGCATCGCGCTGCTGCAGGCGCTGCGCGCACAGGGCAACGGCTGCGAGGTCGTGCTGATCACCGCGTATGCCGACCTGGACACCGCGATCGAGGCGCTGCGCGCCGGCGCGAGCGACTTCCTGCTCAAACCCTTCCGGCTGACCCAGGCGCTCGGCGCCGTCGAGCACGCGCTCGAGCGCGCGCAGCTGCGGCGCGAGAACTGGGTGCTGCGCCGCTCGCTGTCGCAGCGGCTGCCGCCGGCCGATGCGCTGGTCGGCGACTCGATCGCGATCAGGGGGCTGCGCGCGGCGCTGCAGCGGGTGGCGGCGGTCGACAGCACGGTGCTGCTGAGCGGCGAGTCCGGCACCGGCAAGGAGTTGGCCGCGCTCGCGCTGCACCGGCTGAGCCCGCACGCCGGCGCGGCCTTCGTGCCGGTGCACTGCGCGACCACCTCGCCGGCCCAGCTCGAGAGCGAGCTGTTCGGCCACGGCCCCGGCCGCGACGGGCTGTTCGTCTATGCGCAGGGCGGCACGCTGTTCCTCGACGAGGTCGGCGAGCTGCCGCTGCCGCTGCAGGCGGCGCTGCTGCGCGTGCTCGAGGACCGGCGTGTGCGGCCGGTCGGCAGCGAACGCGAGATCCCGGTCGACGTGCGCATCGTCGCGGCGACGAACCGCCCGCTCGTCGACGACGTCGCCGCCGGGCGCTTCCGCAAGGATCTGTACTACCGGCTGCAGGTGGTCGAGATCACGCTGCCGCCGCTGCGCGCGCACAAGGAAGACATCCCGGCGCTGGT
This sequence comes from uncultured beta proteobacterium, assembly GCA_963788635.1. Lineage (GTDB taxonomy): Bacteria > Pseudomonadota > Gammaproteobacteria > Burkholderiales > Burkholderiaceae_C > Rubrivivax. The sequence goes on along the minus strand of CAWBHE010000020.1, from coordinate 153,044 downwards.
GGCGCATTTCATCGCCACGCTGGCACCGCGCCTGGGCGTCGCGCCGATCGAGGTCAGCGACGACGAGATGCGCTTTCTCGAGCAGTACGACTGGCCGGGCAACGTGCGCGAGCTGCGCAACCTGGTCGAGCGCTCGCTGATCGTCGGCGCGCTCAACGTGACCGCGCTCTACCAGAGCCTGGGCCGCAGCGTCACCGCGCCGGGCAACGATGGCGACGCCACCGACCTGCAGACGCTGGAAAAGCGCCACATCCTGGCCGTGCTCGAATCGGTCGGCGGCGACAAGACGCAGGCGGCCCAAAGGCTGGGCATCTCGCGCCGCACGCTCGAGCGTCGCTGCGCCGAGTGGGCGCAGGTGACATGACCCCCCCGAAGCGCCTTCGGCGCCTCCCCCCGTGGGGGCGAGCCCGCGCCGAGCGAGCACCTGCGTGCTCGCGAGTGGCGGCCGAGCGCCATGCGCCATACCGGGCGCATGGCGCCGCCAGCGGCCCGGCGAAGCCGGTTCCGCGGCGGCTGCTTGGCCAGCACCGAGCCTGCCTCCAGCGCCGCACCGGCCGGGCAAGCTTCGGCGTCGGCCGGGTCCCGTAACATGAGCCGGCGTCACGGCGCCTTCGGCGAGGCTGATCCAGATCAGTCCGCCGGCAGCCGCGGCCGGCGACTATCGAATCCCTTTACACCGAGGAGATTTCCATGAAGGCCAACGTCGGCAGCGTCGACCGCATTCTTCGCATCGTCCTGGGGCTGGCACTGATCGCCGCCACCTTGCTCGGCACCATCGGTGCCTGGGGCTGGATCGGCATCGTGCCGCTGGCCACCGGCATCTTCCGCTTCTGCCCGGCCTATCTGCCGTTCGGCATCAGCACCTGCCCGATGAAGGGCGACGCAACGAAGTCCTAGGAGGCCTGGCCTTTCAGGCTGTCGCGCACGCGCAGCAACCGGGCGCGGGCGTCGTCGGAGACGGCCCGCACCTCGGGCCGGTCGACGAGCTGGACCATCACCTGCGGGTCGAGGAAGCCGACCCGGACGCGGCCGTCGGCTTCTTCGCTGAGCACCACGTTGCACGGCAGCAGCAGCCCGATGTCGGGCTCGGCCTGCAGCGCGCGGTGCGCCAGCGCGGGATTGCACGCCCCCAGGATGCGGTAAGACCGCATCTCGGCACCGAGCTTGGCCTTCATCGTGGCCTTCACGTCGATGTCGGTCAGCACGCCGAAGCCCTCGAGCTTCAGCGCGTCGGTGACGCGCTGAAGCGCCTGGTCGAAGCTGCCGGCTATCGTGGTGTGGAATCCGTACATGATGATCTCCTGATGTTGGGCGCCCGCGAGCGGGCCGGATCGGCCGATCTCAGGTCCCTTTCGAGACCGTGATGGTCGGGAACTTGGCCGAAAAGTCCTTCGCCTTCTGCGCGATCTTCACCGCCACCGCGCGCGCCATCGTCTTGTAGATGGCGGCGATCTCGCCGTCGGGGTCGGCGACCACGGTCGGCCGGCCGCTGTCGGCCTGCTCGCGGATCGACATCGCCAGCGGCAGGCCGCCGAGGTAGTCGATGCCGTATTCGGCCGCCATGCGCTGGCCGCCGCCCTCGCCGAAGATGTGCTCGGCGTGGCCGCACTTCGAGCAGACATGCACCGCCATGTTCTCGACCAGGCCGAGGATCGGCACGCCGACCTTCTCGAACATCTTCAGGCCCTTCTTCGCGTCGAGCAGCGCGATGTCCTGCGGCGTCGTGACGATCACCGCGCCGGTGAGCGGCACACGCTGGCTCAGCGTGAGCTGGATGTCGCCGGTGCCGGGCGGCATGTCGACGATCAGGTAGTCGAGGTCGCGCCAGTTGGTCTGGCGCAGCAGCTGCTCGAGCGCCTGCGTGGCCATCGGTCCGCGCCAGATCATCGCCTGGTCGTCATCGACCATGAAGCCGATCGACATCACCTGGACGCCGAAGTTCTCGAGCGGCTCCATCGTCTGGCCGTCGCTGCTCTCGGGGCGGCCTGAGACGCCCATCATCATCGGCTGGCTGGGGCCGTAGATGTCGGCGTCGAGCAGGCCGACGCTGGCCCCTTCGGCGGCCAGCGCGAGCGCCAGGTTGACGCTCGTCGTGCTCTTGCCGACGCCGCCTTTGCCGGACGCGATGGCGACGATGTTCTTGACCTTGGGCAGCAGTTGCACGCCGCGCTGGACGGCGTGCGAGACGATCCTGGTCGTGATGTTGACGCTGACGTTGCCGATGCCGGGCAGCGTGCGCGCGGCGGCGACGAGCGCCTTGCGAAACCCCGCCTCCTGGCTCTTGCCCGGGTAGCCCAGTTCGACGTCGAAGGCGACGTCGCCACCGTCGAGGCGCAGGTTCTTCAGCTGCCGGCCGGTGACGAAATCGCGTCCCGTGTTCGGATCGACGACGGTCTTCAGCGCTTCGAGCAGCGCGCTCTCGGTAATGGCATTCGACATGGGCGCCCCGGAAAATGGTGCCGAAGTCTAGCGTCCCTAGTCAACTCGGCGCACACGAGGGGCTTGCGCCGGCCGCGCCCGGCACGCGCGCAGCGCCGCCCTGGGCGGCGCCTAGAATCTTGCCACCATGCCGCGCAAGCTCTTCGTCACCACCGCCCTGCCCTACGCCAACGGGCCGTTCCACATCGGCCACGTGATGGAATACATCCAGGCCGACATCTGGGTTCGTTTCCAGCGCATGTGCGGCGCCGAGGTGCACTTCGTCTGCGCCGACGACGCGCACGGCGCGCCGATCATGATCGCGGCCGAGAAGGCCGGCCTGACGCCGCAGCAGTTCGTCGCGGCCATCGCCGCCGGCCGCAAGCCGCACCCTCGACGGCTTCCACATCGCGTTCGACAACTGGCATTCGACCGACGCGCCCGAGAACCACGCGCTGGCGCGCGAGATCTACCTCGCGCTGCGCAAGAACGAGCTGATCGAGGTGCGCCAGGTCGAGCAGTTCTTCGACCCCGACAAGGGCATGTTCCTGCCCGACCGCTTCATCAAGGGCGAATGCCCGAAATGCGGTGCGAAGGACCAGTACGGCGACAACTGCGAGGTCTGCGGCGCGGTCTACGCGCCGACCGACCTGAAGAACCCGTACTCGGCGCTGTCGGGCGCGACGCCGGTGCTGAAGAGCAGCGAGCACTTCTTCTTCAAGCTGTCGGACCCGCGCTGCGTCGAGTTCCTCGAGAGCTGGACGCAGGACGGACGGCTGCAGCCCGAGGTCGCGAACAAGGTGCGCGAATGGTTCGCGCGCGACGACAGCGGCATGGTCGGCCTGGGCGACTGGGACATCAGCCGCGACGCGCCCTACTTCGGCATCGAGATCCCCGACGCGCCGGGCAAGTACTTCTACGTCTGGCTCGACGCGCCGGTCGGCTACCTCGCGTCGCTGAAGAACTGGTTCGACAAGAGCGGCATCGACATGCGACGCCTACCTGGCCGACCCCGGCGTCGAGCAGATCCACTTCATCGGCAAGGACATCGTCACCTTCCACACGCTGTTCTGGCCGGCGATGCTGAAGTTCAGCGGCCGCAAGATGCCCGACCAGATCTTCGTCCACGGCCTCCTCACCGTCAGCGGCGAGAAGATGAGCAAGAGCCGCGGCACCGGCATCAGCCCGCTGCGCTACCTGGAACTCGGCCTGAACGCCGAGTGGCTGCGCTACTACATCGCCGCCAAGCTCAACGCGCGCGTCGAGGACCTGGACTTCGCCCCCGAGGACTTCGTCGCCCGCGTCAACACCGACCTGGTCGGCAAGTACGTCAACATCGCCAGCCGCGCCGCCGGCTTCCTGAGCAAGCGCTTCGCGAACCGGCTGTCGGCCGACCTCGGCGTCGAGGGCCGGGTGCTGCTCGACGGGCTGCGCGCGCCATGCCGCCGCGGTACACGAGCTGTACGAGAAGCGCGAATTCGGCAAGGCGCTGCGCGAGGTGATGCTGCTCGCCGACCGCGTCAACGAATACGTCGACCAGCACAAGCCCTGGGAACTGGCCAAGACGCCGGGCATGGACGCCGCGCTGCACGACGTCTGCAGCGTCTGCATCGAGGCCTTCCGCCTGCTCACGCTGTACCTGAAGCCGGTGCTGCCGGCGCTCGCCGCCGAGGTCGAGGCCTTCCTGAAGATCGAGCCGCTGGTCTGGGCCGATGCGGCGCGCGCGCTCGCCCACGCCGGCCACCACCAGATCGGCGCGTACCGCCACCTGCTGCAGCGCGTCGACGCCCAGCAGCTCGACGCGCTGTTCGAGGCGCCGGCCGCGCCGCCCGCGCCGGCCCCGGGCGGCGAACCGCTCGCGGCCGAGATCGGCATCGACGACTTCGCGAAGGTCGACCTGCGCATCGCGCGGATCGTCGCCGCCGAGCGCGTCGAAGGCAGCACCAAGCTGCTGCGCCTGACGCTCGACATCGGCGAAGGGAGGACGCGCAACGTCTTCAGCGGCATCGCCAGCGCCTACGCACCGGAGCAGCTGGCCGGCAAGCTGACGGTGATGGTCGCCAACCTGGCGCCGCGCAAGATGAAGTTCGGCGTCAGCGAAGGCATGGTGCTGGCTGCCAGCCACGCCGACGAGAAGGCCGAGCCGGGGCTCTACGTCCTGGAGCCCTGGCCCGGGCGCGACGCCGGGCCTGCGCGTGCGCTGAGGCCGCCCCGCGCTGCGCGCCGCCGGCGCCGTCGCGCTCAGCGCCAGGCGCGCGGGGTTCGTGCCCAGCGCCGCAGCGACTTCGTCGCCGCCGCCAGCCGCCGCTCGCGCTCGGCGGCCAGCCAGCCACGCGCGAACCAGGCGCCGGGCGAGTCGTCGCCGGCCGGTCCGCCAAGCGCCTGTTCGGCGACCAGCACGTCGGTGTAGGCGCCGAGCGCGTCGAGCGCCTCGCGCATCGCCGCGAGCGCGCGCGTGGCGGCCTTGGCCGGCAGCAGCGGGCGCAGGAACTCGGTCGCGTAGCGCAGCCGCTTGAGCCGCTTGCGCGTGCGGTGCTGCGCGTCGGCGCCGGCGGTGGCGAACGCCGCCGCGTCGGCACGCACGCGCCGCCACGCGCGCTTGAGCACGGCCCGCGCCGCGGCCTGCAGCGGCGGCGCTTCGGTCGTCGGCGCGGCGCCGGCCAGGCGCATCGCCTGCAGCATCAGCTGCGCGAACCGGGGGTCGCGCACCACCTCGGCCGGGTCCGCCGCAGCCACCGGCGGTACCAGATGCAGCGCCGGCGCGCCGGCGGCGGCCAGCGCGGGCAGCAGCCAGGCGGCCAGCACGTCGGCGTCGCGCCTCGCGCCCAGGCGCGAGAACGGCTCGCGCAGCGCCTGCTCGAGCGCCGTCGCGGCCTCGGCCTCGGCGCTCCAGGGCGAGAACAGGCGCAGCGCGGTGCGCAGGCGGCGCAAGCCCACGCGAAGCTGGTGCAGATGCTCGGGGCCGCCGCTGCCGCCGGCCAGTTCGGCCGCGTTCGGCAGCGCCTGGCCGAGCGCGGCGGCGACCATCGCGGCGAAGGCCTGCGCCGGCGGCTCGTCCTTCGTCAGTGCGGACGGCACCGACTTCAGCGCCGGCACGCGCTCCAGACCGCACGCGAGCCGGTGGCCGCGCTCGGACTTGGTCCGCACGTCCAGCCACAGCCGATGGCGCAGCGCCCAGCGCTCGGCCAGCGCGAGCATCGCCGCCGGCGGCCCGGCGACGAGCTCGAACTCGATCTCGCACACCGGCAGCCAGCGATCGCCGGCCTGGATGCGGCCTTCGTCGAAGGCCAGCTCGACGGTCGCGCCACCGCTGCGCACGCGGCGCTGCAGGCGGCGGATGTCGGTGCGGTAGCGCGGCTGCAACTCGGCGCCGTCGGCGAGCAGCGCCGCGAGCCGCTCGCCGGCGGGCGTGCCGGCGTGGCGCGCCGGGTCCAGCATCGGCGTGCCGCGCTGCGCCGGCAGCCGGACCTCGTGCTCCGGGCGCGCCATCAGGCCGTCACCGCGGCCCTTCAGCGTCTGCACCCAGACGCGGCCCTCGCGACGCAGGCGCAGCGCCAGGCCGGCGGCGGCGAGGCGGTCGTCGGCGGTGTCGGCGTAGACCGCCTGCAGCCGCAGCGTGCGCGCGCTGGCGGTCGCGACCGCGCGCCGCACCCCGGCACGTGCCGCCGCGGGAACCTGGAACTTGAGTTCCGTTTCGACCGGGTTCATCCGTCACCGCCGGCTAAAATCAAGCTTGCCCATTTTCGCCCGCCCGCGCCCATGCCGCTGTTCTGGAAGCCCTACAAATCCGACGTCACCAGCTTCATCGAGGAGCTGAAGGCCAAGAAGCCGACGCTGGAAGCCGAGCAGCGCGCGGGTCGTGCCCTGCTGTGGGACCGTGCACTGGATCGCCGTTCGCTCGCCGAATGGCGCGAGGCCCGCGTGCCGCAGCAGCCCTACGTCTATCAGACCAAGACTTCCTGACATCTTGGACAGCGCCCCGCTGGCCGACCTGCCCGCAGGTGACGCGCCCTCGCCCCAGGTGATCGACCAGGTCGCGGTCGCTCGGCTTTACGGCGAGCCGCTGTTCCGCATCCCGCAGGACCTGTACATCCCGCCGGACGCGCTGGAGATCTTCCTCGAGGCCTTCGAAGGTCCGCTGGACCTGCTGCTCTACCTGATCCGGCGCCAGAACTTCAACATCCTCGACATCCCGCTGGCCGACCTGACGCGCCAGTACCTGGACTATGTCGACCAGCTGCGCCGGCGCAACCTCGAACTCGCCGGCGAATACCTGCTGATGGCGGCGATGCTGATCGAGATCAAGTCGCGCATGCTGCTGCCGCCGAAGAAGAGCGCCGATGGCGCCGAGCCCGAGGACCCGCGCGCCGAACTCGTGCGCCGGCTCGTCGAGTACGAGCAGATCAAGCTCGGCGCAGCGAAGATCGACGCGTTGCCGCTGGCCGGGCGCGACTTCCTGCGCGCGCAGGTGCACATCGAGCAGAGCCTGGTGCCGCGCCTGCCCGACGTGAACGCGGCCGACCTGCGCGAGGCCTGGGCGCAGATCCTGCAGCGCGCGCGGCTGAACCAGCACCACATGATTTCGCGCGAGCAGCTCTCGGTGCGCGAGCACATGAGCATCGTGCTGCGCCGGCTGCAGGGGCGGCGCTTCGTCGAGTTCCACGAGCTGTTCGACCCGGCGCGCGGCGTGCCGGTGCTGGTCGTGACCTTCATCGCGATGCTCGAGCTGTCGCGCGAGCGGCTGCTCGAGGTGACGCAGGCCGAGGCCTTCGCGCCGATCTACGTGCGGCTGGCCTATGAACCGAGCTGACCCCGCGTCGGCCCCGGCGACGCCGCGATCGCAAGCCCGGTGGGTCTGGCTGTTCGCGGCGGTCGTCGTCGCGGTCTGGTTCGGCACGCTCGACGCGCGCCACCTGCTGCGCTCCGACGAAGGCCGCTACGCCGAGATCGCGCGCGAGATGTTCGCCAGCGGCGACTGGGTGACGATCCGCTACAACGGGCTGAAGTACTTCGAGAAGCCGCCGTTCCACCTGTGGATGACGGTGCTCGCGTACCACGCGTTCGGCGTCGGCGACTGGCAGGCGCGGCTGTGGGTCGCGCTCAGCGGCGCGATCGGCACGCTCGCGATGGTGCTGGCCGCGCGGCGCTGGTTCGGCCCGCGCGTGGGCTGGCTCACCGCGCTCGTTCTGATCGCCGCGCCGTCGTGGAACCTGGGCAGCCACTTCAATTCGCTGGACATGAGCGTCAGCGGCGCGCTCGCCTGCGTGCTCGCCGCCTTCCTGCTCGCCCAGCACCCGGACGCGAGCGCCGACCAGCGCCGGCGCTGGATGTGGGCCGCCTGGGCGGCGATGGCCGTGGCGACGCTGACCAAGGGCTTGATCGGCATCGTGCTGCCCGGCCTGGTGCTCGTGCTCTACACGCTGCTCGCGCGCGACTGGGCGGTCTGGCGCCGGCTCCACTTGGTGACCGGCAGCCTGCTGATGCTGGCGCTGGCGGCGCCCTGGTTCGTGCTGATCTCGGTGCGCAACCCCGAGTTCCCGCAGTTCTTCTTCATCCACGAGCACTGGGACCGCTACACGAGCACGATCCACCACCGGATGGAGCCCTGGTGGTACTTCGTGCCCCAGCTCGTCGGCGGCTTCCTGCCCTGGATCGGCCTGACGCCCCGCGCCCTGGGTCTGCTGCGCGGCGACGCCAGCCGCACCGGCTTCAGGCCGCTGTGGTGGCTGGCCACCTGGGCGGCGGCGATCTTCGTCTTCTTCAGCCTGTCCGACTCCAAGCTGCCGGGCTACATCCTGCCCGTCTTCCCGGCGCTGGCGGTGCTGGCCGCGCTGGCGCTGGACCGGCTCGACCGCCGGGCCTGGAACCGGCAGCTGCTGGTCGCGCTGGTCGTGGCGCTGGTCGCACTGGCCCTGAGCCCGCTCGTCGCGCGCCTGGGCGGCGGCGGCACGCCCAACGTCCTCTACCGCCACTACATGCCCTGGATCGCCGCGGCCTGCGCGCTCGCCGTGCTCGGCATCCTGGCCGCGCGCCGGCTCGCCCGCGGCGACGACCGGCTGCCCAGCATCGCCGCGTTCTCGCTCGCGATCTTCGGCGCGGTCACGATCGGCCTGGCCGGCCACGAGACACTGGGCCGCAGCATCAGCGGCGTCGACCTGGTGGCGCCGATGAAGGCCTGGCTCAAGCCCGGCATGCCGATCTACTCGGTGCGCCTGCTCGACCACACGCTGCCGTTCTACCTGCGCCACACGACGATCATGGTCGAGGCGCCGGACGAGCTCGCCTTCGGCGTGCGCCAGGAGCCGGACAAGTGGATCCCGACGCTGGCCGGCTTCGAGAAGGTCTGGACCTCGGGCCCGCCCGCGCTGGCGATCATGTCGCACGACACTTACGCCAAGCTCGTCGCCGACAGGCTGCCGATGTTCGCGGTGGCCGAAGATACTCGGCGCGTCGTCGTCGCCAACGTCGCCCACCCTTCGCCATGACGCTGCCCACCTTCCTGTTCATCCTCACCGGCGTGCTGCTCAACGCCGGCGCGCAGCTGCTGCTCAAGGCCGGCGTGCGGCCGCTCGGTGCGATCAGCGTCGGCTGGTCCACGCTGCTGCCGACCGCGGTCCAGGTGCTGAGCCAGTGGCCCATCCTCGCCGGCCTGGCCTGCTACGTGGTCAGCGTCGGCGGTCTGGATCGTCGGCCTCTCGCGCGTCGACGTCTCGATCGCCTACCCGATGCTGTCGCTGGGCTACGTGGTCAACGCGATCGCCGCATGGTGGCTGTTCGGCGAGGCGCTCGGGCCGATGCGCTGGAGCGGCATGCTGCTGATCCTGGCCGGCGTGCTCGTGATGTCGCGCAGCTGAAAGGACCGCCCTTCGCCATGACCGACACCGAATTCCTGCCTTTCACCCGGCCCGAGATCGACGCCGAGACGATCGCCGAGGTCGGCCGCGTGCTCGCGTCGGGCTGGATCACCTCCGGCCCGAAGGTGCTGGACTTCGAAGCCCGGCTCTCGGCGCTGTTCGGCGGCCGGCCGGTGCGCAGCTTCGCCAACGGCACCGCGACGATGGAGGTCGCGCTGCGCGTGGCCGGCATCGGCCCCGGCGACGAGGTCATCACGACCGCGATCACCTGGGTCGCGACCGCCAACGTCGTCGTCGCGGTCGGCGCGAAGCCGGTGTTCGTCGACGTCGACCCGCGCACGCGCAACCTCGACCTGGCCGCCGTCGAGGCCGCGATCACGCCGCGCACGCGCGCGATCCTGCCCGTCTACCTCGCCGGGCTGCCGGTCGACATGGACCGTCTCTACGCGATCGCAGCGCGCCACGGGCTGCGCGTGATCGAGGACGCGGCGCAGGCGATCGACTCGCGCTGGAACGGCCGGCGCATCGGCAGCTTCGGCGACCTCGGTCAGCTTCAGCTTCCAGGCGAACAAGAACATCACCTGCGCCGAGGGCGGTTGCCTGGTGATGAACACGGCCGACGAGGCCGGGCACGCCGAGCGGCTGCGCCTGCAGGGCGTGGTGCGCAGCGGGATGGACGGCATGGACATCGCCGAGCCCGGCGGCAAGTTCAACCTCACCGACATCAACGCCGCGATCGGCCTGGGCCAGCTGCCCAAGTTGGCCGAGGTGACGCGGCGCCGCGCCGAACTGGCCGAGGCCTATTTCGCCGCCGCGGCCGAGGCCGGGCTCGAAGGCCTGGGCATCGAGCTCCCGCCACGCGCGCAGACCAGCGGCGCGATGACGAACTGGCACATGTTCCAGGTGCTGCTGCCGGCCGAGCGGCTGCGCGGCGGCCGAAGCGCGGTGATGCAGGCGCTGCGCGACGCCGGCATCGGCACCGGCGTGCACTATCCCGCGCTGCACCTGTTCACCTACTATCGTTCGCTGGGCTGGCGCGACGGCATGCTGCCGCACGCCGAGCGCATCGGGCGCGGCATCCTGACGCTGCCGCTGTTCCCCGCGATGCGCACGGCCGATGTCGCCCGCGTCTGCCGGACCCTCGCCGAATCATGCCAGCGACTCCTCTCGTGAACACGCCCGCCGTCTCGGTGGTGATCCCCGTCTACAACGAGGAGGCGGTGCTGCCGGCGCTGTTCGCGCGCCTGTACCCGGTGCTCGACGCGCTCGGCGAGCCGTTCGAGGTCATCTTCGTCAACGACGGCAGCCGCGACCGCTCGGCGCAGATGCTCGCCGAGCAGTTCCGCGCCCGGCCCGACGTCACCCGCGTCGTGCTCTTCAACGGCAACTTCGGCCAGCACATGGCGATCATGGCCGGCTTCGAGCAGGTGCGCGGCCAGGTCGCCGTCACGCTCGACGCCGACCTGCAGAACCCGCCCGAGGAGATCCCGCGCCTGCTCGAAGCGATCCGCGCCGGGCACGACTACGTCGGCACGATCCGGCGCCAGCGCGAGGACAGCGTGTTCCGGCGCGTCGCGAGCAAGGCGATGAACCGGCTGCGCGAACGCATCACGCGCATCACGATGACCGACCAGGGCTGCATGCTGCGCGCCTACGACCGCGCGCTCGTCGACACGCTCAACGCCTGCGGCGAGGTCAACACCTTCATCCCGGCGCTGGCCTACACCTTCGCCGCGAGCCCGACCGAGATCGAGGTCGGCCACGAGGAGCGCTTCGCCGGCGAGTCGAAGTACTCGCTGTACAAGCTGATCCGGCTCAACTTCGACCTCGTCACCGGCTTCTCGATCGTGCCGCTGCAGTGGTTCTCGCTCATCGGCATCCTGCTGTCGTTCGGCGCCGGCGCGCTGTTCCTGCTCCTCGTCGTGCGCCGCTTCGTGCTCGGCGCCGAGGTCGAGGGCGTGTTCACGCTGTTCGCGCTGCAGTTCTTCCTCGTCGGCATCCTGCTCTTCGGCATCGGGCTGATGGGCGAATACGTCGGCCGCATCCAGCAGGAGGTGCGGCGCCGGCCGCGCTACCGCGTCGCCGCGGTGCTGCAGACGGCGCCGCCGGCCGCGCCCGAGGACGCTGCGTGAGAGCCGTCGTCTTCGCCTACTCGAACGTCGGCGACCGCTGCCTGCGCGTGCTGCACGCGCGCGGCGTCGAGGTCGCGCTGGTCGTGACCCACCGCGACCCCCCGGGCGAGACGCTCTGGTACGCGCGCGTCGCCGACACCGCGGCGCGAGCTCGGCCTGGCCTGGATCCACGGCGACGACCCGAAGTCGCCCGAACTGGCCGCAGCGGTGGCGGCGGCGCGTCCCGATCTGATCTTTTCCTTCTACTACCGCGCGATGATCCCGGTCGCGCTGCTCGCGCTCGCGCCGCGCGGCGCCTACAACCTGCACGGCTCGCTGCTGCCGAAGTACCGCGGCCGCGCGCCGACGAACTGGGCCGTGCTGCACGGCGAGACCGAGACCGGCGCGACGCTGCACGAGATGGTCGCCCAGCCCGACGCCGGCGCGATCGTCGACCAGCAGGCGGTGCCGATCCTGCCCGACGACACCGCGCGAGCAGGTGTTCGACAAGGTCTGCGTCGCCGCCGAGATCGTGCTCTGGCGCAGCCTGCCGGCGATCGCTCGCCGGCGACCCGCCGCGCCGCCCGAACGACCTCGCGCAAGGCAGCTACTGCGGCGGCCGCAAGCCCGAGGACGGCCGCATCGACTGGTCCCAGCCCGCGGCGCGGATCTACGACCTGATCCGCGCCGTCGCGCCGCCCTACCCGGGCGCGTTCACCGAGGTCGCCGGCGCGCGGCTGGTGATCGCGCGCGCGCGCCGGCTGGCCGCCGAGCGCTGCCCGGCCGCGGCCGGCCTCGCGCCGGGCCTGCATGTCGCGGACGGCCGCATCGTCGCGGTCGGCGGCGACGGCGGCGCTGATCGAGGTCCACCAGCTTCTCTCGGGGTCGACGCCCGTCGACCCCGCTTCTCTCGCCGCGCTGCTCGCGGCGCATCGCAAGGAACCCCAGCCATGAAGAAGGTCCTCATCCTCGGCGTCAACGGCTTCATCGGCCACCACCTCTCGCGGCGCATCCTCGAGACCACCGACTGGGAGGTCTACGGCATGGACATGGCGTCGAACCGGCTCGGCGAGCTGATGACGCACCCGCGCATGCATTTCTTCGAAGGCGACATCACGATCAACAAGGAGTGGATCGAGTACCACGTCAAGCAAGTGCGACGTGATCCTGCCGCTGGTCGCGATCGCGACGCCGGCGACCTACGTGCGCGAGCCGCTGCGCGTGTTCGAGCTCGACTTCGAGGCCAACCTGCCGATCGTGCGCGCGGCGGTCAAGCACAAGAAGCACCTCGTGTTCCCGTCGACCTCCGAGGTCTACGGCATGAGCGGCGACGCCGAGTTCGACCCCGAGACCTCGAACCTGGTCTACGGCCCGATCAACAAGCCGCGCTGGATCTACGCCTGCAGCAAGCAGCTGATGGACCGCGTGATCCACGCCTACGGCATGGAGCAGGGGCTGAACTACACGCTGTTCCGGCCGTTCAACTGGATCGGCTCGGGGCTGGATTCGATCTTCGAGACCAAGGAAGGCTCGTCGCGCGTCGTGACCCAGTTCCTCGGCCAGATCGTGCGCGGCGAGAACATCCAGCTCGTCGACGGCGGCGCGCAGAAGCGCGCCTTCGCCGACATCAGCGACGGCGTCAGCGCGCTGATGCGAATCATCGCCAACGAAGGCGGCATCGCGAGCGGCCGCATCTTCAACATCGGCAACCCGGCGAACGACCATTCGGTGCGCGAGCTCGCCGAGATGATGCTGGCGATGGCCGCCGACTACCCCGAATACGCCGAGATGGCGCAGCGCACGAAGATCGTCGAGACCTCGTCGGGCAGCTTCTACGGCAAGGGCTACCAGGACGTGCAGAACCGACTGCCGAAGATCACCGACACGATGCAGGTGCTGGGCTGGGCGCCGCAGGTCGACATGCAGACCGCGTTGCGCCGCATCTTCGAGTCGTACCGCGAACACGTGGTCGAGGCGCGCTCGCTGACCGAGAACGCGAGCTGAGATCGCTTGGCCCGGATCGCGCTGAAGGTCGATGTCGACACGCTGCGCGGCACGCGCGCGGGCGTGCCGCGGCTGCTGACGTTGCTGGGCCAGCGCAAGGCGGGCGCGACCTTCCTCTTCAGCCTCGGCCCCGACCACACCGGCTGGGCGCTGCGGCGCGTGTTCCGGCCCGGCTTCCTGTCCAAGGTCTCGCGCACCTCGGTGCTCAGCCACTACGGGCTGCGCACGCTGATGTACGGCGTGCTGCTGCCGGCGCCCGACATCGGCCGCAAGGCGGCGGCCGAGATGCGGGCCGCGCGCAGCGCCGGCTTTGAGTGCGGCATCCACTGCTGGGACCACGTGCTCTGGCAGGACAACGTGCACGCGCGCGACGAGCGCTGGACGCGGCACCAGATGGCGCTCGCGCATCTGCGCTTCGGCGAGGTCTTCGGCCAGCCGGCGGCGACCCACGGCGCGGCCGGCTGGCAGGTCAACGGCGCGGCGCTGCAGCAGATCGACGACTGGCGCATGGCCTACGCTTCCGACGGCCGTGGCACGCAGCCCTACCGGCCCGTCGTCGACGGCCGCACGCTGGACCACGTGCAACTGCCGACGACGCTGCCGACGCTGGACGAGATCCTCGGCACCGACGGCGTCGACGAGCACAACGTCGCGCGCCGGCTGTTGACGCTGACCGAGAGCGACCGCGACCAGGTCTTCACGCTGCACGCCGAGCTCGAAGGCGGCCTGCTCGCGCCGGCCTTCGACGCGCTGCTCGCCGGCTGGCAGGCGCAGGGGCACGAGCTCGTCAGCCTGGGCCGCTTGCATCGCAGCCTGGACCTGGCGCACCTGCCGGCCCTGGCGCTGGCCCGGGGCAGCGTGCCGGGGCGCAGCGGCGAACTGATGGTCGCGCCGGCGGGCTGAGCGCGGCGGGCGCTGCGGCGCTGGCGTTCAGCGCATGCCGAGCTTGAACGCGATCATCGCGCGCAGCTTGTTCGGCAGCACCGGCTTGATGAGCAGGTGGTAGTCGTGCGTCACCGCCTCGTCCTCGTGCCCGCCGAGCGTGCTGCCGGTGACGACGATCGCCGGCAGCCGCGCCTGCGGCCAGCGCGCCCGGATCGCGACCAGCGCGTCGATACCGGTCGTGCCCTGCGGCAGCCGGTAGTCGACGAGGAGCAGGTCGGGCGCCTCGGCGGACGCCGACGCGAGCCAGGCCTGCACGCTGTCCACGCTGTCGAACGCGATCACCTGGGCGCCCCAGGCCTGGAGCAGCACGACCAGGCCCTTCGCGCACCGCCTGTTCGTCCTCGACGACGAGATCAGGCTGCGGCCCTGCAGCGTCAGCCCGAGCGGCGCCTTCGCGCCGTTGGCGCGCGCCTCGAGACTGCGCGGCGCCTTGCCCGGCGGCACCTCGATCGAGAACACCGTGCCATGGCCGACGCGCGAGCGCACCGTCACCGGCGTGCCCATCAGCGCGGCGAGCCGCTTGACGATCGCCAGCCCCAGCCCCAGCCCCTTGCGCTGGTGCGGCTCGAGCGGACGCTGGCTCTGCACCTGGTAGAACTCGTCGAAGATGCGCGGCAGGCTGGCCTCGGAGATGCCGATCCCCGAGTCCCACACCTGCAGCAGCAGGCGGCCGCCGCGCGGCCGGCAGCTGACGAGCACGCCGCCGTCGTCGGTGTAGCGGATCGCGTTGCTGACCAGGTTGCGCAGGATGCGCTCGAGCAGCACCGGGTCGGCATGCGCGACATGCACGTCGCCGCGGAACGACAGCATCAGCCCTTTCTCGAAGGCGATCGGCTCGAAGTGCAGGCGCAGCCGGCCGAACAGCTCGCGCAGCCGCACCGGCGCCGGCACGACCTCGACACCGCCGGTGTCGATGCGCGTGATGTCGAGCAGCTCGCCGAACAGGCCCTCGAGCGCGTCGACCGACTCGTTGATGCTGTTCACGAGCGAGGCGACCTCGGCATCGTGCACGCGCTGGCGCAGCGCCTCGGCGAACAGCCCCATCGCGTGCAGCGGCTGGCGCAGGTCGTGGCTGGCGGCGGCGAAGAACTGGGTCTTGGCGCGGCTGGCGGCCTCGGCGGCGCGGCGCGCGGCTTCGGCCTCGGCCTTCTCGACGCGCAGCTGCGCGGCCAGCTCGTCGGTGCGCGCCTTCAGCGAGATCGCCTGGCCGAGCGCGTGGCCGTAGGTGCGCACCATCAGCAGCGTCGCGCCGAACAGGATCGTCACCACCAGCGCCAGCTGCAGGTGGCCGGGCTCGCCGCTGTCGGTGGCGATGCGCACGATGGTCGGCGTCAGCACCAGGCTGATGAAGGCCAGGAAGACGCGCCCCTGCGTCGCGAGCAGCTGCACCGAGCTGACACAGTAGCTGTAGACGACGAGGATCAGCGTCAGACGCTGGTACGGCGCGCCCAGGCCCCAGAACAACCAGACCGCCAGCCCCCACATCGCGCCCTGCAGCAGCACGAGCGCGCGCCAGCTGTGCCGCCAGGCGAGCAGCGTCGCCTCGTCGGCACCGCTCTGGCGCCGGTAGCGCAGGTAGTGCAGCAGGCGCAGCGCCCAGAGCAGCGCGACCGCGGCGAGCCAGCCGGCGAGCCGCCAGGTGTCGACCAGCGGCCAGAAGACCATCAGCACGACGAGCGCGCCGAGCGCGTAGCCGATCAGCGTCGCCGGCGTCTGCACGTAGAGCGCGCGGATATGGTCGACGGCGCTGCCGGCGCTGCGCTCCGGCCCCGCCATCGGCAGGGTCACACTCATCGCAATGCCCTCCGCGCTGCGCGCTCCGGGATGAGCGCTCGGGAGCGGCCCGTCGCGCTCATGGTTCAACCCTCCGCGCTGCGCGCTCCGGGATGAGCGCTCGGGAGCGGCCCGTCGCGCTCATGGCCGCGGCGGCGGCCTGCGCGCCACGAAGCCACCCTGGCCCTGCGTCATCTGGCTCACCGCGAGCACCGCCTGCGTGCGCGTGCTGACGCCGAGCGCGCGCAGCACCGCGGCGACATGGTCCTTCACGGTCTCGACCGACAGGTTCAGTTCGCGCGCGATCAGCTTGTTCGGCAGTGCCCTGCAGCAGCAGCGCCAGCACCTCGCTCTGACGCGGCGTCAAGCCGACCTGGGCCAGCGTCGCCGCCTCCTGGTGCGGCTCGGGCCGGGCGCTCGCGCCGAGCAGCGCGTCGGCGGCCGGACGCATCACGGCCGGCACGGTGTCGCCGCCGGGTGGCGGCGCCTGCAGCTCCTGGCCGAGCATCATCGGCGGCACGTACAGACCGCCCGACATCACCATGCGCAGCGCCTCGAACAGCGCCGCGTTGGACGACTTCTTGGGCACGAAACCCATCGCGCCGACGTCGATCGCGCGGATCACGTCGCTCGCGCGGTCGGACGCCGAGACCACCACCACCGGCAGCGCCGGGTAGGTGCTGCGCAGCTCGGCCAGCACGTCGAAGCCGTCGGCATCGCCGAGCGCCAGGTCGAGCAGCACGAGGTCGAAATCGGCGTCCGCCGTCAGCGTCTCGCGCGCGCCGGCGGCGCTGTCGACGCCGACCACGGTGACGTCGTCGCCCAGGCCCTGGATCACGGCCTGCAGCGCCGCGAGGATCAGCGGGTGGTCGTCGACCAGCAGCACCTTCATGTTGCGCTCCTCGCAGCAACGGACGAGGCCGGATTGTCGGCCGGCGCGGCGCGCCACCGGCGCCCCACTCTTGGGGGATGGTCAGGTATAGCGGCGCGACACCGACTCGGCCACGCAGACCGGCTTGTCGACCCCTTCGAGTTCCATCGTCACCTCGACCGTCAGCTGCGCGCCGCCGTCGAGCGGCTCGTAGGCGAGCAGCTTGAAGCGCCCGCGCAGCCGGCTGCCGCGCGGGCACCGGCGCCGGGAAGCGGACCCGGTTCAGGCCGTAGTTGACGCCCATGCGCACGTCGTCGATCGCGAACGCGGTGTCGGCCATCTCCGGCAGCAGGCTCAGCGTGAGGAAGCCGTGCGCGATCGTCGCGCCGAACGGCCCGGCCGCGGCGCGCGCGGGGTCGACGTGGATCCACTGGTGGTCGCCGGTGGCCTGCGCGAACTGGGTCGATGCGCGGCTGCGTCGACGGTGATCCAGTCGCTGACGCCGACCTCGCGCCCGATCTCGGTGCGCAGGTCGTCGAGGTGTGCAAAGTGTTTCATCGGTCCAGCCATGCCTTGCAGCGGCGCCCATTGCTCGAGGTCGCGCTCGACGCGGCTCGACGCCACGTCCCACAGCGTCAGCCCATGCGCGGCGAGGTGCACGTAGTTCTGCGTGTCGCGCAGGAAGGCCAGCAGCGGCACGCGCAGCGTCGCCAGGTAATGGTCGCAGCTGGTCGGTGGCGATGCGTGTCCTCGCGCATGCGCATGCCGACCAGGCCGACTGCGATCTCGGTCGCTGCGCCGGTGCGCGAGCAGCGCGCGGACGAAGGCGTGCGTGGCCTGGATGTCGAAGATGCTGGGCTGCAGCGGCACGAGCACCTTGTCGGCGATGCGCATCACCTCGTCGAGCCGCTTGCCGTGCAGGCCCGCCGGCGTGTCGAGCACGACGTGCGTCGTGCCCTTGGGCGGCCGGACGATCTCGTCGTGCGAGACCTCCCAGGCCGCGGATCGCGGGCAGCGCCGCCGGGCCGCAGCGCCAGCCAGGTGCGCGACGACTGCTGGCGGTCGACGTCGCCGAGCATCACCGCTGGCCGCGCGAGGCGAAGTAGCCCGCCAGGTTGGTCGACGAGCGTGCGTCTTGCCCACGCCGCCCTTCGGATTGGCGACCACGATCACCGGCATGCGCAGCCTCCCCTCACTTTTGCGGTTATGTTAGCGGCGGCCGCCTTCCGCCCGCCATCGAGACTAACCAGCGACCTCCGCCATGGCCGTAGCCCCCGTTTCCGCCGCCGCGCTCGTTCCGCACCGGCCGTCGCGGCCGCCGACATCGTCGTCGATCGTCGCCCATCCCGCAGCTCGAGCAGTCGCGCGTCGAACCGGCGCCTGATGCGCGGCGCGCGGCCGCGCGGCCGACGCCGCGCCGCGATCGTCGTGCGCGACCTCTACGCGCTCTACCCCGACTACCTGATCGACGTCGACGCCGAGCAGGCGCGCGCTCGCCGCGGCGCGCCTCGTCGTCTGGCTGCACCCGATCCACTGGTACTGCATGCCGCCGCTGATGAAGCTCTGGCTCGACGACGTGCTCGCCTTCGGCTGGGCCTACGGCCCGGGCGGCACCGCGCTGCGCGGCAAGGACCTGTGGCTCGTCGCGTCACCGGCGGCGCCGAGGACTCGTACCGGCCCGACGGCTACAACCGCTACTTCTTCGACGCGTTCCTGCCACCCCTACGAGCAGACCGCGGCGCTGGGCGGCATGCGCTTCCTGCCGCCGATGCTGCTGCACGGCGCGCACCGCGTCAGCGACGCCGCGCTCGCGCGCGCATGCGGCGGTCTTCGCCGACCGGCTGCAGCGCTGGCCCGACTGGCCCGAGATCGCCGACCTGGCCGCCGACGCTGGGCTGCGAGGTGCCGGCCGACGACCGCCCGGACCTCGGCTGAGAGCGCATGGGCCACGCCAGTTCCTGGCTGCGCCGAGCCTGGTCTACCTCGGCGCCGCGGTGTCGCGGTGCCGCTGGCGCGCCTGCTCGGGCTGGGCTCGATCATCGGCTACCTCGCCGCCGGCATCGCGATCGGGCCCTGGGGCCTGGGCTGGGTCAGCGACCCGAAGCAGATGCTCGAGTTCGCCGAGTTCGGCGTCGTGCTGATGCTGTTCCTGGTCGGCCTGGAGCTCGAGCCGCGCCGGCTGTGGAGCCTGCGCCGGCCGATCTTCGGCTGGGGCAGCGTGCAGCTGCTCGGCTCGACGCGCTGATGCTCGCGCTCGCGGCTGGCCGCCGGCGTCGACTGGCGCGTCGCGCTCGTCGCCGGCGCTCGGGCTGGCGCTGTCGTCGACCGCGATCGGCCTGGGCGTGCTGAACGAGCGCAACCTGATGGCCACCGGCGCCGGCCAGAGCGTGCTCAGCGTCGCGCTGCTGCAGGACATCGCGGCGATCCCGATCCTGGCCGTCGTGCCGCTGCTGGCCTTCGGCGGCGCGGCCGACGCCGGCGGCAGCGGCTGGCTCGAAGCGCGCGAAGGCCTTCGGCGTGATCGCGCTGATCGTCTTCGGCGGCCGGCTGCTGCTGCGCCCGGCCTTGCGCTGGATCGCGCGCAGCGACACGCCCGAGATCTTCACCGCCGCGGCGCTGCTGCTCGTCGTCGCGACCGCGGCGCTGATGCAGAGCGTCGGGCTGTCGATGGCGCTCGGCGCCTTCCTCGCCGGCGTGCTGCTCGCCGAGAGCGAGTACCGGCGCGAGCTCGAGACCGACATCGAGCCGTTCAAGGGCCTGCTGCTCGGGCTGTTCTTCATCGCCGTCGGCATGAGCATCGACTTCGCGGTCGTGCGCGAGCACCCGGGCCTGATCGCGGCGCTGGTCGCCGGCTTCCTGCTCGTCAAGGCGCTCGTGCTGTGGGCGATGGCGCGGCTGATGCCGGTGCCGCTGGCGCAGCGGCCGGTGTTCGTGATCCTGCTCGCGCAGGGCGGCGAGTTCGGCTTCGTCGTCTTCCAGACCGCGCTCGGCGCCGGCGTCATCGACGCCCGGACCGCGTCGCTGCTCGTCGCCGCGGTGGCGATGTCGATGCTGCTCACGCCGCTGCTGCTCGTCGCCGCCGACCGCTGGTGGGCGCGCCATCTGAAGACAGCGCAGCGCAAGCCCGCGCTCGCCGAGATCAGCGAGGAACAGCATGCGCCGGTGATCATCGCCGGCTTCGGCCGCTACGGGCAGATCGTCGGCCGGCTGCTGAGCGCGAACGGCCTGCTCGGCGACCGTTCTCGACCACGACGCGGAGCAGGTCGAAGGCGTGCGCCGCTTCGGCTGGCCCACGTTCTACGGTGACGCGTCGCGGCTGGACCTGCTGCGCGTCGCCGGCGCCGACCGGGCCCGGGTCTTCGTGATCGCGATCGACGACGTCGAGCAGAGCGTGCAGATCGCGCGCCTGGTGCGCGAGCATTTCCCGCAGCTGACGATCGTCGCCCGCGCGCGCAACGTCTCGCACCATGTTCGGCTGCGCGAGCAGGGCGTGACGCTGATCGAGCGCGAGACCTTCGACTCCGCGCTGATGAGCGGGCGCAGCGTGCTCGAGGCGATGGGCTGGCAGCCGCACGCGGCGCGCACGCAGGCGCTGCGCTTCCGGCGCCACAACATCGCGCTGCTCGACCGGATGGCGCCGCATTTCGGCGACGAGAGCAAGCTCATCGCGATCGCCAAGCAGGGCCGCCAGCAGCTCGAGGAGATGTGGGCACGCGAGCGGGCCGACAATGCGGCCCAGCGTGCGCGCGCCGGCTGGCACGCGCAGGACCCCGCCGACGACGACCCCGACCGCGAACCATGAACCCGACCCGAGATCCCGCGAGCGCCGCGATCAGCTGCGTCGTGCCGGCCTACAACGAGGCCGCCAACCTGCCCCGGCTGCTGGAGGTGCTGACTGCGCAGCTGCGCCGGCTGTCGGCGCGCTGGGAGGTGATCGTCGTCGACGACGGCAGCCGCGACGCCACCGCCGCGGCGATCGCGCCCTGGCTGCGCGAGCCCGGCGTGCGCTGCCTGCGCCTGTCGCGCAACTTCGGCAAGGAAGCCGCGCTGTCGGCCGGGCTCGACCATGCGCGCGGCGACGTCGTCGTGCTGCTCGACGCCGACCTGCAGCACCCGCCGGCGATGATCGAGCCGATGCTCCGCGCCTGGGCCGGCGGCGCCGACACCGTCTGCGCGGTGCGCGCGACGCGCGCCGACGAGACCTGGCTCAAGCGCTTCGGCACGCGCTGGTTCTACCGCGTCGTCAACGCCGGCTCGCACGTGCCGATCCCGGCCGACGCGGGCGACTTCCGGCTCATGGACCGGCGCGTCGTCGACGCGCTCGTCGCGCTGCCCGAACGCAACCGCTTCCTCAAGGGCTCTGTACGCCTGGGTCGGCTTCCGCACCGAGCTGCTGCCCTACCAGCCCGACGCGCGCGCCGAGGGCGCGACCCGCTTCTCGTTCGGCCGCTTGTTCCGGCTCGCGCTGACCGGCGTGACCTCGTTCTCGAACCTGCCGCTGCGCGTCTGGAGCGGCCTCGGCGGCCTGGTCGCGCTGGGTGCGCTCGGCTACGGCGGCTACGTCGTCGCCGACCACTTCATCCACGGCTCGGACGTGCCCGGTTGGGCGACGCTGGTCGCCGGGATGATGTTCTTCAGCGGCGTGCAGCTGCTGTCGATCGGGATCCTGGGCGAATACGTCGGCCGCATCTTCGACGAGGTCAAGCAGCGGCCGATCTACCTCGTCGGCGAAGAGACCGGCCGCAGCGGCATCGAGCCGCGCGCCGGATGACGACGCCGCAGCGCGAGCTGCGCCTGTGTGCCGACGACTTCGGCCTGTCGGTGCCGGTCAGCCGCGGCATCCTGCGCCTGGCCGCGCGCGGCCGGCTCAGCGATGTCTCGTGCATCGTCAACGCGCCCGACTGGCCGG
The DNA here is from genome assembly GCA_963788635.1 of uncultured beta proteobacterium. Lineage (GTDB taxonomy): Bacteria > Pseudomonadota > Gammaproteobacteria > Burkholderiales > Burkholderiaceae_C > Rubrivivax. Next base: position 131,159 of record CAWBHE010000020.1, on the reverse strand, counting down.
GCCGCGCGCACGAACTCGCCGCGACGCCGGTGCGCATGGGGCTGCACCTGAACCTCACCGAAGGCCGGCCGCTCAGCGCTGCGCTCGCCGCCGTCTGGCCGCAGCTGCCGTCGCTGCCGCGGCTCATCGTCCTGGCGCACCTGCGCCGGTTGCCGCTGGCGGCGCTGCGCGACGAGCTCGACGCCCAGCTCGCGGCCTTCGTCGCCGGCTGCGGCCGCGCGCCGGCGCATCTGGACGGCCACCAGCACGTGCACCACCTGCCCGGCCTGCGCGAGCTGCTGCCCGTCCACCCCGGGCTGCCGATCCGCCACACCGGGCGCGTGCTCGGCCCCGGCTTCGCGGTCAAGCGCGCGCTCATCGCGGCGACCGGCGGCCGCGCGCTGGGCCGCCGGCTCGAAGCGCAAGGCAACGCACGCAACACGCAGCTGCTCGGCGTCTACGACTTCGTCCAGGCCGACTATCGCGGCCTGTTCCAGCGCTGGCTGGCCGCGCTGCCGCCGCGCGGCGGGCTGATCTTCTGCCACCCGGGCGAGCCAGGGGAGCCGGGCTCGAGCGACGCGATCGGCGCGGCGCGCGCACGCGAGCTGGCCTACTTCGAGAGCAGCACGTTCGACGCCGACCTCGCCGCGGCCGGCACGCGGCTCGCGGTCTGAATCGAACCGCCGTTCAGGGCGGGCACGGTGCCGCGCAAGCCGGCACCCCGGCGGCCAACGGCACCGACGGTGGGTCGGACTGCGTTCTCAGCTTGATCACGGCAAGCGCGTCGGTGCCCAGGGTGCCGCGCCGGTACTCGACGAAACCGAGTTGCCGGTAGAGCGCCAGAGCCGGCAGGTTGCCGGCCGCAACGACGACCGAGAACACTGCCGTCGGGGCCTGGGCGAGCGCGTGAACCAGCAGCGCGCGCCCCACCCCGCGGCGCTGGTGCGCTGGGTGGACCACCAGCCACGCGACGCTGATCTGGCCCGGCTCGTCGTCTTGCTCCAGGCTGACACAGCCCAGCAGCCGATGGCCTCGACGGACGCCGACACAGACCCGGGAGCCTTCCTGAATCTCGTCGACGCTCGGCTGCGGTGTCGCGGCGTCGCCGAGTCGAAGCAACGCGGCTTCTTCGGCGTGGGCAAGCCTCCGAAGCGCGTGGATGCTCTTCGCGACAGCGCGGTCCCGGTGGTCGAGCCGCTCCGGCTGTACCACGGGATGGGGCGGGCTCATCGTCCGAGCCGGGCAAGGCCGATGCGTCAGGCCTCGTCGGCGATCGGCGGCTCGGGCACCACCGTCACCGGCACCGGGCTGTGCTCGAGCAACGCCAGCGTCAGCGCGCCGGGTGCGCCGCCCTCGGAGGCCCCCATCACGACCGCGTCGCAGCCGTAGTTCTCGACCAGATCGACCAGCACGTGGGCCGGCACGCCACCCGCGACCTCGCTCTCCCAGGACGCGCCGGCGGCCTCGAGCAGCGCCTCGGCACCGGCGAGCAGGTCGGCGCCGGCGTCGCGCCGTACCGTCGAGAGCACGTCCGCGTCGTGCGCCACCACCACCTCGTACAGCGAGGGCGGCTCCTGCACGTTGACGAGCACGTAGTTCGCGTCCAGCCCTTCGGCGCGCAGGCGCAAGGCGTGGCGCACGGCGTGCAACGAGCGCGGCGAGCCGTCGACGGGCAGCAGAATCTTCATGGGGGGCCTTGCGGTTGCGACAACGGCAAGCGTACCCCACCCGGTCGTCAGTAGGGGTCGCGCACGCCGCCCAGGCGCAGGTAGATGCCGGCCACCCAGGCGATGACACGGCGCTGCAGTCCGGCGCGCCAACCCGCCCGCACGAGCGCGCCGTCGACCTCGCGCGACGCGGCGATCGCGGCGTCCAGCCGCGCGGCCAGCGCGTCGGCGAAGTCGCGGTCGCGCACGACGACGTTGGCTTCCAGGTTGAGCAGCAACGAGAGCGGGTCGATGTTCGAACTGCCGACGGTGGCCCAGTCGTCGTCGACGACCGCGACCTTGGCGTGCAGGAAGGCCGGCGTGTATTCGAAGATGCGCACGCCGTGGCTGCGCAGCTCGTCGTAGAGCGCTTGCGCGGCGAGCGCCGCGATGCGGTAGTCGACCTTGCCCTGCAGCAGCAGGCGCACCTGCACGCCGCGCTGGGCGGCCTGGCGCAGCACGCGCCGGAAACCCCGGCGCGGGTAGAAATACGGCACCGCGATGTCGACCCGGCGCTGCGCGCGGCGGATCGCCTGGATGTAGCTGCGCTCGATGTCGCGCCGCTGGCGCAGGTTGTCGCGCACGACGAAGGCGGCCTGCACCGGCAGGCCGCTGGCGGCGTCGCCGTCGCCGGCTCGCGAGGGCGAACGCAGGCGGCGCAGCAGGCGGACCGTGCGGTCCACCGGCGCCGCGCTGTGCGTGACGGCGCGCATCTCGTCGCGCCAGTCGCGCGCCAGGTGGGCGCGCGCCCACATCGCGCGCGCGGTGCCGTGCACTTGCTGCGCCAGCGGCCCGTGGACCGCGACCGCGAAGTCCAGGCGCGGCGTGTCGAACCAGCCCTGGCTGGCGTCGAAGCGGTCGTCGATCACGTTGATGCCGCCGCAGAACGCGATCCGGCCGTCGACCACGCAGACCTTCTGGTGCAGCCGGCGCAGCTGGCCCGGCTGCAGCCAGGCCCACCAGCGGTCGAGCGGGCGGAAGACCTCCAGCCGCACGCGCGCCCCCTGCAGCCAACCGCGCAACCGCGGCAGCGTGTCCATCGAGCCGAAGCCGTCGACCAGCACATGCACCGCGACGCCACGCCGCGCGGCGGCGGCCAGCGCGTCGGCGACGCCGCGCGCCGCGTCGTCGTCGCTGAAGATGTAGGTCGCCAGCCAGACTTCGCGTTCGGCGCCGGCGATCGCCTCGCGCATGCGCGGGAAGAGTTCGTCCCCGCCTTGCAGCAGCTCGACCCGGTTGCCGCCGACGAAGCGCAGTCGCGCACCATGCTCGCGGACCGCTGGCGCGGCCGGCCCGGCGTCGACGGTCAATCGGGCTCCAGCTCGGCGACCAGCGGCAGGTGGTCCGACATGCGCGCCCAGGCCATGCCGCGCGGCACCATCGTCGACGCGCAGCGCAGGCCGCGCAGGTAGAAGCGGTCGAGCGCGAACACCGGCACGCGCGACGGGAACGTGAGCGCCCGTCCCCGTGCCGGTGCCGGCGCGACGGCGCGGGCCAGGCCCATCGCGGCCATCGGGCCGTCGAGTTTCTCGCCCCAGTCGTTGAAGTCGCCGGCGACGACCACCATCTCGTCGGCCGGCACCGTGGCCTCGATGAACTCGGCCAGCCGCTGCACCTGGCGCACCCGGCTCGCGTGGACCAGGCCGAAATGCACCACCACCGCGTGCACGGTGCCGCCCAGCCATTGCACCGGCACGTGCAGCAGGCCGCGCTGCTCGAAGCGGTGGTCGCTGACGTCTTCGTGGCCGACATCGCCCATCGGCCAGCGCGACAGCAGCGCGTTGCCATGCTCGCCGTGGCGCGTGATGGCGTTGCTGCGGTAGGCGACGTCGTAGCCTTCGGGCGCGAGGTACTCGGCCTGGCCCTGCGCCGGCCAGCCGAACCAGGTGCGGTCGAACTGGCGCGCGTCGCGGGTGTGGAACAGCCGCACTTCCTGCAGGAAGACGAGGTCGGCGTCGAGGGACTCGACGGCCAGGCCGAGGTTGTGGATCTCCAGCCGCTTGGCGCGGCCGACGCCGCGCACGCCCTTGTGGATGTTGTAGGTGGCCACGCGCAGGCCGCCTTGCGCCGTCGCCGGCGGCAGCTGGGACGATTGGAGGGGGACGAGCCGGCTCACGGCAGCACGCCGAAGCGGGGCAACTGAAGGATGGCCTCGGCGTTGCTCGGCGAGAAGCAGCGGTCGGCCGCCTCGCGCCAGGGCAGCCACCGATGGTGCAGGTGCTCGCGCGGGTTCAGCGTCACGGCGGTACCGGCCGGCACGGTGAGGCCGAAGACATGCTCGGTGTTGTGCGTCACGCCGCTCGCGTAGCGATGGCGCCAGACGGGGTAGATCTCGTAGACGTTGCTGAGCTGCCAGTCGCGCAGCGTGCCGCCGGTGATGCCGGTCTCCTCGAGCACCTCGCGCCGCGCGGTGAGCTCGAGCGGCTCGTCCTCGCGGTCCACCGAGCCGGTCACGCTCTGCCAGTAGCCGGGGTGGTCGGCACGCTCGATGAGCAGCACCTGGCCATCGCTCTGGTGGATCACGACCAGCACCGAGACCGGGAACTTGGGCCGCCGGCTCACCGCTGCCGCCGCGTTCTCACCGCCTGCGCCAGCGACCGCAGCAGCGGTTCGGTGTCGTCCCAGCCGATGCAGGCGTCGGTGATCGACACCCCCGGCGCCAGCGCCTGGTCGGGCCGCTGGTCCTGCCGGCCCTCGAACAGGTGGCTCTCGACCATCACGCCGACGATGCGGCGCTCGCCACCCTCGATCTGCCGCGCCAGGTCGGCCGCGACCTCGATCTGGCGCCGGTGCTGCTTGGCCGAATTGGCATGCGAGCAGTCGACCATCACCTGCTCGCGCAGGCCGGCGCGACGCAGCGCGGCGCAGGCGGTTTCGATCGACGCGGCGTCGTAGTTCGGCGCCTTGCCGCCGCGCAGGATGACGTGGCCGTCGGGGTTGCCGCGGGTCTCGAAGATCGCCGCGACGCCCATCTTCGTCATGCCCATGAACGAGTGCGGCGCGGCGGCGGCGAGCACCGCGTCGGCGGCCACCTGCACGCTGCCGTCGGTGCCGTTCTTGAACCCGACCGGGCAGGACAGGCCACTGGCGAGCTGGCGGTGGCTCTGGCTCTCGGTGGTGCGCGCGCCGATCGCGCCCCAGGCGATCAGGTCGCTGATGTACTGCGGCGAGAGCAGGTCGAGGAATTCGCTGCCCGCCGGCAGGCCGAGCGCGTTGATCGCCAGCAGCAGCTCGCGCGCGCGCCTCAGGCCTTCGTTGATGCGAAAGCTGCCGTCCAGTCGCGGGTCGTTGATGAAGCCCTTCCAGCCGACCGTGGTGCGTGGCTTCTCGAAGTACACGCGCATCACGATCGCCAGCTCGCCGGCCAGTTCGCCGGCGAGCGGCCGGAGCCGGCGCGCGTAGGCCAGCGCGGCGTCGAAGTCGTGGATCGAGCAGGGGCCGACGACGACCACCAGCCGGTCGTCGCGGCCATGCAGGATGTCGCCGATGCGCGCGCGCGTGGTCTCGACCAGCGCCTCGATCCCGGGCGTGACGGGCAGTTCGTCGAGGATCACCGCTGGCGAGACCAGCGCGCGCACCGCGGCGATGCGCACGTCGTCGATGCGCGTGGTGTCGAGCGTGGCGTCGCGCGAGCCCGCTTCGCGGTCGTGGGCGGGATCGTCGAGCACCCGGGTCATTTCACGCGCCGCTCGGCACCGCATCGAGCGCATCGCGCCGCTCTTGCTCGACGCCAGGCGCCGCACGGTGCGGGCAGCCGGCGTCCTCGACGAGGACCGGCCGCCTCGACCCTTGCGCCAGCACCTGGCCGAAGCGGTTCTTGGCGTCGGTCGCGGTGATGGACATGGCGGGCTTCGGGTCAGCGAGCGGCCATTCTAGGCATTCGCCGGCTGCGCATTGCGCAGCCGGATGTGCAGCTCGCGCAGCTGCGCCTCGTCGACCTGGCTCGGCGCGCCGGTGAGCAGGCATTGCGCACGCTGCGTCTTCGGGAACGCGATGACATCGCGAATGCTGTCGCTCTTGGACATCAGCGTGATCAGGCGGTCCAGGCCGAAGGCCAGGCCGCCGTGCGGCGGCGCGCCGTATTGCAGCGCGTCGAGCAGGAAGCCGAACTTGAGCTTCGCGTCGTCGGCCGAGATGTTGAGCGCCTTGAAGACCTTGCTCTGCACCTCGGCGCGGTGGATACGGACCGAACCGCCGCCGAGCTCCCAGCCGTTGAGCACCATGTCGTAGGCCTTCGCGATGCAGGCTCCCGGGTCGGTGTCCATCAGGTCCTCGTGCCCGTCCTTCGGCGCCGTGAACGGGTGGTGCACGGCGTTCCAGCGGCCGGCGTCGTCGTCGTGCTCGAACATCGGGAAGTCGACCACCCACAGCGGCGCCCACTTGTCTTCGAACAAGCCGTGCGTGCGGCCGAACTCGCTGTGGCCGATCTTCACGCGCAAGGCGCCCAGCGCGTCGTTGACGACCTTGGCCTTGTCGGCGCCGAAGAAGACCAGGTCGCCGTTGCAGGCGCCGGTGCGGGCCAGGATCTCGGCGATCGCGGCGTCGTGCAGGTTCTTCACGATCGGGCTCTGCAGCCCTTCGCGCCCCTTGCCGGCGTCGTTGACCTTGACCCAGGCCAGCCCCTTGGCGCCGTAGATCTTGACGAACTCGGTGTAGGCGTCGATCTCGCCGCGGCTCATCTCGCCGCCGCCGGGCACGCGCAGCGCGGCCACGCGCCCGCCCTTGGCCTGCGCCGGTGCGGAGAACACCTTGAAGTCGACCGTCTTCATCACGTCGGTGAGCTCGGTGAACTCGAGCTTGACGCGCAGGTCGGGCTTGTCGGAGCCGTACTTGTGCATCGCCTCGGCATAGGTCAGGTGGCCGTAGACCGGCAGCTCGACGTTCAGCGCCTTGCGGAACACCGTGCGCACCATCGCCTCGGTGATGGCGCGGATCTCCTCCTCGTTCAGGAACGAGGTCTCGATGTCGATCTGCGTGAACTCGGGCTGGCGGTCGGCGCGCAGGTCCTCGTCGCGGAAGCACTTCGTGATCTGGTAGTAGCGGTCGAAGCCGGCCACCATCAAGAGCTGCTTGAAGAGCTGGGGCGACTGCGGCAGCGCGAAGAACATGCCGTCGTGCACGCGCGACGGCACCAGGTAGTCGCGCGCGCCCTCGGGCGTGCTCTTGGTCAGCATCGGCGTCTCGATGTCGACGAAGCCCTGCTCGTCGAGGAACTTGCGCACCTCCATCGCGACGCGGTAGCGCAGCATCAGGTTCTTCTGCATCTGCGGCCGGCGCAGGTCGAGCACGCGGTGCGTCAGCCGCACCGTTTCCGACAGGTTCTCGTCATCCAGCGGGAACGGCGGCGTGACGCTGGGGTTCAGCACTTCCAGCTCGTAGGCCAGCACCTCGATCCTGCCGCTGGTGAGGTTGGTGTTTTCGGTGCCCGCCGGGCGCGCGCGCACCTTGCCGACGACCTGCAGGCAGAACTCGTTGCGCACGCCTTCGGCGGCCGAGAACATCTCGGCGCGGTCGGGGTCGCAGACGATCTGCACCAGGCCTTCGCGGTCGCGCAGGTCGATGAAGATCACGCCGCCATGGTCGCGGCGGCGGTGGGCCCAGCCCATCAGGGTGACGGTCTGGTCCATCAGCGCTTCGCTGACCAGGCCGCAATACTCGGTTCTCATGGGAATCACTCCAGACGCAATCGTCGAAAATTCGGGGCGGGTTCGGGGCACGGGCGTGGACGGGCCGGGTGGCGGCCCTGAGGACCGGCTGCGCGCCCGCAGCGACGAGCGCACGCAGCCGGCCCCGTCAATTTCGCGCCGCGCCGAGCTCGGGCGGGGCGACGACCCCCATCGAGATGACGTACTTCAGCGCCTCGTCGACGCTCATCCTCAGCTCCAGCACGTCGGCGCGCGGCATCATCAGGAAGAAGCCCGAGGTCGGGTTCGGTGTCGTCGGCACGTAGACGCTGATGTACTCGCCCGGCAGGTGCGCCGCGACCTCGCCGCCGGGCTTGCCGGTGACGAAGGCGATCGTCCACGAGCCCTGGCGCGGATACTGCACCAGCACCGCCTCGCGGAAGGCATTGCCGTCGCTCGAGAACAAGGTGTCCGAGACCTGCTTGACCGAGTTGTAGATCGACTTGACGATGGGAATCTTGCCCATCAGCCGGTCCCACTGGCGCAGCCACCATTGGCCCACGATGTTGGCCGCGAAGACACCGGTCAGCAGCAGCGCCGCGGCCATGAAGACCACGCCCAGCCCGGGCACCTGGCGCAGCATTTCGATGCGCGCGTGCATGGTCGCGGGCAGCAACGCCTGGGTCGCGGAGAGCACCCCCTCGAACACGCCGTTGAGCGCGCCGAGCAGCCAGGACAGCACCCAGATCGTGATGGCCAGCGGCAGCCACACGAGCAGGCCGGCAACGATGTATTTGCGCACGGAAGCGGTTGTCGGTGTCGACCGGGGCTTCAGCTGCCGGCCGCGGGGGTCGGCGCGGGCGCCGCGGCGGCGGGCTTGTCGGCCGGCTTGTCGGCGGCCGTTTCGGCGGACTTCTCCGCTGGCTTGTCGGCCGGCTTGGCGTCACCGTCGGCCGGCTTGGGCGCGACCCCGCCGCGGAAGTCGGTGGCGTACCAGCCCGAGCCCTTCAGCTGAAAGCCGGCGGCCGTGATCTGCTTGGCATACGTCGCGGCCCCGCAAGCCGGGCAGACGGTGAGCAGCGGATCGGAAACCTTTTGCAGCACGTCCTGGGCATGGCCGCAGGTGGTGCAGCGATACGCATAGATCGGCATGGCGCTAAGCCCTTGATTCGAAAAGCCGAAATTGTACGGGTTCGCCCGTGCCGGGCGTCAGCCACCGAACTGCTGCACCAGCCGCGTGACGAGCCAGCCGGCCAGGAAACCCAGTCCGCCCCACAGCAGCGCCTGCAGCAGCCGGCGCGTCGCGCGCTGCTCGGCCAGCAACGCCGGCAGCAGCGCCGGCTCGGTCGGCCGCGCCTGCTGCTGCAGCGCCTGGTGCAGCAGCCGCGGCAGCTCGGGGATCAGTTGCGCGTAGCGGGGTGCCTCGCGCTGCAAGCGGTCGAGCAGGCCGCGCCAGCCGATCTGGTCGTTCATCCAGCGCTCGAGAAAGGGCTTGGCCGTCGTCCACAGGTCGAGCTCGGGGTCGAGCTGGCGGCCGAGGCCCTCGATGTTGAGCAGCGTCTTCTGCAGCAGCACCAGCTGGGGCTGGATCTCGACGTTGAACCGGCGCGAGGTCTGGAACAGGCGCATCAGCACCTGACCGAGCGAGATGTCCTTCAGCGGGCGGTCGAAATGCGGCTCGCAGACGGCGCGGATCGCCCCTTCCAGCGCGTCGATGCGGGTGTCCGGCGGCACCCAGCCGGATTCGACGTGCAACTCGGCGACCCGCTTGTAATCGCGCCTGAAGAACGCGATGAAGTTGTAGGCGAGGTATTCCTTGTCGGTGTCGGTGAGCGTGCCGACGATGCCGAAGTCCAGCGCGATGTAGCGGCCGAAGGTGCGCGGGTCGAGGCTCACCTGGATGTTGCCCGGGTGCATGTCGGCGTGGAAGAAGCCGTCGCGGAAGACCTGGGTGAAGAAGATCGTGACGCCGTCGCGCGCCAGCTTCCGGAAGTCGACGCCGGCTTCGCGCAGCCGCTCGACCTGGCTGATCGGCACGCCGTGCATGCGCTCCATCACGATCACGCTCGAGGTGCAGAGCTCCCACACCATCTCGGGCACCATGACCAGGTTCAGCCCGGCCATGTTGCGCCGCAGCTGCGCTGCGTTGGCGGCTTCGCGCACGAGGTCGAGCTCGTCGTGCAGGTAGCCGTCGAATTCGGCGACCACCTCGCGCGGCTTGAGCCGCTTGCCGTCCGACCGACAGCCGCTCGACCCAGCGCGCGAGCCGGTGCAGCAGGCTGAGGTCGTCGTCGATGACCGCCAGCATGCGCGGGCGCAGCACCTTCACCGCCACCTCGCGGCCCGACTTCAGGGTCGCGAAGTGCACCTGCGCGATCGACGCGCTGGCCACCGGTTCGGCATCGAAGCTGGCGAAGACCTCGTCGATGCGGCGGCCGAAGGCCTTCTCGACCAGCGCCCGGGCGTCGCGCGCCGGGAACGGCGGCACGCGGTCCTGCAGCTTGGCCAGTTCATCGGCGATGTCCAGCGGCAGCAGGTCGCGCCGCGTCGACAGCACCTGGCCGAACTTGACGAAGATCGGGCCCAGCCGCTCGAGCGCGCGGCGCAGGCGCACGCCGCGCGGCTCGTCCAGGCGCCGGCCCACGGTGGCCACGCGCACCATCAGGCGCACCCAGCGCTGGCGGAACGCCGACAGCGCGACCTCGTCCAGCCCGAAGCGCAGGACGGTGAAGGCGATGAAGACGAGGCGGGCGAGGTGCCGCATCGAGCGCCGCCTCAGGTGCGCGGCCGCAGGCGGTCGCGCACCTGGGCTGCGCCCTGCAGCGCGCTGCGCAGCGCGCGCGCCAGCGCCGAGCCCAGCCGGTGCAGTTGCTGCGCCACCGCCGGGCCGAAAGCACGTTCGAGGTCGGCGGCCACGTCCCAGCGCAGGTTCTGCAGCAGCCAGTTGATGTCGCCGGCGAGCACGGCGTCGCCCTCCACCGCCACGGCCGGCATGTCGCCGGCGACGGCGCGGGCGAGCAGCGCCGCCGGATTCGACGCATCCAGCCGCAGCGACAGGTCGGCCGCGTCCTGCGGCGCGAGGCCGCACCATTCCAGCAGCCCGGCCGGCGTGACGCGGAACACGCAAGGCGGCAGCGGTGGCAGCAGCGCCGGCCAGCCGGTCGCCGTCAGCGCGATGCACCGGCCCGCGTGCGGCTTCAGTCGCTCGGTGGCCACGCTCTCGGACGCCAGCACGTGGTTGATGACCAGGGTCAGGCGCTCCATCACGGCCGGGGCGAGCAGGCTTTGCAGGTTCTGGAACATCGCGCGATTGTAGGCAGCGCCGGCGTGACGCCCGTCACCCGCCGGCAGCGGCCGCCGCGCAATTTCCGGGCGAGAATCCGCGCGTCCTGCAGCGGCCGGCGCGCCGCTCGGTTCCCAACCCGCTCCAACACGGCACCAGCCTTCGATGACGACCGTCCTGCTCACCGGCGCCACCGGCTACATTGCCTCGCACACTTGGCTGGCGCTGCAATTGGCCGGCTTCGACGTCGTCGGTGTCGACGACTTCTCGAACAGCTCGCCCGAGGTGCTGAACCGGCTGCGCGAACTGTCCGGCCGCGAGCCGGTGTTCGAGCGCGCCAGCGTCTGCGACGCGGCGGCGATGGAGGGCGTCTTCCAGCGCCACCGCATCGACGCCGTGGTGCACTTCGCCGCCTTCAAGGCGGTGGGCGAGTCGACGCAGCAGCCGCTGGCCTACTACGCGAACAACGTCGGCGGCCTCGTCACCGTGTGCCAGGCGATGCAGCGCCACGGCGTCAAGCGCTTCGTCTTCAGCTCCAGCGCCACCGTCTACGGCGACCCGGACGCGCTGCCGATCCGCGAGGACGCGCGCCTGTCCGCCACCAACCCCTACGGCCAGACCAAACTCATCGGCGAGCAGATCCTGCGCGACCTGGGCCTGTCCGATTCCGCGTGGCAGACCGCCTGCCTGCGCTACTTCAACCCGGTGGGCGCGCACGAGAGCGGGCGCATCGGCGAAGACCCGCGCGGCACGCCGAACAACCTGATGCCTTACGTGGCGCAGGTGGCCGTGGGCCGCCGACCATCCCTTCAGGTGTTCGGCGACGACTACCCCACGCCCGACGGCACCGGCGTGCGCGACTACATCCATGTCGTCGATCTGGCCGAAGGCCATGTCGCCGCGCTGCGCCGGCTGTTCGACGCGCCCGGCTCGCTGACCGTCAACCTGGGCACCGGCCGCGGCCACAGCGTGCTCGAGCTGGTCGCGGCGTATGCCCGCGCCAGCGGCCGCGAGATCCCCTACCGCGTCGTGCCGCGCCGCCCCGGCGACGTGGCCGCCTGCTGGGCCGACCCGGCGCTGGCGCGCGATCGGCTCGGTTGGACCGCGAAGCACGGCCTGGACCGCATGTGCGTCGACAGCTGGCGCTGGCAATCTCTGAACCCCAACGGATTCGAGTCATGAGCATTTCCGTCCAACCCGTCGTCATGGCCGGTGGTTCCGGCACCCGGCTGTGGCCGCTGTCGCGATCCGGTTTTCCGAAGCAGTTCCTCGTGCTGTCGGGCAACACCAGCCTGTTCCAGCAGGCGGTGGCGCGGCTGCAGGGGCTGGCCGGCGGGGGCATCGAGCTGGCGCCGCCGGTGATCGTCGGCAACGAGGAGCACCGCTTCCTGGTGCTGGACCAGTTGCGCGAGATCGGCGTCGACCCGGCCGCGGTGCTGCTCGAACCGATCGGCCGCAACACCGCGCCGGCGCTGACGCTGGCCGCGCTGCAGGCGGCCGACGGCGACACCGATCCGGTGCTGGTCGTGATCTCGTCGGACCAGACCGTCACCGACGAGGCCGCCTTCAACGCGCGCGATGCAGCGCGCGGTGCGCAGGTCGCGGCCGACGGCGCGATCGTGATCCTCGGCATCACGCCCGACCGTCCCGAGACCGGCTACGGCTACATCCGCACCGAGCACGCGCCGGGCGCGCTTGCGCGTGGCGCAGTTCGTCGAGAAGCCCGACCTCGCCACCGCCGAGCGCTACCTCGCCGACGGCGGCTATTTCTGGAACGCCGGCATCTTCGTGCTCAAGGCCAGCGTCTGGATGGCCGCGCTCGAGCGCTTCCGTCCCGACATCGCCGCCGCCAGCCGAACGGCGTGGGTCGTGCGCAGCACCGACCAGCGCTTCGTGCGGCCGGACAAGGCCGAGTTCGCCGCAGTGCCGGCCGAGTCGATCGACTACGCGGTGATGGAACATTGCCCGGGCAGCGCGTTCGACATCCGGATGGTGCGAACTCGACGCCGGCTGGAACGACCTCGGCGCCTGGGATGCCGTCTGGCAGGTGGCCGAGAAGGACGCGGCCGGCAATGCGGCGGTGGGCGACGCGATCGTCAACGACAGCCGCAACACGCTGGTGCACGCCACCAGCCGGCTCGTCGGCGTGGTCGGGCTGGACAACGTGATCGTCGTCGAGACCCCCGACGCGGTGCTGGTGGCCGACCGGGAGAAGAGCCAGGACGTGAAGAAGATCGTCGCCCAGCTCGGCGCCGAGCAGCGCGGCGAGCACGACGCTGCACCGCAAGGTGCACCGGCCCTGGGGCTGGTACGACAGCATCGACAACGGCGCCGCGCTTCCAGGTCAAGCGCATCATGGTCAAGCCCGGCGCCAGCCTGAGCCTGCAGATGCACCACCACCGCGCCGAGCACTGGATCGTCGTCAGCGGCACCGCCGAGGTGACCAACGGCGACAAGGTCGTCCTGCTCGGCGAGAACCAGAGCACCTACATCCCGCTCGGGCAGACGCACCGGCTGGCGAACCCGGGCAAGGTGCCGCTGGAGATCATCGAGGTGCAGTCGGGCAGCTACCTCGGCGAGGACGACATCGTCAGGTTCGAAGATACGTACGGCCGGAAGTAGAACGACATGACCATCCTGGTTACCGGCGGTGCCGGCTTCATCGGCAGCAACTTCGTACTCGACTGGCTGGCGCGCAGCAGCGAGCCGGTCGTCAACCTCGACGCGCTGACCTACGCCGGCAACCTGCAGAACCTGGCGTCGCTGCAGGGCGATGCGCGCCACGTCTTCGTGCAGGGCGACATCGTCGACCGCGCCCTGCTCGACCGCCTGCTCGCCGAGCATCGGCCGCGCGCGCTGATCCACTTCGCGGCCGAGAGCCATGTCGACCGCAGCATCCACGGCCCGGGCGCCTTCATCAAGACCAACGTCGAGGGCACGTTCACGCTGCTCGAGGCCGCGCGCGCGTACTGGAGCGCGTTGGACGGCGACGCCAAGACCGCGTTCCGCTTCCACCATGTCAGCACCGACGAGGTCTACGGCAGCTTGGCACCCGACGCGCCGGCCTTCACCGAGACGCACCCCTACGAACCGAGCAGCCCGTATTCGGCCAGCAAGGCCGCCAGCGACCACCTCGTGCGCGCCTGGCACCACACCTACGGGCTGCCGGTGCTCACCACCAACTGCAGCAACAACTACGGGCCCTGGCACTTCCCCGAGAAGCTCATCCCGCTGATGATCGTCAACGCTCTGGCGGGCAAGCCGCTGCCGCTGTATGGCGACGGGCTGCAGGTGCGCGACTGGCTGTTTGTCGCCGACCACTGCGGCGCGATCCGCGAGGTGCTGGCGCGCGGCCGCGTCGGCGAGACCTACAACATCGGCGGCTGGAACGAGCAGACCAACCGCGACATCGTGCACCGCATCTGCGCGCTGCTCGACGAACTGCGGCCGAGCGCCGAAGGCCCGTACAGCCGCCTGATCACGCACGTGACCGACCGCCCCGGCCACGACCGCCGCTACGCGATCGACGCGCGCAAGATCGAGCGCGAGCTGGGCTGGCGCCCGGCCGAGACCTTCGAGACCGGCATCCGCAAGACGGTGCAGTGGTACCTGGACCACGCCGACTGGGTGGCCGGCGTTCAGAGCGGCAGCTACCGCGACTGGGTCGCGACGAACTACGCCGCGCGGTAGGCATGAAGATCCTGCTGCTGGGCAAGAACGGCCAGGTCGGCTGGGAGCTGCAGCGCTCGCTGGCGACGCTGGGTGAACTGGTCGCGCTCGACTTCGACACGCCCGGCCCCTGGCGCGCCGACTTCTCGCAGCCCGAAGGCCTGGCGCCCCTGGTGCAGGCGCTGCGCCCCGACGTCATCGTCAATGCCGCCGCGCACACTGCCGTCGACAAGGCCGAGAGCGAACCCGAACTCGCCCGCGCCCTCAACGCCACCGCTCCCGGCGTGCTGGCGCGCGAGGCCGCGGCGCTCGGCGCCTGGCTCGTGCACTACAGCACCGACTACGTGTTCGACGGCAGCGGCGAGCAGCCACGCAGCGAAGACGCGGCCACCGAACCGTTGAGCGTCTACGGCCGCACCAAGCTCGAAGCCGAGCAGCTCATCGCCGCCAGCGGCTGCCGGCACCTGATCCTGCGCACGAGCTGGGTCTTTGCCGCGCGCGGCGGCAACTTCGCCAAGACCATGCTGAAGCTGGCTGCCGAACGCGAGGCGCTGGACATCATCGACGACCAGATCGGCGCGCCGACTGGCGCTGACCTGCTGGCCGACGTGACCGTGCAGGTGCTGCGCCGTGCCATCGAGCAGCCGACGCTCGCGGGCCTGTACCACTGTGTCGCGGCCGGCGAAACCAGCTGGCATGGCTACGCGAGCCACGTCATCGAATGGGCGCGCGCCACCGGCCTGCCCGTCAAGGTGGCGCCCGGCGCCGTGCGCCCCATTCCCACCCGTGCGTATCCGACGCCGGCACGCCGGCCGCTGAACTCGCGGCTGTCCACCGCCAAGCTGCGCAATGCCTTCGGCCTGCACCTGCCGCAGTGGCAGGCCGGCGTCGACCGCATGCTCGCCGAAATCTCAGGCCGCTGAACCCGAAAGCCCGACCCATGCAACGCAAAGGCATCATCCTCGCCGGCGGCTCCGGCACCCGGCTGCACCCGGCGACGCTGGCGATGAGCAAGCAGCTGCTGCCGGTGTACGACAAGCCGATGGTCTATTACCCGCTGAGCACGCTGATGCTCGCCGGCATCCGCGACGTGCTCGTCATCAGCACGCCGCAGGACACACCGCGATTCGAGGCCCTTCTCGGCGACGGCAGCCGCTGGGGCATGAACCTGAGCTATTGCGTACAGCCCAGCCCGGACGGGCTGGCGCAGGCCTTCATCCTCGGCCGCCGGTTCGTCGGCGGCGCGCCCAGCGCGCTGGTGCTGGGCGACAACATCTTCTACGGCCACGACCTCGCCTCGCTGCTCGCGCGCGCCGACACGCGCGGCAGCGGCGCCTCGGTGTTCGCCTACCACGTGCAGGACCCCGAGCGCTACGGCGTGGTCGCGTTCGACGCCACCCGGCGCGCGCTGAGCATCGAGGAGAAGCCCGAGGTGCCGAAGAGCAACTACGCCGTCACGGGACTGTACTTCTACGACGACCAGGTCTGCGACATCGCCGCATCGATCAAGCCCAGCGCGCGCGGCGAGCTCGAGATCACCGAGGTCAACGCGCAGTACCTGCGCCAGGGCCAGCTCGAGGTCGAGATCATGGGCCGCGGCTACGCCTGGCTAGACACCGGCACCCACGACAGCCTGCTCGAAGCCGGCCAGTTCATCGCGACGCTGGAGAAACGCCAGGGGCTGAAGGTGGCCTGCCCGGAAGAGATCGCGTTCCGTGCCGGCTGGATCGACGCGGCCACGCTGGAGCGCCAGGCACAGCCGATGCTGAAGAACGGCTATGGTCAGTACCTGATGCAGGTGCTCAAGGAACGGGTGTTCTGAATGCAAGTCTCGCTCGACCGCCACCCCGTGCCCGGCCTGCTGATCGTCGAGCCCACCGTCTTCGCCGACGAGCGCGGCTGGTTCATGGAGACCTTCAACGAGCCGCGCTGGCTGCACGACCTGGCCGCGCTGGGCGAGCCGGCGCCGCGGCGCTTCGTGCAGGACAACCATTCATGCTCGCGCGCCGGCGTGCTGCGCGGGCTGCATTTCCAGCGGCCGCCGCATGCGCAGGGCAAGCTGGTGCGCGTGGTGCAGGGCGCGGCCTGGGACGTCGCCGTGGACATCCGCCCGGGATCGCCGACCTTCGGCCAATGGTTCGGCGCCGAGCTGAATGCCGACAACCGACGCCAGATGTGGATTCCCGAAGGCTTCGCGCACGGCTTCATCGCGCTGCGCGACGACACCCATTTCCTCTACAAGACGACCGACGTCTACGCGAAGGACTGCGAAGGCTCGATCCGCTGGGACGACCCGGCTATCGGCATCCGCTGGCCGTTGCCGTCGGGCTGCGCCGCGCCCACCGTCGCCGCCAAGGACGCAGCGGCCCCGCTGCTGGCGGACGCGCGCCTGCCGTCCGCCTGACCCGGCCGCGGTCTCAAGCGCCCGCCTGGAGCACCGGGCCGGCGAACCCGGCGATGCGGCGCACATCGCTTTCGAAGGCCGCGATGGTCAATTCGGAGATCGGTGCGTGCAGCAACACGGTGCGCGCCACTTCGGCGTGCGCCTCGAAGGTCTTCAGCACCGCGCGGCGCGTCTCGGCCGGCAGATTGCTCAGCATCGCGGTGAACAAGGCGTCCAGCGCGACCAAATTGCCCTTGAGCTCGCAAATCCTTTCGGTGGCTTCCTGCAGGTTTTTCACGATGGCTCTCCAAAAACAAAAAACCGCAGCCTAGGCTGCGGTTTTCATGGGGTGGTCAGCGCGTCAGCGCATTACACCGGGCGAATGTTCGATGCTTGCGGGCCCTTCTGGCCTTGCTTCACTTCGAATTCCACGCGTTGCGCTTCGCTCAGGCTCTTGAAGCCGCCGCTGTTCTGGATCTCGCTGAAGTGCGCGAAAAGATCCTTGCCGCCGCCATCCGGCGTGATGAAGCCGAAGCCTTTGCCGTCGTCGAACCATTTGACGGTTCCGGTCTGGGTAGTCATATCAGTCAATCCTCAAACAATTCCTGCGCAGCAAAATGCCAACGCAGTGCAGATGCACGCAAGAAAATCACTGGTGGGGATTTCGACCGAGGCCCGCGCGAGGCGGAAGACAGAGGAGACCTTCAGAAAACGGTCTTGAGCAGATCTACAGGTTCATTATCGCACGGATCCCACCGCGGTGCGTCCGATGGACGAGTACTCGATGCCCAGCGTGCGCATGAAGGCCGGCTCGTAGATGTTGCGACCATCGAAAATCACCGGCGCCTTCAGCGCCGCCTTGATGGCGTCGAAGTCGGGGTTGCGGAACTCCTTCCACTCGGTGACGACGACCAGCGCGTCGGCGCCGGCCAGAGCCTCGGCCTGGCTGGGAGCGAAGCTCAGGGCCGGCACGTCGTCCAGCACGCGGCGTGCTTCGTCCATCGCCACCGGGTCGTAGGCCTGCAGCCGCGCGCCGCGGCGCGCCAGCTCGGCCACGATGACGCGGCTGGGCGCATCGCGCATGTCGTCGGTGTTGGGCTTGAAGGCCAGGCCCCAGATCGCGAACGTGCGGCCGCTCAGGTCCTCGCCATAGCGCGCGACGATCTTGTCGACCAGCACATGCTTCTGCCGCTCGTTGGCCGCCTCCACCGCGGCGAGCACGCGCAACGCGACGCCGTTCTCGCGCCCGGTGTGCAGCAGCGCCTTCACGTCCTTCGGGAAGCAGCTGCCACCGTAGCCGGTGCCCGGGTAGAGGAAATGGGTGCCGATGCGCGGATCGCTGCCGATGCCCTTGCGCACGTGTTCGATGTCGGCACCGACCTTCTCGGCCAGCAAGGCCAGCTCGTTCATGAAGCTGATGCGCGTGGCCAGCATCGCGTTGGCGGCGTACTTGGTGAACTCGGCGCTGCGCACGTCCATCAACATCAGCCGGTCGTGGTTGCGCATGAACGGCGTGTAGAGCGCGCGCATGAGCAGGATCGCGCGCTCGTCGTCGGCACCGATCACGATGCGGTCCGGCCGCATGCAGTCCTCGACCGCCGCGCCTTCCTTCAGGAACTCGGGGTTCGAGACCACCGCGAACTCCATCGCCAGCCCGCGCGCGGCCAGCGCGGCCTGCACCGCGTCGCGAACGCGGTCGGCAGTGCCCACCGGCACCGTGCTCTTGTCGACGATGACCTTGTAGTCGGTCATGTGGCGGCCGATGTTGGCCGCCGCCGCCTCGACGTAGCGCATGTCGGCCGAGCCGTCCTCGTCGGGCGGCGTGCCGACACCGATGAACTGCAGCGTGCCGTGCGCCACCGCGGCTGCGATGTCGGTCGTGAACTGCAGCCGGCCGGCGGCCACGTTGCGCTGCACGATCTCCTTCAACCCGGGCTCGTGGATCGGGATGCCGCCGTCGTTGAGGATGCGGATCTTGCGTTCGTCCACGTCCAGGCAGACGACGTGGTTTCCCATTTCGGACAGACAGGCGCCCGTGACCAGACCGACATAGCCGGTGCCGACGACCGTGACTTTCATGTTCTCGAGTTCCCCGTGACGCGGCAGCGCCGCTCTTGAATCAGGGTGCCGAGTCTAAGGTGCCGGGATGACGGCCGGGGCGGCAGGATTGCGCGCCTCGGCGGCCCGCACCGGTCATTTCGGAGCCGCATCCTTGACGAGGGCGCCGTCGCCCAGGCCGCTGGCCGGGGCCGCTTCGGGCACGCCTGCCGGCGCCGACGCGGCGGCGAAGCTGCCCAGGACCTCGATCTTCGCGTCGGCACGCAGCGACTTCAGCTTGTCCTGAGCCAGCTTGAGCCGACGGTCGTTGAGGATGAAGCGCTCGATCGCGGGCCGCGCCTGCTCTTCGCTGACCGGCTGGCTGCGCGAGCCGGCGAGCACGATCACCTGCGCGCCATTGGCCGCGGGCACGATCATCGCCTGTCCGTCGTTCATGCGCGCGAACGCGTCCAGGCTGCTCAGCGGCAACTGCTCGGCGGCGCGAACCGCCTGGCTGACCGCGAAGTGGTAATCGTTGGTCTTGAGGTAGTCGACGAACTCGCCGACGTTCTTGGAAGCCGTCAGCCGTTCGCGCAGCGCCGCGACCTGGTCCGGTTTCGCCTCGATGGCGATCTCCTGCAGGTTGTAGATGCGGCGCTGGCTGAACAGCGCGGGCTTGTCGTCGTAATACTTCTGGATCTCCTGCGGCGTCGGCTTCGGGGCCGCCGCGCCGACCTTCTCGAGGTAGGCGCGGGCCAGGACCTCGTCGTGCGCCATCTGCAGCTGCTGACGCACCTGGGGCTCGCGGTCGAGCTTGTCCGCCTTGGCCTGTTCGAGCGCGAGCTGCTGGTCGATCAGCCGCTGCACGACCTGCCGGCCCGCCGCCTGCGCCTGTTCCGGGCGCAGGCCCGGCTGCTGCTGCAGGATCAGGTCGACTTGCTGGACGGTGATCTCGTCCCCGTTGACGCGCGCCGCCAGCGGGCCGGCGAATTCCTTCTTCTCGCCGCAGCCGGCCAGCAGCGCGGCGCCGGCCAGCGCGCCCACGGCAAGCCAGCGGGTGGCGCGGCGGACAGGAACAGGCATCGTCGGGTTCATCGATTCGGTTTCCGTTGGATCAGAAGGGCGTCGCAAGGCCTTCAGCCTAGCGACAGAACGCGCGCCAGCTGCCAGCCGCGGCAAGAGGTCTTCAGCTTGGCCAGCATCCAGAGCTCGCGAAACGGCGCCGCGCCGTCGTCCTGGCGTTCGCGGATCAGGCCCGAGAACTCGATGCGGGCGACGAAGGCGTCGCGCAGCTCCTCGATGCCGAGCAGCCGGGCGTCGAGGCTGAGCACCTCGGTCCGGTTCGGACCGGGGCCGCGCAGGTCGAGCTGGTCGCGCAGCTCGCCGAGCAGCGGCGCGGTGGTCATGCGGGCCAGCTGCGGCAGGTCGGCGGCGTCCCAGGCGGCTTGCAGGCGCAGGAAATTCAGCCGCGCCGCGTCGAGCACCGCCTCGACCCGGTGGTCGGGCCGCCGACGCGCCGCGAGGTGGCGTCTGGCGATGCCACCGATCCGGTTCAGCACCGGATGCCCAGGTGCAGCGCGGCGACGCCGGCGCTCAGGTTGTGGACGTCCACGTGGCCGAAGCCGGCCTCCTTCATCATCGCCTTCAGCGTCGCCTGGTCCGGGTGCATGCGGATCGATTCGGCGAGGTAGCGGTAACTGTCGGCATCGGCCGCGACCAGTCGGCCGATCAGCGGCATGACCTTGAACGAATACCAGTCGTAGGGCTTGCGCAAGCGGCTCGGCGACGCGCGAGAAGTCCAGCACCAGCAACCGGCCGCCCGGGCGCAGCACGCGCGCCATCTCGGCCAGCGCGCGCTCCTTGTGCGTCATGTTGCGCAGGCCGAAGGCCACGCTCACCAGGTCGAAACGGCCGTCGGCGAAGGGCAGGCGCTCGGCGTCACAGACGGCGGTGGGCAGCACCAGGCCTTCGTCGAGCAGGCGGTCGCGGCCGACGCGCAGCATCGCCTCGTTGATGTCGGTGAGCACCACCTGGCCGCGCTCGCCCACCCGGGCGGCAAAAGCGCGTGCCAGATCACCGGTGCCGCCGGCGATGTCGAGCACCTGCTCGCCCTCGCGCACGTTGGCCGCCGCCACCGCATACGCCTTCCAGGCCCGGTGCAGCCCGGCCGAGAGCAGGTCGTTCATCAAGTCGTAGCGCGTCGCGACCGAGTCGAAGACGCCGCGCACGCGGCGCGCCTTCTCGGCCTCGTCGACGGTCTGGTAGCCGAAGTGGGTCTGGGCCATCGCAGCGCGGGTCAGTGTCCGCAGGAGCCGCCTGCCTTCGACGGCATCGCGGCGTCGCGGTCGACGCCAGCCTCGGCCAGGCGCTGCTCGTAGCGCTGCCAGAGCTCGGCCTCGTCGGCGCCCAGGTGGTACAGGTACGACCACGAGAAGATGCCCGACTCGTGGCCGTCGGAAAACCGCGGCTGCACCGCGTAGTGGCCGACCGGCTCGATGTGCGTGACGACGACGTCGCGCATCCCGGTCTGCAACACTTCCTGCCCCGGGCCGTGGCCCTGCACCTCCGCCGACGGCGAGTACACGCGCATCAGCTCGAACGGGATGCGAAAGTGCGCGCCATCGTCGAAGCCGATCTCCAGCACGC
This sequence comes from uncultured beta proteobacterium, assembly GCA_963788635.1. Taxonomy (GTDB): domain Bacteria; phylum Pseudomonadota; class Gammaproteobacteria; order Burkholderiales; family Burkholderiaceae_C; genus Rubrivivax. The sequence goes on along the minus strand of CAWBHE010000020.1, from coordinate 109,832 downwards.
GCGAGGTCTGGTGCACCGTCAACGAGGTCGGCGAAGGCGGGGTGGACGGAGTCTCGGCCATGGCTGGAGGACGCGCTGTGAGCAGGCGGGCAGTGTATCGCCCGCATCGGGCGCCAAGCGAACGGCCGCGCCGCCGCCCTCGCTGCGGGCAGGGCCGTGCAGCGCGCACCGGCCCGAGCGCCGGGCTAGACCAGCACGCGCTCGATGCCGCCGTTGTTGGCGCGCGCCACGTAGTCTTCCAGCCAGGACTCGCCGAGGATCTGGCGCGCCATCTCGACGACGATGTAGTCGGCCTCCAGCAAGCCACTGCCGAGGTCGTCCTCGAAGCGCTTCAGGCCTTGCAGGCAGCTCGGGCAGCTGGTCAGGATCTTGATGTCGCCACCGGCCTGGCCGGCGGCACGCAGCGCGGCCTCGCCGTTGCGGATCTCTTCTTCCTTGCGGAATCGCACCTGGGTGCTGATGTCGGGCCGGGTCACGCCCAGCGTGCCGCTCTCGCCACAGCAGCGCTCGCTCTTGAGAACGTTCGGCCCGAGCAGCGCCTTGACGGTCTTCATCGGCTCCTGCAGCTTCATCGGGCTGTGGCACGGGTCGTGGTAGAGGTAGGCGCCTTGCTTGGACGGCAGCGTGATGCCCTTGTCGAGCAGGTACTCGTGGATGTCGACGATGCGGCAACCGGGGAAGATGTCCTCGAACTTGTAGCCCTGGAGCTGGTCGTAGCACGTGCCGCAGCTCACGACCACGGTCTTGATGTCCAGGTAGTTCAGCGTGTTGGCGACGCGGTGGAACAGCACCCGGTTGTCGGTGATGATCTTCTCCGCCTTGTCGTACTGCCCGCTGCCGCGCTGCGGGTAGCCGCAGCACAGATAGCCCGGCGGCAGCACCGTCTGCACGCCGGCCCGCCAGAGCATCGCCTGCGTCGCCAGGCCGACCTGGCTGAACAGGCGCTCGCTGCCGCAGCCGGGGAAGTAGAAGACGGCCTCGGTGTCCGCGGTGGTGCCCTGCGGGTTGCGGATGATCGGCACGTAGTCGCGGTCTTCGATGTCCAGCAACGCGCGCGCGGTCTTCTTGGGCAACCCGCCGGGCATCTTCTTGTTGATGAAGTGGATCACCTGCTCTTTCAGCGGCGCCGTGCCCAAAGTGGCCGGGGGCGCGGAGGTCTGCCTGCGCGCGGCCGCCTTGAGCAGCCGGTTCGCAAAGCGCTGCACCTTGAAACCGACGTCGACCATCGCGCCGCGCATCAGCTTGATCGTCTGCGGATGGGTCGCGTTGAGGAACAACATCGCCGCCGCGTTGCCGGGGCGGAAGCTCTTCTGCCCCATCTTGCGCAGCAGGTTGCGCATGTTCATCGTGACGTCGCCGAAGTCGATCTTCACCGGGCACGGCGACTCGCACTTGTGGCACACGGTGCAATGGTCGGCGACGTCCTCGAAGTCCTGCCAGTGGCGGATGCTGATGCCGCGCCGCGTCTGCTCCTCGTAGAGAAAGGCCTCGATCAGCAGCGAGGTCGCGAGGATCTTGTTGCGCGGGCTGTAGAGCAGGTTGGCGCGCGGCACGTGCGTCGCGCAGACCGGCTTGCACTTGCCGCAGCGCAGGCAGTCCTTGATGCTGTCGCTGATGGCGCCGATGTCGCTCTGCTGCATGATCAGCGACTCGTGGCCCATCAGGCCGAAGCTCGGCGTGTAGGCGGCGGACAGGTCCGCGGGGAACGTGAATGCCGACCGGCCCCGCGCCCCATCGGCGGCGTCGGCGAAGGCGCCGCGCAGCAGCTTTCCCTTGTTGAAGCGGCCCTCCGGGTCGACCCGGGCCTTGTAGTCGGCGAAGGGCTGCAACTCGGCGTCGCTCAGGAACTCGAGCTTGGTGATGCCGATGCCGTGCTCGCCGCTGATCACGCCGTCCAGCCGCCGCGCCAGCACCATGATGCGCGCCACCGCCTCGTGGGCCGTCTGCAGCATCTCGTAGTTGTCGCTGTTGACGGGGATGTTGGTGTGCACGTTGCCGTCGCCGGCGTGCATGTGCAGCGCCACCCAGACGCGCCCGCGCAGCACCTCGCGGTGGATCGCCTGGCACTCGGCGAGCAGCGGCGCGAAGGCGTCGCCGGCGAAGAGCGTGCGCAGCGGCGCCGAGGATCTGCAGCTTCCACGACGCGCGCAGCGTGTGGTCCTGCAGCGCCGCGAACAGGCTGCGCGCCGGCGCGCCGTCCACCGCCCGCTGGAGATCCAGGTTGTCGAGCCAGACCTGCCACGACGCGCGCACCTCGCGCAGCAGCGCCAGCGCCTGCTGGACGCGGTCTTCGAGCAGCTCGGCGCTCGGGATCTCGCCGGCGTCGTCGTGTCGGCCCAGCGGCAGCGAGCCCTGCAGGAAGAAGGCTTCCAGCCGGTCGACCAGCCGCAGCTTGTTGCGCAGGCTGAGCTCGATGTTGATGCGCTCGATGCCCTCGGTGTACTCGCCCATGCGCGGCAGCGGGATCACCACGTCTTCGTTGACCTTGAAGGCGTTGGTGTGGCGGGCGATCGCCGCGGTGCGCTTGCGGTCGAGCCAGAACTTCTTGCGCGCGTCGGCGCTCACCGCGACGAAGCCTTCGCCGCTGCGGCTGTTGGCGATGCGCACGACCTCGCTCGTGGCGCGCGCCACCGCGGCCTCGTCGTCGCCGACGATGTCGCCGACCAGCACCATCTTGGGCAACCGCGCCGCCGAGGGCCCGCTTGCTCTTGGTCGTGTAGCCCACCGCCTTCAGGTAGCGGTCGTCGAGGTGCTCGAGGTCCGGCCAGGCATCGCGCCCCTGCTTCGCCTCTGGCCGAACATGAAGTCCTTGATCTCGACGATCGACGGCACCGCAGTCCTTGCGGGTTGCCGAAGAACTCCAGGCACACCGTGCGCACGTGCGCCGGCATGCGGTGCACGACCCAGCGCGCCGACTGGTGATGAGGCCGTCGCAGCCTTCCTTCTGGACCCCCGGCAGCCCGGCGAGGAACTTGTCGGTGACGTCCTTTCCCAGGCCTTCCTTGCGGAAACGCGTGCCGGGAATGTCGAGCCGCTCGCTGCGTTCGAGCACTCTTGCCGCTGGCGTCGAAGGTCTTCAGCTCGAAGCTCGCGACCGGGGCGTCGTGGATCTTGCCCAGGTTGTGGTCCAGCCGGGTCGACCTCGAGCCACTTCGCGTCCGGCGTGACCATGCGCCAGCTCGCCAGGTTGTCGAGCGCGGTGCCCCACAGCACGGCCTTCTTGCCGCCGGCGTTCATCGCGATGTTGCCGCCGACGCAGGACGCCTCGGCCGACGTCGGGTCGACAGCGAAGACCTGCCCGGCGCGCTCGGCGGCGTCGGCCACGCGCTGGGTCACGACGCCGGCCTCGGTCCACACCGTCGGCCACCGGCTGCGCGACGCCGGGCAGCGCGACCATCTCGACCTCGCTCATCGCCTCGAGCTTCTCGGTGTTGATGACCGCGCTCTTCCAGGTCAGCGGCACCGCGCCGCCGGTGTAGCCGGTGCCGCCGCCGCGCGGGATGATCGTCAGCCCGAGCTCGATGCAGCCCTTCACCAGCGCGGCCATCTCGGCCTCGCTGTCGGGCGTGAGCACGACGAACGGGAACTCGACGCGCCAGTCGGTCGCGTCGGTGACGTGCGAGACGCGGATCAGGCCGTCGAACTTCAGGTTGTCCTTGGCCGTCACGCGGCCGAGCACGCGGCGCGTGCGCTGGCGCAGCGCGTGGACTTCGTCGAAGCGTGCCGCGAAGCGTTCGACCGCCGCGCGGGCACTGGCGAGCAACTCGCCGACCAGCGCATCGCGCTCGCTGTCGGCGCCGCCCGGCTGGCGCCGCCGCTCGACCTCGCGCAGCCGGTGCTGCAGCGCGTCGATCAGCAGCGCGCGGCGCTTTCGGCTGTCGAGCAGGTCGTCTTCGAGATACGGATTGCGTTGGACGACCCAGATGTCACCCAGCACCTCGTACAGCATGCGCGCCGAGCGGCCGGTGCGCCGCTCCTCGCGCAGCAGGCCCAGAAGCTCCCAGGCGCGCGCGCCGAGCAGGCGGATGACGATCTCGCGGTCCGAGAACGAGGTGTAGTTGTACGGAATCTCGCGCAGGCGAACGGCCTGGGCTTCGTGCGCGCCGGCCGCCGCCGCGACGGACCGGAGGGGAAGCGGTGCGTTCATGGTGATGCGGGGATGCTACCGCACGGGGGTATTCCCGGTCGGCATCGAGGCCGCCGGCCGGCGGGTAATCCCGGTTGCCCGAGAAGCGGTCCTCATGCCAGAAACGCGACTGTCATATTTCACACAAATAATCGCAGGTCTTGATCGATCCGCGACCTTGGAGACTGACTCGATGAAACTGAACCGAATCGCCGCGCTGGCCCTGGCCACCGGCATGCTGACGACCCTGCCCGCGCACGCGACGGTCGAAATCACCTGGTGGCACTCGATGGGCGGCGCCCTCGGTGACAAGGTCAACGAAATCGCGGACAAGTTCAACGCCAGCCAGAAGGACTACAAGGTCGTTCCGATCTACAAGGGCCAGTACGACGAATCGCTCACCGCCGCGATCGCCGCCTACCGCGCCGGCAAGGCGCCGCAGATCGTGCAGGTGTTCGAAGTCGGTACCGCGACGATGATGGCCGCGCACGGCGCGATGATGCCGGTCTACAAGCTGATGGCCGACGCCGCACGAACCGTTCGACCCGAAGGCGTACCTGCCGGCGGTGACCTCGTACTACTCCGACACGCACGGCAACCTGCTGTCGATGCCGTTCAACAGCTCGACCCAGGTCCTTTACGTCAACAAGGACGCGTTCAAGAAGGCCGGGCTCGACCCGGCGAAGCCGCCCGCGACCTGGCCCGAACTGATGCAGGACGCCGAGAAGCTCAAGGCGTCCGGGGCAACCTGCGCCTACACCACGGGCTGGCAGTCGTGGGTCCAGCTCGAGAGCTTCAGCGCCTGGCACAACGTGCCGTTCGCGACGCTGCAGAACGGCTTCGGCGGCCTGGGCACAAGGCTCGAGTTCAACGGCCCGGTGCAGGTGATGCACATCCAGAACCTCGCCGACATGGCGAAGAAGGGGCTGTTCACCTACGCCGGGCGCAAGGACGAGCCGCTCGGCAAGTTCACCAGCGGTGACTGCGCGATGATCACGACGTCGAGCGGCTCGTACGCGAACGTCAAGTCGAACGCGAAGTTCGACTTCGGCGTATCGCCGCTGCCCTTCTACCCGAGCGTCAAGGGCGCACCGCAGAACACCATCATCGGCGGCGCGACGCTGTGGGTGATGACGCAGAAGGATCCGGCGGTCTACAAGGGCATTGCGAAGTTCTTCACCTTCCTGTCGTCGCCCGAGATCCAGTACGACTTCCACAAGTCGACCGGCTACGTGCCGATCACGCTCGCCGCCTGGGAACTGGCGAAGAAGGAAGGCCTGTACAAGGAGCGCCCGGGCTTCGACACCGCGATGATGGAGCTGACCCACAAGCCGCCGACGCCCAACTCGCGCGGCCTGCGCCTGGGCAATTTCGTCCAGATCCGCAACGTCATCGACGAGGAGCTCGAATCGGTGTGGAGCGGGCAGAAGACGGCCAAGGCGGCGCTCGACGAGGCGGTCAAGCGCGGCAACCTGCTGCTCGAACAGTTCCAGAAGGCGAACAAGTAGAGCCAACCGGAACGGCGCACCCGGCCGCGCGGTGCGCCGTTCGCGGCATCAGCCTCGTCGAGCTTCAGCGGCCATGGACAAACGCATACATTTCCGTTCCCGGTGGCTGCCCTACGCGCTGCTGCTGCCGCAAATCGCGGTGACCCTGATCTTCTTCGTCTGGCCGGCGGGAGAGGCGCTCTACTACTCGGTGCTGCTCCAGGACGCCTTCGCTTCGAAGGTGCAGTTCGTCGGCCTCGACAATTTCACTGCGCTCATCCGCGACCCGACCTACCTCACCTCGTTCAAGGTCACGGCGCTCTTCTCGGTGCTGGTTGCGGTGATCGGTCTCGCGGTGTCGCTGCTTCTCGCGACCTTCGCCGACCGCGTGCTGCGCGGCGCGAACATCTACAAGGCGCTGCTCGTCTGGCCCTATGCGGTGGCACCCGCAATCGCCGGTGTGCTGTGGATGTTCCTGCTCTCGCCATCGATCGGCGTGCTCACGTACACGCTGCGCGGCTTCGGGGTGGACTGGAACTACTACGTCCACGGCGGGCAGGCGCTGCTGCTGATCGTCGTGGCCGCGGTCTGGAAGCAGATCAGCTACAACTTCCTCTTCTTCCTCGCCGGGCTCCAGGCGATCCCGGCGTCTCTCGTCGAGGCGGCGGCGATCGACGGCGCCGGGCCGGTGCGGCGGTTCTGGACCATCGTCTTCCCGCTGCTCTCGCCGACGGCGTTCTTCCTGCTCGTGGTGAACGTCGTCTACGCCTTCTTCGACACCTTCGCGATCGTCGACGCCACGACGCAGGGCGGCCCGGCGCAGGCGACCCAGATCCTCGTGTTCAAGGTCTACCAGGACGGTGTCCAGGCGCTCGACCTCGGCGGCTCGTCCGCGCAGTCCGTGATCCTGATGCTGGTCGTCATTGCGCTCACCGTGGTCCAGTTCCGCTGGGTCGAGCGCAAGGTGCAGTACTGAGGCCGCCGCGATGGTCGAACGCCGCCCGCTGTTGACCCTGGTGCGCCACGCCGTGCTGATCGCCGGCATCGCGGTCATCCTGTTCCCGGTCTACGTCACCTTCGTCGCGTCGACGCTCAGCTTCGACCAGGTCATGCACGTTCCGATGCCGCTCTGGCCGGCCACCACCTGCTCGAGAACTACGCCGCCGTGCTATCCGGCACGGCGAGCACGGCGCGGCTCGAGCGCGCCGGTCGGCACGGATGATGCTGAACAGCCTGGTCACGGCGCTCGTGATCGCGATCGGCAAGATCGCGATCTCGCTGATCTCGGCGTTCGCCATCGTCTACTTCCGCTTCCCGCTGCGCCGCACCTTCTTCTGGATGATCTTCATCACGCTGATGCTGCCGGTCGAGGTGCGCATCCTGCCGACCTACCAGGTAGTCGCCGACCTCGGCCTGATCAACACCTACACCGGCCTGACACTGCCGCTGATCGCGTCGGCGACGGCGACCTTCCTGTTCCGCCAGTTCTTCCTCACCGTCCCCGACGAGTATGCCGAGGCCGCGCGCATCGACGGCGCCGGCCCGCTGCGCTTCTTCTGGGACGTCGCTGCTGCCGCTGTCGCGCACCAACATCGCGGCGCTGTTCGTCATCCAGTTCATCTACGGCTGGAACCAGTACCTCTGGCCGCTGCTCGTGACGACGCAGGAGAACATGTACACGTCGGTCATCGGCATCAAGCGCATGATCATCGGCGGCGATGCGTCGACGGAGTGGCAGCTGGTGATGGCCACCGCGATCCTGGTGATGGTGCCGCCGGCACTGGTCGTGTCTGCTGATGCAGAAGTGGTTCGTCAAGGGCCTGGTCGACACCGAGAAATGAATCCCCCCGAAGCGCCGTCGGCGCCTTCCCAACCCCGGGGCGGCGCCGGCGGACCGGCCAGACCGAACCCGGCCCCTCCCCTCGACACGCAAAGACCAATCCCCGCATGGGCGCGATTTCGCTCCGCAACGTCGGTCAAGACGCTACGGCCGCGGCCCGAAGGCGTCAAGGTGATCCACGGCGTCAGCGCCGAGATCGCCGACGGCGAGTTCGTCGTCATCGTCGGCCCGTCGCGGCTGCGGCAAGAGCACGCTGCTGCGCATGGTCGCCGGGCTCGAGGAGATCTCCGGCGGCGAGATCTCGATCGGCGGCCGCGTCGTCAACCACGTCGAGCCGGCCGAACGCGACATCGCGATGGTGTTCCAGAACTACGCGCTCTACCCGCACATGAGCGTCTACGACAACATGGCCTACGGGCTGAAGATCGCCAAGGTGCCCAAGGCCGAGATCGAGGTCCGGGTGCAGAAGGCGGCGAAGATCCTCGAGCTCGGCGCGCTGCTCGAGCGCAAGCCGCGCGAGCTCTCCGGCGGCCAGCGCCAGCGCGTCGCGATGGGCCGCGCCATCGTGCGCCAGCCGCAGGTCTTCCTGTTCGACGAGCCGCTGTCCAACCTGGACGCCAAGCTGCGCGCGCAGACCCGGCTCGAGATCCAGAAGCTGCACGGCGAGCTCGGCGTGACCTCGCTCTTCGTCACCCACGACCAGGTCGAGGCGATGACGCTCGGCCAGCGGATGATCGTGATGAACGCCGGCCGCATCGAGCAGATCGGCACGCCCGAGCGAGGTCTACGGCACGCCGGCCACGACCTTCGTCGCCGGCTTCATCGGCAGCCCGCCGATGAACCTGCTCGCCGGCCAGGCCGACGGCTCGCGCTTCACGCTCGCCGGCGCCGACGCTGCGCGCTGCCGGCTGCCGGCCCCGCGCGCCGGCGACGCTGACGCTGGGCGTGCGCCCCGAGCACGTGGAGATCGCCGCCGGCGGCGCCTGGCCGCTGCGCGTGCAGATGCTCGAGATGCTGGGCGCCGAGCGGCTGGTCTACGGCCAGATCGGCGAGCTGCCCTTCACGCTGCGCATCGACGGCACGCTCACGCCGCCCCGGCCCGGCGACACCATCCCGCTGCAGGTCGCTGCCGGCGCACCTGCACTGGTTCGACGCCGCCAGCGGCGCGCGGGTGGCCTGATGGACGCTCACGCCTGGCCGCTCCCGCTCTGGATCGCGCACCGCGGCGCCGGCCGGCGCGCGCCGGAGAACACGCTGGCCGCCTTTCGCCTCGGTGCGGCGCACGGCTACCGCGCCTTCGAATGCGACGTCAAGCTCAGTGCCGACGGCGTGCCCTTCCTGCTGCACGACAGCACGCTCGAGCGCACGACGAACGGGCGCGGCGTGGCCGGCGAGCGGCCCTGGGCCGAACTGTCGCGGCTCGACGCCGGCGGCTGGCATTCGCGCGCCTATGCGGGCGAGCCGATGCCGAGCCTGGACGCGATCGCGCGCTACGTTCAGCGCAACGACTTCGCCCTCAACGTCGAGATCAAGCCCACGCCCGAGACCGAGCACGAAACCGGGCTCGCCGTCGGCCGGGCCTGCGGCGCGGCTCTGGCAGGGCTCGGCCGCCCCGCTGCTGTTCAGCTCGTTCCGCCCCGAGGCCTTGCTCGGCGCGCGCGAGAGCGCGCCCGAGATCCCGCGCGCGCTGCTCGTCGACACGCTGTGGCCGGGCTGGTTCGACATCGCGCGCTCGCTCGACTGCGTCGCGGTGGTCACCAACTACAACCTGATGGACGCCGCGCTCGTCGCCCAACTGCACGGCGCCGGACTGCGCGCGCTGTGCTACACGGTGAACGATCCGTTCGGTCGCGAGCCAGCTCGTCGGCCTGGGCGTCGACGGCCTCGATCACCGACGCGGTCGACCGCTTCTCACCGAGCGGCGCCGGCGTCTTCGACTGATACCGACTTGCGATCGATCGACTAGGAATGAGGGGCCGCTCGCGGCCCGTTGCGGACGTTCGCGCGCAACGCGCGTCCACGGCAGCCGCGTGCGCTCGGCGCGCGCCGCGGCGCTGTCGCCGCCTCCGGACTCATGTCGCGCCCGACGATGGGCTGCCGGCCAGCTCGCTCGCTCCTGTACTTCGCTACGAGCGGCCACCCGACGCCCGCGGCCACCGGCGACGCGCGGCGTCTCGACGGTGCGAGACGCCAGCGGCGCCGAGGACCGGGCCGCGTGGGGCCGCGTCCGTGGCAGCCGAAGTCAAAGGAGGAGCGAACGGGCGCAGCCGCGTCCGGAGGACATGATGCGGAGCAGCGGCGCCCCGGCGGCCCGATCCCGCGCCGATGCCCGCACGCGGCCGACCACGGTCGACGAACGTCGCGCAACGGGCCACGAGCCGACACATGGCCTTTCTCAACGATTGATCGAAAATTGGTATCGAGCTGTCGCCGGCGTCCGGCGGAATCCCGCGCTGGCGCTCAAGCCCCTTCGCGCGCCGGCTGCAAGGCCGACGCGGCGTCGAGTTGCGGCAGCGCGAGCACGCTTCGGATCACCGGGTGCCGCCAGGCGAGCAGCACGAGCAGGCTGCCGACACCGCCGGCGAACGCGAGCGAGGCGCGCAGCCCGAAGTGCTCGCCCAGCCAGCCGCCGAGCAGCGCGCCCGGGCCGGCCGGCAGCAGGATCAGCCAGCGCATCGTGCTCGTCATGCGGCCGAGCAGCGGCTCGGGCGTCACCGCCTGGCGCAGCGCGAGGAAGTTGATGAAGATCAGCACCGCGCCGACGCTGTAGAGCATCAGCAGCCGCGGCGAACGCGGCCACGCCCCAGGCGTCGACGGGCGCAGCGGACAGCAGCAGCCAGCCCGCGCCGCAGACCGCGAAGCCCAGCGATCAGGCAGGGCCCCGGGCCGATGCGGCGGCTGACGCGGTTGCCGAACACGCTGGCCAGCACGGTGCCGGCGCCCATGCCGGCGTAGCACAGGCCGACCGCCTGCGCCGACAGGCCCAGCGTGCGCGTCGCGAACAGGATCTGCACCACCAGCGCCGCGTTCTGGCACAGCTGCCAGGTGCCCACCGCGACGGCCAGCGCCACCAGCAGCCGGTGCCGCAGCACGAAGCGCAGGCCGGCCTTGAGATCGCGCCGAAGTGGGCGTCCGCTCGCGGCGTGCGCCGCTCGGCGATGCGGATGCCGCGCAGGATGGCGGCCGAGACCAGAACAGCACCGCGTCGACGAGCAGGGCCAGCGGCGCACCGAAGAGCCGGATCAGCGCGCCGGCGAGGCCGGGCCCGGCAACCTCGGCGCCCGAGGAGGCGAGCGCGTTCTTCGCATGCGCCTCGACCAGCCGGTCGCGCGCGACGACCTGCGTCAGCACGATCTGCGCCGCGCTGCCGGCGATCGTGTAGACGATGCCGATCACGAAGGCGCACGACGTACAGCCAGCCCATCGTCAGCCAGCCCAGCCACCAGGCCAGCGGCACGCTGGCCACGATGACCGCGATGACAGGTCTCGCCGGCGACGTAGACCGGCAGCTTGCGCACGCGGTCGAGCCAGACGCCCGCTGGGCAGCGAGAACAGCACGAAGGGCAGCGATCTCCATCGCCGTCAGCAGGCCCATCTGGGTCGGCGTCGCGTGCAGCAGCACGGCCGCGGTGAGCGGCAGCGCGAGCATCGTGACCTGGCCGCCGAACGAGCTGATCAGGATCGAGGTCCACAGGCGCCGGTAGGTGGCGTCGCGCAGCAGGTCGCGCGCGGGGAGCGTGAAGGCGGCGCGCAATCGCGCAAGGAGCGCGGGGAGCGTTTGTCCCATTCGTCGGTCTCTCGTCATCGCCGATGGCCCGGGTAGGGCCTGACGCAGACGGCCGGGGCGACGAGCCAGCCGCTGCGCCGAGGTCCCGGCCAACGGGTGGGTGGCCGAGAACGGAAATCTCTGAGCGCGGATCGGGGCGCGCGGCGCTACGCGTGTCCGGCGCGCGCGCGCCGGACCAGCCCCTCGATCGCGAGCACGTAGCCGTCGATGCCGAAGCCGACGACGATGCCGGCCGCGGCCGGCGAGATGTAGCTGTGGTGGCGGAACGCCTCGCGCGCGTGGACGTTCGAGATGTGGACCTCGACCACCGGCACCGCCGCACCCTTGATCGCGTCGTGCAGCGCCACCGACGTGTGCGTGTAGGCGCCGGCGTTGAGCACCACGCCGAGCAACGTGCCGGCCTTGAAGGCGCGGCCGGCCTCGTGGATCGCGTCGATGAGCACGCCTTCGTGGTTGGACTGCAGGCAGTCGACGCTGCAGCCCAGGCGCTCGCCGGTCTGACGGCACAGCACGTCGACATCGGCCAGCGTCGCCGCGCCGTAGATCGCCGGCTCGCGCTGGCCGAGCAGGTTCAGGTTCGGGCCGTTCAGGATCAGCAGCTGGGCCATCGTCGGTCTCGGGTTGGGGCCGTTCAGGAGCGGTAGTCGGCGTTGATGCTGACGTAGTCGTGCGACAGGTCGCAGGTCCAGACCGTCGCTTCGGCGCGGCGCCGCGATGCAGGTCGACGCGGACCGTGATCTCGCTCTGCTTCATCACGCGCTGGCCGTCCTCCTCGCGGTAGCCGGGGTGGCGGCCGCCCTCGCGCACGACGTGCACGTCGTCGAGGAAGAGGTCGATCAGAGTCTGGTCGAGGTCGGCGATGCCGGCATAGCCGACCGCGGCCAGGATGCGGCCGAGGTTGGGGTCGCTGGCGAAGAACGCCGTCTTCACGAGCGGCGAGTGGCGCGATCGCGTAGGCCGCGAGCCGGCACTCGGCCTCGTCGCGGCCGCCCTCACCTGCACGGTGATGAACTTGGTCGCGCCTTCGCCGTCGCGCACGATGGCCTGCGCGAGCTGCTGCGAGACCGCGACCACCGCGTCGCGCAGCGCGCGGCCGTCGGCCGAGTCCGAGCGACGTGATCGGCGCATGGCCGGCGCGCTGGGTGGCGATCGAGCACGAAGGAATCGTTGGTCGAGGTGTCGCCGTCGATCGTGATGCGGTTGAAGCTGACGCGTCGGCCGCCTCGCGCACCAGCGCGCTGCAGCAGCGCCGGCGCGATCGACCGCGTCGGTGGCGACGAAGCCGAGCATCGTCGCCATGTTCGGCCGGATCATGCCGGCGCCCTTGGAGATGCCGGTCACGGTGACGGTGCGGCCGCCGATCGCGAGCTGGCGCGACGCCGCCTTGGGCACGCGTGTCGGTGGTCATGATGCCTCGGCGGCCTCGACCCAGCCGTCGGCGCGCAGCGTCGGCCAGCGCCGCCGGCAGCCCGGCCTCGATGCGCTCGACGCGGCAGCGTCTCCATGATCACGCCGGTGGAGAACGGCAGCACCTGCTCCGGCCGGCAGCCGAGCAGCGCGGCCAGCGCGGCGCAGCGTGCGCGCGCGCGCGCGCCAGCCCGTCGGCGCCGGTGCCGGCGTTGGCGTTGCCGGTGTTGACGAGCATGCGCGCGGCACGCTCGCGGCCCGCCGGCCAGATGCTCGCGGCACAGCTGCACCGGCGCGGCGCAGAAGCGGTTCGTCGTGAACACGCCGGCCACCGCGGCGCCCTCGTCGAGCGCGAAGACGACCAGGTCGCGCCGGTTCGCCTTGCGCATGCCGGCCATCGCGGTGCCCAGCTTCAGGCCCGCCACCGGGTGCAGGGCCGACGGGTCCGGGGGGCTCAGGTTGACGGGCATCGAAGGCGACCTCGGGGCTGTGACGCCGCGATTGTAGAAGTCGCGTTCAGCCGGCCGGTGCCGGATCGCGCTTCAGCCGCGCGAGCAGCACCTGGTCGCACAGCTCGCCCCGGGCGTCGCGCTCGACGCCGCGCATCACGCCCTCGTACTGCAGGCCCAGCGTCTGGGCGAAGTGGATCGAGCGCGTGTTGCGCAGGTCGCACCAGGCCTCGACGCGCTCGATGCCCAGGCCGAACGCGAGGTCGACGAGCGCGAGCGCGGCCTCGCGCATCAGGCCGCGGCCGGCCAGCCGGGTGTCGCCGACATAGCCGATCTGGCAGCGCGGCGCGCCGAGGTCGAAGCTGTGCAGGTCCAGGTTGCCGACGAAGCGCCGCGTCTCGCGCTCGAACGCGAAATAGATCAGCGCCTCGCCGCGCGCCACCATCTCGGCGTCCAGTTCGCAGAAGCGGCGCGCGCCGTCCTCGTCGAACGGGCGCTGACCCCACTGCACGAAACGCAGGCTGGGCAACGAGATGTTGACGCTGTCGCGCACCGCGGCGGCATGCGCGGCGCGCGGGAACTCGAGCCTCAGCCGCGGCGTCTGCAGTTGCGGCGGCGCGCGCCCGACCAGCGCGCGCACGCCGGCAGGCACGGCCGCAGCGTCAGCGCGAGGACCGCCCTCGGTCACGCCGCCGCCCCACCCCTGCCGTGTCAGGCCAGTCGGCCGTGGCAGTGCTTGTACTTCTTGCCGCTGCCGCAGGGGCAGGGGTCGTTGCGCCCGACCTTGGCCAGCGCGGCCGAACGAGCAGCCGCGTCGGGCGCCGGGTCGGCTTCCGACGAGACGCTGCCGTCCTCGTTCGGGTGGGTGTAGGTCACGTTCGACAGTGCGCTGGCCTGCTCCTCGATCGCCTCGGCCGCCTGCGCCACCTGCTCCTGCGACTGGATGCGCACCGTCATCAGCACGCGCGTGACCTCGAGCTTCACCGCGTCGAGCAGCTGCGAGAACAGTTCGAAGGCCTCGCGCTTGTATTCCTGCTTCGGGTTCTTCTGCGCGTAGCCGCGCAGGTGGATGCCCTGGCGCAGGTAGTCCAGCGCGGCCAGATGCTCGCGCCAGTGCGAGTCGATGGACTGCAGCAGCACCATGCGCATGAAGGGCATGAACTGCTCGGCGCCGACGGCCTGCAGCTTGCCGGCGAACTGCGCGTCGGCGGCGGCGCACGACCTTCTCGACGATGTCGTCGTCGGTGACGCTGTCGCTGCCTTCGACCTCGGACTTCAGCGCGACGTCGAGCTGCCACTCGTCCTTCAGCGCGCGCTCCAGGCCTTCCAGGTCCCACTGCTCCTCCAGGCTCTCGGCCGGCACGAAGGTGCGCACGACATCGGTCATCGCGCTCTGGCGCAGGTTGGCGATCTGTTCGTCGAGCGACGGCGACTCGAGGATCTCGTTGCGCTGCTGGTAGATGACCTTGCGCTGGTCGTTGCTGACGTCGTCGTACTCGAGCAGCTGCTTGCGCACGTCGAAGTTGCGCGCCTCGACCTTGCGCTGCGCGCCTTCGATGCTGCGGTTGACGATGCCGGCCTCGATCGCCTCGCCCTCGGGCATCTTGAGCCGGTCCATGATCGAGCGCACGCGCTCGCCGGCGAAGATGCGCATCAGCGGGTCGTCGAGCGACAGGTAGAAGCGGCTCGCCCCGGGGTCGCCCTGGCGGCCCGAGCGGCCGCGCAACTGGTTGTCGATGCGCCGGCTCTCGTGGCGCTCGGTGGCGACGATGCGCAGCCCGCCCAGCGCCTTGACCTGCTCGTGCAGGCCCTGCCATTCGTCGTGCAGCGTCTTCGCGCGCGCCTTCTTCTCGTCGTCCGACAGCGCCGGGTCGGCCTCGACGAACTGGACCTGCTTCTCGACGTTGCCACCGAGCACGATGTCGGTGCCGCGGCCGGCCATGTTGGTCGCGATCGTGACCATCGTCGGCCGGCCGGCCTGGGCGACGATCTCGGCCTCCTTCGCGTGCTGCTTGGCGTTGAGCACCTGGTGCGGCAGCTTGGCCTTCGTCAGCAGCTCGGCGATCAGCTCGGAGTTCTCGATCGACGTCGTGCCCACCAGCACCGGCTGGCCGCGCTCGTAGCAGTCGCGGATGTCCTTGGTGACGGCGTCGTACTTCTCCTTGGCCGTCTTGTAGATCAGGTCGAGCTCGTCCTTGCGGATGGTCGGCTTGTTCGGCGGGATCACCACCGTCTCGAGGCCGTAGATCTCCTGGAACTCGTAGGCCTCGGTGTCGGCGGTGCCGGTCATGCCGGCGAGCTTGCCGTACATGCGGAAGTAGTTCTGGAACGTGACCGACGCGAGCGTCTGGTTCTCGTTCTGGATCGTCACGCCTTCCTTGGCCTCGACCGCCTGGTGCAGCCCGTCGCTCCAGCGCCGCCCCGTCATCAGCCGGCCGGTGAACTCGTCGACGATGATCACCTCGCCGTTCTGCACCACGTAATGCTGGTCGCGGTTGTAGAGCTGGTGCGCGCGCAACGCGGCGTACACATGGTGCATCAGCGTGATGTTGGCGGGGTCGTACAGGCTCGCGCCCGGCGCCAGCAGCCCGGCCTCGGCCAGCACCTGCTCGGCCTTCTCGTGGCCGGCCTCGGTCAGGAAGACCTGGTGGCTCTTCTCGTCGACCGTGAAGTCGCCCGGCTCGATGACGCCTTCGCCGGTGCGCGGGTCGGCCTCGCCGATCTGCTTCTTGAGCTTGGGCACGACGGCGTTGATGCGCACGTACAGCTCGGTGTGGTCCTCGGCCTGGCCGCTGATGATGAGCGGCGTGCGCGCCTCGTCGATCAGGATCGAGTCGACCTCGTCGACGATCGCGAAGTTCAGGCCGCGCGCGACCCGGTCGGCCACCTCGTAGACCATGTTGTCGCGCAGGTAGTCGAAGCCGAATTCGTTGTTCGTGCCGTAGGTCACGTCGGCGGCGAACGCGGCCTGCTTCTCGTCGCGCTGCAGGCCGGGCACGTTGACGCCCACCGTCAGCCCGAGGAAACCGTAGAGCCGGCCCATCCACTCGGCGTCGCGGCGCGCGAGGTAGTCGTTGACGGTGACGACGTGCACGCCCTTGCCGTCGACGGCGTTCAGGTAGACCGGCAGCGTCGCCATCAGCGTCTTGCCCTCGCCGGTGCGCATCTCGGCGATCTTGCCCTGGTGCAGCGTGATGCCGCCGATCAGCTGGACGTCGAAGTGGCGCATCTTCAGCACGCGCTTGCTGCCTTCGCGCACCACCGCGAAGGCCTCGGGCAGCAGGTCGTCGAGCGTCGCCCCCTGCGCCAGACGCTGGCGGAATTCGTCGGTCTTGGCGCGCAGCGCGGCGTCGTCCAGCTTTTCGAACTGGGGCTCCAGCGCGTTGATCTGCTCCACCGTGCGCCGGTAGGTCTTCAGCAGGCGTTCGTTACGACTGCCGAAAATCTGGGTCAGGATCTTGGGAAACATGCAGCGTCCGCAGGCGGGTGATTCGGGTGCCGCGTGGTTGTCACGCGACCCATCGCGACGTCCGGACCCGCGATCGGCAGGCCTCGGACAGGCGGCGCCCTGCTGGGCTGGGCCGCTGGCGAAGCCGGCAAGTTTAGCCTACCCACGACGCGTCCCGCCCGGCGGCGGCGGCTCGCCATTAGACTGGTGCATGCCCCCACCCACCGCGACCGCCGGCACCCTGGCGCTGGGCGCCGCCCTCGACCGCAGCGAGCCGCTGGCCCGCCTGCTCGAGCGCGTGCGCGAGTCCAAGGCGCGCTTCGCCGTCGTCAGCGCGCTGCTGCCCGACGGCTTGCGCGACGCGGTGCGTGCCGGGCCGCTGGACGACGACGGCTGGTCGCTGCTCGCCGCCCACGGTGCGGCGGCCGCCAAGCTGCGCCAATGGCTGCCGAAGCTGGAAGCCGCGCTCGCCGAGCAAGGCTGGCCGCCCCGGCCGATCAAGGTGCGCATCCAGCCGCCGCAGACGCCCGGTTGATCCGGCGCCGCCGATGGCAGAACGCTGACCGTGAGCGGCGAGCGTTTCAGCCGCGGCCCGGGCCACCGGACCCTCGCCTTCGTTCGGTTGGCCCCGGGTGCCGGCGGGACGCCGCCGGCCGCTACATCAGAACGATGTCGTACTGCTCCGGATTCATCGTCGGCTCGGCGCTCAGCGAGATCGGCTTGCCGATGAAGTCGGAGAGCCCGGCGATGTGCGCGCTCTCCTCGTCGAGCAGCATCTCGACCACCGCCGCGCTCGCGACGACGCGGAACTCCTTCGGGTCGAACTGGCGCGCCTCGCGCAGGATCTCGCGCAGGATGTCGTAGCAGACGCTGCGCGCGGTCTTCACCTGGCCGCGGCCCTGGCAGGTCGGGCAGGGCTCGCACAGCATGTGGGCCAGGCTCTCGCGCGTGCGCTTGCGCGTCATCTCGACCAGGCCGAGCTGCGTGAAGCCGCTCACCGTGGTGCGCGTGCGGTCGCGCGCGAGCTGCTTGCGGAACTCGGCCAGCACCGCCTGCTGGTGATCCTCGCGCAGCATGTCGATGAAGTCGACGATGATGATGCCGCCCAGGTTGCGCAGGCGCAGCTGGCGCGCGATCGATCCGGCCGCCTCGAGGTTGGTCTTGAAGATCGTGTCGTCGAAGTTGCGCGCGCCGACGAAGCCGCCGGTGTTGACGTCCACCGTGGTCAGCGCCTCGGTCTGGTCGATGATCAGGTAGCCGCCGCTCTTCAGATCGACGCGCCGCGCCAGCGCCTTCGCGATCTCCTCCTCGATGCCGAAGAGGTCGAAGATCGGACGCTCGCCGCGGTACAGCTCGAGCTTGGCCACCGCGCCGGGCATGTAGGTCTCGCCGAAGGCCCGGAGCGCGTCGAACTGCAGCTTCGAGTCGATGCGGATCGT
The DNA here is from genome assembly GCA_963788635.1 of uncultured beta proteobacterium. Lineage (GTDB taxonomy): Bacteria > Pseudomonadota > Gammaproteobacteria > Burkholderiales > Burkholderiaceae_C > Rubrivivax. Next base: position 91,849 of record CAWBHE010000020.1, on the reverse strand, counting down.
CTGCGTGACCTCGGTCGTCAGGTCGCGCAGCACGCGCTCGGCCAGGCTCAGGTCCTGGTGCAGCAGGCTGCCCGGCGGCCGGCTGTGGCCGCGCTCGCGGATCGATGCCCAGGTCTTGCGCAGGTAGGCGATGTCGTCGGCCAGCTCGGTGTCGTTGGCCTCCTCGGCGTTGGTGCGCAGGATGAAGCCGCCGCCGTCGGTGCCCGCGAGCCGGTGCATGCGCGCACGCAACTGCTCGCGCAATTCGGGGGTGCCGATCTTCTGCGAGATGCCGATGTGGTTGTCGTGCGGCAGGAAGACGAGCATGCGCCCGGCGATCGAGACCTGCGTCGACAGCCGCGCACCCTTGGTGCCGATCGCGTCCTTGATGACCTGCACGGTCAGCGTCTGGCCCTCGAACACCTGACGCTCGATCGGCGGCAGCGGCGTGTCGCCGCGGCCGCCGTTGCCGTGCGCCTGCAGGTCGGCCACGTGCAGGAAGGCGGCGCGCTCGAGCCCGATGTCGACGAAGGCGCTTTGCATGCCGGGCAGCACGCGCACCACCTTGCCCAGGTAGACGTTGCCGACCAGGCCGCGCTCGAGCGTGCGTTCGATGTGCAGTTCCTGCACCGCACCGTTCTCGACGACGGCGACCCGCGTTTCCTGCGGGGCCCAGTTGATGAGGATGTCCTGGTTGGCCACGGCGACCCTGAGTCTAGAAACCGAATCGGACCTGCGCGCGCGCCAGCAATTCGCGCGTCTCGAACAAGGGCAGACCCATGATACCGGTGTAGCTGCCCTGGACCTGCTCGATCCAGGCCGCGATCGAGCCCTGGACCGCGTAGGCGCCCGCCTTGCCGAAGGGCTCGCCGCCAGCGATGTACCGGGCGATCGTGCGCTCGGACAACACCGCGAAACGCACCTTCGATGTGCTCACCGCCAGCAGCGACTGCGTCCCGTGGCTCACCGCCACCGCCGTCAGCACGCGGTGCGTGCGGCCGGACAGCGCGCGCAGCGTCGCCGCGGCGTCGGCCGCGTCGGCCGGCTTGCCCAGGATGCGCCGGCCGAGCGCGACCGTGGTGTCGGCGGCGAGGATGGGCGCGTCCGGCAGCCCGCGCTGCGCGCGTCGCGTGCGCGCAGCGTGCAGCTTGGCCAGTGCGACGCGGCGCACGTAGTCCAGCGGCAACTCGCCCGGCCGCTCTTCTTCCAGCCGCTCGGCGTTCTCGCGACGGTGCGGCAGCAGCGCTCGGTGCTCGACGCCGATCTGCGCCAGCAGTTGCACGCGGCGCGGGCTTTGCGAAGCCAGGTAGACGAATCGGTGCATCACTCGCGATGGTAGGGGTGACCGCTGGCGAGCGACCACGCGCGGTACAGCGCCTCGACCAGCAGCACGCGCGCCAGTGCGTGGGGCAGCGTCAGGTCCGACAGGCGCAGCGTCTCGTCGGCGCCGAGCTTGAGCGACGGCGCCAGGCCGTCCGGGCCGCCGACGAGAAAGGCGACGTCGCGCCCGTCGCCGCGCCAGAACTGGAGCCGCGCGGCCAGCGCGGCGCTGTCCAGGCGGCTGCCCTGCTCGTCGAGCACGACCCGGCGCGTGCCCTTCGGGATCGCCGTCTCGAAGCGCAATGCTTCGGCGGCCATGCATTGGGCGGCGCTGCGGCCGGCACGCGGCTCGGCCTTCAAGGCCTTCAGCTCGAGCCGCATCTCGGGCGGGAAGCGCTTCGCGAAATCGGCCCAGGCCACGTCGGCCCAGGCCGGCTGCCGTTGGCCCACGGCCACCACCAGCAGCTTCATGCGCCCTAGCGACGCGGCGCGGTCTTCTTCGCGGCGGCGCGGCGCGGCGTCTTGGCGGCCACGCGCTTGTAGGCGGCGGCCTGGTTGGCCGCCCGCTTGGCCGCGACCTTCTTCGCGACCGGCTTCTTCGCCGCGGCCTTGCGCGGCGCCGCGGCGCGCACCGGCGCTGCGGGCGCCCGTGCCGGTTCGGACGCCTTGGCCAGGCCGCCCTTGGCCTCGACGATCTTCATGCGCACCGGCTTGCCGCCCCAGATCTCTTCGAGACGGTAGTAGTCGCGGATCTCCGGCTGCATGATGTGCGCGACGGCCGCCCCGCAGTCGACGATGATCCACTCGCCGTTGTCCTCGCCCTCGGTGGCGAGCACCTGCAGGCCTTGCGACTTGACGCTGTCGCGCACGCTCGCCGCGAGCGCCTTGGTCTGCCGGTTGCTGGTGCCCGACGCGATGATCACGCGCTCGAACATCGACGACAGGTGCTCGGTGTTGAAGACGGTGATGTTCTGCGCCTTGACGTCTTCCAGGCCATCGACGATGGCCCGCTGCAGCTTTCGAATGTCCATTCAGCTCCCGCTGGCCGCCCGGTACAGGGCATGCCGGTCAATATAGCCTGCCACTTGGGGCGGCACCAGTTCAGAAATGTCCGCGCCCGCCGCGACGCGCCGGCGGATCGCGGTCGACGCGATGTCCAGCATCGGCAGCGGCACGCTGCGGTGCGGGAAACGCAGCACCTCGGGGTCCACCGGCAACGCCGCGCCCGGCCGATTCGCCACCGCCAGCACGACGCGGCCGAGCAGCTCCTGCCAGCCGTTCCAGCCGTGCAGCCCGGCGTACTGGTCCTGCCCGATGATGAGAAACCATTCGTTGCCGGGCTCGCGCGCCTGCAGTTCGCGCACCGTGTCCAGCGTGTAGCTCGGACCGGCGCGCTCGATCTCGGCGCGGTCGAGCACGAAGCGCGGCTCGCCCGCGATCGCCAGCCCGACCATCGCCTCGCGGTGCGCCGCGTCGGTCAGGTGGCGTGCCTTCTGCCAGGGCTGGCCGGCCGGCACCCAGCGCACTTCGTCGAGCTTCAGGTCGACCAGCGCCGAACGCGCCAGCGCCAGATGCGCGTTGTGCACCGGGTCGAACGTGCCCCCGAACAAGCCGATGCTTCGGGCCCCCGAGACACCGGTGGCATCGGCCCCCAAGGGCCCCGCATGGCCCGCGACGCGGTCCAGGGGCGCATCCGCCTTGGGGCGGCCCGGCATTGGAGGGTTCAAGCGGCCAGCCAGTCCCGCGGGCGCAGGAAATCGGTGGTGAGCCGTGCCTCGGGCGTGCCCGGCTCGGGGTGCCAGTCGTAGCGCCACTTCACGATCGGCGGCATCGACATCAGGATGCTCTCGGTGCGCCCGCCCGACTGCAGGCCGAACAGCGTGCCGCGGTCCCAGACCAGGTTGAACTCGACGTAGCGACCGCGCCGGTAGGCCTGGAAGTCGCGCTCGCGCTCGCCGTAGGGCGTGTCGCGGCGGCGGCGCACGATCGGCAGGTAGGCCGGCAGGAAGGCGTCGCCCACCGCGCGGATCATGCCGAAGCCGTCGTCGAACGAGCCTTCGTTGAAGTCGTCGAAAAACACGCCGCCGATGCCGCGCGGCTCGCCGCGGTGCTTGAGGAAGAAGTACTCGTCGCACCACTGCTTGAAGCGCGGGTACTTGTCGGCACCGAACGGTGCCAGCGCGTCGCGGCAGGTGGCGTGGAAGTGGCGCGCGTCGTCCTCCTGCCCGTAGTACGGCGTGAGGTCCATGCCGCCGCCGAACCAGACCACCGGATCCCTGCCCTCGGGCAGCGCGGCGAACAGGCGCACGTTCATGTGCACCGTCGGCACATGCGGGTTGCGCGGGTGCATCACCAGCGAGACACCCATCGCCTCGAACGGTGCGCCGGCCAGTTCAGGCCGGTGCTGGGTCGCCGACGGCGGCAGCGTCTTGCCACGGACGTGGCTGAAATTGCAGCCGCCGCGCTCGAGCAGATGGCCTTCCTCGACCAGCTGCGACAGGCCGTCGCCCTCGAGTCGGCCACCGGGCTCGCGCGTCCAGCCGTCGCTGACGAAGGTCTTGCCGTCCTCGGCCTGCAGCGCGCCGACGATGCGGCCTTGCAGACCGAGCAGGTACTCGCGAACCGCCAGCGTGTCGATCATGATTCGAGCGGCCGCACCGGCGCGGCGAGCGAGGGTCGGCAGCCGCGGCATCCGGCCAGCCGGCGGGCGAAGGCGGCGAAGTCGTCCGGCATGTGGCCGGACAGCCGCCAGAAACTGTCGAAGCCGATGCGCCGGCGCTCGAAGTCCAGCGTCACCAGGCCCACCGGCACGCCGGCCTGCACGGCCACGCGGTAGAAGCCCGAGCGCCAGCCCTCGGTGCGCCCGCGCGTGCCTTCGGGGGCCAGCGCCAGCCACATGAAGCGGCCCTGCTCGCGCGCGCTTCGCATCGCGTCCGCCATCTGCGCCACCGCGCCCTGGCGTGCGTGGCGGGCCACCGGCAGGCCGCCGAGCCAGCGCAGCCAGCGGCCGAACAGCGGCACGCGGAACAGCGTGTCCTTGCCCCAGAACGTGACCGGCAGCCCGACCGCCCATTTGGCCAGCAGCGCGACCGGGAAGTCCCAGTTCGAGGTGTGCGGGTACACGACGACCACCCCCTGCGCCGCGGGCAGGCCGTCGAAGTGCAGCCGCCAGCCGGCCAGGCGCAGCGCGGCCCGCGCCAGGCGGCTGCCGCGCAGCTGGACCGGACGCTCGGTCAGTTCGTGCGTCACGGGCTTCAATGCCGGATGGCGCGGTGGCCGATGTCGTTGCGCCACTGCGCGCCGTCGAAACGGATCGCGCGCACCGCCTCCAGCGCCTGCTGCTGCGCCAGCCGCACCGAATCGCCGAGCGCGGTGACGCACAGCACGCGCCCGCCGCTGGTGACCGGCACGCCGTCGCGCAGCGTGGTGCCGGCGTGAAAGACCTGCAGGTCCTCGCGCCCCGGCGGCACGCCGCCGATGGCGTCGCCGGCGCGCGGCGTGCCGGGGTAGCCGGCGGCGGCCATCACGACGCCGAGCGCGACGCGCCGGTCCCATTGCAGTTCGGCCTTGTCCAGCGTGCCGTCGGTGGCCTGCATCAGCAGCTCGAACAAGTCGCTCTTGAGCCGCATCAGGATGACCTGGGCCTCCGGGTCGCCGAGCCGGCAGTTGAACTCCACCGTGCGCGGCTGGCCCTGCGCGTCGATCATCAGCCCGGCGTAGAGGAAGCCGGTGAACGGCGTGCCGTCCTTGGCCATGCCGGCGAGGGTCGGGTTGATGATCTCGTGCATCACCTTGGCGTGCACGTTGGGCGTCACCACCGGCGCGGGCGAATACGCGCCCATGCCGCCGGTGTTCGGGCCCTCGTCGCCGTCGAAGATGCGCTTGTGGTCCTGGCTGGTGGCCAGCGGCAGCACGTGCGTGCCGTCGCACAGCACGATGAAGCTGGCCTCCTCGCCTTCCATGAACTCCTCGATCACGACGCGACCGCCGGGCACGGCGAGCATCGCGTCGATCGCCGCATGGGCCTCGTCCACCGTGGCGGCGACGACCACGCCCTTGCCCGCCGCCAGGCCGTCGGCCTTGACGACGATCGGCGCGCCGTGGGTGGCCACGTGCGCATGCGCGGCCGCCGCGTCGGTGAAGCTGGCGTAGAGCGCGGTCGGGATGCCGTGGCGCTGCATGAAGTCCTTCGCGAAGGCCTTCGAGCTCTCCAGCTGCGCCGCGGCCTTCGTCGGGCCGAAGATGCGCAGGCCGCGCGCGCGGAACAGATCCACCACGCCGGCCGCCAGCGGCGCCTCGGGGCCGACGACGGTGAGCGCCACCTTCTCGGCCTGCGCGAAGTCGGCCAGCGCGGCCGGGTCGGCGAGCGGCACATTGCGCAGGTGCGGGTCGATCGCCGTGCCGCCATTGCCCGGCGCGACGAAGACGGTCTGCACGCGTTCGCTGCGGGCCAGCTTCCAGGCCAGCGCATGTTCGCGGCCGCCGCCGCCGATCACGAGAACCTTCATCGCGGCGTCAAGCCTCGATGAGGGCGTTGTGGAACACGTCCTGCACGTCGTCGAGATCCTCGAGAACGTCGAGCAGCTTCTGCATCCTGGCGGCCTCGTCGCCGGCGAGCTCGACCTGGTTCTCGGCGCGCATCGTGACCTCGGCGACCTCGGGCTTGAGCCCGGCGGCTTCGAGCGCCGTCTTGACGGCTTCGAAGTCGGCCGGCGCGGTGAGCACCTCGATCGCGCCGTCGTCGTCGGCGATCACGTCCTCGGCACCGGCCTCGAGCGCGACCTCCATCACCTTGTCCTCGCTCGTGCCGGGCGCGAAGACGAGCTGCCCGCAATGCTTGAACTGGAAGGCCACCGAACCCTCGGTGCCCAGGTTGCCGCCGTACTTGCTGAACGCATGGCGCACCTCGGCCACCGTGCGCACGCGGTTGTCGGTCATGCAGTCGACGATGATCGCGGCGCCGGCGATGCCGTAGCCCTCGTAGCGGATCTCCTCGTAGTTCACGCCTTCGAGGTTGCCGGTCGCCTTGTCGATGTTGCGCTTGACGGTGTCGACCGGCAGGTTCACCGCCTTGGCCTTCTCCACCGCCAGCCGCAGGCGCGGATTGGCCGAGACGTCACCGCCGCCGAGGCGCGCGGCGACCATGATCTCGCGGATCACGCGCGTCCAGGCCTTGCCGCGCTTTTCGTCCTGGCGGCCCTTGCGGTGCTGGATGTTGGCCCACTTGGAATGTCCGGCCATCGGGTCTGGGCTCCTGAGGCCCCGGCGCCTGCAGGCGCACCGGGACACTGTTGTTCGGTAAACCCGATTCTACTTTTCGCCCCCGACGGGGCCGATGCGGGACGCGGCCCGGTCGCCGTCGCGAGCCCGCGCGGCCCGGCCGGAGGGCTCGCGCTCGCCCAGGTGGCGGTAGACCGTGGTGCGCGAGATGCCCAGGTTGCGCGACGTCCGGCTGACGCTGCGGCCGCTGCGCTCGAACTCGCGCCGGATCGTCTCGGCCGCCGCCTGCTGCAGGGCCGAAGCGGAGGACGCCGCGGCAGGCGGCAGCAGGCCCTCGACCTCCGCCAGACCCAGGCGCTGGGAGTCACCCGCGAGCAAGGCGCGCGTCAGGATGGACCGCAACTCGCGGAAGTTGCCCGGCCAGGCGTGGGCCGCCAGACGGGCGATCGCGTCGTCGGTGATCGTCGCTGCAGGATCCAGCGCCACCAGCACGCCCAGCACCGCCCGGCGGAAATCGCGCCGCAGGCGCAACGGCGGCAGCGCGACGCGCACCGTGTTCAGCCGGTACAGCAGGTCGGCGCGGAAGCGCCGCGCCGCGACCTCGTCGTCGAGATCGACATTGCTCGCAGCCAGCAACTGCACGTCGACCTGGCGCACCGCGGTGCCGCCGACCGGGCGAACACGGCCGTCGTCCAGGAAGCGCAGCAGCGCCGCCTGCAGACGCAGCGGCAGCTCGCGCACCTCGTCGAGCAGCAGCGTGCCGCCGTCGGCGCCGGCGATCAGGCCCGCGCTGCCTTCGCGACGGGCACCGGTGAACGAGCCGCCGACATAGCCGAACAGCTCGGCCTCGAACAGCTCGGCGGGCAGGGCCCCGCAGTTGACGGCGACGAAGGCGCCGCGTCGACCGCTGGCGCGGTGCGCGTGGCGGGCCAACCATTCCTTGCCGGTGCCGGTCTCGCCCTGGATCAGGATCGGCGCTTTCAGTCGCACCGCGGCCTCGACCAGCCGGCAGGCGTCGGCCACCGCCGGATCGTCGGCCACGACCCCGGGCTCGACGGCCAGCGAGGCAACGGCACGGGACGTGCCGGGCAGGCTCCCGGCGACACGCCCGGCGGCCGCGCTCGGTGCCGTGCGTTCGGTGGGGCGGTTCACGCAGCGCGCCATCAGCACGCTGCCCAACCGGTCGCGCAGGCGCAGGTCGGCGCCGCGCTGCAGCCGCGCCCGCAGCCGATCGAACGGCTCGCCGAAGAGAACGTCGAACGAACAGCCGAGGCCCACCGCCAGGCCTTGCAGCAACTGGCTCCCGCGCGCGTTCAGTGCGAGCAGGCGGCCCGCCTCGTCGAACGCCAGCAGCCCGGCGCTCAGCGTGCGCAGGAACTCCGGCCGCGGGTGCACGGCCAGCACCAGGTGCTCGCGCATCTGGTGCAGCAGCAGCCCGTTCTCGACCTGGGTCGCCGCCATCTGCACCAGCGCCTGCGTGTGGCGCTGGCGCGAATCGAAATGCGAGGATGCGTCGAGCACGCCGACGACCTCGCCGCGCGCGTCGCGCACCGGCGCGGCGCAGCAACTCAGGTCGCCCAGGCCCAGGAAGTAGTGGTCCGGCCCGGTCACCGACAGCGGCTGCTCGCGCACCAGTGCCGTGCCGAGCCCGTTCGTGCCGCACAAGGCCTCGGACCAGCAGCGGCCGACGACGATGGCCGCGTCGCCGCTGCCGGCGGCGAAGCGGTTGTCGGCATAGCAGTCGAGGATCACGCCGTCGCGGTCGGCGAAGGCGAGCAGGAAGTCGGAGCCGGCGATCTGCGGCGCCAGCGTTTCCAGCTCGGCCTGCGCCAGCCGGCGCACCACCGCGGCCTGCTCGCGCCGCCGCGCCAGGTCGGTCGCGCCGACCACCACCAGCGGCGCCGAGGCGGCGAAGTCCAGCCCCGCCTGCAGGCAGCGCGCCCAGCTGTCCAGGATCTCGGCCGGCGGCAGGCCGTCGGGCGACAAGGCTGCGCCGCGGGCGCGCAGCACGTCGGCATGCGCCAGCCGGCGTTCGGCACTCAGGGTCATGGGGTTGTCTCCTCAGGCCGATCAGCGCCGGCTCGATGCGTCCGACGGTAGCAGCGGCCCGAAGCCGGCGCAACTGCACAGCTTCTGGACAGCTTTCACCTCGACTGCCCAAATGCGGGACGAGGACTCCAACGCGACTCACGGAGCAGACGAGGCCACGGCAAGGGTTCCCCCGCATTGGTACACGCATTGCAAATGTCGAGCAGCCGCCACGCGCGGCAAAGTCCCATACGACATATTCCTTCGAGGAGACACATCCATGCCCCAGACCCGGACACCCGTTCTGCGCCTGCTTGCCGCTGCGGCCATCGCCGCTTTTGCCATCGGCCCCATCGCCGCACACGCGGAGGATGCGATCGACACGCTAGGGGGCATGCACAAGACCGCGCCGGTCGACTGGCCGACCATCCCACAAACCGGGCCGAAGGCCGACCAGGTCAAGCAAAACCTGGAAAAGATCAAGATGCCGCCGGGGTTCCACATCGGCCTCTACGCCCTGGTCCCCGACGCCCGTCACATGGCCGTCGGACCGCAAGGCGTGGTGACCATCGTCGGAACGCGCAAGACCAAGGCCTATGCCGTGACCGACCGCAGCCGCATGGGCGTGGCCGACGATGTCAAGGAATTCGCCCCCTCGATCCCGAAGGTTCTTCCGAATGGCCCCTGCTGGTCCAAGGACGGTTTCCTGTACATCGTCGAACAGAACCGCATCCTTCAGTATCCGGCCGCGGAGTTCTTCTACGAGAGCCCGGACGTGGCGGTCGGCGTGGTGGTTCCCGAAGGAAAACTGATTCCGACCTCGGAAGAGAGTTTCAACCACACCGCGCGCGAATGCCGCGTCGGGCCGGACAACAAACTCTACGTCCAGTTGGGCCAGCCCTACAACGTGCCGCCCAAAGAGAAGATGGACATGTACCGGAAGCTGGGCATCGGCGGCATCATCCGCATGAACCAGGATGGTTCCAATCGCGAGGTTTACGCGACCGGCATGCGCAATCCCGTCGGGATGGACTTCAACCCCAAGGACAAGACGCTCTGGGCGAACGACAACCAGGTCGACGGCATGGGCGAAGACATTCCGCCGGGAGAAATGAACCACATCACCAAGATGGGAGAGAACTTCGGCTTCCCGTGGTATGGCGGCGGACATGTGCGGACCAACGAGTACAAGGACGAGAAGCCGCCGGCGGACGTCGTGTTCCCCGAAGTCGAACAGGTCGCCCATGCGGCCGACCTGGGCCTGATGTTCTACACCGGCGACATGTTCCCGGCCAAGTACAAGGGCGCGATCTTCTCCACCCAGCACGGGTCCTGGAACCGCGCGGTGCCGGTCGGCGCCCGTGTCATGGTGACCTTCCTGAAGCCGGATGGTCATGTCGCGGGGCCGTCCATTCCGTTCGCCGAAGGCTGGAATGAAAACGGTCACTACCTGGGTCGTCCGGTCGATGTCGCACAGTCGTGGGACGGCTCGCTGCTGGTCTCCGATGACCTCGTGGGCGCGATCTACCGCATCTGGTACGACGGCAAGTAAGGCTGTTCCGTAGTCCGAACCGACGACCCCGGCGCAAGTCGGGGTCGTTATTTTTTAGCCCGTCACAGTTTGACGCCGCAATGTATTCAGCCCAAGTGAAGGCGATGAAAGCAATAGCATATTTATTTTCTTCGATGGCAGTCGTCGCTGCGGCTGGAACCGCCCAGGCCGCAGGGAACGTGCAGGCCGGGCATGAAAAGGCCCGGATGTGCGAGGCCTGCCATGGGCTGGACGGGCGCTCGAAAATACCCGAAGCGCCCAATCTGGCCGGGCAGATCGAGGGTTACCTCGCCGTGCAGCTGAGGGCGTTCAAATCGGGCGAGCGCAAGAATGAGCAGATGGCCGTGATCGTCCAGGCCCTCTCGCCGCAGGAGATCGAGGACCTTGCGGCCTACTACTCGGCGATCGAGGTCACGGTCGGAAAGATCCCGGGAAAATAGCGCCGCAGTGCGGCGCGGGCGGCCCCCCCGAACGGAACCGTGAAGCCGCGGGCGAATCTTTCATAGACTTCCCGGACCCTGCCCCGTCCGGAGCCTCCCGATGCCCGACCCGATCCTCGTCGCGATGCACGGCGACATCCGCTGCGAGCTGCTGCCCGCGCTGGCGAACCGCCACGGCCTGATCACCGGCGCCACCGGCACCGGCAAGACGATCACGCTGCAGACCCTGGCCGAAGCCTTCAGCCGGCTCGGCGTGCCGGTCTTCATGGCCGACGTGAAGGGCGACCTCACCGGCATCTCGCAGCCCGGCACGCTTGCGCCCGAAGATCGCCGCGGTGCTGAAGGAACGCGGACTGCCGGAGCCGGCGAGCATCGCCTGCCCGACGACGCTGTGGGACGTCTTCGGCGAGCAGGGCCACCCGGTGCGCGCCACCGTCTCCGACATGGGCCCGCTGCTGCTCGCGCGCATGCTCGCGCTCAACGAGACCCAGGCCGGCGTGCTGAACCTGGCCTTCAAGATCGCCGACGACAACGGCCTGGCGCTGCTCGACATGAAGGACCTGCGCGCGATGCTGCAGTACCTGGGCGACAACGCGGCGCAGTTCACCACCGAGTACGGCAACATCAGCGCGGCCAGCATCGGCGCGATCCAGCGCGGGCTGATGCAGATCGAGGAACAGGGCGGCGACAAGTTCTTCGGCGAGCCGATGCTGGCAGATCGCCGACTTCATGCAGACCCTCGACGGGAAGGGTGTCGTCAACATCCTCGCCGCCGACAAGCTGATGAACGCGCCGCGCCTGTACGCGACCTTCCTGCTCTGGATGCTGTCCGAGCTGTACGAGGCGCTGCCCGAGGTCGGCGACCTCGACAAGCCCAAGCTCGTCTTCTTCTTCGACGAGGCGCATCTGCTGTTCAAGGACGCGCCAGCCGCGCTGCTCGAGAAGATCGAGCTCGTCGTGCGCCTGGTGCGCAGCAAGGGCGTGGGCGTGTTCTTCGTCACGCAGAACCCGCTCGACGTTCCCGACACCGTGCTCGCCCAGCTCGGCAACCGCGTCCAGCACGCGCTGCGCGCGTTCACGCCGCGCGACCAGAAGGCGGTCAAGGCGGCCGCCGACACGATGCGCGCGAACCCCAAGCTCGGCGACATGGCCGCCGCGATCACCGAGCTGGCCGTCGGCGAGGCGCTGGTCAGCTTCCTCGACGAGAAGGGCCGCCCGAACGTCACCGAGCGCGTCTTCGTGATCCCGCCCGGCAGCCGCATCGGCCCGATCACGCCCGCCGAGCGCCAGGCGCTGATCGCGGGCTCGCTCGTCGCCGGCACCTACGAGAAGACGGTCGACCGCGAATCGGCCTACGAGAAGCTCAAGGGCCGCGCTGCCGCCTCGGGCAACGGTGCGGCCACCGCGGCCGTGCCGGGGACGGCGGCCGGGGCACCTGCCGCGGCCGACGGCGGCATGCTCGACGGCCTGAAGGACGTGCTCTTCGGCAGCACCGGCCCGCGCGGCGGCAAGCGCGAAGGCCTGGCCGAGGCGGCGGCGCGCTCGGCGGTGCGCACGATCGGCTCGACGGTCGGGCGCGAGATCATCCGCGGCGTGCTCGGCTCGCTGCTCGGCGGCTCGCGCCGGCGCTGAGCGCCGGCGCCACGCGAATCACCGACGCTGAACCGGTCACCCGCCATGCAAACACGTCATCTCGGCGCGCTCGAAGTCTCGGCCCTCGGCCTGGGCTGCATGGGCATGTCGCAGTCCTACGGCGCGCACGACGACGAGACCTCGGCCGCCACCTTGCGGCGCGCGGTCGATCTCGGCGTCACGCTGTTCGACACCGCCAACGTCTACGGCTCGGGCCACAACGAGGAACTGCTCGGCCGCGTGCTGCAGCCGCACCGGGCGCGCATCGCGCTCGCGACCAAGGTCGGCCTGAGCTGGGCCGCCGACGGCACGCTGGCCGTCGACGCGCGGCCCGAGCGCATCCGCGCCGAATGCGAGGCCAGCCTGCGCCGGCTGCGCACCGAGGTCATCGACCTCTACTACCTGCACCGGCCCGACCCCGCGGTGCCGGTCGCCGAGAGCGTCGGCGCGATGGCCGAACTGGTGCGCCGCGGACTCGTGCGCCACCTCGGCGTCTCGGAGTTCAGCGCCGTCCAGCTGCGCGAGGCCTGCGCGGTGCATCCGATCGCCGCGCTGCAGAGCGAATACTCGCTCTGGACGCGCGACGTCGAGGCCGAGATCCTGCCCGCCTGCCGCGAACTCGGCGTCGGCTTCGTGCCCTTCAGCCCGCTCGGCCGCGGCATGCTCACCGGCGCGATCGTCTCGGCGGCCGACTTCGGCGCCGGCGACATGCGCGCCGGCTTCCCGCGCTTCTCGGGCGACAACCTGGCGCACAACCTGGCCCTGGTGCACCGGCTCGAGGCGCTCGCCGCGGCGCGCGGCGTCGCGCCGGCCCAGCTCGCGCTGGCCTGGGTGATGGCCCAGGGGCCGGACATCGTGCCCATTCCCGGCACCCGGCGCATCGACCGCCTCGAAGCCAACCTGGCCGCGGCCGATATCACGCTGGCCGCGGACGAGCTGCAAGCGATCGCCGACTGCTTCCCGCAGGGCGCGGTGGCCGGCGCGCGCTACCCGAAGCGGCTCATCGCCACCCAGCCGTAGAACGACTGCCGCCGCGCCGGCGCCGTTTCGCGCCCACCGGCGGCGCCTCGTCGCACGCCGCTCGCCGCCACGACGCGGCGGGCCGACAGTGGGGCCCTCGCCGCCCCTTCCACCGCGGCGCTGAAAGCGTCCGATGCTGCTCTTCGCCATCCTCCGTCACACCCCGGTCTGGGTCTGGGGCCTGTTCGCCGCGCTGCTGCTGCTCGGCGCTTCCCAGCTGCGGCCGCGCGCCGTGCCCGCGCTGCGCCTGCTGCTGCTGCCGCTGGTGCTGCTCGCGCTCGGGCTGTGGTCCAGCGGCGCCGGTTTCGTGGCCGATCCGCGCACGTTCGTGCTCTGGCTCGCGGCGCTGCTCGCCAGCGCCGCGCTCGGTCGCCGGCTGCCGGTGCCGGCCGGCACCCGCTGGGACGCCACGGCGCGCCGCCTGGCGCTGCCCGGCAGCGCGTTACCGCTGCTGCTCGTGGTGCTGATCTTCGGCCTGCGCTACGGCATCACGGTGGCCATGATCCTCGACCCCGCCTGGCGCGAGTCGGCCGCGGTGCAGTTCGCGGTGCCGGCGCTGTACGCGGCGATCAGCGGCCTGTTGTTCGGCCGCGCCCTCGGCCTGTGGGCGCTGACGCGGCCGGCCCTGGCGCGCACGACGGCGACAATCGACGCGCATGCCCACGCCCGCCGCCCGTGAACCCGCGCCGCCGGCCGCCACCGCGCTGGGCGCGGCGGCCGCCCGCTGGCGCCGCCGGGCGACGCGAACGCTGGCCTTCATGGTCGTGCTGTGCGTCGCGATCGCGCTGCTGCTGTCCGCCTTCGACGGCGGCGGACTGGCCACCAAGCTGGTCTATTCGTTCGCGATCGGGACGAGCTGCCTGGTCGTCATCGACGGCACGCGCCTGGCGGGCGCCGCGCTCACCGACGGGCTGCGCCGCTGGCGCGGCCTGGCGCCGAGCGCCTCGGGCTACGGCAGCGGTTGGCGCGGCATCGGGCCGGCATTGCTGCTGGGCACGCTGATCGGCCCCTTCGTCGGCATCGGCGTCGCCGACCGGCTGACCGGCAACCGCTCGCCCAGCCTGTTCCAGCTCGACTCGCCGGGCACGCGGGTGACGCTGGCCCTCACCGTGCTGGGTTCGTTGGCCTCGGTGTTCGCGCTCAGCACGCTGGAGCGGCTGGCCAATGCGCGCGCGCAGGCCGAGGCCGCGCAGCGCCAGGCCACCGAGGCCCGGCTGCGTCTGCTCGAGTCGCAACTCGAGCCGCACATGCTGTTCAACACGCTGGCCAATCTGCGCGTGCTGATCGGCCTGGACCCGCCGCGCGCGCAGGCCATGCTCGACCGGTTGAACGACTACCTGCGCGCCACGCTGAACGCCTCGCGCGCCGGCCGCCACCCGCTGGCCACCGAGTTCGAGCGCATCGCCGACTACCTGGCGCTGATGGGCATGCGCATGGGCCCGCGCCTGCAGGTCCGCCTGGACCTGCCCGAGGCCTTGCGCGCGCTGCCGGTGCCGCCACTGCTGCTGCAGCCGCTGGTCGAGAACGCGATCCAGCATGGCCTGGAGCCCAAGGTCGACGGCGGGCGCATCGCGGTCAGCGCACGACGCGACGCCGGGCTGCTGCGGCTCGAGGTGCGCGACACCGGCCTCGGCCTGGACGCGACCCCGAGCCGGGCCGCCACCCCAGCGGGCGGCTTCGGCCTGCAGCAGGTCCGCGACCGCCTGGACACGCTGTATGGTCAGCGCGCCCGGCTCACGCTGGCCGCCGCCGGCGATGCCGAGGGCGGCACGCTGGCCACGGTGCAACTGCCGCTGGACCCGGAGGTCCCTCGATGAACGCGCCGCGCTGCCTGATCGCCGAAGACGAGCCGCTGCTCGCCGCCGGGCTGCGCGCCGACCTCGCCACGCTGTGGCCGGGGCTCGAAGTCGCGGCGATGGTCGGAGACGGCGCACGTGCCGTCGAGCAGGCGCTGGCCCTGCAGCCGCAGGTCTGCTTCCTCGACATCCGGATGCCCGGGCTGAGCGGCCTGGACGCCGCGCAGGCGCTGGCCGAGGACTGGCCGGCCGGGCCGCCGTTTCCGCTGCTCGTGTTCGTCACCGCCTACGACCAGTACGCCTTGCAGGCCTTCGAGGCGCAGGCGGTGGACTACCTCGTCAAGCCGGTCGACCGCAAGCGCCTGGCGGCCTGCGTCGATCGGCTGCAGGTCCGCCTCGCCGACCGTGCGCCGGCCGCCGATGCGCTGCAGCAGACGCTGGGCCAGCTGCGTGCGCTGCTCGGGACGCGCACCGGCGAGGACGGCGGCGGCGAGCGGCTGACCGTGATCCAGGCCCAGGTCGGCAACCTGGTGCACCTGGTGCCGGTCGAGGACGTGATCTATTTCGAGGCCGCGGACAAGTACCTGCGCGTGGTCACCGCCGAGCGCGAGCACCTGATCCGGCTGTCGCTGAAGGAGCTGCTGCCCAGGCTCGACGCGCAGGCCTTCTGGCAAGTGCACCGCGGCACCGTGGTGCAGGCGCGCTGCATCGCCACCGCGCGCCGCGACGACAGCGGCAAGGTCTTCCTCACGCTGCGCGGCCGGCCCGAGACGGTCACCGCGAGCCGCCTGTACGCGCACCGCTTCCGCGGCCTGTAGCCCGCCGGGGCCCCGCCTACAATTCGGCCATTCGTCACCCGGCTTGCGGGCGGCGCTGGAGGAAGCCCTTGTCACTGCCGCCATCCGTTTCCGCCGACGCCACGCCGCCGGAGCAGCTCGCGCTCGAACGCGAGCTGGCGCAGCTCTTCGTGACCGCGCTCAACCTCGAGGTCGCGGCCGACGCCATCGCCGCCGAGGCGCCGCTGTTCGGCGACGGCCTCGGGCTGGACTCGATCGACATCCTCGAAGTGGCGCTCGAGGTCTCGCAGCGCTACGGCTTCCAGCTCCGCTCGGACGACGAGAACAACCACCGGATCTTCCAGTCGCTGCGCAGCCTGGCAGCGCATGTCGCAGCGCATCGCACGAAGTAGGCCGCGCGCATGAGGTGGCAGCTCGCGGCCGCCGCGGCGGCGTTCGTCGGCTATGCGCTGCTGTCGAACTGGCTCATGGTGCACCGACCCGCGCACGCCTGGACGGTGGCGCTGCTGTTCGGCCCGCTGCTGCTCGGCCTGGCCGCCGACGGGCTGCGCCGCCGCCATCGCGCCACGCTGGTGCTGGCCGGGCTGCTCGCCGCCGTACTGGCGGTCTTGGTGGCGCGCGGTGGCGTGGCCGGCGTCGCGCGGCTGTACGTGCTGCAGCACGCCGTGATCCACGCCGCGCTGGCCTGGACCTTCGGCATCACGCTGCGGCCGGGCGCGACGCCGCTGATCAGCGCGCTCGCGTCGCGCCTGCACGAGCGCTTCACGCCGGCGATGCGCGACTACACGCGCCGGCTGACCGCGCTGTGGGTGGCGTACTTCATCGCGATGATCGGGATCTCGCTGGCGCTCTACGCGTTCGCGCCGTGGACGGTCTGGTCCTGGTTCGCCAACCTCGTCACGCCGCTGGCCGCGGCGGCCTTCTTCGTCGGCGAGCACCTGCTGCGCCGCTGGCGCCACCCCGAATTCGAGCGCGTCTCGCTGGCCGCCGCGCTGCAGGCCTGGCGCAGCGCCGGCGCGGCCGAGCCCCGATGAGCGACAGCCTGCCGCTGCTCGCCGGGCACGACCTCGCGCGGCCGATCGCCTGGCGCGCCGGCCGGCCGATCAGCCGCGCGCGCTTCATCGGCGCCGCGCTGGTGCTGGCCGAGCGGCTGCCGGCCGGCGGACGACCGGTCAACCTGTGCCAGGACCGCTGCGGCTTCGCGCTCGGCCTGGCCGCGGCCATGCTGCGCGGCCAGACCTGCTTGATGCCGCCGAACGCGCTGCCCGAGACGCTGCGCCAGCTGCAGCATGGGGGCGCCGCCGCCGGCCCGGCTTACGCGCTGGTCGACGACGCGGCGCTGGACACCGGCGGCCTGCCGGCGCTGCTCGTCGCCGATCTCGACGGCGACGGCGCGGCGACGGCCACCGCCGTGCCACGCCTCCCGGCCGATCTGGACGCGGCCTGCCTGCTGACCTCGGGCTCGACCGGGCCGCCGCAGCCGCACACCCGGCGCTGGGGCGCGCTGGTCGAGAGCATCCGCGCCGAGGCCGAGCGCCTGGCCGCGCTGCTGGGGCGGCCGTCGATCGAAGGCCTGAACCTGCTCGCCACGGTGCCGGCGCAGCACAGCTACGGCTTCGAGTCGAGCGTGCTGCTGGCCCTGCTCGGCGGCGCGGCTTTCGACGCCGGCCGGCCGTTCTATCCGGCCGACATCGCCGACGCGCTGGCGCGCCTGCCGGCGCCGCGCGCGCTGGTCACGACGCCCTTCCACCTGAAGACGCTGCTGCTCGCCGGCGTCGATCTGCCGTCGGTGGACCTGGTGCTGTCGGCCACGGCCCCGCTGTCGCCGCAGCTCGCGGCCCAGGCCGAGAGCCGCTTCGGCGGCCGGCTGGTCGAGATCTACGGCTGCACCGAAGCCGGCCAGGTGGCCACCCGCCGCACCACCGCCGGCGAGACCTGGACCGCTCTGGGCACGCTGCGCCTGTGGCGCGAAGACGCGCCCGACGGCGAGCGCTTCCTCGTCGACGGCGGCCATGTCGGCGCGCCCACGCCGCTGGCCGACGTGCTGGAGCTGCACGACGAACAGCGCTTCCGGCTGCTCGGCCGCGCCAACGACCTGATCCACGTGGCCGGCAAGCGCAGCTCGCTGGCGCACCTGAACTTCCAGCTCAACCGCATCGAAGGCGTCGTCGACGGCGTCTTCTGGCTGCCCGACGACGTGGCCGACGGCGTCGTGCGGCCGGTCGCCTTCGTCGTCGCGCCGACGCTGAGCGCGCGCCAGGTGGTGCAGGCGCTGCGCCAGCGGCTCGAGCCGGCCTTCGTGCCGCGCCGCGTGCTGCACGTCGACGCGTTGCCGCGCGCAGCGACCGGCAAGCTCACCGTGCAGGCGCTGGCGCGCTTCGCGCACGCCACGCTGGGCACCCCCGACGACACCGCCGACGGTGATGCCGACGGAGATGCCGAGTTCGAGATCCCGGCCGACCACCCGGCCTTCGCCGGCCACTTTCCGGGCCAGCCGGTGCTGCCCGGCGTGGTGCTGATGACGCTGGTGATGCAGGCGCTGGACCGGCGGCCGGCGCTGCGCGCGCGGCTCGCCGCCGCGCCCTGCATCGAGCAGCTCAAGTTCCTGGCGCCGGTCGGACCCGGCGCGCGCGTGCGCGTCGCGCTGCGCGAACAGGGCGCAGGCGTCGACTTCGAGCTGCGCTGGGGCGAACGGCTCGTCGCGCGCGGACGGCTGACGTGAGCAGCACCTGGCCCACGGGCAAGTCCGCTGCCGGCGACTGGGCCGCGGCGCAGGAGCGCAGCAACCTGCTCGCGTTGCGCCTGATGGCCTTCATCGCGGTGCACGCGGGCCGGCGCGTCGCGCGCTGGGTGCTGCACCCGATCACGCTGTACTTCCTGGGCTTCGCGCCCGCCGCGCGCCGCAACTCGGCGCGCTACCTGGGCCGCGTGCTGGGCCGGCGCGCGACCTGGCGCGAGCGCTACCGCCATCTCCACGCCTTCGCCGCCACGGTGCTCGACCGGGTCTACTTCGTGCGCGGACGGATGGACTTGTTCGAGCTGCACATCGAGGGCGAATCGCTCGTCGACGAGTCGCTCGCCGAAGGCCGCGGCGCGATCCTGCTCGGCGCCCACCTGGGCAGCTTCGAGGCGCTGCACGCGATCGGCGACAGCCAGCCCGGGATGCGCGTGGCGATGGTCATGTACCCCGACAACGCGCGCAAGATCCACCGCGTGCTGCAGGCCATCGAGCCCGGGTTCCAACTCGGCATCATCGCGATCGGCCGACGCGGCTCGACGCTGGCGATCCGCGACTGGCTCGACGACAACGGCCTCGTCGGCCTGCTCGGCGACCGCTTCCTGGCCACCGACCCCGCGCGCGGCGGCAGCGTCGAGCGGCCGTTCCTGGGCCGGCCGGCGCGGTTCACCGACGGCCCGCTGCGGCTGGCGATGCTGCTGCGCCGGCGCGTGATCTTCATGGTCGGCCTGTACCGCGGCGGCAACCGCTACGACGTGCGCTTCGAGACGCTGGCCGACTTCCGCACCCTGCCCGACAGCCCGGCCGAGCGCGAGCGCCTGGTGCACGATGCGCTCGCGGCCTATGTCGCGCGACTGGAGGCGCTGTGCCGCGAGGCACCGTTCAACTGGTTCAACTTCCATGACTTCTGGCTCGAAGATGCCCAAGCCTGAACGCCGCGTGCGCCGCTGGCTCGCGCCGCTGCTGGCCACGGTGCTGGCGCTCGCCGCGCAGGGGGCCTGGGCGCTGACCCTGCCCGGCCTGATGAGCCTGCTCGCGCAGCGCAAGAGCGGCGTGGCCCACTTCACCGAAGAGCGCACCGTCTCCAACCTGGACGGCCCGCTGTATTCGAGCGGCACGCTCAGCTTCACGGCACCGGACCGCTTTGCGCGCCAGACGCTGGAGCCGCGTCCGGAATCGATGGAAGTTCAGGGCAACCACGTCGTGCTGCGCCGCGGCGGCCGCACGCGCCAGCTGTCGCTCGACGCGGTGCCCGAGCTG
Source organism: uncultured beta proteobacterium (assembly GCA_963788635.1). Classification (GTDB taxonomy): domain Bacteria; phylum Pseudomonadota; class Gammaproteobacteria; order Burkholderiales; family Burkholderiaceae_C; genus Rubrivivax. The sequence goes on along the minus strand of CAWBHE010000020.1, from coordinate 72,068 downwards.
GCGGCCTTCGTCGACGCGGTGCGCGGCACGCTGAGCGGCGACGCGGCGACGCTGGAAAAGCACTTCCAGGTTCGCGTCGGCGGCAGCGCGGCGCTGTGGACGCTGACGCTGACGCCCAGCGACGACGCGCTCAAGCGCCAGGTGCGCGAGCTGCAGATCGCGGGGCAAGGCTCGAGCGTGCGCAGCATCGAGCTGCAACTCGTCGGCGGCGACCATTCGCTGATGCTGATCGACGCGCCGGCGGCCCGGCCGGCGGGGGCCAAGTGACCGACACGCCGCTGTCCCGGTCGCGCCGTGCGGTCGTGCTGCTGGTCTGGCTGCTCGCGCTGCTCGCCGGCGCCGCGCAGATCGCGCGCAGCCACTTCAGCGCCGACCTCACCGCTTTCCTGCCGGCCAGCCCCGATGCCGGCCAGCGCGTGCTGATCGAGCAGCTGCAAAGCGGCGTCGCCGCGCGCACGCTGCTGGTCGGCATCGAAGGCGGCGACGCCGCGGCGCGGGTCGCGGCGTCGCGCGCCCTGGCCACCGCGCTGCGCGCCAGCGGCGCCTTCGAGCAGGTCGCCAACGGCGACACCGGCGCCTGGTCGGCGGTCGGGCGCTGGCTGGTCGAGCACCGCTACGCGCTCAGCCCGGCGGTCGACGCGCGGCGCTTCACCGCCGCCGGCCTGCGCGACGGCATCGACGACACGCTGTCGCTGCTGGGCACGCCGGCCGGCAACGCGATCAAGCCGCTGCTCGACCGCGACCCCACCGGCGAGACGACGCGCATCGCCGAAGGGCTGATCCCGGCCAGCGCGCCGCGCAGCGACGACGGCGTCTGGGTTTCGCGCCAGGGTGCGCGCGCGCTGCTGCTGCTGACGACGCGCGCCGCCGGCGCCGACCTCGACGGCCAGGCGACGGCGATCGCCACGCTGCGCCAGGCCTTCGCCCCGCTGGCGGCGAAGGGCCTGGTGCTGCAGGTCAGTGGCGCACCGCTGTTCGCCGTGCAAAGCCGCGCCCAGATCGAACACGAGGTGCGCTGGCTCGCGGTCGCCGGCACCTTGCTGATGAGCACGCTGCTGCTGCTCGCGTTCGGCTCCGCCGCCGCGCTCGGCGCAGCGATGCTGCCGGTGGCCACCGGCGTCGTCGCCGGCATCGCGGCGGTGAGCTGGGTCTTCGGCAACGTGCACGGCATCACGCTGGGCTTCGGCTCGACGCTGATCGGCGAGTCGGTCGACTACGCGATCTACTACCTGATCCAGGCGCGGGGCGGCGCCGGCCGGGCCGGCTGGCGCCACTGGCTCGCCGGCGGCTGGCCGACCGTGCGGCTCGGGCTGCTGACCTCGGTCTGCGGCTTCGCCGCGCTCGTCTTCTCGGGCTTCCCGGGCCTGGCCCAACTGGGCGTGTTCTCGATCGCCGGCCTGGTCGCCGCGGCGACGGCCACGCGCTTCGTGCTGCCGGTGCTGATGCCCGACGGCGCGCGCGGCGTCGGCCTGCGCCGCCAGCTCGGCGCCTTCGCGCGGCGCGCGGTGCGCGTGCTGCCGCTCCTGCGCTGGCCGCTGCTGGCGCTGGGCGCCGCGGCCGCGCTGCTGCTCTGGCAGCGCAGCCCGCTCTGGAGCGCCGACCTGGGCGCGCTGAGTCCGATCTCGCGCCAGGCCCAGGCCCTCGACGAAAGCCTGCGCGCCGACCTCACGGCCGACGACGGCGGCGCGATGGTCGTCGTCCAGGGCCCCAGCGTCGAAGCCACGCTGGAGCGCACCGAGGCGGCCGGGAAGCGGCTGGACGCACTCGTCGACGCCGGCAAGATCGGCGGCTACAGCAGCGTCACGCGCTGGCTGCCCAGCGCGGCCACGCAGCGCGGGCGCCTGGCGGCCCTGCCCGACGCGGCCACGCTGCGCGCCGCGCTCGACCAGGCCACGCAAGGCCTGCCGCTGAAGGCGGCGCGGCTCGCGCCCTTCGTCGCCGATGTCGAGCAGGCGCGCCGTGCCGCGCCGCTGAGCGCGGACTCGCTGCGCGGCAGCCCGGTCGCGCCCTTCGTCGACGCATTGCTGCTGCGCCGCGCCGACGGCAGCGCCGTCGCGCTGATGCCGCTGCAGTCCAGCGGTGGCCACGAGGCGGCGCTGGACGGCGCGGCCGTGACCGCGGCGCTGCAAGGCCTGCCCGGCACCCAGATGCTGGCGATCAGCAGCGAGCTGCACCGGCTGTACCGGCATTACCTCGACGAGGCACAAACCCAGGCACTGCTCGGCGCGCTCGGCGTCGTCGTGCTGATCGGGCTCTGGCTGCGCTCGTGGCGGCGCGTGCTCGCGGTCTGCCAGCCGCTGCTGCTGGCGGTGCTGCTCACGCTCGGCGGACTCGTCGCGCTGCACGTGCAGCTCGGCATCCTGCACCTGGTGGGCCTGCTGCTGGTCGTCGCGGTGGGCTCGAACTACGCGCTCTTCTTCGACCTGCTGCGCGACGACCCGGCGGCCGACGACGACACGCTCGCGTCGCTGCTGCTGGCCAACCTGACCACCGTGCTGTCGTTCGGGCTCATCGCGCTCTCTGCGATCCCGGCGCTGTCGGCGATCGGCCGTGTCGTCGCGCCCGGCGCGCTGCTCGCGCTGCTGCTGTCGGCCGCCTTCGTGCCGCGCCCGGCGAAGCGGGTGTGACAGAATTTTCCGAGCCATGGTCCCTGTCGCCCCCGCTGCCCTGCCGCCCGCCGCACCGCGCTGGCCCTGGCCGCCGCTGATCGGCGCCAGCGTCGCCGTGCACGCGCTGGCGCTCGGCGCCGCGGCGCTCGTGCCCGGCGCGGCGCCTTGGGCGCTGGCCGGGGTGCTGGCCGACCACGCGCTGCTCGGCGGTGCCGGGCTGTGGCCGCGCAGCCGCTGGCTGGGCCCGAACCTGACCCGCCTGCCCACCGCTGCCGGCAGCGGCTTCGCGCTCACGCTGGACGACGGGCCCGACCCCGACGTGACGCCGGCGGTGCTGGACCTGCTCGACGCGCACGGCGTGCGCGCGAGCTTCTTCTGCATCGCCGAGCGTGCGCGCGCGCACCCGGTGCTGCTGCGCGAGATCGTCGCGCGCGGCCACAGCGTGCAAAACCACAGCCGGTGGCACCGGCACCATTTCTCGCTCCTCGGCCCGCGCGCCATGGAACGCGAGATCGGTGCCGCACAAGCCCTGCTGGCCGACCTCAGCGGCACGCGCCCGCATTGCTTTCGCGCGCCGGCCGGGCTGCGCAACCCCTTCCTCGATCCGGTGCTGCACCGGCTGAACCTGAACCTGGTGAGCTGGACGCGGCGCGGCTTCGACACCCGGGAGCCGAACCCGCAGCGCGTGCTGGCGCGCCTGACGCGCGGGCTGGCCGCCGGCGACATCCTGCTGCTGCACGACGGCCATGCGCAGCGCACCGCGGCCGGCCGGCCGGTGCTGCTGGACGTGCTGCCGCCGCTGCTGGCGCGCTGCCGCGCGGCCGGCCTGCGCGCGCTGACGCTGGCCGAAGCGGTGCCGCCACGGCACGCCGACCGATGACGCCGCTGGCCGTCGCCGAGTACACGCTCGTCAGCGCGCTCGGCCACGGCCGCGACGCGAACTTCGACGCCTTGCGCAGCGGGCGCACCGGGCTGGCACGGCGCGACTTCGAGAGCGCCGCGCTCGGCAGCTGGATCGGCGTCGTCGAGGGCATCGCCGATCTGCGCTGGCCGGCCGAGCACGCCGCCTTCGACTGCCGCAACAACCGGCTCGCCGAACTCGGCCTGCGCGCCGACGGCTTCGCCGACCGGGTGCGCGAGGCCGCCGCTCGCCACGGCGCGGCGCGCGTCGGCGTGTTCCTGGGCACCAGCACCTCGGGCATCCTGCAGACCGAACTGGCCTACCGCCGGTGCGACCCCGTCACCGGCGCGCTGCCGGCCGACCTGCACTACGGCCAGACGCACAACATCTATTCGGTGGCGCGCTACGTGCGCGAACGCCTCGGCCTGGCCGGGCCGGCCTTCGTCGTCTCGACCGCCTGCTCGTCGAGCGCCAAGGTGTTCGCGTCGGCGGCGCGGATGATCGAACTCGGCCTGATCGACGCGGCGGTGGTCGGCGGTGTCGACAGCCTGTGCCTGACCACGCTGCTACGGCTTCCAGGCGCTGGAACTGGTGGCGAACGACATCTGCCGGCCCTGGGACGCCGAACGCGCCGGGTTGTCGATCGGCGAGGCGGCCGCCTTCGCGCTGCTCGAACGCGATGCCGCCGACGCACGCGCCCGGCTGCTCGGCGCCGGCGAAAGCAGCGACGGCTACCACATGAGCAGCCCGCACCCCGAAGGCGCCGGCGCCGCGGCGGCGATGCGCGCCGCGCTCGCGATGGCCGGACTGGCGCCGGGCGACGTGGACTACCTCAACCTGCACGGCACCGGCACGCCGGGCAACGACGCCGCCGAGGACCGCGCGGTCTGCACCGTCTTCGGCCGCACGCTGCCTTGCAGCAGCACCAAGGGTTTCACCGGCCACACGCTGGGCGCCGCCGGCGCGGTGGAGGCGGCGATCTCGATGCTGGTGCTGGAGCACGGCCTGGCGCCGGCGAGCCTGAACCTGCGCCGGGTCGACCCGGCGCTCGGCGCGAACGTGCTGCGCGAGCCGCTGGCCGGCCGCTTCGACGTGGTCGCGAGCAATTCCTTCGGCTTCGGCGGCAGCAATGCCTGCCTGGTGTTCGGAGCCCGACGGTGAACCGCAGCATCGAAGTCGCGCTGCGCGGCATCGGCCTGCTCGGCCCGGGCCTGGCGGACTGGGCGCTGGGCCAGGCGCTGCTGCGCGACCCCGCCGGCTGGCGCTGCGTGCCGACCGCGGTGCCGGTGCCGGCGCGCCTGCCGCCCACCGAACGGCGGCGCGCCGGCGTGGTGGTGAAGGCGGCGATCACGGTCGCCGACGAGGCCTGCGCCGCGGCGGGCCTGGACCCCGCGCTGCCGGCCAGCGTGTTCGCCTCGTCGAGCGCCGACCCGGCGAACTGCCACGCGCTGTGCGAGGCGCTGGCCACGCCGCAGCGCCTGGTCTCGCCGACGCGATTCACGAATTCGGTGCACAACGTGGCCTCGGGCTACTGGCACATCGCGACACAGTCGATGCAGGCATCGACCAGCCTGTCCGCTTTCGACGCCAGCTTCGGCGCCGGCTTGCTCGAAGCCGCGGTGCAGTGCTGCGCCAGCGGCGCGCCGGTGCTGCTGGTGGCCTGCGACGTGCCCTACCCCGAGCCGCTGCACGCGCTGCGTCCGCTGGCCGACACGTTTGCCCTGGCCCTGCTGCTCGCGCCCCGGACGGACGCCGGGCCGCGGCTCACGCTGCAGCTCATCGCCGACGCGCCGGCCACGCCGTGCAGCGATGCCGCGCTCGAGGCGCTGCGCAGCGCGGTGCCGGCCGCGCGCGCACTGCCGCTGCTGCAGGCGCTGGCGCGCGGCGGCGCCGCGCACATCGTCGTCGAAGGGCCGCCCGGCATCGCGCTGGAGATCGGCGTCGTGCCGTGAGCGCCTCGTCGCCGTCGCCCGCCACGCTGGACCACGACGGCATCGCGGCACGCATCCCGCACCAGGGCCGGATGTGCCTGCTCGACCGCCTGCTCGGCTGGACGGCCGACGAGATCCGCTGCCGGATCGTGAACCACGCCGACCCGGACCATCCGCTGCGCAGCCCGGGCGGGCTGCTGGCGCCGGTGGCGATCGAGTACGCGGCGCAGGCGATGGCCTTGCACGCCGCCCTCGCCGCCGCACCCGGCAGCGCGCCCCAACCCGGCTTCCTGGCCAGCGCGCGCCAGGTCCGGCTGCACGTGCCGCGGCTGGACGAAGCGCCGGGGCCGCTGACGGTGCAGGCGATCCGGCTGGCGGGCGACGGGGCGCAGGCGCTGTACCGCTTCACGCTGCACGATGCCGAGGGCCGACTGCTCGTCGAGGGGCGGGTGGCGGTGGTGCTGAATACGCCGCTGGCCGCGTTAGGAAGGTCTAACAGCGCTCAGCGTGAAGCTCACCGCCGAAACGCCCGTGACGAGTACATGCGGCTGCGTCGCTGCCGTGTTCGAACCACGGTTCCGACATCGACCGAGTACCATGCGTCCCATGCAAGTCGCTATCGGAACCGTCGTCAACGGCAAGGTCGTCGTCGAGGGCGCGCCGCTCCCTGAAGGCTCCCTCGTCGCCGTGCTGGCGCGCGGCGCCGACGAGCCGTTCCGCCTCACGTCGAGCGACGAGGAAGAACTCCTCGCGGCGATGGCCGAGATCGAGCGCGGTGAGTTCGTCACGCTGGATCAACTTCTCGAGACGCTTCCAAGTAGGTCCAGGCGTGACGCTGCGCGTCAAGGTCGCGGCGAAGGCTGCAGCCCAGATTCGGCGCGCTGCCGCGTGGTGGGCCGAGAACCGACCGGCGGCTCCCGGGGCCGTCGCCAAGGACATCGGCGACTCCATCATGCTTCTGGCAGAGCAACCGGGCATAGGCACCTTGTACGAGGGAGCCCGCACGCCTGCTGTCCGGCGGCTGTTCCTCAGGCGGGTCGGCCACTTCCTCTACTACCGTGCGGCGGGAGACACACTGGAAGTCCTTGCCTTGTGGCACGCCAGTCGGGAAACTCAGCCGCCTCTGTAGCGGAACCACTCTCCAGTTCTTCATCGTGACCCTCCAAGGCAAACGCGCCCTCGTCACCGGTGCCAGCGGCGCGCTCGGTTCGGCCATCGCGCGCCGGCTCGCGCGCGACGGCGCGCACCTGCTGCTGCACGCCAGCTCGCGGCCCGACGCGGTAACGGCGCTGGCGGCCGAGATCGTGGCCGCCGGCGGCAGCGCCGAGTGCTGCGTGTTCGACCTGACCGACGACGACGCGACGCGGCGCGCGGTCGACGCGATGCTCGCCGGCGGCGCGGTGCAGATCGTCGTCAACAACGCCGGCGTGCACGACGACGCGGTGTTCCCCGGCATGCGCGCCGAGCAGTGGCACCGGGTGATCGACGTCTCGCTGAACGGCTTCTTCCGCGTCACCCAGCCGCTGATGCTGCCGATGCTGCGCACGCGCTGGGGCCGGGTGATCAACCTCTCTTCGGTGGCCGCGCTGGCGGGCAACCGCGGCCAGGTCAACTACGCGGCGGCCAAGGGCGCGCTGAACAGCGCGACGAAGGCGCTCGCGATCGAGGTCGCGAGCCGCGGCGTCACCGTCAACGCGATCGCGCCGGGCATCATCGACTCGCCGATGGCCGCCGGTGCCTTCGATGCCGAGCGCATCGCGCAGCTGGTGCCGGCCAAACGTGCCGGCCGGCCCGACGAGGTGGCCGCGCTGGCCGGCTTCCTGGCCAGCGACGATGCGGCCTACATCACCGGCCAGGTGATCTCGGTCAACGGCGGGCTGTACTGAGCACCGCCAGGGCCGGGCTGCACCCGGCCCGTCGCGATGCGCCGGCGCGCGCCGGCTACGCGCCGCCGTCGACCGCGTCGCCAGCCGCGGTGACCGCGGCCTGCGCCGCACCCAGCTGTGCGACGAAGCGCTGCAGCGCCGGCGTCGGCAGCTTGTCGCGGTGCACGACCCAGCAGCACTGACGCGCCAGGCGGGGCAGCGTCGTCGGCACGCGGCGCAGGCGGCCGGCCGCGATCGAGTCGCGCACCGCCCACGACGACAGGCACGCGACACCCAGGCCCTCGGCGGCGGCCTGCTTGATGGCCTCCGTGCTGGCCAGTTCGATGCTGCGCCGGTAGCTGCGCAGATGCGGCAGCAGCAGCTGGTCGGTCGCCTCGCGCGTGCCCGAGCCGGGTTCGCGCAACAGCCAGACCGCCTCGCGCAGTGCGCGCAGCGCAGCGCGTTCGCCGGGCGGCCGTGCGGGCGCGCTGTCCACCGCGGCGACGACGACCAGCTCGTCCTGGATCCACGGCGTGACGCGCAGCGATGCCTGATGGCACGGCCCTTCGATCAAACCGATGTCGAGCTCGAACGCGTCCAGCGCGTCGCAGACGCGCGCGGTGTTGCCGATCATGACCGTCGACTTCCAGGCCGCTGCCGCGTCGGCCGGCCGCTCGCCCAGGAAGCCGGCCAGAAGCCGGGGCAGCAGGTAGCTGCCGATCGTCGTGCTCGCGCCGATGCGCAAGGCCGGCGCCTGCAGCCGGCCGTCGCCGGCCATGCGCTCGATGCCGGCCGCCGCGTCCAGCAGCGCGAGCGCGCGCGGCAGCAGCACGCGCCCGTTGTCGTTCAGCACGAGACGGCGGCCGGTGCGGTCGAACAGGCGCAGAGCGAGCAGCCGTTCGAGTTCGTTGACGGCCGCGCTGGTGGCCGACTGCGACAACGCGATCGCCGCGCTCGCCGCGGTCGTGCTGCCGCTGCGCGCGACGGCAACGAAGATCAGCAGCTGGCGCAACGTCAGGCGCAGCACGTCCATCGCCGCGCTCCTTTCTCTTACCGATTCAATGGGTCGATGTTAGCCAGACAACCCGTTGGACGGGTCGCGTCCGGGACCCTACATTGCGCCCCTTCTCCCGCTTCTTACGCCGAACGCACGAGCCCGCCGGGCCGCCCCAAGGGCGAATACCGGAGGGCACGGCCCAAAGTACCCCATGAGCTCGACCGCCACCCCCGTCCTCGATCCCCCGCTGCCACGGCCCCCGTGGCGCTGGCTGCCCGGGCTCGCGCTCAGCGCGGCACTGGCGGCCGCCGGCATGGCGCTGGGCCGGCGGCCCTGGCTGGAGGCGCACGGTTTCAGCGCGCTGACCGTCGCGATCGTGCTGGGCATGCTCGTCGGCAACACGCTGTACGCGCGCATCGCGGCCGTCAGCGCGCCGGGGGTGGGCATCGCCAAGCAGGACCTGCTGCGGCTGGGCGTCGTGCTCTACGGCCTGCGCCTGACGATGCAGGACATCGGCCACGTCGGCCTGGCCGGCGTCGTGATCGACGCGCTGGTGATGGGCTCGACCTTCATGCTGGCCTGGGTCGCCGGCACGCGCTGGCTGGGGCTGGACCGGCGCACGGCGATGCTGATCGGCGCCGGCAGCTCGATCTGCGGCGCTGCCGCGGTGATGGCCACCGAACCCGTCGTGCGCGCACGCAGCGAGCAGGTCACGGTCGCGGTCGCGACGGTGGTCGTGTTCGGCACGCTGGCGATCTTCCTCTACCCCGTGCTGTTCGAGCTGAACCGGCACTGGCGGCTGATCCCGGCGGACGCGTACCGCTTCGGCCTGTACGCCGGCTCGACGATCCACGAGGTGGCCCAGGTCGTCGCCGCGGCGCGGTCGATCGCGCCGGCCGCGGCCGACACCGCGGTGATCGAGAAGATGGTGCGCGTGATGATGCTCGCGCCGTTCCTGCTGGCGCTGTCGGCCTGGCTCGCGCGCGCCGATGCACGGCGGCCCGAGATGCCGGCGGCCGACGGCGGCCGCCACGTCGCACCGGCGAAGGTCCGCGTCCCCGGGTTCGCGCTCGCCTTCGTCGGCGTCGTGCTCGTCAACTCGCTGCACTGGCTGCCCCCGCGCTGGATCGCGCTCGCGAACGGCGCCGACACGCTGCTGCTCGCGACGGCGATGGCCGCGCTCGGGCTGAGCACCCGCATCGGCGCGATCCGCCAGGCGGGCGCGAAACCGCTCGCGCTGGCGCTGCTGCTGTTCGCATGGCTGGTCGTCGGCGGCGCGCTGATCAACCGCTGGGTGCCGGCGCTGCTCGGCTGAGGTCCGTCGGGCCCCGGCGTGCCGGCACGCCTGAACACGGCCGCCGCACGCAGGCGCCGGTGCTGCGACGGCCTTGCCGGACCGTCGCGAAGGCCGACGTCGTCGTCGAGTTGCAGTTTCATCGGCTGCGGGCTGGCCGCGCGCCGCCCGCTCGGGCATGATGGCCGCACCGCCCGCCGACCGAGGCTTGCCACCGCCATGAGCCCCGCCGAGACATCGCACGACGTCGTCATCATGGGCGGCGGCCTCGCCGGCATGACCCTCGCGCTGCAGTTGCGCGACCGGCTGCCCGACCTGGACATTCTGGTGCTCGAGCGCCGCCACCACCCGGTGCCGCTGGCCTGCCACAAGGTCGGCGAGTCCAGCGTCGAGATCGGCGCGCATTACTTCGAGAACGTGCTCGGCCTGCGCGAGCACCTGCAAGGCGAGCAACTGCGCAAGTTCGGCTTCCGCTTCTTCTTCAGCGACGGCCGGCGCGACATCGAAGGCGTCACCGAACTCGGCGCGAGCCGGCCGCTGCCGGTGACCAGCTACCAGATCGACCGCGGCCTGTTCGAGAACTTCCTCGGCGCCGAATGCCAGCGCCGTGGCGTGCAGTTCGTCGACGGCGCGATGATCCGCGAGCTTCGGCTCGCCGACGACGGCGGCGAAGGGTCCCATTGGCTGCGCTGGCAGCGCGCCGGCGAGGCGCCGCGAGCGGCGCGCGCGCGCTGGGTCATCGACGCCTGCGGCCGCGCCGGCCTCATCAAGCGCCAGCTCGGCCTGGCGCTGGACAACGCGCACGCCGCGCATGCGGTGTGGTTCCGCATGCGCGGCCACATCCGCATCGACGACTGGTCCGACGACCCCGAATGGCGCGCGCGCTGCGTGACGCCGACGCGCTGGCTGTCGACCAACCATCTGGTCGGCGAAGGCTACTGGGTGTGGCTGATCCCGCTCGCCAGCGGCTCGCATTCGGTGGGCATCGTCGCCGATCCGCGCTTCCACCCGATCGAAGGCATGAACAGCTTCGAGCGTGCGATGGACTGGCTGCGCGTGCACCAGCCACGCTTGTTCGACGAGCTCGACGGCCGGCGCGACGGCGTTGCAGGACTTCGCCTTCCTGCGCCGCTTCTCGCACGACTGCAAGCAGGTCTTCTCGGCGCAGCGCTGGGCGCTGGCGGGCGAGGCCGGGCGCTTCCTGGACCCGTTCTATTCGCCGGGCAGCGACTTCATCGCGATCGGCAACACCTACATCACCGAGCTGGTGGTGCGAGACCGCGCCGGGCTGCGCCTGCCGGCGCACGTGCAGATCTACGAGCAGATCTTCCGCTCGTTCTACGACAGCACGCTGGCCTTGTACACCGACCAGTACGGCCTGTTCGGCGACCCCGAGGTGCTGCCGGTGAAGGTGCTCTGGGACTACACGTATTACTGGGGCGTGCTCGCGCAGCTGTTCTTCCAGAACCGGCTCGCGGACCTGGCCTCGCTGTCGCACCTGCGCGACGAGCTGCAGCAATGTCAGCGGCTGAACGAGGCGGTGCAGGTCTTCCTGCGCGAGTGGAGCGCACTGAGCGAACGGCGCAACCCGGCCGTGATGCTCGACCAGGCGTCGGTGCCCTGGTTCGTCGAGCTCAACCGCAGCCTGACCGACCGGCTCGACGACCTCGCGTTCCGCGAGCGGCTGCGCGAGGCCACGGCGCGGCTGCAGGCGCTGGCTGCCGAAATGCTGGCGCGCGCCAGCGGCGAGCACCCGGCGCTGGCCGCCCCGGCGCTGCGCGCGCTGCTCGCCGAGCGCGGCCCGGCGCCCGCGCACGAGCCGATGCTGTTCGCGCCGCTGGCGCCGACCGCCTGACGCCGGACACGGCGGCTCACCGCTTCGACGCGAGCCGGAGCTCGCCGCGCCGGCCCGCCTGCCAGTCGGCGACGACCCGCTGCATGCAGGCGTCGCGCAGCGCCGGCGTCGGCGAGCGGTCGCAACGCGCGGCCAGCGCCGCCGCTTCGCGCGTGTCCGGCAGCCAGGGGGTCGACGACGCCTCGCCGAACAGCGCCGCGACGACCGCCAGCAGTGCCGTGCCGACCGTGAAGCCGCCGGCGATGCAGCCGAAGCGCTTGGCCGGGGTCAACTGGAAGCTGGCGCGTGAGGGTTCGGTCTTCATCGTGGGCTCCATCGGGTGAAGGCCGATCGCCCGGATCGCGCTGCCTCGTGGCGCGAATGCGGACCATCGGCGTGGAGCCAAGACTAGGCAGGCCGCCAGAAGGCGTCATCGTCAATGCGATGGACGTGCCAACGGCCGGTGCGAACGGGCCTGCGGCGCGCCCGGCTGCGCGGCTCAGAGCCTGGGACGGCTCTCAGGCCTGGAACGGCGGCCGGCCGGTCCCGCGCCGCCACAGCAGCAGCGGCAGGCGCAGCACGAACTCGACCATCAGCCGGGTGTGCATCCAGGTCAGCAGCAGGTTGTCGCGGCCATAGCGGAAATGCGAGACGCCGCCTTCCTCGGCCGTCAGGTACTTCACCGGCGCGTCGAGGTTGATCGGCTTCACGCCGCGCCAGGCCAGGCGCACGACGGCCTCGGTGTCGAAGTCGAAGCGGCGCATCCAGCGCTGGCGCTGCATCACCTCGCACAGTGCCGCGATCGGGTAGACGCGGAATCCGTACAGCGAATCGGCGACGCCGGCGCCCAGCGTCTCGAGGTTCGTCCAGGCGTTCGAGACGCGCCGCCCGCGCACGCGCAGCAGCGGCGCGCTGGCGTCGAACACCGGACGGCCGAGGATCATCGCGTCCGGCCGCGCCATCGACGCCTGCATGAAGGCCGCGATCAGCGCCGCCGGGTGCTGGCCGTCGGCGTCCATCGTCAGCGCATGGCTGAAGCCGGCGTCGCGCGCAGCGAGCAGCCCGTGCAGCACGGCCGCGCCCTTGCCGCGGTTGGCCGGCAGCACCAGCACGCGCAGCCCGGGGTCGGTGGCGGCGCGCGCCAGCATCGGCTGCTCGCTGCCGTCGGTGCTGCCGTCGATGACGACCCACACCGGGCACCACTGCGCGCGCGCCGCCGCCACCGTGACCGCCAGCTGGGGGCCGGTGTCGTAGCTCGGGATCAGGACCAGGTGGGTCGCGGACGGGACGGGCGTCATGGCGGGCGTCATGGCGGCTGGAGGCCGGCACGCGGACCCCGGCCGCGAAATAGGCCTGCACCTCGGCCAGCAAGGCGATCGGGTCCGGCGACGGCGCGAAGCGCCGGCCCAGGCGCACCGTGAAGACGATCGGCCGCCGCGGCAGCCGCCACAGCGGCCAGCCTTTGCCGAGGTAGGGCGAGTCGGTGTCGATGAAAACGGTCTGGATCGGCGCATCGGCTCGCTTGGCGATCAGCGCGAAGCCGGGCCGGAACGGATTCACCGGTGCGCGCACGGTGCGCGTGCCCTCGGGGAACAGCACGAGCTGGCCACCGTCCCGAAGGTCGGCCACCGCCAGCCGAACCATCCCGAGCGCCGAGTCGTTGCGGATGTAGCGCGCCAGCCGCGCACCCGGGCCGAGAAACGGGTTGCGCATCAGGCTGGCCTTCATCACGCAGGCGCTGCGCGGCAGCCGCGCGACGAGCATCAGCGCGTCGAGCAGGCTGGGGTGGTTGGCGACGACGATCAGCCCGCGCTCGGCAGCCAGCGCGTCGAGCGCGCTCGCGTCCATGCGCAGCAGGCCGGAACGGCGCGCGAGCCACCAGAACAACGCGTAGCCGCGCGCGATCGCGGCGCGCCCGAGCGCGCGTCCCGCGGCGCGCGGCAGCAGCGGATAGAGCAGCAGCGCGATCGCGTTCCACAGCAGCGACATCAAGCCCAGCCCGAGCAACAGCAGTTGCAGCATCACCCAGGCCAGCGGCAACAGCAGTTTCTCGCTCACGGCGTGTCGTCGCGACCCGTCACCAGGCGGTCGGACTGCAGCAGGCTCCACGAGACCGCGATGCCGAAGACCAGCGCATGGGGTCGGCGCACCAGCGGGCTGTCGGCGAAGACCGCGCCATCGACGCTGTCCCAGCGCAGGAACATCCCGATCCATCGGTTGCCGATGTGCCGCGACAGCGAGGCGGTCGCCTGCCAGCCGGCGAAGCCGCCGCGCGCCTGGTAGACCGGCCGCTCGGCGGTCGCGTCGGCCGGACCGACGTCGTAGTAGTAGGCGTGCAGCCGGCGGCTGCCCCAGAGCGGGCCGGCCTGCAGACCGAGGTCCCAGCCGCCGGGGGAAAGGTCCAGGTTCAGCTTCGGCGCGGCGGTCCAGCCGATCATCCGCGGGCGGGCCTGCACCGTCAGCACCGCGCGCAGCGGCGCGCGGAAATCGACCTTCCAGCCGGCGCCGCGCGCCAGCGTCAGGTTCAGGCTCGGACCGAGCTCGACGTTGGGCGCGAGGTCGGACATGCCGGCACGCGCACGGTCGTCGGCGCTCTTGGCCGGCGGGTTGGCCGACAGGCTGATGTCGACGTCGACGCGCTCGGTCTCGACGAGCAACGCGCGCACGCCCTCGCGGCTGGCGCGCACGAACTCGCCGCGGTAGACGGCATAGGGAACCGGCAGCACCCAGTCGTGCGACTGCTCGGCACCGCGGTAATGCGGCATGTGCAGAGCGCCGACGCCGACGCCCAGTTCCCACAGCGGCAGCTCCGCGGCCGCGGCGGGGGCGACGGCGGCCAGGCCGAGCAGCGCCGCGGCCAGCGGCCGCACGAGACCGGTCACGGTCGGTCGGCGACCGTCTCGCCCGCCAGGGCGCCGACGTCGCGGATGTTGTTGCGCCGCGCACGCCAGGCGGCCCAGCTGCGCCGCCCGGCGAGCAGCGCGCCGGCGTAGTAGATCGCCTTGAACAGCGCCAGCGACGGGCCGATCGGCGTGCGGCCGAAGATGTCGCCGGCGAGCAGCGACATCACCGCCTCCTTCACGCGCAGCGGGTTGGCCGGGGCCATGAACAGGTTGCGCATCGAGGGGTTGTTCATGCGCAGGATGAACCACGTGAACTCGCGCGGGCCCTTGGCCATCACGGCCTCGAAGCGGCGCCGCGCGGCGGCCGCTCGGGCCGGCTGGTCGAGCGTGGCGGCGACCACTTCCGCGCCTTCGAAGGCGCTGTTCATCGCCAGGTGCACGCCCGACGAGAACACCGGGTCGATGAACGCGTAGGCGTCGCCGAGCAGCAGGTAGCGCGCGCCGGCGCAATGGGTGCTGGCATAGCTGTAGTTGCCGGTCGCGTGCACCAGGCCGTCGACCAGCTCGGCGCCCTGCAGCCGTTCGCTCAGCCCCGGGCTGAGCGCGATCGTGTCCGTGAAGAACTCGCGCAGCGGCTTGGCGCGCGACTTCAGGTAATAGGGCCAGCACACCGCACCGATGCTGGTCACGCCGTCGGCGAGCGGGATGAACCAGAACCAGCCGTGTTCGAACCAGAAGATCGTGATGTTGCCCTCGCGCTTGCCTTCCAGCCGGCGCGCGCCGCGGAAGTGGCCGTACAGCGCCGCGCTGTTGTGGCGCGGGTTGTTGCGCTTGCTGCCGAACTGATGGGCCAGCAAGGTGTCGCGCCCGGAGGCGTCGACGACGAACTTCGCGCGCCAGCGGCGCACGGCGCCATCGTCGAGCACCGCGTCCACGTCGGCGCCGTCGGCGTCGAACCGCACGTCGCGCACGCGGCAGCCTTCGAGCGTGCGCGCGCCGCTCGCGGCGGCGTTGCGGAACAGGATGTCGTCCAGCTCCGAGCGCCGCACCTGCCAGGCGTAAGGCATCGACTTGTCCCAGGCCTCGGCGAACTCGACGAAGCTGCACTGCGCATGCTGCGGCGAGACGAACTCGACGCCCCATTTGGGCATGCCGATGCGCTCGACGGCGTCGCGCACGCCCAGGCGGTCGAACAGCGGACCGTTCGCCGGCAGCAGCGACTCGCCGATGTGAAAGCGCGGATGTCGCGCCTTCTCGACCAACACGACGTCGCGCCCTTGGCGCGCGAGCAGCGCGGCCGCAGTGCTGCCGGCCGGCCCGCCGCCCACGACGAGCACGTCGCAGGACTCGACCGCCGGGTCGGCCGGAGCCTGGATTGGCTGGTTCATCGGCGCCTCCCGGTCGCTGGCCACGTTGTCCGTCGCGGCCTCGCCGGGCCGTCATGGCACGATGGTAACCTCGCCCGGACCTGCCCATTTCGCGCCTGCCGGGCGCCTCTCATCGTGCCGTCGAGCCGAACGCCCGAGCTGTCCCCGAAGACCGTTGCACCCGGCTGGCGCGACGAGGCGCTGCGCCGGATGCGCGCCCACGTGGTGCTGAAGACGCTGGGCATCACGGCCTTCATGGCGCTGTTCTTCGTCGGCTACTTCCACGTGCTGCGCCACCCGACGCACCCGGTGACGACGATGCCGCTGACCGCGCTCGACCGCTGGATCGGCTTCGAGCCCGACGCCCTGGCGGCCTATGTGTCGCTGTGGGTCTATGTCGGCGTCGCGCCCGGGCTGCTGCTCACGCTGCGCGAGTTGCTGGTCTACGGGATGTGGGCCGCCGGCCTGTGCCTGGCCGGCCTGGCCTGCTTTTATTTCGTCCCCACCGCCGTGCCGCCATCGGGCCTGGACCTGGCCGGCTACCCGGGCTTCGCGCTGCTGCAAGGGGTCGACGCCGCCGGCAACGCCTGCCCGTCGCTGCATGTCGCCGCCGCGATCTTCAGCGCGGTCTGGATCGACCACCTGCTGCGCGAGTTGCGCGCTTGGCCTGCGTTGCGCATCGTCAACGCGGCCTGGTTTCTGCTCATCGCCTGGTCGACGATGGCCGTCAAGCAGCACGTGGCGCTGGACGTGCTGGCCGGGTCGGTGCTGGGACTGACCTTCGCGCTGCCGTCGCTGCGCTGGCGGGCGAGGGAGCGAGCCGCGCCGTAGAGGCCGGCGCCACGCCGGCGTCGGAAGCGGTGAACCACCGGCTCGCCCGGATGCCCGCACTCGGCACGGCGGTCGCGCGCGCCCGATGGGCGGCACCGACCGCCGGGTGGGGCGTCGATAGAATCTTCGCTCCACCCGCCGCGGCGAGCGCATGGCCCACGACCCCAAGACATCCGACGCCCCCAAGCCGAGCAACTTCCTGCGCGGCATCATCGAACGCGACCTCGAGGCCGGCACCTGGAGCCAGCGGCGCTGGGGCGGCAGCCCGGGTGACGGCGCGCACCACCTGGCCGGCGCGCCGGACCCGGCCCGGATCCGGACCCGCTTCCCGCCCGAGCCGAACGGCTACCTGCACGTCGGCCACGCGAAGAGCATCTGCCTGAACTTCGGCCTCGCGCGCGACTTTGGTGGCGTCTGCCACCTGCGCTTCGACGACACCAACCCCGAGCGCGAGGAGCAGGAATACGTCGACGCGATCATCGAGGCCGTGCGCTGGCTGGGCTTCGACTGGGAGGCCCACGGCAGCAGCCACCTGTACTACGCGAGCGACTACTTCGACTTCATGGTCCGCGCCGCCGAGGCGCTGATCGACGCCGGGCTCGCCTATGTCGACGAGCAGAGCGCCGACGAGATGCGCGCCCACCGCGGCGACTTCAACACGCCGGGCAGGAACAGCCCGTTCCGAAGCCGCACGCCGGCCGAGAACCGGGCCCGCTTTGCCGAGATGCGCAGCGGCCGCCTGCCCGACGGCGCCGCGGTGCTGCGCGCGAAGATCGACATGGCGTCGCCGAACATCAACCTGCGCGACCCGGCGCTCTACCGCATCAAGCACGCGACGCACCACGCCACCGGCGACCGCTGGTGCATCTACCCGATGTACGCCTACGCGCACCCGATCGAGGACGCGCTGGAGAACATCACGCACAGCATCTGCACGCTGGAGTTCGAGGACCAGCGGCCCTGGTACGACTGGCTGCTGGAGCAGCTGGCAACGCTCGGGCTGCTCGCGCGGCCGACGCCGAAGCAGTACGAGTTCGGGCGCCTGAACCTGAGCTACGTGATCACGAGCAAGCGCAAGCTCAAGGCGCTGGTCGACGAAGGCATCGTCGACGGCTGGGACGACCCGCGCATGCCGACGATCTTCGGCATGCGCCGGCGCGGCTACACGCCCGAGAGCATCCGCGCGATGGCCGACGGCAGCGGTGCGTCCAAGACCAACATCTGGCTCGACTACAGCGTGCTCGAAGGCTGCCTGCGCGACGACCTCGAAGGCCAGGCGCCGCGCGCGATGGCCGTGATCGACCCGCTGAAGCTGAAGCTGACGAACTGGGCCGACGTGTATGGCGCCGGCCACGTCGAGCCCTGCCACGCGCCGGCGCACCCGCAGCGGCCCGAACTCGGCCAGCGCGCCTTCGGCCTGGGCGCCGAGGTCTGGATCGAGCGCGACGATTTCGCCGAACTGCCGGCCAAGGGCTTCTTCCGCCTGTTCCCGCCCAAGACGCTGCCCGACGGCAGCGTCGTTCCCGGCAACAAGGTGCGCCTGAAGTACGGCCTGGTCGTCGAATGCACCGGCTGCGAGAAGGACGCCGACGGCCAGGTCACCGCGGTGCTCGCGAGCGTGGTGCCCGACACGCGCAGCGGCACGCCGGGCGCCGACGCGGTGAAGGTCAAGGGCACGATCACCTGGGTCGGCGTGCACGACGCGGTGGCGGCCACCGTGAACCTGTACGACCGCCTGTTCACCGAGCCGCAGCCCGACGCCGGCGGGCGCGACTTCCGCGAGGTGCTCAACCCGCACAGCAAGCGCGTCGTGCAGGGCTTCGTCGAACCCGCGCTGGGCGACGTCGCGGCCGATCAGCGCTTCCAGTTCGAACGCCACGGCTACTTCGTCACCGACCGCAAGGACCACCGACCCGGGCAACCGGTGTTCAACCGCATCACCACGCTCAAGGACAGCTGGACGCGCTGACACGCGCCCGGCGCTGCGCAGCCCTTCCCTCCGGCTCCTTCCCCGAACGCCGCCTCGGCGGCCGCCCTCCGATGAAATCGATGCTCGAAAACACCGTTGCCGCCGTCCTCTCGGCCTTGCTCGCCCTCCCGGCGCTGGCCGCCACCCCTGCCGACCCCGCGCTGGCCAAGGCCGCCGCCGCACGCGGCGCGGTGGTCACGCCCAGCGGCCTGGTCTACCGCTCGCTGAAGGACGGCAGCGGCGCCAGCCCGACCGCGACCGACACCGTGCGCGTGAACTACCGCGGCATGTTTCCCGACGGGCGCGAATTCGACAGCTCGTACGCACGCCACGAGCCGGCCGAATTCCCGCTCAACCACGTGATCCCGTGCTGGACCGAAGGCCTGCAGCGGATGAAGGTCGGCGGCAAGGCCTCGCTCGCCTGCCCGGCGGCGATCGCCTACGGCGCGCGCGGCGCCGGCAACGTGATCCCGCCGAACGCGACGCTGCTGTTCGAGGTCGAACTCCTCGGCGTGCGCGGCGCGAAGTAGCGCGAAGCGCAACGCCAGGTCAGCGGCGCCAGCAGGCGCTGGCCGAGCGCGACGACGGCGAGCACGAGCGCGCCGACCGCGACCCCGACCAGCCCGTTCAGCGCCGCACCGGCGAGCGCGCCGTAGTCGCCGGCGACGGATTCGATCGCGTGCCGCAGCGGCGCGAGACCATGGACGACGATGCCGCCGCCGACGAGGAACATCGCCGCCGTGCCGGCGACCGTCAGCCCCTTCATCAGCCAGGGCGCGGCCTTCAGCAGCCCGGCGCCGACGCTGCGCGAGACGGCGTTGGCCTGCCGACTGAGCGCGAGGCCGGCGTCGTCGATCTTGACGATGCCGGCGACGAAGCCGTAGACGCCGATCGTCATCACGACCGCGATGCCGGCCAGCACCGTGACCTGCGTCGTCAGCGGCGCGCCGGCCACGGTGCCGAGCGTGATCGCGATGATCTCGGCCGAGAGCACGAAGTCGGTGCGCACCGCGCCCTTGATCTTGTCGCGCTCGAGCGCGACGAGGTCGATCTGCGGGTCGACGAGCGCGCGCGCCAGCTCGGCGTGGTGGGCCTCGTCCTCGGCGGCGTCGTGCAGGAAGCGGTGGGCGAGCTTCTCGAAGCCCTCGAAGCAGAGGTAGGCGCCGCCGACCATCAGCAGCGGCGTCACCGCCCAGGGCGCGAAGGCGCTGATCGCGAGCGCCGCCGGCACCAGGATCGCCTTGTTCACGAACGAGCCCTTGGCGACCGCCCAGACCACCGGCAGCTCGCGCTCGGCCTGCATGCCGGAGACCTGCTGCGCGTTGAGCGCGAGGTCGTCGCCGAGCACGCCGGCGGTCTTCTTCGCCGCGAGCTTGCTGAGCAGCGCGACATCGTCGAGCACCGTCGTGATGTCGTCGAGGAGGGCGAGGAGACTGCCGGCGGCCATGGCCGGATTCTCGCCGGTTCGGCACGCCGGACCGCCGGCATACTGGCGCGGCCCGCCACCCCGAAGGCCGATGCCCGCCATGCGCGACGAGTTCCTGCTCGCCCCCGAGATCACGTTCCTGAACCACGGCTCCTTCGGTGCCTGCCCGCGCGAGGTGTTCGACGAACTGCAGCGCTGGCAGCGCGAGATGGAGCGCAACCCGGTCGAGTTCCTGGGCCGGCGCTCGGCCGGCCTGCTCGCCGAGTCGCGCGCGCGGCTGGCGGCAACGCTCGGCGCGTCGCCCGAGCACCTGGTCTACGTGCCCAACGCGACCACCGGCGTCAACATCGTCGCGCGCTCGATCGCGCTACGGCCCGGCGACGAGGTGCTCGCGACCGACCATGAGTACGGCGCCTGCGACGCCACCTGGCAGCAGGTCTGCGCGCAGCGCGGCGCGAGCTACCGGCGCGTCGAGATCCCGCTGCCGTTCGAGCGCGAGCGCTTCGTCGACCGGCTGCTCGCCGCGGTGACGCCGCGCACGAGGCTGATCTTCGCGAGCCATGTCACGTCGACCACCGCGCTGATCTTCCCGATCGCCGAGCTGTGCCGGCGCGCGCGCGAGCGAGGCCTCGCGACGCTGATCGACGGCGCGCACGCGCCGGGTCAGATCGAGCTCGACCTGGACGCGCTCGACGCCGACTTCTACACCGGCAACTGCCACAAATGGATGTGCGCACCCAAGGGGGCCGGCTTCCTGCACGCGCAGCCGCAGCACCATGCCGGGCTGGACGCACCGGTGGTCAGCTGGGGCTATGTCGCGGGCCAGGCCGGGCACACCGGCTTCGACGCTTACACCGGCCGCACGCTGCTCGAGCGGCGGCTGCAATGGCAGGGCACGCGCGACATCGCGGCCTGGCTCGCCGTGCCGGCGGCCATCGATTTCCAGGCGCGCCACGACTGGCCGGCGCTGCGCCAGCGCTGCCACGACCACGCGCGCGAGACGCTGCACCGGCTGGCGTCGCGCCACGGCCTGGCGCCCATGAGCGGCGACGACGACTACGCGCAGATGGTCGCGATCCCGGTGCCGCACCAGGACGCCGAGGCGCTGCGCGCGCGCCTGTTCGACGAGAGCCGGATCGAGATCCCGGTCACCCAGCATGGCGGCCGGACCTTCGTGCGGCTGTCGGTGCAGGGCTACAACGGGCGCGACGACCTCGAGCGGCTGCTCGCGGCGCCGGCGCTGCGCTGAGCGGCGCAGCGGGCGCCGCTCATACCCATTCGCGATCGATCGTCAAGAAAGACCCTGTGTCGGCGCGCAGCCCGTGGCGGCCGTTCGTACTGCGTGCCGGCGCCGGCATGGGTGCGAGATCGGGCCGCCGGGGCGCGCAGCCGCGCCTGCATGCAGCGGTCATGTCCCGACATTCGGCGAACGTCGGCAACGGGCCGCGAGCGGCCCCTCATTCCGAGTCGATCGATCGCAAGTCGGTGTCAGGGGCCGGGTCGCTTGCGGCGCGGCCCGGCCGGCACGGCGCCGGTGACGCGCGGCGGCAGGCCGGTGTGCTGGGTCAGCAGCCGGCCCGGGCGCGCCTTCGGCGCCAGGCCCGGTGTCGGCGGCGTGCTGTTCTTGCGCCGCGCGCTCTGGTAGGCGCCGCTCGTGGCCGGCTGGAAGCTGGGGATCAGGTGGTGGCGGCCGTTGCCGATCAGGTCGGCGCGACCCATGGCCTTGAGTGCCTCGCGCAGCAGCGGCCAGTTGTTCGGATCGTGCCAGCGCAGGAAGGCCTTGTGCAGGCGCCGTCGCTTTTCGCCGCGCACGGTGTCCACGCGCTCGGCGCGTGCGGGGTCGCGGCTGATGCCCTTCAACGGGTTCAGGTCGGTGTGGTACATCGCCGTGGCCGTGGCCATCGGGCTGGGGTAGAAGGTCTGCACCTGGTCGGCCTTGAAGCCGTTCTTCTTCAGCCACAGCGCGAGGTTCATCATGTCCTCGTCGCGCGTGCCCGGGTGGGCGGCGATGAAGTACGGGATCAGGTACTGCTTCTTTCCGGCCTCGGCGCTGAACTTGTCGAACAGCTGCTTGAAACGGTCGTAGGTGCCGATGCCGGGCTTCATCATCTTGCTCAGCGGCCCGCCTTCGGTGTGCTCGGGCGCGATCTTCAGGTAGCCGCCGACATGGTGCGTGACGAGCTCCTTGATGTACTCGGGGCTCTTGATCGCGAGGTCGTAGCGCAGCCCGGAGCCGATCAGGATCTTCTTGATGCCGCGCAGCGCACGCGCGCGGCGGTACATCTTGATCAGCGGCCCGTGGTCGGTGTTCAGGTTCGTGCAGATGCCGGGGTAGACGCAGCTCGGCTTGCGGCAGGCGGCTTCGATCTCGGCGCTCTTGCAGCCGATGCGGTACATGTTGGCGGTGGGGCCGCCGAGGTCGCTGATGACGCCGGTGAAGCCTTTCACCTTGTCGCGGATGTCCTCGATCTCGCGGATCACCGAGTCTTCGCTGCGGCTCTGGATGATGCGGCCTTCGTGCTCGGTGATGCTGCAGAAGGTGCAGCCGCCGAAACAGCCGCGCATGATGTTGACGCTGAAGCGGATCATCTCCCAGGCCGGGATCTTGGTCGCGCCGTCATGGCCGCCGGTCTCGTCGGCATAGCTCGGGTGCGGCGACCGCGCATAGGGCAGGTCGAAGACATGGTCCATCTCGGCCGTCGTCAGCGGAATCGGCGGCGGGTTGATCCAGACGTCGCGCGCCGTGGCGCCGGTGCCATGCCTTTGCACCAGCGCGCGCGCGTTGCCCGGGTTGGTCTCTAGGTGCAGCACGCGGTTGGCATGGGCGTAGAGCACGGCGTCGCTCTTCACCTGCTCGTAGGCCGGCAGGCGCACGACGGTCTTGTCGCGCGGCGGCATCACGACGCGCCGGCTCGTCGGCATTGCGATCGTCGCCAGCCCGGCGGGCGGCGGCGCGCCGTCTTCCTTCGCGCAGGTCGCACCCTGCGCTGCGGCCTGCTCGCTGGTCGCTCTGGTACGGATTGATGTGCTCGTCGACGCGCCCCGGGCGATCGACCTCGGTCGAGTCGATCTCGTACCAGCCGTCCAGCCAAGCCTCGGGCGTGCTGCGCACCATGAACGCCGTGCCGCGCACGTCGGTGATCGCAGCCACCGGCTCGCGCGCGGCGAGACGGTGCGCGATCTCGACGATGGCACGTTCGGCGTTGCCGTAGAGCAGCAGGTCGGCCTTGCTGTCGACGAGGATGCTGCGCCGCACCTTGTCCTGCCAGTAGTCGTAATGCGCGATCCGGCGCAGGCTGGCCTCGATGCCGCCGAGCACGATCGGCACGTCGCCGAAGGCTTCCTTGCAGCGCTGCGCGTAGACCAGGCTCGCGCGATCGGGGCGCTTGCCGCCGACGTCGCCCGGCGTGTAGGCGTCGTCGCTGCGGATCTTGCGGTCCGCGGTGTAGCGGTTGATCATCGAATCCATGTTCCCGGCGGTGACGCCGAAGAACAGGTTCGGTCGGCCCAAGGCCTTGAACGGCTCGGCGCTGTGCCAGTCGGGCTGCGCGATGATGCCGACGCGGAAGCCTTGCGCCTCCAGCGTGCGGCCGATCACCGCCATGCCGAAGCTCGGGTGGTCGACGTAGGCGTCGCCGGTGACGACGATCACGTCGCAGGAATCCCAGCCGAGCGCGTCCATCTCCTGCCGGCTCATCGGCAAGAAGGGCGCGGGGCCGAAACGGCGCGCCCAGTAGGGGCGGTAGGCGGTCAGCGCCTTCGCGCCACGCGGTGGGGCCAGGGTGGGGGTCGACACGGCGTGGATTGTCGCCGCTCGCCCCGATTCGCGCCCTCAAGTCACGGCATCGGCCGCCGATAGTCCGGCCATGAACGCTGACTGGCCCTTGTTGTTCGCCGCCGTGCTAGCGATCGCGCTGGCCGCCGGCGTCGCGGCCTGGTGGCAGCACCGGCGCCACCTGGCGAACCTGCGCACCCGGCTCGACGAAGCCGAACATTCCCGCTTCGAGATGACCGAGCGAACCGCCGAGCTCGGCGAGCGCCTGGCCCTCGTGCAGGGTGCGCTTTCCGCGCAGCAGCAGGCGCTGGACGCGTCGCGCGATCTCGCCGAACGCCGCGCCGCGCTCGACCGCGCGCTCGACCGCGGGCGCGACAGCGTCCCCCACCTGCCCTGGCCGGACACGCAGCCGATGACGATCGCGCCCGAACGCGCCTGCTTCGCGCCCACCGAACCGGCCGAGCTGTCGGACGAGCCGCACACGACGTCGCACTGAGCGGCTCAGGCCGGCAGCGCCGCGGCTTCGTCGTCGGTCTCCTCGCCGAGGAAGCCGCCGCTCTGGTGCGCCCAGAGCCGGGCGTAGATGCCGCCGGCCGCGAGCAGGCTCTTGTGGTCGCCCATCTCGACGATGCGGCCGTGGTCCATCACGATCAGCCGGTCCATCGCGGCGATGGTCGACAGCCGGTGCGCGATCGCGACCACGGTCTTGCCTTCCATCAGCCGGTACAGGCTGGCCTGGATCGCCGCCTCGACCTCGCTGTCGAGCGCGCTCGTCGCCTCGTCGAGGAGCAGGATCGGCGCGTCCTTGAGCATCACGCGTGCGATCGCGATGCGCTGGCGCTGGCCGCCGCTGAGCTTGACGCCGCGCTCGCCGACATGGGCGTCATAGCCCTTGCGACCTTTCGCGTCGGTCAGACCACCGATGAAATCGTGCGCCTCGGCGCGCTCGGCGGCGCGCAGCATCTCGGCGTCGCCCGCGTCGGGGCGGCCGTAGAGGATGTTGTCGCGCACCGAGCGGTGCAGCAGCGAGGTGTCCTGCGTGACCATGCCGACCGCGCGGCGCAGGCTCTCTTGCGTCACGCCGGCGATGTCCTGGCCGTCGATCAGGATCCGGCCCGCGTCCAGGTCGTACAGGCGCAGCAGCAGGTTGACGACCGTGCTCTTGCCGGCGCCGGAGCGGCCGACGAGGCCGATCTTCTCGCCCGGACGGATCGTGAACGAGAGATCGTCGATGACGGTCTTCGGCCCGCCGTACGCGAAACGCACGTTCTCGAAGCGCAGTTCGCCGCGGCTGACTTCCAGCGGCTTCGCATCGGGCCGGTCGACCACCGCGCGCGCCTTCGACAAGGTGTTGATGCCGTCCTGCACCGTGCCGATGTGCTCGAACAGCGACGACATCTCCCACATCACCCAGTGCGAGATGCCGTTCAGCCGCAGCGCCATCGCGCTCGCCGCGGCGACCGCGCCGACACCGACCTGGCCTTGCATCCACAGCGCCAGCGTCGCGCCGACGGTCGATGCGACCAGGGCCACGCTGAGCGCCTGGTTGACGATCTCGAAACCCGTCACCAGGCGCATCTGCCCGTAGGCGGTGACCATGAACTCCTGCATCGCGCTGCGCGCGAACTGCGCCTCGCGGTGCGCGTGCGAGAACAGCTTGACGGTGGCGATGTTGGTGTAGGCGTCGGTGACGCGGCCGGTCATCAGCGAGCGCGCATCGGCCTGCGCGCGCGCGACGCGGCCCAGGCGCGGCACGAAGTACCAGAGCGTGAAGCCGTAGGCCACCAGCCAGCCGGCGAAGGGCAGCATCAGCCAGGCGTCCATGTCGCCGACGACGGCGACCATCGTGACGAAATAGATCACCACGTAGACCAGGATGTCGGCGAAGACGAGCCAGGTGTCGCGCACCGCCAGCGCGGTCTGCATCACCTTGGTCGCGATGCGGCCGGCGAACTCGTCCTGGTAGAAGCTCAGGCTCTGCTCGAGCATCAGCCGGTGGAAGTTCCAGCGCAGCCGCATCGGGAAATTGCCGAACACGCCCTGGTACTTGATCAGCGCCTGCAGCCCGGCAAGCGCGACGCTGCCCGCCAGCAGGCCCGCCAGCAGCAGCAGCATGTGGCCGTGGCGCAGCCACAGTTCGGCCGGAACCACCTTGGCGAGCAGGTCCACCACATGGGCGAGCATTGCGAACAGCAGCGCCTCGAACGCACCGATGCAGGCCGTCAGCAGTGTCAGCAGCAGCAGGTAGGGCCGCGCGCCGCGCGCGCAAGCCCAGAGGAAGGCGAAGAAGGTCTTCGGCGGCGGTGGCGGCAAGGCATCCGGGTAGGGATGCACCAGCGCTTCGAATCGGCGGAACAAGGCGCAGCTCCCGCAAGAGCGCTTCGTGAGCGCGAGGGGAGAGCCGCGGCGTGGCGACGGCTCCCGGCGAAGGGAGCGGATTATGCGGTTCACAATGGGCACTCGTGCCGGAAGGAGACCCCCATGCCCGACGATCCCTCCCCGTCCGAGCCCGCCGCGCGCTGGCGCCTCGATGGCGTGCGCGTCGTCGCCGCCGACGCGCTCGACCCGAACACCGCGCAGACGCCCGGCATGGACCGCAAGGCGGCGATCGACTTCGCCCGCGTCGGGGCGCAGAAGCTCTGGGCCGGCACGGTGCACATCCACCCGGGCGCGTTGACCGGTGCCCACCACCACGGGCCGCTGGAGAGCGTGATCTACGTCGTCAAGGGCCGCGCGCGCATGCGCTGGGGCGAGCGGCTCGAGTTCACCGCCGAGGCCGGCCCGGGCGACTTCATCTACGTGCCGCCCTTCGTGCCGCACCAGGAGATCAACGCCAGCCCGACCGAGACGCTGGAATGCGTGCTCGTGCGCAGCGACGGCGAGGCGGTGGCGGTGAATCTGGACATCGAACCGGTCGAGGCGCCGCAGTCCGTGCGCTGGATCGACCCCATCCATCGCGCGTGAACTTGTCACGGGACGCACGCAAGGTGTCGCCGTTTGCAACGCCTGCTTACGCAAGCTCGGCAGCAAACTGCCGAAGAAGCCGGCATGCAAGCGTGCGTCACACCGGGAGCGACGGCATGAAGCGGACTCTGTGCGCGATCGGATTGTGCTGGGCCCTGGCGGCTGTGGCGGCTCCGCCCGACGCCGGCGCCGAACCCGCGCTGCGCCAGGCCGTCGAACAGGCGGTGTGGCCAGGTGACATCGTGCAAGCGGCCGAGCGCTACCTGCGCGCTTTTCCCGACACCGCCACCGCCGGCGAGGTGCAGGCGATACGCGACCGCGCGGCAGGTTCCTGGCGGCTGCTGCGCAGCAGCGAGGTGCGCCTGTACCGCAGCGCCTTCGCGGTGCAGGATCCGGCGCAAGCGCAGGAACTCCGCCAGGCCGCGCTGGGCGACCGCGAGGCCGCCGTGCGGCTGGCACAGGCCAACCGCGGCTACGACGAAACGCATGGCACGCAGCGCCAGGTCGGCTGGCTGCAGTTCGCCGCGCTGCTCGGCGACGAGCGAGCCAGCTACTCACTCGCGCTGCACTTCCGCCGCACCGGCCAGCCGGTGCTCGCCGCGCATTACGAGGCGCTGGCCGTCGCGCTGGGCTACCAGCCGGCGGTGGCGCTGGACAACGTGCGCAAATAGAGGCGCCGGGCGCGGCCCGGGCCGGTCGCTATGATCGGCCGATGGTGCCCAGCCCAGGCATGTTCGACTACCTCATCATCGGCGGCGGCTCCGCCGGCTGCGTGCTCGCCGCCCGGCTGAGCGAAGACCCCGCCGTCAGCGTGGGCCTGCTCGAAGCCGGTCCGGTCGACAAGAGCGTGCTCATCCAATGCCCGGCCGGCTTGGCGCTGCTGGCGCAGACGGGCCAAGCGAACTGGGCCTTCGAGACCGTGCCGCAGCCGGGTCTGAACGGCCGCCGCGGCTACCAGCCGCGCGGCAAGGTGCTGGGCGGTTCGAGCTCGGTCAACGCGATGATCTACATCCGTGGCCAGCGCGAGGACTACGACGCCTGGGCCGCCGCCGGCAACCCCGGCTGGAGCTGGGACGACGTGCGGCCCTACTTTCTGAAGTCCGAGCACAACGAGCGCGGCGCCGACGCGCACCATGCGACCGGCGGCCCGCTCAACGTGATGGACCTGCGCAGCCCGAACCGCTTCAGCGCGGTCTTCGTCGAGGCCGCACGCCAGGCCGGCATCGCGGCCAACCCCGACTTCAACGGCGAACGCCAGGAAGGCGTCGGCCTCTACCAGGTGACGCACCGCAACGGTGAGCGCTTCAGCGCCGCCAAGGCCTACCTGACGCCGAACCGGGGCCGCGCCAACCTGCAGGTGCTGACCGGCGCGCAGGTCACGCGCGTGCTGTTCGAAGGCCGGCGCGCGGTCGGCGTCGAGCTGCGCGAAGCCGGCACGACGCGCCAGCTGCGCGCGCGGCGCGAGGTGCTGCTGTGCGCCGGCGCGCTGCAGTCGCCGCAGCTGCTGATGCTGTCGGGCATCGGCCCCGGGGTCGAGCTGCAGCGCCACGCGATCTCCGTCGTGCACGACCTGCCCGGCGTCGGCCGCCATCTGCACGACCATGTCGACGTCGTCCAGATCGTCGACGCGCCACAACTGAAGGACTTGTTCGGCCTGTCGCTGACGGGCGCCTGGCATGCGCTGCAAGGCATCCTCGAATGGCGACGCAGCCGCAGCGGCATGCTGACGACCAACTTCGCCGAGGCCGGCGCCTTCATCCGCAGCCGCGCCGAGGAGCCGCGGCCCGACCTGCAGCTGCACTTCGTGATCGGCAAGCTCGTCGACCACGGCCGCAAGACGGTGTTCGGCCATGGCTATTCCTGCCATGTCTGCGTGCTGCAGCCCAAGAGCCGCGGCAGCGTGCGCCTGGCGAGCGCCGACCCGGCCGCGGCACCGCTCGTCGACCCGGCCTTCCTGGCCGAGCGCGACGACGTCGACCGGCTGGTGCGCGGCTTCAAGGCCATGCGCCGGATCCTGCAGCAGCCGGCGCTGGCCGGCCTCGGCGGGCGCGAGCTGCCGGCGTCGGCGGGCGCGCAAAGCGACGACCAGATCGAGGCCTTCGTGCGCAACCACGCCGACACGATCTACCACCCGGTGGGCAGCTGCCGCATGGGGCCGGGCGCCGACGACGTGGTCGATGCGCAGCTGCGCGTTCACGGCATCGACGGCCTGCGCGTCGTCGACGCGGCCATCATGCCGAACGTCACCTCGGGCAACACCAATGCGCCGGTGATCATGATCGCCGAGAAGGCCGCGGATCTGATCCGCGCGGCGGCACGATGAAGCTCTCGGTGCTGGACCAGTCGGTCGCCTGCGCCGGCCGCGACGAAGGCGACGCGCTGCGCGACACGCTCGCGCTCGCCGAGGATTGCGAAGCGCTGGGCTACGAGCGCTTCTGGGTCAGCGAGCACCACAGCCTGCCGACCATCGTCGGCAGCGCGCCCGAGGTGCTGATGGCGGCGATCGCGGCGCGCACGCGGCGCATCCGGATCGGCAGCGCCGGCGTGATGCTGCCGCACTACTCGGCGCTGAAGGTGGCCGAGCAGTTCAACGTGCTGGGAGCGCTGGCGCCGGGCCGCATCGACCTCGGCGTCGGCCGCGCGCCGGGCGGCGACATGCGCACCGCGATGGCGCTGAACCCGAACGCGGCGCAGGCCGCCGAGCAGTTCCCGCAGCAGGTGGTGGACCTTCAGGCCTGGACGCGAGGGCAGCGCCACCAGGGCATCTGGGCCCATCCGCGGCCGCCGGCGGGCGCCGCGACGCCGGAGATCTGGATCCTCGGCAGTTCGAACTACGGCGCGCAGCTTGCCGCCCACCTGGGCCTGCCCTACGCGTTCGCGTACTTCTTCACCGACGGCCAGGGCGTCGAGCAGGCGCTCGAGCTGTACCGGCGCCACTACCGGCCGAGCGAACGCCACCCGGAACCGCAGGCGACGATCTGCGTCTGGGCGCTGGCCGCCGAGCGCGACGAGGATGCCTTGCACCACGCGCTGAGCCGCGAGCGCTGGCGACTCGATCGGCAGCGCGGCATGCTCGGCCCGCTGCAGCCGCCGGCGCAGATCGCCGAGCGCGGCTTCACGCCCGACGAAGCGTCCGCCGTGGAGGCACTGCGTGCGCGCGCCTTCGTCGGCAGCCCGGCACCGGTCGGCGCGAAGCTGCGCGCGCTGGCGGCGTCGCTGGGGCTGGACGAACTCGTCGTCAACACCTGGGCCCACGATCCGGCGGTGCGCCGGCAGTCCTACGCGCTGCTCGCGCGCGAATTCGCGCTGACCTGATTCGGGCGCCCCTGAAAGCGAAACCCCTCCAAGCCACGAAGGCCGGAGGGGCGGGCGGCTGATGCCGCCGGTGGGGCTCCGGAGGAATGAGGTCCGGGGCTCCTGATGCGCAGTGACTGCGCCATCGAGGGTTGCCTGCGAGCAGGCAAGCGAACCATAGACCAGGTCGGCGCCCGCGGCAAGCGATAACCGCGCGTTCAGCTCGGCTGCTGCAGCCGCTCCACCAGGGCCTGCACGCGCGCCTCGACCGCGGCGTCCATGCGGATCGTGCGACCCCATTCGCGCGCCGTCTCGCCCGGCCATTTGTTCGTTGCGTCCAACCCCATCTTGCTGCCCAGGCCGCTCACAGGCGAGGCGAAATCGAGGTAGTCGATCGGCGTCTCGCCGACCAGCGTGGTGTCGCGCAGCGGGTCCACCCGGGTCGTCACCGCCCAGATGACTTCGCGCCAGTCGCGGATGTCGACATCGTCGTCGGTGACGATGATGAACTTGGTGTACATGAACTGGCGCAGGAAGCTCCAGAGCCCGAACATCACGCGCTTCGCGTGGCCGGGGTAGGCCTTCTTGATCGAGATCACCGCCAGCCGGTAGCTGCAGCCTTCGGGCGGCAGATAGAAATCGACGATCTCCGGAAACTGCTTCTGCAGGATCGGCACGAAGACCTCGTTCAGCGCCACGCCCAGCACGGCGGGCTCGTCGGGCGGCTTGCCGGTGTAGGTGGTGTGATAGATCGGATCGCGGCGGTGCGTGAGGCGGTCGACGCGGAAGACCGGGAACCAGTCCTGTTCGTTGTAGTAGCCGGTGTGGTCGCCGAACGGGCCTTCCAACGCATGCAGGTAGCCGTTCAGTTCCTTCAGCTTCACGCCGCGCTCGGACTCGCCGATGAAGCCGGGTTCGGCCGGCGGCACATGGCCTTCGAGCACGATCTCCGCGCTCGCCGGCACCTGCAGGCGCAGGCCTTCGCCGACACCGGAGTCGACGACCTCGGTGCGGCTGCCGCGCAGCAACCCGGCGAACTGGTATTCGGACAGGGAGTCGGGCACCGGCGTCACGGCACCGAGGATCGTCGCCGGGTCGGCGCCGAGCGCGACCGCGATCGGAAACGGCTGGCCCGGGTTCGCTTGGGCGAATTCGCGGAAGTCGAGCGCGCCGCCGCGGTGCGTGAGCCAGCGCATGATCAGCTCGCGCCGGCCGATGAGCTGCTGCCGGTAGATGCCCAGGTTCTGCCGCCGGCGCGGCTGCGCCACGCCCTGCGGCCCGCGCGTGACGACGAGGCCCCAGGTGATCAGCGGCCCGGCGTCGCCCGGCCAGCAGGTCTGGATCGGCAGCATGCCCAGGTCGACCGCGTCGCCCTCGTGCACCACCTCCTGGCAGGGCGCGCTGCGCCGCGTCGCCGGCTTCATGTCCCAGACGGCCTTGGCCATCTGCAGCAGCCGGCCGGTGTCCTTCAGCCCCTTGGGCGGGTCGGGCTCCTTGAGCGCGGCGAGCAGCCGGCCGATGTCGCGCAGCTCGGCAGCGCTCTCGGCCCCCATGCCCAGGGCCACTCGTTTCGGGGTGCCGAACAGGTTGATCAGGCAGGGAATCTTGTAACCGACCGGGTTCTCGAAGAGCACCGCCGGTCCGCCCTGGCGCAGGAGTTTGTCGCCGATTGCCGTCATTTCGAGCCTCGGCGACACCGGATCGGTCAGCTTTCGCAGCTCACCCTGCCGTTCGAGCTGCCCGGTGAAGTCGCGTAGGTCTCGGTATTTCATATTGATTTGAAATTAGACAGCGACTTCATATTCTTGACCGCGTATGAAGCGGTTTCTAGAATCCGCTCGAACCGTTCAGGGTTTACCCGTGTCGCCGGAGGAGGTTCCCGGCACGCCGGAGTTCAGAAGTCCCGTTGCGCTGGCGGCCCGAGTTGCGGGTCGATGCAGCCGGCGGACGATTATCACCGTCGCCATCCAGGCGCTTCGGTGGGTTTGAGGAATGCGATGAATGCCCTAGCCCTGCTGCGCGATGCGCCGCGAGCCACCGGTCGATCGCTCGCGGTTTTCGTCCGTGACGTGGGTCACGGCTTGCTGGAGATCAGCCACAACACCCTGGCCCTTCTGGGTCTGGCGGTGGTGGCCGCGCTGGTGTTCGCCGCCGGTCGTGCCGACCTGCGCCACCAGGCCGAGAGCATGGCCTTCGAGTGGCTGCAGACGCGCCAGGAGGCGCGCGAGCTGGCCGCCGGCAACGTGCTGGCCACGGTGGCCGAACCCGACGCCGTGAACCGCGTCACGGTGGCCGACCCCAAGCAGCTGACCCATGCCCAGGCGGCCGTGGCGGAATGGATCGCGCGCCGCTACAAGGTGGCGCCGGAGCCGATCAGCGCGCTGGTGCGCGAAGCCTGGTCCATCGGCCAGCGCGCCGGACTCGACCCGACGCTGATCCTGGCCGTGATGGCCGTCGAGTCGAGCTTCAACCCCTTCGCCCAGAGCGCCGTCGGCGCGCAAGGTCTGATGCAGGTGCTGACGCGCGTGCACGACGACAAGTACCTGGCCTTCGGCGGCACCCCGGCCGCGTTCGACCCGATCAGCAACCTGCGCGTCGGGGTCCAGGTCCTGAAGGACTGCATCGCGCGCGCCGGCAGCCTGCAGGAAGGGCTGCGCTACTACGTCGGCGCGGCACTGATCCCCAGCGATGGCGGCTACGCCGACCGGGTGCTGCTCGAGCAGAGCTACCTGCGCCGGGTGGCAGATGGCAAGCGCGTCGCGGTGAACGCGCCCAGCACGGTGCCGGCGCCGCAGGCGCCGGCCGCAGCGAGCGCTCCCGACCTGTCGGCCCCGGCCCAGGTCGCGATGCTGCGCTGAAGCCGCACGCTACACTGCCGGCCTGCGCGACTGGCGATACGGGGCGGCGGCGGGAAGCCTGACCTCCCCCGAGGTGGACGACCACCGGGAAGCGCAGCCGGCAGCGATCACGAGCCGTGCCGCCGGTGCCCGCCGTTCGCCTGGGCAGCCCTCGACCGCGCAGCAGCCATCCCGGCCGGCGCGGCCCCGAAGGCCCTTCACTCCCGAAGAGGACTGCCATGTTCGACCGCCATCAATCCACCGTCGCCCAAGTGGACCCCGAAGTCTGGGCCGCGATCCAGGCCGAGAACCGGCGCCAGGAAGAGCACATCGAGCTCATCGCGTCGGAGAACTACACCAGCCCGGCGGTGATGGCCGCGCAGGGCTCGCAGCTCACGAACAAGTACGCCGAGGGCTACCCCGGCCGCCGCTACTACGGCGGCTGCGAGAACGTCGACGTCGTCGAGACACTCGCGATCGAGCGCTGCAAGCAGCTCTTCGGCGCGAACTTCGCCAACGTGCAAGCGAACTCCGGCTCGCAGGCCAACCAGGCCGTGTTCTTCGGCCTGCTGCAACCGGGCGACACGATCATGGGCATGAGCCTGGCCGAAGGCGGCCACCTGACGCACGGCATGCCGCTGAACATGAGCGGCAAGTGGTTCAAGGTCGTCAGCTACGGGCTGGACGCCAACGAGGCCATCGACTACGACGCGATGGAGCGCCTGGCGCACGAGCACAAGCCCAAGCTCATCATCGCCGGCGCCTCGGCCTACAGCCTGCGCATCGACTTCGAGCGCTTCGCGAAGGTCGCGAAGGCGGTCGGCGCGTTCTTCATGGTCGACATGGCGCACTACGCCGGGCTCATCGCCGCCGGCGTCTACCCGAACCCGGTGCCGCACGCCGACGTGGTGACCAGCACCACGCACAAGAGCCTGCGCGGCCCGCGCGGCGGCATCATCGTGATGAACGACGAAGCGATCGCGAAGAAGATCAACAGCGCGATCTTCCCCGGCATCCAGGGCGGGCCGCTGATGCACGTGATCGCCGGCAAGGCGGTGGCCTTCAAGGAGGCGCTGGAGCCCGGCTTCAAGGCCTACCAGCAGCAGGTCGTGGCCAATGCCCGCGTGCTCGCCGAGACGCTGACCGAGCGCGGGCTGCGCATCGTCAGCGGCCGCACCGAGAGCCACGTGATGCTGGTCGACCTGCGGCCCAAGGGGCTGACGGGCAAGGAGGCCGAGGCCATCCTCGGCGAAGCCCACATGACCTGCAACAAGAACGGCATCCCGAACGACCCGCAGAAACCGATGGTCACCAGCGGCATCCGCCTGGGCACCCCGGCGATGACGACGCGCGGCTTCAAGGAAGACCAGGCGCGCCAGACCGCGCAGCTGATCGCCGACGTGCTGGACAACCCGCGCGACGCGGCGAACATCGCCGCGGTGCGCGCCAAGGTCGCGGCGCTGACGCGCGACTTCCCGGTGTACCGGTGACCCCCGGGCCTGCGGCCTTGCCGCGCGCCACGCCCCGAGGGGGCCGTCGGCAGCACCGGGCCCAGCCCGGCGCTGCGTGCTGACGTCCGGTCCGCATGCGCTGCCCGTACTGTGGCCACGACGAGACCCAGGTCGTCGAGACGCGCGAGTCCGACGAAGGCGGCGTGATCCGTCGGCGCCGGCGCTGCCTGCACTGCGAGAAGCGATTCACCACCTACGAGCGCATCGAGATCGCGCTGCCGGCGGTGGTGAAGAAGGACGGCGCGCGCGTCGAGTTCGACCCGGCCAAGCTGCGCGCGTCGATGCAGCTCGCGTTGCGCAAGCGACCGGTGAGCATGGAGCAGGTCGACGCCGCGATCGAGCGCATCCAGGACAAGCTGCTCGCCAGCGGCGCGCGCGAGGTCCCGAGCACGCGGCTGGGCGAGCTCGTGATGCGCGAGCTGAAGCGCATGGACAAGGTCGCCTACGTGCGCTTCGCGTCCGTCTACCGCAGCTTCGAGGACGTCGACGAGTTCCGCCAGCTGATCCGCGACATCTGAGATCGGGGCCCCCGCCCGGGGGACCTGCCTCGGCAGGCCCCCGCGGAACCCGCCGCCAGGGGACGCGAAAGCAAAGGGTCCTGCCTAGAGTGACGACATGCCGTCACCGAAGGAGCCGCCCATGCACCACGCCGCCCCCCGCCGCCAGCATGGCGTCACGCTGATCGAATCCTGTGTCGTGCTCGGCATCGCCGCCGTCGCGCTCGGCCTGGCCGCCCCGGCCTTCCAGCAAACCCACGAACTGCGCCGGCTCGAAGGCGCTGCGGCGCAGCTCGAAACCGACCTTCAGTACACACGCAGCCTGGCCGTGGCGCGCAACGAGACCTTGCGCGTCGCATTCGTCGGGGACGCCTGCTACGTCGTGCACAGCGGCAGCCCGACCGACTGCGCATGCACCGACGACGGCAACGCGCAATGCGCGGGCAACCCGGCCGTGCACCGCGTCGTGCGCCTGGGACGGGTCAGCGTCCGCTCGAACAGCCCGTCGATCGCCTTCGACGCCGTCAAGGGCACGGTGACGCCCACCGCCACCGTCCGGCTCGCCGCCGCCGACGGCCGCGAGATCCGCCAGATCGTCAACCTCATGGGCCGCATCAGAAGCTGCTCGCCGGCACCGGCGCTGCCGGGCTACCGGGTCTGCTGAACCCGCCCGCCCGTCGCCAGGCCGACGAACGGCGCCCGGACCCCGACCAGCGGTGCCTGTCAAGACGGCGCACCGGCACGACATCGGGATAATCGCGAAATCATGCACAAGCGAAGGCCATCGCCGCCGGCCCGGCAACGCGGGTTCACGCTGATCGAGCTCGCGATCGCGATGGTGGTGCTGGCCATCCTGGCCGCGGTGGCCTTGCCGATGTTCACCGACTCGATCCGCAAGAGCCGCCGCTCCGACGCCTTTGCCGCGCTGACCGCCGTTCAGCAGGCGCAGGAACGCTGGCGCAACAACCACAGCGCCTACGCACCGGACAGCCTGCTCGCCACCGCGGCGCCGGACGGCCTGGGGCAGTCGGTGACCTCCTCGTCGGGCTACTACGGCATCGCGATCACCTCGGCCGACGCGACCGGCTACGTGCTCACCGCCACCGCGGTGTCGGGCAAGTCGCAGGCGCAGGACGCCAACTGCCAGGTCATGGCGGTGCGCATGCAGGGCGGCAACCTGGACTACGGCTCGGGCGCCAGCAGCGCGGCCTATCCCGACGCCAACAACTGCTGGGCCAAGTGAGATGAAGCGCCAGCGCGCGTTCACGCTGCTCGAGCTGATGATCGTCGTCGTGCTGGTGGCGATCGTGCTGACGCTGGCCGCACCGTCGTTCTACGACTTCATCCTGACGCAGCGGCTCAAGAGCGTGAACGCGCAACTCGTGACCGACATGCAGTACGCGCGCAGCGAGGCCGTCTCGCGCGGAGTCTACGTGCGCGTCGTCTTCGGCGCGAACAGCTCGATGACCTGCTACTCGATGTACACGCTCAAGCTCGGCTCCGACGTCGGCGTGCGCTGCAACTGCCTGCTCGGCCCCGGCGCAGCCTGTACCGACAGCGATGCCGTCGAGGTGCGCACCGTGCAGGTACCGCGTTCGTCGTCGGTGACCGTGCTGACTGCAGCCGGCGTCGACCCGGCAATCGCGTTCGACAGCGTCACCGGCGGATTGATGTCGATCCCGCAGGACACCTTGTCGAGCCCGTCGCCTGATTTCGTCATCGACACCAGCATCGACACGGCGCGAACCCTGCGCACGACGCTGGCCAGCACCGGCCGGCCCACGGTCTGCGGCACCGTGTCCAACCTGGGAGCGCCGCTGTGCTGACGGCGTTGCCGCAACCGCTGCGCCGCCAACGCGGCCTGTCGATCGTCGAGATGATGATCGGCATCACGATCGGCCTGCTCGTCGTGGCGGCCGCTTCGCTGGTGGTGTCGACCCAACTGGCTGACAACCGCAGTCTGCTCATCGAGACCCAAGTCCAGCAGGACTTGCGCGCCACGGCCGACATCGTCACGCGCGAACTGCGTCGCGCCGGCTCATGGAACGGAGCCGCCAAG
This sequence comes from uncultured beta proteobacterium, assembly GCA_963788635.1. Lineage (GTDB taxonomy): Bacteria > Pseudomonadota > Gammaproteobacteria > Burkholderiales > Burkholderiaceae_C > Rubrivivax. The sequence goes on along the minus strand of CAWBHE010000020.1, from coordinate 35,264 downwards.
GGCGTGTGGTACGTCGGCGGCCCGACCCCGCTGGCCAACCCCTTCGCCGCCGTCAGCCCGGCTTCGGCCCCCGCCACTGAAGTGGACTACGCCTATCACCGCAGCGCCGGCGCCGAAGGGCCCTTCGGGTTCCGCCTGAATGGCGGCGTGATCCAGGCGCGCCTGGGCAGCAGCGGCTGGCAGGAGCTGACCGACCCGCGGACGCTCACCATCACGAGCTTCACGATCACACCGGTCGCGGCACCGGCGACCCCGTCGAAGATCCCCTGCCCCAAGCTCTGCAGCGATGGCACCACCGACTGCTGGCCGACGGTGACCGTGCGCGAGCTGGTGGTCCAGATCGCCGGGCAAGCGGCCAGCGACACGGCGATCCAGCGCAGCATCCAGTCGACCGTGCGCCTGCGCAACGATTGGGTCCGTTTCAACGATCCGCTGCATCCGACGCTGGCCTGCCCCACATGAAGCGCGGCACTGCATTCCGCCCGCACCGCCACCAGCGCGGCATCGCTGCCCTGGTGGTGGTGCTGGTATTGTTCTTCATCGTCGCGCTGGTCGCGGCCTATACCAGCCGGAACCTGATCTTCGAGCAACGCACCGCCGCCAACCAGTACCGGTCGACCGCGGCGATCGAGGCCGCCGAAGCGGGCCTCGAATGGGCACTGGCGATGCTCAACCACGGCCGCATCGACGCCGCCTGCGAAACCAGCAGCTCGACGACCGACACCAGTTTCCGCGAGCGCTACCTGAGCATCGACCCCTCCACCGGCAGCATCGGCGTGCGCAAGACCTCCACCAACGCCGACCTGCTGCCCAGTTGCGTGTTCGACGGCACCGGTCGCACCTGCAGCTGCCCGAGTGACGGCGCGTCGACCCTCGTCGCACCGACCGACAGCGCCGTCCATCCGGCCTTCCGGGTCCGCTTCAAGCCGCTTGCCGGCACGCCGTCGCAGCCAGGGCTGGTACAGGTCGAGGCGGTCGCCTGCACCCGGCTCGACGACACCTGCCTCGCCTTTCCCGGCACGCTCGGTGCGGTCCAGGGCGTGGGCGACGAAGGCCGGGCCTATGTCACCGCGCTGGTTGGCCTGACCGGCGGCGCCAGCAGCCCGCCGGCCGCAGCGCTGACGGCGCTGGGCCGCGTCGCCCTGGCAGGCGGCGCGATCTACGGCGATGTCGCGGTGCAGGCCGGCGGCACCGTGAGCCCCGACCCGTCGATGACGCTGGCCCGCTCGCCCGGCTCGCCGGGCAGCCCGGCCGTGCTGGCGAACCAGGCCACGCTCTCGACCCTGAGCAGCGAGCGCTTCTTCGCTGCCCATTTCAACCTGTGGAGCAACACCTTCCGCGAGCAGCCTGCCACCGTGGCGCTCGACTGCGCCACGACGACCTGCGACTCGGACACGCTGCGCAACCTGATATCGCTCAACCCCGGGCGGCCGATCTGGGTCGACGGCAACCTCGCCATCGACACCGCGGGCGACATCGGCTCGGCCGCCGCGCCGGTGCTGCTGGTCGTCACCGGCAGCGTCAGCGTCACGGCCGCCGATGCGCCGATCCATGGCCTGCTCTACGTGCAGACGGCGGACTGGCCCGACGCCGGCCTCCTGCAAGTGCAGGGTGCGGCGGCGGTCGAGGGCGATCTGGACGCGGGCACGCCGCAGATCGTCCATGACGCGGCACTGATCAACCGCCTGCGCGTCTCCAGCGGTTCCTTCGTGCGCGTCCCGGGCAGCTGGCGCGATTTCTGGCTGCCATGAACACCTCCCCGCCCCGGCCGCCCGCACGCGGCGTCTCGCTGATCGAAGCGCTGGTCGCCCTGGCGGTGATGGCCTTCGGCATCCTCGGCGTGGTCGGTGTGCAGTCCACGCTGCGCCAGAACGCCGACGTCTCGCGCCAGCGCGCGGAAGCAGTGCGCATCGCGCAGGAGACGGTCGAGAACTGGCGCTCCTTCTCGGTACTTTCCGCGACCCCGGGACAGACCGCGTATGCCGACATCGTCAGCAACGCTGGCGTCAGCGTGGACCCGGTCATCGCGAACACGAGCTACACGGTGACGCGCAGCGTCGTCGATGCGCGAGCGAACGACCCGGCCGAGCCGCGCCTCCGCAACCTCGTCGTCGACGTCGCCTGGACCGACCGCACCGGCCAGACTCAGCATGTGACGCTCAACACCAGCATCGCCGGCATCGCGCCGGAGCTCGCCGGGTCGCTGGCGATCCCGGCCAATGCCTCGGCCACCGAAATGCCCGGCGGGCGCAACGCCGCCATTCCGGTGAGCGCGGTCGACCAGGGCGACGGCACGAGCCGCTTCGCGCCGCCGGGCGGCGGCGCGTGACCTGGACCTTCGACAACGTCTCGCGCCGTCATCACCCAGGTCTGCAACCCCGCCTGCACCGACACCTCGGCCTTCCTGCTCAGCGGCTACGTTCGCTTCGCCACCGGCACCACCGCCCCGACCCCCGCCGACGCCGAGAACCCGAGCAGCCTCGCGCTGACGCCGCTGAACGTCAGCGTCGCCCGCACCGTGCCGTCGACGGCCACCATCGCCTGTTTCGAACAGACCTTCACCGCTGTACGTCGCCTACTATTGCGCAATCCCGACCACGACCTCGGCGCCGGCGCGCTGGTCGGGCCGCTCGACGATCATCAGGCCGGACATCTCGACCTCGCTCACCGACAACCTGGCCAGCCATTACAAGGTCTGCCGCTACACGCCCGGCAGCGGCGTGGCCGGCGACTTCCCCTTGAACGGCAACCTCGACCACCCGCTCGACTACCTCAACGTGATGGGTCCGCTGCGCAACCAGAACTTCCTCGTCATCCGCGCCGGCGACGGCAGCACGGCGTTCGAATGCCCTGGCGACGACCCGGCCACGCCGCTGATCGACGGCAACACCTGGCGCCACCAGCCGCACAGCTGAATGTCGGCAGCCACGGCATCGAGACGGCCATGACGTCGTCGGCACTCGACCGGGAGCGCCTGCTCGAAGCGCTGGCGCTGGCCGAAACCTCGTTCGGCCTCACCGAACCGAACCCGCGCGTCGGCTGCGTGATCGGCAGTGAATCCGGCGCGGTGTTCGGGCGCGGCGCGACCCAGCAGGCCGGCGGTGCACACGCCGAGGTGATGGCACTGCGCGACGCGCAGCGCGCCGGCCACGAGCTGCGCGGCGCCACGGCCTGGGTCACGCTAGAGCCCTGCGCCCACCACGGCCGCACACCGCCTTGCTGCGACGCCCTCGTCGAAGCCGGTCTTGGCCGTGTCGTCGTCGCGGTGGGCGACCCCTTCCCGCAGGTAGCGGGCGAAGGCATCGCGCGCCTGCGCGCGGCCGGCGTCCAGGTCCAGATGGCCGACGCCGACATCGCCGACGCCGCGCGCGACATCAACATCGGCTTCTTCTCGCGCGTGCAGCGCCAGCGCCCCTGGGTGCGGATGAAGATCGCGGCGTCGTTGGACGGTCGCACCGCACTGCTCAACGGCGCCAGCCAGTGGATCACCGGCCCCGAGGCGCGCGCCGACGGCCACGCCTGGCGCCGGCGCGCCAGCGCCGTGCTGACCGGCATCGGCACCGTGCTCGACGACGATCCACGGCTGGACGTGCGCCATGTGCCGCACCGCCCGGCAGCCGCTGCGCGTGGTCGTCGACTCGCGGCTGCAGACGCCGCCCACCGCCCGGCTTCTGCAGCCGCCCGGCGAAGTGCTGATCTACGCCGCAGTCGACGACGCCGGCCGCGCCGCTGCGCATGCAGGCCAGCTGGCGCCGAAGTCGCGCGGCTGCCCGACGTGCGACGTCAAGGTCGACCTGCGCGACGATGCTGGCCGACCTGGCACGGCGCGGCGTCAACGAACTGCATGTCGAGGCCGGCGCCAAGCTCAACGCGTCACTGCTGAAGACCGGTCTTGTCGACGAACTGCTTGTCTACCTGGCCCCTTGCCTGCTGGGCATCGGCCGCGACATGGCAGCGCTGGGCCCGCTGGCGGACCTGGGCGACCGGATGAAATTCGCATTCACCGACTTGAGCCGGGTGGGTTGCGATCTGCGCGTATTGGCCAGAGCCGAACGGCCCCAAGAGATAGGGGTTGACGGCCACAACGGACAACCGGTGCTGGAACGTCGGCCAACTTGACATCGGCGCGACAGCCGCATCACGAATCAAGCGTAGGTTGTTACTTTGTATGGATTTTTCGCCGCTGGCGCGGAGTTTGCTGACGATTACGGATTCCGTCTTCGCCTGTTCCAGGAGTAGTGACCATGACAACGCGCTTGCGCCACGCCCGAATTGCACTGGCGGCGATCACCGCCTTCGCCGGCGGCAATGCCTTTGCCGCGCTGTTGACCTATTCAGGCGAAGACTCGGCGCCGGCCAGGACCGTGCCGCCCGGTGGTAACGCCGCGACCGCCAGGGACGCCTTTCAAGCGCAGTTGGTGAATTCATCGATTCGCTCGGAAGGGTTCGAGTCGTTTACCACCGGGAATCAAGGCCCGCTCAGCCTGCCGTTCGGCGGCGCGCCGATCGCCACCTTGACGTCGGCCGCGACCACCGGTCACGTCGAGAACAACAACGGCGATGTCGGGTCCGGTTTCACGGGCCGCTTCAACACTACCGCTGGCGGATCGCTGTGGTGGGAATCGGCGGGCAGCTTTGGCGTGCAGTTTGATCAAGGCGTGTCCGCTCTTGGCTTCTACGGCACCGATTGGTCAGACTTCAGCGGCTCGCTGAGCCTGGCGCTCTTCGACACCAATGGCAACCCGATCTACGCGGGCGATCCGGCATTGGTGCTTTCCGGCCCGGGCGCGGGCAACGTCAGCGGCTCTCTCTCGTTTTTCGGTCTTACCGTCTCCGACGCGCTGGTCGGACGGGTGCAGTTCACGGTGGCCCAGAACCCCAACAACACGACCCTCGACGTTCTGGGCTTCGACGACCTGTTGATCGGTGACCTGAAGGCGCCCCCCAGCGACGTTCCGGAACCTGCGACGCTGGCACTGGCCGCGCTTGGCTTGGCTGGCTTGGCAGCGAGTAGGCAACGTCGGTCGGTCTTGGCAACTCCGCGTCTTTGATCCACAAGGGACTGGCGGATCGGCCACATCCGCCGCGGTACCGACAAAAAGGCCGCGTGACTCACGCGGCCTTTTTTTGACTCATCTTCCGACCGCGGACTGCGTCAACCCGCCCTGCGCTTACGTCCGGCCAGCGCGAGGCCCCCGAGGGCAAGTCCCATCAGCGCAGCCGTTCCCGGTTCCGGCACGCCATTCGGCGGCGGCGGTGGCGGCGGCGGCGGCGAGATCCCTGGCGCGAACGTCGATCCGCCGTAGGTGAAGTAACTGTCGGCCGCGCTGCCGCCACCGAGCATCACCAGGAATGCGTTGTCCGCGGTCAGGTCAAACAGTCCGAGCGGAAGATTGACGATGCCGCGGCTGAACCCGGTCGAGCCGATCGCCGCGAACCCCGATGTATCGACAAGCGCGCCATCGAGTCGTAGCGAATCGAGGTCGGCGTTGCCGATCACCAGCGAGGCGTAATTCTCGATGAAGGCCGAACTGCCGTCCGGTGTCGACAAGCGGTAGGACTTAAGCCAGGTGTCCGAACCGGGGACATAGGAATAGGCCGGGTCCGTGTTGGCGCCGCCGCCACCGGTCAGGTACTGGGCCACCGCCACGACCTGTGACGCCTCGATCTTTGCGCCGGTGTTCTGGGCCAAGTTGAACTCGTAGAACTCGCCGGCATTCAGCGTTGCGACGACCACGCCATCCTTCTTCACCTCGGTGGCGTTCTGGGTAGCAATGACACGCACCAAGTCACTGTGGTTCACAGCCAGTTGCGCGCCAGCCGATGCTGTCAACAGGTAAGCCTTCGACAACTTGCTCGTCGGGATCGCCTGTTCGAGCAGGGTGTCGCAATAGGTCGTGCCCACCGGGACCTGGGCACATTCATGACCAGAAAAGACCGCAACGGCCTTGTCGGCGTCCACGAACGAGCCTGTCAGGTTGACCGAACCGCCAGCGTACTTGTAGGTCTCGCCGGCATTCAGGGTCACCGCGATGGCCGCGCCTCCGCTAGGAGTGAAGGTCACGTGCGTGTTGTCCTGGGTTGCATGGATCGCGACCTGGCTGCCTTCACCGAAGCCGCCCCCCTGACTCGCCACGACGTACTGCTTGTCGAGCGCAGCCTTGTCGAGCAGGTAGGTCATGTCGGTCGTGGCCGAAGCACGGTTGATGAAATAACCCGCGATGGCCTGCGACGAATCGACATGAAAACCGGTGTTCAGTACGCCGGTGCCCGATTGCTGGTACGCGCTGGAAATGCCCAGACTGTAGAAACCGTTGCTTCCCAGCGTCACCGCCTGACTGAAGCCGGCCAGGTTCGACACGTTGGCCGTCTGGCCCGCGTTGCCGAAGAGGAACAGAGACGCATTGGGTGAATTGAGATTGGAGTTGAAATCGAAGTACAGCTCGCCAGCCCATGCCGGCGCCGCACAGACCAGCCCCAGCATGCCTGCCACGGCGTTGAAGATCGCGGAGCGTTCGCGTTTCACTTTGAAGTCCTCCCTGCTAGATGACGGCGGCCTGAAACAAGCAACCTGCATCTCACGAGCAGTCTTCGTGCCATGCTCAGTACTGACTTCTATGTCGTTGATTTAATTGAATATGGTCGTGCGTTTCAAAAAATAAACACTTCTGACTGAAAACTTTCCCGACGGTCCTGGACCCGTTCGACGCCCGGCCACCACCTCGCTACACGACGCAGGCTGCCAGGCCACTCGACAAGGGCGTCGTCGCCAGGCTCAAAACGCCGCCGCCTACAATCGCCGGATGCCGATTTCCCCCGTCCCCGAGCTGGTGGCCGAGCTTGCCGCCGGCCGCATGGTGATCCTCGTCGACGAGGAAGACCGCGAGAACGAAGGCGATCTGGTCCTCGCCGCCGAGCACGTCACGCCCGAGGCGATCAACTTCATGGCACGCCATGCGCGTGGCCTGATCTGCCTGACGCTGACGCGCGAGCGCTGCGAGCACCTGCAACTGCCGCCGATGGTCGCGCGCAACGGCACCCGGCACGGTACCGCGTTCACGGTCTCGATCGAGGCCGCCACCGGCGTCACCACCGGCATCTCGGCCGCCGACCGCGCGCGCACCGTGGCTGCCGCGGTGGCGCGCGATGCGAAGGCGTCGGATCTGGTGCAGCCGGGCCACATCTTTCCGTTGCAAGCGCAGGACGGCGGCGTGCTGATGCGCGCCGGCCACACCGAGGCCGGCTGCGACCTCGCCGGCATGGCCGGGCTGACGCCGGCGGCGGTGATCTGCGAGGTGATGAAGGACGACGGCACGATGGCGCGGCTGCCGGACCTCGAGGTCTTCGCGCGCGAGCACGGCCTGAAGATCGGCACGATCGCCGACCTGATCGGCTACCGCAGCCGCAACGAGTCGCTGATCGAGCGCGTCGGCGAGCGTCGGCTCGACACGCCGCAGGGCGAGTTCGACTGCGTCGCGTTCCGCGACAAGGGCGGCGGCCTGCACCTGGCGCTGACCCACGGCCGCTGGACCGAGGCCGACGAGGTGCCGGTGCGCGTGCACGAGCCGTTCACCGTCTTCGACATGCTCGACGCCGCCGGCAGCGGCCATTCCTGGCCGCTGCCGCGCGCGCTGGCCGCGCTGCGCGAACAGCGCTGCGGCGTGGCGGTGCTGCTCAACTGCGCGCACGATGTCGACGCGCTGCTGCCCCAGCTGCGCCCGGCCGGCGAACGCCCGACCGAGGCGGGGTCGCAGATGGACCTGCGCACCTACGGCGTCGGCGCGCAGATCCTGCGCGAGCTCGGCGTGCGCCGGATGAAGCTGCTGGGCAGCCCGCGCCGCATGCCCAGCATGGCCGGCTACGGCCTCGAGGTCACCGGCTTCGTCGGCGCGCCGACCTGAAGGAGACCCCATCATGCAAGACGCCGACAAGGGCGACACCGGCGAGCTGATCGGCGAAGGGCTGCGCATCGGCATCGTGCGCGCGCGCTTCAACGACAGCCTCACGACCAAGCTCGCGCAGGCCTGCCTGGCCGAGCTCGACCGGCTCGACGTCGACGCCGGCGACATCCGCCACGTCACCGTGCCGGGCGCGCTCGAAGTGCCGCTGGCGCTCAACGCGATGGCCGCTTCGGGCGACTTCGACGCGCTCGTCGCGATCGGCTGCGTGATCCGCGGCGAGACCTACCACTTCGAGCTCGTCGCCAACGAGTCGGGCGCCGGCGTCACGCGCGTCGCGCTCGACCACCGGGTGCCGATCGCCAACGCCATCCTCACCGTCGACACCGAGGCGCAGGCCTGGGCGCGCGCCGAAGAAAAGGGCCGCGACGCGGCCCGCGTGGCGGTCGAGATGGCCAATCTTCTGGAAGACCTTTCGTGACCGAAACCCCCGTCGCGCCCAAGCGGCCGGCCTCCAAGCCGCCGCGCCGGCGTTCGCGCGAATTCGCGCTCCAGGGCCTGTACGAATGGCTGGTCTCGGGTGCCGAGGCCGCCGTCATCGACGCCCACATGCACGAGCAGGACGGCTTCGACAAATGCGACCGCGCGCATTTCGACGCCCTGCTCCACGGCTGCATCGCCGAGGCCGCGGCGCTGGACGCCGTGCTCGCGCGCCATGTCGACCGCAAGACCACCCAGCTCAGTCCCGGTCGAGCATGCGGTGCTGCTGATCGGCGTCTACGAGCTGACGCATTGCCTGGACGTGCCCTACCGCGTCGCGATCAACGAAGCGGTCGAACTCGCCAAGAGCTTCGGCGGCACCGACGGCCACAAGTACGTCAACGGCGTGCTCGACAAGGCCGCCGGCGACCTGCGCCCGGCCGAGGTCGCCGCCCGACGCGCCCAGCGGGCGTCCTGATGCGCCCGTTGAAGCTGGCCGGCCGGCTCGACCACATCGAGCCGTTCTACGTGATGGAGTGCGCCAAGGCGGCCGACGAGATCGCGCGCAGCCCGGCCTGCGACCCGGCGCGCGGCGGCGAGCCGATGGTCTACCTGAACATCGGCGAGCCCGACTTCACCGCGCCGCCGCCGGTGCTCGCCGCGGCCCAGGCCTGCCTGGCCGGCGGGCGCACGCAGTACACGCCGGCGACCGGGCTGCCGGCGCTGCGCGAGCGCATCGCGGCCTGGTACGGCACGCGCTTCGGCGTCGACGTCGCGCCGGAGCGCATCGTCGTCACGGCCGGCGCGTCGGCCGCGCTGCAGCTCGCCTGCCTGGCCTTGTTCGAGCCCGGCGACGAAGTGCTGATGCCGGACCCGAGCTACCCCTGCAACCGCCACTTCGTCGCCGCCGCCGGCGCCACGGCGCGGCTGCTGCCGGCGTCGCCCGAGGCGCGCTTCCAGCTCGACGCCGCGTCGGTCGCCGCGGCCTGGACGCCGGCCACGCGCGGCGTGCTGCTCGCGTCGCCGAGCAACCCGACCGGCACCTCGATCGCGGCCGCCGAGATGGCCGCGATCGCCGAGGTCGTGCGCGCGCGCGGCGGCGTCACGATCGTCGACGAGATCTACCTCGGCCTGAGCTTTGATCCAGCCTTCGGCCACAGCGCGCTGGCCCTGGGCGACGACATCGTCTCGATCAACAGCTTCAGCAAGTACTTCAGCATGACCGGCTGGCGCCTGGGCTGGATGGTGCTGCCGCCGGCGCTGGTCGCGCCGGTCGAGAAACTGGCGCAGAACCTCTACATCTGCGCGTCGACCGTCGCGCAGACCGCCGCGCTGGCCTGCTTCGAACCGGAATCGATCGCCGAATACGAGCGCCGGCGCGCCGAGTTCCGGCGCCGGCGCGACTTCATCGTGCCGGCGCTCGAACGCCTGGGCCTGCCGGTGCCGGTGCCGCCCGACGGCGCGTTCTACGCCTGGGCCGACTGCTCCCGCCACAGCGCGAGCAGCTGGGACTTCGCGTTCGAGATGATGCGCCGCGCCCATGTCGCGCTCACGCCGGGGCGCGACTTCGGCCCCGCCGCGGCCGAACGCTACCTGCGCCTGTCCTTCGCCAGCTCGATGGACCGGCTGCAGACCGCCGTCGCGCGGCTGGAGCGCGAGCTGAGGCGCGGCTGACGCGGTTGACGCGGCGCCGCGCCGCGTGAACAAGCACCGGGCGCCGCGGGGCTGCACGTGACAAGGCGTTAATCGACGGGCCAAAGCCACGTTTTTCGCGCCGCACCGGCCCGGCCCTGCCCGTAAGCTGCCGGACTGTGGGATCCAAGCCGCTTCTGCCCGAGGGCGACGCCGACGCGACCGAGTTCGCGGCAACGGTGCAATCGTTGCCCGCGCCCGAAGAGTTCGGCGGGCGCGCGAGCGAGCCCGGCCTGGACGCGGACATCGACCCCACGCTGTCGCCCATCGGCCGCTATGCGCTCAGGCGCCAGCTCGGCCAGGGCGGGCTGGGCACGGTCTACGAAGCCTGGGATCCGCTGCTGTCGCGCACGGTGGCGGTCAAGACGCTGCAGTTCGAGCTCGACACGCCGTCGCGCGTCTCGCTCGACGGCCTGTTCCTCAACGAGGCGCGCACCGCGGCCGGGCTGAACCACCCCGGCATCGTGACCATCTTCGACGCCGGACTGTCGGCGCACGGCGTCTACATCGCGATGGAGCGGCTGCGCGGGCGCGACCTGCGCCAGGCGCTGGCCGAAGGCTGGAAACCCAGCGCCACCGCCGCCGCGCAGCTCGTGCGCCGCGTCGCCGAGGCGCTGGCCTACGCGCACGCGCGCGGCGTCGTCCATTGCGACATCAAGCCGGCGAACATCTTCCTCAGCCGGCGCGACAAGCCCAAGCTGCTCGATTTCGGCATCGCCCGCGTCGCCCATGGCGCGGCGTTGCCGGCGCTCGACGGCCTCGTCGCCGGCTCGCCGCATTACCTGGCGCCCGAGCAGATCGAAGGCAGCCCGGTCGACGCGCGCGCCGACCTGTATTCGCTCGGCGTCGTGCTCTACGAGCTGCTCGCCGGTCGCAAGGCCTTCGACGGCAGCTCGCTGGACGAGATCACGCGCGCCGTGCTCGAAGGCCGGCCGACCCCGGCGCATGAACTGCGCGCCGACGTGCCGGCCGCGCTGTCGGGCATCGTCGCGCGCGCGATGGCGCGGTTCCCGGCGGACCGCTACGCGAACGCCACCGAACTGGCGCAGGACCTGCGGCGCTGGTATGGCGAGCAACCGGCCGAGCCCGAGTCCCACGGCCGCGGCGCGGCAGACGGCCGTGCCGGGCCGGCGCGGCGGGTCTGGCTCGCCGCGGCCGTCGTCGCGCTGGCTGGCGGCGTCGCTGCGTTCGCCTGGCCACGGACGGAACGCGCCGCGGCGCCGGACGCGCCGGTCGTGGCTGCCCGGCCCTCGACCGTGGTTGCCGCCGCTGGGGCGGCCCGTGCGGCAGCCAGCGCCGCCACGGCAGAGCCTGCCGTCGCATCGCCACCGCCCAAGGTCAAGAAGCCCTCCGCCGCCGTCGTTCGACGCAAACCGGTCGCGCGGCCGCTGCGCGTCGCGGCCGCCCCTGCCGTGGCGCCGGCGTCCAGCGGCGTGGTCCAGCTCGCGATCAGCCCTTGGGGCGAGGTCGAGGTCGATGGCAAAGCCGCCGGCGTGACGCCCCCGCTGGCGCAGCTGACGCTGGTCTCCGGCCGCCACCGCATCACGGTGCGCAACGCCGACTTTCCGCCCCTGTCCACCACCGTCGACGTCACCGCCGATCAGCCGGTGACCGTGCGCCACCGCTTCGGATCATGATGCTTCGCCCCCGCCTCGCGGCCTGGCCGGCCCTGGCCCTGCTGTTTGCCCTGTTCGCCGGCTGCGCCGCGCCACCGCCGCCCGCACCGCCGCCGACCGGGCTGAGCGACCTGCTCGAGCGCCCGGCCGAGCGCGCGCTGTTCGACGGCCTGCGCGCCTACGACGACGGCCGCTACCCGCAGGCCGAAGCCCGTCTGCGCCAGGCGTTCGCCGACGGCCTGAAGAACCCGCACGACCAGGCCACCGCGCACAAGCTGCTCGCCTTCATCACCTGCACCAGCGATCGCGTGCCCGACTGCGAGGCCGAGTTCCGTGCCGCGCGCGCGGCCGATCCGGGCTTCGCGCTGACGAAGTCGGAATCCGGCCATCCGGTGTGGGGCCCGGTCTACCGGCGCGTGCTGCCGTAACAAGAGTTTGCGACGGGCCGTCGCGCATAATTCGCGCGCCGATGCCACTTGCCACGCCCTACCGCCACCGCCTGCGCGTCTACTGGGAAGACACCGACGCCGGCGGCGTGGTCTTCTACGCCAACTACCTGAAGTTCTTCGAGCGCGCACGCACCGAATGGCTGCGCGCGCTGGGCGTCGGCCAGCAGCGGCTGCGCGAGGACACCGGCGCGATCTTCATCGTCGCCGACACCGCGGTGCGCTACCGCCGCCCGGCGCGGCTGGACGACCTGATCGACGTCACGGTAGCCGTGCGCGAGGCCGGCCGCGCGTCGATGGCGCTCGCGCAGCAGGCCTGGCGCGCCGACGAACTGCTCGCCGAAGGCGAGATCCGCATCGGCTGCGTCGATGCGGGAACCTTCCGCCCGATGCGCATTCCGACACCGATTCTCCAGATGCTTCCATGAACCAGGACCTCTCCATCGTCTCCCTCGTGCTGCACGCGAGCCTCGTCGTGCAGATCGTGATGGCCGGGCTGGCGCTGGTCTCGCTGACGAGCTGGACCGTGATCTTCGGCAAGCTCTTCGGGCTCAGGCATGTGCGCGGCAGCAACGAGGACTTCGAGCGCGAGTTCTGGTCCGGGCGCAGCCTGACCGAGCTGAACCAGGCGGTCAGCACCAAGCCCGATTCGGCGCCGATGGAGCGCATCTTCGCCAGCGGCATGCGCGAGTTCCTCAAGCTGCGCGAGAAGCGGCTCGAAGCCGGGTTCCAGCTCGACGGCGCACGCCGCGCGATGCGCGCCAGCTTCCAGCGCGAGATGGACGTGATCGAGAGCCACCTGAGCTTTCTCGCGTCGGTCGGCTCGGTCAGCCCCTACGTCGGCCTGTTCGGCACCGTCTGGGGAATCATGCATGCGTTCGTCGGGTTGTCGAACCTGCAGCAGGTGACGCTGGCGACCGTCGCGCCGGGCATCGCCGAGGCGCTGGTCGCGACCGCGATCGGGCTGTTCGCCGCGATCCCGGCGGTGGTCGCCTACAACCGATTCGCGCGCGAGATCGACCGCATCGCGATCCAGCTCGAGACCTTCATCGAGGAGTTCTCGAACATCCTGCAGCGCAACGCCGGCCAGGCCACGGCCGTGCACGCCTGATGCCTTCCGTCGCGAGCCGAGGCAGCGGCCGGGGCCGCCGCTCGATGAACGAGATCAACATGGTCCCGTTCATCGACGTGATGCTGGTGCTGCTGATCATCTTCATGGTCACCGCGCCGCTGATCACCACCGGCGTCGTCGACCTGCCGTCGGTGGGCAAGTCGCAGCAGCGGCCGAGCCACGTGATCGAGGTCATCGTCGGCAGCGACGGCAACCTGCGCCTGCGCGTCGACCAGGCCACGCCAGCCGGCGTGGCGATGCGCGAACTCGCCGGCCGCGTGCGCGACGCGCAAGAGGGCAACGCCGAGACGCCGGTCGTCATCAGCGCCGACCGCAACGTGAAGTACGAGAGCGTCGTCAAGGTGATGGACACGCTGCAGCGCAGCGGCGTCAAGCGCGTCGGCCTGTCCGTCAAACAGGGCGCCTGATGCAACACGACGCGCTGCTGCCGCAGCCGCCGGGCGGCATGGCGCAGGGCGCGGCGCTGGCGCTGCTCGTCCATCTCGGGCTGGTCGCGGCGCTGGCGCTGGCCGTGAACTGGCGCATCCAGGCGACCGAGGTCGTGAGCGCCGAGCTGTGGTCGTCGGTGCCCGAGGTGGCTGCGCCGAAGCTGCAATCGCCGCCACCGACCCCGGCGCCGGTCCCGACGCCAGCGCCCGCACCGCCGCCCCCCGCTCCGGCGCCCAAGCCCGCCGTCGAGCCCGCGCCGCTGCCCGACGCGCAGATCGCGATCGAGCGCGCCGAACGCCGCAAGCAACAAGAGCGCGAGCAGCAGCAGCGCGCCGAGCAGGTCGCGCGCGAGTTGCAGAAGAAGCAACAGGCCGAGGCCGACGAAGGTCGCGAAGGCCGAAAAGGAAAAGCAGAAGCGCGAGGCCGAGCAGCATGCGGCCCAGCAGCGCAAGGCCGAGGACGCGCGCCTGGCCAAGCTGCGCGACGAGAACATGAAGCGCATGTTCGGCCAGCTCGAAGGCAGCGGCGACCCGCAGTCCACCGGCACCGCCAAGCGCGACGCCGCACCGTCGCAGGACTACGTGAACCGGCTCATCGCGCGCATCAAGCACAACGTCGTGCTCACCGACAGCCTGGACGGCAACCCGGCGGCCATCGTCGAAGTTCGATCGGCACCGACCGGCACCATCATCGCGCGCCGCCTCGTCAAGAGCAGCGGCGTGCCGGCCTGGGACGAGGCCGTGCTGCGCGCGATCGACCGCACCGGCTCGCTGCCCGCCGATGTCGACGGCCGCGTGCCGGGCACGCTGATCATCACCTTCCGGCCCAAGGCCTGAGCGCGCTCGCCGCGGCGCGGCGGTCGGCGCATCGGCGGCGGCGGAACGGGCGCCAAGTCCTTACACTGCGGCCGGTCGATTCAACCGATGCAGTGAGGCCGATGAGCGATTTCGCGCGCCAGGTCGAAGCGCTTCGCCCGCAGCTGCTGCGCTTCGCCCGCACCCAGTTGCGCAACGAAGCCTGGGCCGAGGACGCCGTCTCCGACACCTTGCTGGCGGCGCTGGAGAAACCGCAGTCGTTCGCCGGGCAGTCGCAACTCAAGACCTGGCTCGTCGGCATCCTCAAGCACAAGGTCGTCGATCAGCTGCGCCGTCACGCGCGCGAAGCCACCGTGCTCACCGACGACGACGGCGAGGACGTCGACGAGTTGCTGTTCGCCGCCGACGGCCACTGGCGCGAAGCCCCGAAGGACTGGGGCGACCCCGAACATGCATTGCGCGAGCGCCAGTTCTTCGAGGTGCTCGAGGCCTGCATGACGCACCTGCCCGGCGTCCAGGGTCGCGTCTTCATGATGCGCGAATGGTTGGAACTGGGCACCGAGGAGATTTGCAAGGAGTTGGCCATCACGTCGACGAACCTGTGGGTTCTGTTGCACCGCGCCCGCCTGCGCTTGCGCGACTGCCTGCAACAGGGCTGGTTCGACCACCACGCGAGCCCCTGACACCATGCTGTTCGACCTCACTTGCCGCGATGCAACCCGCCTCGTCCTCGAGGGCGAGGACCGCAGCCTGTCTCGCGCCGAATGGTTCGGCCTGCACTTCCACCTGCTGATCTGCAAGTACTGCCCACCCTTCGTGCGCCAGGTCCGCCTGATGCGCAGCGCGGTCGGGCGCTGGCAGCGGTACGCCGAGTCGGAGAGCGACGCGCCGCCGGAGCGCTGATCAGGCCTCGCTGCCGCCGCTCGCGCGCAAGTCGAGCCGCGTGGACAGTGCCACGGCGAGCGCGATGCGCACGCCGTCGACCATCGTCGCCAGCGGCAGGCAGGCGCTGCCCGGCTGGCGCGCCGCCTGTTCCGGCAGCAGCGGCAGATGCATGAAGCCGCCGCGGGCGCCGGGGCTCGCCTGCAGGCGCTGCATCAACCCATAGAAGACATGGTTGCAGACGAAGGTGCCGGCGCTCTGCGACACCGAAGCCGGCAGGCCGGCCGCGCGCAGCGCGGCGACCATCGCCTTGATCGGCAGGCTGCTGAAGAAGGCCGCCGGCGCGCCGGCGATCACCGGCTCGTCGATCGGCTGGCGCCCGGCATTGTCGGCAATGCGCGCGTCGTCGACATTGA
The DNA here is from genome assembly GCA_963788635.1 of uncultured beta proteobacterium. GTDB lineage: Bacteria > Pseudomonadota > Gammaproteobacteria > Burkholderiales > Burkholderiaceae_C > Rubrivivax. Next base: position 19,458 of record CAWBHE010000020.1, on the reverse strand, counting down.
TCGCGATGCGCTCGATCGACAGATCGCAGCGCCCGCCGGCCTGGCCGAGTGCCAGCACCAGGCGCGGACGGTGCCGCGCCAGCGCCTCGTCCAGCACGGCCAGCGCGCCACCGAACACGCAGGGCAGCTCGCGCACCTCGACGCGGTGGCCGACGATCCGCTCGCCCGCCAATGCCTCGCGCCACCTGCCACGACGGGTTGACGACCCCGCCGCCGAAGGGCTCGAAACCGGTCAGCAGCAGGGTGGGTTCGGCATCGCTCATGGAACGGCATTGTGAAGCCGCGTGCGCCCGGTCCGCGGATCGCGTCTAGTTCGGCGGTGCCGGCTCTGCAGGCGGCGGCCCCCAGCCCCCACCGCCCGGCGTCTCGATCACGAACACGTCGCCGGGCGCCATCTCGGCCGATCCGATGTGGCCCAGCCGCTCCTGCCGCCCGTCGGCGCGTTCGATGCGGTTCACGCCCAGCGCGCCGGCGCTGCCGCCGGCCATGCCGAAGGCCGGCACGACGCGGCCGTTGCTGAGGATCGACGCCGTCATCGGCTCGAGGAAGCGCACCCGACGCACGCCGCCGTCGCCGCCGCGCCACTGGCCGGCACCGCCGGATCCGGCGCGGATGGCGTAGCTGTCCAGCCGCACCGGGAAGCGGAATTCGAGCACCTCGGGGTCGGTCAGGCGCGAGTTCGTCATGTGGGTCTGCACGACGCTGGTGCCGGCGAAGTCCGGCCCGGCGCCGGAGCCGCCGCTGATCGTCTCGTAGTACTGGTGGGTGTCGTTGCCGAAGGTGAAGTTGCTCATCGTGCACGGGCCCGAAGCCATCACGCCGAGCGCGCCGTAGAGCGCATTCGTCACGCATTGCGAGGTCTCGACGTTGCCGGCCACCACCGCCGCCGGCGGCCGCGGGTTGAGCATGCAGCCTTCGGGCACGATCACCTGCAATGGCTTCAGGCAGCCGGCGTTGAGCGGGATGTCGTCGTCGACCAGGGTTCGGAACACGTAGAGCACGGCGGCCATCGTGACCGCCTTCGGCGCGTTGAAGTTGTTCGGCAGCTGATCGCTGGTGCCGCTGAAGTCGATCGTCGCCGCGCGTCGCCGGTGCATCCACCGTGACCTTGACGACGATGCGCGCACCGTTGTCGAGCGGCAAGGTGAACGCGCCGTCCTTCAGCGCAGTGATCACGCGGCGCACCGATTCCTCGGCGTTGTCCTGCACGTGCTGCATGTAGGCGGCGACCGTCGCGCGGCCGAACTGCGCGACCATCGCGCGCAGCTCCTGCACGCCCTTCTCGTTGGCCGCGATCTGCGCGCGCAAGTCGGCGATGGTCTGGTCCGGGTTGCGGGCCGGGAAGTCGCCACTGCCCAGTTGCGCCCGCAGATCGCTTTCGCGCATCGCGCCGTCGCGCACGAGCAGGAAGTTGTCGAACAGCACGCCTTCTTCGGCGATGGTCCTGCTGAACGGCGGCATCGAGCCCGGCGTGCTGCCGCCGATGTCGGCATGGTGGCCACGCGAGGCCACGAAGAAGCTGGGCGCGCGTCGCGGCGAGCGTCCCGGATCCGGGTTCCCCGGGCCGGGACACGCCCCCTCGGGGGCAGCGACCGAAGGGAGCGTGGGGACATCGAGATACACCGGTGTCACGACGGTGACGTCGGGCAGATGCGTGCCGCCGTGGTACGGGTCGTTGAGCACGTAGACATCGCCCTCGCGCATCGACGGGTTGCGCGCGATCACGGTCTTGATGCTCTCGCTCATCGAACCCAGGTGCACCGGCATGTGCGGCGCGTTGGCGATGAGCTGGCCCTCGGCGTCGAACAGCGCGCACGAGAAGTCCAGCCGCTCCTTGATGTTCACCGAGTAGGCGGTGTTCTGCAGCCGCAGACCCATCTGCTCGGCGATGTTCATGAACAGGTTGTTGAACACCTCCAGCATCACCGGATCGGCCTCGGTGCCGATCGCGTGCCCGGTCGCGCGCGGCTGCACGCGCGTCAGCTCGATCGGACCGGCGGCGGTGAGCCGGGCGCGCCAGCCGGGCTCGACCACCGTGGTCGCGTTGCGCTCGGCGACGATCGCCGGGCCGTCGATGACGGCGCCGGGCTGCAGCGACTCGCGCACGAACAGCCCGGCGTCGCGCCAGCCCTCGCAGTACATGCCCACCCGCGCGTGGGCCGCCGGCGCGTGGGCGGTCGGCTCGCCCGCAGTGGCCGCGGCCTCGTAGCGTTCGCCGGCTCCCACGGCCTCGACCGACACCGCCTCGATGACCAGCCCGCGGCCGGGCATCAGGAAAGCGAAACGCTGCCGGTAGCCGGCCTCGAACTCGCGCCGCAGCGCGTCCAGGTCGCCGAACGGCACGACGAGCGCGGTGTCGGTGCCCTGGTAGCGCAGGTGGACGCGCCGACGCAGCTCGACCGCTTCGCGCGCGACGCCCTGCTCGACCAGCTCGTCCACCGCCGCGGCGCCGATCTCGGCGAGCCGGGCCTCGGCCGCGGCGAGTCCGGCGGCGTCCAGCGGCGCCTCGACCGCCGCCTCGCGCATCGCGATCTGGTCCGCCAGACCCATGCCGTAGGCGCTCAGCACGCCGGCGAGCGGGTGCACGAAGACGCGCGTCATGCCCAGCGCGTCGGCGACCAGGCAGGCATGCTGGCCGCCGGCGCCGCCGAAGCATTGCAGCGTGTACTGGGTGACGTCGTAGCCGCGCGCGACCGAGATGCGCTTGATCGCGTTGGCCATGTTCTGCACCGCGATCTGGACGAAGCCTTCGGCCAGCGACTCGGGCGAGGTGGCGCGGCCGGTGGCTTCGGCCACGCGCGCGGCGAGCGCCTCGAACCGGGCGACCACGCCGTCGCGGTCCAGTGGCTCGTTCGCACCCGGTCCGAACACGCGCGGGAAGTACGCGGGCTGGATCTTGCCCAGCAGCACGTTGGCGTCGGTCGTGGCCAGCGGCCCGCCGCGCCGGTAGCTCGCCGGGCCGGGGTTGGCGCCGGCGCTTTCGGGGCCGACGCGCAGCCGCGCGCCGTCGAACTGCAGGATCGAGCCGCCGCCGGCGGCGACGGTGTGGATGCTCATCATCGGTGCGCGCATGCGCACGCCGGCGACCTGGGTCTCGAACGCGCGCTCGAACTCGCCCGCGTAGTGGCTGACGTCGGTGCTGGTGCCGCCCATGTCGAAGCCGATCACGCGCTCGTGACCGGCCGCGACCGCGGTGCGCACCATGCCGACGATGCCGCCGGCCGGCCCGGAGAGGATCGCGTCCTTGCCCTGGAAATGGTGCGCCTCGGTCAGGCCGCCGCTGCTCTGCATGAAGAACAGGCGCACGCCGGGCATCTGCTGCGCGACCCGGTCGACGTAGCGGCGCAGGATCGGCGACAGGTAGGCGTCGACCACCGTCGTGTCGCCGCGCGAGACCAGCTTCATCAGCGGGCTGACCTCGTGCGAGACGCTGACCTGGGTGAAGCCGACGCCGCGCGCGAGCCGCGCCGCCGCCGCCTCGTGCGCGCCGAAACGCCAGCCATGCATGAAGACGATCGCGGCCGAGCGGATGCCGGCATCGAACGCGGCCTGCAACTCGCGCGCGAGCGCCGCCTCGTCCAGCGGCTGCAGCACCTGGCCCGCCGAATCGACGCGTTCCTGCGCCTCGACGACACGCTCGTAGAGCAGCTCGGGCAGCACGATGTGGCGGTCGAACAGGCGCGGCCGCGCCTGGTAGGCGATGCGCAGCGCGTCGCGAAAACCCTGCGTCGTGACGAGCAGCGTGCGGTCGCCCTTGCGCTCGAGCAGCGCGTTCGTCGCCACCGTGGTGCCCATCTTCACGCAATCCACGCGCTCGGGCGTGATCGGCTCGCCCAGGCGCAGGCCGAGCAGCCGCCGGATGCCTTCGACCGCCGCGTCGGCGTACTGCTCCGGGTTTTCGGACAGCAGCTTCAGCGTGCGCAGCGCGCCGTCCGGTGCGCGGCCGACGATGTCGGTGAAGGTGCCGCCACGGTCGATCCAAAATTGCCAACGTCGGTCGTCGAGAGTCATCGAGAGGGTCCTGTCCAGGCGAGCGCACCACCGCTGCGCCGCGTCAGCCGACATCTTCGCAGGTCGGCGCGATAGCGCGGACCACGGCAGAACCGTCCTGCGGCAAACCCCGATCAACGCCGCGCGTGGCACACCGCATGCTTGTGGTCTGATCCAACCCCGTTTCCCGGAGACCCGATGAAACCGCTGCCCGCCCTGCTCGCCACCGCCGCGCTGCTTGCCGTCACCGTCGCCGCCCAGGCGCAGGCCAAATGGGACCTGCCCGCCGCCTACCCGGCCGGCAACTTCCACACCGAGAACCTCACCCAGTTCGCCGCCGACGTCGCCAAGGACAGCGGCGGCAAGCTGAAGATCACCGTGCACGCGAACGCGTCGTTGTTCAAGGCCCCGGAGATCAAGCGCGCGGTGCAGGGCGGGCAGGCGCAGATCGGCGAGATCCTGCTCGCCAACTTCCAGAACGAATGGCCGATCTACGGCGCCGACGGCCTGCCCTTCCTGGCCGACAGCTACGACGCCGCCGCGAAGCTGTACCAGGCGCAGAAGCCGCTGCTCGAGAAGAAGCTCGCCGAGCAGGGGATGATGCTGCTGTACTCGGTGCCGTGGCCGCCGCAAGGCATCTACGTCAACAAGCCGATCGCGAGCGCGGCCGACCTGAAGGGCATCAAGTGGCGCGCCTACAGCCCGGCCACCGCGCGCATCGCCGAGCTGGTGGGGGCGCAGCCGGTCACGGTGCAGGCCGCCGAGTTGAGCCAGGCGATGGCCACCGGCGTCGTGCAGAGCTACATGTCCTCGGGCGCGACCGGCTACGACACCAAGACCTACGAGCAGCTCAAGTACTTCTACGACACCCAGGCCTGGCTGCCGAAGAACGCGGTGATCGTCAACAAGGCGGCCTTCGAAGCGCTCGACAAGCCGACCCAGGCCGCCGTGCTGAAGGCCGGTGCCGAAGCCGAGACACGCGGCTGGGCGCTGTCGAAGCAGAAGAACAGCGAATACCTGGAGCTGCTGAAGAAGAACGGCATGCAGATCCTGCCGCCGTCGCCGCAGCTGAAGGCCGACCTGGAAAAGGTCGGCCAGGTGATGCTCAAGGAATGGCTGACCAAGGCCGGCCCCGAAGGCCAGCAGCTGATCGACGCCTACCGCAAGTGAGCGATCGCTCGGGCCCACGCCGGCTGCTCGACGGGCTCTACGACGGCGCGGCCTGGCTGGCCGCGCTGTGCATGGTCGGCCTGCTCGCGATGGTGCTGCTGTCCATCGTCAGCCGCGAGCTGCACTTCATGGTGCCGGGCACCGACGCCTACGCCGGCTACCTGATGGCCGGCGGCCGGCTTCCTGGCGCTGGCGCACACGCTGAAGAATGGCGAGCACATCCGCGTCACGCTGCTGCTGTCGGCGCTGAAGGGCCGGCCGCGGCGCGCGCTCGAGATCTGGGCGCTGGCCGCCGCCAGCGCGCTGGCGCTGCTCTTCGCCTGGTACAGCGCGCGGCTGGTCTGGCAGTCCTGGCAGTTCGACGACGTCTCGACCGCCAACGACGCGACCCCGCTGTGGATCCCGCAACTGGCGATGGCCGCCGGCACCGCGGTCCTGGCCATCGCCTTCATCGACGAGCTGGTGCTCGAGCTTCGCGGCAAACGCGTCGCGGTCGCCAGCGACGAGATGCTGCACAACGAATAGCTCCTGCCGGCGCCCACCATGTCCGATCTCGCCGTCACCGGTCTGCTCATCGCGACGCTGTTCCTGATCCTGGGCAGCGGCGTCTGGATCGGCCTGACGCTGTCCGGCGTGGCCTGGGTCGCGATGCAGCTGTTCAGTTCGCGCCCGGCCGGCGACGCGATGGCGGTCACGATCTGGGGCTCGGCGTCGAGCTGGACGCTGACCGCGCTGCCGCTGTTCGTCTGGATGGGCGAGATCCTGTTCCGCACCCGGCTCAGCCGCGACATGTTCCGCGGCCTGGCGCCGTGGATGCAGTCGCTGCCGGGCCGGCTGCTGCATGTCAACGTGGTCGGCTGCGCGATCTTCGCCGCGGTCTCGGGCTCCAGCGCCGCGACCTGCGCGACGATCGGCAAGATGAGCCTGCCCGAGCTGAAAAAGCGCGGCTATCCGGACGGCATCAGCATCGGCTCGCTCGCCGGCGCCGGCACGCTGGGGCTGCTGATCCCGCCGTCGATCATCATGATCGTCTACGGCGTCAGCGCCGATGTCTCGATCGCCCAGCTCTTCATCGCCGGCGTGCTGCCGGGCATCCTGCTCGCGCTGCTGTTCTCGGGCTACCTCGTCGTCTGGGGGCTGCGCCACCCGGACCAGGTGCCGCCGGCGGACACCCATTTCAGCCTCAAAGGCAAGCTGCACGAGTCGCGCCACCTGATCCCGGTCCTGCTGCTCATCGCCGCGGTGCTGGGCAGCATCTACTCGGGCGTCGCCACCGCCACCGAGGCAGCGGCGATCGGCGTGCTGGGCTCGCTCGTCATCTCGGCCGTGCAGGGCGCCTTGAGCTGGCAGACCTTCAAGGAGTCGCTGCTCGGCGGCACCCGGCTGTACTGCATGATCGCGCTGATCCTGGCCGGCGCCGCGTTCCTGACGCTGGCGATGGGCTACATCGGCCTGCCGCGCCACCTGGCCGAATGGATAGGCTCGCTCGGCCTGACCCGGTTCCACCTGCTCGCCGCGCTGCTCGTGTTCTACGTCGTGCTCGGTTGCTTCCTCGACGGCATCTCGATGGTCGTGCTGACGATGGGCGTGATCCTGCCCACGGTGCAGAAGGCCGGCATCGACCCGCTGTGGTTCGGCATCTTCGTCGTGCTCGTCGTCGAGATGGCGCAGATCACGCCGCCGGTGGGCTTCAACCTGTTCGTGCTCCAGGGCATGACCGGGCGCGAGATCGGCTGGATCGCGCGCGTGACCCTGCCCTTCTTCTTCCTGATGATCGCCGCGGTTGCGCTGATCTACGCCTTCCCGCAAATCGTCACCTGGCTGCCGCAGCAGATGCGCGGCTGAGACGCCGGCGCGCACGATCAGCGGCCGGAACACCACTTACTTCCGCGCATGCACCGCCGGCACGCGCGCCTAGGATCGCCAGCGCAAGGGCCGTGAAGACGGGCATCGTCGCGTCTGCGCCCGAATCCGAGGAAGTGCCATGTCCGACCTGTCCATGCCGCCGCTGTCGCTGGTGACCCCAGAGGGGGGCGAGCCCGCTGCGCCAGCGACACCGGAGCGCAGCCCGGGTTTTGCCTGGCCGACGCCGGCCCTGCCCTGCTATCCGGCGCCGACGGCGCCGACCCTGCCCGATGCCTGCGAGGTCGAAGGCCTGAACGGCAAGTCGATGATGGGCCGGCTGGTGCTGTTCGACCCCGGCCGCCGGCTGCTGCAGCTGCGCGTCGCACCGTCGCGCTCGCCGGTCACGCTGCGCTTCGAGCAGTTCCGCCGGCTGCGCCTGCTGCAGCCGCTGCACGCGCTGCCGTCCTGCGGCGGGCAGGCCACGGCCGAACTGCTCGCGCAGCGTCCGGCGCTGCCGTTCACGGTGTCGCGCCACGGCGACACGCTGTTCGAAGGCCTGACCGTCGGCCACCAGGAAACCGACCACGGCCTGTTCATCTTCGAGCCCCTCGACCTTGCCGGCAGCGTGCGGCGCAGCTTCATCCCGCGCGCCGCCTACGACCGCGCCACGGTCGGCCTGCGCATCGGCGAGGCCCTCGTCGAGCAGAGCGCGGCGACGCCGGAGCAGGTCGACGGCGCGCTGGCCGAACAGCGCGAACTGCGCTCGCGCAAGCTCGGCGACATGCTGCTCGTCAAGCAGATCATCACGTCCGAGGAACTGGCCGCGGCGATCGACGAGCAGGCCAGGATGCCGATGGTGCGCATCGGCGAGGCGCTGATCGCGCTGGGCTACATCACGCCGGCCCAGCTCGACGACGCGCTCGCGCAGCAGAAGGCCGAGCGCGGCGTCGCGCTCGGCGAGTTGCTGGTGCGCAAGGGTTACGTCTCGCGCCAGGATCTGCAGACCGCGCTGGCGCGCAAGATGGGCTACCCGCTGGTCGACGTGGCCCAGTTCCCGGTCGAGGCCGAGGCCGCGCGCCGTGTGCCCTACGCGCTGGCGAGTCGGCTGCCCGCGCTGCCGCTGATGCTGCACGGCGGCCGCCTGGTGGTGGCGCTCGAGGACCCGTCGCGCGGTGCGCTGATCGACGAGCTGGAGTTCGCCGCCGAGTGCAAGATCGTGCCGGTGCTGGCGCGTACCGGCCTGCTGGCCGAGGCGACCACCGCCGCCTACGAGCGCTTCGGCGCCGTCGACCCGATGGCGCGCGCGACGGCCGACTCGGCCGCATCGATCGAGTTCGAGTCCGAGGACGCCGGCAAGCTGCTCGCCACGCTGGAGCAGCAGAACTCCAACGACGCCAAGGTCGGCGAGAACGACGAGCCGGCGATCGAGCAGTCCGACAACTCGCTCGTGCGGCTGATCAACTCGATGATCCTGGAGGCGCAGGCGCAGGGCGTGTCCGACATCCACATCGAGACCCAGCCCGGGCGCGAGAAGGTGCGCATCCGCTTCCGCAAGGACGGCCAGATGCGGCCCTACCTCGAGCTGCCGCACACCTACCGCAGCGCGCTGATCGCGCGCATCAAGATCATGTGCGACCTCGACATCAGCGAGCGCCGCAAGCCGCAGGACGGCAAGATCAACTTCGGCAAGTACGTGCAGGGCATGAAGCTCGAGCTGCGCGTCGCGACGATCCCGACCCACAGCGGCCTCGAGGACGCGGTGCTGCGCCTGCTCGCGTCGGCCAAGCCGCTGCCGCTGGACAAGCTCAACCTCAGCCCGACCAACCTGGAGCGGCTGAAGGCGGCGGTCGACCGGCCCTATGGCATGTTCCTGTGCGTCGGCCCCACCGGCTCGGGCAAGACGACGACGCTGCATTCGGCGCTCGGCTACATCAACACCCCGGACCGCAAGATCTGGACCGCCGAGGACCCGATCGAGATCACCCAGGCCGGGCTGCGCCAGGTGCAGGTCAACCCGAAGATCGACTGGACCTTCGCGAAGGCGCTGCGCGCGTTCCTGCGCGCCGACCCCGACGTCGTGATGGTCGGCGAGATCCGCGACAAGGAGACCTCGCAGATGGCGATCGAGGCCTCGCTCACCGGTCACCTGGTGCTCTCGACGCTGCACACGAACAGCGCGCCGGAGACGGTGACGCGTCTGCTCGACATGGGCATGGACCCGTTCAACTTCGCCGATGCGCTGCTCGCCGTGCTCGCCCAGCGGCTGGTGCGTCGGCTCTGTCCGGACTGCCGCGTCGCTCGCGCCGCGAGTGCCGAGGAGGTCGACGAGTTGTTGCACGACCACCGCCACGCGATGGGGGACGCCGAGGGCGTGCCCGCCGACGACGCGGTGCTCGCCGGCTGGATGCAGCGCTTCGGCAGCGACGGCAGGCTGACGCTGCACGCGGCCGGCGGCTGCCCCAAGTGCGACCGCAGCGGCTGGCGCGGCCGTGCCGGCATCCACGAGCTGATGACCATCTCGCGCCCGCTGCGCCAGATGATCCAGTCCGGCGCGCGCGCCGAGGAGTTGCAGCGCCAGGCCTTGAGCGAAGGCATGCGCACGCTGCGCCAGGACGGCATCGAGAAGGTGCTCGCCGGCGTGACCACGCTGGACGAGGTTCGCGCCGTCTCCAACTGACGCGCCGGGCACGGGCCGGGCCGAGAGACCTCGCCCCGCGCCCGGCCGCGGGCGAGGCGGGGTTCACAGGTCCGCCCGATTGGTCAACACTCGGGCATGCCCGACACAGGATCTCCCTTGCCCGAGGCGCCGGCCCCGCACGGCGGACCGCCGCCTGCCGCAGGTCCTCACGCCGACACCGATCCCGCGGCCCGCGACGACCGCCCCGCCCCCGACCCGCTCTGGTTCAAGGACGCGGTCATCTATGAGCTGCACATCAAGGCCTACGCCGACGCCGACGGCGACGGCATCGGCGACTTCCGCGGCCTGACCGAACGGCTCGACCACGTGCAGTCGCTGGGCGTCAACACGATCTGGCTGCTGCCCTTCTACCCGTCGCCGCTGCGCGACGACGGCTACGACGTCAGCGACTACGAGGGCGTGCACCCGGCCTACGGCACGCTGGCCGACGTGCGCCGCTTCGTCGCCGACGCGCATGCGCGCGGGCTGCGCGTGATCACCGAGCTGGTCGTCAACCACACGTCGAGCGAACACCCCTGGTTCCAGGCCGCGCGCCGCGCGCCCAGCGGCTCGGCCGAGCGCGACTTCTACGTCTGGAGCGACGATCCGAACCGCTATGCCGGCACGCGCATCATCTTCACCGACACCGAGAAGTCCAACTGGACCTGGGACGAGGTGGCCGGGCAGTACTTCTGGCACCGCTTCTTCAGCCACCAGCCCGACCTGAACTTCGACAACCCGGCGGTGCTGCAGGCGGTGCTGCGCACGATGGACTTCTGGCTCGAGCTGGGCATCGACGGCTTCCGCCTCGACGCGATTCCCTACCTGATCGAGCGCGACGGCACGAACAACGAGAACCTGCGCGAGACGCACGCCGTGATCAAGGCGATCCGCGCCCATGTCGACGCCCATTACCCGGGCCGGCTGCTGCTCGCCGAGGCCAACATGTGGCCCGAGGACGTGCGCGAGTACTTCGGCGACGGCGACGAATGCCACATGGCGTACCACTTCCCGCTGATGCCGCGCATGTACATGGCGATCGCGCAGGAAGACCGGCACCCGGTGGTCGAGATCCTGGCGCAGACGCCGGAGATCCCGGCCAACTGCCAGTGGGCGGTGTTCCTGCGCAACCACGACGAGCTGACGCTCGAGATGGTGACCAGCAAGGAGCGCGACTACATGGTCCGGATGTACGCCGCCGATGCGCGCGCGCGCATCAACCTGGGCATCCGCCGGCGCTTGGCGCCGCTGCTCGAGAACGACCGCGCGCGCATCGAGCTGATGAACAGCCTGCTGCTGTCGATGCCGGGCACGCCGGTGCTGTACTACGGCGACGAGATCGGCATGGGCGACAACATCTTCCTCGGCGACCGCGACGGCGTGCGCACGCCGATGCAGTGGACGAGCGACCGCAACGGAGGCTTCTCGCGCGCCGACCCGCAACGGCTGGTGCTGCCGACCGATCCAGGACCCGATCTATGGCTACGAAGCGGTCAACGTCGAGGCGCAGTCGCGCGAGCCCTCGTCGCTGCTGAACTGGACCCGGCGCATGCTCGCCGTGCGCGCCGGCAGCCACGCCTTCGGCCGCGGCCAGTTCACGATGCTGCACCCGGGCAACCGCAAGGTGCTGGCCTACATCCGCGAGCACGAGGACGACGTCATCTTGTGCGTGGCCAACCTCGCGCGCAGCGCGCAGCCGGTCGAGCTCGAACTCGGCGCCTGGAAGGGCCGGGTGCCGGTCGAACTGCTCGGGCGCAACGCGTTCCCGCCGGTCGGCACCCTGCCCTACCTGCTCACGCTGCCGGCGCACGGCTTCTTCTGGTTCCGGCTGGCCACCGACGTCGAGCCGCCGAGCTGGCATGCCGAACGGCTGGCCGTCGAGGACCTGCCGGTGCTGGTGCTGTTCGACGGCTGGAACAGCTTCTTCCGCAGCCGCGTCGTGCCCTGGCGCATCTCGATGGCCGACAAGACGCGCGTCCAGCTCGAGCGCGCGCTGCTGCCGCGCTTCGTGCAGCGCCAGCGCTGGTACGGACCGGAGGCCGAGCTGCCGGCGCGCGTGCGGCTGGCCGAGCACGCGATGCTGCAGTCGGGCCGCCAGTCGTGGCTGCTGGCGCTGGCCGACACCGAAGGTCCGCCGGCGCCGCAGCGCCTGTTCATGCCGCTGGCGATCGCTTTCGAAGACGACGAACATGGCGAGGAACGGACGCGCGCGCTGGGCCCGCTGGCGGTGGCCAAGGTGCGCCAGCAGGCGGCCATGGGCTGGCTGGCCGACGCGACCGGCGACGCCGACTTCTGGCACGCGCTGGTCGGCGCGATCGGCCAGGGCCTCGAGTTGCGCACCGACGGCGGCACGCTGATCTTCGAGCCCGGCGCGGCCTTCGCCGACATCGTCGGCGATGCGCTGGCCGGCCCGCTGCCGCTGCACCGCCTGGCGGCGGGCGGACATTCGGCCTGCCTGCTCGGCGAGCGCCTGTTCGTGAAGGCGTGGCGACGGCTGCAACCCGGGATCGACGCGGAAGCCGAGATCGGCCGCTTTCTGACCGACGTCGCCGGCTACGCGCATGGCGTGCCGCTGGCCGGCAGCCTGAGCTTTCGTGCGACGGATGGCACGTGCTGGCCGCTGCTGCAGCTGCGCGCGCAGGTCCTCGGCCAGGGCAATGCCTGGAACTTCACCGTCGAGCAACTGGCACGCCTGCTCGAGACGCAGACCCTGCATGGCCTGCCCGGCGCAACGGGCGAGCCTGGGCACGGGTTGGCCGACGAGGTCGAGCCGATGCTGCCGCAGCTGCGCTTGCTCGCGCGCCGGGTGGCCGAGCTGCACGCGGCGCTCGCGCGCCGCACCGGCACGCCAGCGTTCGACCCCGAGCCGGCACTCGCCGCGGACTGCGCCGCCTGGAGCGACGCGGTGCGCCAGGCCTGCCAGCGCACGCTGGCACGACTGGACGGCGCACGCAGCGCCTGGGTCGACGCGCCGGCGCGGCTGGCCGACGCGGTACTCGCCGCCGCACCGGCCCTGCAGCGCATCGTCGAACTGGCCGAGCGCCACCCCTGGCGCGGCGCCAAGACCCGGCTGCATGGCGACCTGCACCTGGGCCGGATCCTGCTCAGCCGCGACGACTTCGTGATCGCCGGCTTCGCCGGCGACGCGCAGCGCCCTCTGGCCGAGCAACGCGCCAAGGACTGCGCGCTGCGCGACGTGGCCGGTCTGCTGATGTCGCTCGATGCCGCCCGCCACGAGGCGCTGGCCCGCGCAGCGCATGGCGCGGCCGACGCCGAACGCCTGACGCCGCTGGCCCGCCACTGGCTGCAGCGCGTGCGCGAAGCCGTCGTGCAGAGCTATGCGGCGGCGGCGGTCGACGCCGGCCTGTACCCGGACGCCGCCGCCTTCGCCGCCGCGCGACCCTGGCTTGCGTTGTTCGAACTGCAGTCCGCGCTGCGCGCGCTGGACCATGAGCTCGACCAGCGGCCGCAGAACGTCGGCGCCGCACTGACTTGTCTGGCCGCACTCACCGCCCGCAGCCAGCGGCAAAACCCGAACGACGACTGGAGCTGAACCATGGACAACATCGACGTCGTGCTCGAACCGCTGCGCGGTTTTCTGCAGGCCACCGGCGCGTTCCTGCCGCGGCTGGCGGTCGCCGCCGGGGTGCTCGTCGTCGGCTGGCTGCTCGCCAAGGCCTTGCGGCTGGGCGTCGTGAAGGCCTTGCACGCGCTCAACTTCCACGTGCTGACCGAGCGCTCGGGCGTCGACGCCTTCGTGCAGCAGGGCGGCAGCGACAGAGACACCAGCGCGCTGTTCGGCTGGATCGTCTACCTGCTGGTGCTGCTGGCGTCGCTGATCATCGCCTTCAACAGCCTCGGGCTGACCCAGGTCACCGACCTGCTCGGCCGCGTGCTGCTGTTCGTGCCGCGCGTGCTGGTCGCGCTGCTGGTGGTGGTGTTCGGCAGCTACTTCTCGCGCTTCGTCGGCAACGCGGTGCAGGGCTATTGCCGCGGCGCGGAGATCGCCGATGGCGAACTGCTCGGCCGCTTCACGCGCTACGGCATCCTGGTGTTCGTGCTGCTGCTGGCGATCGACTACCTGGACATCGGCGGCGGGCTGATCCAGCAGACTTTCCTGATCCTGCTCGCCGGTGTCGTGCTCGCGCTCGCGCTGGCCTTCGGCCTGGGCGGGCGCGAACGCGCCGCCGAGATGATCGCGCGCTGGTTCCCGCGCCGCGACGGCGACGATCGGCTGCGCTGAGGCCGCGCCGATCTCCGCCGCGGCGGCCGCCCGCGGCGCTGTACCGTCCCGGTACATGCGCGGTTTCCCTGATGCATCGCGAGGGCCTTGGCCTATCCTGAACCCCACAGAACAATCCGGTCGCCCGCTCGTGGGCGGCGAATCCCCACCCAGGAGACCCGCGGCATGGCCCAGATCACCCTCACCGTCAACGGCAAGAGCGTCTCGCGAGACGTGGCGCCGCAGACCTTGCTCGTCGAATTCCTGCGCGAGCAGCTCCACCTGACCGGCACCCATGTCGGCTGCGACACCGCGCAGTGCGGTGCCTGCACCGTGCACCTGGACGGGCACGCGGTGAAGAGCTGCAACATGCTCGCCAGCCAGGCCGCCGGCCGGCAGGTGACGACGATCGAGGGCGTCGCCGCCACCGACGGCACGCTGCACCCGATGCAGGCGGCCTTCAACCAGTGCCACGGTCTGCAGTGCGGCTTCTGCACCCCGGGCATGGTGATGAGCGCGATCGACCTCGTGAAACACCACGACTGCAGCACCGAAGCCAAGGTCCGCGAAGGCCTGGAAGGCAACCTGTGCCGCTGCACCGGCTACCAGAACATCGTCAAGGCCGTGACGCAAGCCGCGGCGGCCACCAAGGCGATGGCCTAATCCGCCGCCGGGCCGGCCCGAGCGGATTCGCCCCCTCGGGGGGCGGACGCCGCCGGCGGCCCGGTGGCTCCAAATTCAGGAGCAGACATGAACGCAAGACAGGGTTTCATCGGCCAGAGCGTCCTGCGTCGCGAAGACGCGCGCTTCCTCACCGGCAACGGCCAGTACACCGACGACATCACGCTGCAGGGGCAGACCTACGCCGCCTTCCTGCGCAGCCCGCACGCGCACGCGAAGATCAAGTCGATCGACACCGCGGCCGCTGCGAAGGCGCCGGGCGTGCTCGGCATCTTCACCGGCGAACATTTCAAGGCCGTCGGCGGACTGCCCTGCGGATGGCTGATCAACAACATCGACGGCACGCCGATGAAGGAGCCGCGCCACCCGATCCTGGCCGACGGCAAGGTGCGCTACGTCGGTGACCGCGTCGCATTGGTGGTCGCCGAGACGCTCGAGCAGGCGCGCACCGCGCGCGACCTGATCGAGGTCGACTACGAGGTGTTGCCGGCGGTGATCGACATCGCCACCGCGAACACGCGCACCGGCTGCCGTGCACGACGAAGCGCCGGACAACCGCTGCTACCAGTGGCAGATCGGCGACAAGGACGGCACCGACGCCGCGTTCAAGGGCGCCGCCCATGTCGCGACGCTGACCTTCCGCAACAACCGGCTGGTGCCGAACGCGATCGAGCCGCGCGCGGCGAACGCGCACTGGAACCCGTCCAGCGACGAGTACACGCTGTACGTGGCGAACCAGAACCCGCACGTCGAGCGGCTGCTGATGTGCGCCTTCGTGCTCGGCATTCCCGAGCACAAGATGCGCGTCGTCGCGCCCGACGTCGGCGGCGGCTTCGGCAGCAAGATCTTCCTCTACGGCGAGGAGACGGCGCTGGTCTGGGCGAGCAAGCAGCTGCGTCGGCCGATCAAGTGGACCGCCGAGCGCTCGGAGTCCTTCCTCTCCGACGCCCATGGCCGCGACCACCTGACCACCGCCGAGCTGGCGCTGGACAAGGACGGCAAGTTCCTCGGCCTGCGCGTCAACACCACCGCCAACCTGGGTGCCTACCTGAGCACCTTCGCCACCGCGGTGCCGACCATCCTGTACGCGACGCTGCTCGCCGGCCAGTACGCGACGCCGAAGATCTGCTGCACCGTCAACGCGGTGTTCACCAACACCGCGCCGGTCGACGCCTACCGCGGCGCCGGCCGGCCCGAGGCCACCTACACGGTGGAGCGCATCGTCGAGACGGCGGCGCGCCAGCTCGGCATCGACCCCGCCGAACTGCGCCGGCGCAACTTCGTCAGGACCTTCCCCTACGCCACCCCCGTGGGCCTGACCTACGACACCGGCGACTACGAGGCGACGATGAAGCGCGCGATCGAGCTCGCCGACGTCGCCGGCTTCGAGGCGCGCAAGGCGGCCAGCGCGGCCAAGGGGCTCAAGCGCGGCATCGGCTACTCGGCCTACATCGAGGCCTGCGGCATCGCGCCGAGCAGCATCGCCGGCGCCTTGGGCGCGCGCGCCGGGCTGTTCGAGGCCGGCGAAGTGCGCGTGCACCCGACCGGCAAGGTCACCGTCTTCACCGGCAGCCACAGCCACGGCCAGGGCCACGAGACGACCTTCGCGCAGGTGGTGGCCGACAAGCTCGGCATCCCGCTCGAGGACATCACGATCGAGCATGGCGACACCGGCAAGGTGCTGTTCGGCATGGGCACCTACGGCAGCCGCTCGCTCGCCGTCGGCGGCACCGCGATCGTCAAGGCGCTGGACAAGGTCATCGCCAAGGGCAAGAAGATCGCCGCCCACCTGATGGAGGCCGCCGACAGCGACGTGGTCTTCGAAAACGGCAGCTTCAAGGTCGCCGGCACCGACAAGTCGGTGCCGTTCGCGCAGGTCTCGCTCACCGCCTACGTGCCGCACAACTTCCCGCACGACAAGCTCGAGCCGGGCCTGAACGAGAACGCCTTCTACGACCCGAGCAACTTCACCTACCCGGCCGGCACCTACATCTGCGAGGTCGAGGTCGATCCGGCGACCGGCGTCGTCCGCGTCGACCGCTTCACCGCCTGCGACGACTTCGGCAACGTCGTCAACCCGATGATCGTCGAGGGCCAGGTCCACGGCGGGCTGGCCCAGGGCATCGGCCAGGCGTTGATCGAGAACTGCGTCTACGACCCCGAATCGGGCCAACTGCTGACCGGCAGCTACATGGACTACGCGATGCCGCGCGCCGACGACTTCCCGCACTTCGTCGTCGAGACGGTGAAGGGCACGCCGTGCACGCACAATCCGCTCGGCGTCAAGGGCTGCGGCGAGGCCGGCGCGATCGGCTCGCCGCCGGCCGTCATCAACGCCGTCTGCCACGCCCTCGGCGTCAAGGACATGGTCATGCCGGCCAGCCCGCACAATGTGTGGAAGGCCCTCCAGGCCGCGCGCTGAACCCAGGAGAATCGAGACATGCAAACCTTCGCCTACCAAACCCCGGCCTCGGTGGCCGACGCGGCCCGCGCCGCCGCCCAGGACGACGCCAAGCTGCTGGCCGGCGGCCAGAGCCTGCTCGCGTCGATGAAGCTCGGCCTGGCCGCTCCGGCGACGCTGATCGACCTGGCCGGCATCGCCGAGCTCAAAGGCATCAAGGTCGAGGCCGGCAAGGTCACGATCGGCGCTGCCACCACCCACGCCGCGGTCGCCGCCTCGCCCGAGGTGCGCAAGGCCATCCCCGCGCTGGCCGACCTGGCCGGCCACATCGGCGACCGCCAGGTGCGCAACCGCGGCACGATCGGCGGCAGCCTGGCCAACGACGACCCTGCGGCCTGCTACCCGGCCGCGGTGCTGGGCCTGGGCGCCACCGTGCACACGAACAAGCGCACGATCGCCGCCGACGACTTCTTCCGCGGCATCTACACCACCGCGCTCGAAGACGCCGAGATCATCACCGCGGTCAGCTTCCCCGTTCCCGAGAAAGCCGGCTGGCAGAAGTTCAAGCAGCCGGCGTCGCGTTTCTCGATCGTCGGCGTCTTCGTCAGCAAGGGCCCGGCCGGCGTGCGGGTGGCGATCACCGGCGCCGGTGCCAACGGCGTCTACCGCGCCAAGGAACTGGAAGCCAAGCTGACCGCCAACTGGTCGGCCACCGCGCTGGCCGGCGTGACGGTCGGCGCCGACGGACTGAACAGCGACCTGCACGGCTCGGCCGAGTACCGCGCGGCGCTGATCCCGGTGCTGACGGCGCGCGCGGTCGGCTGACGCCACGGCCAGACACCGCCGACGCCGCACCTCGGTGCGGCGTTTTTCGTTGATCGACCAGAATCGCCTCGTGAGCAACACCTCCCTCCCCAGCAGCATCGACGACACCGCGGCACGCCTGCTCGCGCTCGACTACGTTCCCGAACGCGCGCTGGCGACGACCGTCTTCCTGGCGCTGAAGCTGCAGCGGCCGCTGTTCCTCGAGGGCGAACCCGGCACCGGCAAGACCGAGATCGCGAAGACGCTGGCGACGATGCTCGGCCGGCCGCTGATCCGCCTGCAATGCCATGAAGGGCTGGACCTCGCCGGCGCCGCCTACGAGTGGAATTACGCGCGCCAGATGCTCGAAATCCGCCTCGGCGAATCGGCAGGCAAGGACCGCGAGCAGCTGGCCCACGAACTGTTCAGCGAACGCTTCCTGATCCGTCGTGCGCTGCTGCAGGCCATCGACCCCGCGCAGCCGGTGCCGCCGGTGCTGCTGATCGACGAGATCGACCGCGCCGACGAGCCCTTCGAAGCCTTCTTGCTCGAGGTGCTGTCCGACTTCCAGATCACGATCCCCGAGTTCGGCACCGTGAAGGCCGTCACGCCCCCGATCGTCGTGCTGACGAGCAACCGCACGCGCGAGATCCACGACGCCGTCAAGCGTCGCTGCCTGTACCACTGGGTCGGCTTCCCCGACGCCGAACGCGAGGCCGCGATCCTGTCCCGCCGCGTGCCCGGTGCGCCGAAAAAACTGGCCGAGCAGATCGTCGCCTTCGTGCAGAAGCTGCGCGAGATCGAGCTGTACAAGCTGCCCGGCATCGCCGAGACGATCGAGTGGACGCGCGCGCTGATGGAACTCGACGCCGTCGTGCTCGACCCGCAAACGATCAACGACACGCTGGGCGTGCTGCTCAAGTACCAGGACGACATCGCCAAGGTGCAGGGCTCCGAAGCCGCACGCATCCTCGAACAGGTGCAGCGGGCGTCACTGGGCTAGCAAGATGGACTTCTGCGCCCTGCAGGCGTCGGCTTTCGGCCCGAAGCGGCCGTTGGCCGCCCCGGGCCGAACGGCCCCTTGCACCGCTCCCCCGCGCCCCCTCCGCGAGGGGGCTCCAGCTCGGATGACGAGTCGGCCCTCAGGCCGACCCACTCTCGAGCCAGGCGGCGCTGTGGGTACGTGCAGCGCCTCGAACGACGCGCCGGCCGCGAGGCCGGACCCGACGGTCATGCAGGTGCCCCCTCGCGGAGGGGGCGGGGGGAGCCGTGCGAAACGGCCCTGGCCCGGAGCGGCCAACGGCCGCTTCGGGCCGAGACCGGTCGCGCGCGGCCGAGCGGCTTCGCTGAAATGCTGCGCTCCCCCGACTCCCTGCCCGGCCACCTGGCCGAGAACGTCATGCATTTCGGCCGCGTGCTGCGCCAGGCCGGGCTGCCGGTGGGGACCGACCGGATCCAGCTCGCGCTGACCGCACTGCAGGTCGCCGGGCTCGAATCGAAGCGCGACTTCCACGACACGCTCGCCGCCTGCTTCATCGACCGCGTCGAGCACCGCGAATTGTTCGAGCAGGCCTTCTTCCTGTTCTGGCGCGACCCCGACCTCGCCGGCCGGATGATGGCGATGCTGCTGCCGCGCGTGCAGGCCAAGGAAGGGGCGACCCCGCCCGC
>CAWBHE010000019.1:0-240959 GCA_963788635.1 uncultured beta proteobacterium | reverse complement strand
ATTCTACGCCGGCGTGGCCCACCTTCAGCCCGCCGACGAGCCGCGTCTGGTGGTCGACATCGGCGGCCGCTCGACCGAGCTGATCCTCGGCCGCGGCCGCGTGCCCAGCGTGGCCGAGTCCTTCGGCGTCGGCTGCGTGAGCCTGTCGATGCGCTTCTTCGACGGCGGGCGCATCACCGAGGAGGGTTTCCGCGCCGCCCAGGTCGCCGCCGGTGCCGAGCTCGAGGAAGGCCTGCAGCCCTTCGCGCCCAGCCGCTGGCAACAGGCGCTGGCGTCGTCGGGCACGGCCAGCGCGGTGTCGCAGCTGCTGATGGCCAATGGCGTCACCGACGGCCGCATCACGCCGGCCGGCCTGCGCTGGTGCATCGAACGCTGCATCGAAGCGGGCCACGTCGACCGGTTGCACCTGCCGGGGCTCAAGCCGGAACGACGGCCGGTGCTGCCCGGCGGGCTGGCGATCCTCTACACGTTGGCCGCCAACTACGGCATCGCGACGCTGTGGCCGGCCAAGGGCGCCTTGCGCCAGGGCGTGATCGTCGACCTGCACGAGCGGCTCGAAGCGCGCCACCGCGCACGCCCGGGCGACATGCGCGACGCTTCGGTGCACGAGTTGCAGCGCCGCTTCGGCGTCGACACCGGCCAGGCCCGGCGCGTCGCCAGCGTCGCGCTCGAGCTGTTCGACAGCGTGATGCCCGACGCCGACGCCGAGACCCGGCGCGAGCTGGCCTGGGCCTGCGAACTGCACGAGATCGGGCTGATGGTCTCGCACCACGACCACCACCGGCACAGCGCCTACCTGCTCGCCCACGTGGACGCGCCCGGCTTCTCGCAGAGCCAGCAGCGCCGCATCGGCGAACTGGTGCTCGGCCAGCGCGGCGGGCTGCGCAAGGTCGAGTCGTCGCTGACCAGCGATCTCCTCGCCTGGCAGGTGCTGTGCCTGCGGCTGGCGGTCATCAAGTGCCACGCCCGCGGCGAGCTCGACCCGGACGCGATGAGCCTGCGTCGGCGCGGCCGCGAGGCCTTGCTCGGCTACAGCGCACGCTGGGCCGAGGTGCACCCGCGCACCGCCTTCCTGCTGCAGGAAGAGGCCGAAAGCTGGGCCCGCGCGGGCACGCTGCGGCTGCTGCTGCCGCAGCGCTGAGCCAGGGCCTGTTCACGCTGCGGGAAGGCTCGCAGCGTGAACAGGCGCTACAGCAGGTCGGGCGAGATCACCGCCTGCAGCACGACCTGCAGCGTGCCGTCGCGCTGGCGCGCGCGCAGCCACCAGACACCGGCCTTGCGCACCGGCCAGGCCTGCGCCTGGCCCGACAGCAGGTAAGCGGCGGCCAGCCCCAGCGTCGGCTGGTGACCGACGACGAGCACCGGCTCGCGCGCCTCCGGCCAGCGCACGGCATGCAGCAGCGCGTCGACGGTCGCGGCGGGCGAGAGCTCGGCCACGGTCTTGACCTTGCGCTCCA
Source organism: uncultured beta proteobacterium (assembly GCA_963788635.1). GTDB lineage: Bacteria > Pseudomonadota > Gammaproteobacteria > Burkholderiales > Burkholderiaceae_C > Rubrivivax. The sequence continues at coordinate 239,502 of CAWBHE010000019.1, read as the reverse complement.
GTGCAGCGGCGGTCTGCTGGGCCCGGCGCGCCGGGCTCGCCAGCACCTTCGCGCTGGCCGGCAGCTGGCGGTTCAGCCAGGCGGCGACGCGCTGCGCCTGGCGTTCGCCCTTGGGCGTGAGCGAGCGGTCCAGGTCGTCCTGAAGCTCGCGCATCTCGAACGCTTCGGCATGCCGCCAGAGGATCAGGTCCATCGCGGGCTCAACTCGAGTAACGCTGCATCAGCGCCTGCTGCGCGCTCGCGCCGGTCTCGCCGACGCGCCGGTAGCGGCCTTCGCCGTCGAGCATCCAGGCGTCGCGCGCGTCGTGCAGGTAGGGCACCAGGCCTTCGTCGATGACGCGCTGGCGCAGCGCCGGATCGCGGATCGGCCAGGCCACCTCGATCCGGCGGATCATGTTGCGGCTCATCCAGTCGGCGCTGCGTCAGGTAGAGCGCCTCGTCGTCGACGCCTTCGCCCCAGCGGAAGTACAGCACGCGCGAATGCTCGAGGAAGCGGCCGACGATCGAACGCACGCGGATGTTGTCGGTGCGCCCGGGCACGCCCGGCGGCAGCATGCAGGCGCCGCGGACGATGAGGTCGATCTGCGCACCGGCCTCGCCCGCGCCCACCAGCGCCTTGATCAGCGCCGGGTCGGTGAGCGCATTGACCTTGACGACGATGCGCGCCGGCCGCCCGGCGCGCGCCGCGTCGCCGACCTGGCCGATATGGCGCAGCAGCCGCCGCTGCAGCACGAAGGGCGCGGTCAGCAGATGCTGCGGTGGCTTGAGCCGCGCCTGGCTGGCCAGCTGCAGGAAGACGGCGTCGGCGTCGGCGCACAGGCCCGGGTCGGCCGTCAGATAGCCCATGTCGGTGTACATCCGCGCCGTGCGCGGGTTGTAGTTGCCGGTCGACAAGTGGGCGTAGCGGCGCAGCCTGGGCTGCGCCGCGCGCCGGCCGCCGCCGTCGCTTTCACGGCGCGTCACGAGCAGCAGCTTGGCATGCGTCTTCAGCCCGACGATGCCGTAGACCACCTGCGCGCCCACCGCCTCGAGCCGCTCGGCCCAGTTGATGTTGGCCTCCTCGTCGAAGCGCGCCTTCAGCTCGACGACGACCATCACCTCCTTGCCGCGCCGCGTGGCCTCGATCAGCAAGTCCATCAGCACGCTCTCGCTGCCGGTGCGGTAGATGGTCTGCTTGATCGCCAGCACGTCGGGGTCCTGCACCGCTTCGCGCAGGAACTGGATCACCGGCTCGAAGCTCTCGAACGGATGGTGCAGCAGCACGTCGGCCTCGCGCAGCCGCGCGAAGATCGAGCGCCCGCGCGGCAGGCGCAGCTCGGGCCAGAGCGGCTCGAAGGCCGGGAAGCGCAGGTGCTCGGCGTCGGCCTGGTCGATGAGCTGGTTCAGCCGCACCAGGTTGACCGGTCCGTTGACCTTGTACAGCGCCACCTCGGGCAGCGAGAACTGCTGCAGCAGGAACCGGTACAGCTCGCTCGGGCAGGTGCTGACCACCTCGAGCCGGATCGCCTGGCCGAAGTGGCGCGTCGTCAGCCCGGTGCGCAGCGCCTGGCGCAGGTTGGTCATGTCGTCCTCGTCGACCTCGAGGTCCGAGTCGCGCGTGACGCGGAACTGCGAGAACGACTCCACCGTGCGGCCGGGGAACAGCTCGCCCAGGTGGGCGCGCATCACGCTGGTCAGCAGCACGAAGCCCTGGCGGCCGTCGCACAGCTCGTCGGGCAGCCGGATCACGCGCGGCAGCACGCGCGGCACCTTGACGATCGCGATCTGGTTCTCGCGCCCGAAGGCGTCGCGCCCGCCGAGCCGGGCGATGAAGTTCAGCGACTTGTTGGCCACCAGCGGAAACGGGTGGCTCGGGTCCAGGCCCACCGGCACCAGCAGCGGCCGCACCTGGGTCTCGAAGAAGCGCTCGACCCACTTGCGCTGCGCCGCGTTGCGCTCGGCATGGTTGAGCACGACGATGCCCTCGGACTGCAGCGCCGGCATCACGACCTCGTTGAACAGCGCGTACTGCTCGTCGATCAGTTCGTGCGCCGCCGCCGCCACCGCGGCCAGGTCGCCGTTCGAGACGCCGGTGCCGGGCTGGCGCGCGGCCTCGATGTAGTCGGCCACGCGCACCTCGAAGAACTCGTCCAGGTTCGACGAGACGATGGTCACGTAGCGCAGCCGCTCGAGCAGCGGCACGTCGGCGCGCCTTGCCTGCGCCAGCACGCGGCGGTTGAACTGCAGCAGCGAGCGCTCGCGGTCGAGCAGCTTCAGCGGCAGCCGCTCGGCGGCTGCCGGGTCGGCGGGCATCGCCTCGGCCCGGGAATCGTCGCTCATCCGGGCAGTTTAAGAAGTTTTCGCGACAGCGCCGTGACAGGCGCCGGACCGGGCACGTGCCGCCGGCTCAATGCGCCTGGTCCCAGTTCGCGCCCACGCCGACCTCGGCCAGCAGCGGCACCTTCAGCGGCGCCACGCCGGCCATCAGCCGCGGCACGGCCTCGCGCGCCCAGTCCAGTTCGGCCTCGGGCACCTCGAGCACCAGTTCGTCGTGGACCTGCATCACCATGCGCGTCGCGCGCCGCTCGGCGTCCAGCGCGCCCTGCACCGCGATCATCGCCAGCTTGATCAGGTCGGCCGCAGTGCCCTGCATCGGCGCGTTGATCGCCTGGCGCTCGGCGCCGCTGCGGCGCGGGCCATTGCCCGAGTTGATCTCGGGCAGCCACAGGCGCCGGCCGAACACGCGTCTCGACGTAACCCTTCGCCTTGGCCGCGCACGCGCGTCTCGTCCATGTAGCGCTTGACGCCGGCGAAGCGAGCGAAATAGCGCTCGATGTAGTCCTTGGCGGCCTTCTGCTCGATGCCCAGGTTGCTCGCCAGTCCGAACGCGCCCATGCCGTAGATCAGGCCGAAGTTGATCACCTTGGCGTAGCGCCGCTGCTCGCTGGACACCTGGTCCACCGGCACGCCGAAGACCTCGCTGGCGGTGGCGCGGTGCACGTCCACGCCGTCGGCGAAGGCGCGCAGCAGCGCCGGGTCCTCGCTGATGTGGGCCATGATGCGCAGCTCGATCTGCGAGTAGTCGGCGCTCAGGATCGCGTGCCCCGGCGGCGCGATGAAGGCCTCGCGCACGCGCCGGCCCTCGGGCGTGCGGATCGGGATGTTCTGCAGGTTGGGGTCGTTGCTCGACAGCCGCCCCGTCACCGCCACCGCCTGCGCGTAGTTGGTGTGCACGCGGCCGGTCGTCGGGTTCACCATCAGCGGCAGCTTGTCGGTGTAGGTGCCCTTGAGCTTGGACAGGCCGCGGTGGTCGAGGATGCGCGCCGGCAACGGGTAGTCGGCGGCCAGCTCCTGCAGCACTTCCTCGTCGGTGCTGGGCGCGCCGCTGGCCGTCTTCTTCTTCACCGGCAGGCCGAGCTTGCCGAACAGGATCTCGCCGATCTGCTTGGGCGAGCCGAGGTTGAACGGCTGGCCGGCGATCGCGTAGGCCTCCTGCTCCAGCGCCACCATGCGCTCGGCGAGCTGCTGGCTCTGGCGTGCCAGCACCGCGGCGTCGATCAGCACGCCGTTGCGTTCGATGCGCATCAGCACCCGGCTGGTCGGCATCTCGATGCGCTCGTAGACGAAGCGCAGCCCGCCGTGTTCGTCGCCATGGGCCTCGATCTGCGGCCACAGCGCCTGGTGCACCTGCAGCGCCATCTCGCTGTCCTCGCCCGAGTAGGTGGTGGCGCGCGCGACGTCGACCTGCGCGAACGGGATCTGGTTCGCGCCCTTGCCGCACAAGTCCTCGTAGCTCAGGCCCTTGCGGCCGAGGTGACGCTCGGCCAGGCTTTCGAGGCCGTGCGACTTGTGCGCCTCGATGACATAGCTTTCCAGCATCGTGTCGTGGCGGTAGCCGCGCACCGCGATGCCGGCGTTGGCGAAGACATGCAGGTCGTACTTGACGTTCTGGCCGAGCTTGGCCGTCGCCGCGTCTTCGAGCCAGGGCTTCAGGCGCGCCAACACCTCGTCGATGGGCAATTGCTCGGGCGCGTCCGGGCCGTTGTGCGCCAGCGGCACGTAGGCCGCGCGGCCAGGCTCGGTGGCGAAGCTGACGCCGACGATGCGCGCGCGCATCGCGTCGAGCGAATCGGTCTCGGTGTCCAGCGCCGCCAGCTCGGCCGCCTGCAACTCGGCGATCCAGGCGTCCAGACGCTCCCAGCTCGTGATCGTCTCGTAGTCGCGCGCGGGCGCGCTCGCCGGTGCCGCTGCGTCCGGCGCCGACGATGCCGCCGCGGTCGCTTCGGCCCCGCTGTCGACTTCGCGCAGCCAGGTCTTGAAGCCGAAGCGCTGGTAGAAGTCGTGCAGGCCGGCGCGGTCGACCTGGCGCAGCGCCAGGGCTTCGAGCGCCGGCCAGTCGGCGACATGGCCGCGCAGGTCGCAATCGGTCACCACCGTGATCAGCCGCCGGCCCTGGGGCAGCCAGTCGAGCGCGCGGCGCAGGTTCTCGCCGGCCGCGCCCTTGATGCCCTGGGCCGCCTCGATCACGCCGTCGAGCGAGCCATGCTCGGCGATCCACTTCGCCGCCGTCTTCGGGCCGACCTTCTCGACGCCGGGCACGTTGTCCACCGTGTCGCCGATCAGCGTCAGGTAGTCGACGATGCGATCCGGCGCGCACGCCGAACTTGGCCACGACGCCGGCGACGTCGAGGCGCTCGTTGCTCATCGTGTTGATCAACGTCACCTGCTCGTCGACGAGCTGGGCCAGATCCTTGTCGCCGGTGCGAGATGACGACCTTGTGCCCGCTCGCGGCCGCGACGCGGGCGAGCGTGCCGATCGCATCGTCGGCCTCGATGCCGGGCACCTCGAGCACCGGCCAGCCGAGCAGGCGCACGACCTCGTGGATCGGCTCGATCTGCTGCACCAGCGGCTCGGGCATCGGCGCGCGATGCGCCTTGTACTCGGCGTACCAGGCGTCGCGGAAGGTCGGGCCCTTGGCGTCGAACACGCAGGCCGCGTGCTCGGCCGGGAACTGCTCGCGCAGCCGCTTCATCATCGCGATGAAGCCGTGGATCGCACCGGTCGGGAAGCCGTCCGGCGCGCGCAGGTCGGGCATCGCGTGGTAAGCGCGGTAGAGGTAGCTCGAGCCGTCGACGAGGAGGAGCAGCTTTTCCGTCATGGCCGGCATTGTGGCGCGGCCCCGACGCGGGGGCGCTGCGTAGAATGGGTGCGATGAAATCCTGCGTGCTCGCCGCCCTTGCCTGCGTGGCCATGACAGGCGCGCAGGCCGCGCCGGCTGCGCCCCCGCCGCAGAAGAAGGCTCCCCCCGAGCCGGCCGTCGAGCACCTGGTCGCCGAGGACGCCAATGTGCGCATCGACGAGTTGCGCGTGCGCGGCCAGACGCGCAGCACCGTCGTGACGAGCAAGATCCCCGGCGTCAAGCCCTACGCGATCCTGCCGTCCAGCGCCGCGAACGACCCGTCGCAACCCGGCGACGCCGGCGGGCAGCGGGTCTGGAACGTCTTCCACTTCTGAGATGGCCGTCTACACGGAAGTCGGCTTCGACGAGGCCGACGCCCTGCTGCAGCGCCTGGGCCTGGGCGCGCTGACCGAGCTGCGCGGCATCCGCTCGGGCATCGAGAACACCAACTACTACGCCACCACGGCCAAGGGCCAGTGGGTCGTGACGCTGTTCGAGCGCCTGACGCGCGAGCAGCTGCCGTACTACCTGGCGCTGATGCAGCACCTGGCGCAGCGCGGCATCGCCGTGCCGGCGCCGCAGGCCGACGCGTCCGGCGCACTGCTGCACACGCTGGCCGGCAAGCCGGCCGCGGTGGTCACGACGGCTGCCGGGCAGCCACCGGCTCGCACCCACCGCTGAACAGGGCCGCCAGGTCGGCGCGATGCTGGCCCGGATGCACGTCGCCGCCGCCGACTTCGCGCCCGCCCAGCCGCACCTGCGCGGGCTGGACTGGTGGGTCGAAACGGTGCCGGCCGTGCTGCCCTTCGTCAGCGCCGACCAGGCCGAGCTGCTGAAATCCGAACTCGAGTTCCAGCAGCAACTGGCGGCGTCGCCGGCCGGCCGCTCGCTGCCGCGCGGGGCGATCCATGCCGACCTGTTCCGCGACAACGTGATGTTCGACGCGACCGCCGGCGAGGACCGGCTGTGCGGCTTCTTCGACTTCTATTTCGCCGGCACCGACACGCTGCTGTTCGACCTCGCGGTGTGCCTGAACGACTGGTGCTGCGACCTCGACAGCGGCCGCCTCGACGAAGCCCGGGCCAGCGCCTTCGTCGCCGCCTACGACGGCGAACGCCGCCTGTCCGGCACCGAGCGCCGGCTGCTGCCGGCGCTGCTGCGTGCCGCCGCACTGCGCTTCTGGCTGTCGCGGCTGTGGGACTGGCACCTGCCGCGCGACGCCGCGCTGCTGCAGGCCAAGGACCCGGGCCATTTCGAGCGCGTGCTGCGCGAACGCATCGCCAACCCCTGGCACCCCGGTCCGCCCTCCGACTGAAACCATGCCCCTGGTCCTGAAACGAGTCGAACCCGCGCGCGGCGCGACCTGGCTGCGCGACGCCTTCCGGCTGTTCGTGCGCCGGCCGCTGCCGTTCACGATGCTGTTCGCGGTGTTCCTGTTCGCCGCGCTCCTGATCTCGCTGCTGCCGCTGGTCGGCGGCCTGCTGCAGATGATGTTGCCGCCGCTGCTGTCGCTGGGCTTCATGATCGCCAGCCAGTCGGCACTGCTCGGCGGGCGCATCCACCCGTCGCAATACCTCGAGGCGCTGCGCGGCGACCCGGCGCGGCGCCGCTCGCTGTCTGCTGCTGTGCCTGATCTACGGGCTGTCGGCGGTGGGCATCCTGCTGCTGTGCCAGGCCATCGCCGGCCCGGCCGGCGAGCAGTTCCAGGACCTGATGGCACGCGGCCAGGCGAGCCAGACCGAGGTCGTCACGCTGCTGTCCGACGCCGGTCTGCAGACGGCCTTGCTCGTCGGCTTCACGCTCGGCGCCCTGCTGACGGTGCCGTTCTGGCATGCGCCGGCGCTCGTCCACTGGGGTGCACAAGGCGTCGGCCAGGCGCTGTTCTCCAGCACGCTGGCAGTCTGGCGCAGCAAGGGTGCGTTCTTCGTCTACGGCCTGACCTGGTTCGGCCTGTGCCTGGCCTTCGCGGTCGTCGTCGAACTGCTGTTCGGCCTGCTCGGCACGGGCGAACTGGGCTCGCTGCTCGTGCTGCCGCTCGGGCTGATGCTGTCGACCGTGTTCTACGTGTCGCTGCTGTTCACGTTCAATGACAGTTTCGGCAGCGCCGAGCCCGGCACGCCGGTCGCGAACTGAGGCAAGATCGCGAGCGCTATCCGCCCGACGCGAACATGCACCGCCTGCTCCTGACCGCCCTGCTCGCCCTGCTGGCACCCACCCTGCCCGGCTGCGCCGTCGTCACGGTGGCCGGCGCGGTGGCCGGCGCGGCCATCGATGTCGGCGGCGCGGTGGTCAGCACCACCGTCAAGGTCACCGGCAAAGTGGTCGAGAAAACCATCGACGCGGTGACGCCCTCGCCCGACCCGGCCAAATAGAGCGCGCCCGTTCCGGCTATTCCACCGGCGTCAGCTTGGCCATGCTGAGGAGCAGCCACTTCATGCCGTGGCGGCCGAAGTTGACCTGGGCCCGCGCATCGGCGCCGCGGCCTTCGAGCGTGAGGATCACGCCCTCGCCGAACTTGGTGTGGAACACCGACTGGCCCACGCGCAGGCGAGCCCCGGCGCCACCGGCCGCATCCGCCTGGCGCGGCGTGAACGGCACCGCCGGCTCGACCCGCCCCGCGCCGACGATGCCGCCCAACCCGCTGCCGCGCGCCCAGGCTTCCTGGTACGGCCGCGCGTAGCCCGAGCCGAAGCCCTGCTGCTTCGGCGTGATCCACTTCAGCGCGGCTTCGGGCAGTTCCTCGATGAAGCGGCTCTTGACGTTGTAGCGCGTCTGGCCGTGCAGCATGCGCGTCTGGCTGAAGCTCAGGTACAGGCGCTTCCTCGCGCGCGTGATCGCGACGTACATCAGCCGGCGCTCCTCCTCGACGCCGTCGGCGTCGGACAGGCTCTGCTCGTGCGGGAACAGGCCTTCCTCGATGCCGGTGATGAAGACCGCGTCGAACTCCAGCCCCTTGGCCGAATGCACCGTCATCAGCTGGACGGCGTCGGCGCCGGCTTGCGCCTGGTTGTCGCCGGCCTCGAGCGACGCGTGGGTCAGGAAGGCAGCGAGCGGGCTCATGATCTCACCGGTCTCGGCGTCGGGGGCGACCCCCGAGGACTGCTCGTCGACCGGCAGCGCCACCGCGTCCTTGCCGAAGCCTTCCTGCGTGACGAAGCTCTCGGCCGCGTTGACCAGTTCCTCGAGGTTCTCGACGCGGTCCTGGCCTTCCTTGTCGGTCTTGTAGAAGTCGAGCAGGCCGCTCGTGTGCAGCATCTGGTCGATGATCTCGCGCAGCGTCAGGCCGCGGGTCGACTCGCGCAGCCGGTCGATCAGCGCGACGAAGGCCTGCAGGTTGGCGCCGGCCTTGCCGGCCGACCGCGCCGATGCTCTGGGCCAGGCTTCTTCCGCTGGCGCGCGCCGCGTCCTGCAGCTGTTCGATCGAGCGCGCGCCGATGCCGCGCGCCGGGAAGTTGACGACGCGCAGGAAGCTGGTGTCGTCGTTCGGGTTCTCGAGCAGCCGCAGGTAGGCCAGCGCATGCTTGACCTCGGCGCGCTCGAAGAAGCGCAGTCCGCCATAGACGCGGTAGGGCACGCCGGCGTTGAACAGCGCGCTTTCCAGCACCCGGCTCTGCGCGTTGCTGCGGTAGAGCAGCGCGATCTCGCTGCGCGGCAGGCCGGCGCGGTGCAGCGCCTGCGCCTCTTCCAGGAACCACTGCGCTTCGGCGAAGTCGCTCGTCGCCTCGAACACGCGCAGCGGCTCGCCCGGGCCGGCGTCGGTGCGCAGGCTCTTGCCCAGCCGGTGCGCGTTGTGCGCGATGAGCGCGTTGGCCGCGTCCAGGATGTTGCCGAACGAGCGGTAGTTCTGCTCCAGCTTGATGACGCTGGGCACGCGGTACTCGCGCTCGAAGTCGGCCATGTTGCCGACGCGCGCGCCGCGAAAGGCGTAAATGCTCTGGTCGTCGTCGCCGACCGCGATCACGCTCTGCCCGCTGGCCTCCGGGCTGGAAGGCGGCGGCGCGAACATCTTCAGCCAGGCGTACTGGAGCCGGTTCGTGTCCTGGAACTCGTCGACCAGCACGTGGCGGAAGCGGTGCTGGTAGTGCGCGCGCAGCGCATCGTTGTCGCGCAACAGCTCGTAGGTGCGCAGCATCAGCTCGGCGAAGTCGACCACGCCCTCGCGCGCGCACTGGTCCTCGTAGGCCTGGTAGATCTCGACGAGCTTGCGCGTCTGCTCGTCGCGCAGTTCGACATCGCGCGGGCGCTGGCCGTCTTCCTTCGCGCCGGCGATGAACCAGGTCACCTGCTTCGGCACGAAGCGCTCCTCGTCGAGATTCATCGCCTTGATCACGCGCTTGACGGCCGAGAGTTGGTCGGCGCTGTCGAGGATCTGGAAACCCTGCGCCAGGCCCGCCAGCTTCCAGTGCGCGCGCAGGAAGCGGTTGCACAGACCGTGGAAGGTGCCGATCCACATCCCGCGCACGGCCACCGGCAGCATCGCCGACAGCCGGGTCAGCATCTCCTTCGCCGCCTTGTTCGTGAACGTCACCGCGAGCACGCCGCCGGGCGAGACCTGGCCGGTCTGCAGCAGCCAGGCGATGCGCGTGGTCAGCACGCGCGTCTTGCCCGAGCCGGCCCCGGCCAGGATCAGCGCCGGCTGCGCCGGCAGCGTCACCGCCGCGAGCTGCTCCGGGTTCAGATGGCGCAGCAGCGGGTCGGTCGGTTCGGGCGTGGGCATCGCCGGATTCTAGGAGGCCCCCCATTTCGACCCGACGCGGCGACAACGCGTCAGTGTCCGAGCGCGGTCTTCACCAGCGCGGTCAGCTCCTCGACCGTGTTCTCCTTCTTCAGCAGCCAGCGCACGCCGGCCTGGCGCGCCTCGTCGCGCAGCTCTTCGGGCAGGAAGCCGGAGCTGAGGATCAGCGGCAGCTCGGGCCGCAACCGGCGCAACCGGCGCGCCAGCTCGAGACCGGACATCCCGGGCATGTTGTGGTCGGTGACGACGATGTCGAACGGCCGTGCCTGCACCGCGACCAGCGCCTCGGCCGCGTCGTGACAGGTGCTGACGCGGTAGCCCGCACGCTCGAGCAGGCGCTCGACCATCATCAGCATGACGTCGTCGTCGTCGACGTACAGCACCTGCTCGCCGACGCCACTCGCGCGCGACGGACTGGCGTGCGCCGCCGGCACCAAGGGTGTCGCCGTCGGCGGCGCCGGAAAGTAGAGATGGAAGCAACTGCCCTGGCCGGGCGCGCTGTCGACGACGATGCGTCCTTCGTGCGCACGCACGATGCCATGCACCACCGACAGGCCCAGCCCGGTGCCACGCCCGACCGGCTTGGTCGTGAAGAAGGGGTCGAAGATGCGCGCGCGCGTCGCGTCGTCCATGCCGGCACCGTTGTCGCGCACCCACAGGTGCACGCTGGCGTCGAACACGGGGTCGGCGCTCGCGGGCAGGTTCTCGAAGCCGATCTCGATGCGCCCGCCGCCGTCGGGCAGCGCATGCCAGGCATTGGTGGCCAGGTTCATCAACACCTGCTGCAACTGGGTGGCGTCGGCGCGCACCGGCACCGGCATGTCGGGCAGCCGGGCGTCGAGCTGCACGCCGGCCGGCAGCGTGGCGCGCAACAGCGCCAGCGTTTCCTCGACCACCGGACGCAGCGGCTGGACCACGCGCTCGCTCGCCTCGCGCCGGCTGAAGGCCATGATCTGCTGCACCAGGTTGCGCGCGCGCAGCGCCGCCTTGTGGATCTGCTCCAGGCTGAGCTGGACCGCGTCGTCGGCGCCGGCGTCCTGGCGTGCCAGTTCGGTGTTGCCCAGGATCGCGGCGAGGATGTTGTTGAAGTCGTGCGCCACGCCGCCGGCCAGCGTGCCGATCGACTCCATCTTCTGCGATTCGCGCAGCTGGCGCTCCAGCGCCTGCCGCTCGCGTTCGGCGTGCACCCGTTCGGTGATGTCGCGCGCCAGCGCGATGAAGCGCGGCGACTGGCCTTCGTCGACCGGCTTGCGCGACACCGACAGCTCGAACCAGCGCGCGCCGTCGCGCAACGGCAGTTCGTACTGGCGGCCGATCGAATGACCGCTTCGGTCGGCTTCCTGCAAGGCCTCGTCGATGACTGCGGCCGCCGCCGGGGGCAGCACGGTCGAGAAGCGGCGACCGATGAAGTCCTGCGGCGGCACGAGCCACAGATCGCTGCGCGGCGAGTGGAAGCGGTGCACGGTGCCGTCCAACGAGACCTCGAACAGCAGATCGGGCACCGCCTCCAGCGTGGCGCGCAGCTCGCGCTGGGCGGCGAGCAGTTGATCCTCGGCCGCGCGTCGATCGGTGATGTCGGTGACGATCGTGAAGTGCCCGCACATCCGGCCCTCTTCGTCGAAGTCCGGCACCAGCGTCACCAGCACGTGGCGCCGCCCGATCTGCGCGGTGGCCACCGGCGACTCGTATTGCACCGTCTCGCCGGCCAGCACGCGCTCCACGTGCGCCTCGACGCTCGCGTAGCGCCGCTCGCCCAGCACCTCGCGCTGCGTGCGGCCCACGACCTCGGCCGCCGGCACGCCGAACCAGCGCTCGTAGGCCGCATTCGCGAACAGGTAGCGGCCGTCGCGGTCGGAACGCGAGACCGGGCCCGGCAGCGCGCCGGCGATCGCGCTGAGCTGGCGCTCGCGATCGCGCAGCGCCTGCTGCACGCGGTAGCGCTCGGTGACGTCGCTGAACACCAGCACCACGCCGGCGACGACGCCGTCCGGACCGCGGATCGGCGCCGCGCTGTCGGCGATCTGCGCCTGGCTGCCGTCGCGCGCGACGAGCGTGGTGTCGTTCGCCAGCGCGACGACCTCGCCGCTCGCCAGCACGTGCTGCACCGGGTCGAGCATGGGCTCGCCGCTGCGCGCGGCGACGATGCGGAAGACCTCGGCCAGCGACCGCCCACGCGCGTCGGCCAGCGACCAGCCGGTCAGCCGCTCGGCGGTCGGGTTCATGCGTTCGACGCGGCCGGCGGCGTCGGTGGCGATCACCGCGTCGCCGATCGAATTCAGCGTCGTCGCCAGGCTTTGCTCGCTGCGCCGCAGCGCCTGCTCGGCCTCGATGCCGGCGCTCACGTCCATGTGCGTGCCGACCATGCGCAGCGCGCGGCCGTCCGCCGCGCGCTCGACCACCTGGCCGCGGTCGAGCACCCAGATCCAGTGCCCGTCGCGGTGGCGCATGCGGTAACGCGTCTCGTAGGTGTCGCTGCGACCGGCCAGGTGGTCGTCCTGCAACGCGACCACGCGCGCCTCGTCCTCCGGGTGGAGCAAGGCGCGCCAGTCGTCGACGCCGACGCCGATCTCGCCGGGCTGCCAGCCGAGCATCGTGCTCCAGCGTTCGTTCACCGTGCTGGTCCCGCTGCGCAGGTCCATGTCCCACAACGCGAGGTCGGCACCGCGCAGCGCCAGCGACAGGCGTTCGGCATCGTCCCGCTGGCGGGCCTCCTGCTCGGCGGCGAGTCGGTCGATCTGCCTCTGGCGGCGGTGCAGCAGGACCAGCGCGGCGCAGATGCCGGCCGCGAACAACGCATACAGGCCGGCCTGGATCGCCGTCCCGCGCCACCAGGGTGCGTAGATCGCGTCGACGCTGCGGCTCACCGCCAGCACCAGCGGTTTGTCCAGCGCGACGCCGATCGGCCGCAGCGTGCGCTGGGCGATCAGCCGCTCGTCGCCGGTGGCCGCGACCAGGCCACGCATCACCGTTGCGAGCTGGCCGCTGTCGCGGTGGCGACTGAACATCGAGCCCGGCAGCGCCAGGAAGCGCCCCGGCGCGGCGCGGGTTTGCGGCACGAACAGCAGCGCCTGGCCGTCGGCATGGGCGAGCGACGCCCACATGTCGGGCGCGTACTCCACCGAGCGCAGCACGCCGCCGAGGTAGCGGCGGTCCAGCGTCGCGGTCACGACGCCGGCCAGCGCACCGTCGCTCTGGTGCAGCGCGCGCGACAGGCTCACGGTGAGCTCGCCGTCCGGGCCCGGATGAGGTGCCGACACGCGCAGCAGGTCGCCCCCCGGGTCGGCGCGCGCCGCGGCCAGCGACGGATGAGCCGACGCATCGCTGCCGACCCGATCGCTGCCGTCGCTGGCCAGCACGCGACCGCCGTCGTCGATCACCGTCATCGAGTCGATCGCCGGCATCGCGCGGGCGAGCGCGCGCAGCCGGGCGGACAAGGCGAGCGCCTGCCCGTCGACCGTCCCGGCGGCGAGATCGGCGCGCACGTCGCGCAGCGCGCGGTCGGCACCGATGATCTGCAGCGACAGGTTCTCGTCCACCGCACGCGCCTGCACTTCGAGCCGGCGCCGCTCCTCGGTCTCGACCGCGCGGTGCGCGGCATGGCGCGTGAAGACGATGAACAAGCCCAGCACGCCGAGCGACGCCGCCAGCAAGCCCCAGGCCGGAATGGCGCGTCGGCGCGGTGGCGTAGCGGGGGTGGGCGGGGACATCGGCGCTTCGGTGTCGGTGGTTGGGTGCCAGCGTAGCATCGACTCGGCACGGCGGGCCGCGGCGTCGCGGCCCCTGGATCGGCGGCCGGGCGGCGAATCGCCCGGCGTAAAATCGCCCACCGGGCCCAAATTTCAGGGCCCGGTGCGTCACGGCTGCACCGCCCCGTCGCCGGGCGGCCTTCGCGGCACACGGAACCGGGCTCCGAGTCAAGCGCTCTCACCCAGCCATTCGCGGAGCCTGAGCATGGAAATCTTCGACTACGACAACATCCTGCTGTTGCCGCGCAAGTGCCGCGTCGACAGCCGCGCCGAGTGCGACCCGTCGGTCGAGTTCGGCGGCCGCCGCTTCGCTGCTGCCGGCGGTGCCGGCGAACATGAAGACGGTGATCGACGAGCCGATCAGCGAGATGCTGGCGCGCAGCGGCCACTTCTACGTGATGCACCGCTTCGACCTCGACAGCGTCGCCTACGCGCAGCGCATGCGCGACAAGGGCTTGTTCGTCTCGCTCAGTTCGGGCGTGAAGCCGGCCGACTTCGCCGTCGTCGACCGCCTCGCGGCCGACGGCGTCGGCGCCGACTACATCACGATCGACATCGCCCACGGCCACGCCGAGAGCGTGCGCAAGACCATCGAGCACATCAAGGCGAAACTGCCCAAGGCCTTCGTCATCGCCGGCAACGTGGCCACGCCGGAAGCGGTGATCGACCTCGAGAACTGGGGTGCCGACGCGACCAAGGTCGGCGTCGGCCCGGGCAAGGTCTGCATCACCAAGCTGAAGACCGGTTTCGGCACCGGCGGCTGGCAGTTGAGCGCGCTCAAGTGGTGTGCGCGCGTCGCGACCAAGCCGATCGTCGCCGACGGCGGCATCCGCCACCACGGCGACATCGCCAAGAGCGTGCGCTTCGGCGCCGCGATGGTGATGATCGGTTCGCTGTTCGCCGGCCACGAGGAGTCGCCCGGCGCCACCGTCGAGGTCGACGGCCGGCGCTACAAGGAGTACTACGGCTCGGCGAGCGACTTCAACAAGGGCGAGTACAAGCATGTCGAGGGCAAGCGCATCCTCGAGCCGATCAAGGGCGCGCTCGTCGACACGCTGCGCGAGATGCGCGAGGACCTGCAGAGCTCGATCAGCTACGCCGGTGGGCAGCTTCTCGCCGACCTGAAGAAGGTGAACTACGTGGTTCTCGGCGGCGAGAACGCCGGCGAGCACCTGTTCATGTGAACCTCGCTCAGCGCGCGATCATGCCGCTGCGCTCGCCGACGTCGGTGCGCCGCAGCGGCACCCGGCGCCACGACGACGGCAGCGCGCGCGCCGCACCGGCCACCGCCGGGCAGGCGCCGGTGTCGGCGTACTCGCGCGCGGCGAGCAGCAGCGGCTCGGCGGGCGAGCCCAGCGGTGTGGAGAAGTCCTCGGCCACCGGGCAGGTGGGCGCGAAACCGTCGAAGTAGCGGCCTTCGTTGCGTTCGTTGACCGCCTCGAAGTTGACCGCGCTGTAGGTCGTGCCGCACGACGACGTGGGCAGGAAACCGACCGGCTTGCCGCAGGTGGTGTCGCCGATCGCGACGACATCGACGCCGATGCCGCGCAGGCCGTTGATCACCAGCTCGCTGGCCGAGCAGGTGCGCGGCCCGGTGAGCACGAAGACGCGCGCGATGCCGGCCGCCGCGGCGAGCGCCGGGTTGCTGAACGGGTAGCTCTGGTTGTTCGTCGCCGCCCGCTGGTCGTTGTAGAGCAGCGATGCGAAGGTATGCCCGGCGCCGAGCGGGCCGGCGACATAGGAGGCGACCGTCGTCGCGGTCGAGACCAGCCCGCCGCCGTTGTAGCGCAGGTCGAGCACGACCTCCGAGACACCGGCGGCCTTGAACTGCGCGAACGCCGCGTCCAGCGGCGGCACGACCTGGCCGATCATGTCCTTGACCAGCACGTAGCCCATGGGCCGGCCCAGCGGCGAGGCGACGATCGTCGTCGTGGACACCGGCGTCAGCGAATAGACGGCCGCGGTGAGCGTCACGCTGCGGTCGCCCCCGGCGCTGCGCAGCACGAGCGCGAGCTGGTCGCCCACGTTGACCGCCGTGAGTGCCGAATAGTCGTTGGCGGCGATGACCTCGGCCGCGCTGCGCCCGTTGATCGACAACACCTGGTCGCCGCGCACGACGCCTTTCGCCGCGGCGTCGGACAGCGGCTCGACGTAGCGCACGTACAGCGGCTGGGTCGGCTGACCGGTGACCTCGAGGCCGGCGACCGAGACGCCGTAGCCCAGCGACTGCCCGTCGCCGAAGAAGCGGTTGAAGCTCTCGGTCGATTCGGTGTAGCTCCAGCGGTCGGCCGGGAAGGCGGCGTCGGTGCCGGTGTACAGCAGCGCGTTGAAGTAGGCATCGAGCGTCGAATACGCGGCCGGGTCGGGCCGGGGCGACAACCGGTACCAGAAGTACCACTCGTTCATGTAGTCGCCGAGCCAGGCCTTCTGGTCGGCGACGCTGCAGCTCTGCGGCGCCACGCCGGTGTCGCCGCCCCCGCCGCCGCAGGCGACGAGCAGCGTCGACAGCAACACCACGGTCAGGCGGCGGGCGGTGCGGGCACTGGCTGAACGGTCCATCGTGAGCCGCATTCTCGCAGTGGCCACCTACAATGCAAGCCCTCGCGCACCACGGCTCGCCGACCCGCCGGTGCGGGTTCCATCGCACCGTCCTGACGCCCCATGCCCGAGCTCGCCAAGTCCTTCGACCCCGCCGCCATCGAAGCCCGCTGGGCCCCGGTCTGGGAGGCCGCAAACGCCTTCGCACCGACGCTGGACCCGGCCCGGCCTTCGTTCAGCATCCAGCTGCCGCCGCCCAACGTGACCGGCACGCTGCACATGGGCCACGCGTTCAACCAGACGATCATGGACGCGCTGACGCGCGTACCACCGGATGCGCGGCTTCAACACGCTGTGGGTGCCGGGCACCGACCACGCCGGCATCGCGACGCAGATCGTCGTCGAGCGCCAGCTGCAGGAAGCGGGGCTGTCCCGCCACGACCTCGGGCGCAAGAACTTCGTCGCCCAGGTCTGGGACTGGAAGGCGACGTCGGGCGCGACGATCACGAACCAGATGCGGCGCATGGGCGACAGCGTCGACTGGTCGCGCGAGTACTTCACGATGGACGAGAAGCTCTCGACCATCGTCACCGAGACCTTCGTGCGCCTCTACGACGAAGGCCTGATCTACCGCGGCAAGCGCCTGGTGAGCTGGGACCCGGTGCTGAAGTCGGCGGTGTCGGACCTGGAAGTGGTGAGCGAGGAGGAGGACGGCTTCCTCTGGCACATCCGCTACCCGCTGGCCGACGGCTCGGGCGAGGTGGTCGTCGCGACGACGCGCCCGGAGACGATGCTCGGCGACACCGCGGTGATGGTGCACCCCGACGACGAGCGCTACGCGGCGCTGGTCGGCAAGCAGGTGAAGCTGCCGCTGACCGACCGGTCGATCCCGGTCATCGCCGACGCCTACGTCGACCGCGAGTTCGGCACCGGCGTCGTCAAGGTGACGCCGGCGCACGACGCCAACGACTACGCGGTCGGCCAGCGCCACGGCCTGCCGATGATCGGCGTGCTGGCGCTCGATGCGACGATCAACGACCACGCGCCCGCAGCCTACCGCGGCCTGGACCGCTTCGTCGCGCGCAAGAAGGTGGTCGCCGACCTCGACGCGCTCGGCCTGCTCGTCGAGGTGAAGAAGCACAAGCTGCAGGTGCCGCGCTGCGAGCGCACCGGGCAGGTCATCGAGCCGATGCTCACCGACCAGTGGTTCGTGGCCGTGAACAAGCCCGGCGCCGACGGCACCAGCATCGCCGCCAAGGCCATCGACGCCGTGCACAGCGGCCAGGTGCGCTTCGTGCCCGAGCAATGGGTCAACACCTACGACCACTGGATGGAGAACATCCAGGACTGGTGCATCAGCCGCCAGCTCTGGTGGGGGCACCAGATCCCGGCCTGGTACGGCAGCGGCGGCGAGCTCTTCGTCGCGCGCAGCGAGGACGAAGCGCGCGAGCGCGCCACGGCCGCCGGCTACGGCGGCCCGCTGACGCGCGACGAGGACGTGCTCGACACCTGGTACTCGTCGGCGCTGGTGCCGTTCAGCACGCTCGGCTGGCCGGCGAAGACGATCGAGCAGGACCTGTTCCTGCCGTCGACGCGTGCTCGTCACCGGCTTCGACATCATCTTCTTCTGGGTCGCCCGGATGATCATGATGACGACGCACTTCACCGGCAAGGTGCCGTTCCGCGACGTCTACATCCACGGCCTGGTGCGCGACGCGCAGGGCAAGAAGATGAGCAAGAGCGAAGGCAACGTGCTCGATCCGGTCGACCTGATCGACGGCATCGCGCTGCCGGCGCTGCTGGACAAGCGCAGCACCGGGCTGCGCCGCCCCGAGACCGCGCCGCGCGTGCGCAAGGAGACCGAGAAGGAATTCCCGAACGGCATTCCCGGCTTCGGCGCCGACGCGCTGCGCTTCACGATGGCCAGCTACGCCAGCCTGGGCCGCAACATCAACTTCGACGCCAAGCGCTGCGAGGGCTACCGCAACTTCTGCAACAAGCTCTGGAACGCGAGCAAGTTCGTGCTGATGAACTGCGAGGGTCAGGACTGCGGGTTGACGGAACACACGAAGGCCGAATGTGAACCCGGCGGACCGTTCCACGGCTACATGAGGTTCTCGATGGCCGACCGCTGGATCAGCGGCGAGCTGCAGCGCGTGGAAGCATGCCGTCGCCCAGGGCTTCGCCGAGTACCGGCTCGACAACGTCGCGGGCGCGATCTATTCGTTCGTCTGGGACGAGTACTGCGACTGGTACCTCGAGATCGCGAAAGTGCAGATCGCGAACGGTGGCGAAGCCGAGCAGCGCGCGACGCGCCGCACGCTGATCCGCGTGCTCGAAACGGTGCTGCGCCTGCTGCACCCGATCAGCCCTTTCATCACCGCCGAGCTGTGGGAGACCGTGGCGCCGTTGGCCGGGCGCAAGGTGGCCGAGCAGCATCGTCACCGCGCCCTACCCCCAGGCCCAGCTGGAAAAGGTCGATCCGGCGGCCGACGCCTGGGTCGCGCAGCTGAAGGCGCTCGCCGCCGTCAGCCGCAACCTGCGCAGCGAGATGGGGCTGTCACCCGGCGAGCGCGTGCCGTTGCTGACGCTTCGGTGACGCGGCCTTCGTCGAGGCGGCGGCGCCGGTGCTCAGGGCGCTCGCGCGCCTGTCCGAGGTTCGCGTGCTCGCCGACGAAACCGCCTTCGCGGCCGCGACGCAGGCCGCGCCGGTGGCGGTGTCGGGCCAGGTCCGGCTGGCGCTGCATGTCGAGATCGACGTCACCGCCGAAACCGCGCGCCTGGGCAAGGAGATCGACCGCCTCGAAGGCGAGATCGCCAAGGCCCGCGTCAAGCTCGGCAACGAGAGCTTCGTCGCGCGCGCGCCGGCCGCGGTGGTGCAGCAGGAGCAGGCGCGGCTGGACGGCTTCACCCAGGCGCTGGGTCGTCTGCGAGATCAGCGAGATCGTCTGCTGCCGTCGCCTTGAAGTCGGGGCGCGCCGGCGCGGCGGCGAGCAGCTCGTCGATGCGCCGCGCCACCGCCCAGGCGCTGCGCGAGCGCGATTCGAGCGTCGTGCTCGCGACGCGCGGCGTGACCTGCAAGGTGTCCAGGTGGCGCAACGGCCGGGCCGGGTCGAGCATGCCCGGGTCCATGCTGTCGAACCAGGCTGCGGCCATGCGGCCGCCGGTCAGCGCGTCGGCGAGCGCGTCCTCGTCGAACAGGTTCGAATGCGCCAGACTGACGAGCACCTGGTTGGGCTTGCAACCGGCCAAGAAACGCTCGCCGAGCAAGCCGCGGTAGCGCGTGTAATAGGTCAACAGCACGCAGACCCCGTCGCAGGCCTCGAACAGCTCGCGCAGGCCCATCGGCTCGATGCCCGAGCGTTGCCAGAGAGCGTCCGACGCGTGCACCGTCGGGTCGTAGCCGACGACCCGGGCGCCGAAGGCGGTGAGCAGTTCCGTCAAGGGCTTGGCCGCCGGCGCGAGGCCGACCAGTCCGACCGTGCTGCCGCCGAGCTCGCGCCCGACGAGCATGCCGTCGGCGCTCATCACCGGCACGCGGCGCAGCATCTGCAGCAGCGCGCCGATCACGAACTCGGCCTCGGCGGCGGCGCTGGCGGTGGTCGGGCGGACGACCTCGACCCCGGCGCGCGCGCAGGCCTCGGTGTCGATGTTCTCGGCGCCGGCCGACAGCCGCCCCACCGCGCGCAGCATCGGCGCGGCGCGCAGCGTCTCGGCGTCCAGCGCGACCGACGGCGGGATGATCAGCGAGCGCACCTGGAACAACGCACGGCGGAACTGCTGCGGCTCCTGCGCGAGCTGCGGCGCATAGCGCACCGCGTGGCGCACGGAAAGCCATTGCAGCACCTCCGGGTCCAGCGGTTCGACGATCAGGACATCCATGCAGAGTAAGGCCGAGCCGACCGCCAAGCCTTCACCGGAAGGGGCGTGACACAATGACCTGGGCGAATTTCATTGTATGTAAGTAAATGTTGATCCAGAAGGCAATATTCCCGGTCGCCGGGCTGGGCACGCGCTTCCTGCCGGCGACCAAGGCCCAGCCCAAGGAAATGCTGCCGGTGGTGGACAAGCCGCTGATCCAGTATGCCGTCGAAGAGGCCTACGCTGCCGGCGTGCGCGAGATGATCTTCGTCACCGGGCGCCACAAACGGCCGATCGAGGACCACTTCGACATGACGGTCGAGCTCGAACTGGCGCTGGAGCGTGCCGGCAAGGACGAACTGCTCGCGATGGTGCGCAGCGTCAAGCCCGACGACATGGAGTGCATCTACGTGCGCCAGCCGCAAGCGCTGGGCCTGGGCCACGCGGTGCTGTGCGGCCGCAAGCTGGTCGGCGACCAGCCGTTCGCGGTGCTGCTCGCCGACGACCTGATGGTCGGCGCGCCGCCGGTGCTCGCGCAGATGGTCGAGCAGTTCGACGAATGGCGCGCGTCGATCCTCGCGGTGCAGGAAGTGCCGGCCGAGCACACGCGGCGCTACGGCATCGTCGACGGCACGCCGGTGAACGAGCGGATGCTGGACGTCACCCGCTTCGTCGAGAAACCAGCGCCGGAGGACGCGCCGTCGCGCCTGGGCGTCGCCGGCCGCTACATCCTGACGCCGGGCGTGTTCCACGAGATCGAGACCCAGCCGCGCGGCGTGGGCGGCGAGATCCAGCTCACCGACGGCATCGCGTCGCTGCTGCGGCGCGAGAAGGTCTTCGCCTACCGCTACGAAGGCAAGCGCTACGACTGCGGCAGCAAGGAAGGCTTCCTGGAAGCCAACGTCGAACTCGCGCTCGCCCACCCGCAACTCGGGCCGGGCTTCCGCAGCTTCCTGAAAGGGCTGGACCTCTAGCGGCGGCGCAGCAGGTGCACGAACTCGCCTTCGGCCTTGATCTGCTCGACGAGTTCGTTGCCGGTCTGGCGCGCGAAGGCCTGGAAGTCGCGCATCGAGCCGGGGTCGGTGCTGACGATCTTCAGCACGGCGCCGCTGCCCATGTCCGCAAGCGCCTTCTTGGCCTTGAGGATAGGCAGCGGGCAGTTCAGCCCGCGGGCATCGATTTCCTTGTCGAATTCCATCGACTGCGATTCTAGACGCAGCGCCGGCGACGCCGGCGCCGGCTACAGCGGCAGTTCGATGTCCAGCCGGCCCCAGTCACCGAGCACGGCCGAAGGGCTGCGCGCGACGCCGTCCGGCAGCACCGACCGCATCACCGCCTCGATCTGGCGCACGATCCGAACCCAGTCCATGCCCAGCGCGGTCTGCCGCGCCGCGAGGCCCATCGTGCGCGCCGCGGCCGGGTCGGTGACCAGCGCCACCGCCTGGCGGACGAACGCCCGGTGGTCGTCGAACGGCGCCAACAAGCCGTTCTCGCCGGCGCGGACGAGCTGGGCCGCGGCGGCGTAGTCGTAGGCCAGCACGGGCAGGCCGCTGGCCATGGCCTCGGGCGTGACGTTGCCGAAGGTCTCGGTCAGGCTCGGGAACAGGAACAGATCGCCCGAGGCGTAGTGCGCCGCGAGGTCGGCGCCGCTGCGCAGCCCCGCGAAGACGGCGTCCGGGCAACGCGCCTGCAGCGTCGGCCGCAACGGACCGTCGCCGACGAACACCAGGCGCAGCGATGGGCTGGCCGCACGCATCGCCGCGAAGGCCTCCAGCAGCAGGCCGAGATTCTTTTCCGGCGCCAGCCGGCCGACGCACAGCACCACGGTGTCGCCCGGCACCGCACCCCAGGAACGGCGCAAGCCCTCGCTGCGCCATTGCGGGCCGAAGCCCTGCGAGTCCACGCCGCGCGCGACGACGACGGTGCGCTCGAAGCCGTCCGCCTCCAGCTCGCGCCGCAGGGCCTCGGTGGGCACCATCGTGCAGCCGGTGCGGTTGTGGAAGCGGCGCAGGTAGCCGACGATCGGTTGCTGCAGCCAGCCGATGCCGTAGTGCCGGCTGTAGGCGTGGAAGTTGGTGCGGAAGTCCGAGGTCGTCGGCAGCCCGAGCTGCAATGCCGCGCGCAGCGCCGACCAGCCCAGCGGGCCTTCGGTGGCGATGTGCACCAGATCGGGACGCTGTCGCGTCCACCGGTCGACGAGCCGGCCCCGGGCCGGCAGCCCCATGCGCAGTTGCGCGTAGCGCGGAATCGCCAGCCCGCGCACCAGCATCTCCTGAAGCCGATCGGCGCATGCCGGCGCGTCGTTCGCGTCACGTCGCGGTCGCACCAGCTCGATCTCGTGTCCCCGCGCCAGCAGCCCTTCGACGACCCGGGCGATCGTCGTCGAGACGCCGTTCACCTCGGGCGGGTAGGTTTCGGTGACGACTGCGACGCGCAGGCTTCGATCGGGCCTCATGTCGGCATGGTGCCGACGCATCGCAACAGTTGTGTGACGGCCGCGCGGACCGTCACCGTGGATTCACGACAGGCCGTCACGATCCGGCCGCGCGCCCATGCCGCAACAGGAGAGACCCCGTGAACGACTTCTTCCGCACGCTCGAACAGCAGCGCTGGGACGACCACCGCTACTACCACCACAGCCGCGTCAACCAGACGCTGCACTTCGTCAGCGCGATCAGCTTCGTCTGCGCCTACGCGCTGCTCTTCGTCGACCCCGCGCTGGCCGCGATCCTGGCCTGGTGCGTCTCGATGACGACGCGCCAGGCCGGCCACTTCTTCTTCGAGCCGCGCGGCTACGACCACGTGAACCAGGCCACCGACGCGCACAAGGAAGAGATCAAGGTCGGCTACAACATCCAGCGCAAGATCGTGCTGCTGTCGATCTGGGCCGCGGTGCCACTGCTGATGGCGTTGAAGCCAGCGGCGATCGGGTCGAGCTTCGTGCACGACGTCGGCATCGCCTGGCTCGCGCTCGGGGTTGCCGGGCTCCTGTTCCGCGTCGTCCAGTTGTGGCTGACGCAGGGTCTGGTGGCCGGGCTGGCCTGGGGATTCAAGATCCTGACCGACCCGTTCCACGACATCCAGCTCTACCACAAGGCCCCGCTGGCGCTGCTGCGCGGCGAGTGGATCGATCCGATGCTGCATGCGCAGCACCGGAAGTGAAGGCTCAGCGCGGCTGCTTGAACAGCAGCTCGCGCAGGATGCCCCGGCGGATCGCCTTGTCGGTCAGCGCCGGGGCGGACCACCACCAGCCATCGGCCTGCATCTCGCGCGCCGCGGCGACGAATCGCTCGGCCACCGCGGCGAAGTCCTCGTCGGCGTAGTTCAGGCTGAAGACGAGGCGACCGGTGCCGACCCAGCTCAAGGCCAGCCCCTGCGCGCGCAGGTAGAACTGGAGCATCCAGTTGTAGCGCGAGGGCCGCGTGTAGAACACGGTCCAGATCGACGACAGGTTGGCCACCTGCACCGGCAGTCCTGCCTGCGCGAGCCGTTCGTTGAGCTCTTTCGCGCGCGCGTTCCAGCGCTCGTCGAGCCCGTCGTAGAGCGCGCGCACCTCGGGCCGCTCGATCCGGTCGAGGAAGGCGCTCATCGCCCCCATCACGTAGGGGTGCGAATTGAAGGTGCCGCGCGCGAAGCAGATGTCGGCCGGACGCTCGGTGCGGAAGCGCTTCATCAGCTCGCGCCGGCCGCAGACCACGCCCACCGGCAAGCCGCCGCCGAGCGTCTTGCCGTAGGTCACCAGGTCGGCGCGCACGCCGAAGTACTCCTGCGCGCCGCCGGGCGCGAGGCGGAAGCCGACGAAGACCTCGTCGAGGATCAGCACGATGCCGCGCTCGCTGCAGACCTGGCGCAGCTGCTGCAGCCAGGCGGTGTAGGCGGCGCGGTCGAAGCCGGCGCGGCGCGAGCTGTCGACCAGCGCCGAATCGCCCGGTGCGCCCTTGTTCGGGTGCAGCGCCTGCAGCGGGTTGACGAGCACGCAGGCGATGTCGCGCCGCGTGCGCAGCACGCGCAGCGTGTCGGCGTCCATCTCCTTGAGCGTGTAGGTCTGGCGCGGCGTGACCGGGTTGCCGGGGCCGGGCTGCACGTCCTCCCACCAGCCGTGGTAGGCGCCGCAGAAGCGCACGAGGTGGGTGCGCCGGGTGTGGTAGCGCGCCAGGCGCACGGCCTGCATCACGGCCTCGGTGCCCGACATGTGGAACGACACCTCGTCCAGCCCCGAGAGGCGCTTCAGGCGCTCGACGTTGCGCGCCACCACCGGGTGGTAGCTGCCGAGCACCGGACCGAGGTCCTGCACCCGCGCGCTGCCTTCGGCGATGCAGTCCTTGTAGAAGTCGTTGCCGAAGACGTTGACGCCGTACGAGCCGGTCAGGTCGTAGAAGCGGTTGCCGTCGAGATCGGTCAGCGTGACGCCGCTGCTGGACTGCACGAAGCTGCCGACCTTCAGGTGCTGGCGCAACAGCGCGCTGTACTGGAACGGCACGCGGTAGCTGCCGGTGAACTGCAGGTCCGACAAGCCCTCGGCCGCCTCGGCGCTGAGCGCGAGCGATTTCGCATAGCGCTCGCGGTACAGCGCCGACAGCCGCTGCAGCGCGGCGCGGCGTTGCGCGGCGACCTCGGCCGGCGCGCCGTCGGACGCGAAGAAGCGCGCGTCGTCGTAGTCGCAGCCCGGCAGCCACGCCGCCACGCGCTTGGCCATGCGCGAGTGCCCGGCGAGCGACGGGTGCTTGGCCAGCGACAGCTCGAGCCGGCGCCGGGCCAGCGGCAGCGTCGCGGCCAGCACCGCGACCGCCACGGCCGAGAGAGCAAGTTGTTCGTTCATGCGGAGTTCTCGTTGAAGACCCGCGATCTGTACCTCGAACCTTTGACAAGCGAATGAAAACCGCGACCTTTCGAGACCGCCTGCTGCAGCAGGAAGACCTGAACTTCCTGCTCACCAACCGCGTGCCGCGCATCGCGCTCACGCGGGCGATGGGCTGGTTCAGCCAGTTGCGCCACCCCTGGCTGGCGCGCGCGTCGATCGCCGTCTGGCGCTTGTTCACCGACCTCGACCTGAGCGACGCGAAAACGCAGCGCTTCGACAGCCTGCACGACTGCTTCACGCGCGAACTCGCGCCCGGCGCGCGCCCGGTCGACCCGGACCCCGCCGTGCTGACCAGCCCCAGCGACGGCATCGTCGGCGCCTGCGGCGCGGTGAACGGCCTGCAGGTGTTCCAGGCCAAGGGTTTCCCGTACCGCGTCGAGGACCTGTTCGGCAGCGCCGAGGCGGCCGAGCGCTACCGCGACGGCTGCTACGCGACGCTGCGCCTGACCTCCAGCATGTACCACCGCTTCCACGCGCCGCACGACGGCCGCGTCGAGCATGTCACCTACCTCAGCGGCGACACCTGGAACGTGAACCCGATCGCGCTGAAACGCGTCGAGCGCCTGTTCTGCCGCAACGAGCGCGCGACGATCCGCTTGCGCTTGGCCGACAGCGGCCACCGGATCGCGCTGGTGCCGGTGGCCGCGATCCTGGTCGCCAGCATCCGGCTGCATTTCCTGGACGTGCTGCTGCACCTGCGCTGGCGCGGTCCCAACGAGATCCCCTGCCGTGCCGATGTCGCGAAGGGCCAGGAGATGGGCTGGTTCCAGCACGGCTCGACGATCATCGTCTTCGCGCCGCGCGGCTTCACGCTCGCCGAGGGCATCGCGCCCGGCACCGTGCTGCGCATGGGTCAGCCGCTGATGAAGCTGCCGTCGTGACGCCGCGATGAGCACCATCGACCTCGTCTACTTCAACGCCGGCGGCGGCCATCGCGCCGCGGCGCAGGCGCTGGACGCGGTGATCCGCGAGCAGCGTCGGCCCTGGCAGGTGCGCCTGGTCAACCTGTTCGAACTGCTCGACCCGCAGGACCGGTTTCGCCGCGTCACCGGCCTGGCCCCCGAGGACTACTACAACAAGCGCCTGGCCCGCGGCTGGACGCTCGGCCTCGCGCAGGAGCTGAAGCTGCTGCAAGGCCTGATCCGCCTCGGCCACGCCTCGCTCGTGCGCCCGCTGCGAGCGCACTGGCAGGCGACGACGCCCGACCTCGTGGTCTCGCTGGTGCCCAACTTCAACCGCGCGCTCGCGCAGAGCGTCGCCGCGGCCTGCCCGGGCGTGCCCTTCGTCACCGTGATGACCGACCTCGCCGACCTGCCGCCGTCGTTCTGGATCGAGCCCGGCCAGGCGCAGCACCTGGTGTGCGGCACGCCGCACGCGGCCGAGCAGGCGCACGCGATGGGTTGCGCGCGGCACCGCATCCACCGGACGAGCGGCATGATTCTGCGGCCCGACTTCTACCGCGGCGCACCGGTCGACCGCAGCGCCGAGCGCATCGCGGCCGGGCTCGACGCCGACACGCCGACCGGCGTGGTGCTGTTCGGCGGCCACGGCTCGAACGTGATGCGCCGCATCGCGACCGAACTGCGCGACACGCCGCTGATCCTGATGTGCGGCCACAACCGCGCGCTGCACGACGCGCTGCGCGCACTGCCCTCGGCGGCACCGCGCGTCGTCGTCGGCCACACCGGCGAGGTCGCGCGCTGGATGCGGCTGGGCGACTTCTTCATCGGCAAGCCCGGCCCGGGCAGCGTCAGCGAAGCGCTGCACACGGGGCTGCCGGTGATCGTGACGCGCAACGCCTGGACCATGCCGCAGGAGCGCTACAACACCGACTGGGTGCACGAGCAAGGCGTGGGCCTCGTGCTGCCGAACTTCCGTGGCATCCGCGCTGCGGTCGATCGACTCGCGCTGCAACTGCCCGGGTTGCGCGCCAACGTCGCGCGGCTGGACAACCGCGCGGTGTTCGAGGTGCCGGAGATCCTGGCCCGGCTGCTCGGCGGGCGCAGCGACATCGCCAGCACGCCCTCGCGCGAATGTCTCGACGCCGTCACGCCAGCGTCTTGATCGTCGTCGAACATGGCGGTCCATGAATCGCGACCCGCTTCCCGCCGACGACCTGCCGAGCGAGGCGACCGCCATGCTGCGCGTGCGCACGGTCTGGATCTCCGACCTGCACCTGGGCACGCCGGGTTGCCAGGCACGGCCGCTGCTGGACTTCCTGCGCCGCGTCGAATGCGAGACGCTGTTTCTCGTCGGCGACATCATCGACGGCTGGCAGCTCAGGCGGCAGTGGTACTGGCCGCAGGCGCACAACGACGTCGTGCAGAAGCTGCTGCGCAAGGCACGCAAGGGCACGCGGGTCATCTTCGTGCCGGGCAACCACGACGAGTTCGCGCGCCGCTACGTGCAGCACAACTTCGGCGGCGTCGACGTCGCGGCCGAGTGGATCCACGAGACCGCCGATGGCCGCAAGCTGTGGGTCGTGCACGGCGACCACTTCGACGGCGTGATCCAGTGCGCGAGGTGGCTGGCCCACGTGGGCGACCGGGCCTACGAGCTGACGCTGAAGATCAACCGCCACCTCAATTCGCTGCGCGCGCGGGTCGGGCTGCCGTACTGGAGCCTGTCGCGCTACCTCAAGCTCAAGGTCAAGCGCGCGGTCAGCTATGTCAGCGACTTCGAGGTCGCGGTGGCGCGCGAGGCGCGCAAGCGCGGCCTGCAGGGCGTGGTCTGCGGCCACATCCACCACGCCGAGCTGCGCGACATCGACGGCGTGCTCTACGCCAACGACGGCGACTGGGTCGAGAGCCTGACCGCGCTCGTCGAGCATGGCGACGGGCGGCTGGAGATCATCGACTGGACGCAGTTCGTCGCTGCGCCGCCGGTCTCGGTGCACGAGTCCGAAACCGCGCCCGAGGCCGCGCTCGCCTGACCGCCCGGTCAGCCGCGCGGCGGCAACTCGATGAACTGCGGTTCGTGGCCGCGGCTGCGCAGCCAGTCGGCGAGCGCGTAGCCGGTGCCGGCCGGCCAGCAGCGCACGTCCTGCGGCGCGAACAGCTTGTACTCGGCGAGTTCGGGCGAGAGCCGGATCTCGCCGTGCGCCAGCGCGTGGTAGGCGATGATGATCTGGTTCATGCGCTGAAAGTCGTAGACGCCGATCAGCGACAGCGCGTCGACCTGCAGCGAGGTCTCTTCGGCGACCTCGCGCGCGATGCCTTCCTGCGGCGTCTCGCCGGCCTCCATGAAGCCGGTGATGAGCGCGAACAGGCGCTGCGACCAGGCCGCGTTGCGCGCCAGCAGCAGACGGCCGCCGCGGTCGGCGCATTCGACCACCGCGGCCAGCACCGGCGTCGGGTTGTTCCAGTGCGTCCAGGCGCAGGCCGGGCAACGCAGCCGGGTCTTCGGCCCGCTGTCTTCGAGCTGCTCGATCGGCGCCAGCGGCGTGGCGCAATTCGGGCAGAAACGGGTCTGAAAGACCGTCATGCGGGGAACACCCCGGTCGACAGATAGCGGTCGCCACGGTCGCAGACGATGAACACGATCGTCGCGTTCTCGACCGTCTTCGCGATCTGCAGCGCCACCCAGCACGCGCCGGCGGCCGAGATGCCGGCGAACAAGCCTTCCTCGCGCGCCAGCCGGCGCGCCATCTCCTCGGCGTCGGCCTGGCCGACGAGCACGGTCTCGTCGATGCCCGCAGGGTCGTAGATCTTGGGCAGGTAGGCCTCGGGCCACTTGCGGATGCCGGGAATGCGCGAGCCTTCGGCCGGCTGCGCGCCGACGACGCGCACCGCGGCACTCTGTTCTTTCAGGTAGCGCGAGACGCCGGTGATGGTGCCGGTGGTCCCCATCGCGCTGACGAAGTGCGTCACGCGGCCGGCGGTGTCGGCCCAGATCTCGGGGCCGGTGGTCTCGTAGTGGACGCGCGGGTTGTCGGCGTTGGCGAACTGGTCGAGGACGCGGCCCTTGCCGTCCTTCTGCATCTGCTCGGCGAGGTCGCGTGCGTACTCCATGCCGCCGCTGCGCGGCGTCAGGATCAGTTCGGCGCCGAAGGCCTTCATCGTCTGCGCGCGCTCGATCGACAAGTCCTCCGGCATGATCAGCAGCATGCGGTAGCCGCGCATCGCCGCGGCCATCGCCAGCGCGATGCCGGTATTGCCCGACGTGGCCTCGATCAGCGTGTCGCCGGGGCGGATCTCGCCGCGCTCCTCGGCGCGGCGGATCATGCTGATCGCCGGCCGGTCCTTCACCGAACCGGCCGGGTTGTTGCCCTCGAGCTTGCCCAGGATCACGTTGCCGCGGCGCTCGTTGTCGGGCCCGGGCAAACGTTGCAGGCGCACCAGCGGCGTGCCACCGATGGCTTGCTCCAGCGTCTTGTAGGGCGGTGTCGGCAGCGGTACGGGCATGCTTTCCAGCTCTCGAACAGGCGGGTCTGCATTGTGGCAGCGCACCCAAAGTCGGCTCGGCCGTGCATGCAATAATTCAAAACTTGATGCGTGCCATCGGCAGCAACCCAACAGCCCGGGTGGCGAAATCGGTAGACGCAGGGGACTCAAAATCCCCCGCCGCAAGGCGTGCCGGTTCGAGTCCGGCCCCGGGCACCACTCCGCAAGCGTCGTTCATGCCGCCGATCCCACCCGTCACCAAGACCTTGATGCTGATCTGCACGGCCGTGTTCTGCGTGCAGTTCTTCGTTCCGCTGGACAACTGGTTCGCACTTTGGCCCGTGGGCAGCGGCATGTTCTGGCCCTGGCAGGTCGTGACCTACGCCTTCCTGCACGGTGGCGTGTTCCACCTGTTCTTCAACATGCTCGGGCTGTGGATGTTCGGTGCCGAACTCGAGCGCCTGTGGGGCGACCGGCGCTATCTGCAGTTCCTGCTCGCCGGCGCGCTGGCCGGCGCGGCGGCACAACTGCTGATGACGAGCCTGACCGGCTCCAACGTGCCGACGATCGGCGCCTCGGGCGCGCTGTTCGCGCTGCTGCTGGCCTTCGGCATGCTGTTCCCGAACCGCATCATCATGCCGCTGTTCCCACCGATCCCGATGAAGGCGCGCACCTTCGTCATCGTGTTCGGCGCCCTCGAGCTGCTGCTCGGCCTGGCCGGCGCCAGCGGGGTGGCGCATTTCGCCCACCTGGGCGGCATGGTCGGCGGCTTCCTGATGATCCGCTACTGGCGCGGCCAGCCGCCGTTCGGCTCGCGCCGCCGACGCTAGCCGGGACTCAGCGCAAGCCGTCGGCCACCGTCGGGTAGCGCAGCCGCAGCCGCAACTCGCGCTTCAGCCGGTCGTTGCGCAGCCGGCGCGATTCGCTCATGAAACTCAGCAGCAGCGGCGACAGCCGGGCTCGGGCTTCGTCGCGCGTGATGCGCGGCGGCCGCGGCAGGCCGGCCAGGTCGGCCGCGAGGTCGAAGTAGTCGCCCATCTTCAGATCGGTGTCGTCGCACGCGTGAACGACGCGCTGCGGCGCGCCCCGATGCAGCGCGGCGACGCAGGCGCGCGCCAGGTCGTCGGCGTGGATGTGGTTGGTGTGGACATCGTCGGCCGCGGCGAGCACCGGTGTGCCGCGCAGCAACCGCTCGCGCGGATGACCGCCGGGGCGGTCGACGGCGTAGATGCCGGGCACGCGCAGGATCGAGACGCGCACGCCGCAGGCGCGCCCGAACCAGCGCAGCTGCGCCTCGGCGTCGACACGCCGGCGCGCGCGCGCGGTCGCCGGGTTCGGCGCACGCGTCTCGTCGAACAGCGCGCCGCCGGCATCGCCATACACGCCGGTGGTGCTGGCGTAGACCAGAGTCCGCACGCGACCCCCTCGCGCCAGCGCGCGCAGCAAGGCGCGCGTGCGCGGGTCGCCCTCGCCTTGCGCGGGCGGTGGCGCCAGGTGCAGCACGGCGTCGGCCAAGGCACCCAGCCGTCCCAGCGTGGCCGGCCGGTCGAGGTCGCCGACGAGCGGCGTCGCACCCAGCGCGCGCAGCGCCGGCACGCGCTCGGCCGAGGTGGTCAGCGCGAGCAGCCGCCAGCGTCCGCGCAGCAGGCGCAGCACGCGCTGGCCGATGTCGCCGCAGCCAACGATGAGCAAGGTGGGTCGGGGCACAATCGGCGCCGAGTTTACGGGCCCCTCGCACCACGGTCCGCACAGTCTTCCGAACAGAATCTCCGATGAGCTTTCGCGTCACCCTCCAACCCGCCGGGCGCAGCTTCGAGGTCGATCGCGACGAGCCCATCCTCGCCGCCGCGATCCGCCAGGGCATCGGCCTGCCCTACGGCTGCCGCGACGGCGCCTGCGGCTCGTGCAAGAGCCGGCTGCTCGAAGGCCGCGTGATCCACGGCGCGCACCAGCTGAAGGCCTTGTCCGCGGCCGAGGAAGAGGCCGGCTTCATTCTCACCTGCTGCGCGACGGCGCAGACCGATTGCATCGTCGAAGCGCGCAGCGTGCCCGGGGCCGGCGAGTTCCCGGTGCTGAAGATGCCCACGCGCGTGCTGGCCCTCGAGCGCGCCGCACCCGACGTCGCGATCGTCACGCTGCAGCTGCCGGCCAACCAGAACCTGCAGTACCGCGCCGGCCAGTACATCGAGTTCATCCTCCAGGGCGGCACGCGGCGCAGCTACAGCATCGCCAACGCGCCGCACGCGCTGGGCAGCCCGCCGGCGATCGAGCTGCACATCCGCCACATGCCCGGCGGCCAGTTCACCGACCATGTCTTCGGCGCGATGAAGGTGCGCGACATCCTGCGCATCGAGGGGCCGCTGGGCAGCTTCTTCCTGCGCGAGGAGAGCGACAAGCCGATCGTGCTGCTCGCCAGCGGCACCGGTTTCGCGCCGCTGAAGGCCATCGTGCAGCGGATGCAGCACCAGGGCATCACGCGCGACACCCGGCTCTACTGGGGATGCCGCCACCGCGCCGACCTCTACCAGCACGACTGGTGCCTGGAAGCGGCCGCGGCTATGCCCAACCTGCACTACGTGCCGGTGCTGTCGGAGCCGGCAACGTCAGACGACTGGCGCGGCCGCACCGGCTTCGTCCACCGGGCCGTGATGGCGGACCTGCCCGACCTGTCGGGCCACCAGGTCTACGCCTGCGGCGCGCCGGTGATGGTGGATGCCGCCCAGCGCGACTTCGTCCAGCGCTGCGGGCTGCCGGCCGACGAGTTCTACGCGGACTCGTTCACCTCCGAGGCCGACAAGCACGGCCCCTGAAGCGCCGACTCAGATCTGCACCCGGGTGCCGAGTTCGACGACCGCGTTGTCGGGCAGGCGGAAGAACTCGACGACGCCGCTGGCGTTGCGCGTCATCGCCGCGAACAGCCGTTCGCGCCAGTTCGCCATGCCGCCGCCGGGCGTCGGCACCACCGTCTCGCGGCTGAGGAAGTAGGTCGTCTCGAAGGCCGGGATGCGCAGGCCTTGCGTGTCCACCAAGGCCAGCGCCTTCGGCACGTCGGGCGTGTTCATGAAGCCGAAGTGCAGCGTCACGCGCCAGAAGCTGCGCCCCAGCGATTCGACCTCGGCGCGCTCGTCCATGCCGACCCAGGGCACCTCGCGGAAGACGACGGTCAGGATCACGTTGCGCTCGTGCAGCACCTGGTTGTGCTTCAGGTTGTGCAGCAGCGCCTGCGGCACGGTCTCGGGATTGGCCACCGCGTAGACGGCGGTGCGCTCGACGCGGTGGATGCTGCGCGGGTCCAGCGCGTCGACGAACGGTTGCAGCTCGATGCCGTCGCGGCGGATGCTCTCCATCAACAGCGTGCGGCCGCGCGCCCAGGTGCTCATCACGCCGAACAGCAGCAGGCCGAGCAGCAGCGGGAACCAGCCGCCGTCGAAGAACTTGATCAGGCAGCCGGCGACGAGCAACGCGTCGATGGCCAGGAAGAACAGCGTCGCCCCGACCGCCACCGGCGCCGGCACGCCCCAGCCCCGGCTGACGACGAAGAAGGTCAGCACCGTGGTGATCATCATCGTCAGCGTCACCGCGATGCCGTAGGCACCGGCCAGCGCCGACGAACTGCCGAAGTACAGCACCGCGGCGAGCACGCCGAACAGCAGCGCCCAGTTGACCGCCGGCATGTAGATCTGCCCGGCCTCCTTGGCCGACGTGTAGCGCACCTCCATGCGCGGCAGGAAGCCGAGCTGGATGGCCTGCTTGGTCATCGAGTACGCACCCGAGATCACGGCCTGCGACGCGATGATCGCCGCCAGCGTCGCGAGCACCACCGCCGGCAGCCGCAGCACGTCGGGAAACATGCGGTAGAACGGGTTCGAGATCGCGGCCGGGTCGCCGATCAACAGCGCGCCCTGCCCCATGTAGTTCAGCGCCAGCGCGGGCAGCACGAAGACCGTCCAGGCAAGCTGGATCGGGCGCCGGCCGAAGTGGCCCATGTCGGCGTACAGCGCCTCGGCGCCGGTGAGCGCCAGCACGATGGCGCCGACGGCGGCGAACACATGCCAGCCGCGTTCGACGAGGAAGGTCCAGGCATGCAACGGGTTGAGCGCGGCCAGGATCGCGGGCTGCTGCGCGATGTGCAACACGCCGGTGGCCGCCAGTGTCACGAACCACAGCACGATGATCGGGCCGAACCAGCGGCCGACCAGGCCGGTGCCGAAGCGCTGGATCAGGAACAGCCCGATCAGGACCACCAGCGACGCGGGGACGATGTAGGGCGCCAGGCCGGGGGTCAGCACCTCCAGCCCTTCCATCGCACCAATCACCGAGATCGCCGGCGTGATGACGCCGTCGCCATAGAACAGCGTGGCGCCGAACACGCCCAGCAGCAGCAAGGCCAAGCGCAGCGCCGGCCGCGAGCGCACGGCGCCGGCGGCCAGCGCGGTGAGCGCCAGCCCGCCGCCCTCGCCGCGGTTGTCGGCGCGCAGGATGAGCACCACGTACTTCAGCGTCACCACCAGCATCAGCGCCCAGAAGATGACCGACACCGCGCCGATCAGGTTGTGCGGGTTCAGCGCCACGTGCGTGGCGGGCAGGAAGATCTCCTTCACGGTGTACAGCGGGCTCGTGCCGATGTCGCCGTAGACCACGCCGATCGCGCCCAGCGTGAGCGCGGCCAGGCCGTGCCGGTGCGTCGAAGCCTGGCTGGCTTCGGGATCTTGCGGTGTCGATTCCAAGCTCATGGGTAAGCGCCGCGGCGCGCACAAAAGCCGCGAGTGTGCCCGTTGCGCGCCGCGCGCGCCATACGGGCCGCAGCGGCCACCGGGATCACTCGCCCAGGTAGGCGGCCCGAACCTTCGGGTCGCTGAGCAGCGCCTTCGCCTCGCCGGTCATCGTGATCTCGCCCGACTCCATCACGTAGCCGCGATTCGCCAGCCCGAGCGCACGGCTCGCGTTCTGCTCGACCAGCAGCACCGTGGTGCCACGGCCGTGGATGTCGGCGACGACCTCGAAGATCTTGTCGACCATGATCGGGCTCAATCCCATCGACGGCTCGTCGAGCAGCAGCACCTTGGGCCGGGCCATCAGCGCGCGCCCCATCGCGAGCATCTGCTGCTCGCCGCCGCTCATCGTGCCGGCGAGCTGGGCACGGCGTTCCTTCAGGCGCGGGAAGATCTCGAAGACCTTGTCGATGTCGGCCTCGATCTCGTTGTCGTTGCGTACGTAGGCGCCCATCTGCAGGTTCTCGGTGATCGTCATGCGGGTGAAGGTGCCGCGCCCCTCGGGCACCATCACCAGGCCTTGCTTGACGAGCTCCCAGGGCCCGCGGCCCTTGATGCTGTGGCCGAGGAACTGGATGTCGCCGTCGGCCACCGGCTGGATGCCGGTGATCGCCTTCAGCGTCGTCGTCTTGCCGGCGCCGTTGGCGCCGATCAGGCTGACCAGCTCGCCCTGCTGGACCTCGAAGCTCACGCCCTTGACGGCCTGGATCGCGCCATAGGCGACCTTCAGGCCCGTCACTTTCAACATCGTCGTACTCATCTCGTTTGCGCCTCCGCGGGCTGGTCCAAGCAGACGCCGCGGAGCCGGCTCTGCCGGGCCGCTGGCGTTGCCCCCTCGAGGGGGGTGAGTGCCGCGGCTCCATGCCCGCCTGCGCGGGCATGGACGGCACGAACGCTGGCCGCGTCTCGCGGACAGCGGCGGCCAAAGGCCGCTTCGGGGGTGGTCATGAATGCCCGGCGCCGAGGTAAGCCTCGATCACCTTCTCGTTCTTCTGCACCTCGGCCGGCGAGCCTTCGGCGATCTGACGGCCGTAGTCGAGCACGGTGACGCGGTCGCACAGGCCCATCACGAGCTTCACGTCGTGCTCGATGAGCAGGATCGTGCGGCCGTCCTTGCGGATGCGGTCGATCAGTTCGCGCAGCACCACCTTCTCGGTCGCGTTCATGCCGGCGGCAGGCTCGTCGAGCGCGATCAGCTTGGGGTCGGTGGCCAGCGCGCGGGCGATCTCGAGCCGCCGCTGGTCGCCATAGCTCAACGTGCGCGCCTTGTAGTCGGCGTACTTGCCGATGCCCACGTAATCCAGCAATTCCTGCGCGCGCTGCGCGATCCCGGCCTCTTCGCGCTTGAAGCCACCGGTGCGGAAGACCGCGCCGATCAGGCCCGAGCGCGTTCGCACGTGGCGGCCGACCATCACGTTTTCCACCGCCGTCATCTCGGGGAACAGGCGGATGTTCTGGAAGGTGCGCGCGATGCCGGCCTTGGCGACCTCGTGCACCGCGCTCGGCTTGTAGGGCTTGCCGCCGAGTTCGAAGGTACCGCCGTCCGGAAGGTACAGCCCGGTGATGACGTTGAAGAAGGTCGTCTTGCCGGCGCCGTTCGGGCCGATCAGGCCGTAGACCTGGCCGGGCTCGATCGTGATGCCGACGTCGGACAGCGCCTGCAGGCCGCCGAAGCGCTTGGAGACGCCTTGCACGTTGAGAACATGTTCTGCCATGTCGCGCCCCTTCGCTCAGCGGGTGGAGGCCGGCGCGGCCTTGCCATGCTCGGGCGAAGGCCACAGCCCGCGCGGGCGCAGCAGCATGATGCTGATCATCGCCAGCGCGACGAGCAGCTGGCGCAGGATCGACGCGTCGAGCCGGCCGCCGGTCATCTCCTGCAGCGGGCCGGCGGCGTAGCGCAGCACCTCGGGAAGCGCCGACAGCATCACCGCGCCGAGGATCACGCCCGGGATGTGGCCGAGGCCGCCGAGCACGATCATCGCGACGATCATCACGCTCTCCTGCAGACTGAACGACTCCGGCGAAACGAAGCCCTGGAAGGCCGCGAACATCGAGCCGGAAATGCCGCCGAAGGTGGCGCCCATGCCGAAGGCCAGCAGCTTCATGTTGCGCGTGTTGATGCCCATCGCCTTGGCCGCGATCTCGTCCTCGCGGATCGCCATCCACGCGCGGCCGATGCGCGAGCGCTCGAGCCGGTAGCAGATCAGCACGCTGAAGACCACCAGGACCAGGAACAGGTAGTAGTACAGCGTGACCGATGGAATCTTGAAGTGGCCGATGTGCAGCGGCTCGCCGAAGTCGAACCCGAACAGGTTCATCGAGTCGATGCGGTCCAGTCCGCGCGGACCGTTCGTGATGTTCAGCGGGTACTCGAGGTTGTTCAGGAAGATGCGGATGATCTCGCCGAAGCCGAGCGTGACGATCGCCAGATAGTCGCCGCGCAGCTTGAGCACCGGCGTGCCGAGCAGCACGCCGAAGCCGGCGGCCAGCAGCGCGGCCAACGGGACGATCAGCCAGACCGGGGTGTGCAGCCCGTTCGGGAACGGCCTTCGCGATCCACTCGAAGTTCTCGGTCAGTTGCGGGCTGGCGAGCAAGGAGTACAGGTAGGCGCCGACGGCGTAGAACGCGACGTAGCCGAGGTCGAGCAGGCCGGCGTAGCCGACCACGATGTTCAGGCCCAGCGCGAGCAGCACGTAGAGCAGCGAGGTGGCCATGATGCGCACCCAGCCGGCACCGAACTGCTCGGCGAACAGCGGCAGCGCGATGAGCGCGATCGCGGCGATGATGAAGATCAGGATCTTGTTTCTCATGGTCTGTTGCCCCGAGGGTCAGGCGCGGTCCGCCACGCGCTCGCCGAGCAGGCCGGCCGGGCGCAGCGTGAGCACCAGGATGAGTGCGATGAAGGCCAGGATGTCGGCGTACTGGCTGCCGAGCACGCCGCCGGTCAGCGCGCCCAGGTAGCCCGCACCCAGCGATTCGACGAGGCCGAGCAGGATGCCGCCGACCACCGCGCCGGCAAGGTTGCCGATGCCGCCGAGCACGGCCGCCGTGAAGGCCTTCAGGCCGGGCATGAAGCCCATCGTGTGCTGCACGGTGCCGTAGTTCGCGGCCCACATCACGCCGGCCACCGCGGCCAGCGCGGCGCCGATGACGAAGGTCGCCGAGATCACCATGTCGGGGCGCACGCCCATCAGCGCGGCCACGCGCGGGTTCTCGGCCGTCGCGCGCATCGCGCGGCCGAGCTTGGTCTTGTTCACCAGGTACATCAGCCCGGCCAGGATGACCGCCGTCAGACCGAGGATCAGGCACTGGGTGACGCTGATCACGGGGCCGCCGAGGTCGATCGGATCGGTGGGCAGCAGCAGCGGATAAGGCTTGGGGTTGGGCTTCCAGATGATCATCGCCAGCGTCTGCAGCAGCAGGCTCATGCCCATCGCGGTGATCAGCGGCGCCAGCCGCGGCGCGTTGCGCAGCGGCTTGTAGGCGAGCTTCTCGATCGTGAAGTTCAGCGCCGCGCAGACGATGATCGCCGCGACGAGCGAGATCAGCATCGTCAGCCAGCCCGGCAGACCCGAGTTGGCGAGCAGCGTGACCACGGTCCAGCTGACCATGGCGCCGGTCATCAGGACTTCGCCGTGCGCGAAGTTGATGAGGTTCACGATGCCGTAGACCATCGTGTAGCCGAGTGCGACCAGCGCATACATGCTGCCGAGCACCAGACCGTTGATGATCTGCTGGAAGAAGGTTTCCATCGAGGGGGATCTCCGGGTTGGGGCGCCTCGCGAGACGCAAATGTCGTCAAGCAAGAAGCCGGCCGTGGGGCGGAATTGTAGGGTTGCACTTCTGGCGAACGGGGCGGGGCTTTCCCCCTCGGCACACGCAGGATTCGCCAATCGACGACCGGTTCAGCGTGGATTCTTTGCCTCGCCGTCGAGCGCGCGCCATTCGGTCAGCCGCTCGCCGATGCGCGACTCGAGTCCGCGCGCCACCGGCCGATACCAGCCGGGCTCGTCCATGCCTTCGGGCAGGTAGGTCTCGCCAGCGGCATAGGCATCCGGTTCGTCGTGCGCGTAGCGGTAGTCGCGGCCATGGCCGAGCTGCTTCATCAGCCGCGTCGGCGCATTGCGCAGATGAGCCGGCACCTCGCGCGAGCGATCTTTGGCGACGAACGCGCGCGCCTCGTTGTAGGCCTGGTAGCCGGCATTGCTCTTCGCGGCGACCGCGAGGTAGATCACCGCCTGCGCGAGTGCCAGTTCGCCTTCGGGCGAACCCAGCCGCTCGAAGGTCGCGGCCGCATCGCCGGCGATCTGCAGCGCGCGCGGATCGGCCAGGCCGATGTCTTCCCAGGCCATGCGCACGATGCGCCGGGCGAGATACTTTGGATCGGCACCCCCGTCGAGCATGCGGCACAGCCAGTACAGCGCGGCGTCGGGGTGCGAACCGCGCACCGACTTGTGCAGCGCCGAGATCTGGTCGTAGAAGTTGTCGCCGCCCTTGTCGAAACGGCGGCTGCCGGGCGCCAGCGCGTCGCGCACGAAGTCGACGTCGACCGCGCGGCGGTCGGCGGCGCGCGCGGCGGTGTCGAGTTGCTCGAGCAGGTTCAGCAGGCGCCGCGCATCGCCATCGGCCAGGCCGACGACGGCATCGCGTGCGGCGTCGTCGAAGTCGAGATCCGGCATCGCCCGCTGTCGGGCACGCTCGAGGAGCCGCCGCATCTCGTCGTCCGCGAGCGCCTCGAGCACATGGACCTGGGCACGCGACAGCAGCGCCGAGTTGACCTCGAACGAGGGGTTCTCGGTCGTCGCGCCGATGAAGACCACCAGGCCCGACTCGACGAACGGCAGCAGGCCGTCCTGCTGGCCCTTGTTGAAGCGATGGATCTCGTCGACGAACAGGATCGTGCGCCGGCCGCGGGCCAGGTTGTGCTCGGCCCGCTCCATCGCGGCGCGGATGTCCTTCACGCCGGAGAAGACCGCCGACAGCGCGATGAACTCGTAGTCGAAGGCGGCCGCGGTCAGGCGGGCCAGCGTCGTCTTGCCGACCCCGGGCGGCCCCCAGAGGATCATCGAATGCGGCTTGCCCGATTCGAAGGCCAGGCGCAGCGGTTTGCCCGGACCGATCAGATGCGCCTGGCCAACCACCTCGTCGAGTGTCTTCGGACGCAGCGCTTCGGCGAGCGGCGCCGCCGGCGCGGCGGTGAAGAGGTCTGCCATGGCCGCGCCGTGCCCGCGCCTACTGCTCGATCACGTCGGCGCCGGCCGGCACCTCGAAGCGGAAGCGGTCCGGCGCGAGCACGGGGTTCGCGACGAAGGCGTCGAACTGCAGCCGCGAACGCTGGCCGAAACTGTCGGTGATCTCGACCTCGGCGAGTTGCTTGCCCCGAAAGCCGACCCGCATGGCCTGGAACGGACCGTCCTTGACCTTCGGCGTCGCCAACGCCCAGTCGAGCCCGTCCTTCGACGGCTGCGGCGCGAGATTGAAGTCGCGGTCCAGCGTGTCGCCGGCCAGCAGCGCGGCCGGCGTCGCGCCCAGCGCCTGCGACATGTTGCGCACGCTGACCTGGTTCAGATCGGCATCGAAGATCCAGACCTTGTGGCCGTCGGCGACGATCAGTTCCTGGTAGGGCTTGGTGTAGGCGAAGCGGAAGCGGTTCGGACGCGCGAACTCGAAGCTGCCGCTGCTCGTCTTCTTGCGCGCGCCGTCGGGCGACGTGACGACCTGCGTGAACGCCGCGCTGCCGGTCTTCACGTCGCGCACGAACGCGCGCAGCGTGTCGACGCCGTCGGCGCGCGCCGCCGTGGCAACGGCAGCCACCGCGAGCGCAGCAAGCGCCCTCAAGCAAACGCCGCGGATCCGGCTCCGCCGGTCCGCCGGCGTTGCCCCCCGGGGGGGAGCGGCGAAGCCGCTTCGGGGGGGTCCTATTCATCGCGCTTGGGGACCAGCAGGTCGCGGTTGCCGTTGTGACCC
The DNA here is from genome assembly GCA_963788635.1 of uncultured beta proteobacterium. GTDB lineage: Bacteria > Pseudomonadota > Gammaproteobacteria > Burkholderiales > Burkholderiaceae_C > Rubrivivax. Next base: position 199,480 of record CAWBHE010000019.1, on the reverse strand, counting down.
ATCGCCGATACGAGCCCGGATTTCTCCATTTGTTCCAGCAGCCGCGCGGCGCGGTTGTAGCCGATGCGCAGGTGGCGCTGCACGAGCGAGATCGACGCGCGCTTGTGCTGCAGCACGATGGCCACCGCCTGGTCGTACATCGCGTCGCTCTCGCCGCCCGCGGCACCGGCGCCTTCCAGCGCCGCCTCGCCCTCGCCGTCGAGCACGCCGCCTTCGAGAATGCCTTCGACGTAGTTCGGCTCGCCCTGGCTCTTCAGGTACTCGACGACGCGGTGCACCTCGTCGTCGCTGACGAAGGCGCCGTGCACGCGCACCGGCAGGCCGCTGCCCGGCGGGCAGGTAGAGCATGTCGCCCTGACCGAGCAGCGCCTCGGCGCCCATCTGGTCGAGGATGGTGCGGCTGTCGATCTTGCTGCTGACCTGGAACGAGAGGCGCGTCGGGATGTTGGCCTTGATCAGGCCGGTGATCACGTCGACGCTCGGCCGCTGCGTGGCGAGGATCAGGTGGATGCCGGAGGCCCGCGCCTTCTGCGCCAGGCGCGCGATCAACTCCTCGATCTTCTTGCCGACCACCATCATCAGGTCGGCGAGTTCGTCGATCACGACCACGACGTGCGGCAGCCGCTCCAGCGGCTCGGGCTCTTCGGGCGTCAGGCTGAACGGGTTGCCGCAGCGTCTCGCCGCGCTCGGCGCCTCCGCGATCTTCTTGTTGTAGCCGGCCAGGTTGCGCACGCCGAGCTTGCTCATCAGCTTGTAGCGGCGCTCCATCTCGCCGACGCACCAGTTGAGCGCGTTGGCGGCCTGCTTCATGTCGGTGACCACCGGCGCGAGCAGGTGCGGGATGCCTTCGTAGACGCTCATCTCGAGCATCTTCGGATCGATCAGGATCAGGCGCACGTCGCGCGCCTCGGCCTTGTAGAGCAGGCTCAGGATCATCGCGTTGATGCCCACGCTCTTGCCCGCGCCGGTGGTGCCGGCGACCAGGCAATGCGGCATCTTCGCGAGGTCGGCGACGACCGGGTTGCCGACGATGTCCTTGCCCAGGCCGATGGTCAGCTGCGACGCGGCGTCGTTGTAGACCTGCGAGCCGAGGATCTCGGCCAGGCGGATCGTCTGCCGGCTTGGCGTTGGGCAGCTCCAGCGCCATCGTCGTCTTGCCCGGGATCGTCTCGACGACGCGGATGCTCACCAGCGACAGCGAACGCGCCAGGTCCTTCGCCAGGTTCACCACCTGCGCGCCCTTGACGCCGGTGGCCGGCTCGATCTCGTAGCGCGTGATCACCGGCCCCGGCGAGGCGGCGACCACGCGCACCTCGACGCCGAAGTCCTTCAGCTTCTTCTCGATCAGCCGCGCGGTCATCTCCAGCGACTCGGGCGGCACGCTCTCGCTGCCGGCCCGGCGCGGCGTCGAGCAGGTCGACCTGCGGCAGCTTGGTGTCGGCGAGCTCGACGAACAACGGCTTCTGCCGCTCCTTGGCGACGCGCTCGGACTTCGGCACGTCGACCACGGCGGGCTCGATGACGATCGGCAGCGTGCTCCTCGACGCACCTGGTGCTCGATCTCGACGACCTGCTCGCGTTCGCGCTGCGCGCGCTCGCCGAGGCGCCGGTCCTCGGCCCGCTCGCGGCGCTCGGCGCGGCGCTCGCGCAGCCGTCGAAACGCTCGCCGATCGCGTCGGCCACGCGCACCCAAGAGAAGCGCAGCGCCAGCGCCACGCCGACGACCAGCGCCGCGATCCACAGCACGCCGGAGCCGGCGAAGCCGAGCCAGCGCATCGACAGTGGCCCGAGCGTCACGCCGAGCACGCCGCCGGCGTGGCCGGGCAACAGCGTCTTCCCAGCGGTACAGCCGCGTCCATTCGAGCGCCGAGCTGGCCGACAGCAGCAGCGCGAGGCCGATCCAGAACGCGGCGCGCGGCGCAGCGCGCCGGAGACGGTTCCGCGGCGCCACGCAGCCGGTCGCGCCAGCGCGGCCAGCCAGGCGCGCAAAGCCACCGGCGCCAGCCACCAGACCGAGTAGCCGAACAGGAAGAAGGCCATGTCGGACACCCAGGCGCCGAGCAGGCCGGCCAGGTTGCGCACCGGCTCGCCGGTGCCCGAGGTCGTGAACGCCGGATCGGCCGCGCTGTGCGTCGCCAGCGCCAGCAGCGAACAGGATCCAGAGCGACCGCGCCGGCGGCGAGCAGCAGTCTGCTGGCGCCAGCGGTGCGGCAACGGGTGTGATCGCGCCGGAGCGCGCGGAAGCGGCGCCGTCGGCGCGCAGCGATCCGAGCGGAAAGGTCATGCCGGCGATTGTGGCTCAGCGGCCGCGGCCGCCGGCTGTCCGGCGTTCAGTCGTTCTGCAGCCGTTCCTTGATGACGACCGAGCCGTTTTCCTGGGTCTCGATGACGCCGCGCTCTTCGAGGTCCTTCATCACCCGGCTGACCATCTCGCGCGACGCGCCGACGACCTTGGCCATGTCCTGCCGCGAGACCTTGTTGCGGATGATCTTCACGCCGTCGCTTCCTCGGACATGTCGAGCAGCGTGCGCGCGACGCGGCCGTAGACGTCGAGCAGCGCCAGCGACTCGATCTGCCGATCGGCGTTGCGCAGTCGCTGCACCAGTCCGCGCAGGATCGCGTACGACAGGCTCGAGTTCTCGGGCAGGCAGCGCGCGAACTCGGCGCGGCCAGCATCAGCATGTCGGTCTGGACCTCGGCGCGCACCGTCGCCGAATGCGGCTCGTTGTCGATCAGGCTCATCTCGCCGACGTAGTCGCCCGACTGCGAGCACCGCGAGGATGACCTCGCGGCCGCGCGAATCGGCGGTCAGCACGCGGGCGCGGCCGTTGAGCAGGATGAACAGCGCGTTCGACTTCTTGCGGCCCTGCTCGACGACGATCTCGCCGCGGCGAAAGCGCCGCTTGACGACGCTGTCGGCGATGGCCTGCGCCTGGTCGTTCGGTGAGCATCGAGAACAGCGGCACGCGGCGGATCAGATCCAGATTCGACAGCATCGACATCGACTTCGGCCCCTTGTTGTTGCTGTGACACATCCGCCCTGCGGCGGAATTCCACAGGTCTGCATAGAATCGCGCTATTGTGACCATTGACAGGCCGACGCCTCTCTGGGTTGCAACCCGATGTGGGCCTGCTCGTCGGTTCGGCGCGACTTTCGGTCGCCCGGCCGGCTCTCCCTACCCCACCGCCTCATGAGCAACGCACCGACCCACGCCCGTGTCCTGATCCTCGGCTCCGGCCCCGCCGGCTACACCGCCGCGATCTATGCCGCGCGCGCCAACCTGGAGCCGATGCTGGTCACCGGCATCGCCCAGGGCGGCCAGCTGATGACGACGACCGACGTCGACAACTGGCCGGCCGACGTCGCCGGCGTGATGGGCCCGGACCTGATGCAGCGCTTCCAGCAAGCACGCCGAGCGCTTCAACACCAAGATCGTCTTCGACCACATCAACGCGGTCGACCTTCAGCCGCCGCCCGTTCACGCTGAACGGCGATTCCGGCAGCTACACCTGCGACGCGCTCGTCATCGCCACCGGCGCCAGCGCCAAGTACCTGGGCCTGCCCTGCGAAGCAGGCCTTCATGGGCCGCGGCGTCAGCGGCTGCGCCACCTGCGACGGCTTCTTCTACCGCGAGCCAGGATGTCTGCGTCGTCGGCGGCGGCAACACCGCGGTCGAGGAGGCGCTGTACCTGTCGAACATCGCCGAGCAAGGTGCACCTGATCCACCGCCGCGACAAGTTCCGCGCCGAGGCGATCCTGGTCGACAAGCTGATGGCCAAGGTCGCCGCCGGCAAGATCGAGCTGCACCTGTGGAACACGCTCGACGAGGTGCTCGGCGACGCCTCGGGCGTCACCGGCGTGCGCCTGATCGCGCACCCAGGGCGGCGGCGACACGCGGAGCATCGCGGTGAAGGGCTGCTTCATCGCGATCGGCCACCAGCCGAACACCGACATCTTCAAGGGCCAGCTCGAGATGAAGGACGGCTACATCGTCACGCGCACCGGCCTGGACGGCCTGGCGACGATGACCAGCGTGCCCGGCGTCTTCGCCGCCGGCGACGTGCAGGACCACGTCTACCGGCAGGCCATCACGAGCGCCGGCACCGGCTGCATGGCGGCGCTGGACGCCCAGCGTTTCCTCGAGCAGCAAAGCACGCTATAATTTTCGGCTTTGCCGGGTAGCTGCTGTGCAGCGCGCATCGGCCACGGTCTAGGTTTCAGTCACGGGGGAGCGTCATGGCACGCGTCTGTCAAGTCACGGGCAAGCGCCCGATGGTGGGGAACAACGTTTCCCACGCCAACAACAAAACGAAGCGCCGCTTCCTGCCCAACCTGCAGTACCGCCGTTTCTGGGTCGAGAGCGAGAACCGCTGGGTGCGCCTGCGCATCAGCAACGCCGCGCTGCGGCTGATCGACAAGGTGGGCATCGAGCAGGTCGTCGCCGACCTGCGTGCCCGCGGCGAAATCTGAGCTAGGAGCACGACCATGGCAAAAGGCGGACGCGAAAAGATCAAGCTGGAATCCACGGCCGGGCACCGGTCACTTCTACACGACCGACAAGAACAAGAAGACGACGCCCGAGAAGCTCGAATTCATGAAGTTCGACCCGAAGGCGCGCAAGCACGTGCCTGTACAAGGAAATGAAGCTGAAGTGATCGTGATCGGCGGATCGCGCAGGCGATCCGGCCCATTCGAGAAACGGGGCCGCTCGAGGCGCCCGTTTGCGTTGACGCTGCGAACTGCCGGCGTTACGCGTGCGCCGCACGCAGCTTCAGCGAGAACTCCTGCAGCGCGGCGATGCCGCTGCTCCTCGGCCTTGCGGCACCAGGCCTGCAGATCGACCACCAGCTGCTCGGCCGACACGTTGGTGCGCGTCCAGAGCCGGCGCAGTTCCTCGCGCATCGCGACCAGCTTGGCCAGCTTGGGGCTCTCGCCCAGCGCCTGCGCCAGCTGCGGCTTGATGCCCTGCGGGATCTTGTCGTCGTCGCGATGCAGCCAGCGCTTGGCCAAGCGCATGTCCTTCCAGCGCGAGGTGTTCTGCGCACCCTGGGCCTTCAGGCGATCGAGTTCGGCGCCGACGGCGCGGCGCAGTCTCGCGCCGCGTACTTGGCCATCACCTCGTAGCGGTTGGCGATGATCGCCTCGAGCGTCTTGTCGTCGGCCACCGGCTTGATCGCTGCCCAGCGTGAGCTGCGGCGGCGTCTTGCGCACCTTGGCCAAGCCGAGCATCTCGAGGCCGCGGATGTAGACCCAGCCGATGTCGAACTCGTAGGGCTTGACCGAGAGCTTGGCCGAGGTCGGGTAGGTGTGGTGGTTGTTGTGCAGCTCCTCGCCGCCGATGATGATGCCCCAGGGCGAGACGTTGGTCGACGCGTCGGGCGCCTCGAAGTTGCGGTAGCCCCACCAGTGGCCGATGCCGTTGATGATGCCGGCGGCCGTGATCGGGATCCAGAGCATCTGCACCGCCCAGACGGTCGCGCCGATCGCGCCGAACAGCAGCAGGTCGACGATCAGCATCAGGCCCACGCCCTGCCAGGTGAAGCGGCTGTAGAGGTTGCGCTCGATCCAGTCGTCCGGCGTGCCGTGGCCGTACTTGGCCAGGTCTCCTGCGTTCTTGCGCCTCGGCGCGGTAGAGCTCGCTGCCAGTGCAGCAGCACGGTCTTGATGCCGCGCGTCTGCGGGCTGTGCGGGTCTTCCTCGGTCTCGCACTTGGCGTGGTGCTTGCGGTGGATGGCGACCCACTCCTTGGTCACCATGCCGGTGGTCAGCCACAGCCAGAAGCGGAAGAAATGCGACGGGATCGGGTGCAGGTCGAGCGCGCGGTGGGCCTGGGCGCGGTGCAGGAAGATCGTGACGCCGCTGATCGTGATGTGCGTCGTGACCAGCGTGAACAGCAACACCTGCCACCAAGCAGCATCCAGCAGGCCGTGCGCGAGCCACTCCACCAGTGCGTCGCGCACCATCAGTCAATTCATTCATCGGGATCCAGAGCCTGGTTTCAGCAAATATCGATTGTAGGGGCCCTGGCGCCGGGGGGTCTGGCGAAAAGACCCAGGGAAAAGCCGGAATGGGCTTGATCTGCCAGAAGATGGATGCAGATCAAAAGCTTTCAAGCCCAGTTCAGCGTCTTTGCCAGACCGCGGCGAAGAAACCGTCGGTCTGATGGCGATGCGGCCACAGGCGCAGAAAGTCGCCCGACGCCAGCGACGCGGCGGGCTCGACCTTCAGCCCCTGCAGCAGCCCGGCCACCGGCAGCGTCTCGAAATCGGCACCCGGCCCGCCGTTGAACGCTTCGACGATGGCCTCGTTCTCGGCCCGCAGCAGGCTGCAGGTGGCATAGACGAGACGGCCGCCCGGCTTGAGCAGCCGCGCGGCGCTGGCCAGGATCGCGCGCCTGCTTGGCCTGCAGCTCCTCGACCGCGTCGCGGCGACTGGCGCCATTTCAGGTCCGGGTTGCGGCGCAGCGTGCCGAGGCCGGAACAGGGCGCGTCGACCAGCACCCGGTCGATCTTGCCGGCCAGCCGCTTGATGCGGTCGTCGCGCTCGTGCGCGATCTGCGCCGGGTAGACGTTGGACAGCCCGCTGCGCGCCAGGCGCGGCTTGAGCGCGTCGAGCCGGTGGCCCGAGACGTCGAACGCATACAGCCGGCCGGTGTTGCGCATCGACGCGCCCAGCGCCAGCGTCTTGCCGCCGGCGCCGGCGCAGAAATCGACCACCATCTCGCCGCGCTTGGCGTCGGTGAGCAGCGCCAGCATCTGGCTGCCCTCGTCCTGCACCTCGACATGCGCCCTGGGTGAAGACGATCGAGCTTGTTCAGCGCCGGCTTGCCCTGCACGCGCAGGCCCCAGGGCGAGAACGGCGTCAGCTCCGCTTCGATGCCGGCCTCGGCCAGCGCGCGCTGCACGCCTTCGCGATCGGCCTTCAGCGTGTTGACGCGCAGGTCCAGCGGCGCCGGTTCGTTCAGCGCGGTCACCAGCGGCCAGAAGTCGTCGGCCCCGACCTGCTCGCGCAGCGCGCCGGCGAGCCAGTCGGGCAGGTTGTGGCGCAGCTTGTCCGGCAGCGCGGTGCGGTCGACCGCGGCGACCTGCGCCAGCCATTGCTGTTCGTGCGGGCCGAGCGCACCGCGCAGGAAGGTGTCGCTGCCCTGCCAGGCAAGGATCGCCAGCCGGCGCTCGAGCGCGCCGCTGGCCCGACTTTGCGCCAGGTGCTGCAGCAGCGGCGCTGGCGCAGCACGGTGTAGGCGGTCTCGGCCAGCGTGTGGCGCTCGCGCGCGCCGAGCGCGCGGTGCTGGCGGAAGAACGCCGAGATCACGCCGTCGGCCGGCTGGTCGAGGCGCAGCACCGCGCGCAGCAGATCGGTGGCGAGGTCGAGCAAGGCGTTCGGATGCATGGGAACCTCAGATCAGCACTTGCGACGCGCCATCGAGCTGGCGGACCCGGCCCTGCTCGATGCGCAGCCGGCCTTCGACGAACCAGCGCACCGAAAGCGGGTAGATCACGTGCTCGGTCGCCAGCACGCGCGCCGACAGCGCGTCCTCGTCGTCGCCGGCGCGCACCGGCACCACCGCCTGCATCACGATCGGCCCGTGGTCGAGCTCCGGCGTCACGAAATGCACCGTCGCGCCGACCGCCTTGCAGCCGGCCTCGAGCGCGCGCCGGTGCGTGTGCAGCCCCGGGAAGGCCGGCAGCAGCGACGGGTGGATGTTGAGCAGCCGCCCTTCGAACGGCTGCACGAACGCGGTGCCGAGGATGCGCATGAAGCCGGCGAGCACGACGAGGTCGGGCTCGAAGCCGGCGATCGCCCGCGCCAGCTCGGCGTCGAAGGCCTCGCGCTGGGCAAAGCCGCGGTGGTCGACGACCGCGGTCGCGATGCCGGCGGCCTCGGCAAAGCGCAGCCCGGCCGCGTCGGCCCGGTTGCTGACGACCGCCACCACGCGCGCGGGCCAGCCCTGGACGGCACAGGCCTCGACGATCGCCTCCATGTTGGAGCCGCGGCCGGAAATGAGAATCACGATGTGCTTCATGGCGGGCCGGAGTGTAGCGAGCCGACTGGGCGAGAATCCCCTCCGTCACACGATTCCCGCGATCACCATGCGACCCCGCGTTCTCTCCGGCATGCGCCCCACCGGCGCCCTGCACCTCGGCCACTACCACGGCGCGCTCAAGAACTGGGTGCGGCTGCAGGACGACTACGACTGCTTCTACTTCGTCGCCGACTGGCACGCGCTGACGACGCACTACGAAGACCGCGAGGTCATCGAGAAGAACGTCTACGACATGGTCATCGACTGGCTCGCCGCCGGCCTCGACCCGGAGAAGAGCACGATCTTCATCCAGAGCCGGCTGCCCGAGCACGCCGAGCTGTTCACGCTGCTGGCGATGGGCACGCCGCTGGGCTGGCTCGAGCGCGTGCCGACCTACAAGGACCAGATCGAGAAGCTCAAGGACCGCGACCTCGCGACCTACGGCTTCCTCGGCTATCCGCTGCTGCAGGCCGCCGACATCCTGATCTACAAGGCCGGCTTCGTGCCGGTCGGCGAGGACCAGGCGCTCGCACGTCGAGCTCACGCGCGAGGTCGCGCGCCGCTTCAACCACCTCTACGGCCGTGCACCCCGACTTCGAGGCCCAGGCCGCCGCGGCGCTGGCCAAGCTGGGCAAGGACGACGCGCGCTACTACGAACGCCAGCGCAAGGCCTTCGGCGAGACCGGCGCGGCCGAGGCGCTGGCCAAGGGCGAGGCCGTCGTGAAGAAGGCCGCCGCGAACGCGGCCGGCTGGACCGAGGCCGACAGCGAGCTGCTGCTCGGCCACCTGCGCGGCAGCGGCAAGACCATCCTCACCGAGCCGCAGGCGCTGCACACCGAGGTGCCGAAGCTGCCCGGGCCTGGACGGCGCGAAGATGAGCAAGAGCTACGGCAACGCGGTCGCTGATGCGCGACGAGCCCGGCCGCGGTCGAGAAGAAGATCCGCGGCATGACCACCGACCCCGCGCGCGTGCGCCGCACCGACCCGGGCAACCCCGAGAAATGCCCGGTCTGGCAGTTCCACAAGGTCTACAGCGACGCGGCCGACGCAGGACTGGGTCGTGCAAGGGCTGCACGCAGCGCCGGCATCGGCTGCCTCGACTGCAAGCAGCCGGTGATCGACGCCATCATCGAGCGAACAGGCAGCCGTGGCGCGAGCGCGCCGCGGCCTTCACCGCGAACCCGAAGCAGGTGCACTGGATCGTCGAGATGGGCACCGAGCGCGCGCGCACGGTGGCCCGGCAGACGATGAAGGACGTGCGCGAGGCGATGGGCCTGAACTACTGAGGGACGGCCGATGACGCTGCAGACCATCGAACTGAACCCGGGCGCGGACCCGGTGGCGACCATCATCGTGCTGCACGGCCTGGGCGCCGACGGCACCGACTTCCTGCCCTTCGGCGACGAGATCGACCTCGGCGCCATCGGCCCGGTGCGCTGGCTGCTGCCGCGCGCGCCGGTGCGGCCGGTGACGATCAATGGCGGCCACCGGATGCGCGCCTGGTACGACATCCTCGGCGCCGACCTCGCCCGGCGCGAGGACGAAGCCGGGCTGCGCGAATCCTTCACCCAGGTGCACGCGCTGATCGAGCGCGAGGTGGCGCGCGGCGTGCCGGCGCGGCGCATCGTTCTCGCCGGCTTCTCGCAGGGCTGCGCGATCACGCTCGGCGCCGGGCTGCGCTGCCCGCAGCGCCTCGCCGGGCTGGCCGGGATGTCGGGCTACCTGCCGCTGGCCGACCGGTCGGCCGCCGAGCGCGACCCGGCGAGCCAGGGCCTGCCGGTCTTCCTGGCGCATGGCCGCAGCGACGGCGTGGTGCCGCTCGCGCGCGGCGCCGCGGCGCGCGACGCGCTGCAGCAGCAAGGCCACCCGGTCGAATGGCACGAGTACCCGATGGAACATTCGGTGTGCATGGACGAGGTCGCCGCGCTGCGCCAATGGCTGCTGCGCGTGCTGGCCTGAGAGCCGACGCGCTCGTTCGGAACGCTCAGAACGATCGCGGCAGGCCGAGCAGGTGCTCGGCCACGTAGCTGAAGATCAGGTTCGTCGAGATCGGCGCCACCTGGTACAGCCGCACCTCGCGGAACTTGCGCTCGACGTGGTATTCGGCGGCGAAACCGAAGCCGCCATGCGTCTGCAGGCAGACGTTGGCCGCCTCCCAGGCCGCCTTCGCGGCGAGGTGCTTGGCCATGTTGGCCTGCGCGCCGCAATCCTGCCCGGCGTCGAAGCGGCGGCAGGCGTCCCAGCGCATCAGGTTCGCCGCCTCGACCTCGATGAAGCTCTCGGCGATCGGGAACTGCACGCCCTGGTTCTGCCCGATCGGGCGCTCGAACACGCGCCGCTCGCCGGCGTAGCGCCGCGCGCGGTCGACGAACCAGTAGCCGTCGCCGATGCATTCGGCGGCGATCAGCGTGCGCTCGGCGTTCAGTCCGTCGAGGATGTAGCGGAAGCCCTGCCCTTCCTCGCCGATCAGGTTCTCGGCCGGGATCTCGAGCCCGTCGAAGAACAGCTCGTTCGTGTCGTGGCTGACCATGTTCGCGATCGGCTTGACGACGAGGCCGCGGCCGATCGCGTCGCGCAGGTCGACCATGAAGATCGACATCCCCTCGGTCTTGCGCTTGACCTCGGCCAGCGGCGTCGTGCGCGCGAGCAGGATCATCAGGTCCGAATGCAGCACGCGCGAGATCCAGACCTTCTGGCCGTCGATCCGGTAATGGTCGCCCCGCCGCACCGCGGTGGTCCGGATGCGCGTGGTGTCGGTGCCGGTGCTCGGCTCGGTGACCGCCATCGACTGCAGGCGCAGCGCACCGCGCGCGATGTCGGGCAGCCAGCGCGCCTTCTGCGCCGTCGAGCCGTGGCGCAGCAGCGTGCCCATGTTGTACATCTGGCCATGGCAGGTGCCGGCGTTGCCGCCGCTGCGGCTGATCTCTTCCATGATCACCGAAGCCTCGGCCAAGCCCAGCCCCGAGCCGCCGTAGTCCTGCGGGATCATCGCCGCCAGCCAGCCGGCGTCGGTGAGCGCCTTGACGAACTCGTCGGGGTAGGCCCCGGCCTGGTCCAGGCGCAGCCAGTAGTCGTCGCCGAAGCGGCCGCACAAGTCGCGCAGCGACTCGCGCAGCTCGGGCAGGTGGTCGTGGGCGGAAGCCAGGGGAGCCGTCATGAGAGGGATCCAGCGGGCCGGCGACGTTCCAGGGTCAAGGCAACGGACGGCTTCGGGGTGGTGCCGGCTGTCCGAATCGAACGGACGACCTTCCGCTTACAAGGCGGGTGCTCTACCAACTGAGCTAAGCCGGCGCGTGGGGCCGGATTGTAGGTGGCCCGAGGCGCGCTACTTGATGCGCTTGAGCGAAGGGCGCCCGCCGGGGCTGGCGGGGTCCGGCGGCTCGTCGCCAGGCGGTGACTCGGCGTTCGCCTCGGGCTCGGAACTCGCCAGGCGCAGACCGCGCGGGATGCCGGCGGTCGGCGCCTGCACCAATGCCGGTGCTTCGGTCTGGCCACCGGCGCTGTCGGTGGGGACCGGGAAGGCCATCCCCTGACCGTTCTCGCGCGCGTAGATCGCGACCACGTGGTCCACCGGGACGACGATCTCGCGCGCCGTGCCGCCGAAGCGGGCCCGGAACTCGATCGTCTCGTTGCCGAGCTTGAGGCCGCTGGTGGCCTCGAAACCGACGTTGAGAACGATCTCGTTGTTCTTCACGTATTCCATCGGCACCTGCACGCCGGCGTCGACGAACACCGCGATGTACGGCGTGAAGCCGTTGTCGGTGCACCAGTCGTGCAACGCGCGCAGCAGGTAGGGCCGCGTCGACGTGCCCTGGTTGTCGCTGGAAGGACCCGTGGCCATGCTCAATGCCCCAGACAAACAGACGCCGCGGATCCGGCTCCGCCGGTCCGCTGGCGTCGCCCCCCCGGGGGGGAGCGGCGAAGCCGCTTCGGGGGGGATCCCATTTACTTGCGCATCACCTTCTCGGACGGTGTCAGCGCCTCGATGTAGGCCGGGCGCGAGAAAATGCGCTCGGCGTACTTGAGCAGCGGCACCGCGTTCTTCGACAGGTCGATGCCGTAGTAGTCCAGCCTCCAGAGCAGCGGCGCGATCGCGACGTCGAGCATGCTGAAGTCGTCACCGAGCATGTACTTGTTCTTCAGGAAGATCGGCGCGAGCTGGGTGAGCCGGTCGCGGATCTGGCTGCGCGCCTTCTCGAGTTGCTTGTCGGTGGCCTTCACGCCGCGGTTTTCCAGCAGGTTCACGTGGGCGAAGAGTTCCTTCTCGAAATTGAAGAGGAACAGGCGCACGCGAGCCCGCGCGACCGGGTCGCCCGGCATCAGCTGCGGGTGCGGGAAGCGCTCGTCGATGTACTCGTTGATGATGTGCGATTCGTACAGGATGAGGTCGCGCTCCACCAGGATGGGCACCTCGTTGTACGGGTTCATCAGCGCGATGTCTTCGGGTTTGGCGAAGAGATCGACGTCGCGGATCTCGAAATCCATGCCCTTCTCGAACAGCACGAAGCGGCAGCGGTGCGAATAGGGACAGGTGGTTCCGGAGTAAAGCACCATCATGGCGTGCGGCCCTCGATCGTGGGTGGGACGCGGGCGTCCCGATAAAGAAACAAACGCAGTGGACACCCGGCCGGGCCTCCACTGCGCTGCGCGGCCGGCACGCGGCCGGACCGGCGGTCGACTACTTGATGTCCTTCCAGAACGAGGCGTTCAAGCGCCAGGCGATGACCGTGAAGACACCCAGGAACAACAGCACCCAGACACCCAGACGGACGCGGGTATCCTGCACCGGCTCGCCCATCCACTGGAGGTAGGCCACCAGATCGGCCACCGTGTCGTTGTACTCGGCCTGGGACAGCGTGCCCTTGGTGATCGGCTCGAAGTGCTTGAAGACCTCGACCGGACGGCCTTCTTCCTGCGGGTCCTTCTCCTCGGCGAACACGGCGCGCTGCTCGCCCTGCAGCTGCCACAGCACGTTGGGCATGCCGACATTCGGGAAGGCCAGATTGTTCCAGCCGGTCGGGCGGGTGTCGTCGCGGTAGAAGCTGCGCAGGTAGGTGTACAGGTAGTCGGCACCGCTGCCCTTGCCTTCGCCGCCACGTGCACGCGCGATCAGCGTCAGGTCGGGCGGCACGGCGCCGAACCAGGCCTTCGCGTCCTTCGGGTCCATCGCGACCTTCATCAGGTCGCCGACCTTGACGCCGGTGAAGACGAGGTTGTTCTTGATCTGCTCGTCGGTCAGCCCGATGTCGTGCATGCGGTTGTATCGCATGTAGGACGCCGAGTGGCAGTTCATGCAGTAGTTGACGAAGGTCTTGGCGCCACGCTGCAGTGCCGCGACGTCGGTGACGCGCTCGGCCGGAAAGCGGTCCCAGCGGATGCCTTCTTGGGCGGACGCCACCGAGAGGAACGACATCGCGGCGAGCAGGGAGAGGATCAGTTTCTTCATGGTTGAATGCGCTGGGCCGGTCTCAATGCGCGTGGAAGGTCACGCGGTCGGGCACGAGCTTGAATTCGCCGATCCGGCTCCACCAGGGCATGAGCAGGAAGAAGCCGAAATAGAACAGCGTGCCGGTCTGGGCGATCATCGTGCCGATCACCGTCGGCGGCTGCATCCCGAGGTAGCCCAGGACGAAGAAATTGATCACGAACAGGCCGTAGAGGATCTTGTTCCAGCCCGGACGGTAGCGGATCGACTTCACCGGGCTGCGGTCCAGCCAGGGCAGCACGAACAGGATCATCACGGCCAGCCCCATCACGACGACGCCCCAGAACTTGGCGTCGAAGGTCTTCAGCAGCAGGCCGATCACGATCGCCGCGATCAGCGGCACCCAGCGCCAGATGCCGCGCAGCCCGGCGAGCAGGAAGCCCAGCACGCCGGCCGCACCGACCACGACGCACAGCACGTTGACCATGTCGTCGGTGACCGCGCGCAGCATCGAATAGAACGGCGTGAAGTACCAGACCGGCGCGATGTGCAGCGGCGTCTTCAGCGAGTCGGCCGGGATGAAGTTGTTCGTCTCCAGGAAGTAGCCGCCGCCGGTCGGGGCGAAGAACATCACCGCGCTGAAGATCATCAGGAACACGCTCACGCCCATGATGTCGTGCACCGTGTAGTACGGGTGGAACGGGATGCCGTCGAGCGGGATGCCGGTCTTCGGGTCCTTCTTGGCCTTGATCTCGATGCCGTCCGGATTGGACGAGCCCACCTCGTGCAGCGCGATGATGTGCGCGACCACCAGGCCGAGCAGCACCAGCGGCACCGCGATCACGTGGAAGCTGAAGAAGCGGTTCAGCGTCGCGTCGCCGACGACGTAGTCGCCGCGGATCAGCAGCGACAGGTCCGGGCCGACGAACGGGATCGCCGAGAACAGGTTGATGATGACCTGCGCGCCCCAGTACGACATCTGGCCCCAGGGCAGCAGATAGCCCATGAAGGCCTCGGCCATCAGGCACAGGAAGATCGCGCAGCCGAAGATCCAGACCAGTTCGCGCGGCTTCTTGTAGCTGCCGTAGATCATCCCGCGGAACATGTGCAGGTAGACGACGATGAAGAACGCGCTCGCACCGGTGCTGTGCATGTAGCGCACCAGCCAGCCCCATGGCACGTCGCGCATGATGTACTCGACCGACGCGAAAGCCTGTGCCGCATCGGGCTTGTAGTGCATCACCAGGAAGATGCCGGTGACGATCTGCATCACCAGCACCAGCATCGCGAGCGAGCCGAAGAAGTACCAGAAATTGAAGTTCTTCGGCGCGTAGTACTCCGACATGTGCTCCTTGAAGAGCTGGGTGGCCGGGAACCGGTTGTCCACCCATGTCATGAAACGCTGCGAAAGCGGCGCGCCAGCGGGCGCTTCCTTGAATTCAGCCATCTTGACCTCGGTACGAAGGGGTTACAGCTTGAGTGCGGCTTGCCTGAGGCCTCAGGCCTTCTTGTCCTCGCCGATCAACAGCGTGGTGTCGGTCAGGTACATGTGCGGCGGCACTTGCAGGTTGTCCGGCGCCGGCTTGTTCTTGAAGACGCGGCCGGCGAGGTCGAAGGTCGAACCGTGGCAGGGGCACAGCCAGCCGCCTTCCCAGTCGTCGGGCAGCGACGGTTGCGGGCCGGCCTGGAACTTCTCGCCGGGCGAGCAGCCCAGATGGGTGCAGATGCCGACCACCACCAGGTACTCGGGCTTGATCGAGCGCCACTCGTTGCGCGCGTACGGCGGCGTGAACTCGTCGGGATGCCGCTCGGATTTCGGGTCGGCGACGAGGCCGTCGGTCTTCTTCAGACCTTCGAGCATCTCCTTCGTGCGGCGCACGATCCAGACCGGCTTGCCACGCCATTCGACGGTCTTCATGTCGCCTGGCGCGATGGCGCTGATGTCCACCTCCACCGGGGCGCCGGCGGCGCGCGCGGCCTCCGACGGCTCGAAGGTGCTGATGAACGGGATGGCGGTGGCGACACCGCCGACGGCGCCGGCGCCGCAGGTGATTGCAATCCAGGTGCGTCGGTTTCGATCGACGGGGGCGTCACTCATGGAAATCCTCGACAACTTTGTGCAGGGTTCGGATCAACGCCGGATTCTATCCGAGCCGTCCGCGCAGCTTCCCCGCGCTCGGCGTCGGTTGACGGCGCCGCGCAGGCGACTTACCGTGCGTGGCGCCGACCCGGTCAGGTCGTTCAGAACAACCCAAAGGCACAGGAGCCAGCGACATGAGCTTTGCATCGGAGTTCCGCGAATTCGCGACCAAGGGCAATGTCGTCGATCTCGCGGTCGGCGTGATCATCGGCGGCGCGTTCGGCAAGATCGTCGATTCACTGGTCGGCGACGTGATCATGCCGCTCGTCAGCAAGGTCACCGGGGGGCTGGACTTCAGCAACTACTTCATCCCTCTCGCCGGCCAGGCGGCGGTCACGCTGGCCGAAGCGAAGAAGGCCGGCGCCGTGTTCGCCTACGGCAGTTTCCTCACCGTGCTGGTCAACTTCGTCATCCTGGCCCTCATCATCTTCGTGATGGTCAAGCAGATCAACCGCCTCAAGCGCAACGCACCGCCGCCGCCGGCCCCCCCTGCGCCGACGCCGGAAGACGTGGTGCTGTTGCGCGAGATCCGCGACGCGCTGAAGAAGTAGCGCGCCAGCGCAAGGCGCGCCGTTGGCCGCGCGGCGGGCGCGACCGCCGGTTGCCAGCGCTTGCAGGGGCGTGCCGGCACTTGCCGCATACTAGTCACGTCGCTGCGCACGCATGAAACCGAACCCCGTCCACCGCCTGCCCGCCGCGCTGGAAAGCGCCGTCCAGCGCATCAAGCTCGCCGCCCGCGAGGCCGTCGAACGCAGCATCGAAAGCCTGGGTCTGGCCGCGCTGGCCTCGAACAACGTTTTCCAGCGCGACGGATTGCTCGGCGCGCAATTCGAACTGAACCGCAAGTCGGCCGTCTTCGCGCTGACCTTCAACGAAGCACTCGATCAGCGCGTGCTGCGCGAGGTGGCGCCACGGGCCAGCGCGACCGACGCCGGCGAGACGGTCTGGGACGCGCTCAGCCTGGTCGACGATCACGAGGTCGAGGTCCAGGTCGCCGCCGAGCGCTTCGGCCTGGAGATCGCGCATGCCTGCGAATGGGAGCTGCGCGAACTGGGCGCCTATGTCGCCGCGTTGCTCGGCGGCGCCGGCGGCGAGACCGATCGCAACCCGCTGCGGCCGGACGTCATCGGCAACGCGATGATCCGCGCGATCGAGGCCACCTCCGAACGCACCGAGGTGCGCAAGGTCCTGACCGGCGAGCTCGGCCGCTCGATGGCCGGGCTGCTGCGCGCCAGCTACAAGGACATCGTCGCCGACCTGCGCGGTGCCGGCGTGCAGCCGGTCGGCCTGAGCGTGCGCACCGCGGGCACGCGCAGCGGCGTCGGTTCCAGCTTCGACGCGCCGCCGGGCACCGGCGCCGGCATGGACAGCCAGCGCTCGGAAAGCAGCTTCGACAGCCGCTACGGCCACCGCCGCTCGGCGCCGAGCGGCTTCGCGCCGTCCACGCGCAGCGGCGGCATGTCCGGGCGCGGCGGCGGCGCCACGCTCGGCCAGGTCGACCCGGCGCTGATGTCGCTGATCCGGCGCCTGGCGTTCACCGACGGCGGCGCCGACATGGCGGCCAGCGACTGGGGCGCCGGCCCGTCGGGCGGGGGCGGGGGCGGCGGGCGCACCGCTGCCCAACCTGATCCGCGCCCACCGCGACGAATTGCGCCAGGCCTCGACCGGTTCGCTCGACCACATGGTGATCGACGTCATCGGCAGCCTGTTCGACCAGATCCTGTCCGACCCGCGCGTGCCGCCGCAGATGGCACGCCAGATCGCCCGCCTGCAGCTGCCGGTGCTGCGCGCCGCTTTGGGCGACCCGAGCTTCTTCTCGTCGCGCCGGCATCCGGTGCGCCGCTTCGTGAACCGCATCGCGTCGCTCGGCGCGGCGTTCGAGGACTTCGACGACGACGGCGCGAAAGCCTTCCTGGCCAAGGTTCGCGCGCTGGTGCAGGAGGTCGTCGAGGGCGACTTCGACCAGATCGAGGTCTACGAACACAAGCTCGCCGCGCTCGAGACCTTCATCGCCGAGGAAGGCAAGCGCGAGGTGCAGGCGCAGGGCGACGCGGCCGAGCTGCTGTCGGCCAAGGAGGACGAGCTGCGTCTGCGCGCGCTCTACGCGCAGCAGCTGCAGGGCGAGCTGAAGGATCTGGCCGCGCCGGCCTTCGTGCGCGACTTCATCAGCCAGATCTGGAGCCAGGTGCTGCTGAAGGCGGTCGAGCGCGACGGCGTCGACAGCGAACGCGCGCGCCGCCTGCGCCAGACCGGCCGCGAGCTGTTCGTCAGCGTGCAGCCCAAGACCTCGCCGGCCCAGCGCAAGAGCTTCCTGGCCGAGCTTCCGCCGCTGATGAAGGCGCTCGGCGAAGGCATGGACCTGATCCAGTGGCCGGCCGAACAGCGGCGCGCCTTCTTCGGCCAGTTGCTGCCCACGCACGCCGATTCGCTGAAGGCGACGCAGGGCCCGCGCACGCTGGAGATCAACCTGCTCGCCAAGCAGGTCGAGGTCGCGCTGGACAAGCCACTGCCGTCGCGCGACGCGCTGAAGGCGGCGCCGCTCGCGCTGCCGGTGCTCACCGACGTCATCGACACCGGCGCGGCCGCGCCGCAGTTCAGTGCCGACGAGGCCGCACGCATCGGCCTCGTCGACGAAGCGGCGATCGACTGGAACGGCCAGGTCGACATCGAACTCGGCGCCGAACCCGCGGTCACGCCGGCGGATCTGCAGATCGCCGGCCTGCCGACGCCCGCCGCGCCGGGCGACGCGATGGAACCGATGGAGCCGGTTTCAGGCAAGGCGCTCGCCGACCACGTGCAGATCGGCTTTGCCTACCAGATGCATCTGGACGGGACATGGCAGAAGGTGCGCCTGGTACACGTCAGCCCGGGCCGCAGTTTCTTCGTCTTCAACCGCGGCGCGCGTCACAAGCAGACGATCTCGCTGACCCAGCGCATGCTGGTGCGGCTGTGCGAGACCGGCCGCCTGCGCGCCTTCGAGAGCGCCTACCTGCTCGAACGCGCGACGGCGCGCGCGCGCCGTCAGCTCGCCGGCGTCAGCGCGTAGCGTCGGCCCGCAGCCAGCCCCCGGTCGTCGTCAACCGGCGGCGCCGGCCAGCAGCAGCCGGCGCGCGAAGCGGATCGCCGCGATCAGGCTGGCCGGGTCGGCGCGGCGCTGGCCGGCGATGTCGAACGCCGTGCCGTGGTCCGGGCTGGTGCGCACGAAGGGCAGGCCCAGCGTCACGTTGACGCCCTGCTCGACCCCCAGGTACTTGACCGGGATCAGCCCGTGGTCGTGCGTCATCGCGACGACCAGGTCGAACTCGCCGCGGCGCGCGCGCATGAACACCGTGTCCGGCGGGAACGGGCCGCTGACAGCGATGCCTTCGGCACGCGCCGCCTCGACCGCCGGGGCGATGAACTCGATCTCCTCGCGGCCGAAGCGTCCGCCCTCGCCGGCATGCGGGTTCAGCCCGGCGACCGCGATGCGCGGCTGGCGCTGGCCCCAGCCGGCGCCAGCCGCGTGCGCGATGCGGATCGTCTGCAAGACGGCATCGAAATCCAGCGCCTCGATCGCCGCGCGCAGCGCGACGTGGATCGTCACCAGCACCACGCGCAACTCGTCGTTGGCCAGCATCATGCGCACCGGCGGCAGCGGCCCGCCGGCGGCAGCCGCCAGCGACTGCAGCATCTCGGTGTGGCCGGGAAACGGCACCCCGGCCGCGGCCAGCGCCTCCTTGTGGATCGGCGCGGTGACGATCGCCGCGGCCTCCCCGGCCTGGACCAGGCGCACCGCGTGTTCGATACAGCGCGCCGCGGCAGCGCCACAGCGCGCGTCGATGCGGCCCCAGGGCAGATCGGCCAGCCCATCCGGCAGCCCCGGCGGCACCAGCACCGGCACGCAGCCGGGGGGGACCGCGGCCAGATCGGCCGGCGTGTCGATCACCGCCGTCATCGCCGCGCCGGCACGCCGCATCACCGCCGGGTCGGCGATCACGACGCAGTCCTGCGCCTCGCCGCGCTCGAAAGCCCGAACGATGGTCTCCGGGCCGATGCCGACCGCGTCGCCCATCGTGATCAGCAGCGGCTTCATGCGCGATCCTCGTGCGGCCGAGCGTTCAACCCATAATCCTCGAACGCGTGCGGCCGCCGCGTCGCGGAACCGATTTCGCCCTGTTCGGCCATCGCGCCGCCACTCCCATTCATGTTGCGCAAAACCTGGCTCTTATTCTCGCAGGCGGCCACGGTCGGCGTGGCGCTGCTGTTCGTGGTCGCGACGCTCAAACCGCAGTGGCTGCCCGGCGGCTGGCGCGGCGCCAGCCTCGGGCGGCCCGCGCCGACCGTCACCGAGGCGGCACCGGCCGGCGAGGCCGCGGCGGCGAAGCTGGGCTACCGGGCCGCGGCGCAGCGGGCCGCGCCGGCGGTCGTGAGCATCGTGGCGAGCCGGATGACGCGGCGCAGCCCGCAGCTCGACGACCCTCATTTCCGCTTCTTCTTCGGCGACCGCGCCCCCGAGCAGCAGATCGGCCTGGGCTCGGGCGTGATCGTCTCGCCCGAGGGCTACCTGCTGACGAACAACCACGTGATCGAGGGCGCGGACGAGATCTCGGTCCAGCTCGCCGATGGCCGCCAGGGCAGCGCGCGGCTGATCGGCGCCGACCCCGAGACCGACCTCGCGGTGCTGAAGATCGGGCTCGACCGGCTTCCGGTCATCGACTTCGGCAGCACGCCGGCGCTGAAGGTCGGCGACATCGTGCTCGCGATCGGCAACCCGTTCAACGTCGGCCAGACCGTCACCGCCGGCATCGTCAGCGCGCTCGGGCGCAACCAGCTCGGCCTGTCGACCTTCGAGAACTTCATCCAGACCGACGCCGCCATCAACCCCGGCAATTCCGGCGGCGCGCTGGTCGACGCGGCGGGCAACCTGGTCGGCATCAACACCGCGATCTTCTCGCGCAGCGGCGGCAGCCTGGGCATCGGCTTCGCGATCCCGGTCGACACCGCGCGCCAGGTGCTCGAAAGCCTGGTTCGCGACGGCCGCGTCACGCGCGGCTGGATCGGCGTCGAGCCGCGCGACCTGACGCCCGAGATCGCCGAAGGCTTCGGTCTGCCGGTCAGGCAGGGCGTGCTGATCGCCGGCGTGCTGCAGGGCGGCCCGGCCAGCCGCGGCGGACTGCTGCCGGGCGACGTGGTGCTGCGCATCGCCGGCGCACCGGTGGCCGACACCGCGCAGTTGCTCGCGGCAGTGGCCGCGCTGAAGCCACGGAGCCAGACGGTCGTCGGCGTGCAGCGCGGCGACAAGACGCTCGACCTGCGCATCGTGATCGGCCAGCGGCCAGCGCCCAAACCGCCGCGCTGATCAGGTCGCCGGCTTGTCCTTGGGCGTCTCGCTGTCGGGCGCCTGGGTGTGCTTGATGAACAACTGCGCGCCGATGATGCCGATCTCGTAGAGCAGGATCATCGGGATCGCCAGCGCCAGTTGCGAGATCACGTCCGGCGGCGTGACGATCGCCGAGACGATGAACGCGCCGACGACGAAATAGCCGCGCACCTTCTTCAGCTGAGCGATGCTGACGATGCCGATGCGCGCCAGCACGATCACCGCCACCGGCACCTCGAAGGTGACGCCGAAGACGAGGAACATCGTCAGCACGAAACCGAAGTACTCCTCGATGTCAGGTGCCGCCGTGATGGACGTCGGCGCGAACGCGTGGATGAAGCGCGACATGTTCGGGATCACGATGAAATAGCAGAACGCGACCCCGACCAGGAACAGGAAGGTGCTGCTGATCACCAGCGGCAGCACCATCTTCTTCTCGTGCGAATACAGCCCCGGCGCGACGAAGGCCCAGACCTGGTACAGCACCACCGGCAGCGCGACCAAGAACGCGGCCATCAGCGTGATCTTCAGCGGCACCAGGATCGGCGAGATCACGTTGGTCGCGATCAGCTTCGTACCCGGGGGCAAATGCGACAGCAGCGGCGCGGCGAGCAGGTCGTACAGCCCCGACGGCGACGGCCAGAAGAAGAGCACCGCGAACGCGATGCCGACCGCGATCAGCGCGCGGATCAGTCGGTCGCGCAACTCGATCAGGTGCGAGACGAAAGGCGCCTCGCTGCCTTCGAGTTCGTCCTTCACGTCCTTGGCTTCGCTGCCGCTCATGGCAGCCTCCTGATCGTCGGGCTCATGCCCGCGGCCCGATGCCCGGCGGCCGGAAGCGCGCGACACGGGCCGCGCCCGACTGCGCCTTGCCGCGCACGCCGTGCCGCTGCTTGTACCACTGCGGCATCGCGCCGCGCTTCAGGCGCCAGTTCTTCTTCGGGTGGCGGTACTCGGGCGGCGGTGGCTCGTAGGCCACGCCGGGCGCATCGCTGCCGGTCGAGGCCCTCGGTGACGCCCTTCCATTCGTTCTCGAACGCGCTGCCGGCGGCCTGCACTTCCTTGTGCACGGCCTGCGTGACGTTGCGCGCCGCATCCTCGAACTCGGTCTTCATCTTCTTCAGTTCATCGAGTTCGATCGAGCGGTTGACCTCGGCCTTCACGTCGGCCACGTAGCGCTGCGCCTTGCCGAACAAGTGGCCGAAGGTGCGCGCCACCTTGGGCAGTTTCTCCGGCCCGATGACGATCAGCGCGACCGCGCCGATGAGCGCGATCTTGTCGAATCCGAAGTCGATCACCGCGGATCAGGACTTGGTCTTCGCTTCGACGTCGACGGTGTTGCTGTCCGTCGCCGAACGCTGCGCCGTCACCTGCTGCGGCGGCGCGGCAGGCGTCTCGTCGGCGCTGGCGCCCTTGACCCCGTCCTTGAAGCCCTTGACGGCCTCACCGAGGTCGGCGCCGATGTTCTTGAGCTTCTTGGTGCCGAAGATCAACACCACGACGAGCAGCACGATCATCCAGTGCCAGATGCTGAAACCACCCATGATCTTTCTCCTGAAGGGAATCCCGAATTCTAGGTGACGCGCCGTGCCGACGTGCGCGGTCAGCCGCGCGCCCAGGGCCGCGGGCCGCCCATCACGTGCATGTGCAGGTGATAGACCTCCTGCATGCCGTCGCGCCCGGTGTTGATCAGCGTGCGAAATCCGTTCGTCACGCCCAGATCGCGCATCAGGCGCGGCGCCAGGCCCAGCATGCGCCCGAGCAGCGCGTCGTGCTCGGGACCGACGTCGGCGAGCGTGGCGATGTGCATCTTCGGGATCACGAGCACATGCACCGGCGCCCACGGATTGATGTCGTGGAAGGCCAGAAGTTCATCGTCTTCGAAGGCTTTTCGTGCCGGAATCTGGCCGGCGACGATCTTGCAGAAGAGGCAGTTCGGATCAGCGCTCATGGAAGTTCTGCGGCGGCCGCCTCAGGCCGGCATCGCACGGTTGTTGTTCAGGGCCATCCAGCCGCGCACCACGCGGTAGAGGAACCAGATCGAGATGATCGTCCACGCGATCCAGCCCGGCAGCAGGAAGAAGAACCACAGCGGCGCCGTCACCAGGTACAGCGCGCCGGCCCACAGCACGGTGCGGATGCGCCAGCCGAAATGCGATTCCTGCCAGCTGCCGACGGCGTCGCCACGCTTGACGAGGTCGATGACGAAGGCCACCAGCAGCAACGCGATGCTGGCCTGCGCGCCGGGCAGCACCGCCGCCACCGCGACGACGGTGTGCAGCAGGTAGCTGATGTGACCGACGGTCTTCAGCGAGCCGTCGAGCCGCGCCGCTTCGAGGGGGTCGTTCATGCCGATCCGGCCTCCCGTTCGCGAACCTTGCGCAGCGCAAACTCCTCCAGCCCGGACAGCCCCTCGCGCCGGCGCAACTCGGCCAGCACGTCGGCCGGCGCGAGGTCGAACTGCGACAGCGCCACCAGGCAGTGGAACCAGAGGTCGGCCATCTCGGCGACGATCTTCTCGCGCTCGCCGTCCTTGCCCGCCATCACGACTTCGGTGGCCTCTTCGCCGACCTTCTTCAGGATCGCGTCGGTGCCCTTGGAGAACAGGCGCGCGACGTAGCTCTGGTCGGGGTTGCCGCCGCGGCGCGAGTCGATCACCGCCGCCAGTCGCGCCAGCGTGTCGTCGGGTGCATTCATCGGTAGATCGCCTCGGGGTCCTTCAGCACCGGCTCGACGGCACGCCACTCGCCGTTCTCGTGGCGCTGGAAGAAGCAGCTGTGCCGGCCGGTGTGGCAGGCGATGCCGGGGCTGTGGCCGAGCTGCGTCACCGTCAGCAGCACGACGTCGTTGTCGCAATCGGTGCGGATCTCGTGCACTTTCTGGATGTGGCCCGATTCCTCGCCCTTGTGCCACAGCCGCTGGCGCGAGCGGCTCCAGTAGACGGCCTCGCCGCGGCGCGCGGTCTCGGCCAGCGCGTCGCGGTTCATCCAGGCGAACATCAGCACGTCGCCGCTGGCTTGTTCCTGGGCGATCACGGGTACCAGGCCGTCGCGGTCCCAGCGGAGGCTGTCGAGCCAGTTCATGGTCGGAGTTTAGTTCGGACACCCCGTCACCGGCTGACGTGCGCCTTCTCAGCCCTGCGCACGCTAGTGGGTCGGCCCTTCGAAGCCGCGCTCGGCGGCGAACCACCCCAGCACCGGGAGGGTCCCCGGCAGCACCGGCGTCACCTGCACCGGCAGCGTCTGCCAGGCCATCTGCTGGCGCTCGCGCATCTCGAATTCACCCTCCCACGCCCACACCTTGCAGAAGTGCAGCCGCACAAGCGCATGCGGGTAGTCCATCAGCGTCACCTTCCACGGCTGCACGGGGCCGATCATGATGCCCAGTTCCTCGTGCAGTTCGCGCCGCAGCGCCTGCTCGACCGATTCGCCCGCCTCGAGCTTGCCGCCCGGGAATTCCCAATAGCCCGCGTAGGGCTTGCCGGCCGGGCGCGAGGTGAGCAGGAAGCGACCTTCGGCGTCGATCAGCACGCCCACCGCGACGTCCACTGGACGGCGCGGTTCCTGGTGCTCGACGTCCACTGGACGGCGCGGCTCCTGCGCTCCGACGTCCACCGGCTCGCGCTCAGGCATGCCGCCCCGCGTAGTCGCGCGCGAACTGCTGCGCCACGCGGCCCGAGCGCGAACCTCGCTCCAGCGCCCACACCAGCGACTCCTGCCGCGCCGCGGCAATCGCGTCCTCGCCGACGCCGAAGAAGCGCAGCCACTGCGCCGCGATCGCCAGGTACTCGCCTTGCGTGAACGGGTAGAAGCTGATCCACAGCCCGAAGCGCTCGGACAGCGAGATCTTTTCCTCGACCACCTCGCCCGGGTGGACCTCGCCGTCCTCGGTGTGCTGGTAGCTCAGGTTCTCCTTCATGTACTCGGGCAGCAGGTGACGGCGGTTGCTGGTGGCGTAGATCAGCACGTTGTCGCTGGCCTGCGCGACCGAGCCGTCGAGCATGCTCTTCAGCGCCTTGTAGCCGGGCTCGCCCTCGTCGAAGCTGAGGTCGTCGCAGAAGACGACGAAGCGCTCCGGCCGCGACGCGACGAGGTCGACCAGATCGGGCAGGTCCACCAGGTCGGCCTTGTCGACCTCGATCAGGCGCAGCCCGCGCGGCGCGAACTCGTTCAGGCAGGCCTTGATCAGCGAGCTTTTTCCCGTGCCGCGCGCGCCGGTCAGCAGCACGTTGTTCGCGCCGTGGCCGGCGACGAACTGCTCGGTGTTGCGCAGCAGGCGCTGCTTCTGCGGCTCGACCTCCTTCAGGTCCGCGAGCCGGATCGTCGCGACGTGGCGCACCGGCTCCAGCACGCCAGCCGTCCCCAGGCCGGCGCGCCGGCGGTAGCGGAAGGCCACCGACGCGCCCCAGTCGGGCGCGGCCGGCGGATGCGGGAGCACGCTTTCCAGCCGCGCGAGCAGCGATTCGGCGCGGGTGAGCAGGGATTCGAGAGCCGTCGACGTCATGGGCCGAAGTTTAGGGCCCGGCTCGCGCCGGCCCGGTGCGCGCTCAGGCCGTCAGCCGCTGCAGCGCCAGGTCCAGCTGTTCGGTGGGCACGCGGCGGAACCCCGAGCGCGCGTAGCGCTGGAGGCGGCCGACGATGAGCGCCGTGATCGCCGACGCCAGCGCGTTCGCGTCGACGGTGGGCGTGGTCGAACCGGCCGCTTCGGCGGCCGCGCGCAGGCTCTGGCGCAGCTGCGATTCGACGCGGTCGAAGAACTGGTTCATGCGCGCGATCAGGCGCTCGTGCTCGAAGACCAGCGCGTCGCCGACCATCACCCGCGTCATGCCCGGGTTCTTCTCGCCGAACTGGAGCAGCATCTGCGCGATCTTCTGCGCCTGCACCGCGCCCGAGGTCTCGCGCTCGGTGATCTGGTTGACGAGCGTGAAGACGCTGGACTCGATGAACTCGATCAGCCCCTCGAACATCTGCGCCTTGCTCGCGAAATGGCGGTACAGCGCGGCTTCGCTGACATCGAGCTTGGCGGCCAGCGCGGCGGTGGTGATGCGCTCGGCGCCGGGCTGCTCGAGCATCGCGGCCAGCGTCTGCAGGATCTGGACGCGTCGCTCGCCCGGGCGCGGGCGCTTGCGCGCCGGGGCGGCTGGATCAGCCGCCGCTTCGGGCGCGGCCACCGCATTCGCTTCGTCAGGCAGTTCGGACATCGAGGCTTCGGGGGCCGGCATCAAAAGGGCAGCGGGATTCTGGCACACGGTTTGCGGTCATCCGCTTGCAGGTAAACACTGAGCCTTCAGCGCTCTCAAGTTGCGCACGCGCCGGTCGACATAGGCCGGGCTCACGCTGGCCCGCAGCGTCGCGATCCCGATCAAGCCCGCGCTCGCACCGGCCCGGGCGGCAGCGCCTCGCGTCCAGCGCTGCATCCAGACCGTTCCCATGCCGACGCGTCGCGCCGCCTTCAGGTGGCCCGGCGTGTCCTCGACGAGCACGCAGCGCGACGGTGGCACGCCCAGCCGCACCGCGACCTGGCGCAGCATCCTTGCGTCGGGCTTGGGGCGCAGGTCGCCGAACATGCGCATCTGCTCGATCGGGATCACGGCGTCGAAGAGTCGGCGCACGCCGAGCGCGCCGAGCACGCGCTCGGCGTAGGCGCCCGGCGCGTTGGTCAGGATGATCTTCGTGCCGCGCAGCCGGGCGATCGCGGCAAAGTCGTGGGCGTGCCCGCGCACGCGCTCTTCGAGCCCGGGCAGCAGGTGCGTGTGGTGCAGGAAATGGTGTGCGCGCACGCCGTGGTGGCGCACCAGCCCGAGCAGCGTCGCGCCGTAACGCAGCCAGTAGCGGCGGCGCAACGCGTCGGCCTCGGCGCCGGAGACGCCCAGTTCGCGCTCGATGTACGCCGTCATGCTGCGGTTGAGCGGGCCGAAGGCCGCCGCCGACGCATCGTGCAGCGTGTTGTCGAGGTCGAACAGCCAGATCGTGCGCGAACTCATGCGCACATCCGCAAGCTGCGGGCTGCAAGCGGACGCCGCGGATCCGGCTTCGCCGGTCCGCCGGCGTCGCCCCCCCGGGGGGGAGCGCCGAAGGCGCTGCGGGGGGGATCAATGACTCCGGATCATCGTGCCGAAGGCCTGATCGGTCAGGATCTCCAGCAGCGTCGCGTGCGGCACGCGGCCGTCGATGATGTGCACGGCGTTGACGCCGCTCTTGGCGGCGTCGAGCGCGCCGGCGATCTTGGGCAGCATGCCGCCGCTGATGGTGCCGTCGGCGAACAGCTCGTCGATCTCGCGCGCCGACAGGTCGGTCAGCAGCTTGCCGGCCTTGTCCAGCACGCCCGGCGTGTTCGTCAGCAGCATCAGCTTCTCGGCCTTCAGCACGGTGGCCAGCTTGCCGGCGACGATGTCGGCATTGATGTTGTAGCTCTCGTTGTGCTCGCCGAAGCCGATCGGGCTGATGACCGGGATGAACTGGTCGTCCTGCAGCGCCTGCACGACGCTCGGGTCGATCGCGGTGATCTCGCCGACCTGGCCGACGTCGTGCTCGACCGTCGGGTCGTTCTTGTCGACCATCTTCAGCTTGCGCGCGCGGATCATCCCGCCGTCGCGCCCGGTCAGGCCCACCGCCTTGCCGCCGGCGGCGTTGATCAGGCCGACGATGTCCTGCTGCACCTCGCCGCCGAGCACCCATTCGACGACTTCCATCGTCTCCTCGTCGGTGACGCGCATGCCCTGGATGAAGGTGCCCTTCTTGCCCAGCCTCGAGAGCGCCTCGTCGATCTGCGGCCCGCCGCCGTGGACGACGATCGGGTTCATCCCGACCAGCTTGAGCAGCACGATGTCCTCGGCGAAGTCCTGCTGCAGCGCCGGGTCGGTCATCGCGTTGCCGCCGTACTTGATGACCAGCGTCTTGCCGTGGTACTTGCGGATGTACGGCAGCGCCTGGGCCAGGATCTCGGCCTTCTCGCGCGGGGTGATATGGTCCAGGGCCGTGTCGGCGGGGGTGTCCATTGGCGGTATCCGAAGAAACGCAAAGTTGCCTGCAATTGTAGGGACCGGGTCATCGCCAAGCCGCCCGCCCGCGTTGAACGCGAACAGGAGCGCCCATGAAATCACTGCTCACCCTGGCCGCCGCGGCCACCGTCACGATCAGCGCGCTCGCGCAGGCGCCCACCAGCACCGGCGAGGTGACGAAGATCGACCCGGCGCAAGCGCGCATCACGCTCAAGCACAAGGGCTTGAAGAACCTGGACATGCCGCCGATGACGCTGACCTTCCGCGTCGCCGATCCCAAGATGCTGCAGGGGCTGGCGGTCGGCGACGAGGTCCGCTTCACGGCCGACAAGGTCAACGGCAGCTACACCGTCACGGCGATCAGCAAGGCGCGCTGAAGGCCGCGGCGTCGCCGACGCGACGGCGGCCCGAGCGCGCGCGCGACCACAATCGCGCTCCGCCCCGCCTGGAGACGCCGATGAGCACCGCCTTCACTCACCTTGTCAACCACCAGGTGCGCCTGGCCGCGCGGCCGATCGGCCTGCCCGCCGCCGGCGACTGGCAGTTCACCGAGTCGGCGGTCGAGGCGCCGGGCGCTGGCGGCGTGCTGGTCCAGGTGCTCGCGCTGTCGCTGGACCCGGCGATGCGCGGCTGGATGAACGAAGGCAAGAGCTACATCGCGCCGGTGGCGATCGGCGAGGTCATGCGCGCCGGCGGCGTCGGTGTCGTGCGGGCGTCGAACCACCCCGCCTTCGCCGTCGGCGACACCGTGTCCGGCAGCCCCGGCGTGCAGGAATACTGGCTCGTCGCGGCCGACGCGGTCAAACGCTCCGGCCTGGCGAAGATCGACCTGAAGCTGGGCACGCCCACGCAATGGCTGAACGTGCTCGGCATGCCCGGCATGACGGCCTATTTCGGGCTGCTCGACGTCGGCCAGCCCAAGCCCGGCGAGACGGTGGTCGTCTCGGGCGCGGCCGGCGCGGTGGGCCAGACCGTCGGCCAGCTCGCCAAGCTGCGCGGCTGCCGCGCGGTCGGCATCGCCGGCGGCGCAGCGAAATGCGAATTCGTCGTCCAGGAGCTCGGCTTCGACGCCTGCATCGACTACAAGGCCGGCAGCGTGAAGGACGGCCTGAAGGCGTTCTGCCCGGACGGCGTCGACGTCTACTTCGACAACGTCGGCGGCGAGATCCTGGACACCGTGCTCACCCGCATCAACCGCCGCGCGCGCATCGTGATCTGCGGCGCGATCAGCCAGTACAACAACACCGCCTCGGTGCAGGGGCCGAAGAACTACCTGTCGCTGCTCGTCAACCGCGCGCGCATGGAAGGCATGGTCGTGTTCGACTACGCCGACCGTTACCCGCAAGCGATCGCCGAACTGGCCGGCTACCTGAAGGATGGCCGCATCAAGAGCCGCGAAGACATCGTCGACGGCGGCGTCGCCGCCTTCCCCGGCGCACTGCTCAAGCTGTTCAGCGGCGAGAACTTCGGCAAGCTGGTGCTCCAGGTCGCCGGCGCCTGACGCCCTGCGCCAGTCGGCCGGCGCGAGCGCCGGTTCCTGCCGGTTCCTACTTCGCGTCCACCGGCCAGTTGCGGACCTGCTGCCAGGCCTGCTGCACCGTCGGCGGCAGCTTGTCCATGTGCCCGACGAAGAGCGCCAGCGTCCAGATCTGCTGGTCGTTCAGCGTCTCCCGGAACGAAGGCATCCCGGTGAGCCGGATGCCATGCTTGATCTTCCAGAACGACACGCCGTCCGGGTCGTCCTCGACGCCGTCGGTGGCCAGTTGCGGCGGCTTCTGGTAGAGGCCCTTCGCGATCGGCGACGGTGACGCCGCACCCCGGGCATCGCCATGGCAGACGGCGCAGTTGCGCGCGAAGAGGTCGACGCCTTCGAGCAGGTTCTGGTCGGTGAGCGCGACCGGGTTCGGCTGCGTCGGCGCCTCGCGCTTCAAGGTCGCATGCAGCGACGTCTTGGCCATCCAGGTCTCCAGCGACCCCGGCGTCGCGTCGGCGTTGGCCGGGATCAGGCCGCTGTGCAGCAGCGCGTAGACGACCAGCAGTGCGACGGCCACCGTCAGCACGGCCCCCGAGATCAAACCTTTCAGCATCACGCCTCCTTGTGCAGTCCATCGACTTCGAGCCAGCCGCGGCGCACCGAGCGCGCGCTGGATGGGTCGAGTATTGCCCCCGCGCCTGGCCGGTTCTAGACCCGGAGATGACGGCCGGTGACACCAGTCGTCACATGGCGTCATCCATCGAGGAGGCGCCTAGAAGTGGATGCCGCGCATCATCTGCTCCATCGCCATCGCCTCGGGGCTGAGCTGGGCACGTGCGCCCTTCTCGCCCTTCGCCGCGTCGCTGTCGGGGAACATCCGGAAGCTCGTGTTCATCACGATCTGCGCGATGCGCGGCGCCAGCGCGTGCAGCACCTCGCCGGCGATGCCCAGCCGCGTCGCGATTCGCACCGGCCTGGCGATGCAGGCCTGGACGATCATCTCGGCCGCCTGTTCCGGGCTCAGCGTCGGCACGTTGTTGTAGATCTTGGTCGGCGCGATCATCGGCGTGCGCACCAGCGGCATGTTGATCGTCGTGAACGTGACGCCCTGGTCGGCGAACTCGCTGCTCGCGCAGCGCGTCCAGGCGTCGAGCGCCGCCTTGCTCGCGACGTAGGCCGAGAAGCGCGGCGCGTTGGTCAGCACGCCGATCGAGCTGATGTTGACGACATGGCCGCGCTTCTTCGTCACCATGCCCGGCAGCAGCCCCATCGTCACGCGCAGGCAGCCGAAGTAGTTGAGCTGCATCGTGCGCTCGTAGTCGTGGAAGCGGTCGTAGCTGGACTCGATCGCGCGCCGGATCGAGCGCCCGGCGTTGTTGATCAGGAAGTCGACGCCGCCATGGTCGTCGCTGAGCGTCTTGACGAAAGCGGCGCAGCCGGCTTCGTCGGCGATGTCCACGCCGTAGCGATGCACCTGCGGGCTGGCGTTGCCGCGCGCCTTGGCGTACGCGGTGATCTGCTTCACCGCATCGGCGAGCTTGTCCTCGTCGCGCGCGCAGATGATCGTCACCGCGCCGGCCTCGGCGAACCTGCACGCCGCCGCCAGCCCGATGCCCGACGAGCCGCCGGTGACGAGCACGACCTTGCCGCCGACCGTGCCCTTGAGCGAGCGGTCGATGAACAGGTCCGGGTCGAGGTGGCGCTCCCAGTAGTCCCACAGCCGCCAGGCGTAGTCCTTCAGGTTCGGGCATTCGATGCCGCTGCCCTTCAGCGCGGCGTCGGTCGCGCGGCGGTCGAAGCGGGTCGGGTAGTTGACGAAGTTCAGGATGTCGTCGGGCAGGCCCAGGTCCTTCATCACCGCGGCGCGCACGCGGCGCACCGGGGCCAGCGCCATCAGTCCCTTCTTCACGCTCTTCGGGACGAAGCCGAGCAGCGCCGCGTTGACGAACACGTTCATCTTCGGCGCGTGTGCGGCGCGGCCGAAGAGGTCGAGCACGTCGCCGACGCGGTAGCCCTGCGGGTCGACGAGGTGGAAGCAGCGACCCGCGATCTCGGCCTTCGAATGGCTGATGTGGTCGAGCGCCGCGACCACGAAGTCCACCGGCACGATGTTGAGGCGGCCGCCCTCGAGACCGATCGCCGGGAACCAGGGCGGCAGGATCTGGCGCATGCGCTGGATCAGCTTGAAGAAGTAGTACGGGCCGTCGATCTTGTCCATCTCGCCGGTCCGGCTGTCGCCGACCACCACCGCCGGCCGGTACACCGTCCACGGGACCTTGCACTCCTGGCGCACGATCTTCTCGCTCTCGTGCTTGGTCATGAAGTACGGGTGGTCCAGGCCTTCGGCCTCGTCGAACATGTCCTCGCGGAACACGCCTTCGTAGAGGCCGGCGGCGGCGATGCTGCTGACATGGTGCAGGTGGCCGGCGTCGATCGCACGCGCGAACTCGACCAGGTTGCGCGTGCCTTCGACGTTCACGCGCACCTGGCTGCCCTCGTCGGCCGACAGGTCGTACACCGCGGCCAGGTGGTAGACGGCGTCGACCTTGCCCTTCAGCGCCCTCAGGTCCGCGGCGCTCACGCCGAGCTTCTTCGCCGTCAGGTCGCCCGTCACCGGCACCGCGCGCGCCTTCGTCACACCCCAGTAGCCGTAGAGCGCGCCGAGCTTGGTCTCACTGCCCGGGCGGACGAGGAAATGCACCGTCGCGCCGCGCCGCGCGAGCAGCGTCTTGACGAGGCGTTTGCCGATGAAGCCGGTGGCGCCGGTGACGAAATAGCGCATGCATTGCTCCTCGCGAGCGGGCGGGCGGGGGTGGCTGCGCCAGCATAGAGCGGTCTCACCAGACTTTTAGGCTGCGCACTCCACGGGTGAACCCTATATTCGGCGCTCTCCCCCAACCGAAGAGTCCGATCATGGTCAAGAAGCTGAAGAGCCTTTCCGCGAAGAAGTCGACCGGTGCCGCCGGCTTGCTGGACAGCCAGCTCGCCGGCGCGGTGAAGGACTCGGCGCAGCAGATCTGGCTCGCCGGCATGGGCGCCTTCGCGAAGGCGCAGGCCGAAGGTGGCAAGGTCTTCGACGCGCTGGTCAAGGAAGGCCAGAGCCTGCAGAAGAAGACGCAAGGCATCGCCGAAGAGAAGATCGGCGAGGTCACCGGCCGCATGAGCGCGATGGCCGACACCGTGACGGCCAAGGCCGGGCAGAACTGGGACAAGCTCGAAGCGATCTTCGAGGCCCGCACCGCGAAGGCGATGGCCAAGCTCGGCGTGCCGACGGCCGCGGACGTGCAAGCGCTGGCCCAGCGCGTCGACGAACTCGCGACGGCGATGGCCAAGCGGCCCAAGCCGACGAAGCCGACCAAGGGCGCGGCGCCGGCGAAGGCCACCCGCAGTGCGAAGGCCGCGGCGCCGGCACCCGCGAAGCGCGTGGTTGCCAAACGTGCTGCGGCCAAACGTGCTGCGGCC
Organism: uncultured beta proteobacterium; assembly: GCA_963788635.1. Taxonomy (GTDB): domain Bacteria; phylum Pseudomonadota; class Gammaproteobacteria; order Burkholderiales; family Burkholderiaceae_C; genus Rubrivivax. The sequence continues at coordinate 166,596 of CAWBHE010000019.1, read as the reverse complement.
AAGCGCGCGCCGCGCAAGAGCGCGACGACCTGAGACCGCTTGCCCGCAGGCGCGCTACAGGTAGCGCGCCTGCGAACCTTCCCTCTGGAAGCGTGCTACAGGTAGCGCGCCTCCAGGTGCTGCCTGAAGTACGCCGGGTTCAGCACCTCGCCGCTGGCGCGCAACGCCAGTTCGTCGGTGGTCCAGCGGCTGGCCTGGGTCCAGATATGGTCGCGCAGCCAATCGAACACCGCGCCCAGGTCGCCGGCGCCAATGCGCGCGTCCAGGTCGGGCATCGCGCGGCGCATCGCCGCGAACCACTGCGCGGCGTACATCGCGCCCAGCGAATAGCAGGGGAAGTAGCCGAACAGGCCCTCGGGCCAGTGCACGTCCTGCATCGCGCCGTCCCTGAAGTTGCCGCGCGTGTCGACGCCGAGCAGCTCCATCATCTTCGCGTCCCACAGCGCGGGCACGTCCTCGGCCTCGATCTCGCCTTCGATGAGCGCGCGCTCGATCTCGTAGCGCAGGATGACGTGCGCCGGGTAGGTGACCTCGTCGGCGTCGACCCGGATGAAACCCGGCTTCACGCGCGTCAGCAGCCGGTGCAGATTCTGCGGCGCGAGGGCCGGCTGCTCGCCGAAGGCGGCCTGCACCAGCGGCGCGAGCCGGTTGACGAAGCCGGGGTGGCTGCCGAGCTGCATCTCGAAGCTCAGCGACTGGCTCTCGTGCAAGGCCATCGAACGCGCGTTGGCGACCGGCTGGCCGAGCCAGTCGCGCGGAAGGTTCTGCTCGTAGCGGCCGTGGCCGGTCTCGTGCACCGTGCCCATCAGGCTGCCCAGGAAGTCGTCCTCGCGAAAACGGGTCGTCATGCGCACGTCCTCGGGCACGCCGCCGCAGAACGGGTGCGTGCTGACGTCCAAGCGCCCGGCCTCGAAATCGAAACCGAGCAGGCGCATCACCTGCTCGCACAGCGCGCGCTGGTCGGACATCGCGAACGGGCCGACCGGCGCGATCACGGGCTCGCCGGCCTGCTTGTCGCGCACGCGCGCGATCAGTCCGGGCAGCCACTGGCGCACGTCGCCGAACACGCGGTCGACCTGGGCGGTGGTCAGCCCGGGCTCGAAGCGGTCCATCAGCGATTCGTAGCGCGAACGGCCCGTCTGCTCGGCGAGCAGCGTCGCCTCCTCGCGCGCCAGCGCCAGCACCTCTTTCAGGTTGGGCAGGAAACCGGCCCAGTCGTTCGCCGCGCGCTGGCCGCGCCAGGCGTGCTCGCAGCGCGACGTGGCCATCTGCTGGCGCTGGACCAGCGACTCGGGCAGCGCGTTCGACGCCCGCCACTCGCGCCGGATCTCGCGCAGGTTGGCACGCTGCAGCTCGGACAACGGTTCCTGCTCGGCGCGCGCGAGCTGGTCCGGCAGCACCGGGTCGGTGCGCATGCGGTGCAACAGCGCGGCCATCTCGGCGAGCGCTGCGGCACGTGCCTCGTTGCCGCGCGGCGGCATGTTCGCGGCCTGGTCCCAGCCGGCCAGCGCCTGCAGATGGCCGAAACGGTGCATGCGGGTCCAGGTGTCGGCCAGGCTGTCGTAGGCGGGGGTGTCGGGAGTCGTCATCGGCATCGGCAGATGTTGCTGGACAGGCCGGGATTGTGTCGCGATCACGCGCCGAATTGGCCGGGAAACCACCACAGCAGTGCCGCCGTCAGGGTGACGTAGCGGGCGAACTTGCCGATCGCCATGTAGGCCACGCAAGGCCAGAACGGCAGCTTCAGCCAGCCGGCGACGGCGCACAGCGGGTCGCCCACCACCGGCAGCCACGACAGCAGGCAGGCGGCAGGCCCGAAGCGCTGCAACCAGCCCAGGGCCTTGGCGTCGACGAGCTTGCGGTGGCTCAGGCGCTCGACCGCGACCTCGGTGCCGTAGCCCATCCACCAGCTGATCGCGCCGCCGATCGTGTTGCCGAGGGTGGCGACCAGCATCGTCGGCCAGAACAGCGACGGGTTGAGCTTGACGAGGCCGAACACCGCCGGCTCGCTGCCCAGCGGCACCAGCGTCGCCGAGACCAGCGCGACGATGAACACCGTGCTCAGCCCGAACTTCGGCAAGGCGAGTGCCGTCAGCAGCGACGCGAACCATTCCTCCATCGGCCAGGATTATCGACGGCCGGCGCAGCGCGGCCGTCGCTATACTTCTGCCTCCTTTTTCAGCAACACCCCCGGCCCCACCCATGAAGATCGGCGCATTCGAGCTGCCGAACCGCCTGTTCGTCGCGCCGATGGCCGGCGTCACGGACCGTCCGTTCCGCCAGCTTTGCCGGCGCCTGGGCGCCGGCTACGCGGTGAGCGAGATGGTGACCAGCAAGCGCGAGCTGTGGACCTCGCTGAAGACCTCGCGCCGCGCCGACCATGCCGGCGAGCCGGGCCCGATCGCGGTGCAGATCGCCGGCGTCGACCCGGCCGAGATGGCCGACGCGGCGCGCTACAACATCGACCGCGGCGCGCAGATCATCGACATCAACATGGGCTGCCCGGCGAAGAAGGTCTGCAGCCGCTGGGCCGGCTCGGCGCTGATGCAGGACGAGCCGCTCGCGCTGGCGATCGTCGAGGCCGTGGTCGCGGCCTGCGCGCCGCGCGGCGTGCCGGTGACGCTGAAGATGCGCACCGGCTGGTGCGCCGCCGAACGCAACGCGCTGCGCCTGGCGCGCGCCGCCGAGGCCGCCGGCATCGCGATGCTCACCGTGCACGGCCGCACGCGCGAGCAGGGCTACCAGGGCCAGGCCGAGCACGAGACGGTGGCCGCGGTGAAGGCCGCGCTGCGCATCCCGGTGGTCGCCAACGGCGACATCGATTCGCCCGAGACCGCGCGCGCGGTGCTGCGGCACACCGGCGCCGACGCGCTGATGATCGGCCGCGCGGCGCAGGGCCGGCCGTGGATCTTCCGCGAGATCGCGCACTTCCTGGCCACCGGCGACGCGTTGCCGCCGCCGGCCACGCGCGACGTGCGCGGCTGGCTCGTCGAGCACCTGCACGACCACTACGCGCTCTACGGCGAGCACAGCGGCGTGCGCAGCGCGCGCAAGCACATCGGCTGGGCGGTGCGCGCGCTGCCCGGCGGCGAGGCCTTCCGCGCGGCGATGAACACGCTAGCCAGCGCCGACGCGCAGCTGCGCGCGGTGACCACCTTCTTCGACGAACTGGCCGACCGCCACCCGGTGCTGCCGGCCGCCAACGACAGCCTCGTCCGACGCCAGGCATGAGCAAGAAACACATCGACGAGTGCATCCGCATGTCGCTGGAGCAGTACTTCAAGGACCTGCGCGGCACCGAGCCGCACGGCGTGCACGAGATGATCCTCGCGGCGGTCGAGCGGCCGATGCTCGACGTCATCATGAAGCACGCCGACGGCAACCAGAGCCGGGCCGCCGAATGGCTGGGCATCAACCGCAACACGCTGCGCCGCAAGTTGCTGGACCACAAGCTGATCAAATGACCACCGCACTGATTTCCGTTTCCGACAAGACCGGCGTCGTCGACTTCGCGCGCGCGCTGCACGGCCTGGGCGTCAAGCTGCTGTCCACCGGCGGCACCGCGCGGCTGCTCGCCGACGCCGGCCTGCCGGTGACCGAGGTTGCCGAGGTGACCGGCTTCCCCGAGATGCTCGACGGCCGCGTCAAGACGCTGCACCCGCGCATCCATGGCGGCCTGCTCGCGCGGCGCGACCTGCCCGCGCACATGGAGGCGCTCGCGCAGCACGGCATCGCGACGATCGACCTGCTCGTCGTCAACCTGTACCCGTTCGCGCAGGCGACCGCGCGCGCCGACTGCACGCTGGAAGACGCGATCGAAAACATCGACATCGGCGGCCCGGCGATGCTGCGCGCGGCGGCCAAGAACTGGGCCGACGTGACGGTGCTGATCGACCCGGCCGACTACGCCGGCGTGCTCGCCGAGTTGCGCGAGGGCAGCGTCCATCGCGACACCCACTTCAGGCTCGCGACGAAGGTCTACGCACACACCGCCGCCTACGACGGCATGATCGCGAACTACCTGAGCGCGCTCGAACCCGGCGCCGAGAGCGCGCCGGGCACGGTGCCCACGCGCACCGCGTTCCCGGAGGTCTTCACGCTGCAGCTGACGAAGACGCAGGACCTGCGCTACGGCGAGAACCCGCACCAGACGGCCGCCTTCTACCGCGACGCGAAGCCGGCCGAAGGCCTGCTCGCCGGCTGGACGCAGCTGCAGGGCAAGGAGCTCAGCTACAACAACATCGCCGATGCCGACGCGGCCTGGGAATGCGTGAAGACCTTCGATGCACCCGCGTGCGTCATCGTCAAGCACGCCAACCCCTGCGGCGTCGCGGTCGGCGCGACGCTGGTCGAGGCCTACGCCAAGGCCTGGAAGACCGACCCGACCTCGGCCTTCGGCGGCATCCTGGCCTTCAACCGCCCGCTCGACGAAGCCACCGCGCGCGCGATCGGCGACAACAAGCAGTTCGTCGAGGTGCTCATCGCGCCGGCCATCAGCGCCGAGGCACGCGCGCTGTTCGCCGCCAAGCAGAACGTGCGCCTGCTCGAAGTGCCGCTGTCTCGGGCGACGAACGCGCTCGACTTCAAGCGCGTCGGCGGCGGCCTGCTGGTGCAGTCGCAGGATGCGAAGAACGTCACGCTGTCCGAACTGCGCGTGGTCACCAAGCGCGCACCGACGGCGGCCCAGCTCGACGACCTGCTCTTCGCCTGGAAGGTCGCCAAGTTCGTCAAGAGCAACGCGATCGTGTTCTGCGCCGGCGGCATGACGCTGGGCGTCGGTGCCGGCCAGATGAGCCGCGTCGACAGCGCGCGCATCGCGAGCATCAAGTCGGCCAACGCCGGCCTGTCGCTGCAAGGCTCGGCGGTGGCCAGCGACGCCTTCTTCCCGTTCCGCGACGGGCTCGACGTGGTGGTCGACGCCGGCGCGGCCTGCGTCATCCAGCCCGGCGGCTCGATGCGCGACGACGAGGTGATCAAGGCCGCCGACGAGCGCGACATCGCGATGGTGTTCACCGGCACCCGGCATTTCCGCCACTGAGGCCAGGCGCCGCTGCGCCGCGAGGACCGGCGCTGAAACTCTGGCGCCGAATCGAGGTCTACCTGTCTTTCCGCCCTGTTCCGGACCGACATGCTGCAAGCCCTGAAAGACCTGTTCGACCAGTTCGTCGCACCCCAGGCCGACGCCGATGGCGCCGAGATGCTGCAGCTCGCCAGTGCAGTGCTGCTCGTCGAGGTGATGCGCGCCGACGCCGTCTCGACGCCGGCCGAGCGTGCCGCCGTGGTCGGCGCGCTGCGCCAACTGTTCGCGCTGGACGCCGCGGCCGCCGCCGACCTGGCGGCACGCGCCGAGGACACCGCGCGCCAGGCCAGCGACACCTTCGCCTTCACCTCGCGCATCAACGACGCCTTCGACATGCCGCACCGGATCGCGCTCGTCGAATCGCTGTGGCGCGTGGCCTACGCCGAGGGCGAACTCGGCGCCGACGAGAACCACCTGCTGCGCAAGGTGGCCGACCTGCTGTACGTCCCGCAGGGCGCCTACATCAACGCGAAGCTGCGTGCGCGCGACGCGATGGCGGGTGGCAGCGCGGCGATCGTCCGCCCCGCCCCCGCCGCGGGCTGACGCCACACCGCCCGTCCTTCGAGCAGAAACCTTTGCGCATCCTCGGCATAGACCCCGGTCTGCAACGAACGGGCTTTGGCGTGATCGAGGTCGAGGGCTCGAGGCTGGCCTACGTCGCCAGCGGCACGATCAGCACCCTCGAGGCACCGCGCGGCGACCTGCCGCTGCGCCTGAAGATCATCTTCGAAGGCGTGGCCGAGGTCGTGCAGCGCTACCGGCCCGACAGCGCGTCGGCCGAGATCGTGTTCGTCAACGTCAACCCGCAGAGCACGCTGCTGCTCGGCCAGGCGCGCGGCGCGGCGCTCGCGGCGCTGGTCAGCGGCGGGCTGCCGGTGGCCGAGTACACCGCGCTGCAGATGAAGAAGGCGATCGTCGGCCACGGCCTGGCCACCAAGGCGCAGGTGCAGGAGATGGTCAAGCGCCTGCTGGCCCTGCCCGCGCTGCCCGGCCGCGACGCTGCCGACGCGCTCGGGCTGGCGATCTCGCATGCCCATGCCGGCGCGTCGTTCGCCGCGCTCGCGCAAGCGTCACCGCTGCAAAGACGGCAACATGCGCAGTTCCGCAAAGGGCGGACCTACTGACAACGCATCGTGAAAGGAAACCCCGAATGAGCCATCCCGTGAAGACCCAGTGGATCGACATCGCCCCCGGCTTCGCCGGTGTCCTGGCGCTGCCGCCGGCCGGCCGCGGCCCGGGGCTGCTGCTGTTCCAGGAGATCTTCGGCGTCAACGCGCACATCCGCGCCGTCGCCGAGCAGTACGCGCTGGACGGCTTCGTCGTGCTCGCACCGGACGTCTTCTGGCGCCAGGCGCCCAAGGTCGACCTCGGCTACGAAGGCGCCGACCGCCAGCGCGGCATCCAGCTGATGCAGGGCTACGGCGCGCCCGACGCGCTGTCCGACATCGCCACCAGCGTCGCCGCGCTGCGCGCGCGGCCCGAGGTGGCCGGCGCCAAGGTCGGCGCCATCGGCTACTGCATGGGCGGACGGCTGGCCTACCTGGCGGCGGCCACCGCCGGCGTCGACGCCGCCGTGGCCTACTACGGCGGCGGCATCCAGGGCCAGCTCGACCGCGCCGCGGCCGTCGAGTGCCCGATCCAGTTCCACTACGCCGGGCACGACGACAACATCCCGCCGGCCGCGGTGGAAAGCGTGCGCACCGCGTTCGCCGGCAAGGCGGCCGAGTTCCACCTCTACCCGGACGCGCACCACGGCTTCAACTGCTGGGCGCGCTCGGCCTACCACGCGCCGAGCGCGGCGCTCGCGCACGGGCGAAGCCTCGCCTTCCTGGCCCAGCTGTTCTGAACCGCCGCGCCGGGGGTCGCATGGACCGCGCTGCCGAGGACGGCCGTCGCCTGGGCACCTTGCTCGTGACGCTGCAGCTGCTGCTGATCGCGGCGCTGGCCTGGCTCGCGGCCGGGCAGGCCGCCCAGGCGCCGGCCGGCGCCTGGGCCCTGGCCGGCGCCGGCGGCCTGCTCGCGCTGTGGGCGCTGGGCTGCAACCGGCCCGGCAACTTCAACATCCACCCGAGCCCGCGTGAGGGCGGCCGGCTCGTGCAAAGCGGGCCCTACCGCTGGATCCGCCACCCGATGTACAGCGCCATCCTCGTCTGCGGGCTGGCCTGTGCCTGGGCGGCGGCGTCGCCCTGGGCCTGGGCGGCCGAGGCGGTGCTGGCGGCGGTGCTGACCGTCAAGGCCGGCCTCGAGGAACGCTGGATGCTCGCCGCGCACCCCGGCTACGCGGCCTACCGCGCGCGCACGCGGCGCTTCGTGCCGTGGGTGTACTGAAGCGCCGCCGCGGGCGTGCGATAGTCACGGCCCCGCTCAGCGCCGACCTCCTCGCCGCGTGTCCCCACCTGCCACCGACGACCGCTTCCGCCCCTTGCCGCTGCGCCGGCGTCTGCTGATCGTGCTGCTCGCGCTGGCCACCGCGATCGGCATCGTGCTCGCGATCGTGTTCCAGCCCGGGCTCAAGCTCGTGCGCAAGCTGCCCGACGACGTGGCCGCCTGCCGCGACGGGCGCAGCACCGGCTGCGTCGGCGGCCAGATCGACGTCATCGCGCTGCCGCCGGCGGCATCCGGCGCGCCGGCGCGCTGACGCATCGGTCAGCGGCCATGAGCACCCCGGCCCGCGTGCTGTCCGTCATCGCGCCGATGACGCAGCTGAACACGCCGTATCCGTCGACCGCCTACCTGACCGGCTTCCTGCGTTCGCGCGGCGTGCACGCGGTGCAGGAGGACCTGGCGATCGCGCTCGCGCTCGAGCTGCTGTCGCCGGCCGGGCTGGACGCGCTGCGCGACGCGATCGACGCGCAGGCGCCCGCAGCGCGCACGCCGCGCGCCCGGGCCTTCGTCGAGCAGTTCGATCGCTACGCCACGACGATCGCGCCGACGATCGCCTTCCTGCAAGGCCGCGACCCCACGCTCGCGCACCGCATCGCCGGGCGCGACTTCCTGCCCGAGGGGCCGCGCTTCGAGTCGCTGGCGATCTACGTCAGCCCCCGACGGCGGCGACGCGCTGGCCTGGGCCTTCGGCGCGCTCGGCGTGCAGGACCGCGCGCGCCACCTGGCCACGCTGTACCTGAACGACATCGCCGACGTCTGCGCGACGCGTCGACCCGCGCTTCGAGTTCGTCCGCTACGCCGAATCGCTGGCGCGCAGCCAGCCGAGCTTCGACCCGCTGGCCGAGGCGCTGGCCGCGCCGCTCGAACTGGTCGACGCACGCTGCGCGCGCTCACGCGAGGCGGCGCTGGACAGGCACCGGCCGACGGTGGTGCTGGTCTCGGTGCCCTTCCCCGGCGCGGTCTACGCGGCGTTCCGCATCGCGCAGGCGATCAAGGCGCGCGACCCGTCGATCGTCACCGTGCTCGGCGGCGGCTTCGTCAACACCGAGCTGCGCGAACTGGCCGAGCCGCGCGTGTTCGACTACTTCGACTACGTCACGCTGGACGCCGGCGAGCGCCCGCTGCTCGCGCTGCTCGAGCACCGGGCGGCCGGCGCTCGCAGGCGCGGCTGGTGCGCACCTTCGTGCGCGCACCGACGCCGCCAGCGGCGCGGCCGAGGTGCGCTACGTCGACCTGGCCGAGCCCGACCTGCCCTTCGCCGAGGTCGGCACGCCGACCTGGGACGGCCTGCCGCTGGACCGCTACCTCTCGCTGCTGGACATGCTCAACCCGATGCACCGGCTCTGGTCGGACGGGCGCTGGAACAAGCTCACCGTGGCGCACGGCTGCTACTGGAAGAAGTGCAGCTTCTGCGACGTGAGCCTGGACTACATCTCGCGCTACGACGCGGCCAGCGCCGAGACGCTGGTCGACCGCATCGAGGCGATCGTCGCCGAGACCGGCCAGACCGGCTTCCACTTCGTCGACGAGGCGGCGCCGCCGAAGTCGCTGAAGGCGCTCGCCGCCGAGCTGCAACGGCGCCGCCGCGTGATCACCTGGTGGGGCAACATCCGCTTCGAGAAGTCGTTCACCCCGGCGCTGTGCCGCGCAGCTCGCCGACAGCGGCTGCATCGCGATCTCGGGCGGGCTCGAGGTCGCGTCGGACCGGCTGCTCGCGCTGATGAACAAGGGCGTCTCGGTCGACCAGGTGGCGCGCGTGACGCACGCGTTCTCGGACGCCGGCATCCTGGTCCACGCCTACCTGATGTACGGCTTCCCGACCCAGACGGTGCAGGACACGGTCGACGCGCTGGAATACGTGCGCCAGCTCTTCGCCGCCGGCTGCATCCAGTCGGGCTTCTTCCACCGCTTCGCCTGCACCGTGCATTCGCCGGTCGGGCTGGACCCGGCGCGCTACGGCGTCACGCTCGAACCGCTGCCGCCCGGCCGCTTCGCGAAGAACGACGTCGGCTTCCACGACCCGACCGGCGTCGACCACGACGCGCTCGGCGGCGCGCTGAAAAAGGCGATCTACAACTACATGCACGGCATCGGCCTCGAGCAGGACGTGCGCCAGTGGTTCGAGATGCCGGTGCCGAGGACGCGCGTCGCGAAGCACCGCATCGAGCGCGCGCTCGTGTCGGGCTAGGGCCTGTTCACGCCATCGGCAGGCCGTAGCATCCGAGCGATGGCCTCGCCCCCGAACCTCGACTTCGGCCGCCCGGTCGCCGGCTGGCGGCTGCGCTTGTACACGGTGATCTTCGAGGCCGACACGCGCGCCGGGCGCTGGTTCGACCTGGTGCTGATCGGCCTCATCCTGGCCAGCGTCGCGGTCGTCGTGCTCGACAGCATGGCCGTCGTTCACGCCGAGCACCGGACGCTGCTGACCGCCCTCGAATGGGGCTTCACGCTGGTCTTCAGCGCCGAGTACGTCGCCCGGCTGGTCTGCGTGCGCCGAGCCGCTGCGCTACGCGCGCAGCCCGTTCGGCGTGATCGACCTGCTCGCCGTGCTGCCCACCTACCTGGCGGTGCTGGTGCCGGGGCTGCACGCGCTGATCGACGTGCGCGTGCTGCGCCTGCTGCGGCTGTTCCGGATCCTCAAGCTCGGCGCCTACGTCGCCGAGTACGGCGCGCTCGCGCGCGCGCTGGCCGCGTCGCGGCGCAAGATCCTCGTCTTCATGTCCTTCGTGATGCTGGTCGTGCTCGTGATGGGCACGCTGATGTACGTCGTCGAGGGCCCGGCCAACGGCTACACCAGCATCCCGATCGGCGTCTACTGGGCGATCACGACGATGACCACGGTGGGCTTCGGCGACATCACGCCCAAGACCGACCTCGGGCGCGCGATCGCGTCGCTGATGATGCTGCTCGGCTGGGGCACGCTGGCGGTGCCCACCGGCATCGTCAGCGCCGAGTTCACCGCGCGGCGGCTGGCGCCCGAGCCGACCACGCGCACCTGCCACGAATGCCTGAGCGAAGGGCATGCGCCGAGCGCGCGCTTCTGCCGCGACTGCGGCGCGAAGCTGCCGCCCTGGCAGCACGACCGCCCGACCGAGGGCTGACGATCCCGCGTCAGGCCAGCTCGGCCGCGAGCCGGCCCGCCAGCGCCTGCAGGTCCTCGTGCAGCCGGTGCGCGCGCGGCGCCAGCGCCGCGGCGTCGGGCGCGGCGAGCAGGTCGCGCTCGAAGGCCAGAAGTTGCGGCGTCAGCGCGCTGGCGCCGATGGTCGCGCAGGCGCCGCGCAGCGAATGGCAGCTCGCGCGCCACGAACCCGGTCCGTCGGCCGGCGCGGGCGCCAGCAGCGCCGGCAGGCCCGCGCGGTAGGTGTCGACGAAACGAGCCAGCAGCCGCGTCAGGGTCGGCCAATCGCCGCCGACATTGCGCAGCGCCTGCGCGAGGTCGAAGCCCTCGACCTCGGCCAGCCGCTCGCTCAGCGTGCGCCGGCCCGCAGCGTCGGGCATGGCCGCGACGGCCGGCGCGGCCGTGCCCGCCCACGCATCGACGGGCAGCGGCAGCCAGCGCAGCAGCGTCGCGTAGAGCAGCTCGGGGTCGACCGGCTTGGGCAGGTGGTCGTTCATGCCGGATTCCAGGCAGGCGCGGCGGTCCTCGCCGAAGGCGTTGGCCGTCATCGCGACGATCGGCGTCGCGCGGCCGGCACGCGCGCGGATCGAGCGCGTCGCGGCCAGGCCGTCCATCACCGGCATCTGCACGTCCATCAGCACCAGCGCGTAGTCGCGCGACAGCGCGCGCTCGACGGCCGCGGCGCCATCGTCCACCGTCTCGACGACCAGGCCGGCCGAGCGCAGCAACTCGCCGACCACTTCGCGGTTGATCGGGTTGTCCTCGGCGACCAGCACGCGCTGGCCGGCGTGGCGCTGCAGCAGCAAGGCCCGGCCCTGGCCCGGCTCGGCCCAGGCCGTGGCCGGGGTCGACGGCTGGCGGCGCAGCATGCGCACCAGCGAATCGTGCAGCGCCGACGCGGTGACCGGCTTGACGAGCACCGCATCGCAATGCGCGGCGCGCGCCTGGCGCCACATCGCGGGCTCGTTGAAGGCCGTCACCAGGATGCTCGGCGGCATGCCGGCGCCGAGCGCGCGGCGCAGCTGCAGCAAGGTCTCGATGCCGTCCCACGGCTGCATGCGCCAGTCGACGACGAAGACGTCGTAGGGCCGGCCTTCGCGCATCTCGGCCTTGACGCGATCGAGCGCGGCCACGCCGTCGGCGAAGGCGTCGACTTGCAGGCCGAGCAACTGGAGCCGATCGCCGAGCGCGGCACGCGCCTCGGGCAGATCGTCGACGAGCAGCGCGCGCAGGCCTTGGAGCGGGATCGGCGCCGCGCGCTCGCCGGCCTCGCTGGCGCGGCCCAGCCAGGCGCTGAACCAGAAGACGCTGCCGGCACCGGGCTCGCTGCTCAAGCCGACCTCGCCGCCCATCATCGCGGCCAGGTGGCGCGTCAGCGCCAGCCCGAGGCCGGTGCCGCCGTGGCGGCGCGTGGTCGAGCTGTCGGCCTGCTCGAAGGCGTTGAACAGCCGGGCCTGCTGCTCCGGCGCGATGCCGACGCCGGTGTCGCGCACCTCGAAGCGCACCTGCAGGCGCCGGTCGTCCTCGGCCAGCAGTTCGCCGCGCAGGCGCACCCAGCCCTGCTCGGTGAACTTGACCGCGTTCGACAACAGGTTGATGAGCGCCTGCGACAGACGCGTCGGATCGCCGCGCAGGCGGCCGGGCAGATGGTCGGTGTCGAGCACCAGCTCGAGCCCCTTCTCGCGCGCGCGCTCGCTGACGAGCTCGAAGCTGCGCGAGAGCAGGTCGTCGAGCGAGAACTCGATGTCCTCCAGCGTCACCATGCCGGCTTCGATCTTGGACAGGTCGAGGATGTCGTTGATGATCTGCAGCAGGTGCTTGGCCGCGTTGTCCACCTTCGCCAGCCGCTCGCGCTGAAAAGCGTCCTGGGTGTCGCGCGTCATCAGGTGCGTGAGGCCGATGATCGCGTTCATCGGCGTGCGGATCTCGTGGCTCATGTTGGCCAGGAACGCGCTCTTCGCCGCGTTCGCGCTCTCGGCCGCCTCGGCGCGGCGCGCCAGCTCGCGCTGCATCTCGGCGATCTGCCGGTCGCGCGCGCACCGCTCGCTGTGGTCGACCATCGTCGCCCGGTTCGCGATGAACTCGCCGCTCGCGCTGCGCAGCGTGTCGGCGCTGATCAGCACCGGCAGCACGCTGCCGTCCTTGCGCACGAATTCGTAGTCGAGGTCGCGTGCGCGCCCGGTCCGGTTGAACTCGTCGAGCCGCTCGCGGAACTTGACCCGGCTGTCGGCGCTGAGGAACTCGTCGATGCGGTGGCCGAGATATTCGTCGCGCGTGTAGCCGAGCATCGCGAGCTCGGTCTCGTTGACCGCCGTGATGGTGCCGTCGGCGGCCAGCGAGTGGTAGCCGCAGGGCGCGCGGTCGTAGAGATCGGCGACGTCGGCCGCCTGGCGCGCGAGGCGTCGGTTCGCGGCCTCGAGCTCGGCGGTGCGCTCGGCGACCAGCTCCTCCAGGCGCTCGCGGTGGCGGGCCAGTTCGTCGCGGCCGGCTTCGAGGTGGCGCGTCTTCTCCTGCACCTGACGGCGCAGCAGCATGTTGAGCAGCAGCACGGCCAGCAACAGCGCGGCCAGCGTGCCGGCGCCCCAGACCAGCCACGGCGCGACGACGGTGCGCGTGGCCAGCCGGCCGGTCCAGCGTTCCAGCGCCTGGAAGTAGGGCGAATCGGGCTGCCCCTTCCAGGCTTGCAGGTCGCGGTCGATCGCCTGCAGCAGGTCGGCGTTGCGCCCGCGCGTGCTGCCGTAGTAGAGCGGCACCGGCTGGAACATGATGGGCGACGCGACCAGCTTGTAGGACGGCGCCTGCAGGTCGCCGAAGAACTGGTTCGCGACCACCGCATCGGCCTGGCCGGCCGCGACCCTCGCGAAACCGGCGTCCAGCGACTGCACCGGCAGCATCTGCGCCTGCACGCCGAATCCGGCCAGCAGTTCGCGCAGGTAGGCCTGCTGCACCGAGCCGTCGAGCACGACGACGCGCTTGCCCTGCAGGTCGAGCACGGTCTCGATCTTCGTGTCGCCGCGGTGGTAGATCTCGGACCAGCTGTTCAGCGCCGGCACCTTGTTGAAGTCGAAGAGCTGCGCGCGCTCCTCGCTAACGGCCATGTCGGGCATCAGGTCGATGCGGCCGGCCTGCAGCGCCGTCAGGCAGTCCTGCCACTCGCAGCGCACCGCCTTCAGCGTCCAGCCTTCGTGGTGCGCGACCGCGGCCAGCAGGTCGCCCAGGATGCCGCTGGGCTGGCCGTCGGCGCCGAGCAGGATCTTCGGTGCGTTGGCGTAGACGCCGACGCGCACCTCGCGCGGCGCGGGTTGCACCGGCGCGGCCGGCAGCATCAGGGACAGCGCGATCCAGCCGGGCCCGGTACGCAACCAGCGCAAGGTCGCGGCGGCCATGTCAAACAACGGCATGTCGTCGAAAGAAGGCGACTCCAAGCGGGAGCACCTTCACGATACCCGAGAACCGGGGACGGTCGACCCCGGCCCGGCCCTACAGGCGCGCCGCGTGGAAACGCAGGTGGTCTTCGACGAAGCTGGCGATGAACCAGTAGCCGTGGTCGTAGCCGGGATGGCGGCGCAGCGTCAGCGGTTGCGCGGCGGCGGCGCAGGCGGCTTCGAAGGCCTCGGGCTGCAGTTGCTCGACCAGGAACTTGTCGGCCAGCCCCTGGTCGACCAGGATGCCGGCCGGGTACGGCGTGCGCGCCTGGCGCATCAGTTCGCTCGCGTCGTGCACCTTCCACGCACTGCGGTCGGGCCCGAGGTAGCGGCTGAACGCCTTCTCGCCCCAGGGGCAGCTCGCCGCCGCGGCGACCGGCGCGAAGGCCGACAGCGTGCGGTACACGCCCGGATGGCGCAGCGCCAGCGTCAGCGCGCCATGGCCGCCCATCGAATGGCCGAACAGGCCGATGCGCGCCGGGTCCGCGCCGAAGCGCTCGACCACCAGCGCGCGCAGCTCGTCGACGACGTAGCTCTCCATGCGGAAATGCCGGGCCCAGGGTTCGGCGCTGGCGTCGAGGTAGAAGCCGGCGCCGGTGCCGAAGTCCCAGTCGTCGGCTTCGCCGGCACTGCCGAATTCGTCCATCTCGCCCGCGAGCCCGGTGCGGCGCGGGCTGGTGTCCGGCGCCACCAGCATCAGGCCGAGCTCGGCGGCGACGCGCTGCGCGCCGGCCTTGATCGGGAAGGTCTCCTCGGTGCAGGTCAGCCCGGCCAGGTAGAACAGCGTGGCCTTCAGCACCGGCGGCCGGTAGACGGCGAACTGCATCGGCAGCCCGATCGCGCCCGAGGCATGGCGGTAGAAGCCCTGCACGCCGCCGAAGCAGGCGTGCTCGGAGATCGTCTCGACGACGGCCATGCTCAGAACATCACCACCGAGCGGATGGACTCGCCGCGCTTCATCAGATCGAAGCCCTGGTTGATGTCCTCGAGCTTGAGCCGGTGCGTGATCAGCTCGTCGATCTTGATCTTGCCGTCCATGTACCAGTCGACGATCTTGGGCACGTCGGTGCGGCCGCGCGCGCCGCCGAAGGCGCTGCCCAGCCAGACCCGGCCCGTCACGAGCTGGAACGGCCGCGTGCTGATCTCCTGGCCGCTCTCGGCCACGCCGATGATCACGCTCTTGCCCCAGCCGCGGTGGCAGCATTCGAGCGCCTGGCGCATCGTCGTCGTGTTGCCGATGCATTCGAAGCTGTAGTCGGCACCGCCACCGGTGAGCTGCACCAGGTGGTCGACCAGGTTCTCGTGCTCCTTCGGATTCACGAAGTGCGTCATGCCGAAGGCACGCGCCATGGCCTCGCGCGCCGGGTTGATGTCGACGCCGACGATCTTGTCGGCGCCGACCATCTTCGCGCCCTGGATCACGTTCAGCCCGATGCCGCCGAGGCCGAACACGACGACGTTGGCGCCGGCCTCGACCTTGGCCGTGAACAGCACCGCGCCGACGCCGGTGGTGACGCCGCAGCCGATGTAGCAGACGGTGTCGAAGGGCGCGTCCTCGCGGATCTTGGCCAGCGCGATCTCGGGCACGACGATGTGGTTCGCGAAGGTGCTGGTGCCCATGTAATGGAACACCGGCTTGCCGCCGATGCTGAAGCGGCTGGTCTGGTCCGGCATCAGGCCCTTGCCCTGCGTCGCGCGGATCGCGGTGCACAGGTTGGTCTTGCGCGACAGGCAGCTCTTGCACTGCCGGCATTCGGGCGTGTAGAGCGGGATCACGTGGTCGCCGGGCTTCAGCGACGTGACGCCGGCGCCGACCTCGAGCACGATGCCCGCGCCTTCGTGGCCCAGGATGCTGGGGAACAGGCCCTCGCTGTCGGCACCCGACAGCGTGTACCAGTCGGTGTGGCAGATGCCGGTGGCCTTGATCTCGACCAGCACCTCGCCGGCCTTCGGGCCTTGCAGGTCGACGGTCTCGATCGTCAGCGGGGCATTCGCTTGCCAGGCCACGGCGGCGCGGGTCTTCATGACGGTGGGCTCCATGTCAAGGGGATGCCGGCGACCTTACACCAGCCGCAGATGCGGCACCGGGCCGTGGCTGGGGCGAGCGCGGGCGCCCGCCCTTGCGCACGACGGCACGGGCCAGCATCTCGTCCGTGAGTTCGGGGGCAGCTCCTTGTACTCGGACGGTCTGATCGCATGCGCATCGACGCGCTTCATGCCAGAGCCCGATGCAGGGCGCGAGGCGGGCTTGCTCATGATCCTTGGCCCCTCGCATGCCGAAGACATGGCGCACGACGCCACGCTGCGTGTACCCGACGACGACGAGACGACCGTTCAGACTGCCGCAGCAGACGATCCTGCGCGCGCCGTGGTCCCTCCTCGTGCCCTCGACCTCGACGATGACGCCCTTGAACACCAGGGCGGCGTCCGCGAAGTCGA
The DNA here is from genome assembly GCA_963788635.1 of uncultured beta proteobacterium. Lineage (GTDB taxonomy): Bacteria > Pseudomonadota > Gammaproteobacteria > Burkholderiales > Burkholderiaceae_C > Rubrivivax. The sequence continues at coordinate 150,149 of CAWBHE010000019.1, read as the reverse complement.
GACCGCGGTCCTTCAACGTCCGATCGCGCTTGCCTGGGTCGAAGGAGATGCGCACATAGATATTGTGTCTACATAAACAGACCGACGTGCGCTCAACTTTCTGGAGCGTCAGGCTGGCGCAGCCGAGTTGCATCAGGTTCAGCTGCGCAAACAGACGCTCGGCGTCATTGGAGGCGAGCACACGCCCCGGCCGCCCGCCACCCGCTACAGCATCACCGCCAGCCGCTCGAGGATCAGCACCGCGAAGAAGCCCAGAGCGGCGATCAGCGTCCACTTGACGATCACGATGCCGCGCCGGCGCCAGACGACCTGGCGCGTGCCGATGTACATCGCGAAGCTGAGCAGCCCCGTCACCAGCAACAGGCCGAAGACGAGGCGGAAGATCAGCATGCGCGCCGGGCCGTCACCAGGCCGGCGCGAGCTCGGCGAAGCCGCGCGGTGCGTCGGCCTCGCGCTCGAAGGTGACGATCTCGTACGCGCTCGCGTCGGCGAGCAGCTTGCGCAGCAGCCGGTTGTTCAGCGCGTGGCCGCCCTTGAACGCGGTGTAGGCGGCGAGCAGCGGCTTGCCCGCGACCTGCATGTCGCCGATCGCGTCCAGGATCTTGTGCTTGACGAACTCGTCGTCGTAGCGCAGCCCGTCGGCGTTGAGAACGCGGTAGTCGTCGACGACGATCACGTTGTCCATGCTGCCGCCCAGGCCGAGGCCGCGCGCACGCATCATCTCGACGTCCTTCGTGAAGCCGAAGGTGCGCGCGCGCGCGATGTCGCGCTTGTACTGGCCGCTCGCGAAGTCGAACTCGACGCGCTGGCCGGTCGCGTCCAGCGCCGGGTGCTTGAACTCGATCTCGAAGCTGAGCTTGTAGCCGTGATAGGGCTCGAGCCGCGCCCACTTCAGCGTCGCGCCCTCGCCTTCGCGCAGCTCGACCGCCTTCTTCACGCGCAGGAAGCGCTTGGGCGCCTTCTGCAGCTCGATGCCGGCGCTCTGCAGCAGGAACACGAAGCTCGCCGCGCTGCCGTCGAGGATGGGCACTTCCTCGGCCGTGATGTCGATGTACAGGTTGTCCAGCCCGAGCCCGGCGCAGGCCGACAGCAGGTGCTCGATGGTCTGCACCTTGGGCGCGCCGGGGTCGCCGCCGGGGCTGATGGTGGTGGCCATGCGCGTGTCGCTCACGGTCTCGGGCGAGACCGGGATGTCCACCGGCACCGGCAGGTCGATGCGGCGGAACACGATGCCGGTGTCGGGCGGCGCCGGGCGCAGCGTCAGCTCGACGCGCTGGCCGCTGTGCACGCCGACGCCGACCGAGCGCGTCAGGGACTTGATCGTGCGTTGCTGGATCATGGACCGGGATTGTCGGGCAAACCCGTAGGTCGCGCTCCCCGGCCGTGCGACGCCTTGCGCCGTTACGCGCCGGCCCTTGCGCGCCTCATACCAATTCGCGATCAATCGTTGAGAAAGACCATGTGTCGGCTCGTGGCCCGTTGCCGACGTTCGTTCTGCGTGCCGGCATGGGCGCGCGATCGGGCCGCCGAGGCGCGCTGCTCCGCTCATGTCCCCCGCGTCGGGCTTCGCCCGCCGCTCCTCCTTTACTTCGCTCCACAGCGCGCCCCACCGGCCCGATCTTCGGGCAGCGGCTGTTCTCGTCCGTCGAACGCTACCTGCGCCGGTGGCCGCGGGCGTGGGGTGGCCGCTGTAGCGAAGTAAAGGAGGAGACGACGGCCGGCAGGCCGTCGTCGGGGGACATGAGCGGAAGCGGCCACCCCGCGCCCACGGCGCGCAGCCGTGCCTGCACGCAGCTGCCATGTCCCAGCTTTCGGCGAATGTCGGCATCGGGCCGCTCGCGGCCCCTCATTCCTAGTCGATCGATCGCAAGGCGGTATCAGCCGTGCACCTCGGCCTCGCCGTGCCGCGCAAGCAGTTCCATCAGCTGCTTGCGGATCAGCATGCCGGGGCGGTCGCTGTCCATCGAGTATTCGACGCCGCGGCGGCGCGTGTCGACCAGCGCGTCGGGGTCGGTGGACTCGAGGATGTCCTTGTCCTCGCGCGTGATCACGTGGTCGAAGTCGATCAGCAACTGCGCCGGGCAGTCGGCTTCGCTGTCGTTGCGGAACAGCCATTGGCAGAGCTGGATCTCGCCGTCGGCGATCGGCGTGAAGGCGTTGACGATGACGTGGCGCACGCCGCTCGGGTACTCGATGTCGAGGCGGCGGCTGAACGGCAGGTAGTAGGCGTTGCGCATCAGCCGCTGCGTGATCGGCTCGCTCGTGCCGCTGACGCGCCGGTAGGCCGCCGGGTTGGCCGCGGCGATCACGGTCTCGGCGTAGAAGCCGATGGACCCGTCGTCATGTCGGCGCTCGACGAGCTCGTAGCGGCTCGGCTTGGGCTGGTCGGCGACGCCGAAGGTGGCGCGGTGGACGAAGCTGAAATGGCTGTTGTCGAAGCTGTTCTCCAGCGCGCGCAGCGGGCTCGTCGCCCAGCGCTCGTAGAACTGGAAGACGGTGCGCCAACCCGGGGCGTCGAACTCGGGGATCGCCGGGATCTCGGCGATCGGCTCCTCCAGCGCGACCCAGGCGTAGCCGTACTTCGCGACGCAGCGGTAGGCGGGCGTGCGGTAGTCGGCGGGGATAGCCCTGTCGGCCTCGTACTGCGGGATGCGGATCACGCGGCCGGCGGCGTCGTAGGTCCAGCCGTGGTAGCCGCATTCGAGCGCGCCGTCGACGCAGCGGCCCTTGCTGAGCCTGGCCGTGCGGTGGCAGCAGCGGTCCTTCAGCGCGGCGGGCTGGCCGGCCCCGTCGAGAAACAGCACGATGGCCTCGCCGAGCAGCGTGAAGGGCTGCGGCTGGCCGCCCTGCAGCATCGACATCGGCATCACGGCGTGCCAGAACTTGCGGAACACGGGTTGGCGGGTGGTGAGCATGGAGCGCCTCGCATTCTTGAAGGGGGACCTGCCGCGCGCGAACGCGCGGCGCTTCAAGAGCAATTTCCGGCTGCCGGCGCAGTGCACCAAGGCAGTGAACGCTTCTACTCTCGGCCACAGCGTAGCAGGCACCGTGCCGGGCTGCGCAGGCGCCCGCGTTTCCTGCCCGAGAATGTGCCGAGCTTTGGAGCCAGCCGATGTCGGTGCACCACTTTCAACCCCGGGGCGCGCGCGAGCGATTCGTCGCCGCCTTGCTGCGCCTGACGCTGCAGCTGCTGCTCAAGCCGGTGTTCTCGCCGCGCGTGCCCATCGGCTGGCAGCGCCGCTGGCTCGCCGCGCTGTCGCACCTGAACTGGGTGCCGCGCGGCGTGCGCTTCGAGCCGGCCCGCGTCGGCGGCGTGGCTGGCGAATGGGTGCGGACGGCAACGCCGCCGTCGCGCCCGGGCACGCTGCTCTACCTGCACGGCGGCGCCTATTGCGTGGGCTCGCCGGCAACGCACCGCTCGCTCACCGCGCGGCTGGCCTCGAACACCGGCATGAAGGTCTTCGCGCTCGACTACCGGCTCGCGCCCGAGCACCGTTTCCCGGCCGCGCGCGACGACGCGCTCGCCGCCTTCCATGCGCTGCAAACGAGCGGCCCGGTGGTGGTCGGCGGCGACTCGGCCGGCGGCGGCCTGGCCCTCGTGCTCGCGCTCGCGCTGCGCGACGCCGGCGAGCCGCTTCCCGCGGCGCTGCTGCTGCTCTCGCCCTGGGCCGACATGGCGCCGGAAGGCCCGCCGCTGAAGCCGCCCAAGGGTGAGGCCATGCTCAGCTGGGCCTGGGCCGAGGCCTGCGCACGTCACTATCTGGGCGGTGTGCCGGCCGGCCGGCCGGAGGCCGCGCCGCTGAAGGCCGACCTGCGCGGCCTGCCGCCGACGCTGGTGCAGTGCGGCACCGACGAGATGCTGCACGGCCAGGCACTGGCGCTGCACGACGCGTTGCAGGCCGCCGGTGTGACGGTGCGCTGCGAGGTCACGCTGCGCCGCTGGCACGTGTTCCAGGTCCACGCCGGCCTGCTGCCCAGCGCCGACGCCGCGATCGAGCGCCTGGCTGCGTTCGCGACCGCGCCGCCCGCCGCCGATGCGCGCATCGAGCACGAGGTGCTGATCCTCGGCGCCGGCATGTCCGGGCTGTGCATGGCGGTCCAGCTGCGCAAGGCCGGCATCGCCGACTTCGTCGTCGTCGAGAAGTCGGCCGGCCTGGGCGGCACCTGGTGGGACAACCGCTACCCCGGCGCGCATGTCGACGTGCCGGCGCCGCTGTACTCGTTCAGCTTCGAGCCGAACCCGCGCTGGACGCGCCGTTTCGCCGCCGCGCCCGAGATCCAGGCCTACATGCGCCACGTCGCCGACAAGCATGGCGCTGGCGCCGCATTTCCGCTTCGGCACCCGCGTCACGCAGGCCCGCTTCGACGCCGAGGCCGGCCGCTGGCTCGTCGACTGCGACGACGGCCACCGCTACAGCGCGCGCTTCTTCGCCTGCAGCACCGGCCCGCTGAGCCACCCGCGCTGGCCCGACATTCCCGGCCTGGCCGACTTCGAAGGCGAGCGCCTGCACTCGGCGCGCTGGGACGCCGGCGTCGCGCTCGCCGGCCGGCGCGTGGCCGTGATCGGCACCGGCTCGACCGCGTCGCAGCTGGTGCCGGCTATCGCCGGACAGGCGGCGCAGCTCACCGTCTTCCAGCGCACCGCGAACTGGGTGCTGCCACGCATCGACCGTCCGTACAACGCGCTCGACCGCGCGCTCGCGCGGCTGCCGCCCTACGCCTGGGCGGTGCGCGCGTTCTGGTACGCGTTGCTCGAATGGGGCCGGCGCGGCTTCGACGAAGGCAGCCTGGCGCGGCGCGGCATGCTGAAGACCGCGGATGCGCTGCTGCGGCGCCAGGTGCGCGACGAGGCACTGCGCGCCAAGCTGCGCCCGCCCTACCCGCTGGGCTGCAAGCGGCTGATCTACTCGAACGACTTCTACCCGGCGCTGGCGCGGCCGAACGTCGAGCTCGTCACCGATGCGATCACGCGCATCACGTCGCACGGCGTCGTCAGCGCCGACGGCCGCGAGCGGCCGGTCGACGTGCTCGTCTGTGCGACCGGCTTCGAGCTCGCGCACCTGGCCGACGCGGTGGCCATCACCGGCCTGGGCGGACGCACGCTGGCACGCGCCTGGGCGCAGGGCGCCGAGGCCTACCAGGGCATCACGGTCGCGGGCTTCCCGAACTTCTTCCTGATGCTCGGGCCGAACACCGCGACCGGCCACACGTCGACGCTGCTCTACATCGAGCCCGAGGTGCGTTTCGCGATCGCTGCGATGCAGCGCCTGAAGCGCAGCGGCCACCGCTGGATCGCGGTGCGCGAGGACGCGATGCGCGAGCACAACCGCTTGCTGCAGGAGCGGCTGCAGGGTTCGGTCTGGGCCGGTTGCCGGAGCTGGTACCGGCAGGGCGACGACGGCCGCATCGTCGCGCTCTGGCCCGGCTTCACGCGCGAGTACGTGGCGCCGCTGCGGCGGCGCAGCTTCCGCGATTACGAGTTCGGCTGAAGCCAGTCTCCCCAAGGCAATGCTTGCAATTTCCAGCGCCAGCGGTTGAACTACGGGCGGCCGTCATTCCTGATGGCCTGGAGCGCCCCTCATGCCACAGCCGGGATCCGCCCTGCCCGCCAGCGCCGCCGCCGCGCCGGCGCGGGCCCTGCTCGGCGAGCAGACGGCGGCCACGCTGCTGGCCAACATCGTGCATCTGTACCGGCACCACTTCGGCGTCATCTTCTGGACCTGCCTGCTGCCGGTGGCGCCCTTCCTGCTGTTCAGCCAGCTCGTCGACGCGGTGGCGCCGGCGTGGTCGCTGCTCGGCGCCCTGCCCTACACGGCGGTCGCCTTCCTGGCCACCGCGGCGCTGACCGTCGTGCTGTCCGACCTTTGCCTGGGCCAGCGGCCGACCGTGCGCCGAGCCTACGCCCGCGTGTTCGCGCAAGGCCGCTGGTGGCAGGTGCTGTCCACCAGCCTGCTCGTCACGCTGGCCATCTGGCTGGGCTTCGTGCTGCTCATCGTGCCCGGCGTCTGGCTGATGGTGCGCTCGGTGTTCACCGCCACCGTCGTGGTGCTGGAGGGCAAGCCCGGTCGCGCCGCCATCCGGCGCAGCTTCGAGCTGACCCGCGGTCAGGCCTGGCGCTTGGCCGGGCTGACCTTGCTGCCGGCCTTGTTCGCCTACGCGCTCGGCATCCTGGTCGCGTTCGTGCTCGGTGCCACGATCGCACTGGGCGACTACGAGTCGACCGCGGTCGAGCATCTGCTGATGTCGCTCGCCTACATGACGATGCTGGCGCTGCTGTTCCCCACCGTGGCCGCGACCGTCGTGCTGCTCTACTACGACCAGCGCGCCCGCCGCGAGTCCTACGACTTGCAGTCGCTGTCCGAGGACTTGATGCGATGAGCGGTGTCTTCGTCAGCTACCGCCGCGCCGACAGCCAGGGCTGGGCCGGTAGGCTCGGCGCCGACCTGGCCGATGCCTTCGGCGACGTGGCGCGCTTCTTCGACCTCGCGTCGATCGCGCCTGGCGCCGACTTCGCCGCCGCGATCGCGCGCGCGATCGACGCCGCCGATGCGGTGCTGGTGCTGATCGGGCCGCGCTGGCTCGAGTCGCGCGACGCGCAGGGCCGGCGCCGGCTGGACGACCCCGAGGACCTCGTCGCGACCGAGGTCGCGCTCGCACTCGTTCGACCGGTGCCCGTGGTGCCGGTGCTGCTCGGCGGCGCCGCGATGCCGGGTGCCGCCGAGCTGCCCGAGCGGCTGCGCGCGCTGGCCGCGCGCAACGCTGCCGAGTTGAGCGACCGGCGCTGGCCGCACGACCGCGACGCCTTGTTCGCGGCGCTGGAGGCCGCGACGTCGCTGCGCCGCCGCCCGGCGGTCGCGGCTGCCGCGGCCGCCACCGTCAGCGTCGGCGCCGGTCTGCAGCTGCGCGACAGCGAGGCCGGCCGCGTGATCGGCGTGCGCGGTGCGGCGCCGGCGGGAATCTCGGTCGACGTGCTGCGCGGCGCCCGGCTGCGCAACGCGCGCGTCGGCGACATCACCGGCGTCGACCTCGGCGCGCCGCCCGCCGACCCGCCGGCGGAGAAGGCCCCGTGACGGACGTCGTCGAAGGCCGCGTCGCACGCGCCCGACGCGAGCGGCTGCTCGCCTCGTTCGTCGACCGCTCGGCCGAGATGGCGCTGTTCGAGCAGGTGCTGGACACCGACCGCCAGCCGATCATCGTGGTCTCGGCCGAGACCGGCATGGGCAAGACCTCGTTGATGATGCGCATGGTCCACGAATGCGCGCTGCGCGGACTGCTGAAGGCCGAGCTGGCCTGGACCGACCTCGACGTGCTCGACTACATGTCGGTGATGCGCCGGCTGCGCGACGCGCTCGGGCTCGAGCATTTCAGCGCCTTCACCGACCTGATCAACTACTACACCGACGGCAGCTACCAGCCGCGGCTGGACATCAACGTCAACCTGCACGGCGGCAGCGTGCAGGTCGCCTCCGGCGCGACGCTGACGAACAGCACCGCGGGCGACATCGCCGGCATCGTGCTGCGCGACAACATGATCGTCATCCAGCGCCCCGACCTCGCGGTGCCGATGGAAGTCCGCCGCGAGCAGCTGACGCAGCGTTTTCTGCAGGGGCTCAAGTCGCTGTCCGAGCGCCAGCCGGTGGTGCTGTTCTTCCAGGCCACCGAGAAGATGTCCGAGATCACGCACCAGTGGCTGTGGGAGCAACTGCTGCGGCCGGTGGTCGACGGCGCGCTGCCGCAGGTGCGCGCGGTGCTGCTCGGCCAGCGCCCACCGCCGGCCGACCAGGACCTGGCCGAGTTCCTGGCCCATGTGCAGCTCAAGCCGCTGGGCGTCGACGACATCGCCGCCTACATCGCCAAGCGTGCCGCGGCCAGCCCCGACGGCGGCGCCGGACTCAGCGACGAGACCCGGCGCGAGCTGGCCAAGATGCTCGCGCTGATGACCCGCGGCCGTCCCGCCGACGTGGCCTCGGCGGTCGACCTCTACCTCGCCAGCCGCCCGACATGAAGGCCCGCGCATGATGGCCGACGACTCCGCGGCCGAAGCCCGCGACCCGCTGGCCGCGTTTCGCGAGCTGATGGAACGCACGACCTCGATGCCCGGCGTCGAGCGCGCCGTGCCGCTGACCGAGCGCCTCGTCGGGCCGCAGGCGGCGGACCTGCTGCGCCGTTGCGCGGTGCCGCACGAGTTCGACCGCGCGCTGCTGCAGCACCTGGGCGGGCTGGGCGAAGCCGAAGCCGACGCGCGCTACGCCGAGTTCGCCGAGCTGTCGCTGATGCAGCTCGGCGAGGCCACGCTCGGCGTGCACGGGCGCTGGCGCGCGCCGCTGTGGCGCTGGTGGCTGCAGGACGAGCAGCGTGCCGAGTTCACGGCCCTGAGCGAGCAGCTCGTCGCGTGGTTCACCGCGCCGGCCAGCACCACCGGCGAGGACCCGACCGCGCGCCGGCGCATGTTCCACCTGATCGGCTGCCGGCGCGACGAAGGGCTGCAGCTCTTCGAGGCGCTGTTCCGCGCCGCGCGTCACCGCCACCGCTTCTCCGAATGCAGCCTGCTGCTGCGCCTGGTGCACGAGTACGACCCGCTCCTGACGCCGCGCGAGCGCGCACGGCTTGCCTATCAGGAGGGCAAGCTCGCGTCCGACCTGCGCGACTGGGAGCGTGCGCTGCCGCTGCTGAACGCGGTGGCCGCCGACGCCGCGGCCGACGCCAAGCTGCGCGTCCACGCCATGGTTCGCGCCGGCCACGCGCTGCGCCAGAGCGGGCGCATCGACGACGCGCTGGTGCTGCTGGAGACCGCGCGCGAGCAGGTCGACGCCGACCCCGCGCTCGCCGGCTCGGGCTGGCGCGTGCTGTACGAGCTGGGCGAGGTCTACCGCGACCAGGGTCGCGCCGACGCCGCCAGCACCACGCTGAGCCAGGCGCTGGCGAGCGTGAACGACGAAGACGAGGAGGCCGACGCTGCCGGCCTGTTGAACAGCCTGGGCACGGCCCAGCTCAAGCTGCGCGAGACCGACGCGGCGATCGCCTCGTTCCAGGCCAGTCTGGCGGAGCTGGAGCGACGGGGCGACGCGCTGCGCAGCGGCGGCGTGCTGAACAACCTCGGCCTGGCACAGCTCGAACGCTGCGACTGGGCCGCCGCGCAAGCCAGCTTCGCGGCCAGCCTGGAGCGCAAACGCCAGGCCGGCGACCAGCCCGGTCAGGCCAACGCCTGGCTGAGCATCAGCCGCGTCCAGGCGGCCCAGGAACAGCTCGTTCCGGCGCGCCAGTCCGCCGAACAGGCCGCGGCCGCCTTCGAGGCGCTGGGCGATGCGCCGGGGCGAACCCGCGCGCGGCTGGCGGTGGCGCGGCTGCTGCGCCGCAGCGGCCAGGCGGCCGACGCGGCGGCGCTGCTGCAGGCCTTGCTCGCCGATGCGACGGCCGGCGGCGACGAGGCCACCGCCGCGGCGGCGCGCGCCGAGCTGCTGCTCGCCGAGCGGCGCGGCGGCCTGCGCTGGTGGGCCTGGGTGCTGATCGCCTTCGCGCTGGCGCTGCTGGCGCTGGTGGCCGTGGCGCTGCTCGTCGGTGTGGAGAAATGATGCGCACGGCGCTGCGGCGCCGGCCGCGGCGGCCGATGGGCCGGTCCCGACAAGCGAGTGCGAGACGGATGACACCGGGCACGGCGGTCGGAGTAGCATTTTCTTCGCGGGCGGCGTTGCCGGGCTCGAGGATCCGGCAACGTCTTCTGCACACCGCGAAACCTCCGAAGGAGACACCATGGCAGCTTCGACGACCGATCGTTATCTGGAGAACAACCAGCAGTACGCCGGCGGGAAGGCGCTGCACAAGCCCGGCTACCCGGGCAAGCAGCCCATCCAGCCGGCCCAGCGCGTCGCCGTGGTGGCCTGCATGGATGCGCGGCTGGACGTGGAAGACCTGCTCGGCCTGCAGACCGGGGACGCGCACGTCATCCGCAACGCGGGCGGCGTCGTGACGGACGATGCGATCCGCTGTCTGGTCATCTCGCACCACCTGCTGAACACGAACGAGATCGTCCTGATCCACCACACGCGCTGCGGCATGCTGGCCTTCAGCGACGACCTGCTCAAGGCCGGCCTCGAGGGCGATCCCGCGGCCGAGAAGCTGCTCGGCCAGGCGACCGGACGGGCCTTCACGAGCTGCGGGAAATGCGCGGCCACGCCGTCGGCGTTCCACGCTTTCCGCGGCGCGCTCGAGCCGCTCGACGCGCCACGCGACGCGAAGCAGACCGAGCGGCTGGCCTGGGACGTGCGCCGCGGGATGTCGGCGATCCTGAACCACCCCTGGCTGCCGACGAGCGGGCCGGACGCGATCACGGTGCGCGGATTCATCTACGACGTGGACACCGGCCGGCTCGAGGAGGTGAGCTATCCGGGGCCGATGGGGTCGTTCGCTTGACGCGCCGGCAGCGCGGCGTGGGCAGGCCGGGCGCCGCGCAGCGCCCGCTCCTGCTGCGACCGAGCGATCACCGATGACCCGTCGCGCCTGGGCGCGGTGGCTGCTGCTGTGCTGCGCGCTCGCTCTGGGCAGCGCCTGGGCCCAGCCCGCGCCGGCCGAGGCGCTGCGCGCGAGGTTCGCGGCGATCCGCGCGCACGGCGAAGGCCGGCTCGCCCAGCGCAGCGTCTACCTGCAGTCGACCGAGGCGTCGGACCGGATGCAGGGCGAGGTCTATGCGCTCGTCGACCGCCCCTACGCCGAGCTTCGCGACGCGCTGGTCCAGCCGGGCGCTTGGTGCGACATCCTGATCCTGCACCTCAACGTCAAGTACTGCCGCCCTGCGAACAGCGCAGGACATGACGAGCTGGTCACCGGCATCGGACGCAAGTTCGACCAGCCGCTGGACAAGGCCTACTGGGCGAGGTTCGCTTTCCATGTCGCCAGCGCCGGCGACGGCTATCTCGACGTCGTGCTGCAGGCCCCCACCGGGCCGCTGGGCACCCAGGACTACCGCCTCGTCGTGCGCGCGCTCCCGTTCACGGCCGGCCAGACGCTGCTGCAGATGACCTATTCGTATTCCTACGGCCTGGCCGCGCGCTGGGCGATGCAGGCCTACCTGGCGACGATCGGCAGCGACAAACGCGGCTTCAGCGTCGTCGGCCGCAGCGCCGACGGCCAGCCCGACCTCGTCGGCGGCATCCGCGGCGTGCTCGAGCGCAACACCTTGCGCTACTACCTCGCGATCGAGTCCTATCTCGAAGCCCAGGTGCAGCCGCGCGCCGAGCGGGCCGAGAAGAGCCTGCAGCTCTGGTTCGACGCCACCGAGCGCTACGCGAGCCAGCTCCACGAGGTCGACCGCGACGCCTACCTCGAGATGAAGCGGCGCGAGTTGCGTCGGCAGCAGACCGAAGCGCCGCCGCGTTGAACCCGGCCCTCAGAACCGCGGCAGCGTCGCCAGCCCCGCGGCGTCGGCAGCGAGCCGCTGAAGGTCGCGGGCGGCTCAGGGCGCGGCGAACCCTGCGCCCGGCAAGACCCGTACTGGCGTCCGCGCAAGCGCCTGCAAGCGCGCCGGGTCCAGCCCCAGCGCGGCCAGCATCGTCGGCGCGACCTGGACCGTACCGACGGGACTGTCGTTTCGCCCCGCCGACGGGAAGCGCAAGGGGTTCGACAACAGCAAGGCGACATGGCGGTCGTCGTCGGAGAAGCCGCCATGCTCGGCCCGCTTGTCGTCGTCCTCGGCCGCATAGATGACACCGGCGCGCGGAATCACCACCAGGTCCGGCCGGCGACGGCCATCACCGTGCAAGTCCAGGTGCTGCGCGAGCGTCGGGCCCCACAGAATCTCGTCGATGCCGAGCGACCCGGCCTGCCGCTGCAAGGCATCGGCGACCCGCTGCGTCGTGATGGGATCCGGCGTGCGGAGCCAGATCAGCGCGACGTCGTCCGACGTGATGTGGGCGAGTGCGGCGCCGGCCGCCGTGCCCACGATGCGCGCGAGCTGGCTGCGCGCGACGTGATGCAGCCGCGCCGGGTCGATCGGTCCGTTGCCATGCTTGGCGGTCAGCACGACCAGCGTCGACTCCAGCAGCCGATGCGTGCGCAGCGCGTCGATCAACTCGCCGATCAGCGCATCGGTATCGCGCAGCGCCAGCGCCAGCGCGGGGCTCGGTCGACCGCGCCGCATCGAGGTAGCCACCGCGCTTCTGGCCGACGCTGACCGCCTGCAGGTTGAGCCCGAACAAGGCAGGCACCCCGGCGCGCTGGTGCGCCATCGTGGCGACGTCCGCCGATCCAGTTCAGCACGGCCTGCGCCTTCAGCCGATCGTAGGCGGTGGTCTTCTCGACCGACGCGGTGACCTTGTCCGCGACGGTGTCGCCGACGCCGCGGAAGTTGTCGCCGATCTCCGGCGTGTAAAGGTCATCGACGCCGTCGCCGGGCGGGCCGTTCACGATCTCGTAGGCCGGATGCTTGTCGGCCCAGGCGGTGGCGCCGCCGGCGGCATGGACCACGTCGAACACCGTGTTGACGCGCAGAAACCGGTGCGGCGCGCACGGGCGAGCAGCCCTGCGCGGGATCGAGCGGCAGCTCGTGCGCGTCGAGCACCGGTGCGCCATAGGGAGCGCCGGGCAGGTCCAGCGACTCGTCGTAGCGCACGACCGTGCCCCGCGCCTTGCAGTCGCTGCCCGGTGGCGAGAGCGTACGGTCGTAGCTCACGTCGTAGTAGACGCCGGTGACGGCCGGCGTGCCGCCGGTGACCAGCGCCAGCAGGCCCGGGAACGAATCGGCCGGCGCCGGCGTGCGCGCCTGCGTGTAGGTGATGCCATGCGCGGCCAGTCCCGCCATCGCCGAGCCGGGATGCGCTGCAACCCAGCGCTGCAGGTCGCTGGCGTGCAGGCCATCGACGCTGATCAGCAGCACATGCTGCAGCGGCGTGGGGCGCACGCCGGGCACCGTGCCTTGCGCGGCACACAGGCTAGACGCGAGCGCCAGGCCGACCGGAACCAGCGCCCGGTGCAGCGCAGCCCGACGCGGGAACGTCGTCATCGCGAGGTCAGACACGTCGGGCCTGCGATCAGAACGGGATCGAGAAGTCGAGCGTCAGGCCGCGTCCCGGGATCGTGAAGAACAGCGGCACGTTGTTCGCGGTGTAGGCAGCCAGCGCGTAGAGGTCCTTCTTGTCGAAGACGTTGGTGACCTGCACGCCGACCTTGGTGCCGACCGGCACCACACCGGCGTCCTGCACCGTGTAGTTGAGCGACAGGTTGGTGACGCTGTAGCTCGAGAAGTCGTAGATGCCCACCGGGTTGCCCGACGCATCGTTGTGGATGTCGCCGTAGCGCGAGCCGACGAGCTTGGTCACCGCCGACGCGTACCAGGGGCCGTCGTTGTAGACCACGCCCAGCGCCGCGGTCGTCTTCGGCACGCCGGCCAGCTGCAGGCCGATCTCGGTCTGCCGCGCCTGGTTGTAGGCCGCGTTGCCGTACAGGCTGAAGCCGGCGCCGACGTACCAGGTCGCCTCGGCCTCGGCGCCACGGTAGCGCGTGCCGCCCAGGTTGTAGAACTCCTTGACGCCGCCGACGGTGCGCGACGCGACCTGGTTGCTGAAGTCGATCGCGTAGACGTCGCCGGAGACCGTCAGCGCGTGAGAGGTCCACGTCGTCCCGACCTGGGCGTTGGTCGTGCTCTCCGGCGTCACGCCCTGGTCTGCTGACGAGCGGGTTCGCCACGTAGAACAGGTTCAGGTTCGGCGCCAGGAAACCCTTGGCCAGCTGCGCGTAGGCGCTCCAGCCGGGGTTGATCATGTAGTGGAGGTCGACGCTCGGCACCGCCTTGGACCAGCTCTGCGAGTAGTTCAGCGGCAAGCCAGTCTTCTGGTTCACCGGTGCGTCGATCGAGCGGCGGAAGTAGGCGTACTTGATCCCCGGCGTCAGCGTCAGACGCGGGCCGAGCTTCCAGGCGTAGGCGAGGTAGGGCTGCACCGACAGCAGCGTGTCGTGCATCAGCCGGTCGGTCGCGGCTGCAGCGTCGGCGGCGTTGAAGCCGCCGCCGTTCGTCCAGTCGATCTCGTACTGATAGCGGTCGTTGGCCTGGTCGTCGATCCAGACGCCGTACTTCAGCGTGCCCGCGCCCAGGTCCTGCATCACGCGCAGCGTGTCGCCCCAGGAGCGGTAGTTGTTGAGCATGCGCTGCCCCGGCACGTTGTCGACACCGGCCACGGTGCCGTTGGTGCTGCCGGCACCGTCGGGGAACGTGCCGTCGCCGGCGGAGCCGGCCGGGCCGTAGCCGGTGCCGTAGTTCAGGTTGCCGCCGTTCGGATCGGCCCCGTTGTAGCCGCGGTGGTAGTAGCCGTAGGTATAGAACTTGTTGTCGACATGGGCGCCGCCGAGCCGGGTCTTCAGGCCCACGTACTCCATGTCGGTCGAGATCTCGTCGTAGTTGTAGCCGCTGTAGGCCTGGCTTTGCGGATCGCTGCTCAGGCCGTAGTTGGCGCCGAATTCCTGCACCTGGCCAGGCAGGCTGCCGGTGACGGGCTGACCGTCGGCCTGCACGGCGACGTAGGGGTAGGACGTGGCGCCGAACGAGTAGTGCTGCGTGAGCACGTTCTTCATCGCGACGAAGCTCAGCGTCGAGTCGTCGCCGATCGGTCGCACCGCCTTCAGGAACAGGTTCTCGCGCCGCAAGCCCGCTCCAGTCAGATAGCCGTCGGTCTTGGCCTGGCGATAGTCGACGAAGGCGCGCAAACCGCCGTAGTCCTTCAGCGTGCCGGTGTCGAACTCGGCGCCGAGCAGACGGGTGCCGAAGCTGCCCACGCTGCCATAGAGCGTGGTGACGGGATCGGCGAGGGGATCCTTCGACTGAACCGCCACCGTGCCGCCGAAGGTCGCCGTGCCGATGTTCGTGGCGTCGCCCGGGCCGCGGTCGACGACGATCTGCCCCAGGTCCTGCGGCATGAAGTACGAGGTCGAGTGGTGCGTGAAGTCGTTCGAGTCGCCCCAGGGGATGCCGTCGAAGGTGACGTTGTACTGGCCGTCCTGGAAGCCACGGATCGTCGGCCCGCCCTGCGTTTCCATCATGCCCGGGCCGTTCGGATCGACGCTCACCACGCTCGGCGAGATCGCGATCACGTCGGTGTAGTTCGCGGTCGGCGCCGCGGTGTTCGCGATCACGTGCTGGTTGATCACCGACTGCGGCTGCGTCGCCACCAGCGATCCCTGCGTGATGGCTTGGTGCGGCGCGCTGTGCTGCTTCTCCCGGTCACGCTCGGCCTGCGTGCGGTTGCCCACGATCTCCACCCGTTCCGGCGTATCAGCGCTGGTCTGCGCGTGCGCGACCGGCCCATGGACCGCCAGCGCGAGAAGCAGGGCCTGGCCGAGGGTGCTGCGGCGGAAGGTGCGGTCGACGGAGTGGGGGCGCATGGGTGCTTTGGGTGGGGGGTTGCAAAAGCAGCCATTGCACGCGCCGCCCGTGAAACGGCGGTTTTGAAGTCCTGACCCGGATCTGACCGCCCCGGACGAGCCGCGACGCGCGTTCAGGCGTCAGACGTCAGGCGTCTGCGATCGCCGGCGCGTCACCGACACCTCGCGCGGCCGATGCCTCCGCGAGGGCCGGCACGCAGCGATAGCCGAACCGATGCACGGTCTGGATGCAGGCGTCGATGCGATGAGGGCGCAAAGCCTTGCGCAGACGGCTGACATAGGCGTGGATCGAGTCCGCCTGGGTCGTGGCCTCGACCTCGATGGCCACGCGCAGCGCCGACAGGCTGAACACGCGGTCGGGCTCGGCCATCAGGCACCACAACAGACGGAACAGCCCGGGCTTGAGCGACAGGGGTTGCTCGCCCACCCAGGCCCGCAGCGTGGCCGCCTCGAGGCGAAGTCCGCCCGGCCCTTCGAGCCAGGCCGGCATCGCGGGCGCCGCGCGCTGGCGCAGCCGATCGAGCTGCGCGTCGATCAGCGCCGCCGAGGCCTCCAGCGGCAACACCGCATCCGCGCCGGCACGCAGCGCCGCCAGCTGGGCCTCGGCGTCGAAGTCCGGCAACAGGATCACGACCGCGGGCGCCGTGCGCACCGCCGCACCGCGCAAGCGAACGAGCCAGTCGAGTGCGCGACGCCCGTCGCGCGAAGGCATCAGGACCGCTGCCGACGCGCGCCCTTGCCGCAAGTCCTGCAGCGCCGCTTCAGGCGTCGCGCAACCAGCGTCCAACGGCGCGCCGTCGTCGAAGCGGACCAGCAAGGTCGTGGCCGCCCATGTGGCACCCGCCCGTGCCCGTTCGTCGAGCAAGTCGGCGAGCGCCGTGTGCCAGGCCTGCGCGCCCCACCGTGCTGCGTGCAGCAGCACGCGGTGGACCCACAAGTGCTGGACAAACGGGAGGACCATGCAGGCGGGCGCGGCAGGCGCCAAAGACAGGGCAGCGCCGGAGGCTCCTCCATTCCCGTGACCGCGTCGTGACGCCGGTCGGCGCCGGCCGCAGCGGCTGCAGTCGCGCTCAGAACCGCGGCAGCGTCGCCAGCCCCGCGGCGTCGGCAGCGAGCCGCCCGCGCTCGTCCCAGCCGCGCAACTTGCCGGGGTTGAGCAGCCCGGCCGGGTCCAGGCGCTGCTTCATCGCGACGACCGCCGGGTTGATCTGGCCCTGCTTGCCGTCCTCGACGATGTAGACATGCGGGTTGGCGATCGCGACGCCGTGGTCGCGGTGGATCTGCATGATCTCGGCGAGCCGCTCGTCGCTGCGGTAGCGCACGAGCTGCAGCCCCGAGCAGTTCGGCGCGCCTTCCTTGGTGCGGATGAATTCCAGGTGCACCAGCACCTCGTCGCCCAGCAGCGCGCGCAGCGCCTTGGCCTGCTGCACGTGGCGCTCGGGCTGGAAGCCGGCCTGGATGTAGGTCAGCCCCTTGTCGACCTTCAGCGCGTGCAGCGTGGTGTGGTTCCAGGTCGCCTCGACGATGGTGCGGTTGCTGCGCCGCACCTCGTCGGCGCTCCTGCGCAGCGTCACGCGGCCGCCGAACTCGGCCACCATCTGCAGCAGGCCGGGCTCGGCGAACTCGGCCACGAGCACGAACACCGCGTGCGCGACGCCGTCCAGGCCACCGGCCAGCGCCGGCACGCCCGCCTGGCGCAGCAGCGCCGGGATCGGCTCGGCGAGCAGCGTGACGCCCTTCTTGACGATGCCGGGCGCCGCGGCGAGTGCGTCGGCGAAACCGATCGCGGCATCGAAATCGTCGAACGCGACGATCGCCTCGAGCCAGGGATGGGCCGGCGCGAGGCCGACCTCGAGCTCGAGCACCAGGCCGTTGGTGCCGTAGACATGGTGCAGCAGCAGCGCCTCGGGCGCGCGCAGTTCCAGCGTCTGCGGCTCGGGCTCGACCGTCATCGCGCGCACGCCGAGCACGTTGCCGGTCGCGGCGAGCGGGCCGTGGTTGATCGACCCGACGCCGCCGAAGCCGCCGCCGAACAGCCCGCCGAGCGTGGCGCTGCGGTAGGTGCTGGGCACGCAGCGCAGCTCCCAGCCGCCGCACGGGCGACCGTCCGTGCCCACTTGCACCTGCTGCGTCTGCCGGTCCATCTCCATCATCCGGATGCCGGCCTGCGCGCGCGCGACGCCCGGCTTCACCCACAGCAAGCGGTTGTAGGCCGACAGGTCCAGGATCACGCCGCCGTGCAGCGGCATGCACTGGCCGTAGTTGCCGGTGCCGCTGCCGCGCAGCGTGATCGGCACGCCGCTGCGCGCGCAGCCGGCGACGACGGCGCGGATCTCGTCCTCGGTCTTCGGCCGCGCCACCGCGTCGGCGCGCAAGCCTTCGAGCTGGCGCTTGAGCACCGGACTGAACCAGTAGAAGTCCTGGCTCAGCCGCTCGACGCGGCCGTCGGTGATCCACTCGATCGCAGGCAGCGCCTGCGTCAGCGCCAGGCTGCGCTCGCGCACGACCGCCGGGTCGAAGCTGTTCGAAGTCATCCGCGCATCCCCTCGACGAGGCGCTGCGCGTCGCGGCGCAGCGCGGCCAGGTCCAGACCCGGGATCGCGTCGTTCTCGACGACGACGCGGCCTTGCACGAGCAGCGCGCGCAGGCTCGGCCGGCCGCCGCTGGCCACCGGCGCGATGGCCGGGTCGTGCAGCCCGAAATGGCGCGGCTGGTCGAGCTCGTAGACGGCGAGGTCGGCGGCCTGGCCGACGGCGAGCGTGCCCACGCCGTCCAGCCCCAGCACGCGCGCGCCGCCGGCGGTGCCGATGTGGACCACGTCCTCGACCGTGATCGCCGACGCCAGCCCGCCCGGCTGCACGCCGCGCGCGCCGGCGCGCGGGTCGGCGCGGTGCATGAGCCAGCAGGCATGGGCCTCGCTGATCATGTCGGCGGCCTCGTTCGACGCCGCGCCGTCGACCGCCAGCGAAACCGGCACGCCCTGCGCCAGCGCCTCGGGGATGCGCGCGATGCCCGAGCCCAGCCGTGCGTTGCTCTGCGGGCAATGCGCGATGCCGGTGCCGGTCTCGGCGCAGAGCTTCAGCTCGGCGTCGTCCAGATGCACCATGTGCGCGTACCAGACGTCGTCGCCCACCCATTCGTGCTCGGCGACGAACTGCAGCGGCGTGCAGCCGTGCACCTCGCGTGCCCAGCGCACGTAGTCGTGCGACTCGGACAGGTGGCTGTGCAGCCGGATGCCCAGGCGCCGCGCCTGGCGCGCCAGGATCTTCAGTTCGCCTTCGCGGCAGCTCCAGTTCGGCGTCGTGATCGCGCTGACGACGCGGCGCATCGCGAACGGCGACGGGTCGTGGAAGCGCTGCACGTCGCGCTCGACGCCGGCCATGAACGCGTCCAGCGTCTCGGGCGCGCTCTGCGCCGGCGCGACCTGGTCGGTCAGCGCGCGCGCCTGGGTCTGGCCGCCGCGGCAGAGCACGAAGCGCAAGCCGAGCTTCGCCGCTTCGTCGAACACCGCCGCCGACGCGTCGAAGGGCATGCCCGGGTAGTAGTGGTACTGGTGGTCGGCGACCGTGGTGCAGCCCGACAGCAGCAGCTCGACGAGGCCGACGCGCGCCGCGACGCGCAGCGCCTCTTCACAGTCGAACCAGCGCCGGTAGGGCACCGGCACCGCCGACAGCCAGGGCACGAGCGCCAGGTCGATGCCGGCCGGGATGCCCTTGAGCAGGCTCTGGAACAGGTGGTGGTGGGTGTTGACCCAGCCCGGGTAGACGACGCAGCCCGACGCGTCGAGCACGCGCTCGCCGGGCTCGGGCGCGAGCGTGCCGATCGCCTCGATGCGGCCGTTGCGAACGCGCAGGTCGGTGCCGCCGCGCACGCGCATCGCGTCGCCGCGCAGCCCGGTCCACAGATGCGCCGCGCCCTGGATCAGCAGGTCAGTCATGGGTTTGCTCGCTCTCGTGCCAGCCGCCCAGCGCCCATTTCGACAGCACCGACATCGCCGCGAACAGCAGCACGCCGGTGACGGTGATGAGCAGCAGCGCGGCGAACATGCGCGGGATGTTGAGCTGGTAGCCGGCCTGCAGGATCTGGTAGGCCAGGCCGGTGCCGGTGCCGCCGGTGCCGGCGACGAACTCGGCCACCACCGCGCCGATCAGCGCCAGCCCGCTGCTGATGCGCAGCCCGCCGAAGAAGTACGGCAGCGCCGACGGGATGCGCAGCCGCACCAGCACCTGCCAGCGCGTCGCGCGGTTGAGCTTGAAGTAGCTCATCAGCCCCGGGTTCACGCTGCGCAGCCCGAGCGTGGTGTTGGCGATGATCGGGAACAGCGCGACCAGCGTCGCGCAGATCACCAGCGACGCGGTCGGGTCCTTGACCCAGATGATGATCAGCGGCGCGATCGCGACGATCGGCGTCACCTGCAGCAGCACCGCGTAAGGGAAGAGCGCGGTCTCGATCGCGCGGCTCTGCACGAAGGCGAACGCGATCAGCACGCCGACGACGGTGGCGGCGACGAACGAGAACAGCGTGATCTTCAGCGTGTTGACGAGCGCGCCGAAGAGCAGCCCGGCGTCGGACACCAGCGTCTCGGCCACGCGCAGCGGCGACGGCACGAGGAAGGGCGGCACGTGGAAGCCCACCACCAGGCCCTGCCAGAGCGCGAGCAGCAGCACCGCGACGAGCAGCGGATAGAAGACGCGCTGGACGCTGGGCTTCATGTTGCCCCCAAGGCGCGTTCCGCGCCGCCACCGGGCACGAAGCGGCACGGCCTCATGCCAGCGCCTCGTCGGCCTGGTCGCCGCTGGCGCGCAGCAAGCTGTCCTGCAGGCGCTTGGCCGTTTCGCTGAAGCGGGTCGAGACGCGGAACTCCGGCCCGCGCGGGTAAGGCTCGTCGATCGCCACCTCGTCGACGATGCGCCCCGGCCGCGCCGCCATCACGACGACCCGGTTGCTCAGGTAGACCGCCTCGTGGATCGAGTGGGTCACGAACATCACGGTCAGCCGCTTCGCGCCCCACAGCGCGAGCAGGTCGCTGTCGAGCCGGTTGCGCGTGATCTCGTCGAGCGCGCCGAAGGGCTCGTCCATCAGCAGCAGCGTCGGGCGCGTGACCAGGCCGCGCGCGATCGAGACGCGCATCTGCATGCCGCCCGACAGTTCGCGCGGCCGGTGGTCGGCGAACTTGGCCAGGCCGACCAGCGCGAGCGCCTCGGCGACGCGCGCGTCGGCCTCGGCGCGCGGCACGCCGGCCAGGTCCAGCGGCAGGCGCACGTTGGCCGCGACGCGCGCCCAGGGCATCAGCGTGGCCTCCTGGAAGACGAAGCTCAGCCGGTGGCCGGCGGCCTCGACCTGCTCGACCGGCTTGCGCCAGAGCAGCAGCCGGCCGTCGCTGGGCGCGAGCAGCCCGGCCACCATCTTCAGCAGCGTGCTCTTGCCGCAGCCCGACGGCCCGAGCAGCGTGACGAACTCGCCCTCGCGCACGCTCAGGTCCACCGGCAGCAGCGCGCGCGTGCCGTTCGGGTAGGTCTTCTCGGCCGAGAGGACCTCGACCGCTGGCGCCTCGTTCATGCGGCAACGGTCGTGCGGCGGTACATCTCGGCCAGGTGCTCGCCGGCCGTGATCGGGCCGTAGCGCGCCGGGCGGTCGGCGTCGACGCAGCGGTCCAGCGGCGTGATCACGGCGTCGGCGTCGAGGTCGAAGAAGTACGCGATCGACCAGCGGTCCCGGCCCGACGCGCGGTTGATCACGCGGTGCATCGCCGAGCGCCAGCGGTCGTTCGTCCAGCGCGGCATCATGTCGCCGGCATTGACGACGAAGGCGCCGGGCAGCGGTGTCACGTCGAGCCAGCGGCCGTCGGCGCGCTGCACCTGCAGGCCGCCGGCGTCGTCCTGCGCGAGCAGCGTCAGCGCGCCCCAGTCGGTGTGCGCGCCGCAGCCGATCTGCCCGGGCGCGGCGCCTCCTTCACCTTCCACCGGCTGCGGCGGGTAATGGAGCAGCCGCGTCGTGCAGATCGGCGCGCGCATCACGGCGTCGAATTGCCCGGCCGGCAGCCCGAGCGCCATCTCGAACAAGCGCATCAGGCGCCGCGCGAGATCGTCCATCGCCTGCGAGTAGGCAGCGCAGGCGGCGCGAAAGCCCGGCACCAGCGCCTCGTCGGGCCACTGGTTCGGGCCGTGCGCCTCGACGCCGAGGTAGAAGCTCTCCTTCACGTCGGGCGGCTGGCCGACGTCGAGCGACTGCCAGCCGATCGGGTCGAAGCCCCGGTTCGCCGCGTCGATGTGCCAGCGGCGCTTGTCGGCCTCGGCGAGCGCGAAGAAGCGGCGCGACGCGTCGAACGCCGCGCCCGTCACCGCCGCCGGAACGCCGTGGCCGGTGATCGCGAAGAAGCCGTCGCCGGCGAGCGCGGCGTCGATGCGCCGCGCCAGCGCCGCGGCGGGCTCGGCGGCCAGGTCGATGACGGGGATCACGGCAGGATCTTGAGGTCCTTGACGAACTCGGTCGTGTAGACCTTCTTCAGGTCGACCTTGGCCGGATCGAGCAGCTTCATCGAGACCATCATGTCGTAGGTCTTCTTCATGCGCGCGTCGGTGATGATGCCGATGCCGTCCTTGGCCGCGTCGCCGCCGAGCACCATGCCGGTGGCCTTGAGCTGCTTGATCCCGTTCGCCAGCTCGTCGTCGGTCATGTTCGGGTTGTCCTTGCGGATCAGCGCGTTCGCCTTCGACGGGTCGCCCTCGAGGTAGTCCTTCCAGCCCTGCATGCTGGCCTTGACGAAGGCCGCCACCGCCTTCGGCTTCTTCTGGATCGTGCTTTCCATGCAGACGATGGTCGTCGCGTACGGCGGCCAGCCGTGGTCGGCGAGCAGCATCACGGTCGGCTTGAAGTGGGCCTGCGTTTCGATCGCGTAGGGCTCGCTCGACAGGTAGCCCTGCTGGACGACGTTCTTGTCGGCGATGAAGGGCTGGATGTTGAAGGTGTACGGGCGGGTCTGCGCATCGGACAGGCCGAAGGTGGTCTTCAGCCAGGGCCAGTAGTTGGTGTACGAGTCGCCCGAGATCAGGATCGTCTTGCCCTTCAGGTCGGCCATCGTCTTGACCGTCTCGGGGTGGCCGATCATCACCTGCGGGTCCTTCTGGAACGCCGCGGCCACGGTGACGGCGTCGATGCCTTGCTCGCGCGCCTTCATCGTCTGCACGTCGTAGCCCATGAAGCAGTCCACCTGGCCGGCGGCGAGCAGCTGCATGCCGTTGACCTGCGGGCCGCCCATCCGGATCGTCACGTCGAGCCCGGCCTTCTTGTACAGGCCCTCGGCCAGCGCCTCGTAGAAGCCGCCATGCTCGGCCTCGGCGTACCAGTTGGTCAGGTACACGAACTTCTCTTGCGCCAGAGCGCTGCCGGCGGCCAGCAGCGCCACCGCGGCAAGCAGCGTCGAACGGGGGGATGGGAGGGGCATGGGCGGGTCTCCTGCGTCGTTGGGGCGGTGTCGGGCCGGTGTCTGTCGGGCCGGGTTCAAGGCATGACGTGCAAATCGTCGACGAACTGCATCGTGAAGGTCTTGCGCCAGTCGACCTTGGGGTCGAGCAGGCCATGCTGCACCAGCATATCGTAGGTCGCCTTGAACCTCGCCTCGCGCATCGTGCCGATGCCCGACACCTTCGCGTCGCCGCTGTCGAGCACGTGCAGTTCCTTCATGCGCTGGATCGCGAAGGCGATCGTGTCGTCGGTCATCGCCGGGTTGTCGCGCTTGATCAGCGCGATCGCCGGCGCGGGATTCTGCATGAAGCTCTTCCAGCCTTCCATGCTCGCGGCGACGAACTTCTTCAGCACCTCGGGCCGCTCGGCCACCGTCTTGGCCATCGTCACGATGGTCGTGCCGTAGGGCGGGTAGCCGTCGTCGGCGAAGAGGAAGAAGTTGACCTTCGCCCCCGCCTTCGCCGCCGCGAAGGGCTCGGACGACGGGTAGCCCTGCTGGGCCAGGTTGGGGTCGGCCAGGAAGGGCTGGATGTTGAAGGTGTAGGGCCGGGTCTGCGCGTCGTTCAGGCCGTAGCGCGCCTTCAGCCAGGGCCACCAGCTGGTGCGGCCGGAGGTCGCGATGAGGATCGTCTTGTCCTTCAGGCCGGCGAGCGAATGGACGTCCTCGTGCGTCATCATCCCCTGCAAGTCCTTCTGGAAGCTTGCCGCGATCGTCACCGCGGCTATGCCCTGCTCGCGGCCCTTCATCACCGCGATGTCGTAGCCGATCACCGCATCGGCCTGGCCGGCGGCGAGCAGCTGCATGCCGTTGATCTGCGGCCCGCCCATCTTGATCGTCACGTCGAGACCGGCCTTCTTGTACAGCCCGGTGGCCAGCGCCTGGTAGAAGCCGCCGTGCTCGGCCTGCGCGTACCAGCTGGTCAGGAAGACGAAGCGCTCCTGCGCCTGCGCGCCCGTTGCCGCCAATGCCAGCAAGGCCAGCGCCAGAACCCGTTGCATCCTCGTCGTCATGCCACCCGCCCGAATGAAGCCTTGCCCGGCGGGACAGCAGCAAGCCATGTGCCACGGTGCGGGCGCGCGCCGGGAGATGCGGTCCTGGGCACGCCCCCCGTTCCGGTGCGTGCCGCCCCAGCGTGGTTCGCGCCACGCGGCGCGCGGCGGCTCAGGCCTTCAGCGGCAGGTAGGCGGTGGCCTCGACCTCGACCAGGATGTCGTCCGTCGGCAGCATCGCGCTGACCTCGACGACGGTGGACACCGGCGGCTCGCCGGGGAAGAACAGCTTCCTCACGCGGCTGTAGTTCGGGAAATGGTCGAGGTTGCGGAAGTACTGCACCAGCTTGACCACGTCGCCCATCTGCCCGCCCGCGGCCTCGACGGTGCTCTTGATGCGGTCGAGCACGAACCAGCTCTGCGCCAGGATCGGGCCTTCCTTGATGTCGGTCGAGAACTCGCCCGTCTCGCCAAGCAGCGCGCGTGCCGCGGCCGGGATGTCGGCATAGCCCTTGACGATGGTGGCGCTGGCCGGGTCGACCGCGATCACGCCGGACAGGAACACGAAGTCCCCGGCGCGGCGCCAGGCCGAGTAGCGGGCCAGCGGTTGGGCGATGGTCATGCGGCTTCCTTGCTCAAAGTGCGCCCGACTTTCGCGATGAAGGCATCGCGCTCGGCCACGGACGCGTGGTTCATGTCGTACAGCTGCAACCACTTCATGCGGCAGCCGCGCGCGTAGAGCGGTCGCAGCCCCTTCATGAACAGGCTGCGGCCGGGGTCGCCGATCAGCTTCAGCCACCACCAGGGCGAGCCCGAGGTGGTGATGCCGACGAAGAGGCGGATGTTGCGCAGCTCGCCACCGATGCGCCGCTGACGGGCCTTCGCCACCGTGAAGGTCACGCCCGGCAGCCAGACGCGTTCGAGCCAGCCCTTGAGCATCGCCGGCGCGCCGTAGAACCAGGTCGGGTAGACGACGACCCAGCCCTCGGCCCAGCGCAGCGCCTCGACATGGGCGGCGACGCCGGCGATGTTCTTCCCGGTGTCCGTCAGGTAGCTGCTTCTTCTCGGCGGCGCTGAAGACCGGGTCGAAGCCTTCGGCGTAGAGATCGATCTCGCGCAGTTCGTGGCCGTCGGCACGCAGCGCATCGACCGCGGTGCGGCGCAGCGCGGCGGCGTAGCTTTGCGGGTCGGGATGGCAGAAGACGAGCAGCAGGCGCATCCCGGCGATTCGATCACGCGCAGGGCACGATCTTGAACTCGACGCGCCGGTCGAGCGCGTCGACCGCGTTGTCGGTGCCGCTGCCGACGATGTTCTCGCGACAGCCCATGCCGATCGGCTTGGCACGCGCGCCCAGCGCCGGCGCCTCGGCCGCCAAGCGCTTGCAGGAGGGTGGTCGCGCGCTGCAGCGACAGAACGTCGTTCGTCTGCTCGGCTCCGGTATGGCTGGTGT
Organism: uncultured beta proteobacterium; assembly: GCA_963788635.1. Lineage (GTDB taxonomy): Bacteria > Pseudomonadota > Gammaproteobacteria > Burkholderiales > Burkholderiaceae_C > Rubrivivax. The sequence continues at coordinate 124,878 of CAWBHE010000019.1, read as the reverse complement.
GGCCGACGACGTTCATGCAGACCTTGGCCGCGTCGGCCTCCTTGGCGATCTGGCGCAGCCACATCGCGTAGGCGCCGCTGACCTTGGGATCGGACCAGAATTCGGTGCTGCCCGGGTTGAACAGGAACTTCACGCCCAGCTGGTTGTAGCGCGATGCCGTAGGCGACGACCTTGCCGAACGCCAGTCTCGGCGTCCGCCGTGCGGCCGAGCTTGGTGGTCGCCAGATAGATGCCGTTCAGCGTGCGCAACTGGTCGCCGCCGGCCGTGCCGCCGGCGCGCTGCGGTACTTGGCCGAGCGCTTCCTGGTAATGCTCGGCGTTGTACAACGAGGTCGCCTCGCTGATCACGGTGGCCACCGCGACGCGCTCGAAGTAGTAGGCGTCGGCCGGCTGCCCCGGTGCGGTGGCCGAGGTGCGCACGTAGCCGTCGATGACCTTGTCCTTCACCAGCACCGGGCTGTCCTGGTAGTACGGCAGCGGCGTGTGGTCGAGCCCTTCGTCGCGCGCCAGCGCGGTGGCCTGCGCGACCACCTTGCCGCTGCGCAGGTCGGTCAGCGCCAGGTCGATCTGCTGCGCACCGCGCGACGGCCCGTCCGTCACGCGCGCCATCGTGCCGGTCAGCAGGTACTGCGCCTTGGCGAGGTTGGCGCTGGCGAAGGGCAGGATCTCGATCGATTCGAACTTCGAGCGTCATGCGCTCGGTGACGCGCTGCTCGAGCAGCTGCGTCGCGCGCGGTCTGCTCGCCGCTGCCGGCGTCGATCATCGGGTCGAGCACGACGCCTCGCTTGACGAGCTTGGACTCGACCGCGGCCAGGAAGGCCGGCAGCTTCTGGGTCTGCGCGACGAGCCCGTCGGTCGCCTGCGCGACGGCGTCGTCGAACGGCAGCGCGCTGCCCGTCAGCACCGTGGCCTGCGGCGCGGCACAGCCGGCGACGACGACGGCGACCAGGCAGCCGAGCCCGGCGAGCAGTCCACGCGGGTTCCACAAAGAGATCGCGCTCATTGGCATTCCCTCTTCAAAAACGCCGTCTCGCTGGCGGTGAGCGGCTCGAGCGAGCCCTTTTGCAGAATATCACTGCACCGGGCTTGGGTCAGCGGGTCTGCGACCAACCGTTCGACCGGCGCAGGCGCGACCGGCTGAGCTGCCACGGCAGGCGGTGCCGGCGGCACCGGCTTCGGTGCCAGGCGCTGCGGCGGGTTCGGCACCGGCGCGACCCTCGGCGCGAGCCCTCGGCGCGAGCCCCGATGCGGCGGGGCTCGGCGCGGCCGTCGATGCCGCCGGGCTCGGTGGCGGTGGCGCCGGCACGGGTGCCGCCACGGGCTTCGGATGGGCCGGCGCAAGCGCAGGCGCCGGCGTCGCGGGGGTAGGCGCTGGCGCTGGCGCCGGCGTCGTGCCGGAGCCGCGGCCGACCCGGTAGCCGATCGCCGCCAGGCCGAGCAGGCTCGCCGTGCCGGCCAGCGCGAGGATCCAGCGGCGGCGCCGAACCGCGCCACCGACATCGACCGCCGACGCGGCGCCACCCCCCCGATCGATGCCGATCGTCGCGACCGTGGCGTCGCGGGGCGGCTTCGGTGCGACCGATGCCGGCGCCATCGGCGGTTGGGGCGCAGCCGGCAGCGGCGGCTCGCGCCCGTCGAGCAAGGCGCGGAACTGGGCGACGCTTTGCGGCCGGTCCGCCGGCCGCAGCGCGAGCGCGGCATCGATCGCGCCCAGGAAGGGCGCGCTGTAGCGGCCGGCCGCGACCTCGCTCAGCGGGCGCAGCGGATCGTCCATCAGCCGCTCGACCGCGGGTGCCGGCTTGTGCCCGGTGACCGCCGTGTAGACCACGCCCGCCAGCGCATAGAGGTCGGTCCACGCGCCCTGCGTCATGCTCGGGCTGTCGCCGTACTGCTCGATCGGCGCATAGCCGGGCTTGAGCACGACGGTGAGCGCATGCGTCATGTCGCCGATCACGCGCCGCGCGGCACCGAAGTCCAGCAGCAGCGGGCCGTTCGCGGTGAGCAGGATGTTGTCGGGCGCGATGTCGCGGTGGAAGCAATGCGCCGCATGCAAGACCTCGAGCGCGTCGAGCAGCGGGTGCAGCCAGGCGCGCAGCTCGGCCTCGTCGGGCCGGTGGCCCAGCTCGGCGAGCGCGCGCTTGAGGGTCGGCCCTTCGTAGTAGGGCATCACCATGTAGGCGGTGCCGTTCTCTTCCCAGAAGCGGTGCACCTTGACCAGCGCCGGGTGGTCGAAGCGCGCGAGCAGCCGCGCCTCGTTGACGAAGCTCTTCATGCCGAGCGCGAAGGTCTCCTGGTGGCGCCGGCGACTTGACCAGCACCGTCAGCGACGCGCTCGCGCGCGAGGCCATCGCCGACGGCAGGTATTCCTTGATCGCGACCCGGCGCTGCAGCGCCTCGTCGAAGGCCAGGTAGACGATGCCGAAGCCGCCTTCGCCGAGCAGCCCGGTGACGCGGTAGTCGAGCAGCCGCGTGCCTTCGGGCAGCGTGTGCACCAGCATCGACGAGCTGGCGGCGAAATCGCTCGCGCCCGCACCGCCCGTGGTCGGGCGCACGCGTGTCGTGTCGTCGTCGGGGTCGTCGAACATGGTCGGGCCGGGCCCCTGCAGCGTTGCCGTGCCGCGGTTCTACATCAGAGCCGGCCGCCGGGGCGGTAATGGCTCGAGGTCGGGGTTGGGTTCATCGTGATCCCGATTCTGCCGGCACAGGCATCGGCACGGGGCGCTCGCGCGCGCCCGGCACGTCGGCCAGACGCGCGCCTCGGCACCGGCCCGGGCTCGCGACATCGTCGCGTGGCATGCTGTGACCGACCATGTTCGGACGGCCACCGACCCCTCGCCCGATCAGCCTCGCCCTTCAGGGCGGCGGGGCGCACGGCGCGTTCACCTGGGGCGTGCTCGACGCCTTGCTGGAACGCACGACGCACCGCATCGCGGCGATCAGCGGCACCAGCGCCGGGGCCGTCAACGCGGTGGTGCTGACGCACGGCCTGCTGCGCGGCGGGCGCGAGGGGGCTCGCGCGTCACTGGCCGCTTTCTGGGACAGGGTCGGGCGCAGCGTGCCCTGGGACGCCCTCGGGCTGCTCGCCGGCAGCGGCGAGCAGCTGAGCCCGGCCGGTCGCCTGCTGCTGCAATGGGCGCAGGCGTTCTCGCCGACGCAGAGCAACCCGCTCGGCCTCGACCCCTTGCGCGACCTGCTCGACCAGCAGGTCGACTTCGCGGCCTTGCGCGAGCAGGACCAGGTGCAACTTCACGTCGCCGCCACGCAGGCCAACAGCGGACGGCTGCGCGTCTTCGGCCAGCGCGAACTGAGCGTCGATGCCGTGCTCGCGTCGGCCTGCCTGCCGACGCTGCAGCGCGCGGTGCTGATCGACGGCGAGCCCTATTGGGACGGTGGCTACAGCGCCAACCCGGCGCTGTTCCCGCTCGTGCGCGAGCGCCGCGCCGACGACCTGCTGGTCGTGATGCTGAGCCCCTGGCAGTGGGGCGGCACGCCGCAGAGCGTCGAAGAGATCCGCGTGCGCGCGCTCGAGATCGCGTTCAATGCCTCGTTCCTGTGCGAGATGCGCCTGCTCGCCGACGCGACGCGGCTCGCGCAGCGGGCGTTCTGGCCCGGCCCGCTCGAGCGCTGCCTGCGCGCCGTGCGCTGGCACCTGATCGACGGCCACGACACCTTGTCCGCGCTGCCGGTCGACAGCAAGATGATCACGCACCCGCAACTGCTCACCCGGCTGCGCGACGCCGGCCGCGCGCAGGCGCTGGGCTGGATCGAACGCCAAGGCACGGCCGTCGGCCGGCGCAGCAGCGTGGACCTGGCGCAGCTCTTCGGCGACGAGCGGGCGCCCGGGTCGGCCGGCTAGCGGTTGCCAGCACCCGGTCCATTCGTCGCGCCCGGCGCTGGGGTCGGCGGCGCGGCGTCCGTCCCTTGGCCGGCGCGGCGACCGCCCGGGACGGACAATCCCGGGCCGACCCGGCTCCGTTTCATGCAGTCCTTGGCCAACCCGCACCGCTCTTCTCCGTCACCCTCCGCGCAGGCGGCCCCGTCGGACGGTCTTCCCACGCCGCAGCGCTACTACGCGATGGCCACCGTGCTTTGCGGGATCGCGTTGTGCGTGCTCGACGGCACGGTGATGAACCTCGCGCTGCCGGGGGTCGCGCGCGACATGGGCGTCAGCGCGTCGGCGGTGATCTGGGTCATCAATGCCTACCAGGTCGCGATCCTCGCGCTGTTGCTGCCGCTGGCGCGGCTGGGCGATCTCTTCGGCTACAAGAGGGTGTATCTGGCCGGACTGGGCCTGTTCACGCTCGCGTCGCTGGCGTGCGTGGTCTCGAGAACCTTGCCGGCGCTGAGTGCCGCGCGCGCCGTGCAGGGTCTGGGCGCGGCCGGCATGTTCGCCATCAATGCGGCGCTGGTGCGCGCCATCTATCCGAGGCGGCAACTGGGGCGAGGCATCGCCCTCAACTCGGCCGTCGTGGCCATCGCCTCGGTGGCGGGGCCGTCGGTCGCAGCGCTGGTGCTCTCGGTGGCGTCATGGCCTTGGCTGTTCGCGATCAACGTGCCCCTCGGCGTGATCGTGTTCGCCCTCGGCATCCGCAGCCTGCCCGACCGCAACGCCAGCCGGGTCGACGGCGAGCTGTTCTCGATTCCCGATGCCCTGCTCAACGCCGCGATGTTCGCCCTGCTCTTCCTGGGGGTCGATCGGCTGGTGCCGCGCGCGGCGTCCGGGCCGGGTGCTTCGGCGCCGCTCACGGCCGTGGCACTGATCGCGGCCGGGCTGGTCCTGGGCACGGTCTACGTCAGGCGCCAGCGACGGCAAGCGGTGCCGCTGCTGCCGATCGACCTGTTGCGCATCCCCGTGTTCCGGCTCTCGATGTGCACCTCGATCGCCGCCTTCGCGGCGCAGATGCTGGCCTCGATCGCGCTGCCCTTCCTGCTCCTCCAGGGCCTGGGGCGCAGCCCCGCCGACGCCGGCCTGGTGCTGACCGCCTGGCCCATCGCCACGGTGGTCGTCGCACCGCTCGCCGGGCGGCTGATCGGGCGCGTTCCGGACGGCCTGCTCGGCGGCGTCGGGCTCGTCGCGCTGGCCGTCGGCCTGTTGCTGATGGCGCTGGTGCCGGAGCAGCCATCGATGCTCCAGATCGCGTGGCGCCTGGCCCTGTGCGGCGCGGGCTTCGGCCTGTTTCAGTCGCCGAACAACCACACCATCGTCACCTCGGCGCCGGCTTCGCGGTCCGGGGCCGCGGGCGGCATGCTGGGCACGGCCCGGCTCACCGGTCAATCGATCGGCGCGATCTCGATTGCCATGCTCTTCAGCCTGTCGATTCCGTCTCCGCCGCGCGTGCCGCATTGGGCGCTGGCCATCGCGGCCCTGTGTGCCCTCGGCGCCAGCGCCGCCAGCCTGCTGCGGCTGCGCGCGCCAAGCGTCGATTGAAATCGGGGTGCCGCCGCGCCCCTTCGGCGCCCGGTCGACCCTCGACGCGAGCCGGGTGAGGCCCACGAGCGTGCGTCGCCGTCAACGTCCGGCCGGCACCGACGGCGCGCGCGCTTCGCGCACCAGCCGCCCGCATTCGCTGTCCAGTCCCGGCCCGGCCTCGAACAGCGGGATCAGCGCCAGCAACGGGTTCAGCAGGCCCAGGGCCAGCGCGCCGACCCCGCGCGCCGCGATGCGCCCGGTGTCGAGCTGGACCTGCGGCTTGTCGAAGCGGCCCTTGATGTAGATCGGGCTGCGCAAGGCGACCACGGCGCTCTCCTTCGTCCGCGGCACGATGGCGAGATCCAGGGTCTCGTGCGCCAGGTCGATGCGGCCGCTGCCGACGAGGGTGGTGACGGCCGTGTCCAGCACCAGCGAGCGCGCCTGCATCACGCCGTGGGCCACGCCGAAATCGGCCACCGCGCAGCGCAGCTTCACGGGCTGGTCGCCGGTCAGCGTCAGTTTCAGGATCTCCAGCAGGTGCAGTCCGCTCTGCTCCATCAGCAAGCGGCTGATCTGGCCGTTCTGCACGACCAGGCTCACCCGGCCGTCGGCGGTGGCCAGCATGCGGCCCACCGACGCGCCCTCGCCGACGAGTTCGACGTCGCCGTCGAGCCGGCCGATGCGGGTCTGGCTCGAGTCCACCGCGGGCAACAGCCGCGCCAGCCTCAAGCCGCGCAGCTGCAACTTGACCTGCCCGCGCAGCGGATCGTGGCGACCGTCCAGCGTCACCTGCGCCTTCAGCTGCCCTCCGGCCAGGCCGAAGTCCAGCGGGTCCAGCGTCAGCCGGGCGTCCTTCAGCGACAGGCGCAGCTGGAGCCTGTCCAACGGCAGCGCCTTCGGACGCAGCAGGGTCTGTGCGTGCAGCGTGACGTCGGCATCGAGACTGGTCCAGCGCGCGGTGTCGAAAGGCAGGTCGGGCAGCACGCGCGCCGGCGGCCGCACGGCGGTCCGCGAGGCCGCGGTGTCGGATGCCGCGCTGGCGGCGGGCGCGGGGGTCGGACCCGGCTTGCGCGCCCCGACCGCCGGCCCCAGGTCGGCCAGGTCCAGCTGGCGCGAGACCAACGCACCGCTGAGCATCGGGCGCGCGCCGCCCGTGACCACCTGCAGGTTGCCGGCGATGTCGCTGTGGCCGATCTGCCCGGCGAACTTCTCGTAGCGCCAGGTCGCGCCACGGCGCACCAGGTGGCCGCTGCCGCGATAGGCGGGCGTGGGCGGCAAGGCGATGCCGATCAGCGGGTACAGCGAGGCCAGGTCGTCGCCGGCCAAGGTCAGCTGCAGGTCGACGGCGCCGAGCTCGAGCAGGCCCGTGATGGTGCCCTTGGCCTGCACGCGGGTGCGGCCCCACGTGGCCTCCACCCGCAACGGGTAGGGCCGCTCCTCGTCGCGCATGGCCAGCACGGCGCCGCCACTGCCCTGGACGGCCAGGGCCTGGCCGTGGAGTTGACCCTGGGCGCCGAACACCACGCTGCGCGCTGCGGCGTCCGGATCCGACCCGTCCGCGGCCGCCGCCACCGACGACAGCGTGGCGCGCAGGGCGGTGCCCTGCGCGCGGTCGGTGTAGGCGATCTCGCCGCGGTCGAGCCGCAAGCGGCCGATGGAAATGCGCCTGTGCTCGTCGGTCTGCGTGCGGTCCAGCAGCCAGGTCTTGCGGCCGCCGGAGGCTTGCTCCAGGAACACCCGGGGCCGCGACAGCAGCACGTCGGGGAATGCCAGCCCGCCGCGAAGCAATTCGCGCAGATCGACCGTGAGTTCGACCGCGTCGGCGGTCACCATCTGCGGCTGGGCGGCCCAGGGCGGGTTGGCGTAGCGCACGTCCCGCGCACGCAGGCGCGGCGCCGGCCAGCCGAAGGCGAGTTGCAGATCACCGTCGATGTGCAGTTCACGCCCGGTCTGCGCCAGGACCAGTTCCTGCAGCGGGCCGCGCGCCCAGTTCCAGCCGTACACCGTGACCCAGAGCACGGCGAGCGCGGGTACGGCCAGCATGGCCAAGGCCGCAACGACCAGCCACTTCAGGGGGCGGCGCATCGTCGACATCGCAGGTGGTGGGTGCACTTCAAGAAGTGCTTGTAGGCGCGCCGCCGGTGCCGGTCTGTGCGCCGCCCCACCCCGGTCTGCGCCGGTGCGGTAGCGAACAGACCCGCCGGCGGCAGGCGCGCAGCCTATGCCGGCAATGCCGCCGCCCGCACGTCCTGCCGATACCCGCCGCCCTGCCCCCGCCACCTTGACGTCCGGACCGCCCGGCGAATGGGCACTGGGCGGGGCATGGACCGTGCAAGGCCTGGGCGCGCTGGCGCAGGCCCAGCCTGCGGCCGACCCCGCGCCGGCCGTGCTGGACGGCGCGCAGATCGTTGCCATCGACAGCGCAGGCGTCTGGGTGCTCAAGCGCTGGCTCGGTGCTCGCGACGCGGCGGTCACGCTGCGCGGCTGGTCGGCCCGCGCACGAGGCCTGATGGAACAGGTGCAAGCCGGCACCGCCGGCGCAGCGCCGAATGCGCCCCGGCGCAGCGCGCTGCAACGCACGGGCCGGCAGGCGGTCGCGGGCGGGCAGCAAGTGCTCGCGTTCCTGGCCTTCGTCGGCCAGGTCTCGGCAGCAGCCGGCGGTGCGTTGCGGCACCCACGGCGCCTGCGCTGGAGAGCGGTGGCCTCGGTGCTGCGCGAGATCGAGATCGGCGGCTTCGACGCGCTGCCGATCATCGGGCTGACCTCGTTCCTGCTCGGCGTGGTGGTGGCCTACCAGGGCGCCGACCAGCTCAGGCACTACGGCGCCAACATCTTCGTGGTCGAGCTGGTCGGCTACGCGATGCTGCGCGAATTCGCGCCGCTGATCGGCGCGATCATCATCGCCGGGCGCTCGGGCTCGGCCTACGCGGCGCAGATCGGCACCATGGTCGTGACCGAGGAGATCGACGCGATGCGCACCATCGCCATCGATCCGCTGGAGCGGCTGGTACTGCCCAAGTTCGTCGCGCTGGCCCTGGCCCTGCCGCTGCTGACCGTGTTCGCCGACATCACCGGCGTGCTCGGCGGCATGGTGATGGCCCGCTCGCAACTCGGCATCGGCTTCGCCGAATTCGCCGACCGCTTCGGGCGCGTGATGCAGGGGTCGGCGTTCCTGCTCGGGGTGGGCAAGTCACTGGTCTTCGCGCTCGTCATCGTCGCGGTCGGCTGCTTCCAGGGCTTTCGCACCCAGGGCAGCGCCGACAGCGTGGGCCGGCAGACCACGCTCAGCGTGGTGCAGTCGATCTTCCTCGTCATCGTGGCCGACGCGCTGTTCTCGGTCGCCTTCAACCTGCTGGGCCTGTGAGATGGACGGCCCCGCCGACCTGGTGATCGAGATGCGCGAGATCTGCACGCGCTTCGGCGCCCACACCGTGCACGACGGGCTGGACCTGGACGTGCGGCGCGGCGAGATCCTCGGGCTGGCCGGCGGCAGCGGTTCGGGCAAATCGGTGCTGCTGCGCGAGATGATCCTGCTGCAGCGCCCGAGCTCGGGCCGGATCCGCCTGTTCGGCGACGAGGTCGCCACGCTCGACGCGGCGCAGGCGCTGGCGCTGCGCCAGCGCTGGGGCGTGATGTTCCAGCGCGGCGGGCTGTTCGGCTCGCTGACCGTGCGCGAGAACGTCGGCCTGCCCTTGCGCGAGCACAGCGATCTCGACGACGCTCTGATCGACGAGATCGCCGAGTGGAAGCTCGCGCTCACCGGCCTGCCGCCCGATACCGGCCTGAAGCTGCCCGGCGAACTGAGCGGCGGCATGCTCAAGCGCGCGGCACTGGCCCGCGCCATCGCGCTGGACCCCGAACTGCTGTTCCTCGACGAACCCACCTCGGGCCTGGACCCGGCCAGTTCGGCGGAGGTCGACGAGCTGATCGTGCGCACCCACGCGCTGTACGGGCCGACGATGGTGATCGTCAGCCACGACCTCGACCTGCTGTGGCAAGTGTGCGACCGCGTCGCGGTGCTGGGCGAGGGCCGGGTGCTGGCCCAGGGCACGATGGCCGAGCTGTCGCGCGACGACCGCCCCACCGTGGCCGCCTACTTCGCCGACCGGCGCGGCGCGCCGAAGATCGCGGCCTAGCCAGGCCCGGCGGCATGGACGACAAGGTCAACTATTCGCTCGTCGGCGCCTTCGTGCTGGTGCTCGGCGCTGCGCTGGTGGCCGGCGTGCTGTGGCTGGCGGCCGGGGTGGGCGGGGGCCAGCCGGTCGACGGCTACCAGGCCTTCATCCAGGAGTCGGTGGCCGGGCTGAACGTGGACGCACCGGTCAAGTACCTCGGCGTGGACGTGGGCAAGGTGAGCCGCATCGAGATCGACCCGCACAACTCGCGCCAGGTGCGGCTGCGCTTCCTCATCGATCGCGGCACCCCGATCAAGCAGGACAGCGAGGCGGTGCTGAAGACCCAGGGGCTGACCGGCATCGCCTATGTCGAGCTGAGCGGCGGCAGCGTCGGCTCGCGGCCGCTGGTGCCCGGCGCCGACGGCGTGGCGCCGACGATCCCGTTCAAGCTCTCGCTGAGCGCAAGGCTGGAGAACGTGCTCACCAACGTCCTGGCCAACGTCGACCGCACGTCGAACAACCTCAATGCCGTCTTCGATGCCGACAACCGCGCCGCGCTGAAGTCCACGCTGGCCGACACGGCGGCGCTGGCCCATGCCTTGGCCGCTCGGCAGGACGCCCTGGGCGCGGGCATCGCCGACGCCGCGCGCACCGCGCGCTTGACGGCGCAGGCTGGCGAACAGCTCGAGCCGACGCTGGCGCGCATCGCCAGCAGCGCACAGGCGGTCGAGCGCATGGCCGACGCGGCCGGCGCGGCCAGCGCCCGGGCGGGTCGGGCCGCCGATGCGGCGGCCAGCGGCGTGCAGCAACTCGACGCCGAGACACTGCCCGACCTGGCGCGCCTGATGACGGAATTCGAGCAGCTCTCGGCGTCGCTGCGCCAGCTCAGCGAGCAGACGGCGCGCAGCCCGAACAGCCTGCTCGTCGGCAGCCCCGCACGGCGACCGGGTCCTGGAGAAAGGTCAACGCCATGACACCGCCTCGGCGAGGCCTCGACGCCACCCTCGCCGGCGCGCGGCCGCCCGCTCCGCCCGCCCGACACCGACGCGCGCGGCGCGACGTGGCAGCGCTGCTTCTTGCGCTGGCGTCGCCGGCATGGCTTGCCGGCTGCGCGGGCTCCTGGCTGCCCAAGCCGCCGGCCGCACCGACCCGCTTCACGCTCGACGACGGCGGCCCGGCGCAGACGCCGCACGAGATCGCCGCCAATGCCCCGGCGCTGGTGGTGGCCGTGCCGCGCGCCGCTCCCGGCTACGACAGCAAGCGCATCGTCTACGTGCGCCACCCGCAGGAGTTGGAGACCTTCGCGTTCCACGAGTGGGTGGACACGCCGGCGCGGATGCTCGCGCCGCTGCTGGTGCGGGCGCTGCAGGGCAGCGGCGCTTTTCGCGCCGTGCTGCAGGCACCGTCGGTCGCCAGCGGCGCCGTGCGGCTGGAGACCGAGGTGATCCGCCTGCAGCAGGACTTCAGCACCCGCCCCAGCCACGTCCGGCTGACCTTGCGCGCCGTGCTGCTGGACAGCGCGACGCGCCAGGTGATCGCGTGGCGCGAGTTCGACGAGAACGTCGAGGCCCCAGGCGACGACCCGGTCGCAGGCGTGGTCGCGGCACGGGAGGCGACGCGCCACGCCGTGGCGGCGCTGGCCGCCTTCTGTGCGCAGCAGGTCCGGCGCTGAAGGCCGACCCAAGACCGGCGCCCATGAGAAAGCGATGGCGGCCATCGCCGTGCACCCGGTCCCGTTGCCGGTCCCGCCGCCCCAGTTCAGCGACTCAGGTCTCGACGAGGCCTCTTCGTGCCCAGGTTCGGGTCGCACGACCGCGCAGACCACGACGGGCGAATGGCGTTGCACTGTTCGCCGGCGCACAGAGATCCCGCTGACGCGGCCCTAGAGTAGTTCGTGGAGGGTGCGCACAGGGCACGCCCGTCGACTTCACTTCGCATCATTCGGCGCGAGCAAGGGAATGGAATCGTGAACAGACTCATTTGGCTCGTCGGCGCGGTCGTCATCATCCTGTTCGTGCTGGGATATTTCGGCCTGCGCTGAGGTCGCGCGGACGGACTCCGCACCCCGTTTGGCATGGCACTCGGGCCCAGGTTCGAGGGTCAGAGGGCGAGCGGTGCTCGCGCGCGGATCGGGTCGCAGCGGCGCTGCCCGGCGCCGGGGCCGACGCCGCAGTGGCATGCTCGGCACCATGCGCGAACCTCCCCCGTCACGGCCCTTGCGCTTGCTGACCGTCAACATCCACAAGGGATTCAACGCCTTCAACCGCCGTTTCGTGCTGCACGAGTTGCGCGACGCGGTGCGCGCGGTGGGCAGCGACCTGGTGTTCCTGCAGGAGGTCGAGGGCAGCTCGGGCCCCGCCGCGCGGCGGCCGTCGGCGCGCAGTACGAGTTCCTGGCCGACGAGATCTGGACCGACCACGCTTACGGCCGCAATGCGGTCGCCGAGGACCAGGACCACGGCAACGCGGTGCTCTCGCGGCTGCCGGTGCTGCGCAGCCATAACCACGACGTGTCGCTGCCGGGGGCCGAGCCGCGCGGGCTGCTGCACTGCGTGCTGACCCGGCCCGCCGGCCTGCCCGAACTGCATGTGCTGTGCGTGCACCTGGGGCTCACCGAGGCGCACCGTCGCCACCAGCTGGCGCGACTGTGCGAGACGGTGCGCCGCGAGGTACCGGCCGATGCGCCGCTGGTCGTTGCCGGCGACTTCAACGACTGGCGTTCGCGCGCCGATGCGCTGCTGGCCCCGTGCGGGCTGGCCGAGGTGTTCCGCGACGCGTTCGGCCAGCATGCGCGCAGCTTCCCGGCGCGCTGGCCGGTGCTGCGGCTGGACCGCATCTACGTGCGCAGCGTCGGCGCGGTGCGGCCGCTGGCCCTGCCGCGCCGGCCCTGGGCTCATCTCTCCGACCACGCGCCGCTGGCGGTCGAGATCGAACTGCCCGAGCCGCCGTGAACTCGCACTGGGTGCCCGGCAACCGCATCACGCTGCTCGAGAACGGCGAGGACTACTTCCCCCGTGTGTTCGAGGCCATCGCAGCGGCCGAGCACGAGGTGCTGCTCGAGACCTTCATCCTGTTCGACGACAAGGTCGGGCGCGAGCTGCAGCGGGCGCTGCTGCGCGCCGCCGGGCGCGGCGCCGAGGTGCACGTGCTGATCGATGGCTGGGGCTCGCCCGACCTGGCGCCGTCGTACACCCGGCCGCTGCTGGACGCCGGTGTCCGGCTGCGCAGCTTCGAGCCCGCGCAGCGCCTGTTCGGCACCCGCATCAACATGCTGCGCCGCATGCACCGCAAGCTGGTGGTGGTCGACGGCCGGCAGGCTTTCGTCGGTGGCATCAACTATTCGATCGACCACCTCGCCGAGTTCGGGCCGCTGGCCAAGCAGGACTACGCGGTCGAGATCGAGGGCCCGCTGGTCGGGCAGATCCAGGCCTTCTGCCGCGTCAGCCTGGACACGCCGGAGCCGATGCGGCGCTCGTGGCTGCAGCGCTGGCGGGAGAGCCTCGACCTGGACGATGGGCACGGCACGGTTGCCGATGGCAACGGCAGCGCCGGCGCGCGCGCCGCATTCGTCACGCGCGACAACCGCGCCAACCGCACCGACATCGAGCGCCACTACCGCGCCGCGGTGCGCAGCGCACGCGAACGCGTGCTGATCGCCAACGCGTATTTCTTCCCCGGCTACCGGCTGCTGAGGGACCTTCGCCGCGCGGCGCGGCGCGGCGTGCAGGTCGACCTGATCCTGCAGGGCCAACCCGACCTGCCCTGGGTGCAGCGAGCGTCCGAGCTGCTGTATGGCCACCTGATGCGCGCCGGCGTGCGTGTCTACCTGTACGCCGAGCGGCCCCTGCACGCCAAGGTCGCCGTGGTCGACGACCGCTGGGCCACCGTCGGCTCGAGCAACCTCGACCCGACCAGCCTCAGCCTGAACCTCGAGGCCAACGTGGTCGTGCGCGACGAAGCCTTCGCCCGCCAACTGCGCACGCAGATCGAGCACCTGATGCAGCAGCGCTGCGAGCGCGTGCAGCTGCCGACGCCGGGGCGGCTGCGCTCGGCCTGGATCGCCGTGCGCAGCCTGGTCGTGTTCCATGCGATGCGCCGCTTCTCGACCTGGGTGCGGCAGTCGGCAGACGGCGCACCGAGGGTCGTCCCGTTGCACGCCGATTCGCCATGACGCCGGCGGCGCAGCGCGCCTGGACGTGGTTCAAGCGCGTGGCGCCGTGGGCCCTCGCGGCGCTGGTGTTGACGCTGGTGGCACGCCATGCGCGCACGGTGGACTGGCCGGCGGTCTGGCAGGCCTTGCAGACGCTGTCGCCGGCCCGGCTGGCGACGGCGGTGCTGCTGGCAGGGGTCAGTTACGGCCTGTACGCCAGCTTCGACCTCGTCGGGCGCCGGCTCACCGGCCACCATCTGTCCATCCTGCGAACGCTAGGCACCGCCGCCATCAGCTATGCGTTCGGTCTCAATTTCGGCTCGTGGATCGGCGGCATCGGGCTGCGCCTGCGGCTGTACACGCGCTGGGGGCTGACGGCGCCGACGGTGCTGCAGATCGTCACCCACAGCATGGTGACGAACTGGCTCGGCTATCTGTGGGTCGGCGGCGCGGTGCTGCTGTGGGCGCCGCCGCGGCTGCCCGCCGCCTGGACGCCGCCCGACGCCGGAACACGCGCCATCGGGCTGGCGATGATCGCGGCGGCGCTGACCTACCTGGCGCTGTGCCGCTTTTCGCGGCAGCGCCAGCTGACCTGGCGCGGGCACACGCTGGCATTGCCCAGCGGCCGCCTGGCCGCCATGCAGGCGCTGGCGGGCGGCGTGAGCTGGCTGCTGATCTGCGCCACCGTCTGGGTCCTGCTCGGCGGGCGCGTGGACTATGGCGCCGTGCTGGGCGCCATGCTGCTGGCGGCGGTGGCCGGCGTCGTGACGCACGTGCCGGCCAACCTCGGTGTGCTGGAAGCGGTGGTCGTGGCCACGCTGGGCACCCGGCTGGCGGCTCACGAACTGCTCGCCGCGCTGCTGGCCTACCGAGCCGCCTACTACCTGCTGCCGCTGGCGCTGGCGCTGCCCGCCTACGGGTTGAGCGAGGCGGCGGCGCGGCGTGCCGACCGCAGGGCTTAGGCGCCGAGCCCGCGGGTCGGACCCGTCGCCGATGCCCGCAGTTGCCGGTGACCCCGGGATCCGCGCCGCCGGCGGCGGCTTCACGATCCGATCAGGGTCGCGCGCCGTTCCCGCCAATGATCGAGCCATACGGGGATGCGCTCGCTGGGCATCGGGCGGCCGATGAAGTAGCCCTGGGCGAAATCGCAGCCGACCTCGCGCAGGAAGTGCCAATCGTCTTCGGTCTCGACGCCCTCGGCAACCGATTGCATGCCCAGGCGCCTGGCGATGCCGACGCTGCCTTCGAGCATCGGGCGAATGATCTGGTTGTGGCGGGCCCCATGCACGAAGCCGCGGTCGACCTTGAGCTCGGTGAACGGCACATCGCGCAGCTGAGCCAGTGACGAATGCCCGGTACCGAAATCATCGATCGACAGGCCGAAGCGCTGCATGCGCAGCCGAACCAGGTTCTCGAGCGGGACCGGCGACGGGTCTATCAAGCGGCTTTCGGTGACCTCGAGCATCACGTCCCGCGACGAACCGCAGCCGTTGCTCACCAGGGCGCTCGCCCTGCGCGCGAAGTCGGGGGCGCGCAGGTTCTGCATCGACACATTGACCGCCATGTGGATCTCCAGCCCGGTGCCGCGCCATCGCGCCTGCTGCTCGACCGCCTCCTGCAGCACCCATTCGGTCAACGCGTCGATGGCGCCGCAGTCCTCGGCCACGCCGATGAAGCGGTCCGGATACACCAACCCGGCACTCGGATGCTCCCAGCGCACGAGCGCTTCGGTGCCGGCCATGGCCCCGGTTTTCAAGTCCACCTTCGGTTGATAGTGCAGGACCCATTGCCGCTGCCGGTTCGCGGCATGCACCTCGGCGGCGTCGAACGAACGCGGCGCCGCCGCAGGCATCGCCGCGGCGACCGGCTTCCAGCAGTCGAGCAACGCCCGCAACGCTTCACGCCCCGCCGGCTTTTCGAGGGCGCCGAGGATCAGCAGCCGGCCGCCGATGAGCTTCTGCACCGTGTGCATGATGCGTGCGCCCTCGCCGCTGAGCAGGATCACGTTGCCGCGGAACGGGCTCGCCGCCAGCCGCTGCAGAAACTCGATGCCATCGATGTCGGGCATGTTCAGGTCGCAGATGATCACGTCGACGGCCTGCGGATCGTTGCGCAGCCTCGTCAGCGCGACTTCGGCGCTCCCGGCGGTGCCGATCATCGGATACCCCATGCTGCGCAGCATGCGCGACTGCATTCCAAGCATGAACGGATCGTCGTCGAGCAACAGGACGCTGGGCAGGATTCGCGGCTCCAGGGCCGACCCGGCCGGCCCCGGTTCGGCGTCGCCAAGGGGGACCGGAAGGGTGTCGGGAAATTCGGCCCACATGTCCCAGCCTTTCTATCTCGCCGCCAGGAAGCTTTGCACGGCCTGCAGTTCGGCACGGAACAGCGGCATGAGCGTGTCCAGTTCCTGGGTGCGTCGGGCCAGGCCCGCCGCCTCGATGTCGGCGCAGAGCCGGCCCAGCCGGTTGCCGCCGATGGCGCGTGCGGCGGACTTCAGCTTGTGGGCGGCGTCGGTCACGGCTTGCATCGAGCCCGCACCGACCGCCTCGTCGATCTCGGCGCCGGATCGAGCGGCACTCTGGCGGAACGCCTGCAGCACGTCGTCGATCGCGGCAGGGTCGTCGCCCACGTACTCCACGAGCACGCCCAGGTTCACCGGCGGCAGGACCTCGGCGGACGCGCGCGCCCGGTCCTGCAACGCATGGGCCTGCGTCGCGGCGTCGAGCGCGGCTTCGATCGCCGCCTTGAGTCGCGGCAGCCGCACGGGCTTGGTCAGGTAGGCGTCCATGCCCGCGGCCCGGCAGCGCAGTTCTTCGTCGCGCAGTGCGTTCGCGGTCAGGGCGATGATCGGTGTGCGGCGCCGCGCACCTTCTTCGCGACGAATGGCCGCCGCAAGTTCGTAGCCATCCATCTCGGGCATGTGCAGGTCGGTCAGCAGCAGCGCGAAGTCGCCGCTGCGCCAGCGTTCGAGCGCCTCGAGTCCGTTCACGCAGACCTCGGCCGCAAAGCCGACCAGTTGCAGTTGGCGCAGGATCACCTTGCGGTTGGTCTCGTTGTCCTCGGCGACCAGGATCAGCCGACCCTGCCGCAGCGCCTCGCGGCGCTGCGGCGCCGGTGCCGAGATCTCCGACGGGTCGCGCTCGTCATCGGCGACGTCCTGTTGCGTCCGGCCGGCTGCCAGCGCCAGCGTCTGGAACAGCGTCCGGCGGGCCATGGCGTCGGCGTCGATCGTCACCCAATCGGGCGCCTCGACGCGGGGTCGGCGCCGCGCGCCGACCCCGAAGATGACGAAACGCGTCTCCACCGTGGGACCGGCGGGCGCCACGGCGCGCAACTCGGCCGGCGACGGCACGGGCTGGCCGGGCAGGATCAACCACAGCGACAAACCCTCGGCGTGCGCCGTCGTGACCGCAGCGGCCAGGTCCGGCACGTGCTCGACGATCGCCCCGGCGTGACGCAGAACCGCCCCGAGATCGTCCGCCAGAGGCTGTTCGCCACCGACGATGCGACAACGCAGGCCGTCGACGAGCGTGCGGGGGGCGTCGGCGCCACCTTCTGCGGCGGGCGGCACCTCGAGCGTCTCGAAGCGCAGGCGCACCGTGAAGGTCGATCCCTGCCCCGGCTCGCTTCGCACCGAGATCTTCCCGTCCATCAGGCGCACCAGCATGTCGGTGATGGCCAGGCCCAACCCGGTACCGCCGTAGCGCCGGGTGGTCGAGGCGTCGGCCTGCGAGAAGGGCGTGAACAGCCTTGCCAGCGTCGCGTCGGTCATCCCGATGCCGTTGTCGGCGACGGCCAGATCCACCGTGACCCCCGCGGCCTGTCGGTCGACCAGCAGAGCGCGCACCGAAACCTGTCCCGGTTGTTCGCGGCCACTGCAGAACTTGATCGCATTGCCGACCAGGTTGACGAGCACTTGTCGAACACGACCCTCGTCGCCGCGGACCGTGGGCGGGATCGCCGGATCGATGAACATGACCAGGCGCACGCCGCGCTTGACGGCCATCTGGTTCAGCATGCCGCAACCCCTCTCGACCACCTCGCCGAGTTGCATCGACTCGTTCACGATGTCCATCCGGCCGGCTTCGATCTTCGAGAAGTCGAGGATGTCCTCGATGATCCCGAGCAGAGAAAATGCCGATTCGCGGATCAGGTCGACCATCTCCACCTGGTAGCCCTTCAGGCTCGTCTGGTGCAGCACGTCGACCATGCCGATCACGCCGTTCATCGGCGTGCGGATCTCGTGGCTCATCGCGGCCAGGAAGGCCGACTTGGCGAGATTGGCCTGATCGGCCTCTTCGCGCGCCTCGGTCAGCTGGGCCGTGCGTGCACGCACGCGGTCTTCGAGCTCGGCGTTCAACTCCCGCAGCGCCACCTGGTCGCGTTTGCGTTCGGTGATGTCCTCGCCGATGCTTGCCGAGCCGATCACGTCACCCGCGCCCGAGCGCAGAAAGGAATTGTTCCAGCGAATGAGACGGCGCTCGCCGGCGCGCGTCAGGATGTCGTCCTCGCGCTGCCATGATTCAGGCGCGGTCGCGAGCATCACCGCGAAGTCGTCCGCCGTCACGCCGCCGTCGTGAGGCACGAACAGCTCGAACCAGCTTCGCCCGATGACCTCGTGGCGTTGCCATCCGGTCAGGTTGAGCAGGTAATCGTTGCAGTAGGTGATCCGCCCGTCGCGGTCGAGCATCACCGACAGCAGCTTCACCGTTCTGAGCAGTTCGCTGAACCGGCGCTCGCTCTCGCGCAGCGCCTCGTTGGCCTCCGAGACCCTCAGTTCCGCCTGCTTCAAGTCGTCGACATCGGTGCAGGTGCCCACCCACTTGAGAATGCCGCCGGCGGCATCGAACAGCGGCACGCCCCGGGCCAGCCACCACCGGTACACGCCGTCCGCCCGGCGCAATCGAGCCTCGACCGCGTAGATGCCGTGCGCGGCCATCGCTTCCTGCCACGCGGCCCACGCTCGCCGCCGGTCGTCGGGATGGAACGACTTCGTCCAGCCGTGGCCCAGCGTCTCCTCGACGCTCAGCCCCGTGTAGTCGATCCATTGCTGGTTGACGTAGCTGCACCAGCCATCGGGCTGCGTGATCCAGACGATCTGCGGCATGGCTTCGGCCAGCGCGCGAACCTCCTCCATGCTCGCTCGCAACGCGGTCTCGGCCTGCCGGCGTTCGGTGGTGTCGCGCATGACGATGGACACCGCTTCGAGCGTCCCGTCGAGCGCCTTGTGCGCCAGCACGACCTGGGAGACGGGAATGACCTTGCCGAGGCGGCTCAACACGGTCGTCTCGCCGCTCCAGACACCGGTGCGGACGGCGGTGGGTATTCCTTCGGTCAAGACGAGATGGCTGCCGGGGTCGGGGACGAAGTCGGCCATCGTGGCGCCCGCGAGCTCTTCCCGCGGGCCGACACCGAGCACCTTGCGCGCGGCGCAGTTGAGGAACAGGAGTCGCCCGTCGGGATCGGCGATGCTGACCAGGTCGGTGGTGGATTCGAGAATGACGGCCAGGCGCTCGCGGGCCGCATCCGAACGTCTTCGCTCGGTGATGTCCAGGAGTGCACCGTGCACCCGAGTGACGGCGCCTGCGTCACCGAACCGAGCCTCGCCCGTGCAGCGCACCCAGACGCGACGTCCGTGGGCGGTGATCATTTCGAGTTCGAGATCGAAGGGCGTGCCCTCCCGGGCGCAGATCTCGAACGCCTTTCTGACGAGATCGACCGACTGCGGGGCGTAGAAACCGAATGCCTGCTCGAGCGTCGGGGCGGTGGCGGGCGCCACTTCGAGGAGTGCCCGAATTTCATCCGACCAGCTGACCCGTGCGTCCGGCAGGTCGACGGCCCAGCCGCCGAGGCCAGCGGTGCGGCCGGCGATGCGCAGCAGCGCTTCGCTGGCGCGAAGCTTCGCCTCCACGGCCCGGCGCTCGATCGCGACCCACCATCGTTCGGCGACTTCCTGAACGATGCCGACTTCGCGCGACGTCCAATGGCGCGGAGCGGTCTGCATCACGATCATCATGGCGCGAAGATCGCCGCCGCCGACCAGCGGGACGCAGACGATCGCCTGGATGCCGAGGGCGTTGAACACATGCGCCCCTTCGCCCGGCAACAGTTCCGCATCGACGTTGCGAACGACCAGCGGCTGCCCGCCGGTGAGCGCGGCCCGGGCCCGTGCACCGAAGAGCGAAAGCGGGTAGCTGCCCACGGTGCTGGCACAGCCGTTGGCGTACTCGTGAAGGATCGTGAGGCGCTCGCCGTCGGCGTCCAGCTCCGCGTAGGCACAAAGGGAGGCGTGCAGGTACTGGCCCAGCATCCGTGACGTCGCGGCCATGATCTGCGCCGGCTCATCCAGCGCCCGCGTCGCATCGGACAGGTTGTTGAGCAAGCGAAGGCGCTCTCGGCTCTCGATCAGGGCTCGTTGCGTGCGCTTGCGCTCGGTGATGTCGCGCATGACCGCGACGAAATGCGAGCAAGTCTGGCCGTCGAGGCCCACCGGGACGATGTCCAGCTCTACCCAGTAGGGCACCCCCCCTTGGGTGTAGTTCACCAGTTCGCCGTGCACCGGCTCGAAGCGGGACAGTGCGGCACGAATGCGGTCGAGTTCGGAGCGGTCGGTCAGCGCTCCCTGCAGCAGGCGCGGCGACTTTCCCAGCACGGCCTCGCGTGCATGGCCGGTGATGCGCACGAACGCGTCGTTGACGAACAGGATCCGCGGGCCGGGATCGGCGAGCGGCGTCGCCTCGGTGATCAGCACGATGTCGTTGATCTGCGCGACGCTGGCCTCGAGCAGCTCGAGCCGCTGCCGCGCCGCGCGTGCGTCCGTGACGTCTCGAAATTGGACCGCGAGTCCTTGTGACGACGGGTAGGCCGTGACCGCGAACCACTTGTCCAACCGCCGATGGAACTCCTCGAAGTGAACCGGCAGCTCGCCCGCCCATGCGCGCCGCAGTTCACGCTCGAAAGGGGTGCCCAGCAGTTGCGGGAAGTCGTCCCAGATCTGGACACCGAGCAGCGAATTGCAGGGCCGGTCGAACAGCTGCTCGGCCTGCCGGTTGGCATAGGTGAAGCGCCAGTCGCGGTCGAACGTACAGAACGCGTCGGTGATGCTCTCCAGCGTCGTGCGCAGGCGCTCGGCCAGCTCGCGCGCGGCGCGCTCGTTCTGCTTGCGGCTCGAGATCTCCTGGAATGCGCCCTGGATGCGCACGATCCGGCCCTGCGCGTCTCGCTCGGCCTGGCCGATCGTGCGGACCCAGATCCGGCGGCCCCGGGCCGTGATCTTCTCGAGTTCGAGATCGTAGGGGGTGCCGTCGGTGGCGCAGCGCTCGAACGCCGTGCGCATGATGGCCCGGTGCTCCGGCACGAAGTAATCGATTCCTCGTGCGAGCGACGGCGAGAATCCGGGCGGCTCGTCGTGGATCGCCGCCACGACGTCGGACCAGACCAGCCGGCGGTCCGGCAGGTCCACCGACCAGCCGCCGACCTGGGCCACGCGGCCGGCGATTTCGACCAACACCTGGCTGCGTCGCAGGTCCTCCAAGGCGGTGTTGCGCTCGGAGAGATCTTCGAAGATGCCCAAGATTTGGACCGGCTCGTGGTGTTCGCCGCGAATGATGGAGACGCTCCCGCGGACGCTGACGATCTCGCCGTCCTTGCGCACGTAGCGCTTCTCCCAGCTGAAGGCGCCCGGGTCGCGCACCAGGGCCGCGCTGATCCGCTGACGGTTCTCGGCGCGGTCGTCCGCATGGGTGATGGTCAGCAGATCCAGCGTGCGCAGCTCCTGCAGCGTGTAGCCGACCATCCGGCAGTAGGCGGCGTTGGCCTCGAGAAAACGCCCATCCAGCGTCGTGAGCGCGATGCCCATCGGGGCCTCGGCGAAGGTCGTTGCCAGCAGCTTTTGGGCGACGTCCCATTCAGGGATGTGTTCCGTTGCCAAGGTCACTCCGGCCCACTCGACACCGTCACCGCAGGCAGTTCGCGCATCGGTCGGTCGACTCGTGTGTAGATCAATGCATGGCCCCCAATGGACGGGTGGAAGGACGGGTGTCCGAACGCGCTCGGGCCGGCCCGAGCCGTCGGCGATCCCGCCGGTCGCCCAAGCCACGGCGGTGGCCTCGTTCAGCTTGCACCACCCCGCTCGTTTACAGGCGCGCCGTGCATTCGTCTGGTCGGTACCGCACATAACGCGACCCGGCTCGATCGCGCGGCCGGTCGGCCCGCCCAGGGCAGGGGCGGGATCGACTGGCGCCGCCGAATCGGCATAGGGGGCGTCCATCATAGGAGGCGCCCCTGCCACACCACCCGGCGTGCGGGTCCGCACCGGGCGGTTCGAGGGCTTGAGGTCATGAGAGTCTGGGTACGCCCAGCCTGTCGAAGTAGGCAATGGTCAGCACGGTCTTGAGCAGGTGGTCGCTGTTGCGCCACCAGCGACGGCTGTTGGCCGCCACCCGTCTTGCGACCGCTTCCCCCGCACCCAGCACCTTGAGTTCGCGGTACATCGTCGTCGGCCGCTTCCAGTGCTTGAGCTGGATCGCCCGCAGGCGGTGACGCAGCCACTCGTCCAGCTTGCGCCAGACCTTGGGCGTTTGCGCCAACGCGAAGTAGGCTTTCCACCCCAGCATGTACAGCCGCAGCCGCTGCACCACTTGCTCCATGCTGCGCCCGCCCGAGCGGCGTGTGAGTTGCCGGATGCGGGCCTTGAAGTTGGCCTCGGCCTTGCGGGCCACGGCACATTTGACTTCACGGCCTTTGGCCACCCACATCTCGTAGCCCAGGAACTTGCGCCCCAATGCACTGGCCACCGCGCTCTTGGCTTCATTGATTTGAAGCTTCAGATCGCCGTACAGCTTGCCCAGCAACGCCATCACCCTGTGCCCGGCCTTCATGCTGCCCACATAGACGTTGCAGTCGTCGGCATAGCGCGCGAAGCTGTAGCCCCGCACCTCCAACGCCTTGTCCACTTCGTCGAGCAACACGTTGGCCAGCAACGGTGACAGCGGCCCGCCTTGCGGCGTGCCCAGGTGGCGCTCGACCACCACACCACCGTCCATGATTCCGGCGTTCAGGTACGCCCGCACCAGCCGGATCACTCCAGCGTCATCGATGCGCTTGCCCAGCCGATCGATCAGGATGTCGTGGTTGACCCGGTCGAAGAACTTCGCCAGGTCCACGTCCACCACCACGCGCTTGCCCGTTTGCACGTACGCCCGCGCAGCCTTGACCGCGTCGTGCGCCCGCCGCCCGGGTCGGAACCCGTGGCTGTGTTCGCTAAAGGTGGGGTCGATCAGGGGTTGCAGCACTTGCAGCAGTGCCTGCTGGATCAACCGATCCAGCACCGTGGGGATGCCCAGCTCGCGCTGGCTCCCGTCCGGCTTGGGAATCATCACCTTTCGCACCGGCTCTGGCCGGTACCCGCCCGCCAGCAAGTCTTGGCGGATTTGAGGCCACTTGGTTCGCAGCATGCGTGCCGTCTGCTCGATGTCGAGTCCGTCCACCCCTGCCGCGCCCTTGTTGGCCTTGACCCGCTTCCACGCCGCCTGCAGGTTCTCTCTCGTCAGCGCCGCCTCCAGCAGGGTGCCAGCCCCTGCCCTCGGCCTTGCCAACCCTGTGCCCGGATGCTCATGGGGCGGGCCGCAGGCTTCGTCGCTGATCGGCTCGTGCACGGCTTCACCGCGCGCTACGCCCACCCGCCCGGTTCGCTCCGGCATCTGACGCATGGCCTTTGACATCCCCATGTCTTCGGTCACTCACTCTCGTTCGGCCCTTCGTCCTTTTGGTCCAGCCTCATCGGCCCCCGACTCGGACTACTACGGCCTCTGCTGACTTCTCGCTCCGGCTGAAACCGTCGCCCTTTCAGGCGCGAGGCGAGATCTCCCCGGGTAAGAACGCACTCCTTCGCTGCACAACCGCCGGGTCTACGCCGCCTCGCCTAGATCACGAGAGCTTCGCGGTTTCATGCCCGCTCGCCCTGCTTGGCAGCGCCTTCTACCCGGTTCTTGTTCATCGGCTCGCAGCTTCGCTCCACGCTTCCTCCCCACACTCGGTCGCCCTCATGCAGTTGCGCTTCGCTTCGTTCGCTGTGATCAACTCACGGGAGGACTTGCACCCCCAAGAGTGCGCCCGTGCCGGGCGCACACGAAAAAAGGGGCGCCGAAGCGCCCCTTTCGATGTCGACCGAATCCGGGCTCAGTCGGCCTGCTTGCGCAGGAACGCCGGGATCTCGATCTCGTCCATGCCGTTGCTGGCCAGCGCGTCGACCTTGGCCGCGGCCTGGGTGCGTGCGCTGCGCCAGACGCTGGGCGTGTTCAGCCCGGTGTAGTCGTGCGCCGGCGGGGTGGCGCCGGCCACCGCGGGCTGGGTCAGGATCGGCAGGTTGTCGGTGCCGGTGCGCAGCGCATGCTGGGCCTGCTGCGCGTGCGGCTGGACCACGCTCAGCGGCGGCGCGATGCGGTTTTCCGACCTCCGCGCGACCGAGCTCAGCCCGGTGGCGATGACGGTCACGCGCAGCTGGTCGCCCAGCGTCTCGTCGTAGGCGGTGCCGTAGATCACGTGCGCGTCGTCGGCGGCGTAGCGGCGGATCGTGTTCATCGCGTTGCGGCTCTCGGCGAGCTTGAAGGTCTGCTTGCTCGCCGCGATCAGCACCAGCACGCCGCGCGCGCCGCTGAGGTCGATGCCCTCGAGCAGCGGACAGGCCACCGCCAGGTCGGCGGCCTTGGTCGCGCGGTCCGGGCCGCTCGCCGTGGCGGTACCCATCATCGCCTTGCCCGGCTCGCTCATCACCGTCTTCACGTCCTCGAAGTCGACGTTCACCAGGCCCGGGATGTGGATGATGTCGCTGATGCCGCCGACCGCGTTCTTCAGCACGTCGTTGGCGTGCGCGAAGGCCTGCTCCTGCGTCACGTCGTCGCCCATCACCTCGAGCAGCTTCTCGTTGAGCACGACGATCAGGCTGTCGACGTTGGCTTCGAGTTCGCTCACGCCGTCCTCGGCCTGCTTGCCGCGCTTGCGCCCTTCGAACTCGAACGGCTTGGTCACGACGCCGACCGTCAGGATGCCCATCTCCTTGGCCACGCGCGCGATCACCGGCGCGGCGCCGGTGCCGGTGCCGCCGCCCATGCCGGCGGTGATGAACAGCATGTGCGCGCCGGCGATCGCGTCCTTGATGCGGTCCACCGCCTCGTCGGCCGCGCTGCGGCCGACGTCGGGCTTGCTGCCCGCGCCCAGTCCGGTCGCGCCGAGCTGCACCAGCGTGCGCGCACCGCTGCGGTTGAGCGCCTGCGCGTCGGTGTTCGCGCAGACGAAGTCCACGCCCTGGACGCCCTGGGCGATCATGTGCTCGACCGCGTTGCCGCCGCCGCCGCCGACGCCGATCACCTTGATCTGCGTGCCTTGGTCAAATTCTTCGATCATTTCGATGGGCATGTGAGCCTCCTGTCGTGAGATGCAGTTGCCAGACAAATAAACGTCGTCGCCTCGGGCGAGGCCTCGGGGGGGCCTCTTTCAATTTCAAAAGTTGCCAAGAAACCAGTCCTTCGCACGGCCGAGCAGCGTCGTCACCGACCCCGCCTGCGCCGCCGCCTTGTGCCCGCGCTGGCGCGCCATGCGCGCCTCCTCGAGCAAGCCCATCACGGTCGCCGAGCGCGGGTTGGCGAGCATGTCGGCGAGCGCGCCGTGGTAGGTGGGCAGGCCCTTGCGCACCGGCTTGAGGAAGATGTCCTCGCCGAGCTCGACCATGCCCGGCATCACCGAGGTGCCGCCGGTGATGACGATGCCGCTGGACAGCAGCTCCTCGTAGCCGCTCTCGCGGATGACCTGGTGCACCAGCGAGTAGATCTCCTCGACGCGCGGCTCGATCACGCCGGCCAGCGCCTGGCGGCTGAGCATGCGCGGCGCGCGGTCGCCCAGGCCGGGCACCTCGACCTGTTCGCTCGGGTCGGCGAGGAGTTGCTTGGCGACGCCGTACTCGACCTTGATCTCCTCGGCGTCCTTGGTCGGCGTGCGCAGCGCCATCGCGATGTCGCTCGTGATCAGGTCGCCGGCGATCGGGATCACCGCGGTGTGGCGCACCGAGCCGTCGGTGTAGATCTGCACGTCGGTGGTGCCGGCGCCGATGTCGACCACCGCCACGCCCAGGATCTTCTCGTCGTCGGTCAGCACCGCCGCCGCGCTGGCGCTCGGGTTCAGCACCAGGCGCTCGACCTCGAGCCCGCAGCGGCGCACGCACTTCAGGATGTTCTCGGCCGCGCTCTGCGCGCCGGTGACGATGTGGACCTTCACCTCGAGCCGGCTGCCGCTCATGCCGATCGGCTCCTTGACCTCGTGGCCGTCGATCACGAACTCCTGCGGCTCGACGAGCAGCAGCCGCTGGTCGTTCGGGATGTTGATCGCCTTGGCGGTCTCGACGACGCGCGCGACGTCGACCGGCGTGACCTCGCGGTTGTCGCGCACGATCACCATGCCGGTGCTGTTCTGGCCGCGGATGTGGCTGCCGGTGATGCCGGTGTAGACGCGGTCGATCTTGCAGGCGGCCATCATCTCGGCCTCCTTCAGCGCCTGCTGGATGCTCTGCACGGTGGCGTCGATGTTGACGACCACGCCGCGCTTGAGCCCATGCGTGCCGGCGACGCCGAGGCCGGCGACGCGCAACTCGCCGTCGGGCAGCACCTCGGCGGCGACGACCATCACCTTGGCGGTGCCGATGTCCAGCCCGAAGACCAGGTCTTTGTAGTCCTTGGCCATGTTCTCCCGTCCCGTCAGTGGCTCGCATGTCGTTGTCACGCCGTGCAAGCGCACCGCATAGCCGTCGGTGTGGCGCAGGTCGGCCGTATTCGAGCGGCTCGTGGAAGCGCCCCGTCACCTGCGGCAGCGTGCGCGCGAAGCGCGCGCAGCGCGCGACGACCTCGTCCTCGCTGCCGCGGCCGAGCTGCACCGTCGCGTCGCTGTCCAGCGTGACGCTCCACGAGCCGCGGCGCGACAGGTGCAGCGTCGCGATGGCCTGGTCCAGCCCCTGGAACACCGGCTGCAGCCGCGTGTACATCGCCAGCATCGGGGCCGAGCTGTCGTCGGGGCCGCTGAAGTTGGGCAGGCCTTCGTCCTCGACGTCGCCGACATTGGCGTCGAAGACCTCGCCGAAGCTGTTGACGAGGCGGTCGCTGCCTTCGTCGCCCTGCCAGATCGCGGCCGGGCGCTGCTCCTCGAGCCGCACCGCCAGCCGGTCCGGCCAGACCCGGCGCACCACCGCCTGGCGGACCCAGGGCACGGCCTGGAAAGCGTCGCGGCTCTTGGCCAGGTCGATGCTGAAGAAGTTGCCCGACAGCAGCGGCAGCGCCGTGGCGCGGATCGTCGTGACGTTGTTGCGCGCCAGGTCGCCGTCGAGCCGGATCGCGCGGATCGTGAACAGCGGCGCCCGCGTCAGCCACAGCACGCCGAGCGCGAGCAGCGCCGCACCGGCGAGCACGAAGATCGCGCCGGCCACCGCGTTCATCAGGCGCACGTCGGCCGGCAGCGCGGCCGGCGCGGCGCCCGGCCGGGAACGGGTGAACGTGCGCGCGGTGGCCATCAGGCGGCGTCCAGCGTGGCCTGCGCGAGCAGCTCGACGCAGAGTCGTTCGTAGCTCAGGCCGGCGGCGCGGGCGGCCATCGGCACCAGCGAGTGGCTCGTCATGCCGGGGCTGGTGTTCATCTCGAGCAGGAAGAGCTTGCGGTCGGGGTTCGCGCCACCGGTGCGCAGCATCAGGTCGGCGCGGCCCCAGCCGCGGCAGCCCAGAGCGCGGTAGGCGGCCAGCGTCAGGCGCTGCGCCTCGGCCTCCTCTGCGGCCGGCAGGCCGCTCGGGCAGCGGTAGCCGGTGTCCTCGGAGAAGTACTTGTGCTCGTAGTCGTAGTTGCCCTCGGGCGCGTCGATGCGGATCACCGGCAGCGCGCGCGCCGTCGCGCCGCTGCCGAGCACCGCGCAGGTGATCTCGTCGCCGTCGACGAACTCCTCGCACAGCACGTCGGCGTCGTAGCGCGCGGCCAGGCTCACCGCGTCCTGCATCTGCGAGTAGCCGACGACCTTGGTGATGCCGATCGACGAGCCCTCGCGCGGCGGCTTCACGATCAGCGGCAGGCCGAGCGCGTCGGGCACGGCGACGACGTCCTCGCGCGCCTGCCGCTCGGGCGCGAGCCAGATCCAGCGCGGCGTCGGCAGCCCTTCGGCGACCCAGACGCGCTTGGTCATCACCTTGTCCATCGCGATCGCGCTGGCCATCACGCCCGAGCCGGTGTACGGAATGCCCAGCAGCTCGAGCGCGCCCTGCACCGTGCCGTCCTCGCCGTGGCGGCCGTGCAGCGCGATGAAGACGCGCTCGAAGCCGTCGCGCTTCAGCTCGCCACAGGTCGCGCTCGGCCGGATCGAAGGCGTGGCGTCGACGCCCTGCGCGCGCAGCGCGGCCAGCACGCCGGTGCCCGACATCAGCGAGACCTCGCGCTCGGCACTCGTGCCGCCCATCAGCACCGCCACCTTTCCCAGATTCATGAAGGCGCTCCCGTCAGTTCGACCACCTTCGGCGGCACGCCGCCCATCGAGCCGGCGCCCATCGCGATGACGACGTCGCCGTCGCGCGCGAACTCGGCGATCGCGCCCGGCAGCGCGCCGATCTCGTCGACGAACACCGGGTCGACCTGGCCGGCGACGCGCAGCGCCCGCGGCCAGCGCGCGGCCGTCGGCGGCGACGATCGGCGGCTCGCCGGCGGAATAGACCTCGGTCAGCAGCACCGCGTCGGCGCTGCCCATCACCTTGACGAAGTCCTCGAAGCAGTCGCGCGTGCGGGTGTAGCGGTGCGGCTGGAAAGCGAGCACGAGGCGCCGGCCGGGGAAGGCGCCGCGCGCCGCGGCCAGCACCGCCGCCATCTCGGCCGGGTGGTGGCCGTAGTCGTCGATCAGCGTGAAGCGGCCACCGCCTTGGGCGGCGGCCACCGGCAGCTCGCCGTAACGCTGGAAGCGCCGGCCGACGCCGGTGAAGTCGGCCAGGGCCTTGACGATGGGCGCGTCGGGCAGTTCGAGCTCGGTCGCGACCGCGATCGCGGCGAGCGCGTTGCGCACGTTGTGCACGCCGGGCAGGTTCAGCGTGATCGCCAGGTCGGGCAGCCGCGTGCCGTTGCGGCGCTGGACGATGAAGCGCATCTGGCCGCCGGCCAGCGCCTTCACGTCGACCGCGCGCACCATCACGTCGTCGCCGAGGCCGTAGCTGACGATCGGACGCGAGATCATCGGCATGATCGAGCGCACGCCGGGGTCGTCGGCGCAGACGATGGCCGCGCCGTAGAACGGCATCCGGTGCAGGAAGTCGACGAAGGCCGCCTGCAGACGTCGCGAAGTCGTGGCCGTAGGTCTCCATGTGGTCGGCGTCGATGTTGGTCACCACCGCCAGCACCGGCATCAGGTTCAGGAACGAGGCGTCGCTCTCGTCGGCCTCGACGACGATGTACTCGCCCGCGCCCAGGCGCGAGTTCGCGCCGGCGCGACAGCAGCTTGCCGCCGATCACGAAGGTCGGGTCGAGCCCGGCCTCGGCGAGCACGCTGGTGACGAGCGAGGTCGTCGTCGTCTTGCCGTGCGTGCCGGCGATCGCGATGCCCTGCTTCAGCCGCATCAGCTCGGCCAGCATCACCGCGCGCGGCACGACCGGGATGCGCTGCGCGCGCGCGGCGATCACCTCCGGGTTGTCGCTCTTCACCGCGGTCGAGACCACCACCGCGTCGGCGCCGGCGATGTGCGCCGCGTCGTGGCCGATCAGGACGCGCATGCCCGAGCGCGGCCAGGCGGTCGGTGGTCGCGCTCGCGGCCTGGTCCGAGCCCGACACGCGGTAGCCCAGGTTGTGCAGGATCTCGGCGATGCCGCTCATGCCGGCGCCGCCGACGCCGACGAAGTGGATGTGCTTGACGGCGTGCTTCATGCGCCGTCCCCTCGCGGTGCGACGGATGCGCTTCGTCGGCACCCGTGGCGTCCTTCGACGAAGTGGATCGGCTCGACGGCGTGTCTTCATGGGCGGCCACCAATCGCTCGATCTCGTCGGCCACGCGCGCCGCCGCGTGCGGACGCGCCAGCGCGCGCGCCTTGCTTCGGCCATCGCGAGCAGCGTCGTCGCGGGTCAGGCCGCGCAGCAGCGTCGGCCAGCCGCGCCGGCGTCAGGTCGGTCTGCGGCAGGTGCAGCGCGGCGCCGTGCTCGGCCATGAACTCGGCGTTGTCGCGCTGGTGCGCGGTGGTGCTGACGACCAGCGGCACCAGCAGCGCCGGCACGCCGGCCGCGCACAGCTCGCTGACCGTGATCGCGCCGGCGCGGCAGACGATCAGGTCGCAGTCGGCGAGCCGGCGCGGCATGTCGTCGATGAACGGCAGCACCTCGGCGCTGATGCCGGCACCGGCGTAGGCCGCGCGCACCGCGTCGAGCTCGGCGGCGCCGGTCTGGTGCGTGACCTGCGGCCGCGCCGCCGCCGGCAGCGCGGCGACCGCCTGCGGCAGCACTCGTTCAGCACCTGCGCGCCCAGGCTGCCGCCGACGACGAGCAGGCGCAGCGGCCCGCTGCGGCCGGCGTAGCGCACGGCCGGCGCCGGCAGCGCCTCGATCTCGGCGCGCACCGGGTTGCCGGTGACGACGGCGCGCTTCGTCTTCGCCGCGGCCTCGCCGTCGAAGCCGAAGGCCACGCGGTCGGCCACCGGCAGCAGCGCGCGGTTGCTCAGCAGCAGCGCCGCGTCGGCATTGACCAGCAGCAGCGGCTTGCCCAGCAGCGAGGCCATCAGCCCGCCCGGGAAGCAGACGTAGCCGCCCATGCCGAGCACCGCGTTCGCGCCGCGCCGGCGCAGGATCCCCAGGCAGTCCCAGAAGGCCTTGAGCAGGCGCAGTCCGCCGGTCAGCGTGTGCAGCCAGCCCTTGCCGCGCAGGCCGGCGAAGCCGATCGTGTCGAGCGCGATGCCGCTCGGCGGCACGAGCCGGTTCTCCATGCCGCTGCGCGTGCCCAGCCAGCTGACGCTCCAGCCGCGCCGCTGCATCTCGGCGGCGACGGCGAGCCCCGGGACGATGTGCCCGCCGGTGCCCGCGGCCATGATCACGAGGTGAGCTCATGCGCGCCCTCCACGCTCACCGTCGATCAGCTGCCCCGCGCGGAGCCGGCTTCGCCGGGCCGCTGCATGAGCCCGCCCCGTGCGAGGTCGCGAGCGCCAGCGAGCTTCCGGCGGCCCACGTCATGCGCGGCCTCCGCGCATGAGCGCCCGGTTCTCGATGTCGACGCGCACGACGATGGCGAGCGAGATCAGGTTGATCAGGATCGCCGAGCCGCCGTAGCTCATCAGCGGCAGCGTCAGGCCCTTGGTCGGCAGCACGCCGAGGTTGACGCCCATGTTGATGAAGGTCTGCGCGCCGAGCCACAGGCCGAGGCCCTGCGTCATCAGCCCGGCGAAGACGCGGTCGAGCGCGATCGCCTGGCGGCCGATCGCGAAGATGCGCCGGGTGAGCCAGAAGAACAGCGCCGATCACGACCGCGACGCCGACGAAGCCGAGTTCCTCGCCGATCACCGCGAGCAGGAAATCGGTGTGCGCCTCGGGCAGGTAGTGCAGCTTCTCGACGCTGGCGCCCAGGCCCTGGCCGAAGATCTGGCCGCGGCCGAAGGCGATCAGCGAGTGCGTCAGCTGGTAGGCCTTGCCCTGCGCGTACTTCGGGTTCCACGGGTCCAGGTAGGCCAGGATGCGGGCACGGCGCAGGTCGTCGAAGGCGATGATGAGCGCGAAGGTCGCGACGATCACGGTCGCGATGAGCAGGAACATCCGGCCGTTGACGCCGCCCAGGAAGAGGATGCCCATCGCGATCGTCGCGATGACGATGAAGGCGCCCATGTCGGGCTGGCGCAGCAGCAGCGCACCGACGAAGGCCACCGCGACGACCATCGGCCAGACGGCGCGGAAGAAGTTCTCCTTCACGTCCATCTTGCGCACCATGTAGCTGGCGGCGTACATCGCGATCGTCAGCTTGGCCAGCTCCGAGGGCTGGAAGTTCATGATGCCGAGCGGGATCCAGCGACGCGAGTTGTTCACCACCTTGCCGACGAAGGGCAGCAGCACCGCGACGAGGAGCAGGATCGAGATCAGGAAGATCCACGACGCGTACTTCTCCCAGAACGCGATCGGCACCTGCACCACCGCCAGCGCGGTGACCAGCCCGACCGTGAGCGAGAACAGATGGCGGGTCAGGAAGAAGGTCGTCGGCACGTTGGCGAAGCGCGGGCTGTCGTGCATCGCGACCGAGGCCGAATAGACCATCACCATGCCGAACGCGAGCAGCGCACCGACCACCGCGACGAGCGGCTGGTCGAAGGACAGCACGCGCACCGGACGGCCGGTGGCCAGGCCGTCGCGCACCGGCAGCGCGCCGCGTCGCTCGTGGCGCGCGCTCCACCAGCCGCGCAGCGCGGCCATCGGCGCCAGGCTCGCGATCGTCATGCCTGCCCCCGTTCTTGCGCGAGCGAGCGCACCATGCCGGCGAAGACCTCGGCGCGGTGGGCGTAGTCGCGGAACATGTCCAGGCTCGCGCAAGCCGGGCTCAGCAGCACCGCGTCGCCCGGCAGCGCCTGCTCGAAGCACCAGGCGGTGGCCGCCTCCAGCGTGTCGAAGCGGCGCAGTGCCACGCCGCCGAGCACGGCCTCGATCGCCGCCGCGTCCCGGCCTATCGTCGCGACCGCGCGTGCGTAGCGCTGCACCGGTACCGCCAGCGGGGCGAAGTCCTGCCCCTTGCCGTCGCCGCCCAGGATCACGACCAGCTTGGCCGGCGCCTTGTCGGTGCCCAGGCCTTCGAGCGCGGCGACCGTCGCGCCGACGTTGGTGCCCTTGCTGTCGTCGACGGCCTCGACCTCGCCGACGAAGCCCAGCGGCTGCACGCGGTGCGGTTCGCCGGTGTATTCGCGCAGCCCGTGCAGCAAGACGCTCAGCGGGCAGCCGATCGCGGTGGCCAGCGCGAGCGCGGCGAGCGCGTTGGCGGCGTTGTGGCGACCGCGCACGCGCAAGGCGTCGGCCGGCATCAGGCGCTGGAGGTGGATCTCGACCTCCTCGTCCTTGCGCGGCTTGACGGTCTCGTCGGCCGGCAGCGCGCGCACCAGCCAGGCCATGCCGTTCTCGACCACCAGGCCGAAGTCGCCCGGCCGGCGCGGCGCGTCCAGCCCGAAGCGCACGACGGCCGGCGGCAGCGGGCCGGCCTTGGCCCTGCCCTTGGCGGCCACCAGCTCCGGCGGCGCCATCGCCTCGACGAGCGCATCGTCGCGGTTGATCACGCGCAGCGTGCGCGACCCGAAGACGCGCGCCTTCGCGGCGGCGTAGGCGGCCATCGAGCCGTGCCAGTCCAGGTGGTCCTGCGTCAGGTTGAGCACCGCCGCGGCGTCGGGCTCGAAGCCCACCACGCCGTCGAGCTGGAAGCTCGACAGCTCGAGCACCCAGACCTCGGGCGGCGCCTCGAGCCGCTCGATCAGCGTGTCGAGCATCGTCGGACCGATGTTGCCGGCGGTCGCCACGCTGCGGCCGGCGCGCTCGACGAGCAGCGCGGTCATCGCGGTGGTCGTCGTCTTGCCGTTGGTGCCGGTGATGGCGAGCAGGCGCGGCGCGTAGCCGCGCTCGGCCTTCAGCGCCGCGAGCGCCTCGACGAACAGGTCCAGCTCGCCCTGCACCGGCAGGCCGCGATGACGCGCTTCCTGCAGCAGCGGCGCGATGCGCGCGTCGTAGGGCGACAGTCCCGGGCTCTTCAGCACGCGGTCCACGCCGTCGAGCTGCGCCGGGCTCAGCTCGCCGCGCAGGCGCTGCGCGTCCGGGCAGTCGGCGTGCAGCGCCTCGGCCGCCGGCGGCACCTCGCGCGAGTCCCAGACCCGCACGGCGAAGCCGCGCCGCGTGCACCAGCGCGCCATCGCCAGGCCCGAAGCGCCGAGGCCCAGGATCAGCACCGTCAATTCGTTCATGTCCGCACCTGCATGACCAAGGCCCTGCATGGATCCGGCTCCGCCGGTCCATAGCAGGCGCCCCCACGGGGGGCAGCGAGCGAGAGCGAGCGTGGGGGCTTCATTACCGCAACTTCAGGCTCGCCAGCCCGATCAGGCACAGCAGCATCGTGATGATCCAGAAGCGCACCACGACCTGGGTCTCGGCCCAGCCCTTCTTCTCGAAATGATGGTGCAGCGGCGCCATCAGGAAGACGCGCCGGCCCACGCCGTAGCGGCGCTTGGTGACCTTGAACCAGATCACCTGGATCATCACCGAGAGCGCCTCGGCGACGAAGATGCCGCCCATGATGCCGAGCACGATCTCCTGGCGCGTGATGACGGCGATGGTGCCCAAGGCGCCGCCGAGCGAGAGCGCGCCGACGTCGCCCATGAAGACCTGCGCCGGGTTCGCGTTGAACCACAGGAAGGCCAGCCCGGCGCCGGCCATCGCGGCGCAGAAGACGAGCAGCTCGCCCGCGCCCGGGATGTGCGGGAACAGCAAATAGCGGCTGAACACCGCGTTGCCGGTGATGTAGGCGAACACGCCCAAGGCGCTGCCGACCATCACCACCGGCATGATCGCCAGGCCGTCCAGCCCGTCGGTGAAGTTGACCGCGTTGCTGGCGCCGACGATGACGAACCAGCTCAGCGCGATGAAGCCGAACACGCCGAGCGGGTAGCTCACCGTCTTGAAGAACGGCACCATCAGATCGGCCTTGGGCGGCAGGTCGGTCGAGAAGCCGCTGCTCACCCAGCGCAGGAACAGCTCGGCGACGCGCAGGTTCGAGGTCTCGGAGACGCTGAACGCGAGGTACAGCGCGGCGACCAGGCCGATCAGCGACATCCAGAAGAACTTCTCGCGCGAACGCATGCCTTCGGGGTCCTTGCGCACGACCTTGCGCCAGTCGTCGACCCAGCCGATCGTGCCGAAGCCGAAGGTCACGACCATCACGATCCAGACGAAGCGGTTCGTCCAGTCGAACCACAGCAGCGTCGAGACGCCGATGCCGATCAGCACCAGCACGCCGCCCATCGTCGGCGTGCCGCGCTTGTCCAGGTGCGCATGCACGCCGTACTCGCGGATCGGCTGGCCGATCTTCATCTCGGTCAGGCGGCGGATGACCCAGGGGCCGAACGCCAGCCCGATGAGCAGCGAGGTCATCGCGGCGAGCACGGCGCGGAAGGTCAGGTACTGGAACACGCGCAGGAACCCGAGCTGTTCGGGGTACAGCGTGGTCAGCAGCTGGCTGAGGGCGAGCAGCATCAGTCGGATCCTTTGCGAAGTGCGTGCACGACCTGCTCCATCGCCATGAAGCGCGATCCCTTGACGAGCGCCGAAGCCGCCGCCGGCGCCTGCGGCAAGGCTTGCAGCAGCGCGGCGACGGTGTCGAAGTGGCGCGTCGCGCCGACCGTGGCCGACAGCGTTCCGGCGGTCCAGACGGTCTCGATGCCGCGCTCGCGGGCGCGCTCGCCGACCTCGGCATGGAACGCCGGGCCGCGGCTGCCGACCTCGCCCATGTCGCCGAGCACGAGCCAGCGCGGACCGGGCAGCGCCGCGAGCAGGTCGACCGCGGCGAGCACCGAATCGGGGTTGGCGTTGTAGCTGTCGTCGACGAGCGTGAGCTCGCGCGCGCCAAACCGCAGCCGCGTGACCTGCGAGCGGCCGGCCACCGGCTCGAACGCGGCCAGGCCGCGCGCCACCGCGTCCAGCGGCACCCCCGCCGCAAGCGCACAGGCCGCGGCGGCAACGGCGTTCTTCGCGTTGTGGCGGCCGGCCACGCGCAGCTCGGTGGCGACGCGGCCCGCCGGCGCGTGCAGCTCGAGCTGCCAGCGGTCGCCAGCCCAGGCCGCCGCGCCGGTGATCTCGGCCGCGGCGCCGAGCGCGTCGTCCAGCGCAAAGCGCAGCACGCGGCGCTCGCCGGCCAGGTGGTGCCACAGCGGCGCGAACGCGTCGTCGGCCGGGAAGACGGCGGTGCCGTCGGCGGGCAAGGCCTCGATGACGCGGCCGTTCTCACGCGCGACCGCATCGACGCCGGCCATGAATTCCTGGTGCTCGCGCTGCGCGTTGTTGACGAGGGCGACGGTCGGCGCGGCGAGTCGCGCGAGCAGCGCGATCTCGTCCGGGTGGTTCATGCCCAGCTCGACGACGCCGGCGCGATGGTGTTCGCGCAGGCGCAGCAGCGTCAGCGGCACGCCGATGTGGTTGTTCAGGTTGCCGATCGTCGCGAACGCGGCGTCGCCGAACGCGGCCTGCAGGATCGCCGCGATCATCTGCGTGACGGTGGTCTTGCCGTTGCTGCCGGTGACCGCGATCAGCGGCAAGGCGAACTTCGCGCGCCAGCCGGCGGCGAGCTGCTGCAGCGCCGCCAGCGAATCGGCCACCTGCAGCCCGGGCAGCGACGCCGCCTCCAGGCCGCGCTCGGCCAGCGCCGCCACCGCGCCGGCGGCCCGGGCCGCGCCGAGGAAATCGTGCGCGTCGAAGCGCTCGCCGCTGAGCGCGACGAACAGGTCACCGGCGCGCAGGCTGCGCGTGTCGCTGTGCACGCGCTCGAACCGCGTGTCGCCGGCACCGACGAGTCGCGCGTCGCTCAGCAGGGCCTGGGCTTGCTGCAAGGTCATCATGCGACGACCTCCTGGCGCGCCGCGAGCGCCGCGCGGGCTTCGGCCAGGTCGGAGAACGGCAGCCGCCGGCCGGCCACTTCCTGGTAGTCCTCGTGGCCCTTGCCGGCAAGCAGGATCACGTCGCCCGCGGCCGCGCTGCGCACCGCGTGGGCAATGGCCTCGCGGCGGTCCTCGATGACGTCGACGCGGCCGCAGCCGACGACGCCGGCCAGGATCTGCGACAGGATGAAGCAAGGCGCCTCGTCGCGCGGGTTGTCGCTGGTGACGACCACTCGCTCGGCCAGGCGGGCGGCGATCGCCCCCATCAGCGGGCGCTTGCTGGCGTCACGGTTGCCGCCGCAGCCGAACACGCACCACAGCCGGCCGCTGCGTGCCTGGGCCAGCGGGCGCAGCGCCTGCAAGGCCTTTTCCAGTGCGTCCGGCGTGTGCGCGTAGTCGACCACGACGTCGAGGTCGCGGCCGTCCACGCGCTGCAGCCGGCCGGGCACGGGTGCGAGCGCCGGCACGCAGGCCACGGCGTCGGCCAAGGGCACGCCCAGCGCGCGCAGGCCGCCGAGCACGACGAGCAGGTTGTGCACGTTGTACTCGCCGATCAATGCGCTGCGCAGCGGCACGCGCTGCTCGCCCTCGACGACGTCGAAGGCGAGGCCGCCGTCCTCGTAGCGCACCCGCTGCGCGACCAGTCGCGCGGGACGACCGACCGAGACGGTCCAGCCGTCGAGCGCCGCGGCCTGGGTCGCCAGTTCGGCACCGAACGCGTCGTCGATGTTGATCACCGCCGCGCACAAGTTCGGCCACGCGAACAGCCGGCGCTTGGCCTCGCCGTAGGCCTGCATCGAGCCGTGGTAGTCGAGGTGGTCGCGCGTGAGGTTGGTGAACAGTGCCACGGCGATGTTCAGGCCGGCGAGCCGTTCCTCGACGATCCCGATCGACGACGCCTCGATCGCGCAGGCCTGGAAGCCGGCGTCGACGAAACGGCGCAGCGCCGCGTGCAGCGTCACCGGGTCCGGCGTCGTCAGGCCGGTGGCCTCGACCGCCCCCGCAGGCTCGCCGATCCCGAGCGTGCCGATCACGCCGCAGCGCCGGCCCAGCCCCGTCAAGGCCTGCGCGATCCACCAGGCGGTGGAGGTCTTGCCGTTCGTGCCGGTGGTGGCCAGCACCTGCAGCTGCCGGCTCGGCGAGCCGAACCAGGCGTCGGCGATGACGCCGGTGGCCGCCTTCAGCGCGGGCAAGGCCTTGATGCGCCCGTCGTCGAACGCGAAAGCCTCGACGCCGTCGGCCTCGACCAGGCAGGCCGCGGCACCGGCCTGCAAGGCCTGGGCGACGAAGCGACGGCCGTCGCTGGCGTGGCCCGGCCAGGCGATGAAAGCGTCGCCGGGCCGGACCTGGCGGCTGTCGGTGCGCAGCGTGCCGCGCACGGCCGCTCGCAGCCAGGCGACGGCCGTGTCGGGCGTGGTCAGTCGCTCGAGCGTCATCTAGGGACTCTCGCGCTCGGCCGCCGCCGGCTGGGCGACGATCTGGTCCTGCACCGGGATGTCCGGCGGCACGCCCATCATGCGCAGCGTGTTCTGCACCACCTGGCTGAACACCGGGCCGGCGACGTCGCCGCCGAAGTACGAGCCCTTGCTCGGCTCGTCGACCATCACCGCGACGATCAGCCTCGGCTGCGAGATCGGTGCGATGCCGACGAACCACGAACGGTACTTGTGCTCGTCGTAGCCTCGGCCTTCCTGCTTGTACGCGGTGCCGGTCTTGCCGCCGACCGAGTAGCCGATCGCCTGCGCCTGCGTCGCGGTGCCGCCGGGCAGCGTGACCAGGTGCAGCATCGAGCGCATCTCGGCGGCGACTTCGGGCGAATAGACGCGCACGCCGGCGGGCGGGCCGTCGAGCTTGTGCAGCGTGACCGGGATCACCTCGCCGTCGCGCGTGAACACGGTGTACGCGTGCGCGAGCTGGAGCAGGCTCACCGACAGACCGTAGCCGTAGGCCATCGTCGCCTGTTCGATCGGGCGCCAGGTCTTGTACGGGCGCAGCCGGCCGGTGACGACGCCGGGGAAGTCGATCGGCGGCTTCTGGCCGATACCGACCGCGGTGAACACGTCCCACATCTGGCGCGGTTGCAGGCGCAGCGCCATCTTCACGGTGCCGACGTTGCTCGACTTCTGGATCACCTGGGCGACGCTGAGCACGCCGTTCGGGTGCGAATCCGAGATCGTCGAGCCGGTGATCGTGATCCGGCCGGGGCTGGTGTCGATCAGCGTGTCGGGCGTGACGAGGTGCGTCTGCAGCGCGAGCGAGACGGTGAAGGGCTTCATCGTCGAGCCGGGCTCGAAGGTGTCGGTCACGGCCCGGTTGCGCAGCACGCCGCCGGCCAGGTTGCGGCGGTTGGCCGGGTCGTAGCTCGGATAGTTGGCCATCGCCAGCACCTCGCCGGTGCGCGCGTCCAGCACGACCGCGCTGCCGCCCTTCGCGCCATGCTCGATGACCGCGTCGCGCAGCCGCTGGTAGGCGAAGAACTGGACCTTGGAGTCGATCGAGAGCTGGATGTCCTGGCCGTTCACCGCGTCGAGCTGCTGGCCGACGTCTTCGATCACGCGGCCGAGGCGGTCCTTCACGACGGTGCGCAGGCCGGGCCGGCCCTGCAGCTGCTTCTGGAACGCGAGCTCGATGCCCTCCTGGCCCTTCTCCTCGAAGTTCGTGAAGCCGACGACGTGCGCCGCGGCTTCGCCCTCGGGGTACTCGCGCTTGTATTCGCGCACCTGGTACAGGCCCTTGATGCCCAACGCCTTGGCACGTGCCCAGACCGAGTCGTCGACCTGGCGGCGCAGCCAGACGAAGTTCGGGTTGCCGTCGAGCCGGCTCTGCAGCTCGGCGCGCGTCATGCCCAGCAGCCGGGCGAGCGCCGCGCGCTGCGCGGTGTCGGCCTCGAAGTCCTTCGGCAGCGCCCAGACCGACGGCGCCGGCACCGAGGTCGCGAGCACGAGGCCGTTGCGGTCGAGGATTCGGCCGCGGCTGGCCGGCAACTCGAGCCGGTGCACGAATCGCAGATCGCCCTGCTTCTGGTAGAAGCCGGTGGCGATGATCTGCACCCACACCGCGCGGCCGAGCAGCAGCAGGAAGGCGGCGCCGACCATCGCGACGATGAAGCGCGAGCGCCAGGGCGGCGTCTTGCTCGCCAGCAGCGGGCTGGTCGCGTAGTTGACGCTGCGCACGCTGGGCGCGGCAGGGCGGCCGCTGCCGCGCGGGCCGCGACTGCCGTCACGGCTCATCGCGCGGCTCCCGAGGCCGCGCCCGAAGCGGCTTGCGCCACCGGGTCGCTGACGTACTGGGTGACGGCCGGCGTGGCGGAGCGCATGCCGAGCTTGTCGCGCGCGACGCGCTCCACGCGCAGCGGCGTGGCCTGCGCCTGGCGCTCGGCGTCGAGGCGCTTGTAGTCGATGTCGAGCTGCTGCTCGTCGCCACGCGCCTTGTCCAGCGCGGCGAACAGGCGCCGGCCTTCGTAGGCCGTCTTCACGAGAAGCAGCGCGCTGGCGAGCAGCGCGGCGAGCAGCAGCGCGTTGAGCTTCATCACGCGACCGCCTCGGTGCGCTCGGCCACGCGCATCAGCGCCGAGCGCGCGCGCGGGTTCGTGGCGACCTCGGTCGGCCCGGGCTTGACGCGCGCCAGCGCGTGCAGGCGCAGCGCCTTCGGCGGCGCGAACGGCGCGCGCCGGTCGTATTCGTCGCGGCTCTCGCGCGCGATGAAGGTCTTCACGATCCGATCTTCCAGCGAATGGAAGCTGATCACGACCAGCCGGCCGCCCGGCGCGAGCAGCTCGAGCGCCGCGTTCAGCCCTTGTTCGAGCGCCTCAAGCTCGGCGTTGACGAAAATCCGAAGAGCTTGAAATGTGCGCGTTGCAGGGTCCTGGCCCGCTTCGCGGGTCTTGACGGCGCGAGCCACGAGCGCGGAAAGCTCGGCGGTGGTTCGAACGGGAGCCCCGCCCTGCCGGCGAGCAACAATCGCCTTTGCAATCGGTACAGCAAACCGTTCTTCCCCATAGTCGCGGATCACCTGTGCAAGGGTGCGCTCGTCGGCGCGAGCGAGAAAGTCCGCGGCGGTCTCGCCCCGGGTCGTGTCCATGCGCATGTCCAGCGGCGCATCGAAGCGGAAGCTGAAGCCGCGCTCGGGGCTGTCGATCTGCGGCGAGCTGACGCCCAGGTCGAGCAGCACGCCGTCGACGCGCGTGACGCCCATCGCCTGCAGCTCGGCGCGCATCTCGGCGAAGCTGGCATGGCGGATCTCGAAGCGCGCATCGCCGATGCGCCCGCCCTCGGCCACCGCCTCCGGATCCTTGTCGAACGCGATCAGCCGCGCCCCCGGCGCCAGCTGCGCGAGCAGCGCGCGCGAATGGCCGCCGCGGCCGAAGGTGCCGTCGACGTAGAGGCCGTCGGGCCGCGTCACCAGGGCCTGCACCGCTTCGGCGAGCAGCACGGTGGTGTGCGTGCGCGCGGGCTGCCCCGCATTCATCGGGGCAGTGACCACCGGACCCATCGGGATCATCCCGGGACCTTGTTCTGCAGCTCTTCGGGCAGGCCGGCGGCAATGGCGAGCGCCTCGCCCGCTTCGTAGCGGGCCTTGTCCCACAATTCGAACTTGTCGCCGACGCCCATGAACACCACTTCGCGTTCCAGAGCGGCCCAGGCACGCAGCTCGGGCGGCACCAGCACGCGCGAGGCGGCGTCGATCTCGACGTCGGTGGCGCTGCCGATGTACAGCCGGCGCCAGCTCTCGTACTTCATCGGCAGGCGCGCCAGTTCGGCCTCGAAGGTCTCCCAGACCGGCTTCGGGTACAGCGTCAGGCAGCCCGCCGGGTTCTTCGCCACCACCATCTGCCCAGCCACGGTCGAGACCAGCACGTCGCGGTACCGCGCCGGGACGGTGATCCGCCCCTTCGCGTCCAGCGTCAGCACCGGACCACCCCTGAAAGCAAAAGAAGGCACGAAACCCCACAGAAATCTACTTTCCTGCACTTTACCCGAGGCAGGAGGCGCCGGTCAATGGGCGAAGGGGCCGAAAATTCAATCAAATCAAGGACTTACAAAGACTCTTTCAGACCAGGATTGATGTAAAAAGTCGTTCAAAATGAAGGACTTGAGGGATGCAATGAAAGTGCTTTGTTAGATCAAGGCAGTCCCCGACCCCCAACCCCGGCCCCACTTTGACCCACGAAAACGATCCGCTGTGGAAGTTGCGCCACGCGCTCGCCGGTGTCGCGCTGGCGGTGCTCGCGTCGGTGCCGCTGGCAGCACTGCTGGCGCGCTGGGCGGGCGATGGGGTGGCCGACCGCTATGGCCTGCGCGTGGCGATCTACGCCGCGTTGCTGCTCTACGTGCTGGTCGGCGCCGGCGTGCTGTTCGCGCGCGTGGCACGCCACGAGACGCGGCCGCTGTCGCCGCGGCGCGTGCTGTTGTGGCTGGCCAGCCTGTGGTTGT
The DNA here is from genome assembly GCA_963788635.1 of uncultured beta proteobacterium. Taxonomy (GTDB): domain Bacteria; phylum Pseudomonadota; class Gammaproteobacteria; order Burkholderiales; family Burkholderiaceae_C; genus Rubrivivax. Next base: position 83,126 of record CAWBHE010000019.1, on the reverse strand, counting down.
GGCCGCTGCTGCTGCTCGGGCACCGGCGCACCGGCGCCTGAACCCGGACGACGGGACGCGCGGTCGTCAGCGCGGCGCGGACGCCGGCGCCGCCGGCTTGGTGACCACGCGCAGCACGTTCGGGTCGCTGCTGCCGGGCGGACGGGTGGCACCGAGCTTCTCGGCCAGGCGTTCGCGCAGGCGCTCCATCGACAGGCCCTCCGACTCGGCGGCCGCCGGATGCGCCACCGCCGGCCGCGCGGCCGGGACCGTCTCACGCGCGGCCACGCGGCCGCTCGCCAGCGCGCACAGCGCGGCAGCGAGCAGTCCGATCGACAGGGGGGTCCGAGAGGGGGTCATGAGGTGCCGGGTCCGTCTTCGTTATCGGCACGGCGCTGCGGCGCTTGAGTCCTCGGCGCCTCTCAGGCCACGCGCGGCTTGACCCAGATCCAGGCGGCGACGCCGATCGCCATCATCGCCAGCGACGCGACGGCCAGCCAGACCGTCGAATGCATGACCAGCGGCGCGACCACGCCGGCGACCAGCGCGTTGGCCAGGCTGCCGATGCAGGCCTGCACCGACGACGCCATGCCGCGCCGCTCGGGCGCGAGGTCGAGCACGAGCAGCGTGACCACCGGCACCATCAACGCCCAGCCGAAGGCGAACACCGCGATCGGCAGCAGCGCCCACCAGGCCTGCGGCGTGAAGAGCAGGTTCAGCGTCACGTTGACGAGCGAGACGACGAGCATGATCACGAAGCCGTGCCGGATCTGGTGGCGCGGCTTGATGCGCCCGGCCAGCCGGCCCGACAGCCAGGCCCCACCCATGATGCCGCCAATGGTGAGCACGAAGAACCAGAAGAACTGGCCCGGCGCCAGATGCAGGTGCTGGCCCAGGAAGACCGGTGCCGACAGCACGTAGAGGAACATGCCGTTGAACGGCACGCCGCTGGCCACCACCAGCATCATGAAGCGCGGGCTGCGCACCATGCCCCAGTAGCCGCGCAGCAGCGTGCGCACGTCGAAGCGCTGCGCCTGGCTCTCGTGCAGGGTCTCGGGCAGCAGCCGCCAGTTGCCCAACCACAGCGCGCTGCCGACCAGCGCCAGGAACCAGAAGATCGAATGCCAGTTCGCGTGCACGAACAGGAAGCCGCCGACCATCGGCGCGACGGCCGGCGCGACGCCGAAGTAGATCGTCACCTGCGACATCACGCGCTGCGCGTCGACGGGCGGGAACATGTCGCGGATGATCGCGCGCGAGACGACGATGCCGGCCCCCGCCGACATGCCCTGCACGGCGCGGAACAGGACCAGCCAGCCGATGGAGTTCGACAGCGCGCAGCCCACCGAGGCCAGCGTGAACAGCGCCATCCCCCAGAGCACGACCGGCCGGCGGCCGAAGCTGTCGGACAGCGCACCGTGGAACAGGTTCATCAGCGCGAAGCCGAGCAGGTAGCTCGACAGCGTCTGCTGCATCTGCACCGGCGTCGCGCCGATCGACGTCGCGATGCCGGAGAACGCCGGCAGGTAGGTGTCGATCGAGAACGGCCCGAGCATGCCCAGGCAGGCCAGCAGCACCGCCAGCGTCCAGCGCGGGCCGCGCCAGAGGGTTTGGGCGTCGGGGTTCATCGATGCACGAAAACGCGGGAGTCTATCGGCGCGCACGAAAATTGCGAGGGCCGGGCATGACATGCTCAGAACTGCGCACCGCGCCGGCCTCGCCGATCCAGGCCTTCCTCGACGGCCTGCACGAACGCTTCGCGCCGCTGGACCACGGCCGGGTCGCGACCTACATCCCCGAACTGGCACGCGCCGACCCGTCCTGGTTCGGCATCGTCATCGCCACCGTCGACGGCCAGGTCTACGAGGTCGGCGCGACGCGGCAGCGCTTCACGATCCAGTCGATCTCCAAGCCGCTGGTCTACGGCATCGCGCTGGAAGACCGCGGCGCCGACCGCGTGCGCCAGGCGGTCGGGGTCGAGCCGTCGGGCGAGGCCTTCAACTCGATCAGCCTCGAACCGGGCAGCGGCCGGCCGCTGAACCCGATGATCAACGCCGGCGCGATCGCGACGACCTCGCTCGTCGGCGGCGCCACGCCCGCCGAGCGGCTCGCGCGCGTGCTCGGCGCGCTGTCGGCCTATGCCGGCCGGCCGCTCGACATCGACGACGCGGTGTTCGAGTCCGAGCGCGCCACCGGCCACCGCAACCGCGCGATCGGCCACCTGCTGCGCAACTACGACATCCTGAGCGAGGACCCCGAAGCGGCGCTCGAGCTGTACTTCAGGCAATGCTCGGTGCGCATCGACTGCCGCGACCTCGCGCTGATCGGCGCGACGCTGGCCAACGGCGGCGTCCATCCGGTCAGCGGCGAACGCGCGGTGGACGCCGAGGCCGTCGGCTCGATCCTGAGCGTGATGACCACCTGCGGCGTCTACGACTTCACCGGCGAATGGGTCTACCGCGTCGGCATGCCGGCCAAGAGCGGCGTCGGCGGCGGCATCGTCGCGGTGCTCCCGGGCCAGCTGGGCGTGGGCGTGTTCTCGCCAGCGCTCGACGAGCGCGGCAACAGCGTGCGCGGGGTCCAGGTCTGCGAGGCCATCTCGCGCGAGCTCGGGCTGCACTTCCTGCGCCCGCCACGGGCCGCGTCGTCGACGGTGCGCGCGCGCTACACGCTCGCCGAGATGCGCTCCAAGCGGCGCCGCAGCGCGCAGGAGACGCGGGTGCTCGACGCCCACGGTGCAGGCACGCTGGTGTTCGAGCTGCAGGGCGACCTGCGCTTCGCGACCGCTCGAGCCGGTGCTGCGCGCGATCGTCGACGCCGGTGCGGCGCTGGAATTCGCCGTGCTCGACTTCAAGCGCGTGACGCAGGCCGACGCGGCGGCGACGCGGCTGCTCGCCGCGCTCGTCGGTGGCTGCGCGGCGCGCGGCCAGCAGCTCGTGTTCACGCGCGTGCGGCGCGACGGGTTGCTGGCGTCGTTCGCGGCCGATCTCGACCCGCGCTGCGCCGGTGCGGTCAGCTTCCAGCCGCAGCTCGACCTCGGCCTCGAATGGTGCGAGCGCGCACTGCTCGCGCGCCATGGCGTGCCGTCGGACCGAACGGCGTCGACCGGCCTGGCCGAACACCCCTTGTGCGGCGGGGCGAGCGCCGAGGACATCGCCGCGCTCGAGGCCGCGGGCGAACACCGGAGCTACGAGCCCGGAGCGACGATCGTGCGTCGCGGCGACCCGGCCGACGCGCTGTACCTGCTGCTGCGCGGCGAAGTCAGCGTGGTCATCGCGCTGGCGCAGGGCGGTCAGCGGCGCCTCTCGACGCTGACCGCCGGGATGGGCTTCGGCGAGGCGGCGCTGCTTTCCGGCGGCCAGCGCTCGGCCGACATCCGTGCCGACACGCGCTGCGAATGCCATGTGCTGCCGAGCGCGGCGCTGACCCGGCTCGAAGCCGAGCGGCCCGACCTGATGCTGCAGCTGCTGCGCAACCTGCTGCGCAGCAGCAACGAGGCGGTCGTGCGCCTGACCGCCGACGTGGCCGCGCTCGAAGGCTGAGCGCGGCCGCGGACAAGAAAGTGTGAAGTGGGCCGATAGGCCGGATTCTGTGCAGCCGGAGCTTCTTGCGAAGCCCCGGCGTGACCGCCATTCCTCTGGGCCGGTGGTCGCCCACCGGCTCGGTGCTACCTACCCGCCGGCTCTGCGGGCCGCATCATCGCCGGCCTACTTGGTATTGCTGCGCGTAGAGATTGCCCGTTTCACCCGATGCGGGGCTTTGGCCCCGCATCGGGTGGCTGCTCGGTCGCGGCTCGCGCCGCGGCCGGGCGGCCTGCGCCACCCGGCAACCGGCTTGCGCCGGCCCCTCGCAGAGCACCCGGCACGGGAACCCCGACACCGACTCGTCTCTGTTGCTCTGATCCTCACCTCGCGGTGGACAGCCGTTAGCTGCTACGCTGCCCTGTGCAGTCCGGACCTTCCTCCCGTGCCGTGTTTCCACGCTCGCACCGGCGGCGGTCTGGCCCGCTTCACCCGGCCATTATCTTCGGAGACACCGCATGAAAGCCGACAACGTTCTCGCCACCATCGGCAACACGCCCCACATCCGCATCAACCGCCTGTTCGGCGCCGGCCGCGAGGTCTGGATCAAGTCCGAGCGCAGCAACCCGGGCGGCTCGATCAAGGACCGCATCGCGCTGGCGATGGTCGAGGACGCCGAGGCCCGCGGCGCGCTCGAGCCCGGCGGCACCATCGTCGAGCCGACCTCGGGCAACACCGGCATCGGGCTGGCGATGGTGGCGGCGGTGAAGGGCTACAAGCTGGTCCTCGTGATGCCCGACAGCATGAGCGTCGAGCGCCGCCGGCTGATGCTGGCCTACGGCGCGAGCTTCGAGCTGACGCCGCGCGAGAAGGGGATGAAGGGCTCGATCGCACGCGCGCAGGAACTCGTCGCGGCGACGCCCGGCGCGTGGATGCCGCAGCAGTTCGAGAACCCGGCCAACGTCGACGGTGCACGCGCGCACCACCGCCGAGGAGATCGTGCGCGACTTCCCCGACGGCCTGGACGTGATGATCACCGGCGTCGGCACCGGCGGCCACCTCAGCGGCTGCGCGAAGGTGCTGAAGGCGCGCTGGCCAGCGCTGAAGGTCTTCGCCGTCGAGCCCAGCGCCAGTCCCGGTCATCAGCGGCGGCCCGCCCGCGCCGCACCCGATCCAGGGCATCGGCGCCGGCTTCGTGCCGACCAACCTGCACACCGACCTGCTCGACGGCGTGATCCAGGTCGACGCCGAGGCGGCACGCGAGATGGCGCGCCGCAGCGCGCGCGAGGAAGGGCTGCTGGTCGGCATCTCCAGCGGCGCGACGCTGGCCGCGATCGCGCAGAAACTGCCCGAACTGCCGGCCGCGAGCCGGGTGCTCGGCTTCAACTACGACACCGGCGAGCGCTACCTCTCGATCGAAGGCTTCCTGCCGGGTTGAGGCCAGGCCCCGGCATCGGCCCACGCCAGATCCTCCTGCACGCGCCGCGCGGCTTCGCTCGGCGGCGCAACGAAGGCCGGCGGCAGCGGCGCCGAAGCCGCCGGCTGGGCCGCCGCCGGGACGTTGAAGGTGCGCGGGGCCCAGTGCAGCGCCACTGCCAAGCCGGCGGCGAACGCGAGCACGACCCCCAGCCACCAACTCCACCGCGAGACCGACATCGCCCCGAGTATGCCGTCCGCGCGGACGGCGCGGCCCGGGCTCAGGCCTGCTGCAGAGCGCGGATCCGGTCCTCGATCGGCGGGTGGCTCGCGAACAGCGCCATCAGCCCGCTCGGCCGGCTGTTGATGCCCATCGTCGCCACAGACTGCGGCAGCTGGCCCGGGTCGAGCCCGCCCAGCCGCGCGAGCGCGTTGATCATCGGCTGCTTGCTGCCCATCAGCGCCGCGGCACCGGCGTCGGCACGGTATTCGCGGTGGCGCGAGAAGGCGGCGACGATGATCGCGGCGAGCACGCCGAGCGCGATGTCGAGCACGACCGTCGTGATGTAGTAGCCGATGCCCGGGCCGTCGCGCTCGTTGCGCAGCACGACCTTGTCGACGAAGTAGCCGATCACGCGCGAGAGGAAGACGACGAAGGTGTTCATCACGCCCTGGATCAGCGTCATCGTCACCATGTCGCCGTTCGCGACGTGGCTGATCTCGTGGCCGATCACCGCCTCGACCTCGTCGCGGCTCATGTTGCGCAGCAAGCCGGTCGAGACCGCGACGAGCGCCGAGTTGCGGAACGCGCCGGTGGCGAAGGCGTTCGGCTCGCCTTCGAAGATCGCGACCTCGGGCATGCCGATGCCGGCCTTTTGCGCGAAGCGCTGCACGACGCCGACGATCCAGCGGTGCGTCGGGTCGGTGGAGTCGTTGATGACCGCCGCGCCGGTGCTCCACTTGGCGATCGGCTTGCTCATCAGCAGCGAGATGATCGCGCCGCCGAAACCGAACACGAGCGCGAAGCCGAGCAACTGGCCCAGGTTCAGCCCGTTGGCGCCGAGAAAGCGGTTGACGCCGAGCAGGTTGGCGACGATGCCCAGCACCAGCATCACGGCCAGATTGGTCACGACGAACAGCAGCACGCGTTTCATGGTCACGGCGTCGGCGAGGACGCCCCTGAAGAAGACAGCGTGGATGTTAGGGCGGCGCTCCCCGATTCAAGCCCGGCCGCGGTCGGGCCCGGGCCGCGAAGGGACTTGGATCAGACGCGCAGGCGAACCTGGTTCGGTGCCTTCTCGGGCAGCAGCTCGAAGCGCTCCGGGAACAGGCGGAACAGCTTGGGCGACGCCGCGCTCTTGCCCAGCAGGTCGGCCGCACGCAGCCGCTCGGCCGCCACGCGCAGCTCGACGGTGTCGCCGCGCACCAGCTCGGGCAGCGCCGCCAGGATCTGGCGCACCTTGTCGGGCATCGGCGGCGGTGCGGCCGGCACCGGTGCGACGTCCGCGGGCTCGGCCTTCTTGCGCCGCACCGTCTTCTTCGCCGGCACCTTGGCCGCACCGGCACGGGTCGCGCCGGCCTTGCGGTGCTCGAGCACGGTGTAGTCGTCGTAGGCGGCTTGCGTCTCGTCGCCGGTCTTGCCTTGCTGGCCGAAGCCGACCACGCGGCAACCCTTCTCGCGCAGGCGGCTGACGAGAGGCGCGAAATCGGAGTCGGACGACGCGATCGCCACCACGTCGGGGCGTTCGGCGAGCACGAGGTCGATCGCGTCGACGGCCAGCGCGATGTCGGTCGAGTTCTTGCCCGCGGCGAGGTTGACCATCGGCCGGATCGACAGCCGCTTGAAGAGCAGCTGGTGCTTGAGCGCGCTCTCCGCGGTGCAGTAGGCGCGCCGCACGTGCAGCGCGCCATGCTCGGCGAGCAGCTTGGCGACGGCCTGCTCGATCACGTCGACCGAGACGTTGTCGGCATCGATCAGCAGCATCACGCGGTCGGTGGTCATGCGAGTCTCCAGTTCAGGGTTTCGCCGGCGCGCAGCGGCTTGACGAGCGCGTCGCCGAAGGGCAGCGTCTCGGGCAGCGTCCACGCGTCGCGGCGCAATGTCACGCGGTCGCGGTTGCGCGGCAGGCCGTAGAAATCGGGGCCGTGGAAGCTGGCGAAGGCTTCGAGCCGGTCCAGCGCGCCGGCGCCGTCGAAGGCCTCGGCGTACAACTCGAGCGCCGCCGGCGCGGTGAAACAGCCGGCGCCGCAGACCGACTGCTCCTTCATCGCCGCCGCGTGCGGCGCGCTGTCGGTGCCGAGGAAGAACTTCGCGCTGCCCGAGGTGGCGGCGGCGACGAGCGCACGCCGGTGGACTTCGCGCTTCAACACCGGCAGGCAGTAGTAATGCGGCCTCAAGCCGCCGACGAACAGCGCGTTGCGGCTGTACAGCAGGTGGTGCGCGGTGATCGTCGCGGCGGTGTGCGCGTCGGTCCCGGCCACGTAGTCGGCGGCCTCTTTCGTCGTGATGTGCTCGAAGACGATCTTCAGTTCGGGGAAGTCCTGGCGCAGCGGCTGCATCACGCGTTCGATGAACACCGCCTCGCGGTCGAAGACGTCGACCTCGGGGTCGGTGACCTCGCCGTGCACGAGCAGCAGCAGGCCTTCGCGCTGCATCGCCTCCAGCGTCGCGCGGCAGCGGCGCAAGTCGGTCACGCCGGCATCGCTGTTCGTCGTCGCGCCGGCCGGGTAGAGCTTGACGGCAACGACACCGGCCGCCTTCGCGCGCCGGATCTCGTCGGGCGGCGTGTTGTCGGTGAGGTACAGCGTCATCAGCGGTTCGAACGCGGCGCCGGCCGGCAGCGCGGCGACGATGCGGCGCCGGTAGTCGGCGGCCTGGGCGGCCGTGGTCACCGGCGGGCGCAGGTTCGGCATCACGATCGCGCGCGCGAACTGGCGCGCCGTGAACGGCAACACGGCCGCCAGCGCCGCGCCATCGCGCAGATGCAGATGCCAGTCGTCGGGGCGGGTGAGCGTCAGCGTTTCGGCCATCGGCGCGATTGTCCCATTGCCGCAGTGGTCGGCCGCGGGGCCCGCAGGCGGCCGCCCGGTCTCGGCGCGTCCCGCGCGCGCGGGACGCGCCCGGGCCTTCGTCTGGCGTCAGGGTCCGCGCAGGCGGACCGTGACGTCCGGACTCAGTGCTGCAGGATCTTGGACAGGAACTCCTTCGCGCGCGGCGTGCGTGCGTCGGGGTCGCCGAAGAAGTCTTCCTTCTTGCAGTCCTCGACGATGCGGCCGGCGTCCATGAAGATCACGCGGTGGCTGACCTTCTTCGCGAAGCCCATCTCGTGCGTGACGACCATCATCGTCATGCCCTCCTGCGCGAGCTTGACCATCACGTCGAGCACCTCGCCGACCATCTCGGGGTCGAGCGCCGAGGTCGGCTCGTCGAAGAGCATCACGATCGGGTCCATGCTCAGCGCCCGCGCGATCGCCACCCGCTGCTGCTGGCCGCCGGAGAGCTGGCCGGGGAACTTGTCCTTGTGCGCCATCAGCCCGACGCGGTCGAGCATCTTCAGCCCTCGCTCGAGCGCGTCGCCCGGGCTGCGGCCGAGCACCTTGATCTGCGCCAGCGTCAGGTTCTCGGTCACGCTCAGGTGCGGGAACAGCTCGAAATGCTGGAACACCATGCCGACTCGGGCGCGCAGCCTGGGCAGATTGGTCTTCGGGTCGCTGATGCTGATGCCGTCGACGACGATGTCGCCCTTCTGGAACGGCTCGAGCGCGTTGACGGTCTTGATCAGCGTGCTCTTGCCCGAACCCGAGGGCCCGCAGACGACGACGACCTCGCCCTTTTGGATGCTCGTCGTGCAGTCGGTCAACACCTGGAAGCTGCCGTACCACTTGCTGACGTTCTGGATATCGATCATCGGAGGAACCCTAGCGGATGATGGCGATTCTGGCCTGCAGCCGGCGCACCAGCAGGCTCAACGAAAAGCAGATCACGAAGTAGACGACCGCCGCGACGAGGTAGGTCTCGACCGGGCGGTTGAAGTTCTTGCCGGCGATCTCGAAGCCCTTGAGCAGATCGTAGGCGCCGATCGCGTAGACCAGCGAGGTGTCCTGGAACAGGATGATGGTCTGCGTCAGCAGCACCGGCAGCATGTTCCGGAAGGCCTGCGGCAGGATGATCAGCCGCATCGTCTGCGCGTAGCTCATGCCCACCGCGTAGCCGGCGTGGACCTGGCCCCGCGGCACGCTCTGGATGCCGGCGCGCATGATCTCCGAGTAGTACGCCGCCTCGAACAGCGTGAAGGTCACGACCGCCGACAGTTCGGCGCCCAGCGGCCGGCCGAACAGCAGCGGGATGAGCAGGAAGAACCACAGGATCACCATCACGAGCGGGATCGAGCGCATCGTGTTCACGTAGGCCGCGGCCGGCATCACGAGCCCGCGCTTGCCCGACAGCCGCATCAGCGCGAGCAGCGTGCCCAGCACGATGCCGCCGACCATCGCCACGATCGTGAGCTGGACCGAGAAGACCAGACCCTTGAGCACGAAGCTCTGGATCACGCCCCAGGTCAGGAAGCCGAAGTCCAGGTTCATCACTTGGCGCCGATCATCCCCGGCACGCGCACGCGGTTCTCGACGACGAGCATGCCGCGGTTGATCGCGAACGCCGAGACGAAGTACAGCAGCGTCACCGCCAGGTACATCTGGATGTTCTGCCCGGTCTCCTCGCCCGCCTGGAGCGCGAACATGGTCAGCTCGGCGATGCTCACCGCGAACGCGACCGACGAGTTCTTGACGATGTTCATCGCCTCGCTGGTGAGCGGCGGCACGATGATCCGGAACGCCATCGGCAGCAGCACGTGGCGGTAGGTCTGCGTCAGCGTCAGCCCCAGCGCCAGGCCGGCATGGCGCTGCCCGAGCGGCAGGCTCTGGATGCCCGCCTTGACCTGTTCGGAGATGCGCGCCGACGTGAAGAAGCCCAGCGCGAACACCACCAGCACGAAGCTGGGCAGCGCACGCAACGGCAGGAAGAGCGACGGCAGCACGTGGTACCAGAGGAAGATCTGGACCAGCAGCGGGATGTTGCGAAACAGCTCGGTCCAGGCGTTGCCCAGGAACACCAGGCGCCGGTCGGGCGTGGTGCGCGCGATGCCGACCAGCGTGCCGACGGCCAGCGCGACGAGCAGCCCGAGCAGCGCGACCGACATCGTCCAGCCCCAGGACGACAGCAGCCAGTCCAGGTAGGTGACGTCGCCGCCGCGGCCGAAGCAGCCGGCGACCCGGTCGCCGCTGGTCGTCTCCTTGCAGAAGATCTGCCAGTCCCAGGCCAAAGCGGGCCTCCTTCGAGAGAAAGGCCGAGGCGGGCCCGGATATCGGGCCTCGCCCTCGACGCTTGCGAGCCGCTACTTCTGCGCGTAGTCCTCGACCGGCTTGTCGTTCGGGTGCGCCCAGGCGTCCTTCGTCGCTTCGCTCAGCGGCAGGCCGACGCGCGTGTTCGTCGGCGGGATCGGCTGGATGAACCACTTGTCGTAGAGCTTGGCGATCTCGCCCGACTTCATCATCGCGACGATGCTGTCGTCGACCGCCTTCTTGAACGCCGGGTCGTCCTTGCGGAACATGATCGCGATCGGCTCCACCGACAGCGGCTCGCCGACGATCTTGAACGCCGCCGGGTTCTTCGCCTTCGCGATGTTGCCGGCCAGGATCTGGCCGTCCATCACGAAGGCATCGGCGCGGCCGCTTTCCAGCAGCAGGAAGCTGTCGGCGTGGTCCTTGCCGAACAGTTCCTTGAAATCGATGCCGCGAGCACGCTCGTTCTTGCGCAACAGCTGCACCGAGGTCGTGCCGGTCGTCGTGGCCACCGTCTTGCCATTGAGCTGGGCGATCGACGTGATGCCGGAATCGGCCTTCACCGCGATGCGCACTTCCTCGACATAGGTGGTGACGGCGAACGCGGCGTCCTTCTGGCGCGCCGCGTTGTTCGTGGTGGAGCCGCACTCGATGTCGACGGTGCCGTTCTCGACCAGCGGAATCCGGTTCTGCGAGGTCACCGGCTGGTACTTGATGTCGAGCTTGGCCAACCCGAGCTTTTTCTGCACGTCGGCCAGCACGTGCTGGCAGATCTCGACGTGGAAGCCGGCGAACTTGCCGTCACCGAGCGTGTAGGACAGCGCGCCAGACGATTCGCGCACGCCCATCGTGGCGGCGCCGTTTTCCTTGATCTTGGCCAGCGTGTCGGCCTGGGCCTGGACACCGAACGCGAGCAGCGCGGCAACGAACAGCAAGGGCTTCTTCATGACGATTCCTCCGTCGAATCTTGGCGTAACAGCCAGTTGTGATTCTAAGGAGCAAGATATGAGCCAGAACCCGGTAGAAGCCCGCGACTGTCAGGCCCGGTTGAGGAAGTCCCAGAGCGCGATCGCGCCGGGCTTGCTGTGGCGCACCAGCTCGGGCCGCTCGCGGTAGGCGCGCACTTCCATCGTCAGCTCGAAGCTGCCGGAGGGCGCGGCCGGCACCAGTCGGCGCGAGCGGAGCTCCTTGCGCACCGAACTCACCGGCAGAAAGGCCAGGCCATGGCCTTCGAGGGCCATCGCCTTCAGGCCCTCGGCCATGTCGGTCTCGTAGATCGAGTCCAGCGCCGCCGGCTCGCTGGCCTGTTTGAGGATCAGTTCGACCAGGCGCGCCATGTAGGCGCCCGACGCGTAGCTCAGGAACGGCACCCGCTCGCCGGCGCGGCCGGGCAGGCGGAACATCGGTGCGCCGTCGGCGTCGGCCTTCGCGTACGGGGCCAGCGTCTCGCTGCCCAGGCTGAGCATCTCGTAGCGTTCGGGCGCGAGCTGCAGCGGCTGCGACGGGTGGTGGTAGGCGATCAGCAGGTCACAGCCGCCTTCGGTCAGGCGCAGCACGGCGTCGTGCACGTTGAGCGCGGTGAGCCGGCACTTCAGCGCGCCGAAGCGCTGGCGCAGGTCCATCAACCAGTGCGGAAAGAAGGTGAACGCCAGCGTGTGCGGCACCGCGAACTCGATCATGTCCTGCCCCGCCGCCTGGTGCGAGCGCATCATGTTGCGCGCCGCCTGCAACGCGCCCAGCACCTCGAGCGCCTGGGCGTGGAAGGTCTCGCCGGCCGGCGTCAGCCGCGTCGGGTAGGAACTGCGGTCGACGAGGTCGATGCCGGTCCAGGCCTCGAGCGCCTGGATGCGGCGCGAGAACGCCGGCTGCGTGACATGGCGCAACTGCGCCGAGCGCGAGAAGCTGCGCGTCTCGGCCAGGCTCACGAAGTCTTCGAGCCACTTGGTTTCCACGCCGGCGAGTTTAGGGTCAGCCGTCCTGCCCGCTCTGCTGCAGCCGCCACATCTCGGCGTAGCGCCCGCCGCGCTCGAGCAGCTCGGCATGCGGCCCGCGTTCGACGACGCGGCCGGCTTCGAGCACGATGATCTCGTGCGCATCGACCACGGTGGACAGGCGGTGCGCGATGACGAGCGCGGTCTTGCCCTGCGACAGGCGGCGCAGCTCGGCCTGGATCGCGCGCTCGTTGGCCGAGTCCAGTGCCGAGGTGGCCTCGTCGAAGATCAGGATCGGCGGGTTCTTCAGCAGCGTGCGCGCGATCGCGACGCGCTGCTTCTCGCCGCCGCTGAGCTTGAGCCCGCGCTCGCCAACCATCGTCTCGTAGCCCTTGGGCGTCGCGGCGATGAAGTCGTGGATGTGCGCGGCGCGCGCCACCGCCTCGACATCTTCGTGGCTGGCGCCCGGCCGGCCATAGGCGATGTTGTATTCGACCGTGTCGTTGAACAGCACCGTGTCCTGCGGCACGATGCCGATCGCCGCGCGCAGGCTGGCCTGGGTGACGCTGCGGATCTCCTGGCCGTCGATCGTGATCGCGCCGGCATTGATGTCGTAGAAACGGTAGAGCAGCCGCGCCAGCGTGCTCTTGCCCGCGCCCGAAGGGCCGACCACGGCCACCGTCTTGCCGGGCGGGATCTCGAAGCTCACGTCGTGCAGGATGGGCCTTCCACCGGCCCCCAGCTCACTTCGTTCGCGGCCCCCGGGGGGCGCTTTCGGGCCCGGGACACCCGTGCCCGAACCCGTCTCGTACGCGAAGCTCACATGCTCGAAGCGCACATGGCCCTCGGTGACGCGCAGCGCCGGCGCACCGGGCCGGTCGTCGACCTCGCGGTTTTTCTCGAGCAGCACGAACATCTTGTCGAGGTCGGTCAGCGACTGCTTCAGCTCGCGGTAGATCACGCCCAGGAAGTTGAGCGGGATGTAGAGCTGGATCATGAAGGCGTTGATCATCACCAGGTCGCCCAGCGTCAGCCGGCCGGCCGCGACGCCCACCGTGGCGCGCCAGAGCATGGTCACCAGCGCGACGGCGATGATCGTCTGCTGGCCGGCATTGAGCAGGCTCAGCGTGCGCTGGCTCTTGATCGCGGCACGGCGCAACTTCTCCAGGTTCTCGTCGTAGCGCCGGGCCTCGAAGTCCTCGTTGTTGAAGTACTTGACGGTCTCGTAGTTGAGCAGCGCGTCGATGGCGCGCGAATTGGCCGTCGAGTCGATCTCGTTCATCTGGCGCCGGAACTGCGTGCGCCACTCGGTGATGCTGATCGTGAAGCCGATGTAGAACACCAGCGCGACGATGGTGATCCCGGCGAACCAGACATCGAACTTCACCGCCAGCAGCGTCAGCACCAGCGTGACCTCGATCAGCGTCGGGAAGATGCTGTAGATCGAGTACGAGATCAGCGAATGCACCGCGCGCGTGCCGCGCTCGATGTCGCGCGTCATGCCGCCGGTCTGGCGCTCGAGGTGGAAGCGCAGGCTGAGCGCGTGCAGGTGGCGGAAGACCTGCAGCGAGATCGTGCGTGCCGTGCCCTCGGTGGCCTTCGCGAAGGTCAGCTCGCGCAATTCGGTGAACAGCGAGGTCGACAGCCGCAGCGCGCCGTAGGCCACCACCAGCCCGACCGGCACGACGAGCAGCGCCTGCGGATCGCCGGGCTTGATGGCCAGCGCGTCGACCAGCTTCTTCAGCAGCAGCGGCACGCCGACGTTGGCGACCTTCGCGCCGATCAGGAACAGCAGCGCGATGCCGACGCGCCAGCGGTAGCGCCACAGATAGGGCAGCAGCTTGGCCAGCGTGTGCCAGTCGGAGCGCACGGCGCCCGGCATATCGGCCGCGGGCAGCGCCGGCAGGGTGCGGGCCTGCGAGCGCATCAGCCGATGGCGCTGCGCGGCGCAGCGGCTACAGTGGCATCTTCGAACATGCGGCGATTGTCGCCGCGCCACCGAGAGCCTTTCCGATGACCGAAATCGACCCGCGCTTCCAACCCCTGGGCGGCCCGAACGCGCTGTCCGGCGGGCGCGAACTGGTGCTGCGCGTGATGCCGATGCCGGCCGACGCCAACGCCAACGGCGACATCTTCGGCGGCTGGATCATGGCCCAGGTCGACCTCGCCGGTGCGGTGCTGCCGGCACGCATCGCGCGCGGGCGCATCGCCACCGTCGCGGTGAACCAGTTCCTGTTCAAGCAGCCGGTCTCGGTCGGCGACCTGCTCAGCTTCTACGCCCGCGTCACGCGCGTCGGCAACACCTCGGTGACGGTCGAGGTCGAGGTCTACGCCGAGCGCAACCCCGAGCAGCCGCAGGTCGTGAAGGTCACCGAGGCGACGCTGACCTACGTCGCGATCGACGCCCAGGGCGTGCCGCGGCCGCTGCCCGCGCGCTGAGCCTCGCGCCTGCCGTCGCTGTCGGCTCGCGTCAATCGACGAAGAAGTCGGGGATGAAGTTCTTCGTCCCCGGCGTCACCGCGTAGCGGTCCAGGTCGTGGATGCCGTGGCTGGCGAGCAGCTCGTCGTCGATGAAGAAGCGGCCGGTCGTCGACTTCGCGTCGCTGGTCAGGATCCACCAGGCGGCGTCGGCCAGGATCTCGGGCTTGCGGCACAGCTTCAGGTCGACGCCGGGGATCATCTGCAGCGCCGCGGTCGCGATCGCGGTGCGCGGCCACAAGCTGTTCACGGCGATGCCATGCGGGCGGAATTCGCCCGCGTGGCCGAGCGTGCACTCGCTCATGCCGTACTTGGCCATCGTGTAGGCGACATGGCCCTTGAACCAGTGCTCGCGCATCGACAGCGGCGGGCTCATGTTCAGCACGTGCGGGTTGCGGCCGGCCTGCGCGCTCTTGATCAGCTCGGGCAGGCAGGCCTGCGTGCAGCAGTAGGTGCCGCGCACGTTGACGCCGAACATCAGGTCGAAGCGCTTCATCGGCGTCGCCGGCGTCGGCGTCAGGCTGATCGCGCTCGCGTTGTTGACCAGGATGTCGATGCCGCCGAAGCGCGCCACCGCCGCCTGCACCGCCGCCGCGACGGCGGCTTCGTCGCGGATGTCGGTCGGCACCGGCAGCGCCTGGCCGCCGGCGGCTTCGATCTCCGCGGCCGCGCTGTAGAGCGTGCCCGGCAGCTTGGGGTTCGGCTCGGTGGTCTTGGCCAGCAGCACGAGGTTGGCACCGTCGGCGGCGGCGCGTTTCGCGATCGCCAGGCCGATGCCGCGGCTGGCGCCGGTGACGACGAGGGTCTTGCCTTGCAGGCTGCGGGTCATGACGCGGTCTCCTTCGGAACGTGCGGCCACACGGTGGCGGCGATGTGGCGCGCGATCGCCCCGGCGCTCTGCCGGTAGACCGGCTCGCCGGGGTGGAAGCCGTCGCTGGCCATCACGCCGCGGTTGAGCTGCATCGCCATCTCGACGCGCGAGACGTCGGCGCGCGTGGCCGCCCAACGCGCCATCGCGGTGTCGTGGCGGCGCGCGTCGCTGCCTGCCACCCAGCGCAGCGGCTGCGGCAGGCCGGGAAATTCGTGCACCGGCGGCAGCGGCGCGAAGACCACGTGGTGCACGCCGAGCGCGTTGCGCAGCCAGTTCGCGAGCGCCTCGCGCGCCGCGACGGCGCGGTGCGAAGGCACCTGCTCGATGACGTCGTTGACGCCGGTCACGACGACGGCGATGTCGAAATGCGAGGGCCGTTCGCGCTGCGCATCGGGCGCCAGCACCTCGCGCTGCAGCAAGTGCAGCGTCTGCGCCGTGGTCAGCCCGCTCTTCGCGACCAGCCTCCAGTTCACGCGCGCAGCGCAGACCTCGGCGAGCTGCGCCGACAACTGGCCGGCCAAGGCCTCGCGCTGGCTGACGACGCCGACACCGGCGGCCGACGAGTCGCCGGCAATCAGCAGGCGCAGCGGCGGGCCGTCGCCGACCGCGCCGTGACGCTCGCCATCGGCCTCGGGCAGCCGCGGCAACCGCGCCCGTGTGCGCAAGGCCTGCGCCACGAGCAGTGGGCTCAGAACGAGCTTGGCGGTCAGGGACATGTCACCGGCTCCAGCACCCTGCTCGAGGCAGCGGTCCGACGCGGCGCCCGGGCTTTGCGGGTGGCGGCAATCGGCCCGAAGCGGCCGTTGGCCGCCCCGGGCCGAACGGCCCCTTGCACCGCTCCCCCGCGCCCCCTCCGCGAGGGGGCTCCAGCTCGGATGTACGAGTCGGCCCTCAGGCCGACCCGACTCTCGAGCCAGGCGGCGCTGTGGGTACGTGCAGCGCCTCGAACGACGCGCCGGCCGCGAGGCCGGCCCGACGGTCATGCAGGTGCCCCCTCGCGGAGGGGGCGGGGGGAGCCGTGCGAGACGGCCCTGGCCCGGAGCGGCCAACGGCCGCTTCGGGCCGAAAGTAACCGTCGGACCAACGTCGCGGCGAGCCACGAGGCGCGCGGGGAAACGGCTCATCAGAACTTCGAGAAGTCCGGCTTGCGCTTCTGGAAGAAGGCCTGGAAGGCCTCCATCGCCTCGGGGCTGCGCAGACGCGCGGCGAACCGCTCGCCCTCGGCACGGATCGTCTGCAGCACCGCCTCTCGCTGCGGGCCGCGCAACAGTTGCTTGGCCTCACGCACCGCGCCGGGCGGCAGCGCGTTGAAGCGCTCGGCGACGCGGCGCGCGTGGTTCAGCACCTCGCCGGCCGGCAGCACCGCGTTGGCGAGGCCGAACTCGACCGCTTGCTCGGGCGTGAACGGCTCACCGAGCAGCAGCTTCTCGGCCGCGCGCGCGTGGCCCATCAGCTGCGGCACCAGCAGACTCGACGCGAACTCGGGCACCAGACCCAGGCTGACGAACGGCATCGCGAGCCGCGCTTCGTCGGAAACGTAGACCAGGTCGCTGTGCAGCAGCATCGTCGTGCCGATGCCGATCGCCGCGCCGGTGACGGCCACCACCACCGGCTTGTCGCATTCGAGCAGCGCGCGCATGAAGCGGAAAACCGGCGAGTCCATCGCGTCGCTGCCCTGGCCCGGCGGGCGCGCCATGAAGTCCTCGATGTCGTTGCCCGAGGTGAAGATGCCCGGCTGCCCGGTGATCAGCACCGCGCGCACCGCGGCGTCGGCCGTCGCGGCGGCCAGCGCGTCGGCCATCGCCTGGTACATCGCGACGGTGAGCGCGTTCTTCTTCTCCGGGCGCGCGATCTCGATCGTCGCGACGCCGTTGAGGACTGCGGTCTTGATGCTCATCGGGGTTCCTTCAGACGCGTTCGATGATGCCGGCGGCGCCCTGCCCCATGCCGACGCACATCGTGACCATGCCGTACTTCAGCTGGTGGCGGCGCAGCGCGTGGACCACCGTCGCGGCACGGATCGCGCCGGTGGCGCCGAGCGGGTGGCCGAGCGCGATCGCGCCGCCGATCGGGTTGACCTTCGCCGGGTCGAGGCCGAGGGTGTCGATGACCGCCAGCGACTGCGCGGCGAAGGCCTCGTTGAGCTCGATCCAGCCGATGTCCGACAACTGCAGACCGGCATAGCGCAACGCGGCGGGAATGGCCTCGATCGGGCCGATGCCCATGATCTCGGGCGGCACGCCGCGGGCGGCGAAGCTGACGAAGCGCGCCAGCGGCTTCAGGCCGAACTGCTTCACGGCCCTTTCGCTGGCCAGGATCAGCGCGCCGGCGCCGTCGCTGGTCTGGCTGCTGTTGCCGGCGGTGACGCTGCCCTTCGCGGCGAACACGGGCTTGAGCCTGGCCAGGCCTTCGAGGCTGGTGTCGGGGCGCGCGCCTTCGTCGAGGCTGACGGTGCGCGTCTTCGTCGACACCTCGCCGGTGGCCAGGTTCGGGAACCGGTCGACCACGGTGATGGGCGTCGTCTCGTCGGCGAACTCGCCGGCGGCCTGTGCCTTCAGTGCGCGCTGGTGCGACTGCAGCGCGAAGGCGTCCTGCGCCTCGCGGCTGACCTTCCACTGCGCCGCGACCTTCTCGGCGGTGAGGCCCATGCCGTAGGCGATGCCGACGTTCTCGTCCTTGGCGAAGACCTCGGGGTTGAAGCTCGGCTTGTTGCCGCCCATCGGCACCAGGCTCATGCTCTCGGCGCCGCCGGCGATCATCACGTCGGCCTCGCCGACGCGGATGCGGTCGGCGGCCATCGCCAGCGCGGTGAGCCCGCTCGCGCAGAAGCGGTTCACGGTGACGCCGCCCACCGAATGCGGCAAACCGGCGAGCACCATCGCGACGCGGGCCATGTTCATGCCCTGTTCGCCCTCGGGGAAGCTGCAGCCGATGATCGCGTCCTCGATCGCCTTCGGGTCCAGCGTCGGCACCTGCGCCAGCGCGCTCTTCACCGCGGCGACGAGCAGGTCGTCGGGGCGCGTGTTGCGGAAGACCCCGCGGCCGCTCTTGCCGATCGGCGTGCGCGTGGCGGCGACGATGTAGGCATCCTGGATTTGCTTGCTCATGGTGTTCGTCTCCGCTCAGTTCCGCACAGGTTTGCCTGTGGACAGCATGCCCATGATGCGTTCCTGGCTCTTCGGGTGCTCGAGCAGCGCGCAGAAGCGCTGCCGCTCCATCGCCATCAGGTACTCCTCGGTGACCAGCGATCCGGCGTCGACGTCGCCGCCGCAGACGACCTCGGCGATCAGCGTCGAGATGTGGAAGTCGTGCGCGCTGATGAAGCCGCCGTCGCGCATGTTCGCGAGCTGGCCCTTGATGGTCGCGATGGCGTTGCGCCCGGCGACCGGGAACGGCACCCGCGCCGGCGCGCGCCAGCCGCTGTCGGCCATCGCCTTGGCCTGCGTGATGGCGACGAACAGCAGCTCGTCCTTGTGCGCAACGATGATGTCGCTGTCGAGCAGGTAGCCGAGCTTCCTGGATTCGATCGCGCTCGTGCCGACCTTGGCCATCGCCGCGTTCGTGAAACCGTCGGTGGCGAACTTCAGGATGTCGGCATTCGCGTTGCCCGCCGCCGCCATCTCGGCGGCGCGGCGCGCGACGTAGGCCAGGCCGCCGCCGCCCGGGATCAGCCCGACGCCGACCTCGACCAGGCCGATGTAGCTTTCCATCGCCGCCACGCGGCGTGCGCTGTACACCGCCAGCTCGCAGCCGCCGCCCAGCGCGAGGCCGCGGATCGCGCTGACCACCGGCACCTGGGCGTAGCGGATGCGCAGCATCGCGTCCTGCAGCTTCTTCTCTTCGGGTGCGATGCCCTTGGCGCCGGACTTCATGAACACCGGCATCAGCGCCTCGAGGTTGGCGCCGGCCGAGAACACGTCGTCGGGCGACCAGATCACCAGGCCCTGGTAGCCGGCCTCGGCCAGCTCGACCGCCTTCAGCAAGCCTTCGGTGACCAGCGGGCTGATCAGGTGCAGCTTGGCCGTGATGCTCGCGACGAGCACCTCGCCGTCGGGCGTCCAGAGGCGGATCTCGTCGTTCTTGAAGACCTCGGTGCCGCTCTTCAGCGGCGCGATCGCACCGCTGCCCGAGACGTTCTCGGGGAAATGCTGGCGACCGTACACCGGCAGCGTGCTGCGCGGCACGTAGGTCTTGCGGCTCGGGCTCCACGAGCCTTCGGGCGTGTGCACCCCGGTGCGCCCGTCGAACACCCAGTCGGGCAGCGGCGCCGGACTCAGCGCCTTGCCGGCCTCGATGTCGGCCTTCACCCACTGCGCCACCTGCTGCCAGCCGGCGTCCTGCCAGAGCTCGAACGGGCCTTGCTGCATGCCGAAGCCCCAGCGCATCGCGAAGTCGACGTCGCGCGCGTTGTCGGCGATCGAGCCCAGGTGCACCGCGGCGTAGTGGAAGGCGTCGCGCAGGATCGCCCACAGGAACTGGGCCTGCGCGTTGCTGCTCTCGCGCAGCAGCTTCAGCCGTTCGGCGGCCGGCTTCTTCAGCATGCGCGCGACGATCTCGTCGGCCTTGCCGCCGGCGGGCACGTAGTCGCCCTGTCCTCCGTTGGCGGCCGGGTCCAGGCGCAGGATGTCGCGGCCCACTTTCTTGTAGAAGCCCGCGCCGCTCTTCTGGCCCAGCGCGCCCTGCTCGATCAGTTTCGTCAGCACGGGCGGCGTCGCGTAGCTGGGGAAGAACGGATCGTCGGCCAAGTTGTCCTGCAAGGTCTTGATCACGTGCGCCATCGTGTCCAGGCCCACGACGTCGGCGGTGCGGAAGGTGCCCGAACTGGCGCGGCCCAGCTTCTTGCCGGTGAGGTCGTCGACGACGTCGACGCTCAGGCCGAAGGTCTCGGCCTCCTTCATCGTCGCCAGCATGCCGGCGATGCCGACCCGGTTGGCGATGAAGTTCGGCGTGTCCTTGGCCCGCACCACGCTCTTGCCCAGGCTGCTCGTGACGAAGGCCTCGAGCTGGTCGAGCACGTCCGGCTGCGTCGCCGGCGTCGCGATCAGCTCCACCAGGGCCATGTAGCGCGGCGGGTTGAAGAAGTGGATGCCGCAGAAGCGCGGCTCGGAGGCTCTGCGGCAGCACTTCGGAGAGCTTGGTGATCGACAGCCCCGAGGTGTTGCTGGCCACGATCGCGTGCGGCGCCAGCGCGCCTGCGATCTTCTGGTACAGGTCGAGCTTCCAGTCCATGCGCTCGGCGATCGCCTCGATCACCAGGTCGCATTCGCCGAGCAGCGCCAGATGCTCCTCGTAGTTGGCCTGCTGGATGCGGGCCGCCAGCTCGGGCACGCCCAACGGCGCGGGCTTGAGCTTCTTCAGCCCCTCGACCGCCTTCGCGACGATGCCGTTCTTCGGACCTTCGCGGGCCGGCAGGTCGAACAGCACCACCGGGACGTTGCAGTTGGCCAGATGGGCGGCGATCTGCGCGCCCATCACGCCGGCGCCGAGGACGGCGACCTTGCGGACTTGGAATCGGTTCACGGTCACTCCCGAGGATGTCATTCGACGCGTTGCCAGACCTGGTTGCGGTAGAACGGGCCGAAGTAGCCGCGCACCTGCAGCTCCTTGCCGCCGTCCTTGGGCGTCAGCCGCACGCGGTAGCTCTTGCCGTTGTTCGGGTCGAGGATCTTGCCGCCGTCCCAGTAGGACTCGTCGGCGTGCTTCTTCACGCCGTCGAGGATGGTCATCCCCAGCACCGGCTGGTCCTTGCGCGCGTCGCTGCACTTCTCGCACTTCGCGTCCTGCTTGGCCGGGTCGAGCAGCTTGTCGACCTTTCCGCTGAGCACGCCGCCGTCGTCGACGATGCGCACCAGCGACTTGGCCTGTGCGTCTCGTCGTCGATCGTCTTCCACAGCCCCACGGGCGTGGCCTGGGCCCAGGCCAGGGGGGCGGCCGCGGCCAGCAGCAGCGCGGCAAGGGTGGTCTTCATCGTCGGTCTCCTCGGCTTTCGTCGTGACAGGAATCAGAACAGCGCCTCGTCCATCGCGAGCAGCGGCGCGACGCCGGCGCGCGCGCTGCGGATCAGCCCGGCCGTCTCGGGCAGCAGCTTGGCGAAGTAGAAGCGCGCGGTGTGCAGCTTGGCGGTGTAGAACGGATCGCCCGAGGCCTGCTTCTCGAGCGCGACCTTGGCCATGCGCGCCCAGAAGTAGGCGAAGACCAGGTGGCCGACCACGCGCAGGTAGTCGACCGCGGCGCCGCCCACCTCGTCGGGGTTCGCGAAGGCCTTCATGCCGAGTTCGGTGGTCAGCTTGGTCAGCTTGTCGCCCAGGTCGGCGAGCGGGTTGACGAACTCCTGCATCGCCTCGTTCGACGCCTTCGGCCTCGACGAAGTCGGCGACGAGCTTGCCGAACTTCTTCAGCTTCGCGCCGTTGTCGGCCAGCACCTTGCGGCCCAGCAGGTCCAGCGACTGGATCGTGTTGGTGCCCTCGTAGATCATGTTGATGCGGGCGTCGCGCACGTACTGCTCCATGCCCCACTCGCGGATGTAGCCGTGGCCGCCGAAGACCTGCATGCAGTGCGAGGTCGCGATCCAGCCGTTGTCGGTGAGGAAGGCCTTGATGATCGGCGTGATCAGCGCCACCAGGTCGGCGGCGTCCTTGCGTTCGTCCTCGTCGTCGCTCGAGAGTTCCCGGTCGATCTGCAGCGCGGTCCAGATCGCGAGCGCCCGGCCGCCTTCGGCGTAGGCGCGCGCGGTGAGCAGCATCTTGCGCACGTCGGGGTGCACGATGATCGGATCGGCCGGCTTGTCCTTGCGCCTTCGGGCCCGACAGGCTGCGCATCTGGATGCGGTCCTTCGCGTAGGCCACCGCGTTCTGGTAGGCGACCTCGGTCAGTCCGAGCGACTGGTTGCCCACGCCCAGCCGCGCCGCGTTCATCATCACGAACATCGCCGTCAGGCCGCGGTGCGGCTCGCCGACCAGCGTGCCGATCGCGCCGTCGAGCTTCATCTGGCAGGTCGAGTTGCCGTGGATGCCCATCTTGTGCTCGATCGCGCTGCAGAAGATCGCGTTGCGCTCGCCCAGCGTGCCGTCGGCGTTGACCGCGAACTTGGGCACGACGAACAGCGAGATGCCCTTGCTGCCGGCGGGTGCATCGGGCAGGCGCGCGAGCACCAGGTGGACGATGTTCTCGGTCAGGTCGTGCTCGCCGGCCGAGATGAAGATCTTCTGGCCGCTGAGCTTGTAGCGGCCGTCGGCCACCTCCTGCGGCTCGGCCTTGGTGCGCAGCAGGCCGAGGTCGGTGCCGCAGTGCGGTTCGGTCAGGCACATCGTGCCGGTCCACTCGCCGCTGACCAGCTTGGGCAGGTAGGTCTGCTTCTGCTCGTCGGTGCCGTGCGCCTGCAGGCATTCGTAGGCGCCGTGCGACAGGCCGGGGTACATCGTCCAGGCCTGGTTGGCCGAGTTGAGCATCTCGAAGAAGCACTGGTTGAGCACGATCGGCAGACCCTGGCCGCCGTATTCGGGGTCGCAGCTCAGCGCCGGCCAGCCGCCTTCGACGTACTTCGCGTAGGCCTCCTTGAAGCCCTTGGGCGCACGCACCTCGTGCGTGGTCTTGTCGAGCTGGCAGCCTTCCTCGTCGCCGCTGATGTTGAGCGGGAAGGTCACCTCGGCGGCGAACTTGCCGCCTTCTTCGAGCACCGCGTTGATCGTCTCGACGTCGATCTCGGCATGCCGCGGCAAGGCCTTCAGCGTGTCGGTGACGGCGAGCAGTTCGTGCAGCACGAACTGCATGTCACGCAACGGCGGGTGGTACTGGGCCATGGAAAACTCCTGCTGGGAAAGACGGGGACGGGGTTCAACGGCGCGCGCTGCGAGCCGGCGGCACAACGGCCGCCGCCGGCGCCTGGTAATGCTCGACGACGCGCTCGAAGCCCGCGCGCGCGCGGTCCAGCACGCCGGGGTTGCGCAGAAAGCGCGCGTCGTGGTGCAGCGCGAGGATCAGGCCGTGGATCTCGAACAGCATCTGCGCGGGGTCGGTGTCGGCGCGCAGATGGTGCTCGTCGATGGCGAGCTGGATCGCGCGCGCGAGCGCTTGCTGCCAAGCGCGCACCATCGAGGCCAGCGCGTCGCGCACCGGGCCGGGCCGGTCGTCGAATTCGACCGCGCCGCTGATGTAGATGCAGCCCGAGTCCAGTTCCACCGACACGCGGCGAATCCAGCGCTCGAACAGCGCGCGCAGGCGCGGCAAGCCGCGCGGCTCGCGCATCGCGGGGAAGAACACCTCTTCCTCGAAGCGACGGTGGTATTCGCGCACCACCGAGATCTGCAACTCCTCGCGCGAGCCGAAATGGGCGAAGACGCCGGACTTGCTCATCCGCGTGACTTCGGCCAGGGCGCCGATCGACAAACCCTCCAGCCCCATGTGCGAGGCCAGGCCGAGCGCGGCGTCCAGGATCGCGGCGCGGGTCTGCTGACCCTTTTGCAGGGTGCGCGGCGCGGCAGGCGCGGGCGAAACGGCAGCAGACATGGCGGACAGACCCTGAATCGAACGACCGTGCTATTTTGCAGAGAACGGACGCTCGCGCCATGCGCCGGAACGAAATTTTTTAGGGACGATGTCCTAAACGGCCGGCCCGCGCCGGCGACGCTCAGTCGCCGGCGTCGGCCTGGCCGTCGTCCTTGTTCTCGGCCTGCGCCTCGCGCACGCTGCGGTCCAGCCGTTCGCGCAACGCGGCGGCATCGCGCACGAAGACCTCGGGCGCCACCGGCCGGGCCCACAGCAGGCCGGGCGGTGGCAGCGTGGTCGAGTACAGCTCGCTGAAGACGCGATCGTTGCGTTGCAGGTTCTGCGTCACGACGATGCCCGCGCCGACGACGTAGGCACCGGCCGCGAACAGCGCGAGCGCGCGGCTCCGGTTGGGCAGCACCAGTCGCGCATGGGCCCAGATCATCGCGACGCCGATCGCCGCCTCGACACCGCCGCCGAGGCGCGACAACCCGTCCCACGAGGAGGTCGCGGCCGTCCAGTCGAGCACGAAGCCGGCGACCTCGATGCCCAGCAGAAAGCGCACCGCGACCGCGACATGCGACCAGAAGTCGAAACGCTGCTGGAACAGCTTGGACGCCAGCGCCCAGGCCAGGCACCAGGCGGCCACGCTGGCCGGCACACCGAACAGCGGCGCCAGCCAGTCGGTGGCCTTCGCGCCCGGGTCGAGTCGGATCGCCTGCGCCGCGAGCTGCCAGGCCCACAGCGCGATCGCGAGCAGGATCGTCGTCCGATGGCCGGTCTCGACGCGAAGCGCACGTTCTGGCGCCAGCACCTCGCCGGCCAGTCGCGCGCGCAGCCGGGCCGTGCCCAGAGTCCAGCCGGCGTCGGCGCCGCCGAGCCGGATGCGTTCGCCGGCGGCCAGGCGGTGGCGGCCGACCTGCACCCCGTTGACGCTGGGCAGCGCCACGAGCCAGGGCAGGCCATCGTCGCCGGCCTCGATGCGCGCGTGATAGGGCGCGACATGCGGATCGTCGAGCACGAGGTCGTTGTCGATCGCGCGCCCGATGCGCAGCGGCCATTGCGTGACCGGCAGCGCGCGGCGCACGCGCCCGTCGCGATCGAGCAGCTCGACCAGCGCCAACGGCACATTCACTGCACGACCCTCCGCGCGGTGCGCTCCGGGATGAGCGCTTGGGAGCGGCCCGGCGCACTCATGGCGCCTCCTTCTTGCCGGCGCCGACGACGCCGAACCCGGCCAGGTAATGCGCGGCCAGGCGCTGCGCGTTGTC
This sequence comes from uncultured beta proteobacterium, assembly GCA_963788635.1. Lineage (GTDB taxonomy): Bacteria > Pseudomonadota > Gammaproteobacteria > Burkholderiales > Burkholderiaceae_C > Rubrivivax. Next base: position 57,834 of record CAWBHE010000019.1, on the reverse strand, counting down.
GAACGAGACGCCGAAAACGTCGAAGCGACCTTGCGCGCCGGTGTCGGTGCCGTCCAGCGTCGCGACGAGCAGGCTCATGTCGTACAGGCCGACGAGCTTCTTGTACGCACGCATGCACAGCACGGCGCGCAGCGGCAGGCCGTCGCCGGCGACGTAGCGTTCCTCGCATTGCGGCGGCGTCTGCTGGCGGTTGCCGGTGCCGAAGAACTCGTTGCGAAAGCTCTGCGAATAGCGCTCGAGGAAGCGCAGCTCGCCGATGCGCCGGCCATCGTAGGCTTCGTGGCGCACGGCCAGGTAGCCGGTGAGCAGCGCGCCGTTGATGTAGATCCGGCTGTCCATCGCGCAGTCCGAGCGCTCGAACTGCAGCCCGCGCGATTCGGGCGGCGTGCTGCGTCCCCAGCAGCGCATGAACTGCTCCTGCGGCACCGGGATCCGGTAATGCGCGTTGCCGGCCGGCCGCCAGGGCTGGGCGAGAAAGGCCTTCGTCAGCGCGTCCTGGTGCACGAGCAGCTGCGCGACCAGGCGCGGGTACATCGGCTCGGTGACCGGCTTCGCAGTCCGGCTGTGCTGCAGCAGCGCCTGGGCGAACGACGCCGGCACCAGGAAGCTGACCTGCTCGCCGTCGCGCCGGGTCGCGACGTTGATGCCGACCACGCGGCCCTGGTCGTCGAGCGCTGGACCGCCGCTCATGCCGGCCGAGAGCGAGCCGCCGAAGAAGATCGTCGGCAGGAAGCTGCGCTCGACGAGGCCGTTGTAGGCGCCCTCGACGACCGCGAAGCCGACGTCCAGCGGGTTACCGAGCGAGCGGATGCGCTCGCCGCGCAGCAGCGGCTCGGACGCCGGCCGGAAATCGAGCTTGCCGCGCCCGCCGAGCAGCGACGGATCGGCCGGCTTGAGCAGCGCGAGGTCGTGGACCACGTCGACGTCGAGCAGCTGCAGCGCGCCCTGGCGGCCGTCGGCGGTGGCGAAGACCAGCCGGTACTGCGCCGGCTGCAGCGCGTACTGGCTGACGACGTGGTAGTTGGTGACGAGCAGGCCGTCGTCGGTGACCAGGAAGCCCGAGCCGACCGAGGCCTGGCTGTCCTGCCCACGCAGCAAGGTACGCACCTGGAGCAACTTCTCGCGCGCGCCGGCGAAGGCGCGCTGACTGCCGTCGGCCGATGCGGCCGACGCCGCCGGTGCAACGACCGGTGCGGCGGCGGGGGCCGCCGCCGCGGCCGCGAGGCCGCTCCACAAGACCAGACCGGCCCCGATCAGGGCCGGCCGACAGCGCGCAATCGACAGCATCGCGCCATTGTCAACGAAGCGCCAGCGCGGCGTCGCGAGGGCGGCTATGGCAACGGTCGTCGTCGTCTTGGTATCCTTTGTGCAGGAGAACGTTCGATGGACGTGCTGCAACTCGATGTCTCCGGGCGTCCGCAAGCCTGGATCACGGCCAAAGAGGCTGCGCTGCTGTATGCCAGCGACAGCATCGCGTGGACGCTGGGCCATGCCTTCCACGTGCTGCGCGGCGGCATCCAGCGCACGACCGGGCTGCAGTCGCGCATCGAGGTGCACCCGATCGTCGCGGTGCGCGGCGCGGTCCCCACGCGCGCCTGGCGCCAGACGCCGGCGCTGAGCAACCCCAAGCTGTTCGTGCGCGACCGCCATGTCTGCGCCTATTGCGGCGGCCATTTCCACTTCGACGAGCTGACGCGCGAGCACATCCGACCGGTTTCGCGCGGCGGCGTCGACAGCTGGATGAACTGCATCACTGCCTGCCGCGGATGCAACGGCCACAAGGGCAGCCGCCTTCCCGAGGAGGCGCGCATGAGCCTGCTCTACCTGCCTTACGTGCCGAGCCTGCACGAGGACATGATCCTGCGCGGCCGGCGCATCCTGGCCGACCAGATGGACTTCCTGCTCGCCTCGGTGCCGCGCAGCAGCCGCCTGCACGGCTGAAGCGCCGAAAGGCAACACAACTTTACGGGCCGGGGCGCGTGGCCCGCGGTGACATCGGCGCCGATCTGCGAATATCACGGGCCTCAGGATCGGGCGTGCCCCGACCCCCGCCTTCGACCGCCAAGGAGATTTTTCGATGAAGCGCGTGATCGCCGTCGCTGCCCTGCTCGCCGTGTTCGGCGGCTGCAGCACCACCAGCCCGGACGTCATCAGCCCGCGCGATGCGCAGCGCATGAGCACCGTGCTCGATGCCACCGTGCTGTCGGTGCGGCCGGTGGTCGTCGAGGGCTCGCAAAGCGGCATCGGCGCCACCGCCGGCGGCGTCGTCGGCGGCATTGCCGGCAGCAGCGTCGGCGGCAGCCGCGAGTCGGTCGCCGTGGGCGTGATCGGGGCCGTCGTCGGGGGCGTGATCGGCAACGCGGCCGAACGCATGGGCACGCGCGAGCAGGCCGAGGAAATCCTGGTCCAGTTGCGCAACGGCGAGCGCCGCGCGATCGTCCAGGCCAAGGGCCGCGAAATCTTCAATCCCGGTGACCCGGTGATCATCGTCACCACCGGCGGCAAGGTGCGCGTCACGAAAGCGCCGGTGGTCATGCCGGCCGGGCAGATGGCGCCCAAGCCCGGAAAAGCCGGTTGATCAGACGCCGACCGAGGCGGACGGCGGCGGGCGCACCCACAAGGCCAGCAGCAGGGCTGCGGCCAGCGCGATGGCGCCGGACACGCTGAAGGCGAGCGCGGCCGAAACGGTCTGGTAGAGCCAGCCGAACAGCAGCGAGGCCGGCAGCAGCATGATGCCGGCGACGAGGTTGAACCAGCCGAAGGCCGCTCCCGAGCCGTCGGCCGGCGCGAGGTCGGCCACCATCGCCTTCTCGACGCCCTCGGTGGCGCCGAGGAACACCCCGTACAGGGCGAACAGCGCCACCATCGCCGCGCCGTCGGTCTGCAACCGCGCCAGCGCCAGATAGACGCCGGCGTAGGCCAGGTAGCCGCCGACGAGGAAGCGCTTGCGGCCGAAACGGTCGGACAGCCCCGCCAGCGGCGTCGACAACAGCATCGCCACCGCCGAGACGCCTGCCCACAGCAGCGGCACCTGCGCCTCGGTCAGGCCGAGCTCGCGCGCGCGCAGCAGCAGGAACATGTTCGACGAATTGCCGAGCGTGAACAGCGCGACCACCGCCAAGTACCGGCGCAGCACCGGCGGCATGTCGGCCATGCGCCAGGCCATGCGGCGCCCGGGCGCGGGCAGCGAGGCCGGTTCGCGGATCGCCAGCGCGAGCGCCAGGCACAGCACGCCGGGCACGAACGACCACAGGAAGACGTCGCGCAGTGCGAGCCCGGTGCCGAGCAGCGCCGCCGCTGCGACCGGCCCGACCACGGCGCCGGCGTTGTCCATCGCGCGGTGCACGCCGAAGGCCAGCCCGCGCCGCTCGGGCCCGGCACTGGCGGCGAGCAGCGCGTCGCGCGGCGAGGTGCGCAGCCCCTTGCCGAGGCGGTCGGCAACGCGGATCGCGAACAGCCCGGGCCAGCTGCCGACGAAGGCGATCAGCGGACGCCCGAAGCCGGCCAGCGCGTAGCCGAAGACGATCCACGGCTTGCCGCGCCGCGTGCGGTCGACGACCACGCCGGAGAACAGCTTGAGCAGGCTGGCCGTGGCTTCGGCAACCCCTTCGATGAGGCCGAGCACGCGCGGACCGGACATCAGCACCGACGCCAGGTACAGCGGGATCAGCGGATACAGCATCTCCGACGCCGAATCGTTGACCAGGCTGATCAGGCCGATCAGCCAGACCGTGCGCGGCAACTCGCGCAGCGCGCGCCACATCAGGCGCTGCCGGTCGTCCCGAATTCGATCGGCGTCTTCACGTAGAAGACATCGATGCCTTCTTCCTTGAGGCGCGCGAAGAGCTTGTCCACGTCGGCCGGCTCGACGGCCATCATCACCTGCACCGGCTGCTCGGCGAGTTCGAAGAAATGCGCCGAATGCAGCTTGCCGCCGTGGCCGAAGCCCTCCGCCGCGCTCGACAGCGTTGCGCCGGCGATGCCCAGGCGCCGGGCTTCTTCGAGAAGCCACTCGGCCAGCGGCTGGTGACCGTGGCGGCGATCCTGTTGCGTGAAGAAGGTGAGCTGGAAGCCTTGCATGCTTGTCTCCTGCACGATCAGATGCGCTGGAATGCCGCGACGCTGGCCATGCCGAGCAGGGTCAGCGTGAGCGAGCCCACGACATGGACCGCGATCTCGGCGCCGGCCCATGCGAGGCGACCTTGCTGCAGCAGCGTCGAGACCTCGGCCGAGAAGGTCGAGAACGTGGTCAGCCCGCCGAGCATCCCGGTGACGACGAACAGCCGCCATTCCGGCGCCCAGGCCGGATGGCGTGCGAACAGCGCCACCGCGACGCCGATGACGTAGCCGCCGATCAGGTTGGCGGCCAGCGTCCCCGGCGGAATGGTGGGAAACAAGGCGTTGAGCGAGACACTCAGCAGCCAGCGCAGCAAGGCGCCGAGGGCGGCACCGAGACTGATGGCGAGGATGGAGGCGAACATGGACCGATCCGTTGGGTTCGATGAACGAGTCGGACCCGGACGCACCCACGCGCCACCCCCGGGCCCAGCGCAGGCATCATCAGCCGCTGGTGCGGCGGTTCATGGAGGAATGCCATCTCCAGGGGCGCGACTATAGCGTCGACGCGCCGGGACTACCGGTACTGGCGCAGGTACTTCCATTCGAAGCCGCGCTTGGCCCAGTGGAAGAGCCGGCTCGGCGGCAGCAGCAGATTGCGGCGCTCGCTTCGGAACACCAGCGTGCCGCGGTCGATCGCGTCGACGATGCACACCAGCTCGACCTTGAAGGTCGCGTCGACGCGCCGGCCCTGCAGGTCGCCGACCAGGTTGGCCGCCGCCGCGGCCGCCTGCAAATCGGCCATGTGGGCTTGCTTGGGCATCCAGTCGGGGCCCGGGAAGCTGCCCGAATCGCCGACCACGACGGTGCGCTGCAAGCCCGGCACGCGGCATTGCGCGTCGGCCTGCAGCAGACCGCCGGGCGAGCGCGGCAGGGTCGTGGCGTCGAACCAGGCATTGCCCGTCATGCCGGGCATGAAGAGGATCAGATCGGCCGCGAACGAGCCGCCGGCGGTGACCACCTTGTCGGCCTCGAAACGTTCCATCTTGTGGCCCAGGTGGGTGCGGATGCCACGCCGCTGCATCTCGGCCAGCAGGTGGCGCACCGCCTTGGGCCCGAGCCGGTTGCCGGGCTCGGTGGACGGGTTGAAGAAGACCAGCTCGAAGCGCTCGCGCCGCCCTTCGCGGCGCAGCTGCGCGTCGATGCCGAACAGGAACTCGAACATCGGTCCGCCGCGCACCGCGGTGGGTTCGTTCGGATTGCCGGCGAAGCCGATCGCGATGGTGCCACCCTGCATCTCGTGCAGCCGGTCGCGGATGCGCTCGGCGGCGGCGATGCCTTCGCAAGGCGTGATCGCGTGCTCGATGCCGGGCAGCTTCTTGATGAAGCGCCCGCCGGTGGCAATGACGAGGGCGTCGTTGGCCAGCTCGCCGGCGCTGGTCTGCACCGTGCGTGCGTCCGCCGACAGGCCGGTGACCTCGGCCGCCTTGAACTCGACGTTCATGCGGCGCAGGAAGTTGTCCAGCGGCACCACCAACTGTTCGCGTCGGCGCAGCCCGCTCGGGATCCAGATGATGCCCGGCAGGTAATGCAGCTCGGCGCGCGGCGCCACCAGCGTGATCGCCGACTGCCGGTCGCGCCGGCGCAGTTCGCGGATCGCCGACAGGCCGCCGAAGCCGGCGCCGAGGACGACGATGCGGGGTGAAGACGAGGTCGGCATCATGCGGTCTCGATCCGCGCGGCTCGCGCCGGCCAGCGACGCGGGCCAGCGACGCGATTCCAGCATGCTCGGGACGGCCCGCGCACGGCCGGCGTCACGGCGCCTCCTCGTCGGCCTCGGCCTGCGCACGGCCTTCGGCGTTCTCGCCCCACATCGCGTTCAGCACGGCCAGCAGGACCGCAAAGCCAACGCCCAGCATCCAGGCGAAATACCACATGTCGAATCTCCTTGGCGGGGGTTCTCAGTACGCCGAGTGGTCGTTGGCCCGGATCTGCGCGACGGTGACCTTGCCCCGCATCACGCGGTAGGCCCAGGACGTGTAGATCACGATCAGCGGCATGAAGACGACCGTGGCCCAGAACATCAGCGCGAGCGTCAGGGGGCTGGAGACGCTGTCCCAGACCGTCAGGCTGGCATTCGGCATCGTCGACGACGGCATCAGGAACGGGAACATCGCCGCGCCCGCGGTACCGATCACGCCGACGATGGCCAGCGACGAGGCCACGAACGCGGCCAACGTGCGCCGCACCGTCACCAGCCCGGCCGCGAGCAGCGCGCCGCCGACCCCCAGCGCGGGCAGCAGCCACAGCAGCGGCTGCTTCGCGTAGTTGGCCCACCAGGCATCGGCGCTGCGCACCACCGTCTTGGCCAGCGGGTCGGGCAACGCGTTCGGATCGATCACCGAGCTGATCGCATAGCCCTGGATGGCGCCGAAACGCAGCCAGGCGCCGGCGGCCACGAAGGCCAGCACCATCACCAGTGCCGCACCGACCGCGCCGTGCACGGCGCGCCGCTGGATCGCGCCCTCGGTGCGGTGCGCGAGGTACGCGCCACCGTGCATCGTGATCATCGCGCTGCTCACCACGCCGGCAACCAGCGCGAACGGGTTGAGCAGTTGCCAGAAGCTGCCGGTGTAGGTGGACGTCAGGTAGTTGTCGAACTGGAACGGCACGCCCTGCAGCAGGTTGCCGAAGGCGACGCCGAAGATCAGCGGCGGCACCGCCCCGCCGATGAACAGCCCCCAGTCCCAGGTGCTGCGCCAGCGGGCGTTGTGGATCTTGCTGCGGTAGTCGAAGCCGACCGGGCGGAAGAACAGCGCCCAGAGCACCGTCATCATCGCCCAGTAGAAGCCGCTGAAGGCGGTCGCGTAGACCAGCGGCCAGGCGGCGAAGATCGCGCCGCCGCCGGTGATGAACCAGACCTGGTTGCCGTCCCAGTGCGGGCCGACGGTGTTGATGACGACGCGGCGCTCGTCGTCGCCGCGGCCGACGAACGGCAGCAGCGTGCCCACGCCCATGTCGTGGCCGTCCATGATCGCGAAGCCGATCAGCAGCACGCCGACCAGCAACCACCAGACCAGCTTCAGGGTTTCGTAGTCGAACATGGCATGCGCTCCTCAGGCGTGAGCCGGCTGTGCGTGCGACGCCGGCTCGTGCGCGTAGCGCCCCGTGCCCAGGCTGCCAGGTCCTTGGCGGGCGAACTTCTGCATCAGGTAGACCTCGACCACGAGCAGCACGGTGTAGAAGCCCACGAAACCGGCCAGCGAGCCGTACAGGCTGGCCACGCTCAGCGTGGACACCGACAGGTGCGTCGGCAGCACGCCGTAGATCGTCCAGGGCTGGCGACCGTATTCGGCGACGAACCAGCCCAGTTCGCAGGCGATCCAGGGCGCCGGCAGCATCCACAGCGCCCACTTCAGCAGCCAGGGCTTCTGCGTGCAGCCGGTCTTCACCGTGCTCCAGAACGCCAGCGCGAACAACGCGAGCATCAGGAAGCCCAGGCCGACCATCAGGCGGAATCCCCAGAACATCGGGAACACCTTGGGCACGGTGGCGTCGACGGCGCGCTGGATCATCTCCGGCGTCGCCTGGCGCACGTCGACGACGTAGCGCTTGAGCAGCAGCCCGAAGCCGAGGTCGGCCTTGTAGCGCTCGAACTCGGCCTTCGCCGCGAGATCGTCGCGGTTCGCGCGCAGCGCCTCCAGCGCGGTGACGGCCTTGATGCCGAGCACGATGCGCTCGCGGTTGCGCGCCTTGATCTCCTCGATGCCCGGGATCTGCCGGGTCACCGAACGGGTGCCGATCAGGCCCATCAACCAGGGGATCTCGACCTCCCAGTCGTTCTTCTGCTCGCGCTCGTTGATGCTGGCGACGAGCTTCAGCCCGGCCGGGGCCGGCTCGGTGTGCCACATCGCCTCCAGCGCGGCCATCTTGGTCTGCTGCGCCTCGCCCACCGTGTAGCCCGATTCGTCGCCGAGCACGATCACCGAGCACACGCTGGCCAGCCCGAAGGCGGCCGCGACCCGGAAGCTGCGCTTGGCAAACTCGACGTCGCGCCGCCGCAGCAGGTACCACGACGAGATCGCCAGCACGAACATCGCCCCGGTCACGTAACCGGCCGAGACGGTGTGCACGAACTTGGCCTGCGCGTCCGGGTTGAAGACGATGGCCCAGAAGTCCGTCATCTCCATGCGCATGGTCCGGTAGTTGAACGCCGCGCCGACCGGGTTCTGCATCCAGCCGTTGGCGACCAGGATCCACAGCGCGCTCAGGTTGGTGCCGACCGCCATCAGCGTCGTCACCAGCAGATGCTGCGGCTTGCTCAGCCGGTCCCAACCGAAGAAGAACAGGCCGATGAAGGTGCTCTCCAGGAAGAACGCCATCAGCCCTTCGATGGCCAGCGGCGCGCCGAAGATGTCGCCCACGTAGTGCGAGTAGTAGGCCCAGTTGGTGCCGAACTGGAACTCGAGCGTGATGCCGGTCGTCACGCCGAGCGCGAAGTTGATGCCGAACAGCTTGCCCCAGAAGCGCGTCATGTCCTTCCAGACGACCTTGCCCGTCATCACGTAGACGCTCTCCATGATCACCAGCAGCCAGACCATGCCGATCGTCAACGGCACGAACAGGAAGTGGTACAGCGCGGTGGCCGCGAACTGAAGCCGCGACAGATCGACAAGTTGCTCGGATATCACGCGGTATCTCCTGAGGACGGCACGCCCGCGCCGACATACGGCAGCGCCAGCGTCGAATGGCGCACGAGGCGGCGCTCGTCATGAGTCATGGGGCCGAGCGTATCCAACTTCCGTGCCCAACGGGCGGTCCGGAAGAATGACGGGCCCCGACAAGGACCTGGCGAATGGTCGCGGCCGTCACTGCCGCACCGGGCAACGCGAGCGCGGCCCGAGGTTCAGACGCCTGCCGCCGAGGCCCGCCGTCAGCGGTGGCCGCCCCGGACTGGTGGCGTCGGCCCGCGGCGGCACGCCGGTCGGCCGGCGCCGACCGACCGTTGAGCCAGGACAAGGAGAACGCCGGGATCGGCGCGCCCAATCGATGGCAACCCATCGGCAACCCATGGAGATCGGCATGCGTGTCCTCGAAGAACTGTTCACCACCGATGTCGGCCTGATGAGCGCGGCCGGGATCGTGTTCATGATTGGCATGGCGGTGTTCTTCATGCGCTACTTCGCGCGTCATGTTCGCGAAGACGCCGCGCGTGCCGACGCGGCCGGCAAGTGACCGGGGCATGGACCGGGCCACGTCCGGTGCGCGAGACCACACTACCCACATGGGCTACGAAGCATCACCCATCGCGGTAATAGACGCTGGGGCGGCCCTGCCGCGCTAATAGCCCCCATGGCGGCCGTCGGCCGCACGGGGTTCGCGCCGGGCGCGGCAGCGCCCGGCGAACAATAATGGCCACACCGCCGCGGGCGGTTCGATGGCAACCTGGAGACAAGCATGAAGTTCGACAAGGAATTCGACGCCTCGGGCCTGGCCTGCCCGCTGCCGATCGTGAAGACCAAGAAGTCGCTCGCCGACATGGCCTCGGGGCAGGTGCTGCGCGTCGTCGCCACCGATCCCGGCTCGGTCTGCGACATGCAGGCCTTTGCCGAGCAGACCGGCAACACCTTGCTCGAGCAGGGCACGGAAAACAGCAAGTACGTCTTCTTCCTGAAGAAGGCCTGACGGCGCCGCGCGCCCCCGCAACGAGCACGGAGTCTTCATGGCTGCGAAGAAGATGGCGATCATCGCCACCAAGGGTGCGCTGGACATGGCGTATCCCCCCCTCATCCTGGCCTCGACCGCGGCCGCCCTGGGCTGGGAGGTACAGATCTTCTTCACCTTCTACGGGTTGCAGTTGCTGCGCAAGGACCTGAGCGGGATCGCGATCAGCCCGATCGGCAACCCGGCGATGCCGATGCCGGTGCCGATGCCGGTGATCGTCTCGATGCTGCCCGGCATGGAGGCGATGGCGACCTCGATGATGAAGGCCAAGATGAAGAAAAAGGGCGTGGCCTCGCTGACCGAGCTGCGCGACCTGTGCCAGGAGGCCGACGTCAAGTTCATCGCCTGCCAGATGACGGTGGACCTGTTCGAGTTCGACAAGTCCGACTTCATCGACGGCATCGAGTACGGTGGCGCGGCGACCTTCATGAAGTTCGCCGGCGAGACCGACGTCTGCCTGTTCATCTGACCCCGCGCCCGGGTCGCTGACCCGGACCGCGACCGGCCGTGCCGCGCTGTCCGGCGGCATGTCCCACAGATTGCCTTCGACGAGGTGACCGCATGAGACAGGTCCTCCTGGCGCTGCTCGCGCTGCTGATCGCGCCGGCCGCTCTCGCGGTCCAGCCCTACCTCACCGGCACGCCGCTGCCCGCGGCCGGCCTGCCGGCGCTGGTGAGCCGGGTCGAACAGAATCTGCGCGCCGACGGCTTCACGGTCGTCGGCAGCCACCGTCCGCGCGGCCTGGACGCCTATGCCAGCGTCGTCGTCACCGACCCGGCGATGCTCGACGCCGTGCGCACCGCCGGTGGCGTCGCGATCGTCGCCGCGGTGCTGCGCGTCGGCATCAAGAGCGACGGCACGGTCTCGTACATGAACCCGGACTACTGGTACCGCGCGTATCTGCGCGCTGCCTTCGACGCCGCGCAGCCGGCGATCCGCTCGGTGCAGGCGCGGCTGGCCCATGCGCTCGGCGCGGGCGCACCCTTCGGCGGCGACGTGCCGGCGGCCGACCTGCCGACCTACCACTACATGTTCGGCATGGAGCGCATCGAATCGTCGCGCAACGAGCTGAACAGCTTCGCGAGTTTCGACGACGCGGTGCGCACCGTGCACGACAACCTCGCCAAGGGCGTCGCGAAGACGGCACCGGTCTACGAGGTCGCGCTGCCCGGCGCGCAGCTCGCGGTGTTCGGCGTCGCGATGAACGACGCCGAGCACGGCGAGGCCTGGTGGGCGGGCACGATCGGGCCCGACCACGTGGCCGCCCTGCCCTACGAGATCTACGTCGTCGGCAACAAGGCCTACGCGCTGTACGGTCGCTACCGCATCGCGCTGTCGTGGCCGGCGCTGGGCCTGGGCCAGTTCATGCGCATCGCGCGCGCCCCCGACCTCATCCAGCAGACGCTGGGCCGCGTTGCCGGCGCCGGCGCACCGTGAAGCCATGGCGGGCCGCACCGGCCCGCGCCGCCCGAGGAAGCCCGAGGAAAACCTGACGATGGACTCTGCCGCCAACCCCGCTGCCCTGGTCGTCTGGGGTGCCTTCGCGCTCGCGTTCGTGTTCGGCGCGGTCGCCAACAAGACCAACTTCTGCACCATGGGTGCGGTCTCCGACATCGTCAACATGGGCCACTGGGGGCGCATGCGGATGTGGCTGCTGGCGATCGCGGTGGCCTTGATCGGCGCCAGCGCGTTGCAGGCCACCGGCCAGGTCGACCTGATGAAGTCGGTCTACCAGCAGCCCACGCTGCGCTGGCTGTCGCTGTTGGTCGGCGGGTCGATGTTCGGCGTCGGAATGAGCCTGGCCGGCGGCTGCGCGAACAAGAACCTGGTCCGCGTCGGCGGCGGCAGCCTGCGCTCGCTGGTGGTGCTGACCTTCCTCGCGATCTCGGCCTACATGACGCTCAAGGGCTTGTTCGGCCAGTGGCGCGCGAGCTACCTCGATCCGGTGTCGCTGAACCTGGGCACGCTCGGCCTGAAGGACGAAAGCCTGGCCTCGCTGGTCGCCTGGGCGACCGGGCTGCCGGCGCGCACCGCGCTCGCCGCGACGGCCGGCGTGATCGCCCTCGGGCTGCTGGCGTTCGTCTTCAAGGACCGGCGCTTCCGCGGCAACGCCTGGCAGGTCGCCGGCGCCATCATCCTCGGCCTGATCGTCGTGCTCGGCTGGTACCTGTCGGGCCACCTGGGCTACGGCGAGAACCCGGACACGCTGGAGACGGGGTACTTCGCGACCAACTCGCACACGATCGAATCGATGAGCTTCGTCGGGCCGACGGCCTACTCGCTCGAGATGCTGCTGCTGTGGACCGACCAGTCGCTGCACCCGAGCTTCGGCATCGCCACCGTGGTCGGCGTCGTGCTCGGCTCGGCGGCCTACGCGCTGGCCTCGCGCAAGTTCCGCTGGGAAGGCTTCGCGTCGCTGACCGACTTGCGCAACCAGCTCTTCGGTGCGGTGCTGATGGGCTTCGGCGGCGTCACCGCGCTGGGCTGCACGATCGGCCAGGGCCTGACCGGCGTCTCGACGCTGGCGCTCGGCTCCTTTCTCGCGCTCGGCGGCATCGTCGGCGGCGCGGTGGGCACCATGAAGTACATCCTCTGGCGCGAGGAACGCGCGGCCTGACCGCGTTCGGGCTCGGCGCTTGCCGCACGGCCGGCAACGCGAGACAGCCGGACGCGGGCCGGGCCTGCAAGCGGCCTTGATTCTGCGCAACGCGCCGGATCCTGCGGCCGGCACCATGGAAGCCGTTCGAGTCCATGGGAGTCCGAGATGGCCAGAGTCGTCGATCTGCTCAACACCGGCCTCGTCAAGCCGAAGCCGCCGGGCCTGCGTCCGCCCGGCCTGCGGCCGCCGATCGACTTCGGCGAGGCCACCGTCATCGACTTCGACGACGTCGCCGACGGCGCGGTCGTCGACACGCATTACGCGACCAAGGGCGTGACGTTCGCGTCGGTGACGAACAACCCGCCCAAACGCTGGAGTGCCTATGCGCGCGCGGTCTGGGGCGTCGAAAGCGCACCGAACGGCGTCTCCGTCGTCGCGCCACCGGCGCTCGGCTTCTTCGACGCCCGCCAGGGCGGGGTCGAGGCCAGCTTCGCCAAGCCGCAGCGTTGGGTTTCGATCGACGCCAAGATCGTGCTGCCGCCCGAGTTCATGTCGACGCCGACGGCGCGGCCGTTTCTGGAGGCCTACAACGCCGACGGCAAGGTGCTGGGCCGTGTCTACTATCCGCTGGCCTATGGCGATCCCGGCTATGGTTCGTGGCAGACGCTGCTGCATTCGTCGACCACGGCCGACATCGTGAAGGTCATCTTCTCCAGCGCCTACAGCGGCCCGACGCCGGTCTATGGACTGTTCGACCAGATGGCCTTCTGCACCAAGACCAGTCTGATGCCGCACCCGCTCGGGTCCTGAGCGGCGGGGCCGCTCAGCAACGGGCCGCGGCCGACGTCAGCAGTTCGGCGAGCGACTCGCGGGCTCGTTCGCCGTCGCGCCGGTACAAGGCGACGGCCTGCGCACCGAGTGCCGCCCAATGCTCTCGGCCGGCCTGCACCGCGGCATCCATCGAGCGGCCACCGTCGCCGGCCCGCCAGGCCGCATAGCCGGCCTGCAGGCGCGGAAACATCTCCAGCCGCAGCCCGTCGAGGTTGGCGAACCAGAAGTGGATCGCTGCCGGCGCCGCGCGTTCGCGCAGCGCCGGCAGCGTGACCAGGCAGTCGGCCAGGTGGTCGCGCAGCGCGCGCAGGCGCAGCTCGATGCGTCGGTCCGCGCCGGTGAGCAGGCGCAGGCCGGCCCAGTCGGGGCCGAGCGCCGCGCCGGCGCGGTGCTCGCCCAGCTCGTGCAGCCACAGCGTCTCCATCTGCAGGTCGGCCAGGCGGGCGAGCGCCGGCGCGGGGTCACCGCCGGCATGGCCGCAGGCCGCGAGCGCGGCACCGAAGGCGAAGTCGCCGTTTCGCGGGCTCCACACCTCGTAGAGCTCCCAGAGCCAACGCATCAGCGCCTCGCGGCGCAGCAGCACCGCGCTGCCAGCGAGCACGCCAGGCGGCGCCGCCAGCCCCCGCGCCAGCTCGCGCGCCGCGACCAGCACCTGCAGCCCTTCGCGCCGCTCGGCACGCTCGAGCTCGCCGAGGAAGAACACCGGCCGGCCCGACGCCATCCGGCCGGCGCCATAGACCAACCCCTGCGGCAGCAACCGCTCGTTGACCGCGGCCGCATCGAACGGGTCGAGCGGCTCGCCGCCCAGCGGCAGCGCGGCATAGGGCTCGCCCTCCAGCCCGTCCCACAGCGCCTCGCGCCGGTCCAGCCATTCGCCCACCTCGCGGTGGCGCAGTGCCTCGCCCAGCGGCAGGCCCTGCTCCCAGCGGTACAGCTCGCGCATCTGCAGCAGGTAGATGCACAGCGTCAGCTCGGTGGCGTGGCGCGCGTCGCCGACATGGCAGTTGCGCTGCACGGTCTGCACGAGCGCGAGGCGCTGGTGCACGGTCAGCGCCTCGCGCTCGATCACGGTCGTCGCTTCGCGACCGGCGGCCGTCATCGCAGCGGTGCGCGTCGCGCGCGCGGCTGCCAGGCGACGATGGCGGCCACGATCGCGGCCCAGGGCGCATCGAGCAGACTGCCCCAGCGCTCGTGCGCCTGCAGCACCATCGGGTGGACCTCGGTCTCGGCGCTGCCCAGCGCCTGCTGCAGGCCGGCGAGTCCGCCACACTGCAGGCGCAGCGCCTTCGCGTGCTCGATCGGTGCGCCACTGCGCGGCAGGCGCAGCGCGAAGGTCGAGCGCTCGCGCATCAGCGCGGCCAGCGTGGCGCAGTTGATGCGCGCGACCGGACTGGTGCAGACCAGCAGTTCACGCTCGCCCACCGAACGCCGATGCGCGAGCGCGCAGCGCGCCTTCTGCGCGAGCAGCGCCTTCGTGAACACGCAGGCGTCCGGGCCGGCGGCGCAGCACGCCGAGTCAGCGGCCGGGTCGACGGCGTCGCTCACGCTACTCCTCGCCGGTCGGACCCGGCTCGCGGATCTGGCACAGCAGGTCTTCGGCCTGCGTCGGGTTGTCGGCGAACATCACCTTGATGCGGCCGTCGGCCGGCGCGGCGCCGGCGACGCGCAGCGACTTCGCGTGCGCCGACGCTTGCTTGAAGGCATCGAAGGCGGCCAGCTGCTCGAGCTGCGCGAATGGCCGCACGCGGTAGACGTAATAGGGCATTGCGGTCTCTCGTCCGGCAGGCTTCAGACGTAGCGGCGGCCGGCGCGCCGGCGCCCGGGAACCGCCTTCTGGACGATGACCCCGCGCACCGCCTCCAGGCTGGCCAGCGGGGCGTCCGGGTAGGCCGGGTTGAGTGCGTGCAGGTGCCAGCGTTCGCCCTCGCCGCGCAGCTGGCGGAAGATCCATTCGTCGGCATGCCAGGCGAGCACGTAGGAACCGTCGGTGGCCAGCCCCTCGGGCTCGATGACGACGATCTCGCCCTCGACGAATTCGGGCTCCATGCTGTCGCCCAGCACCTGCAGCGCGAAGGGCTCGCCGCCGGCGCAGCTGTCGAGCACGGCGTCGTCGGGCGCTGCGTCCCGGGATGGCGCGGAGGCGCAGCCGCAGGCGGCACCTTTGGAACAGGCCGCATCGGACATCAGGTCACCTCCAAGTGGATCTGGGCGGCCGCCACGCCGGCGGCACGCAGGTCGGCCTGCAAGGCCCTCACGAAAGCCTCGGGGCCGGCGAGGTAGTAGTCGCAGGCGATGTCGATCAGGTCCTCGCGCATCGAGTGCGCGAGCTGGTGCGCGCCGGCACCCGCGTCGCTGTGATACGCCAGATGGTGCTCGAAGCTGTCGAGCGCGGCCGACCAGGCACGGCACTGGTTGGCCAGGAAATGACCGTCTGGCCGCGTCGCCAGCCAGTACAGCGAGATCGACGGCGCCTCGTCGCGCGCCAGCGCATGCTCGATCAGGCTCTTCACCGGCGCGAAGCCCAGGTCGCAGGCGGCAAACACCAGCGGCCGGTCGCTCTCGGCGAGCACGAAGTCGCCGGTCGGCCCCCACAGGTTGACCGCCAGGCCGGGCTTGAGCCGGCCGTCGAACACCTGGCAGGCGAACGGGTCGTCGGCGTCGCGCTCGACGAAGAACTGCAGGTTGCGGTCGTCGCAAGGGCAGCTCGCCACCGGCAGCGTGCGGTGCAGGTCGTCGCCTTCGCCGCTGCCGTGTCCGGTGGCCGCGAGACCGAGGGTCACCGACTGGCCGGCGAGGAAGCGCAGTCGGTGGCTGCGCGGCGTCTGCAGGTGCACGAGCCGGGTGTCGGTGCCCAGCTCGCGCACCTGGCGCAGCGTGGTCACGATCTGCTGCTGCGGGATGTCCTGCGGGCCATGGGCTTCGAGCGTCTCCAGCGTCAGCTCGCCGCTGGCGGCGGTGTGCGCGCACAGCAACGTGTAGCCCTGCGCCTTCTCGGACTCGGACAGCGGGTAGTCGAAATGCTGCACGCGCAGCACCTCGCCGCCGACGACGCGCACCTTGCACATGCCGCAGCTGCCGTTGCCGCAGCCGTAGTTGAGCTTGAGGCCGGCCTTCAGCCCGGCCTGCAGCAGCGTGTCGTGGCCCTCGACGCTGAACTGGTGCCCGCTCGGGCGCACCGTGACCTGCGCACACATGACCTTCAGCATGTCGTCCATCACATCCAGCACGTTGACGGGGTCGGTGGCGAGCACGCGCGCCAGGCCGCCGTTGGCCTGCGCCGCCAGCCGCTGCAGCGCGGCGTCGTCGGGCGCGGCCTCGGCCTGGGCGCGGGTCGCGTCGCGCAGCTCCAGCACCAGCGCGTGGTACTGGTGCAGGTGGCGACGCAGGTCGGCGAGCTCCTGGCTCTGGCGGAACATGCGCTGCGCCAGCACCTCCTGGCTCGGCAGCACGCGCTCGCGCACGCGCCGACCGAAGGCCTGGTCCTTGATCAGCGTGACCTGCTCGAACAGGCCCGAGTCCTCGAGCTGCAGTTGCGGGTACAAGCGCAGCAGCGATTCGGTCGCGATCAGCCCGTCGCTGAGCAGCAACTCGCCGCCGCGCACGCGCTGCTGCAACACGCTGCGCGGCACGCCCACCAGATGGGCGGCGCGCCAGACGGTGACCCATTGCGCCATCGACGGCCTGCCCTTCAGCCCGCCGCGGCCGGGTCGGCGACCCGGTCGAGGTAGCGCGCCCGGTACAGCAGGCGCGGCTGCGCAGGATCGTCGCCGAAGGCCTCGCGGTCGTGCAGCGGGTTGTTGCTGACCAGCCCCATGCCCGGCTCCAGGCGCAGGTTCAGCACGAAGGGCGACACCGGCGAGGCAGCGCCGTCGAGCACCGCCTCGAGCGCCGCCACCGCCGCCGCGGTGGCGGCATCGGCCTTCCATTCGATGCTGCGCTTGCGCGCGGTGTAGCGCATGTGCAGATGGCCGCCGGCGTCGACGCTGAACACCGGGCCCGACTGCGCCGCCCGCGCGACGCCGCCCTCGTCGGTGCGGGCCGGGATCGTCATCGCATCGGGGGCCATCAGCGCGCGCACATGGGCCGGGTCGGTGTCGCGCAGCGCGATGTAGGCCAGCTCGTGGTCGAGCAGGCGGTTCGCGCCGCCGCGCGCGGCCGGGCGCACGCAGTGCAGGATCATGCCGCGGATGGCGCGCCCGGGCGGCTGGTAGTAGCCGTCGGTGTGCCACTTGATCGCGCGGTCGGTGTACGGGATGAAGCCCGCCGCCGGCCCCTGCGCGGCGCGCACCGCGATCGGCGAGATGCCGTCTTCGTCAGCGAGCCAGTTGGCATCCAGCCGCAGCAGGCCGAGCTGGCGGCCGAGCTCGCGCGGCAGCGCCTTGTCGTCGACACGCCGCGCGCTGCGGTACAGCGCCAGGTTGTGGCGCGCGCAACGCTCGGCGAGCGCGGTGCGCTCGGCCGCGGTGAGCGCGGTCGGGTCGCGCACCTCGACCAGCAGCGCGCCCGCGTCGCGCGGCGCATCGCCCAGCTTGGCCTCGCGCCAGGCGCGGTAGGCGGGCTCGTCGTCGAGGTCGAAGCGCCCGCCGCGCGTGTTGCGTCGGGCTGCGGGGCTGGCGAGGGTGGAAACGGCCGCCATGCTCATTCGCCGGTCATCGAGGCGCGGCGCCGGGCCGGTGCCTCGGTCGAGAACAGGTCCTGCATCGCGCGCTGCAGCATCGCCACCGCTTCCGGCGCCTCGATCGCCATCACCTGGTCGATGACCCAGTTGCGGTCCTTCGCCGGCACCACCGCCTCGAGCCGACTGCCGAGGTAGCGGACGAAGGCGAAGTCGGGGCCGCCGGCCTCGGTCCAGTCGAACTCGGCGTAGTGACCGGACAGCTCGTTGAACTGGTCGATGAAGAGGTCGCGGTAGTCGCCGCCGCCGGGCACGGCGGCCGGGCCCAGCAGGTCGGCTTCGTTCTCGCGCAGGATCTCGCCCACGCGCACCACGAGCGCGCCGGTGAACGGCGCGCGCGCCTCGACGCCGAGCTTCGCGTAGGCGATACGGTCGAGGCCGGCGAGCTCGAACACCAGCACCTCGCGCACGAAGCCGAAATACGCCGGCCCGGCGTCGATGTCGAAGCCCGCATCGCGCATGCGCTTGAGCATGTTCAGTGCGACGCGCCACGCGATGAAGGCCATCGCGCTGGCGCTCTGCTCAGGGGTCTTGGGCCGGTCGGCCTTGAACCAGTGGGCCTTGATGCGCAGCTTGGTGGCCATGGGGAAGGGGGGTCCGATGCGTGACGGCGCCGGACGGGCTCAGTAGCCGCCCTTGCCCAGCGGCTGCGGCAGGCCGGCGACCTTGGCGCCCTGCTTGGCCGGACCGAGCGGGAACAGGTCGTACAAGGCCTTGCTGTCGCAGCCTGGAAGGATGTCGGCGGCCACGCCCTTGAGCATGTTGCGGAAGTTCGGCGTGTGGCCCTGCTCGCGGTACTCGTCGCGCAGGAAGGCGACGACCTTCCAGTGCGCGTCGGTCAGCGTGATGCCTTCGGCCGCAGCGATCACGCGCACCACGTCGTCGCCGTAGTCGGGTTCGAGCAGGTAGCCCTGCTCGTCGGTCTCGAGTTCGTTGCCATTGACGGTGTAGGCCATCTGATGTGTCTCCTTGGCTCTTCCAACAGATTCGGGGTTCAGTCGCCGACCGCGGCAGCCGACTTGTGCGGCACGAAGACGCCGCAGCCCATCAGCCGGTGCTCGCCCAGGCCTTGCTCGAGCACGCGCAGCGAATCGCGCGCGCGAAGCCCGTGCAGCATCAGGCTGTAACCGTGCAGCGAGCGCGCCGGGCCCTGGACGAATTGTTCGCGGCCGCAAACCGGGTGACAGGGCACGCCCATCCGGTCGAGCTGCCGGTCGACGGCGTCGAGAAAGCCCACCTCGTCGGCATCGCCGGCGTCGACGAAATAGGCGTACAGCGTGCTGTGCGGCAGCAGGTCGCGCAGTTGCGCGTCGCCCAGCGCCAGCTCGCTGTCGCCGACGCGCAGCCTGGACCCGGCCAGTGCCCGAAGCTCGGCGGCGCGCTCGCGCGGGATGCGCACGACCAGCCGCGAGCGCGCCGACAGCAACGCCGGGTCGGCGTCGCCGCTGACCAGCTTGACCGGCAGCACCGCCACCCGCGGATCGTCGCCCAGGCCGGGCAGCGCCTCGGCCAGGGCGTCGGCCAGCCGCAGCCGGTGGTCGCGCGGCAGCGTGCGCCCGTGCAGCGCGAACGACAAATCCACCATCGCGGCGGCGGGCAGGTTCACGTCAAGGCGTCCCGGGCTGTTCGGCCGCCCAGCGCAGCAACGCGCGACCCCAGGCCTCGGCGGTCTGGGCGTCGATCTCGAAGACCGTGAAACGGCTCTTCTCGCGGATGCGCGTGCGCAGCAGGCTCATGCCGCCCGACTCGTAGTCGATCTGCTGCAATTCGATCTCCTGCCCGCCGATCGGCACGCGCAGCTTTTCCAGCGGTGTCACGCGGGTCATGGCTTGTCTCCAATGCGCAGTATTGAGCGCGGGTCGGCGTCGCAGCGTCTATCACCGCGACGGGTAAGCCCGTCCTACGCCATTTGGGTAATGCCTGGCTCCCCGAAGCGGTCTATCTTCGATACCCAACGAGAGTGATGGCGCACCCGAGCAGCCCACCCCTACGATCCGCCCCATTCAAGGAGACATGCCATGGCCAAGAAGATGCACGACACGCCCATGCTCGACCAGCTCGAGAGCGGGCCCTGGCCGAGCTTCGTCACCGGCTTGAAGCGGCTGGCCAAGGACAAGGACTACATGGTCGACCTGATGGGTCAACTGGAGACGTCCTATCGCACCAAGAAGGGCTACTGGAAGGGCGGCACCGTCGGCGTGTTCGGCTACGGCGGCGGCGTCATCCCGCGCTTCACCGAACTCAAGGACGAGAAGGGCGAGCCGGTCTTCCCGGACGCGGCCGAGTTCCACACGCTGCGCGTGCAGCCGCCGGCCGGCATGCACTACAACACCGACGTGCTGCGCAAGATGGCCGACATCTGGGAGCGCCACGGCTCGGGCCTGATCGCCTTCCACGGCCAGTCCGGCGACATCATGTTCCAGGGTGCGAAGACCGACAAGGTCCAGGACGCCTTCGACGAACTGAACGAACTGGGCTTCGACCTCGGCGGTGCCGGCCCCGCGGTGCGCACCTCGATGAGCTGCGTCGGCGCCGCGCGCTGCGAACAGAGTTGCTACGACGAGGCGCGCGCGCACCGTCAGGTGCTGAACACCTTCCTCGACGACATCCACCGCCCGGCGCTGCCCTACAAGTTCAAGTTCAAGTTCTCGGGCTGCCCGAACGACTGCATGAACTCGATCCAGCGCTCGGACATGGCCGTCATCGGCACCTGGCGCGACAACATGCGCACCGACGAGACGTTGGCGCGCAAGTGGTTCGCCAAGCACGGCATGAACGAGCTGGTCAACGACGTCATCACGCGTTGCCCGACGAAGACCATCATGCTCAAGGAGATCAAGGATGTCGCCCAGGGCGACACGATCTCCAGCGTCAAGGTCAGCGACACCCATGCGCTCGAGATCGACAACAGCAACTGCGTGCGCTGCATGCACTGCATCAACGTGATGACCGGCGCGCTGTCCAAGGGCACCGACACCGGCGCCACGATCTTGATCGGCGGCAAGCGCACGCTGAAGATCGGCGACCTGATGGGCACCGTGGTGATGCCCTTCATGCCGCTGAAGACCGAAGAGGACTACGGCGCGCTGGTCGAACTCGGCCAGAAGGTGATCGACTTCTTCGCCGAGAACGCGCTCGAACACGAGCGCACCGGCGAGATGATCGAGCGCATCGGCCTCGTCAACTTCCTCGAAGGCATCGACGTCGACATCGACCCGAACATGGTCGCCACGCCGCGCACCAACCCTTACGTGCGCACCGACGGCTGGGACGACGAGGTCGCCCGTATCAACGCAAAGAAGGCCGCCGCCTAAGAGCGCCGGTCGGTGTCGGCGGCCTGGCCAGGCCGCCGACGAGACGAAAATTCCCCTCGGGAGACAAGCCATGGCCCAGATGCGTACCCCCATCGAGAGCGGGGTGCCGGACAACCGGCAGTACATGCACCCCGCGTTGCTGAAGAACTACGGCAACTGGCATTACCACGACCGCCCCCGGCCGGGCGTTCTGCACCACGTCTCGCACAGCGGCGACGAGGTCTGGACGGTGCGCGCCGGCACCCAGCGGCAGATGGACGTCTACACGATCCGCAAGCTCTGCGACATCGCCGACACCTATGCCGAAGGGCATGTGCGCTTCACGATCCGCAGCAACATCGAATTCATGGTCAGCGACCCGACCAAGGTCGACCCGCTGATCGGCGCGCTGACGGAGAGCGGCTTCCCGGTCGGCGGCACCGGCAACTCGGTGTCGATGATCGCCCACACCCAGGGCTGGCTGCACTGCGACATCCCGGGCACCGACGCGTCGGGCGCGGTGAAGGCCTTGATGGACGACCTCTACACCGAGTTCATCAAGGAGGACATGCCCAACCGGGTGCACTTGTCCACCAGCTGCTGCGAGATCAACTGCGGCGGTCAGGCCGACATCGCGATCATCGTCCAGCACACCAAGCCGCCGAAGATCAACCACGAACTGGTGGCCAACGTCTGCGAGCGGCCGGCGGTGGTGGCGCGCTGCCCGGTGGCGGCGATCCGCCCGGCGATGGTGAACGGCAAGCCCTCGCTCGAAATCGACGAGAAGAAATGCATGTGCTGCGGCGCCTGCTACCCCCCGTGCCCGCCGATGCAGATCAACGACCCCGAGCACACGAAGCTGGCGATCTGGGTCGGCGGCAAGAACTCGAACGCGCGCGGCAAGCCCGTCTTCATGAAGATGGTCGCGTCGGGTCTGCCGAACAACCCGCCGCGCTGGCCCGAGGTATCGGCGATCGTCAAGAAGATCCTCTATACGTACAAGGGCGACGCCCGCTCCTGGGAGCGCGTGTCCGACTGGATCGAGCGCATCGGCTGGCCCCGTTTCTTCGAGAAGTGCGACCTGCCCTTCACCAAGTACCTGATCGACGACTGGCGCGGTTCGCGGGCGAACCTGAACGCGTCGACGCACATCCGCTTTTAGAAGGCGATTCGATGAAGTTCGGCTTGCTCGTCAGCGAAGGCCCGTACACCCACCAGGCCAGCGACACGGCGTACCAGTTCGCCGCCGCCGCGATCGCCAAGGGGCACGAGATCCAGCGCGTGTTCTTCTATCACGACGGCGTCTACAACGCGACCCGGCTCACCGAGCCGCCGCAGGACGACCGCCATGTCGTCAACCGCTGGTCGGCGCTGAACGCCGAACACAAGGTGGATCTGGTGGTCTGCGTCGCCGCCGCGCTGCGCCGCGGCATCAAGGACGAGGTGCTGGCGCCGGGATTCCGCATCTCGGGTCTGGGCCAGCTGGTGGACAGCGGCATCAAGGCCGACCGCTTCGTGACCTTCGGAGACTGATCTTGAAGAAATTCATGTTCGTCAACCGCAAGGCGCCTTACGGCACGATCTACGCGCTGGAAAGCCTGGAGGTCGTGCTGATCGCGGCCACCTTCGACCAGGACGTGAGCCTGGCCTTCATCGACGACGGGGTCTTCGAACTCGTCAAGGGTCAGAACAGCAAGGCCATCGGGATCAAGAACTTCTCGCCGACCTACCGCGCCCTCGAAGGCTACGACGTCGAGAAGCTCTACGTCGAGCGCGAGTCGCTCGAGGCGCGCGGACTGTCCGACGCCGACCTGCTCGTTCCGGTGGAAGTGCTGTCCAGCACGCAGATGGCGGCGCTGATGGCCGAACAGGACGTGGTCCTGAGCTTCTAGAGAGTTCCCATGCTGCACATCGTCAACAAATCGCACCGCCAGACCACCAGCCTGGAGAGCTGCCTGCGCCTGGCGCAGGACGGTCAGGCCCTGCTGCTGATCGAGGACGGCGTCTACGCTGCCACGAAGACAGGTGCCGCCGCGCTGGCGCCCGCCCTGAAGCGCCTGAAGGTCTATGCGCTGCAGCCCGACCTGGAAGCGCGCGGCATGGCCGGCGCGCTGGCCGAGGGCGTCACCGCCGTCGACTATGGCGGCTTCGTCGATCTGGTGGCCGAGCATGCCACCACCCAGTCGTGGCTCTGAGCCCGCCGACACCACCCCAACCCGAACACTCCTGGAGACAAACATGGGCATCGAAGTCAACGGCAAGAACTACGAAACCGACGAAGAAGGTTATCTGGTCAACCTCGGCGAATGGAACGAGGACGTCGCGAAGGTGATCGCGAAAACCGAGAACGTCGATCTGACGCCCAGCCACTGGGAAGTCGTGAACTTCCTGCGCGAGTACTACAACGAGTACCAGATCGCGCCGGCCGTGCGCGTGCTGACCAAGGCCATCGGCAAGCAGCTCGGCCCGGACAAGGGCAACAGCAAGTACCTGTACGAGCTGTTCCCCTATGGCCCGGCCAAGCAGGCCTGCAAGATCGCCGGCCTGCCCAAGCCGACCGGCTGCGTCTGAGGTCATCGATCCTCCTGCTGCGCGCGCCGGTCCGGCGTCTGCGATGCTCGCCGTGCGCGTGTATGGCGGCGCTTCTCGACGCAGGCTCGACGCGCTCGCAACGGAATCTCGACGACATCACCGAGCGTTGAATCGGCCTCTCCCATGAACGCCCTGACCATTGCGTACGCGCTGCTGTTCTACGCCGCCACCGCGGTGCTGGTGTTCGGGCTGGCGTTCAAGATCCGCAGCTATGTCGGCACGCCGGCACCGCTGAAGATCCCGACCACGCCGGCACCGACCACGGCCACCGGCGTCGGCCTGCGCATGGCGCGCGAGGTGGTGCTGTTCGAGAGCCTGTTCAAGTCCAGCAAGTGGACCTGGATCTTCGGCTGGATGTTCCATGCCTCGCTGCTGCTCGTGCTGCTGCGCCACCTGCGCTACTTCCAGCAGCCGGTGTGGGACGGTGATCACGCTCGTGCAACCCTTCGGCACCTATGCCGGCTTCGGCCTCGTCGCCGGCCTGGGCGGGCTGTGGGCGCGACGCCTGTTCGTCGACCGCGTGCGCTACATCTCCACGCCGTCGGACCACCTGCACCTGGCGCTGTTGGTCGCGATCGGGGCGTCGGGGCTGGCGATGCGCTTCGTCGCCCACACCGACATCGTCGCGCTCAAGGCCTTCATGCTCGGCCTGATGCGCCTGGACTGGCAGCCGCTGCCCGCCGACCCGGTGCTGCTGGTGCACCTGACGCTGGTCGCGCTGCTGATGATCGTGTTCCCGATCAGCAAGCTGCTGCACGCGCCGGGCCTGTTCTTCAGCCCGACGCGCAACCAGGTCGACAACTCCCGCGAGCAGCGTCATCTGGCCGCCTGGGCCGCAGCGCTCGACAAGCAGTAGCAGGACGCTCCCGATCATGGCCGCCGCGACTTTCGAGACCCCCAAGCTCAAGCCCTACCCGGTGATCCCGCTGGTGCAGGTGGGAGCGATGGCGCACAGCAAGCCCTATGTGGCGAACGCGGCGCTCCAGGCGAACCTGGGTTTCCCGGGCGAGCTGACCGAGGGCTGGGAACAGCGCGCCGTGGCCAAGATGGGCGAACTGCTCGGCAAGTACCGCTCGCTGCGCGTCTACATGGACGCCTGCGTGCACTGCGGCGCCTGCTCCGACAAGTGCCACTACTTCCTGGGTACCGGCGATCCGAAGAACATGCCGGTCGCGCGCCAGGACCTGATGCGCGCCGTCTACCGCCGCTACTTCACCTTCGCCGGCAAGCATTTCCCCAAGCTCGTCGGCGCGGTCGACATGACCAAGGACGTGCTCGACGGCTGGTGGACCTATTACAACCAGTGCAGCGAATGCCGCCGCTGCAGCGTCTTCTGCCCTTACGGCATCGACACCGCCGAGATCACGATGGCGGCGCGCGAGATCATGGACTCGGTGGGCCTGGGCCAGAAATACGCCAACGAGATCCTGGGCAAGGTGCACCGCATCGGCAACAACCTCGGCATCCCCGAGCCGGCGCTGGCCGACACGCTGGCCGGGCTCGAGGAAGACACGCTGGAAGAGACCGGCATCGCGGTGAAGTTCCCGCTCGACGTCGAGGGCGCCGAGGTGCTGCTGATCACGCCGTCGGCCGATTTCTTCAGCGAGCCGCATGTCGAGAGCCTGATCGGCTACGCCAAGGTCTTCCATGCCGCGGGCGTGAGCTGGACGCTGTCCAGCAAGGCCAGCGAGGCGGCCAACTTCGCCCTCTTCATCGGCAACTACGAGCAGATGAAGAAGGTCTCGATGCGGGTCAAGGAAGAGGCGATCCGCCTGGGCGTCAAGCGCATCGTCATCGGCGAGTGCGGCCATGCCTGGCGCGTCGCCTACAGCTTCTGGAACACGCTGATCGGCCCGTTCGACTGGCTCGATGCGCGCTACCCGGTGCCGCAGCACATCTGCGAGTTCACCTACGACCTGATCCAGCGCGGCGCGATCTCCTTCGACAAGGAGAAGAACGACGACCGCATCATCACCTTCCACGACTCGTGCAACGTCGCCCGCGCCTCGCGCATGGGCGACATGCCGGGCGGCCAGTTCGTGATCCCGCGCGAGATCATCAAGGCGGTGGCGAACAACTTCCACGACATGGCGCCGGGCACCACGCACGAGGCCACGTTCTGCTGCGGCGGCGGCGGTGGCCTGCTCACCGACGACCTGCTCGAGCTGCGCGTCAAGGGTGCGCTGCCGCGCATGGAAGCGCTGAAGACCGTCACCGACCGGCACGGCGTGAACTTCATGGCGACGATCTGCGCGATCTGCAAGGCCCAGTTCACCAAAGTGCTGCCCTACTACGGCTTCGACATGTCGATGATCGGCGGTGTGCACCAACTGGTGTGCAAGGCGATCCGGCTCGGCGAGCCCCACTGAACCCGACCCCAGGAGACCAGCCATGTCAGGTCAAGCAGACACGGTCCAGCCCCAGCCGCTGAACTTCCGCCGCTACAAGGACGGTGATCACAAGCCGCTCGCCTGGCAGAACGAGATTTTCGACGCCGACCATTCGCACAAGTGCCCGACCTACATCCAGAGCACGCCCCCGTGCCAGGGAGTCGTGCCCGTCGGGCGAGGACATCCGCAGCTACCTGAACATCGTGCGCGGCATCGAGAAGCCGCCCGCCGGCGTGCCCTGGCAGGAATACGCCTGGCGCCGCCTGACCGAGGCGAACCCGTTGCCGTCGGTGATGGGCCGCGTCTGCCCGGCGCCGTGCGAGTCGGGCTGCAACCGCAACGAGGTCGAGGATTTCGTCGGCATCAACTCGGTCGAGCATTTCCTGGGCGAATACGCGATCGAGCACAAGCTCGGGTTCGTCAAGCCGACCAAGCACAGCGGCAAGAAGGTGGCCGTGATCGGCGGCGGCCCGGCCGGGCTGTCGGTCGCCTACCAGCTGGCGCTGAAGGGCCATGGCGTGACGATCTTCGACGAGCGCGCCGAGCTCGGCGGCATGATGCGCTACGGCATCCCGGGCTTCCGCACGCCGCGCACCGTGCTCGACGCCGAGATCCAGCGCATCCTCGACCTCGGCGTCGAGGCGCGCACCAGCTGCCGCATCGGCACCGACATCACGATGGAGCAGATCCGCGCCGACTTCGACGCGGTGTTCCTGGGCCTGGGCGCGCAGTCCGGCCGGCCGCTGCCGGTGCCCGGCTCGGAGGCGCCGAACTGCGTCACCGCCACCGCGTTCCTGAAGGCCTTCAACGACGGCCGGCTGCAGCATGTCGGCAAGCGCGTCGTCGTCGTCGGCGGCGGCGACACCTCGATCGACGTCGCCACCGTCGCGCGGCGCCTCGGCCACATCGAGAAGATCAACGAGGCCGACCGCCCCGAGATGGCGATCGCCGGCCACGTCGCGCACGACGTCGCGGCCGCGTCGGCGCGCCAGGGCGCCGAGGTCACGCTGACCTCGATCTTCGCGGTCGAGAAGATGCAGGCCAGCCGCCACGAGGTCGAGCATGCGCTCGCCGAAGGCATCGCGATCCGCGGCGGCCTCGCGCCGGTGGCGGTGATGCGCGACGACGACGGCCGCGCGATCGCGCTGCGCGTCATCCGCTGCGAAGCGAAGGTCGTCGGCGGCCGGCTCGAGATCAAGAACGTCGAGGGCAGCGAGGAAGACATCCCGGCCGACCTCGTCGTCTCGGCGATCGGCCAGGCAGTCGATTTCAACGGCCTGGAGTCGCTGAACAACGGCAAGGGCGGCATCAACGCCGACAAGAACTACCAGGTCCAGAGCCAGCCGGGGATGTTCGTCGGCGGCGACGTCGTGCGCCCGCACCTGCTGACCACCGCGATCGGCCACGGCGCGATCGCCGCCGACGGCATCGACCGCTTCCTGCCGGCGAGGCGCTCGACAAGCGGCCGAAGATCGACGTCCACACCTGGGACATCGAGCGCAAGCTGATCGAGAAGGGCCTGACGGTGAGCGAGGTGCACGAGCCGATCCGCGGCACCGACAGCACCAACGTCGCGATCCACAACTTCGACAACCGCTCCGACCGCTACGTGATCCCGCACGAGGAACTGTTCCTCGGCCACTTCGCGTACACGCGCGCGCCACCGGCGCAAGATCGTCACGCTCAACGCCGACCAGGCGCTGAACAACTTCGACGAGCGCGTGCTGCCGCTGACCGAGGCCGAGGCCGTTGCCGAGGCCAAGCGCTGCATGAGCTGCGGGCTGTGCTTCGAGTGCGACAACTGCGTCGTCTACTGCCCGCAGACGGCGGTGTTCAAGGTGCCCAAGTCCAAGTCGACCACCGGCCGCTACGTCGACACCGACTACACGAAGTGCATCGGCTGCCACATCTGCAAGGACGTCTGCCCGACCGGCTACATCCAGATGGGGCTGGGAGAGTAGAGCCGTGACACGCCGCGCCCTGCGCCTGTTGCTCGCTGCGGCGCTGGCCTTGCTGGTCGGCGCGGGGGCGACCGTCGCTGCCGCGGACGGCAAAGCCGCCGCCGGCACCAGCCTGCTGCCGACCATCACGCCGGCCACGCGCGGCGAGCACTGCATCGCCGACCCGCAGTACATGCGGCGCCACCACATGGACATGCTGTTCCATCAGCGCACCGACGCGGTCCACCTGGGCATCCGCGGTGCGCCGGCCAGCCTGCACGGCTGCGTCGACTGCCACGCCAGC
Organism: uncultured beta proteobacterium; assembly: GCA_963788635.1. GTDB lineage: Bacteria > Pseudomonadota > Gammaproteobacteria > Burkholderiales > Burkholderiaceae_C > Rubrivivax. Next base: position 29,430 of record CAWBHE010000019.1, on the reverse strand, counting down.
GCGCAGACCGGCAGCGTGGCCGAAGCGAAGACCGACTTCTGCGTCAGCTGCCACAGCTACGCCGCGGTGAAGATCGACTGCTTCGGCTGCCACTCGAGCAAGGCCGAGCCGGTGGCCGAGTCGCCGGCCAATGCCAGGATGGAGTCGAAGCGGCCATGACCCCCGGATCGCTGCAAGGCCTGTCCGGCCGGCGCAAGTTTCTCGGCCTCGCCGCTGCCGGCGCCGGCGCGGTGCTGCTCGCGCCCGGCATCCACCTGATCGAAGTCGCCCAGGCCGAGACGGCACCGGCCAGCTCGAAGGTCCGCTGGGGCCTGCTCATCGACATCAACAAGTGCGACAGCGGCTGCACCGACTGCGTCACCGCCTGCAACACCGAGAACGGCCTGTCGGGCCGCACCACGCCGACCAGTTCGCAATGGATCCGCAAGGTCGAGATCAAGGAGATCAAGACCGGGCGCAGCGCGTCGCTGCCGGTGATGTGCCAGCACTGCGCCGAGCCGCCCTGCGTCGACGTCTGCCCGACCGGCGCTTCGTTCAAGCGCGCCGACGGCATCGTGCTCGTCGACCGCCACACCTGCATCGGCTGCCGCTACTGCATGATGGCCTGCCCGTACAAGGCACGCTCGTTCGTCGCACCAGCCGCTCACCGACCAGAAGCCCGACGTGCCGCGCGGCAAGGGCTGCGTCGAGGGCTGCACGCTGTGCGTGCACCGCATCGACCGCGGCGGCGGCCCGGCCTGCGTCGAGGCCTGCGCCAAGGCCGGCCACCGCGCGATGATCTTCGGCGACCTGAACGACCCGGACAGCGAGATCTCGCGCCGCATCCGCGAGGTCGCCAGCACGCAGTTGCGCGCCGACCTGCAGGCTCGATCCCGGCGTGCGCTACCAGGGACTTTGACGATGAACCGGGCCACGCCAACCCTCGGCACCCGCCCCATGGGCCAGCCGCGTTCGGGTTTCTACACGATCGAGGAGCGCATCTTCTACGTGCTGCTCGCGATCGGCGGCCTCGTCACCGCCATCGGCCTGGCCGCGGCGCACTACATGGAAGAGCACGGCCACATCGTCACCGGCATGACGAACCAGGTCGTCTGGGGCATGCCGCACGTGTTCGCGATCTTCATGATCGTCGCCGCCTCGGGCGTGCTCAACGTGGCGTCGATCGGCTCGGTCTTCGGCAACCCGGCCTACAAGCCGCGCGGCCGGCTGTCGGCGCTGCTGTGCGTGGCACTGCTGGCCGGCGGGCTGATGGTGCTGATGCTCGACCTGGGCCGCCCCGACCGCGTGATCGTCGCCGCCACGCACTACAACTTCAAGTCGGTGTTCGCCTGGAACGTGTTCCTCTACTCGGGCATGTTCGCGATCGTCGCGATCTACCTGTGGACGATGATGGAGCGGCGCATGAACCGCTACTCCAAGGCCGCCGGCATGGCGGCCCTCGTCTGGCGCTTCGTGCTGACCACCGGCACCGGTTCGATCTTCGGCTTCCTGGTCGCGCGCCAGGCCTACCAGTCGGCGCTGCTCGCGCCGCTGTTCATCGTGCTGTCCTTCGGCTGGGGGCTGGCCGTGTTCCTCGTCGTGCAAAGCGCGATGTATGCCTGGAACGGCCAGGTGCTGGCCGACGAACTGCGCCGGCGCCTGGCGCGCCTGCTCGGTGTCTTCGTCGCCGCGTCGCTGTACCTGGTGGCGGTCTATCACCTGACCAACCTGTACTTCGCGCGCCAGGCCGACTTCGAGGCCTTCATCCTGCTCGGCCGCGGCGCCGGCGCGAACGGCGTCTTCCCGGCGCTGTTCTGGGTCGGCTACGTGGCGCTGGGCGCGCTGGCACCGCTGGTGCTGCTGTTCCACCCGCGCCTGGGCGGCCCGCGCCACGTGATGGCCGCGGCGCTGCTGGTGCTGGCCGGCGCCTTCGCGCTGCTTTACGTGTTCGTGATCGGCGGCCAGTCCTACCCGCTCGACATCTTCCCCGGCTACATCGTGCACAGCAGCTTCGCCGACGGCGCGATCGAGCATTACGTGCCGCGCCTGCCCGAGGTGCTGCTCGGCCTGGGCGGGCTCGGCGTCGCCTTCCTGCTCACGACGATCGGCGTGCGCGTGCTCGACTTCATGCCGCAGGACGACTTGCCGGCCGCCAAGGCCGCCGGCGGCCACTGACGATGAACGCGCCGCGCTTCATGGTCTCGGCCGCCCACAAGTCCTCGGGCAAGACGACCGTCTCGCTCGGCCTGGCCGCTGCGTACGCGGCACGCGGGTTGAAGCTGCAGACCTTCAAGAAGGGCCCGGACTACATCGACCCGATGTGGCTCGCGCTGGCCAGCGGCCGGCCCTGCTTCAACCTCGACGCCTACCTGATGGGCGAGGCCGCCGTGCAGGCCAGCTTCGCCGCCCATGCCACCGGCGCCGACCTGAACCTGGTCGAAGGCAACAAGGGCTTGTACGACGGCCTGTCGCTGGACGGCAGCAACAGCAACGCGGCGCTCGCGCGCCAGCTCGGCCTGCCGGTCGTGCTCGTGATCGACGCGCGCGGCATGACGCGCGGCGTCGCGCCGCTGCTGCTCGGCTACCAGGCCTTCGACCGCGAGATCCGCATCGCCGGCGTGATCCTGAACCGCCTCGGCGGCGCGCGCCACGAAGCCAAGCTGCGCGCGGTGATCGAGCATTACACCGACCTGCCGGTGCTCGGCGCGATCCAGCACGACGAGCGGCTGGCGGTCACCGAACGCCACCTCGGCCTGGTGCCGGCGGCCGAACTCGCCGGCGCGTCGCAGCAGGTGGCGGCGGTCGCCGCCGCGATCGCCGCGCAGGTCGACCTGGACCGGCTGCAGGCGATCGCCGCCGCGGCCCCGGCGCTGCAGCAGCCGCATCGGCGCCCGTCGCCGCCCGGCCGCCGGCCGCCGGCTGCGCATCGGCATCGCGCGCGACCGCGCGTTCTGCTTCTACTACGCCGACGATCTCACCGCGCTCGAAGCCGCCGGGGCCCAACTGGTCGCCATCGACACGCTGACCGATACCCGGCTGCCAGCCCTCGACGGTCTGTTCATCGGCGGCGGCTTCCCCGAAGTCCACCTGGACGCGCTGGCCGCGAACGCCGCGCTGCGCCATGCGCTGCGCGACGCCATCGCCGCCGGGCTGCCGACCTACGCCGAATGCGGCGGCCTGATGTACCTGGCGCGCACGCTGCGCTGGAACGACCGCGTCGTGCCGATGGTCGGTGCGATCCCGGGTGACGCGGTGATGCACGAGCGCCCGGTCGGCCGCGGCTACGTGCACCTGCAGGAGACGACCGCCTTCCCCTGGCCGGGCGGCAGCGCCGGCGCCTCGGTGCGCGCGCACGAGTTCCACCACTCGAGCCTGGACAACCTGGCACCCGACACGCGCTTCGCCTACCGCGTCACCCGCGGCCACGGCATCGACGGCGCGCACGACGGCGTCGTCGTCGGCCGTCTGCTCGCGTCCTACGCGCACCGGCACAGCGCCGGCGTCGACGGCTGGGCGCCGCGCTTCATGGCCTTCGTGCGCCAGGTGCAAGGGGTGCAAGGCAAGCGCCAGGCGGCGCCGGCCGAAGCGCTGGCGCCGTGAAGAGCCCTTTGCGGCAGACAAGCCACCGAAATCCGACAATCGACGCACCGCCACGGAGGTCCGCATGTTCTCGATGACCCGCAACGCCACTGAGCAGATCCTCGCCGCCGCCGAACGCAGCAATGCCGCTGGCATGGCGCTGCGCGTCGCCGCACGCCAGGAAGCCGACGGCTCGATCGGCTACGGCATGGGCTTCGACGAGCAGCGCGAAGAAGACGTTCCGCTGGAATTCGGTGGCCTGATGGTGCTGATCGCACCGCCCAGCCAGCCGCTGCTGCAGGACACCGTGCTCGACTTCGTCGAGCTCGAACCGGGCGAGTTCAACTTCGTCTTCGCCGAAGCCGAAAGCGCGCCGCCCGAGGCCCCCGCGCGCAGCTGCGGCAGCGGTGGCTGCAACAAGTGCGGCGGATGAGCCACGTCACCGATCCCGAGACGCGCGAGCTGGAGCACCCCACCATGAACACCGTCGTCGACTTTCCGCTCCACAGGCCGGCCGGCGCAGCCGGTGCCGGCCGCGTCTACCTGGTGGGCGCCGGTCCGGGCGATCCCGAGCTGCTCACGCTGCGCGCGGTGCGCCTGCTCGGCGGTGCCGACGTCGTCGTCTACGACCATCTGGTCTCGCCCGAGGTGCTGGACTTCATCGGCCCGCAAGCCCGCCGCATCTATGCGGGCAAGGAGCGCAGCCACCACACGATGGTCCAGGACGACATCAACAGTCTGCTCGTGCGGCTCGCGCGCGAAGGCCAGCAGGTCGTGCGCCTGAAGGGCGGCGACCCCTTCGTGTTCGGCCGCGGCGGCGAGGAACTGCAGGAGCTGGCCGCCGCCGGCATCGCCTTCGAGGTCGTGCCCGGCATCACCGCCGCCTGCGGCGTGGCCAGCTATGCCGGCATTCCGCTGACCCACCGCGACCACGCGCAATGCTGTTTGTTCGTGACCGGCCACCTGAAAGACGGCAGCACCGACCTCGACTGGCCGGCGCTGGCGCGCCCGCGCCAGACGGTCGTGATCTACATGGGCCTGACGGCGCTGCCCGAAATCTGCCGCCAGCTCGTTGCCCACGGCGCACCGGCCACGCTGCCGGCGGCGGTGGTCCAGCAGGGGACGACGGTCGACCAGCGCGTCGTCGCCGCGACGCTGGCCGACCTGCCGACGCAGGTGGCCCAGGCGGGGCTGAAGTCGCCTTGCCTGATCATCGTCGGCGAGGTCGTAGCGCTGCGCGGGCAACTGGCCTGGTTCAACGGCGCCGTCGAGCCGGCAGCGCGCGCCGCGGCAAGCGCCGGCTGACTCGCCGGGGCGCCTCAGCGGTTGCGGCCGCCGGCCGCGTCCACCGCGGCGGTCTCGCCGCTGCTGCGCATCTCGACCGCGAGCACCGCCGCCTCGACGCGCGAGCTGAGGTTCAGCTTGGACAGGATGTGGCGCACATGCAGCTTGACCGTGTCGTGGCTGATGTCCAGCGCGCGCGCGATCGCCTTGTTGCTTTCGCCGCGCGCCAGGTGGTCGAGGATCTGGCGCTCGCGCTCGGTCAGCGAGCTCAGCTGGCCGGAGCGGTCGCTGATCCGGCCACCGCTTTGCAGCATCTGCGCCAGCTTCAGCGTGAGCGCCGGCGCCACCGCCAGCTCGCCGCGCGCGGCCCGGCCGATCGCAGCGATCACCTCCTCGGGTTCCATGTCCTTGAGCAGGTAACCGCGTGCGCCGGCGCGCAGCGCGGCGGCAAGGTCGGCCTCGGCGTCGCTCATCGTCAGGATCAGCGCCGGCGTGTCGCAGCCCTCGGCGCGTATCCGGCGCAGCAGCGTCAGGCCATCGGTGCCGGGCATGCGCAGGTCCAGCACCACCAGGTCCGGCTTGTGCTCCTGCAGCACGGCCACCAGCCGACTCGGGGTCGCCCAGCGCGGCAACCACGGTCATGTTGCCGCGGTGCTGGAGCAGGTCGGTCAGGCCGTTGCGACACAGTGCGTGGTCGTCGACGAGAACGATGCGTAGCGGAGGATTCGTCATGCGTGGATGTTCTGCGTGTCCGCGCCGAGCGGAAAGCTGAGCCGGATCGAGGTGCCGCCACCACGGCGTGGGCCGATCTGAAGCTCGCCGCCCAGGCTGTGTGCGCGGTCAGTCATGATACCGAGGCCCAAATGGCCGGGTCCGGCAGGCTCCGGACCGGACTCGAACCCCGTCCCGTCATCCTCGACCCGGATCTCGACCTGGTCGCCGACACGGCTCAAGGAGACCCAGGCATGCCGCGCCTGGGCATGCTTGGCGACGTTGGCGAGAGCCTCTTGCACGATGTGGAAGACCTGCGACGCCTGTTCGGCCGGCAGGCACAACGCGCCGGCCTCGTTCACCAGATCGACGGCCACGCCGCTGCGCTCGCGAAAGCTGCGCGCGGCAACCTCCAGCGCATGCGTCAACCCGAGCGGGTCCATCGGGCTGCGGAAGTGGGTCAGGATCTCGCGCAAGCCGGTGTGCGCCTCGCTCACCGCCTTGCGCACGTCGGCGCAGTAGCGCTGCGAGCGAGCGCTGTCGCACGACTCGATCGCCTCCTCCAGCAAGGGCATGCGCATCTTCGCGAAGGCGAGCAGCTGGGCCACCGAATCGTGCACGTCGGCGGCCAGCATCTGGCGCTCGCGCACGACCGTGGCGCGCAGGTTCTCGGCCTCCAACCGGGCGTTGTCCAGCGCCAGGCCGAGCAGCTCGCCGACCGACTTGAGAATCGCCATCACCTCGGGCGCCGGCTGGGCGGTGCCGGTGAAGAACAGGTTGTAGACGCCGAGCAGCCGGCCTCGGTGCTGCAGCGGCACGACCAGCATGCGCTGCCATTCCTGGCCGAAGTAGCTGCCCGCACCACGGCGCGCACAGCTTTTCAGGTCCGTCGCCCAGACCACCCGGCGGCCGTCCGCGGCCGAGCCGCAATGGCCGCAGTGGCGGTCGACGACGCGCTGGTCCTCGCCGTCCCAGACGCCGGCGGGCAAGCCCAGGCGGCCCACCAGCTCGAGCCGCAGACCATCCTTCGACAGCGCGCGAACCGCGCCCGCGCTGGCGCCGGCCAGGCTGACGATGGGCTCCAGAAAGCCGTGCAGCAGCGTTCCCAGATCGCGGCCGCTGGACAGCCCGGCGGCGATCTCGGCCAGGATGCCGGTGTCGGCCACGGCGAACGCCCGCGCTCGGCGCCGGTTCCGACGTTGGCAGTGATTCGTTCATGGCAGGCATGAGAAACGTCCGCGCCGGCGAAGTCGGCACGGACAAGGCTCTCATTGGACGCCTTTCGCGGCGGCCGCGCATCGGGCCTCTCCCGCTACCGCATCGGGTGGGGCCTTCAGCAGATGCGCGGCAGCGGATCGTCCTCGAGCTCGTCGAGCACGCGTTCGCCGCCGATCGCGGTCTGCAGCACGACCAGCGGCGGGCCGCCTTCGATACGGCCGGCGATCGCGGCGTCGCGCCCGCCGTCCAGCGCCTGCCAGCGCGCCAGCGCGGCATCGGCCTGGTCGGCCGCGACGACCGCCACCGCGCGCCCTTCGCAAGCCAGGTACAGCGGGTCGTAGCCCAGCATCTCGCACACCGAGCGGGTGCTGTCGCGCACGGGCAGCGCAGCTTCGAACAGGCGCAACCCGAGACCGCAGACCTGGACGATCTCGTTGGCCACCGTGGCCAGACCGCCGCGTGTCGGGTCGCGCAGGAAGCGCAGCCCGGGCAGCGGCCACAACGCCCGGCACAGCGGCAGCACGCTCGCGCAGTCGGAGACGACCTCGCCGCGCAGCTCGAAATCCTCGCGCGCCAGCATCACCGCGATGCCATGGTCGCCCACCGGGCCGCTGACGAGCAGCGCGTCGCCGGACTCGATCCGGTCCGCACCGAGCCCCGGCCGCGCCTGCACGCCGATCGCGCTGACGGTGAAATAGGCGCCGCCGCCCTGCCCGCGCGGCACGACCTTGGTGTCGCCGGCCATCACGCGCGCGCCGGCGGCCCGCGCGGCGGCGGCGAAGCTCGCGACCAGCCGCTTCAGGCGCGCGATCTCCAGGCCTTCCTCGAGCACCACCGCGAGCGTCAGCCAGCGCGGTTCGGCGCCGGAGACGGCGAGGTCGTTGACGCTGCCGTGCAGCGCCAGCGCGCCCAGGTCGCCGCCGGGAAACTCGAGCGGTTGCACCGTGAAGCCGTCGGTCGTCAGCATCAGCGTCCCGTCGACCGGTGGCAGCGGCGCCGCGTCGCAGCGCGTGTCGGGCGCCTGGTCGCCGAACGCGGCCGTGAACACCTCCTCGATCAACTCGCGCATGTAGCGTCCGCCATTGCCGTGGGCGAGGAGCACGCGCTCACTCATCGCCGCGCTCCGGCAGCGGCGAACTCGACCACCTGCCCGAAGGCCAGGCCACCGTCGTTGACCGGCCCCTGGCGCGGCAGCCACGCGGCGAGCCCGCGCCTTGCCAGCCGGGGCAGCAGCTGCTCGACGAGGCGGCGGTTCTGGAACACGCCGCCGGTCAGGCCGACGGCGTCGAAGCCATGCCGCTCGAGCAGCACCGCGGCCTGCGCCGCCGCGGCTTCGGCCAGCGTGGCGTGGAAATCGGCGGCGCGCGCGGCTGCCGGGCGCTGCGCGTCGCGCAGGCGGTCGAGCAACGGCGCCCAGTCGATGCGCAGCACGCCCCGAACGTCGTCGGCCATCGGCAGCGGGATGGCCTGCCCGGCGCCGCCGGCCTGCGCCAGCGCCTCCAGCAGCATCGGCCCCTGGGCCTCGAAGCTGTACCGCTGCAGGCCGAGCATCAAGGCCGCCGCCGCGTCGAACAGCCGGCCGACGGCGCTGGTGGCCGGCGCGTTGAGCCCGGCACGCCAGGCCGCCCTGACCGGCGCGGGCGCATCGCCCTCCGGCGCGAACGGCAGGCCGGCCTCCCAGCACAGCGCGGCCGCCGAGCGCCAGGGTTCGCGCGCCGCGCGCTCGCCGCCAGGAGGTCTGAAGGGACGCCACGAGCCGGCGCGCTGCCAGTCACCCGGGGCGCCGACGAGTGCCTCGCCGCCCCACAGCGTGTCGTCGTCGCCGAGGCCCACGCCGTCCCAGGCCAGCACCAGCCAGCGGCCGATGTCGGGCCGCTCCCAGGCCAGCGCCGACGCATGGGCGTGGTGGTGCGCGACCGGCGTCACCGGCAACCCCTGCGGCGCGCGCCCAGCGCGTGCCGGCAAAGCCGGCATGGCGGTCGACGATCAGCCTGGCCGGCTGCACGCCATACAGCCGCGGCAGATCGGCGGCCAGCGCCTCGAACACGGTTCGGCCGCGCGGGCTGTCCAGGTCGCCGAGGTGCGGCGACAGCACGATGCGATCGCCGAAGCCCAGCGCCAGCGTGACCTTGGACTGCCCGCCCAGCGCCAGCACCGGCTCCGCCAGGCGCCGGCCGAGCGGACGCTCGAACGGCGCCGTGCCGCGGCCGGGCCGGATCGGCCGCGCGTGGCCGGCGATCACGCGCAGCACCGGATCGTCGGCCGGACGCACGATGGGACGGTCGTGGTGCAGGAAGGCGTCGGCGACGGCCCCCAGGCGCCGCGCCGCCTCGGCCTCGTCGGTGAGCACCGGCTCGCCCGACAGGTTGCCCGAGGTCGCGACCAGCGGGCCGCCGAAGTCGGCCAGCAGCAGTTCGTGCAAGGGGCTGTAGGGCAGGAACGCGCCGATCTCGTCCAGGCCCGGCGCGATGGCCGCCGGCAGCCGACTGTCCGCCTGCCGACGCACGAGCACGATGGCGCGCGCCGGGTCGCGCAAGGCCCGCGCTTCCGCGTCGTCGGGGTCGAGCTCGGCGCGCAGCGCCTGCAGGCCGTCGGCGCCCCGCCGCGCGAACATCACCGCCAGCGGCTTGTGCGGCCGCGCCTTGCGCGCGCGCAGTGTCGCGACCGCGGCGTCGTTCATCGCGTCGCACATCAGGTGGTAGCCGCCGATGCCTTTCACGGCGACGACCGCGCCGTCGCGCAAGGCCTGCACGCAGGCCGCCAGCGCGGCCGCGTCGCCAGCGACTTCGCGCGCGCCGGCGACGAAGCGCAGCCGCGGACCGCAGTCCGGGCAGGCGATCGGCTCGGCGTGGAAGCGGCGGTCGAGCGGGTCGCCGTATTCGCGCCGGCAGGCCGCGCACATCGCGAAGCCGGCCAGGCTGGTTGCCGCGCGGTCGTAGGGCAGACCGCGGATCACGGTGTAGCGCGGACCGCATTGGGTGCAGTTGATGAACGGGTGGCGCCAGCGCCGGTCGGCCGGGTCGGCCAGCTCGCGCCGGCAGTCGTCGCACAGGCTGCGGTCGGGGGGCAGGTGGGCATCGGCGGCCCCGTCGGCGCCGGGCCGGCTGTCGTCGATGCGAAAGCCGTCGGCCTCGAAGGCATCGATCGGCGCCAGCGCCGCGATCGTCGGCTCGGCCAGCGTCGGTGCCTCGGCGAGCAGTGCACGCAGGAAGGCGTCGAGCCCGGATCGCTCGCCGCAGACCTCGATCTCGACCCGCGTGCCGCGGTTGCACACCGAGCCGGCCAGGCCATGGCGCAGCGCGAGCCGGTAGACGAAGGGGCGAAAACCCACCCCCTGGACGCGCCCCGAGACGCTGACGCGCAGCGCCTGGCGCTCGGCGCAGGCTCTCACGCCGGCACCGCCTCGCGCACCCCGCTCGCCCACCAGATGCGGCAGGCCCCTTCGTCGGACACCATGCACGGCCCGACCGGCTGGCGCGGCGTGCAGGCGCGGCCGTAGAGCACGCATTCGTTCGGCGCGATGCGCCCGAGCACGACGCGCGCGCAGTCGCAGCCGGGCGGCATCTGGCCGGCACGCTTGCGCTGCGCGTCGGCATCGATCTCGAAGCGGCGCCGGGCATCGACGTCGCCGAGCTCGGCCTTCAGCGCGAAGCCCGAACCCGGGATGACGCCGATGCCGCGCCAGTTCGCGGCTACGACGTCCATCGTCTGCGCGAGCACCGCGCGCGCGCCCGGATTGCCGCCGTCGCGCACCAGTTCGCGGTAGCAGTTGTCGACGAAGGCCTGGCCTTCGATCGCCTGCCGCGCCACCGAGTACAGCGCGGCGAGCAGGCTCTCGGCGGTGAAGCCGGCAATCGCCGCCGGCAGCCCGTGCCGCTCGGACACGAAGCGCCATTCCGCGGGCCCCATCACGGTCGCGACATGGCCGGGCGCGACGAGGGCGTCGAAGCCCGGCGCTTCGCCGTCGAGCAGCATCGCCACCGCGGGCCAGGTCAGCCGGCCCGAGAGCAGGATCGAGAGGTTGTCGGGCAACCCCTGTGCGACCAGGCCGGCGACCGGCGCGGTCGTGGTCTCGAAGCCGGCGGCGAAGAAGACGACCTCGCGCGCCGGATTCTCGCGCGCGATCTGCAGCGCCTGCTGCGGCGACGCGAGCGGCCGCACGTCGGCGCCGGCGGCGCGCGCCTGCTCGAGCGAGCGCACCTCGCCCTTGGCCACGTTGCACGGCACGCGCAGCATGTCGCCGAAGGCGACGAGGATCACGCGCGCATCGAGCGCGAGACGGATCGCCGCGAAGATGTCCTCTTCCGGGCAGACGCAGACCGGGCAACCGGGGCCGGGGATGAGCGTGATCGACGCCGGCAGCACGCGGCGCAGTCCGGCCATCGTGATCGAGCGCTCGTGGCCGCCGCAGACGTTCATCACGCGCAGCCGCGGCGGCAAGGGCAGCGCGCGGATGCGCTCCAGCCAGTCGGCCGCCGACGCGCCGCGCGCGCCGGCGCCCAGCGCCTCGCTCACGCCGTCGCGTGCCATGCCTGAGCCTCGGGCTGTTCTTGCGGGCCTTGCAGACCTTGCAGACGCTGGCGCGCCGCAGCGCGCCGGTGCGCGAGCTGGATCTCGAGCCAGGCGATCCACGGCGCCAGCGTGGCGGACTGCTTGGCCGAGAGCTGGAACACCGGCGCCGGATTGGCCAGCGCGCGAAAGTGCTCGCGTGCCGCTTGCGGGTCGAAATCGTCGATGACGGCAAGCAGGTCGGTCTTCGTCAGCAACAGCAGGTCCGAGGCCCGGAACATGACCGGATACTTGGCCGGCTTGTCGGCGCCTTCGGTCACCGACAGCAGCGTCACGTTCAGGTGTTGACCGAGGTCGAAGCTGGCCGGGCAGACCAGGTTGCCGACGTTCTCGATGAACAGGATGTCCAGGCCTTCGAGGTCGATCTCGTGCAGCGCCTCGTGGACCATGTGCGCGTCCAGGTGGCAGGCGGTACCGGTCGTGATCTGCACCGCCGGCACGCCCTTGGCGCGGATGCGCCGGGCGTCGTTCTCGGTCTCGAGGTCGCCCTCGATCACCGCGACGCGCAGACGGCCGGCGAGCGCATCGATCGTTGCCTCGAGCAGCCTGGTCTTGCCCGCGCCGGGCGAGGACATCAGGTTCAGCGCGAGCACGCCGTGCGCGTCCAGATGCTCGCGGTTGTGCGCGGCCTCGCGGTCGTTCGCATCGAGCAGACGGGTCAGCACGGCCACCGCCTCGCCGGCCGGGCGGTCGCGAGGGTCGTGGTGATGGTGATGGCCGTGAGGCTCGCGGCCGTGAGGCTCGTGAGCGTGAACGGCGTGTTCACCGGGGACGGCACAGCCGCAGGTTCCGCACATGGTGGTTCTCTCCTCTAGACCTGCAGCGCGGCCGGGACCGCGCGCGTCAACTCGACCCGGGTAAGCAACAACTCCTCGCCGCCAACGACGCGCACGAGCCAGCCACCGCAGCTTGGACACAGCAACCGGTTCGCCGGCACCTCGGCTTCGGCGGCGCATTCATTGCAGGCCACGCGCGCCGGCAGCGTGAGCACGTGCAGTCGGGCCTGCGCCGCCACGGTGCCCGCGCGGGCGATGACGAAAGCGCGCTCGAGCAAGCCCGGCTCGACGCCGGCCAAGACCCCGATCGCCACCGTCACGGCCTGGACCTCGTTCGCACCCTGCTCGCGCGCAACGCGAGCGACCTCGTCGACCAAGCCCTGACACACCGCCAGTTCATGCACGTCGGGCGTCCTGCATCGAGGTGTCGGCGGCGAGCATCTCGTCGTACAACTCCCAGGCCGTGCGCGCCTCGTCGCGGCTGATCTTCTGGATCGCATAGCCGACATGGATCATCACCATGTCCCCGGACTTCAGCGTCTCGTGCTGGAGCAGGAACAGGCTCACGACACGCTCGATGCCCTTGGCCTCGCAGCGTGCGTTCAGGCCATCGATCTGCACGACCTGCATCGGAATCGCCAGACACATCGGCTGTCTCCCGGGAACCGCCACCGTGGCCGACGATGATAGGCACGGCCACCCCGCGCGCCTCATTGATCGACATCAATGTCCGGCGCACGCCGCATGCCTAAGGTTCGCCCACTCCTCGTCGGGGGATCGGAATGAAATGCGCTGATGCGGTACTCGTGCTGGGCCTGGGCAACCGCCTGCTGAGCGACGACGCGGCCGGGCCTCTGGCGGTGGATTCGCTATCCGCCGCCGCACCCGGCAAGGCCGTCTTCAGGGACGGCGGCACGATCGGCTTGGCCTTGCTGCCCGAGATCGAGGACGCGGCGGCCTTCATCGCCGTCGATGCCGCGCTCTTCGGCGCCACGCCCGGCACGGTGCGCGTGTTCGAGGGCGAAGCGATGGACGCGCAGCTCGGCGGGCGCAAGCGCAGCGCGCACGAGGTCGCGCTGTTCGACCTGATGGCCACCGCCGAACTCAGCGGCCGGCTGCCGGCACGGCGCGCGCTGGTCGCCGTCGAGCCGGGCAGCGTCGCGCTCGGCCTGGGGCCGACGCCGGCGGTCGCGGCGGCCATTCCGCAGTTGTGCGCGGCGGTCAACGAACTGGTGAGTCGATGGACACGCTGAGCCTGGCCGGCCTGCGTCCGGCATCGGCGCCGGCCGGCGTCAGCGCGGCCGTGCTGCACGAAGTCGCTCGCCTGCTCGCCCAGCTCGCCGCCGAACCGGCCCTCAGCGAGACCATCGACCTGCACAGCCTGCCGCTGACCGACGCCGAGCGCGCGCAGCTGCGCCAGCGCCTGGGCCACGGCGAAGTCGACGCGATGCTCGAGATCGCCGGCCCGACGCGCATCGTCGAGACCGCGTACGCCGGTGTCTGGTGGGTGCGCCATGCCGACGCGGCCGACCGCAGCGTGCTCGAACAGATCGTCGTCGCGCGCGTGCCGGCACTGCTGCTCGCGCACCCCGACGACATCGCCGACGCGGCGCGCCGGCTCGTCGCCGAACTCGATGGACGTCGCGCACCCGGAGACTGCCCATGACCGATTCCAAACTGCTCGGCGACCTGCTGCGCGAACGCGGCGTCTCGCGGCGTGCGTTCCTCAAGTACGCGAGCTACATCAGCTCGCTGATGGCGCTGCCGCCCTCGGCCGCCGCGGCGATGGCCGACGGGCTGGCGAAGGCCCGCCGGCAGGCGGTGATCTGGCTCTCGTTCCAGGAATGCACCGGCTGCACCGAGTCGCTGACGCGCTCGTTCAGCCCCACGCTCGAGGAGCTGATCTTCGACTTCATCTCGCTCGACTACCACGAGACGCTGCAGGCGGCGTCGGGCGAGGCCGCCGAGGCGGCGCGCCATGCGTCGATGCGCGAGAACAAGGGCAAGTACATCGTCGTCGTCGACGGCTCGGTGCCCACCGCCGACGGCGGCATCTATTCGGTGAACGCCGGCCGGACGAATCTGGACGTCCTCGCCGAGACCGTGGCCGATGCGGCCGCGGTGATCGCGGTCGGCACCTGCGCGTCGTTCGGCGGCCTGCCCGCCGCGAAGCCGAACCCGACCGGCGCGGTACCGGTTTCCGAGCTGGTCCAAGGCAAGCCGCTGATCAACATCCCCGGCTGCCCGCCGATGCCGCAGGCGATGGCCGGCACGATCGCGCAGATCCTGGCCTTCGGCAAGCTGCCCGAACTCGACCACCTCAACCGCCCGCGCGCCTTCTTCGGCGAGACCATCCACGACCGTTGCTACCGGCGCCCGTTCTACGAACGCGGCATGTTCGCGAAGAGCTTCGACGACGACGGCGCGCGCGAAGGTTGGTGCCTGTACGAGCTGGGCTGCAAGGGCCCGGTGACCTACAACGCCTGCGCGTCGCTGAAGTGGAACGGCGGCGTCTCGTTCCCGATCCAGTCCGGCCACGGCTGCATCGGCTGCTCGGAGCCGCGCTTCTGGGACCGCGGCGGGCTGTACCGCGCGCTGCCGACCGGCACCGCCGACGTGCGCAAGGTGATCGCCATCGCCGCCGTGGCCGGGGTCGCGCTCGGCGCCGGTTCGGCGGCCCTGGCGCGCCGGCGCAGCGCGGCGACGCGCGCCGAAGGCGCGAACAGCGCGAACAAGGAGTGAACGATGGAACTGCTCGATTTCGCGCGCGGTCCGGCGATCGCCTTCGCCGGTGCGGTGTTCGTGTTCGGCACGCTGTGGCGCCTGGCCGGCGTGCTGCTGCTGCCGCGGCTGCGCGACCTCTCGCCGGCGCGCGCCGGTGCGCGAGCGCCCTGGCAGTCGGCGCTGCGCACGGTCTTCGGCCGGATGTGGCCGCGCAAGGCGTTCCTGCCGACCACGATGTTCGCCACCGTCAACAGCTATGTCTTCCATATCGGACTGGCGATCGTCGTCTTCGGCCTCGCGCCGCACGTCCTGTTCATCCGCAACTTCAGCGGCCTGAGCTGGCCGGCGCTGCCCAGCAACCTGGTGTTCGCGGTCGGCGTGGTGACGCTGGTCTCGCTGCTCGCGGCGCTGGCGCGGCGGCTCACGCATCCGGTGCTTCGGCTGCTGTCGCACAGTGGCGACTACCTCAGCTGGCTGCTCACCGCCCTGCCGGTGGCCACCGGGCTGCTCGCCACCAGCCACCTCGGCGCGCGCTACGAGACGCTGCTGGCGGTGCACATCCTCAGCGTCGCCGCCTTCCTGATCTGGTTTCCGTTCGGCAAGCTGATGCATGCCGTCCTGTTCGCCTTCTCGCGCGGCGCGACCGGGGTTCGCTTCGGTCACCGCGGCGTGAGCGTCTGAACGCTCACGAAGACAAAGGAGCCCGCATGGACTTGCTCGCCTTCGCCCGTGGCCCGGCCCTCGCCTTCGCGCTCGCGGTCTTCGTGCTCGGCACGCTGTGGCGCCTGGCCCATGCGTTGACCCGGCCGCGCCTGCCCGACCTGTCGATCGCCCGCGCGGGCACGCCGCCCGCGTGGCGGGGCGCGCTGCACGGCATCCTGCGCGGCATGTGGCCGCGCCGGGAGTTCAGGCCGAGCACGCGCTTCGCCACGGTCAACGGCTATGTCTTTCACATCGGCCTGGCGCTGGTGTTCTTCGGCTACGCGCCGCACATCGCCTTCGTCCGCCGGCTGACAGGCCTGTCCTGGCCGGCGCTGCCCGACGCGGTGATGTACCTGGCCGCCGCCGCGACCATCGTCGCGCTGATCATGGCCTTGTTCGTCCGCCTGTCGGATCCGGTGCTGCGCCTGATCTCGAACGCCGACGACTGGATCACCTGGGCGGTGACGCTGCTGCCGCTGATCACCGGCATGGCGGTGGCGACCCAGCCGTCGGCGGCCTTGCTGGCCAGCGACCGCGTGCTCTATGGCGGCGGCCCGCTGGCGATCCACCTGCTGTCGGTCGAGCTGCTGCTGATCTGGTTCCCGTTCGGCAAGCTGATGCACGCCTTCCTGTTCGCCTTCTCCCGCGGCGCCACCGGCGTGCGCTTCAACCATCGAGGAGTCAGCGTATGAGCACCGCCGCTGTCGCAACACCGGCCTTCGACCGGCAAGGCAAGCTCACCGACGAAGAGCGCGTCGACGCCGCGATGCGCAGCTTCGTGCGCGAGTTCGGCGTCACCGCGTCGCTGCACATGGAGAGCTGCGTGCGCTGCGGGATGTGCGCCGAGGCCTGCCATTTCTTCGTCGCCACCGGCGAGGCCAAGTACACGCCGATCCACAAGCTCGAACCCTTCCGGCGCGCCTACTTCCGCGAGGCCGGCCCGTTCGCGCCGCTGGTGCGCGGCCTCGGCCTGGTGAAGAAGCTGACCGTCGGCGAGCTCGAGCAGTGGCAGGAGCTGATCTACGACTCGTGCACGATGTGCGGCCGCTGCACGATGATCTGCCCGATGGGCATCGACATTGCCGAGCTGGTCAAGGAAGCCCGCCACGGCATGTTCAAGGCCGGCCTGGTGCCCGAGCGCCTGGCCTTGATGGACCGCGCCGCGCAGCAATGGGGCAGCACCGCGACGCCGGGCGAGGACCTGCCCGACATCCTGAAGGAGGCTGCCGAGGAACATGGCGTGGCGATCCCCTGCGATCTGGCCGCAGGCCGACATCCTCGTCACCGCGGCGCCGGCCGAGCTCGGCGAGCACACCAAGGCGCTTGCCGCCGCGGCCAAGATCCTGAACCGGATCGGCGCCAAGTGGACGATGCACTCCGCCGGATTCGATGCCTCCAACATCGGCTTCAACAACGGCGATCTCGAGCTGCAAGAGCGTCTGACGCGGGCCATCATCGACACCGCGGTGAAGATCGGCGCGAAGACGGTGATCCTGCCCGAATGCGGCCACGCCTACGGCGCCGCGCGCTGGGAAGCGGCCCGCTGGTATGGCAAGGAGCTGCCGGTGCGCATCATCCACATGACCGAGTTCCTCGACGAGACGCTCGCCGCCGGCCGCATCCGGGTGAACAAGATCGGCGAGAGCGCGACCTTCCACGACCCCTGCCAGATCGTGCGTCGCGGCGGGCTGGAGGCGGCGGCGCGGCGCGTCGTCGCGGCGCTGGGCTTCGAGCTGATCGAGATGAAGGACCACGGCGTCACCGGCTACTGCTGCGGCGGCGGTGGCGGCGTGATCTCGAACCTGCGCGCGACGCCGCTGCGCAACAAGGTCTTCGAGATCAAGCGCCAGCAGATCGACGCCACCGGCGCCAAGCACTTCGTGACGAGTTGCGGCCAGTGCCGCATCACCTTCGAGACCGGCGCCAAGGTCGCGCACTGGGACAAGCCCACCGAGAGCCTGCTCGAACTGGTGGCCGACAACCTGGCCGATTGAAGGATCCGTCATGAATCAACGAGTGGTGGTCGACCCGATCACGCGCATCGAAGGTCACCTGCGCATCGAGGCCGAGACCGCCGCCGACGGCTCCATCACCGGCGCCTGGAGCTCGGGCACGATGGTGCGCGGCATCGAGCTGATCCTGAAGGGACGCGACCCGCGCGAAGCCTGGGCCTTCGCGCAGCGCATCTGCGGCGTCTGCACGCTGGTGCACGGCATCGCCTCGGTGCGCTCGGTGGAAGACGCGCTGCAGTGGCGCATCCCGGCGAACGCGCAGCTGATCCGCAACCTGATGATCGCCGCGCAGCACGTGCACGACCACGTGATGCACTTCTACCACCTGCACGCGCTGGACTGGGTCGACGTGGTCTCGGCGTTGAAGGCCGACCCGAAGGCGACCTCCGAGCTCGCGCAATCGATCTCGGGCTACGCGAAATCCAGCCCGGGCTATTTCGCCGACACCCAGAAGCGCATCAAGACCTTCGTCGAGGGCGGGCAGCTCGGCATCTTCGCCGGCGGCTACTGGGGCCACCCCGAGTACAAGCTGCCGCCCGAGGCCAACCTGATGGCGGTGGCGCATTACCTCGAGGCGCTGGCCTGGCAGCGCGAGGTGGTCAAGCTGCACGCGATCTTCGGCGGCAAGAACCCGCACCCGAACTTCCTCGTCGGCGGCTCGCCCAGCCCGATCAGCGCCGGCCCCGGCAGCAGCGGCGCGGCGGCGACGACGCTGAACATCGTCACGCTGGGCGAGGTGCGCGACATCATCCGTTCGATGCAGGCTTTCGTCGACCAGGTCTACCTGCCCGACACGCTGGCCATCGCCGGCTTCTACAAGGACTGGTTCGCGCGCGGCGAAGGCCTGGGCAACTTCCTCACCGTCGGCGACTTTCCGGCCAAGGGCATAGCCGACCCGGCGACGAACTTCATCCCCTCGGGCGTGATCCTGAACCGCGACCTCTCGCACATCCAGCCGCTGGACCTGCGCGACCCGGCCCAGGTGCAGGAGTTCGTCACCCATTCCTGGTACGACTATGCGGGCGGCAAGGCGCAGGGCCTGCACCCCTACGCCGGCGAGACCAAGCTGCACTACACCGGCCCGAAGCCTCCCTACGAGCAGCTCGACATCGAAGGCGGCTATTCCTGGCTGAAGTCGCCGCGCTGGCGCGGCAAGGCGATGGAAGTCGGGCCGCTGGCGCGCCTGGCGATGCTCTACGCCAACGGCCACGAACCGACCCGGGCGCTCGCCGGTCAGGTGCTGCAAAAGCTCGACCTGCCGCTGACCGCGATCTTCTCGACGCTGGGCCGCACCGCGGCGCGCACGATCGAATCGAAGATCTTCGCCGACCAGATGATGGTCTGGCTCGACCACCTGGTCGCCAACATCAAGGGCGGCGACCTGTCGGTGCAGAACGCCGCGCTGTGGGAGCCGTCGACCTGGCCGCGCGCAGCCAAGGGCGTGGGCTTCATGGAAGCCCCGCGCGGCGCGCTGTGCCACTACGTCGTCATCCAGGACGGCCTGATCGACAACTACCAGGCGGTCGTGCCCAGCACCTGGAACGCCGGCCCGCGCGACGCCGCCGGCCAGCCCGGCGCCTACGAAGCGGCCTTGATGGACCGCCACCATCTGTTCGACCCGAAGCAGCCGCTGGAGATCCTGCGCACCGTGCACAGCTTCGACCCCTGCATCGCCTGCGCGGTGCATGTGGTCGACCCGCAAGGCGAAGAGCTGACGCGCGTGCGCGTGCGCTGACACCGCAGGGCCGGCCGGTGAAGCACGACGACACCGACCCCGCCGCCGCACACGCGATCGAGCGCGTGCTGCAGGCCGAGCGCAACGGTGCCGAGCGCATCGCGCAGGCGCGGCAGCAAGCGGCCGCGCTGCTCGAGCAGGCGCGCAGCGAGGGCCTGGCCATCGTCAACCGAGCGCTGGAACGCGGCGCGCGCTGGCAGCAGGCCCACGCCGCGCTGATCGAGCGCCGCCTGCGCGCGCTGCGCGACGAGGGCGAGACGCCGGCGCCGGACTTGCCGGCCGCCGCGCTGCACGCCGCCGCGGACCGCGTCGCCGCCGAGCTGGTCGATGCCGAGACACGCGATGACGGCACGCGCTGACTTCGCCTACGCCCAGGCGCGGCTGCAAGCGCGCCACGGCCGCGGTCCCGGCGCGCCCGACGCGCCCGCGTGGCGCGCGCTCGAGGCCAGCCGCACCGCGACGCAGGCGCTGGCGGCAGCGCGCGCCGGGGCGCTGGCCGAATGGGTCGACGGCCTGGACGACGCCGGCGACGCGCATGCGATCGAAAGCAACCTGCGCGCGCGCTGGCGCCGCCATGTCGACGAGGTGGCGCGATGGCTGCCGCTGCGCTGGCAGGCCGCGGTGCGCTGGTTCGCGGCGCTCGCCGATCTGCCCCGGATCGCCGCCGCGGCGGCGGGCGACGAGCACCGGTTCGCAGGGCCCGACCCGACCGCACGAGCGCGGGCCCTGCGCGACGCCGGCCTCGCGCCGTTCGCCGACGCGCAGGCGACGCTCGATGCGAGCGCCGCCGTCGCCGTCTGGCGCGCCGAGTGGCAGCGGCTCGCACCGGCTGCCGAACCGCTGGTGCTGCGCCCCGCCGAGCTGCTGTTGCCGCGCCTGCTCGGCGCCGGCGCTGCGCGCGCGCGCAACGATGCGGCCACGCGCGACGCGCTGCAGCGCCTGTTCCGCCGCCAGGCCGGCAGCGCGGTCGCGGTGACGGCCCATCTGGCGCTGGTTGCGCTCGACCTGGAGCGGCTGCGCGGCGAACTCGTCGAGCGCTGCCTGTTCGAGCCGAGCGCGTCGCCGCAGGTTGCCTGATGCTGCGCGCCCGCCCCTGCCGCTGGTTCGAGCTGGTCGGCTCGCGCGACGAGCTCGCGCCGCTGCTGCAGGCGCTGGCGCAGGGCGGCGCGGTCGAGCTGCAGACCCACGCGCACCGGGCCGCGCCGCTGCGCATCGAGGGCGCCGAGGCCGGGCTCGAACGCTTCGCCGAACTCGAGCGGAACTTCCACGCCCATTGGCCGGCTCGGCAGACCGGTGCGAGCGCGCCCATCGTCGACCCCGGCGCGACGCTGGCGCAGCGGCTGGCCCAGCTCGAAGCCTGGCGCCGGCAGGCCGAGCCGCTGATTGCCGAACGCGAGCGCCTCGCGCCGCAGGACCGGCAGCTGGCCGACCTCGCGCGCGTGCTCGACGCGGAGCGCTTGCCGGAACCGAGGCTGCTCGCCGCGGCCGGCAGCGTGTTCATCGAGACACGACTGTTCGCGCTCTCGCCGCAAGCGCCGCCGCCGTCGCTGCCGGACGGCGTGCTGGTGCAGGCGCTGGCTGCGCCCGACGCCGCATCGGACGAGACGATCCTGCTCCTCGTCGGCCGCGCCGAGGACCTCGCCGAGGCCGAGACCCGGCTGCAGGTGCCGCAGGCGCGGCGCATAGCCTGGCCGGCGGCGCTCGACGGCACCCGGGCTCGAGGCGGCGGCCTTCGTGGCCGAACAGCGCGCAGCGCTGGCGATCCGACGCGAATCGATAGCGACCGAACTGCAGGCGCTCGCGCAGCGGCACGAACTGGCCGCTGCGCTGGCCGACCTCGACATCGTCGCCTGGCTGCTGCGCCATGGGTCCGCGCTCGAGGCGAGCGAGCGCCTGGTCTGGGTCACCGGCTGGACCACCGCCGCCGACGAGGCTGCGTTCTGCGCCCCGCTGAGCCGGCGCGGCCTGCCCTGCGTGGTCCAGTTCCCGCCGCCCCCGGCCGGCGCCGACGCGCCGCTGCGTCTGGCCAACCCGCCCTGGGTCCGGATCTTCGAGCCCTTCGCGCGCCTGCTCGGCCAGCCCGGCCGCGACGAGGCCGACCCGAGCGCCGTCGTCGCGATCGTCGCGCCGCTGCTGTTCGGCTTCATGTTCGGCGACGTCGGCCAGGGCGCCCTGCTCTGCCTGGCCGGCGCATGGCTGCGCCGGCGCGCGCCGATGCTGGTGCTGCTCGTTCCCGGCGGCGCGATGGCGATGGTCTTCGGCCTGCTCTTCGGCACCGTCTTCGCGCGCGAGGACCTGATCCCCGCGCTCTGGCTGCGCCCGCTGCACGAGCCGGTGACGCTGCTGCTGGCTGCCGTCGTCCTGGGGGCGACGATCCTGCTCTGTGGGCTGGCCTTGAACGCGCTGCAGGCGAACTGGCGCGGCGCGGCGCGGCAATGGTGGGCGCGCGACGCCGGCCTGGCGCTGGCCTATGCGTCGCTGCTCGTGGCCTTCGCGTGGCCCGGTGCGCTGTGGCTCGCCCTCGCCGGCGCGTCGTGGTTCGCGCTCGGCTCGCTGCGCGGCGCGGCGGCCACCCCCGCCGGCGCGCTGGCGGCGCTCGGCGCAGGGCTGGCCAAGTTCGCCGAACAGCTGCTGCAGCTGCTCGTCAACACGGTCTCGTTCGCCCGCGTCGGCGCCTTCGCGCTCGCCCATGCCGGCCTGTCGCTGGCCGTGACCGGCATCGCCGACGCCGCCGGCGGCCTTGGCTACTGGGTCGTGCTGGTGCTGGGCAATGCGCTGATCCTCGCGCTCGAAGGGCTGGTCGTCGGCATCCAGACCACGCGGCTGCTGCTGTTCGAGTTCTTCGTCCGCTTCCTCGAAGGCAGCGGCCGCGCGTTCCGGCCGCTGCCACTGCCGATCCGCCCTCCGACAACCCCCGCCGAGGTCCCTGCCCGATGAACACGCCCTCTCTCCGCAAGGCCGCCCCGCTGGTCCTGCTGCTGGTGTCGCTGGTCGTCGCTGCCGCGGCGCTGTTCGTCATCGGCACGATGCCGGCCCATGCGCAAGCCCATGCCGCCGCGGCGGCCGACCCCGAGGTGTTGCGCTGGGCCTTCATCTCGGCCGCGGTCGCCGCCGGGCTGTCGACGCTGGCCGCCGGCTACGCGGTGGCGGTGGTCGGCAGCGCAGCCGTCGGCGCGCTGGCCGAGAAGCCGGAGCTGCTCGGTCGCGTGCTGATCCTCGTCGGCCTGGCCGAAGGCATCGCGATCTACGGGCTGATCGTCGCGATCCTGATCCTGAACCGGACTTGACGATGGACGCTATCGTCGTCATCGGCGACGAGCTCACCTGCGCCGGCTTCCGTCTGGCCGGCGTCGCCACGCGCACGCCGTCGGCAGCCGAGGCCACCGCGGTGCTGGCCCTGGCCCTCGGCGAGGCCCGGCTCGTGGTGCTCACGCAGGCCCTGGCCGACGGCGTCGAGCCGGGCCTGCTGCGCCAGGCGCTGGCGCGCGAGCAGCCGCTGCTCGTCGTGATGCCGGACATCGCCGAGCCCGATGCGCGCTCCGACCTGTCGCGCCGGATGCGCGCGGTGCTCGGAATCGACTCATGAGCCGCGCGCCAGCCGATCCGTTGCGGGCCGAGCACCAGGCCGACGCGTTGATCGAAGAGATCGAGCGCAAGGTCGACGCGAGCTGCGCCGCGATCCGGGCCGACGCCGCGCGCGACGCCGAGGCCCTGCGCCAGCGCTCGCGCGAGAAGGCGCGCCGCCAGTTGCAGCGCGCCGTCGCCGAGATGCGCGCCACGGCGCGCCGCCGCACGCTGCAGGCGCTCGCCGAGCAGGAGACGGCGCGCAGCCGGCGCGCCGCGGCGCAGGCCGCGCTGTGGCTGACGCAGGCCGAGCCGGCGCTGGGCGAGGCGATCGAGCGGCGCTGGTCCGACCGCGAGGCACGCGCGCAGTGGATCGCGGCGCAGATCGCGCAGGCCGGCGCGCGCCTGGGCGGCCGGCACTGGACCGTCCGTCACCCGGCCGCCTGGCGCGACGCCGAGGTCGACGCGCTGCGCAGCGCGCTCGCCGGATCGGCCACGGCCGGCAGCACGCTGCAGGCCGATGCCTCGCTGTCGGTCGGGCTCGTCATCGAGGCCGACGGCGTGCGCCTGGACAGCCGCCCGGCCGCGCTGCTCGCCGATCGGGCGGCGGTGCAGGCGCGGCTGCTCGCGGCGATCGCGGCCGGGCGCGGCGGCAGCGCAGGAACCCGATGAGCGACGCGCGCATTGCCCAGATCGCCGGCCCGGTGCTGCAGGCGCTGGCGCAGGGGCCGTTTCGCGTCGGCGAGGCGGTCGAGGTCGGGCCGCAGCGGCTGCCGGGCGAGATCATCCGCCTCGACGGCGAGCGCTTCGTCGCCCAGGTCTACGAGGACACCACCGGGCTCAAACCGGGCGATCCGGTGCGCGGCACCGGGCAGCCGCTGTCGGTGCCGCTCGGACCCGGCCTGGCGGGCAAGATCTACGATGGCCTGCTGCGCCGGCTCGACGCCGACCCGGCCGTCGAAGCGGCGCAGCGCTTCGCCTTCGTGCCGCGTGCGGCAGTCGGCGACGCGCGTCGCGCCGGGCCAGACGCTGGGCGAGGTCGAAGGCGCCGCGCCGGCGAACCGCTGCCTGGTGCCGCCGGGTGTCGAGGGGCGGCTCGTGCGCATCGCGGCGCGCGGCGAGCTCGGGCGCGACGCCGAGATCGCCGTCGTGCGCGACGATGCCGGCCGCGAGCACTGCGCTGCCGCTGTTCCAGCGCTGGCCGGTGCGCCGGCCGCGGCCGGTGGCCGGGCGGCTGCCGGCCGACGAGCCGCTGGTCACCGGGCAGCGCATCCTCGACACGCTGTTCCCGGTCGCGCTCGGCGGCCGCGCGGCGATCCCCGGCGGCTTCGGCACCGGCAAGACGGTGCTGCAGGAGACGCTGGCCAAGTGGTGCCACGCCGACGTGATCGTCTACGTCGGCTGCGGCGAGCGCGGCAACGAGATGGCCGAGGTGCTGCACGAATTCCCGCAGCTCGCCGACCCGCGCACCGGCCGCACGCTGATGGAGCGCACGGTGATCATCGCCAACGCGTCGAACATGCCGGTCGCGGCGCGCGAGGCCAGCATCTACACCGCGGTCACCGTGGCCGAGTACTTCCGCGACCAGGGCCTGCACGTCGCGCTGATGGCCGACTCGACGAGCCGCTGGGCCGAGGCGCTGCGCGAGGTCTCGGGCCGGCTGGGCGAACTGCCCGGCGAAGCCGGCTACCCGGCCTACCTGAGCTCGCGCCTGGCCGAGTTCTACGAGCGCGCCGCGCGCGTGACCACGCTGTCGGGCGACGGTCGGCTCGCTGACCATCATCGGCGCGGTGAGCCCGCCCGGCGGCGACTTCTCCGAGCCGGTCACCAGCCACACCAAGCGCTACGTCGGCTGCTTCTGGGGGCTGGACCGCGAGCGCGCGCAGGCACGCTTCTACCCGGCGATCCACCCGCTGCAGTCCTACGCCGTCGACGCCGCGCGCTTCGCGCCCTGGTGGGCCGCGCACGGCAACGACAACTGGCAGCGCCAGCGCGAGAAGCTGCTCGCGCTGCTCGAGGAGCAGGCGCAGCTGGAACGGATGGCGCGCATCGTCGGCAAGGACGCGCTGCCCGCCGAGCAGCAGCTCACGCTGCTGTCGGCCGAGCTCGTCAACGAGGCGCTGCTGCGCCAGTCGGCGTTCTCGGCGACCGACCGCTACTGCTCGGCCGAGCGGCAGAGCGAGATGCTGCGCCTGGTGATGCGCTTCATCGTGCTCGCGCGGGAAGCACTCGCGGCCGGCGCGCGGCCGGAGCAGATCGCCGCGCTCGCGGTGCACCGGCGCCTGCAGCGCATGGGCGAGGAGATCGGCGAAGGCCAGGCCGGGCGCTTCGCCGAACTCTGGTCGCAGCTCGAGCGCGAGTTCGCGCCCTGGCTCGCGGCACCGGCCGCGCAGGCTTGACGATGGCGGCCGAACTCAGCGTCCACGGCAGCGCGACGCGCATCGACGGGCCGCTGCTGTTCCTGCGCCGCAACCTCGAGGTCACGCTGGGCGAGGCGGTCGAGGTGCTGCTCGACGACGAGCCGGGCGCGCCGGCGCGCGTGGGCCGCGTCACCGGCCTCGACGACGAGACCATCGTCATCGAGGTGCTCGAGAGCACGCAGGGGCTGAGCCTGGCCGGCGTGCGGGTGCGCTTTCGCGGCCAGCCGCAGCGCTTCGGCGTCGGCCCGGGGCTGCTCGGCCGCGTCTTCAACGGCATGGGCCAACCCGCCGACGGCGGCCCGCCGGTGGCGGCGGTCGAATGGCGGCGCATCGACGCGCGCGCGCTGAACCCGGCGCGGCGCGCGCTGCCGCGCGACTTCATCGAGACCGGCATCTCGGCGATCGACCTGACGAACAGCCTGATCCGCGGCCAGAAGCTGCCGATCTTCTCGTCCGGCGGGCTGCCGCACGACCGGCTCGCGATCGAGATCGCGCGCCATGCGCGCTTGCGAGATGCGGCGGCCGGGTCCTTCGCCATCGTCTTCGTCGGCATCGGCGTCTCGTACGACGCGGCCGAGAACTTCCGCCGCGCGATGGAGGATTCCGGCGCGCTCGGCCACACCGCGATGTTCCTCAACCTGGCCAGCGAACCCAGCCCGCAGCGGCTGCTGACGCCGCGCGTCGCGCTCACCGCGGCCGAGTACCTGGCCTTCGACGAGGGCCGCCACGTGCTCGTCATCCTGACCGACATGACGAACTACTGCGAGGCGCTGCGCGAGGTCTCGGCCAGCCACGGCGAGATCCCCAGCCGCAAGGGCTATCCGGGCTACATGTACTCGGACCTGGCGACGATCTACGAGCGCGCCGGCGCGGCGCAGGGCGCGCGCGGCACGGTGACCCAGCTGCCGATCCTGACGATGCCGGCCGACGACATCAGCCACCCCATCCCCGACCTCACCGGCTACATCACCGAAGGCCAGATCGTGCTCGACCGCGCGCTCGACCACCGCGGCGTGTACCCGCCGATCAACGTGCTGCCCAGCCTGTCGCGGCTGTTCGACCAGGGCACCGGCGCGGGCTTCACCGAGGCCGACCACCCGGCGCTGGCGCACCAGCTGTTCGCGTCCTATGCGAAGGCGGTGCGGGTGCGCGTGCTGGCCAGCGTCGTCGGCCAGGACGGGCTGACCGAAGCCGACCGCACCTACCTCGCGTTCGCCGACCGCTTCGAGCATGAGCTCGTCGCGCAGGACGGCGCACGCCAGCTCGACGAGAGCATGGCGATCGCGTGGCGGCTGCTGCAGGCGCTGCCGCCGCACGAGCTGACGCGTCTGTCCGACGCCCAGATCGCGCGCCACCTCGGCGCCGGTGCGCCGGTGCTCGGCGATGACTGAGACGACCCGCAGCGCCGCGCTCGCCCTCGCCGACGAGCGCGCCTTGATGCGCCAGGGCTACCGGTTCCTGGACGAGAAGCGGATGCTGCTCGCCGCCGAGATGCTGCGCCGGCTGGCCGAGCATGGCCGGCTCGAGGCGCAGTTGCACCAAGGGCTGCACGCGGCCCAGGCCGCGCTGCGCCTCGCGCTGCGCCGGCATGGGCTCGAAGGCCTGCAGGTCTATCCGCCGGCCCGCGCCGCCCCGGAACTGCCGGCGCCGGCGCGCAACCTGTTCCTCGGCGTGCCGCTGCTCGCCGCCACGACCGCGGCGCCGGCGGCGGCCGAGGCGCCGGACGCGGTCGACGCGTCGCCCGAGGCCGGCGCCTGCCGCGCGGCGTTCGCCGCCTTGCTCGGGCCGCTGCAGCAGCTGGCCGTCCAGGGCGGCAACCTCGAGCGCCTCGGGGCCGAGTACCGGCGCACCGAGCGGCGCGCCCGGGCGCTGGAAAACGTGCTGCTGCCGGAGATCGAGGCCGCGCTCGGGCGCATCGAGGATCATCTCGAACGCGCCGACCAGGAGGAAGCCGTGCGCATCCGCCTGGCCGGCCGTCGACGTTGAGCGGCTCGTGCGGAAATCCCCCATTTGGATTACCCGGCCATTACCCGTCCCGGCTATAGACGCTGGAATGCCCCCTTGCGCCTAATGGTGCCGAGAAGACAAGGCCGACTGTCAGCTTGGCAGTCGATCGGAAAATGCATGCCGGCCACCGCGTCGGTTGGATGAGACAACCCAGATGCCGGCCTCCCCGCTGCACGATCCCCTGTCCGCGCCCGTTCCCGGCGCGAGCACCGAGGTCCGCAACACCACCTGCTACATGTGCGCGTGCCGCTGCGGCATCCGGGTGCACCTGCGCAACGGGCAGATCCGCTACATCGAAGGCAACCCCGACCACCCGCTGAACCACGGCGTGATCTGCGCCAAGGGTTCGTCGGGGATCATGAAGCAGTACTCGCCGGCGCGGCTGACCCAGCCCTTGAAGCGCAAGCCGGGCACCGAACGCGGCGCGGGCGAGTTCGTCGAGATCAGCTGGGACGAAGCCTTCGCGACGCTCGAGGAGCGGCTGCGTCACCTGCGCGCCACCGACCCGAAGAAGTTCGCCCTCTTCACCGGGCGCGACCAGATGCAGGCGCTCACGGGCCTGTTCGCGCGCCAGTTCGGCACCCCGAACTACGCCGCGCACGGGGGCTTTTGCTCGGTGAACATGGCCGCCGGGATGATCTACACGATCGGCGGATCGTTCTGGGAGTTCGGCGGCCCGGACCTGGACCGCGCCAAGCTGTTCGTGATGATCGGCACCGCCGAGGACCACCACAGCAATCCGATGAAGGTGGCGCTGTCCAAGTTCAAGCGCCAGGGCGGCAAGTTCATCGCGATCAACCCGATCCGCACCGGCTACGCCGCGATCGCCGACGAATGGGTGCCGATCAAGCCCGGCACCGACGGCGCGCTGCTGCTCGCGCTGATCCACGAGATGATCGCGCAAGGCCTGTACGACCGCGAGTTCCTGGCCCGCTACACCAACGCCGGCCAGCTCGTGAACCAGGACGAGGCCAGCGACGACTTCGGGCTCATGCTGCGCAACGCCGAAGGCGACCTCGTCAACCCGCTGCGCCCGCACAACTTCTACTGGTGGGACCGCCTCAGCGGCCAACCGGTGGCCGACCACACCGAAGGCGCCGACCCGGCGCTGCTGGGCCACTACGCGCTGCCCGACGGCACGCCCGCGGTGCCAGCGTTCCAGCTGCTGCAAGAGCGCGTCAAGCCCTACACGCCCGAGTGGGCCGCTGGCATCACCGGCATCCCGGTGGCAACGATCCGGCGCCTCGCGCACGAGATGGGCATCACCGCGCGCGACCAGAAGATCGAGCTGCCCATTCAATGGACCGACTGCTGGGGCAAGACGCACGACACCGTCACCGGCAACCCGGTCGCGTTCCACGCGATGCGCGGGCTGGCGGCGCACAGCAACGGCTTCCAGACCATCCGCTCGCTCGCGATCCTGATGAGCCTGCTGGGCACGATCGACCGCCCGGGCGGCTTCCGCCACAAGGCGCCGTACCCGCGCGCGGTGCCGCCGAACGCGCGCCCGCCCAAGGGCCCCGACGCGGTCAAGCCCGACACGCCACTCAACGGCGCGCCGCTGGGCTGGCCCGAGAGCCCGGACGACTTGTTCGTCGACGCCGACGGCGAGCCGGTGCGCATCGACAAGGGCTTCTCGTGGGAGCACCCGCTGAGCGCGCACGGGTTGATGCACAACGTCATCACCAACGCCTGGCGCGGCGATCCGTACCGCATCGACACGCTGCTCATCTTCATGGCCAACATGGCGTGGAACTCGACGATGAACACGTCCGAGGTCCGCAAGATGCTCAACGACAAGGCCGAGGACGGCGAGTACAAGATCCCGTTCCTCGTCGTCTGCGACGCGTTCCACAGCGAGATGACGGCGTTCGCGGATTTGCTGCTGCCCGACACCACCTACCTCGAGCGGCACGACTGCATGTCGATGCTGGACCGGCCGATCTCGCGAGTTCGACGGCCCGGTCGACTCGGTGCGCATCCCGGTGGTGCCGCCCACCGGCCAGTGCAAGCCGTTCCAGGAGGTGCTGGTCGAGCTCGCCGGGCGGCTCAAGTTCCCGGCCTTCGTACCGCCGACGGGACCGGCCGCGCAAGTTCCGCGACTACCCCGACTTCATCGTCAACTACGAGACCGCGCCGGGCTCGGGCAT
>CAWBHE010000018.1:0-509245 GCA_963788635.1 uncultured beta proteobacterium | reverse complement strand
ACATTGCTGATGACGATGCGCGCCCACACCGAGGCCTGCCGCGCGATGGCGTTCGTCGCCGCGGCCGCCTACGACGCGGCGCACGCGCACCCGGACGCGGCGGTGCGCGCCGAGAACCAGGCCTTCTACGAATTCATGGTGCCGCTCGTGAAGGGCCTGTCCACCGAGATGAGCCTGGAGGTGGCCAGCCTGGGCGTCCAGGTCCATGGCGGCATGGGCTTCATCGAGGAGACCGGCGCGGCCCAGTTCCTGCGCGACGCGAAGATCCTGACCATCTACGAAGGCACGACGGCGATCCAGGCGAACGACCTCGTCGGCCGCAAGACGGCGCGCGACGGCGGCCGCACCGCGCGCGCGATCGCCGCGCAGATCGAGGCCACCGAGGCCGAACTGAACGCGCGCGACAGCGTCGCCGGGCGCACGATGGCGCGCCGCCTCGCCGCCGGCCGGCGCGCGTTCCTGGATTCGGTGGACTTCGTCGCGGGCCGGGGCAAGACCGATCCGAACGCGGTCTACGCCGGCAGCGTGCCCTACCTGATGCTCGCCGGCACCGTGGTCGCCGGCTGGCAGATGGCGCGTGCGCTGATCGCGGCCGAAGACCAGCTCGCGGCGGGCGTCGATGCCGATTTCATGCAGGCCAAGATCGCGACCGCGCGCTTCTACGCCGACCACATCCTCGTCAAGGCCCCCTCGCTGCGCGACGCGATCGTCGACGGCGCCGAGGCCGTCACCGCGCTCGCGCTGGAGTCCTTCTGATGTCGCTGCCCCCGGTCCTGCAAGGGCTCGCGCTGCCCGTCATCGGCTCGCCGCTGTTCATCATCAGCAACCCCAAGCTCGTCATCGCGCAGTGCCAGGCCGGCATCGTCGGTTCGATGCCGGCGCTGAACGCGCGCCCCGCGAGCCAGCTCGACGAATGGCTGGCCGAGATCACCGAGACGCTGGCCGCCTGGGACCGCGACCACCCTGCCGCGAAGTCCGCGCCGTTCGCGATCAACCAGATCGTGCACAAGACCAACGACCGGCTCGAGCACGACATGCAGGTCTGCGCCAAGTACAAGGTGCCTATCGTCATCACCTCGCTCGGCGCGCGCACCGACATCAACGAGGCCGTGCATTCCTGGGGCGGCATCGTGATGCACGACGTCATCAACAACGCGTTCGCGAAGAAGGCCATCGAGAAGGGCGCCGACGGCCTGATCGCGGTGGCGGCCGGCGCCGGCGGCCATGCCGGCGTGAAGAGCCCGTTCGCGCTGATCCAGGAGATCCGCGCCTGGTTCTCGGGTCCGATCGCGCTGCAGCGGCGCGATCGCCACCGGCGACGCGGTGCTCGCCGCGCTCGCGATGGGCGCCGATCTGGCCTACATCGGCTCGGCCTTCATCGCCACCGACGAGGCGCGCGCCTCCGACGCCTACAAGCAGTGCATCGTCGACAGCAACAGCGACGAGATCGTCTACTCGAGCCTGTTCACCGGCGTGCACGGCAACTACCTGAAGCCGTCGATCCGCGCCGCCGGCCTGGACCCCGACCACCTGCCCGAGAGCGACCCGAGCAAGATGAGCTTCGGTGGCGACGCGAAGAAGGCCTGGAAGGACATCTGGGGCTGCGGCCAGGGCATCGCCGCGGTGAAGGCCGTGGTGCCGGCCGCCGAGCTGGTGGCGCGACTGAAGCGCGAGTACGGCGCGGCGCGCGCGCGGCTGGGGCTGGCGGGCTGACGCGATGGCCGCCCAGGCCGTTCGCCAGGTCGTCCGCAACGCGAACCTGTTCGACAGCGCGGCCGGCGCGATGCGCCCCGGCAGCACCCTCGTCATCGAAGGCGATCGCATCGCCGCGGTGACCCAGGAGCCGATCGCGGTCGACGACGCGATCGTCATCGACGCCGGCGGCCGCGCGGTGCTGCCCGGCCTGATCGACGCCCACGTGCACGTCGTCGCCGCGTCGCACGACCTGGTCGGCCTGGCGCTGCAGCCCGTGTCGCTGGTGACGGCCCAGAGCGGCAAGATCCTGCGCGAGATGCTGTGGCGCGGCTTCACCACCGTGCGCGACGCCGCCGGCGCCGACTTCGGCCTGCAGGAGGCGGTGGCGCGCGGCCTGTTCGACGGCCCGCGCCTGTTCATCGCCGGCCAGCCGATCTCGCAGACCGGCGGCCACGCCGACATGCGGCCCAAGGGCGTGCGGGGTCCGGGCTCACGCGAGATGTTCTGCAGCTGCGCCGGCCTGGGCCTGGTCGGCGCGATCGCCGACGGCGTCGGCGAGGTGCGGCGCGCGGTGCGCGAGCAGGTGCGCAACGGCGCCGACCAGATCAAGATCATGGCCGGCGGCGGCATCTCGAGCCCGACCGACCCGCTCGAGGGCACGCAGTTCTCGATCGACGAGCTGCGCGCCGCGGTCGAGGAGGCCGAGGCCGCCAACCTCTACGCGCTGGCCCATGCCTATTCGCCGCGCGCCGTGACGCGCGCGGTGCAGGCCGGCGTGCGCAGCATCGAGCATGGCAACCTGATCGACGAAGCCACGGTGCGCGAGATGAAGCGCCACGGCACCTACCTGGTGCCGACGCTGTCGACCTACGCCGCGCTGGCCGACGAGGGCGCGCGGCTGGGCTGGTCGCCGGCGATGCTGGCCAAGCTCAAGATGGTGCAGGACCGCGGCCTAGCCGCGGTGCGCCTGGCGCGCGCCGAGGGCGTGCCGGTGGTCTTCGGCACCGACCTGCTCGGCCACATGCATGAACGCCAGTCGGGCGAGTTCGCGCTGCGGCTGGCCGCGATGACGCCGGTCGAGGCGCTGCAGGGTGCCACCGTCACCGCGGCGCGGCTGATGCGCCAGGAAGGCCGCATCGGCGAGCTCGTGGCCGGTGCCTGGGCCGACCTGCTCGTCGTCGACGGCGATCCGCTCGCTTCGCTGGACATGCTGGCCCGGCCCGAGACCGGCGTGCGCCTGGTGATGAAGGGCGGCCGGTGCTTCAAGGATGGTTTGACGCCGTCCCGCTGAGCAGCCGGTTGACCAGTTCCGGCGTCGTCGCGGCGCCGGTCTTGCGCATCAGCCGGGCGCGGTAGACGTCGACCGTGCGCGGGCTGATCGCGAGCCGCTTGCCGATCAGCTTGCTCGTCAGACCGTCGATCAGCAGCGCGGCGATCTCGCGCTCGCGCGCGGTGAAGTCGTGCTTGAGCATGCGCCGGGCCGACAAGTCCTCGAAGGCCCAGATGCCGGCCGCATGCGGCGCGCGCGGGTCGAGCGCGCGGCCCGAGACATGGCACCAGAACAGCGTGCCGTCGAAGCGCTTCATGACCCGGTCGTCGGCGTAATGGCCGTCGGCATCGAGGCTGGCGGCGATACGCTCGCCGGTGCGCCGGAACTCGGCCACCGAAGGGTAGAGCAGCTCGAACGAACGGCCGACGAGCTGCTCGCGCCGGGCGCCGAACATGGCCAGCACCTGTCGGTTGCAGGCCAGCATTTGCCGCTCGCGCGACAGCACCAGCCCGATCGGCGCCAGATCGAAGGCGCTGCCGAAGTCCAGCGCCGGGTCGTCGGTCACAACAGCGCGTAGGTGGTCGTCGCGTGCGCGGCGAGCTCGCCGTCGGCGTCGAGCAGCTGGACCTCGCCGAACACCAGCTTGCGTCCCATGCGCAGCACGCGGGCGACGACGCGCAGCGCGCCGGCGCTGCCCGCGACCGGGCGCAGGAAGCTGGTCTGCAGTTGCACCGTCGTCATCGGCTTGAAGCCGCCCAGTCGCGTCATGATGGCGAGCACCATCGCGGTGTCGGCGGCGGCCATCATCGTCTGGCCGCAGAGCAGGCCGCCTTCGTGGACATGCCTGGGCGTGATCGGCAGGGTCAGGACCACCTCGCCGGCGCGCGCTTCGAGCACGCGCAGGTCGAGCTCGCGCACCCAGTCGGCGAAGACCTGCGAGAGCGCCGCGTTCAGCATCTCGAGGTCGGCGAACGACTGCGTCTCCATCCGGCGGCTCCACGTTTGAACGTAGTCAATTCTACGTAACGACCTCGGTGTGCCCGGCGGTGTAGGCTCGCGGCTCAGTCTGGAGACATCACCCATGAAGAAGGTCTATCCGAGCGCGAAGGCCGCGCTCGACGGCATCGTCCACGACGGCCAGCTGATGGCCGTCGGCGGCTTCGGCCTGTGCGGCATCCCCGAGGCGCTGATCGCCGCGCTGCGCGACAGCGGCGTGAGGAACCTGACCGTGATCTCGAACAACGCCGGTGTCGACGGCTTCGGCCTCGGCCAGTTGCTCGAGACGCGCCAGATCGCGAAGATGATCAGCAGCTACGTCGGCGAGAACAAGGAGTTCGAACGCCAGTACCTGGCCGGCGAACTGGCGCTCGAATTCACGCCGCAAGGCACGCTGGCCGAGAAGCTGCGCGCCGGCGGCGCCGGCATCCCGGCCTTCTTCACGCGCACCGGCGTCGGCACGCAGGTCGCCGAGGGCAAGGAATTGCGCGAGTTCGACGGCCACACCTACGTGATGGAGCGTTCGCTGCTGCCCGAGGTCTCGCTGGTCAAGGCCTGGAAGGCCGACGTCTCGGGCAACCTGGTGTTCCGCCGCACCGCGCGCAACTTCAACCCGGCAGTGGCGATGGCCGGCAAGACGACGGTGGTCGAGGTCGAGGAGATCGTGCCGCTGGGTGCGCTCGACCCCGACGCGATCCACCTGCCGGGCATCTACGTGCACCGCATCGTGCTCAATGCGACGCCCGAGAAGCGCATCGAAAAACGCACGGTCCGGGCCGGCGCGTAGCCGGCCATCGCCTTCAAGGGTGCCGGCCGGCACCCGCTCTCGTTTTGCTCCGAAGGAGATCCCCCCATGCCCTGGACCCAAGACCAGATGGCCGCCAAGGCGGCCGCAGAATTGCAGGACGGCTTCTACGTCAACCTCGGCATCGGCATCCCGACGCTGGTAGCCAACTTCGTGCCGAACGACATCGAGGTCTGGCTGCAGAGCGAGAACGGCATGCTGGGCATCGGCCCGTTCCCGACCGAGGCCGAGGTCGACGCCGACCTGATCAATGCCGGCAAGCAGACGGTGACCACGATCGCCGGCACGAGCATCTTCGGCAGCCACGACAGCTTCGCGATGATCCGTGGCGGCAAGATCAACCTGTCCATCCTGGGCGCGATGCAGGTCAGCGAGAAGGGCGACCTCGCGAACTGGATGATTCCCGGCAAGATGGTCAAGGGCATGGGCGGCGCGATGGACCTCGTCGCCGGCGTGCCGCGCTGCATCGTGCTGATGGAGCACGTGGCGAAGAAGAAGGATGGCAGCACCGACCTGAAGATCCTGCCGAAATGCACGCTGCCGCTGACCGGCGTCGGCGTCGTCCACCGCATCATCACCGACCTCGCGGTGATGGACGTCACGCCGCAGGGGCTGAAGGTGGTCGAGATTGCGCCCGGCGTCAGCCGCGAAGAGCTGCAGTCGAAGACGGGCGTGCCGCTGCAGTAGCTCAGCGCGCGGCGAGCGCGCGCGCGGCGTCGCTCACCAGCGCCGGACCCTTGTAGATCAGCCCGGTGTAGATCTGCACCAGGTCGGCACCGGCGTCGACCTTGGCGCGCGCGTCGGCACCGCTCATCACGCCGCCGACACCGATGATCGGGGTGCCCGCGCCGAGCGCCGCGCGCAGCAGCCGGATGACGCGGTTGCTGGCCTCGAACACCGGCCGGCCCGACAGGCCGCCGGCCTCGTCGGCATGCGGCAGGCCCTTGACGGCATCGCGCGCGACCGTGGTGTTGGTCGCGATGACGCCATCGATGTCGTTCTTGCGCAGCGTCGCGGCGATGACACCGACCTGGGCCTCGTCGAGGTCGGGTGCGATCTTGACGAACAGCGGCACGCGCCGGCGCTGCTGCCGGGCCAGCGTCTCGCGCCGCTCCTGCAGCGCGGCGAGCAGCGCGTCGAGCGCCGCGTCGCTCTGCAGCTCGCGCAGGTTCTTCGTGTTCGGGCTGCTGATGTTGACCGTCACGTAGTCGGCATGCGCGTAGACGCCGTCGAGCGCGAGCAGGTAGTCGGACGCGGCGCGCTCGATCGGCGTCGCCGCGTTCTTGCCGATGTTCAGACCGACGATGCCGCCGGCGGCGCGGAAGCTGTGCGCGCGCTGAACGTTCACGACGAAGGCGTCGAGCCCTTCGTTGTTGAAGCCCATCCGGTTGATCAGCGCCTCGGCACTCGGCAG
Organism: uncultured beta proteobacterium; assembly: GCA_963788635.1. Classification (GTDB taxonomy): domain Bacteria; phylum Pseudomonadota; class Gammaproteobacteria; order Burkholderiales; family Burkholderiaceae_C; genus Rubrivivax. The sequence goes on along the minus strand of CAWBHE010000018.1, from coordinate 503,065 downwards.
CCGGAACATGCGCGGCTTCGGGTTGCCGCTCTGCGCCTTCGGCGTCACGGTGCCGACCTCGATGAAGCCGAAGCCCATCGCGCCCAGCCCGTCGATGCAGCGGCCGTTCTTGTCCAGCCCGGCGGCCAGGCCGATGCGGTTGGGAAAACGCAGGCCGGCGAGCTGCACCGGGTCGGCCACGCGCGGCTGTTGCCACAGGCACTGCGCCGGCGTGTTCTGCAGCCGGGCCAGGCTCGCCAGCGTGAGCTCGTGCGCGTGTTCGGGGTCCAGGCCGAACAGGAAAGGGCGGGTCAGGGCGTAAGGCAGCAGCGGCATGGCGCGGATTGTCTCAGGCGTGCCGGCGTCGATAATCGGCGCCATGACGCAAGACGAACTCAAGGCCCTGGTCGCGCGCGCCGCGCTCGAATTCGTGGACGACGGCGCCATCGTCGGCGTCGGCACCGGCTCGACGGTGAACCACTTCATCGACGCGCTGGCGGGCGTGAAGCAGCGCATCGCCGGTGCGGTGTCGAGTTCGGTGCAGAGCACCGAGCGGCTGCGCGCGCATGGCATCGAGGTCTTCGACGCGGCGGTGGTCCACCGGCTGCCGGTCTACATCGACGGCGCCGACGAGATCGACCGCGCCGGCTACATGATCAAGGGCGGCGGTGCGGCGCTGACGCGCGAGAAGATCGTCGCCGACCTGGCCGACCGCTTCGTCTGCATCGCCGACGAGTCCAAGCTCGTCGACCGGCTCGGCAGCTATCCGCTGCCGGTCGAGGTGATCGCGATGGCGGCGCCGCAGATCGCGCGCCACTTCGCCGAGATCGGCGGCCAGGCCGTGCTGCGCGAAGGCGTGATCACCGACAACGGCCACCCGCTGCTCGACGTGCGTGGGCTGTCCATCGAGGACCCGGCCGCGCTCGAAGCCGAGATCAACCAGTGGCCGGGCGTGGTGACGGTGGGCTTGTTCGGCCGCAACCGGGCCAGCGTCTGCCTGCTCGGCACGCCGGCCGGCGTGCGCACGCTGCGCTTCTGATCGCAGCGGGCTTCGGCGAGCCGCGGGGGCGGCTATCGGCCTGCGCCGATGGCCGATAATCGGGCCTCATTCACCCGGAGGATCGCCAGTGGCCAAACCGAACTATTCCTTCGAGAAGCGCCAGCGCGAACTCGCGAAGAAGCGCAAGAAGGAGGACAAGGCCGCCCGCAAGGCCAACCCGGGCCAGCCCGAGCCGGGCGACGCCGCGCCCGAAGCCGGCGCGCCGGCGACGCCGCCCGCGGAAGGGCCGGCTCAGCGCTGAAGCGCGTGGCGCTGCGCGCGCACGCGCCAGCGCGCCGGGTCGATCGCATCGACCAGGCTCTGTTCCAGCGGCCACGGGCTGCCGGCCGCCTGCGCGGCGATCAGCGCACCCAGCAAGGGCGCCAGCGTGATGCCGCGGCCGCCCAGTGCGGTGCAGACGAACAAGCCTTCGCGGCGTGGCAGGAAGCGCGGCGGGTCGCTGCGCAGCGCGGCCTCCCCATCGTTCGACGGCACCGGGCCGGCCAGCGGCAGGCGGTCCGCGCTTGCCAGACGCCAGCCGACGCGCGCGCTCCACAGCGTTCGGTCGGCCGGCGGGGTGAGGCCGGTCAGCCGGCGCAAGCGGGCATGGTTCTGGTCGTCGTCGGTGTCGCGCGGCCCGGATTCGTCGTCCGTCGCGCCGGTGGCGCCGCACCACAACCCGCCGCCCGGCCACGGGATCGCATAGCCGTCGCCGCCCACCGGCAGCCGCAGCGGCACCGGGTCGCCGGACCAACCACTGATCTGGCCGCGTGTTCGCTGCAGCGGCAGGCCGTCCAGGCCGAGTGGCGCGAGCAGCCGGGCCGCATCGGCGGCGTTGGCCAGCACCACCAGCGGGGATTCGGCGATCACCGAGCCCAGCGAATCGAGCAGCCGCCACCCGCCGCCGGTGGGTTCCAGGGCTTGCACGTCGACGCCGCCGACGAAGGGGAGGTCGGCCACGACCTGGCATACCCAGTCGGCCGGCGCGACCCAACCGCCGCCCGGGTAGAACCAGGCCGGCCCCGGCAGCGCGACGCCGGCGCGGGCGCCGGCCGCGGTGGCGTCCAGCGCCTGCACCCAGTCGGCGGGCAGGCGCTGGCGCTCGACCAGCGCGCGCATCGCGTCGAGATTGCCGCCCAGGCGCAGCAGGCCGTCGATGCGGCCGGCGACGGCGCCGCCGGTGATCAGCGGGCGCAGCAGCCGCTCGGTCGCCAGCGCCGCGGCGCGCAGCAACCGGGCATGCGCCCCGTCGTCGGCGTGCACCGTGCCGTGGAACAAGCCGGCCGGGTTGCCCGAGGTCTCCGCGGCCGGCGTCCTCTGGCGGTCGAACAGCCGGACTGCGAATCCGTCGTCGGCGAGCGCACGGGCGCAGAACGCGCCAGCCAGCCCGGCGCCGACGACGACCGCCTCGCGTGCCGGGCTTGCCAGCGAGGGCATCGCGTGGCGCGGGACGAAGCGCGGGCTGAAGCGCGCGACGGTGATCTCACGCTTGCCGCCGACGCCGGGCGCGCGCTCGACCTCGAAGCCGGCCGCCATCAGGCCGTCGCACAGCTCGCGCGCCACGCTCCAGGTCGCCGCGGTGGCGCCGGGGGCGGCGCGGCGGGCCAGCGCCTTCAGCAGCCGCGGCTGCCACATCGCCGGGTTGCGAGCCGGCGCGAAACCGTCGAGGTAGAACGCATCGGCGGCCAGGCGCAGTTCGGGCAGCAGTTCGGCCGCATCGCCAAAGCCGAGCAGCAGCCGCACGCGCCCGCCATCGAAGACGAGCCGGTGCAGCCCCGGCGTCAGCGGCGGCCAGGCGGCCATCAGTGCCCGAGCCAGCGTCGGCAGCGTCGAGCCGCGGTGCATGCGTTCGAGGTCGGCGCCGGTCGGCGGATGGCGCTCGACGGCCACGACGTCGAGCCGCGCGCAGCGCGCCGGGTCGTCGCGCCAGGCCTGCCAGGTGGCGAGGAAGTTGTTGCCCAGGCCGAAGCCCGTCTCCAGCACGGTGAAGCGCTCGCGCCCGGCCCAGCGCGCCGGCAAGCCGTTGCCGGCGAGGAAGACATGGCGCGCCTGCGCGAGCGCGCCGATGCGCGGGTGGTAGCGGTCACCGAACGCAGGGGCGAAGGGCAGGCCGTCGGCATCGAACTCGATGCACGCGGGGACGATCGGCGTCGTCTTCACCGGCGCGTGGCCAGCCAGCGCAGCAGCGACTCGCGCACCGGGGTCAGCCCGCGGTAGGCGAGCACGGGCGGGCTCATGCTCGCGATCGCGTCGTGCAGTTTGATGGCGCGCTGCGGCGTCGTGATCGCGTCGGCCAGCGGCTCGACCTCGACCCCGATCGTGAACACCGCCTGACCCCGGCCGGCGACCGGGATGAAGGTCTGGCGCTCGGTGCGCCACCAGGCCAGGCCGACGTCCAGGCCCTGCCAGCGTTCCGGCGCCACGCGCCTCGGGTGCGCGTGCAAGCGCGGATGCGCGGTCACGTTCCAGACGAAACGCTCCCAGCGCTGCGCGCCGGCGACGAGCCGGGTCAGCGCCTCGGCGGCGCCCACGAGGAGCGCGTTGTCGGCCACCGGCGCATGCACTTCGGCGAAGGAGCGGCCGAGCTTGTCCTCCGGCGCCCAGTGCGAGGGCAGGCAGACGGCGAGCCAGGGGATCGTGCCGTCGCTGGCGTCGACGATCGCGAAGTCCTCGGCGAAGGCCAGGCAGAGCAGGCCGGCTCAGCCGCCACGCGGCGGGCAGCGAGCCCAGGCAGCGCGCGACCTCGTCGCCGAGACCGAAGCTGCCGGTGCCGATCTGCTCGACCTGGCCGTCGGCGACCGCGGTGCCGAGCGCGAGGGCGACGCCGCGGCGGCCGTCCCAGGCCCAGGCGAGAGGATGTTCGGTGGCCGCGTGCTCGCACAGCGCGGCCAGCGCCGGCGCGGGATCGAAGTCTTCCCGCACCAGCAGCGCCTGGTGGGCGAACGCCGACAGCACGGCGAGCTTCTCGCGCTGGTGGCGCGAGCCGGGCGCCAGCGGTGTCAGCTGCGCGGCGCCGGGCGCCAGGCGCCGCAGACCGGGTTGCATGCGAAACGGTGCGCCGACGGCGGCGTCGAAATCGAAGCTCATGAATGAGAAAGGCACCCGAAGGTGCCCGATTCTCGGTGCAGAAGAAGAGCGGCTTACACGCGCTTCCTGTATTCGTGCGTGCGGGTGTCGATCTCGACCTTGTCGCCGTTCTCGACGAACAGCGGCACCGCGATCTCGAAGCCGGTGCCGACCAGCTTGGCCGGCTTCATCACCTTGCCCGAGGTGTCGCCCTTGACGGCCGGCTCGGTCAGAGATCTCGCGCACCACGGTGGTCGGCAGTTCGACCGAGATCGCCTTGCCGTCGTAGAACACCACCTCGACGGTCATGCCGTCCTCGAGGTAGCTGATCGCGTCGCCCATGTTCTCGGCCTCGACCTCGAACTGGTTGTAGTCGGCGTCCATGAAGACGTACATCGGGTCGGCGAAGTAGGAGTAGGTGCACTCCTTCTTGTCGAGCACGATCTGGTCCATCTTGTCGTCGGCCTTGAAGACGACCTCGGTGCCGCAGTTGTTGAGCAGGTTCTTCAGCTTCATGCGCACGGTGGCGGCGTTGCGGCCGCCGCGGCTGTATTCGGTCTTCAGCACGACCATCGGGTCCTTGCCTTGCATGATGACGTTGCCGGCGCGAATTTCCTGGGCGATTTTCATGGTGCGTTGGTCTTCAATGACTGCGCAGGCATGGGTCGCCGCGCAGAGCGCCGTGATCGCGCTAGCCAGAGCGCGGCAAAGCCTTTTGCTCCTGGCGCTTCGACCGCGAAGGCCAGCAGCGCGGTGACCAGATCGGGCTGCCGTGCCAGGGCGTCGCGCCAGGCCAGGCAGGCCGCTCGCCAGCGCCGCGCTGTCCGGCAGCGCGAGGCGGCCTGGCGCCAAGCCGTTCCAGCCGCGCCAGAGTCCGGCCAGCCCGCGGCAGCGCCGGGAAGCGGTCGAGGAAGGCCTCCAGCTTGACGGCGTGGGCGTCGTCGTGCTGCGGGTAGATCTGCCAGACGAACGGGGCACCGGCCCAGATGCGCGCGCACCAGCGAGTCCTCGCCGCGCACGAAGTTGATGTCGCTGGCCCAGAGCAGCCGGTCGTAGTCGTCCTGCGTCAGCCAGGGCAGCGCGATCGTGCGCAGCCCGCTCGGCGAGAGTCCGGACTGCGGCCGATCTGCGCCTGCACGCGCGCCGGCGGTCAGCAGCAGCAGCGTCGGCTGCTCGGCGAGCAGCGTCCAGCAGTGCGGGCAGCGCCGGGTTCGCGTAGCAGAACAGGCTGACGACGCGCTCGCCGGGGCGCACGGCCAGGCCCAGGCCGGCGCAGCCATGCGCTGCGATCGAAGGCGGCGCGCTGGGCGAGCAGGCCCGGTTCGCGCAGCAGGCCGCCGGTGCGCGGCGTGAAGCCGGGGTAGAAGAACCACTTCGTCAGCCCGGCCCGGCCGCTGCGGCGACGGCAGGCCGTGGCGAGCGCTCGACATAGGCTTCGGCGCTCAGGTATTCGAGGTTGATCCAGACCGGCCGGCGCTCGCGCATGGCCGCCACGAACGCGGGCGGCGGGTCGCAGCCGAAGGTCTCGACCACCACGTCGCCCGGCTCGGCGGCGGCGTCGAACGCGCCGACCTGCGACGCCGGGCGCGCCGTCGGGGCGCCATCCAGGCCAGCGCCGACGCGTCGTCGATCCACAGCCGCACCGATTCGCCGCGCGCGGCCAGACCGGCGCGCCAGGCGCCAGCCGACGCCGACGTCGCCGAAGTTGTCGATCACGCGGCAGAACAGGTCCCAGCGCATGGCGCGCGATTATCCGAGGCCACAATCACGGCCGCGATGAGCGAAACCGATCCCGTGCGCGAGAAGCTGCTGGCCGAAGTGGCGGCCTTGCCCGGCCTGCCCGGCGTCTACCGCTACTTCGACGCCGCCGGCGCCGTGCTCTACGTCGGCAAGGCGCGCAACCTGAAGAAGCGCGTCTCGAGCTACTTCCAGAAGGACCACGGCGGCACGCGCATCGGCCACGATGGTCGCGCGCATCGCGCGGCTGGAGACCACGGTCGTGCGCACCGAGGCCGAGGCGCTGCTGCTCGAGAACAACCTGATCAAGACGTTGAACCCGCGCTTCAACATCCTGTTCCGCGACGACAAGAGCTACCCCTACCTGAAGATCACCGGCAGCCGCAGCGCCACCGGGGCTGCACCGGCCAGCGCTTCCCGCGCATGGCCTACTACCGCGGCGCGGTCGACCAGCGGCACCGCTACTTCGGTCCGTACCCGAGCGCCTGGGCGGTGAAGGAGACGATCCAGCTGCTGCAGAAGGTGTTCCGGCTGCGCACCTGCGAGGACACGGTGTTCACCAACCGCACGCGGCCCTGCCTGCTGTACCAGATCCAGCGCTGCTCGGGGCCTTGCGTCGGGCTTGGTCTCGGCCGAGCATACGCGCGCGACGTGCACGATGCCGAGCGCTTCCTGCTCGGCGAGCAGCACGAGGTGATCGCCGACCTGCAGGCGCAGATGATGGCCTGGCCGACGCGCTGGAGTTCGAGCAGGCGGCCGAGGTGCGCGACCAGCATCGGCTCGCTGTCGCAGCGTGCTGCACCAGCAGTCGGTGGAGGAGAGCAGCCTGTCGGCCGCCGACAAGGACGTCGACATCCTGGCCGTGCGCGTGGCGGGCGGCCGCGCCTGCGTCAACCTGGCGATGGTGCGCGGCGGCCGCCACCTCGGCGACCGCGCCTACTTCCCGAGTCACGTCGACGACGGCGCGGCGATGAGCGCCGAACAGGCCGACGAACGGGGCGACGAGGGCGTCGCCGAGGCCGGCGTCGAGACCGCGGTGCTCGAGGCCTTCATCGCGCAGCACTACCTGGGCCAGCCGGTGCCGCCGCACTGGTGACGCAGCCACGCGGTCGACGCGGCGCTGATCGAGGCGCTCGGCGAGGCCGCGGCGTGCGCGTGCGCGCGCACGCACCAGCCGCGCGGGCAGCGCCGCATCTGGCTGGAGATGGCCGAGAAGGGCGCCGAGCTGGCGCTGGCGCGGCTGCTGGCCGAGGAAGGCTCGCAGCGCGAGCGCACGCGCGCGCTGGTCGAGGCGCTGGACCTCGACGCGGCCGACCTGGACGCGCTGCGCATCGAATGCTTCGACATCAGCCACACCGCGGGCGAGGCGACGCAGGCGTCCTGCGTGGTCTTCGAGCACCACGCGATGCAGAGCAGCGCAGTACCGGCGCTACAACATCGAGGGCATCACCGGCGGCGACGACTACGCCGCGATGCGCCAGGTGCTGACGCGTCGCTACGCGCAGGCTGGCCGAGGCGCGCGGCGAGCGGTGGCGGCGGCCGAAGACGGCGGGGCGACGTCGCCGGCGAAGAAGGGCCTGGCGCGGCTGCCCGACCTGGTGCTCGTCGACGGCGGGCGCGGCCAGGTCGCGATGGCGCGCGAGGTGTTCGAGGAACTGGGCCTGGACCTGTCGCTGATCGTCGGCGTCGAGAAGGGCGAGGGGCGCAAGGTCGGCCTCGAGGAGCTGGTCTTCGCCGACGGCCGCGAGAAGGTCTACCTCGGCCACGACTCGGCGGCGCTGATGCTGGTGGCGCAGATCCGCGACGAGGCGCACCGCTTCGCGATCACCGGCATGCGTGCCAAGCGCGCCAGCGTGCGCACCGGTGGCGAGCCGGCTCGAGGACATTCCCGGCGTCGGCCCGCGCAAGCGGGCGCGGCTGCTGCAGCGCTTCGGCGGCGTGCGCGGCGTCGGCCAGGCCAGCGTCGACGACCTGGCCACCGTCGAAGGCATCTCGCGTGAACTGGCCGAGGAGATCTACCGTGCGCTTCACTGAAACCTGCTCGACGCCGGCGGCTGACCCTGCTCGCGCTGGTGGCGGGCGGACTGCTCGCGGCCTGCTCGTCGCCGATGCCCGAGTGGCCGTCGTCCACCGCAGTCGGCGCGAGCCTCCCGCCGGCGCCGGCGGCGCGCAGCTGGCCCGAATTCCAGCGCCAGGCGGCGCGCCGGATGGTCGAGGCCAGCCCGGACGGCAGCTATCTCGGCCCGGTGCCCGAGCCGCTGCTCGCGATCCCGGTGCTCGAGATCGATCTCGACCGCGACGGCAGCGTGCGGCGCATCGAGGTTCGGCGCGTGCCGACGCAGGCGCAAGACACGGTCCAGACTCGCCATCGCCGCGGTGCGCCGCGCGGCGCCTTATGGCGACGTGTCGCGCCTGCCCAAGCCCTGGAAGTTCACCGAGGTCTTCCTGTTCGACGACCAGCGCCGTTTCAAGCCGCGCACGCTGGACGAATGAGCCGGCCTGGATTCGCCGGCACAATGCGCCGATGTTCTTCACGATCCCGACGCTGCTGACCTGGGCGCGCATCGTCGCGATCCCGCTCATCGTCGGCGTGTACTACGTGCCGCTGGACGGCGGCACGCGCAACCTGCTGGCGACCGTGATGTTCGTCGTTCTTCGCGCTCACCGACTGGGCTCGACGGCTGGCTCGCGCGCCGGCTGAACCAGACCTCGGCCTTCGGTGCCTTCCTCGACCCGGTGGCCGACAAGTTCCTCGTCAGCGCCTCGCTGCTGATCCTGGTGCACCTGCAGCGGGTCGACGCGTTCATCGCGCTGGTGATCATCGGCCGCGAGATCGCGATCTCGGCGCTGCGCGAATGGATGGCGCAGATCGGCGCGTCGCGCAGCGTCGCCGTGCACATGCTGGGCAAGCTGAAGACCACCGTGCAGATGATGGCGATCCCGTTCCTGCTCTACGACGGCCGCCTGTTCGGCCTGATCGACACGCAGCCTGGGGCACCTGGCTGATCGGTCGTGGCGGCGGTGCTGACGATCTGGTCGATGGTCTACTACCTGCGCAGGGCGCTGCCCGAGATCCGCGCCAAGGTGCGATGAGTCTGGCCGTTGCGGCGAGCGAGCCGCGTGCCGCGCTGCTGCGCGCGATGCCCGGCGTGTTCGTCCTCGATCTGGAGCACCGGCTTCGTCGTCGCGCGCCTGGGCATGCCGCATGCGCCGCCGCTGACCTTCCTGACGCTGCGCTATGCGCTGTCGCTCGCCGCCTTCGGGGTCTGGATCGCGGCCTCGGGTGCGGTCTGGCCGCGCGGCCGCGCGCAGTGGGCGCATCTGGCGGTGACCGGCGTGCTGATGCACGCCGGCTACCTGGGCGGCGTCTGGGCGGCGGTGAAGAGCGGGCATCGGCGCCGGCACGGTGGCGCTGATCGTCGGCCTGCAGCCGGTGCTGACCGCGCTGTGGCTGTCAGCGCCACCGGGCAGGCAGCACCGGCGTGCGCGCGCGCCAGTGGCTGGGGCTGGCCTTTGGCCTGGCCGGGCTGCTGCTGGTGGTCTGGCGCAAGCTCGGCCTGGGCGAGGTGCACGCCGGCTAACCTGGCGCTGTCGCTGCTGGCGCTGCTGAGCATCACCGCGGGCACGCTCTACCAGAAGCGCTTCGTCGCGCGCGTGCGACGTGCGCACCGCCAACCTCGGTGCAGCTCGCCGCCGCGTTCGTCGGTCAGCGCTGCCGCTGGCGCTGCTCGAGCGCGGGGCGATCGACTGGCACCCGGCGCTGATCGGCGCGATGGCCTGGTCGGTGCTCGTGCTGACGCTGGGCGGCAGCTCGCTGCTCTACCTGCTGATCCAGCGCGGTGCGGCGACGCACGTGACCAGCCTGATGTACCTCGTGCCGCCGTGCACCGCGCTGATGGCCTGGCTGCTGTTCGGCGAGACGCTGGGCGCCACGGTGCTGCTCGGCCTGCTGCTCACCGTCGTCGGCGTGGCGCCTGGTCGTGCGCGAGGCGCTGAATCCCACCAAGGAGTGACCATGACGACCCACCGCATTGCCGTCATCGCCGGCGACGGCATCGGCCGCGAAGTGATGCCCGAGGGCCTGCGTGTGCTCGACGCGGCGGCGCGCCGCTTCGGCATCGCGTTGCAGCTCGACCACTTCGACTTCGCGAACTGCGACTACTTCGAGCGCCACGGCACGATGATGCCGGCCGACTGGAAGGAGCGCATCGGCGGCCACGACGCGATCCTCTTCGGTGCCGTCGGCTGGCCCGCGACCGTGCCCGACCATGTCTCGCTGTGGGGCTCGCTGCTCAAGTTCCGCCGCGACTTCGACCAGTACGTCAACCTGCGGCCGGCGCGGCTGATGCCGGGCATCCGCTCGCCGCTGGTCGACCGCGAGGGCCGGCCGCTCGCGCCGGGGTCGATCGACATGTGGATCGTGCGCGAGAACACCGAAGGCGAATACTCCAGCGTCGGCGGGCGCATGTTCGAGGGCAGCGAACGCGAGATCGTGATGCAGCAGACGCTGATGTCGCGCGTCGGCGTCGACCGGGTGCTGAAGTTCGCGTTCGAGCTGGCGCAGTCGCGCCCGCGCAAGCGGCTGACGTCGGCGACGAAGAGCAACGGCATCGCGATCACGATGCCGTACTGGGACGAGCGCGTCGAGGCGATGGCGGCGTCGTATCCGGCCGTCAACGTCGACCGTTATCACATCGACATCCTCGCCGCGTACTTCGTCCAGCGGCCGCAGATCTTCGACGTCGTCGTCGCGAGCAACCTGTTCGGCGACATCCTGTCCGACCTCGGGCCGGCCTGCACCGGCACGATCGGCATCGCGCCGTCGGCGAACCTGAACCCGACGCCGGCAATGGCCGTCGCTGTTCGAGCCGGTGCACGGCTCGGCGCCCGACATCGCCGGGCGCGGCGTCGCGAACCCGATCGGTCAGATCTGGTCGGTGGCGATGATGCTCGACTTCCTGGGCCACCGAGACGCGCACGACGCGGTGCTCGCGGCGATCGAGGCTGTGCTCGCCGATCCCCACGCACCACGCACGCCGGATCTCGGCGGCAAGGCCGGCACGACCGATCTGGGCCGGCGCTGGCGCAGGCGATCACAAGCCGTTAGGACGCAACCCGGGGCTGTCAAGCGAGGAAGCACGCTGGCAAAGGCGGGGCGCGCGCGAAGCCTTCACGATCACGGCGGTTCTAGAATCCCGCCTTCCCTTGACACTGCAAGAGCCCGCGGCTGTAATGGTTTTGCCGGGCCCGCCGACTCCGTGGCGGCGCGCATCATCACCACAGTTTTTCCAACCGAATACCCGATACACCTTGAGAGGGGGTACCACTCGTGAACAAGATCCGAACTGATCGAACACATCGCCAAACAGGCCGACATTTCCAAGGCAGCCGCCACGCGTGCCCTGGAGGCCTTGATCGGCGGCGTGAAGACCACGTTGAAGAAGAACGGCAGCGTTTCGATCGTCGGCTTCGGCACCTTCGCGGTCACCAAGCGTGCGGCGCGCACCGGCCGCAACCCGCGCACCGGCGCCGCGATCAAGATCAAGTCCGCCAAGGTGCCGAAATTCCGCCCTGGCAAGGCCCTGAAGGACCGTCTCAACTGAGTTCGCGCGGCAGGCCGGGTGCTTAGCTCAGCCGGTAGAGCGGCGCCCTTACAAGGCGTAGGTCGGCGGTTCGAACCCGTCAGCACCCACCAGCAACGCGGCGGCTAGAATCCGCGCCTGCCGCGTCAACCCCTGAAGAAGGCGAACCCAGGTTCGCCTTCTTTCGCTTGTCATGTTCGATTTCGTCCGCACGCACTCGCGCCTGATGCTCGCCGTCATGGTGCTGCTGATCTTCCCGTCGTTCGTTTTCTTCGGGATCCAGGGCTATTCGCGCTTCACCAGCGGCGAGAGTGCGACCGTCGCCAGCGTCGACGGGCACGCGATCACGCGCGCCGAATGGGAGCGCGAGCACGCGCGCAACGTCGAGCGGGCGCGCCAGCAGTCGCCGAACGTCGACGCGTCGATGTTCGACACGCCGCAGATGAAGCGCGAGACGCTCGAAGGCATGATCCGCGAACGCCTGCTGCTGGCCGACGCCGAGGCCATGCACCTCGCGCCCGACGACCGCCGGCTGCAGCGTCTGTTCGTCACCGACCCGCAGTTCGCGCAGTTGCGCAACCCCGACGGCAGCGTGAACCGCGACTTGCTCGCGGCGCAGGGCATGAGCTCGCAGACCTTCGCCCAGCGCCTGCGCCAGGATCTCGCGGTGCAGCAGGTGCTGGCCGGGATCACGCAGACCTCGTTCGTGCCGGCGGCCGTGGCCGCGCCGTCGCTCGACGCGATGCTGCAGCAGCGCGAGGTGCAGTTGCAGCGCTTCGACCCGGCCGAATACAAGTCGCGCGTCGCGCCGAGCGACGCCGAGATCGCCGCCTACTACAAGGCCCACGAATCGGCGTACCGTGCACCGGAGCAGGCCAGCATCAGCTACGTGGTGCTCGATCTGGACGCGCTGACGAAGGGCGTGACGGTGTCCGAGGACGACCTGCACGGCTACTACGAGCAGAACGCTCAGCCGCTACACGGTGCCCGAGGAGCGCCGTGCCAGCCACATCCTGATCACCGTGCCGGCCGACGCGACGCGCGGCGGTGCGCGAGCAGGCCAAGGCGCGCGCCGAGGCGATCCTGGCCGAGGTGCGCAAGAACCCGGCCGACTTCGCGGCCCTCGCGCGCAAGGACTCGCAGGACACCGGGCTCGGCCGCACAAGGCGGCGACCTCGGTTACTTCGGCCGCGGCGCGATGGTCAAGCCCTTCGAGGACACCGTCTTCGCGATGAAGCCGGGCGAGATCAGCAACGTCGTGCGCACCGACTTCGGCTACCACATCATCATGCTCACCGGCGTGCGCGGCGGCGAGAAGAAGCCCTTCGACGCGGTGCGCGGCGAGATCGAGGCCGCGGTGCGCAAGTCGCTGGCGCAGAAGAAGTTCGCCGACGCGGCCGAGCAGTTCACGAACATGGTCTACGAGCAGCCGGACAACCTGAAGCCGGTGCTCGACAAGTTCGGCCTCACGGCCCAGACCGCCACCGTGCAGCGCCAGCCGGCGCCGGGTGCGACCGGCGCGCTGGCCTCGGCCAAGCTGCTGGCCGACGTGTTCGCCCCCGATTCGCTGACCCGCAAGCACAACACCGATGCGGTCGAGATCGGCCCCAGCCAGCTCGCGTCGGCGCGTGTCGTCCAGTACACGCCGGCACATGCGTTGTCGCTGGCCGAAGTGAAGGACCGCGTGCGTGACGCCGTCGTCGCCGAGCAGGCGGCGGCGCTGGCGCGCAAGGACGGCCTGGCGCGCCTGGCCGCGCTGCAGAAGGCACCGGCGCAGACGCTGCCGACCACCGTGACGCTGTCGCGCGGCCAGCCGCAAGGCCAGCCGCCCGAGGTGGTGGACGCCGTGCTTCGCGCCGACGCGTCCAAGCTACCGACGGTGGTCGGCGTCGATCTCGGCGCGCAAGGCTATGTCGTCGCTCGCGTCGACAAGGTGCTGCCGCGCGCCGCCATTCCGGGCGGCGAGGCCGCGCTGGTCGGGCAGTACACGCAGGCCTGGACCGATGCCGAGGTGCAGGCCTACCTGGCGGCGCTGCGCACGCGCTACAAGGTGAAGATCAACGAGGACGTGGTCGCCGAAGGTGCTGCCTCGGCGCCGGGGCCCTGAACCCCGCGGCCCGTATAATCTGCGCTTCCACGGTGGCTGTAGCTCAGTTGGTAGAGTCCCAGATTGTGATTCTGGTCGTCGAGGGTTCGAGTCCCTTCAGCCACCCCACCTCGATAGACGCCCCTTCTGGGGCGTTTTTCTTGGGTGCTTCCGGCGCGCGCTGTGCCACTTTTGTGCCGCCGGGCGTCATTCAGCGGCGCGGGCACGGTCTGGCCCGGGTCGCGGGGCGGGGGATGACCACACGGGGCGAGTCGTGCGCTGCGAATCGACGACGACGAGGTAGCGGCCGGACCAAGGTGTTTCCTGGCGACCGGGTTGCAGCACCCAGAGATGCTGCCCCTCGCGCAGGGCCTCGTCGTAGGCGGCGTCGAGAACCGCGTAGTGATCGATCAGTGTGCCCAGCGTGGCAGGGATGCGGATGCAGCCCTTCGACTCGCGCTGGCCGAGCCGCGGCTCCAGCCGGTCGGGGTCGGTGGCATGCATCTGCAAGCGCATCAATTGTTCGCCGGGCGCCCAGCCGCGCCGGGCCATGACCCAGCCGAAGTCGTACACCCGCATCCCCCGGCGCCCGTAGCCGCGGATGCCCAGGTCGTTGGCGGTGCCCTCGGCGCGAAAGTCCGGATCGGCGAGCGAGTGTTCGAAGACGCCGGTCGGTGTTTCGAAATGCTCGAAGCCCGAGGGGCGGCCTGTGGAGACCGGTGACGCGCCGATCAGCAACGCGGGCCCTTCGGGTGGTAGCCACCACAGCATCGCGGCCTGCACGAAGGCGCTGCGGTCGACGAGCACGACGAACTGCGGACGATCGATCCGCACGCCCGCGGCTTGCAAAGCGCGCGCCAACAGGTTCGCGTACATCGCCTGTTCGGGCTCGGGCAGCGTCAGGCGGCGGTCGACGTCGCGCGCGTAGACGGCGGTCAAGTCCGCCGGTTGCCACCACGCAGCCGCGGCGGGCCGCGAGATGGCGGCCGGCGATGCGGCAAGTGCCGCCAGCGCGATGCACGAGGCCAGCGCCGTGTGCGTCGCCTTGCGCGATGCAGCCTGTGTCCGGGTCGACGCCATCGCGGATTGGCTTTGCCGACGTTATCGCGGCGGAGTCGCCGCGCCGACGCCGCGTGGTCGCGTCACGTTTCGTCCGCCTCGATCACCAGTTGAAGCGGCCGTCCGCGATGGCAGTCGGCCTGCGCCCGCAGGCGCAAGGCTTGGCCAACCGCGATCTGGCGTCGAAAGCGAAACTCCAATCCGTCGAAGGCGCCGGGATTCTGGGTCGCGATGCGACGCGACCATTGCAGTTCGCCGTCGGCATAGATGTGAAGCTGATGCCATGCGTCGACGTCGTGGGGCGCGCTCACCGTCAACGCGACGGCGATCTCGAATTCGCGCGCTCGGTGCAGATCGGCCGGAATGTCCAGGCTCGCAATCGCCGCATCGCGCGCGTCGACGCGCCAATGTTCGGGTGCGGGAGAAGGGTTGTTCGGAGAATGGCGCATCGTTGGCGAGAGCGTCGATCGAGAATGAAAAAAAGCAATGCGCGGGTGGCCGGCCAATCGGTCGAAACAATGGGGGAATCGATTTGCATTATTCTCCGATCATTCGTGACTCTCCAGCCCAATCAGGGCATCCATCACCATGGCCAAGACCTACGCGGACATTCAAAAGGAAATCGCATCGCTGCAACGCGCTGCCGAAGTTCTGCGCCGAAAGGAAATCGACGGTGTCGTGCAGCGCATCAAGGTCGCGATCGCGAGTTATGGCCTGACCGCGGCCGACCTCGGCCTCGGGGACGAGTCGTCGGCTCGCGCTCCCCGGCGGCGCGCATCGGCCAAGGCCGCAAAGCCGGCCGCCACGGCGAAATACCGCGACGAGAGCGGCAAGACCTGGACCGGCCACGGCCGGCGGCCCGCCTGGTTCCTGGCGGCCCTGGCGGCCGGCAAGTCGCCCGAGGATTTGCGCGCCTGAGACCACGGCGACGGGTACGGGGCGGCATGAGTACACTTCGCCGCGGATTCGGCCGCGCTCGACGGACGTCGAGTCGAGCATCGTTGCAGGCCGGTCGGTCTCACCCCAGCGGAGGTATTCAATGAAGTTCGGCATTCTTCTCGGTGCGGTCGGCTTGCTGCTCGCGACCCAGGCGTTCGCGGCACCACCGAAGGCGAAGCTGCTCGACTTCTCGAATGCAGTGCTGATCGACAGCGGCACGGCGACGGCGGTGCTCGACGAGGGCATTCCGGCGCGGCTGTGGAAGGTGTATCCGGCGTCGAAATGGGCTTTCGTGAGCCAGGTCGAGGGAGGTATCACGCAGAGCGGAGTCTGCGTGGTCACCGCACGCGTGATGATGGTGCCGCTGACGGCCACTTTGAAGGCCGTGCTTCTGCGCCCGCAACAGATCGCCACCGCATTCGATGCCATGCCGAATGCGTCAGGCGATCAGTGCAAGGAACTCGCCAAGAGCAAGCTCGTCGAAGCCACGCAGGCCGTCGTGTCCAGCCTCGTGAAGGAGTGAGCGCCCTCAGGCTGTCGGGGACGTGATGCCCAGGCAGTTGTTGCAGCGCCCGAGACCGCGCAAGCGCGGATCGGGCTTGCCGTCACCGGTCTTGAAGTTGGCGTGGCAACGAATGCAGACGTACATCTTCGAGCTGGACATCATCGGCTTGACGCCGGGCTCGGCATTCGGCCTTGCCGCCGTGTACTCGGCCTGGGTCTGGCGGAGCTTGGGTGCGTCGGTGGGCGGGTTGGCGCTCGGGCTACGTCGGGTGGCCATGTCGATGTGGCTGGAGTTCAATCAGCGCGGGACGATTTTTCAAGCCCGTATTGTCCGCTGAAACGGCTCCAGCCGCTTGGCCGGGCTCCCGTGGGCCGCGCCGCGGCCGCGTCTTGCAGTCGCGCGCCGGCCGGCGCGCAGCCTGTCTCAGCGATAGCGACGCGCCATCGCTTCAAGAGGGATGGGCTTGATGCGCGCGGCGTGACCGGCGCAGCCGAAAGCCTCGAAGCGCTGTTCGCAAATGCCTTGCGCCGCCTTGCGCGCCGCGGCGAAAGCCTTGCGCGGGTCGAACTCGGACGGTTGTTCAGCCAGCAGCTTGCGCATTGCACCGGTCATCGCGAGTCGGATGTCGGTGTCGATGTTGACCTTGCGCACCCCGCTGGCGATGCCGCGGCGGATCTCCTCGACCGGAACGCCGTAGGTCTGCTTGATCTCGCCGCCGTACTTCCTGATGATTTCCAGCCACTCCTGCGGCACGCTGGACGAGCCGTGCATCACGAGGTGGGTGTTCGGCACCGCGGCGTGAATGCGCGCGATGCGCTCGATCGCCAGGATGTCGCCGGTGGGCTGGCGGCTGAACTTGTAGGCGCCGTGGCTGGTGCCGATCGCGATCGCGAGTGCGTCGACGCCGGTACGCGCGACGAAGTCGCGCGCCTGCTCGGGGTCGGTCAGCATCATCTCGTGGGTCAGCTTGCCCTCGGCGCCGACGCCGTCTTCCTCGCCCGCCTCGCCGGTCTCCAGCGAGCCCAGGCAGCCGAGTTCGCCCTCCACCGAAACGCCGATCGCTTGCGAGAACTCGCAGACCTTGCGCGTGACCTCGACGTTGTAGTCGTAGGACGCCGGCGTCTTGGCGTCCTCGAGCAGCGAGCCGTCCATCATCACGCTGGTGAAGCCGGAACGGATGGACTGCTGGCACACCGTCGGCGACGCGCCATGGTCCTGGTGCAGAACGACCGGGATGTCGGGGTGCGACTCCACGGCCGCCAGCACCATGTGGCGCAGGTAGGGCTCGCCGGCGTACTTGCGCGCGCCGGCCGAGGCCTGCAGGATCACCGGCGACTGGGTGGCCTGGGCCGCTTCCATGATCGCCTGGATCTGCTCCAGGTTGTTGACGTTGAAGGCTGGCACGCCGTAGGCATGTTCGGCGGCATGGTCGAGGACCTGGCGAAGCGAGACGAGGGCCATGGTGGGCGATTTCCCTTGCTGTGGATCGTGGTGTAGGTCAGCCGAATTGCGAGACGGTGTCCATCTGCGCGCACCAGCCTTCGATGTCGTCGAGGCCGACCCGCTCGGGTCCGGCCCCGCTGTAGGGCAGCGCCGGCCGCCAGCCGCGCCGGTCGTGCAGCCCCGGTCCGATGGCGACCGCGCCTTCGATCGTCGCGTCGGCAAAGTACGCGCTCAGCGTCACGACCACCGGCAGGTCGGCGGCGCGCGCAGCGGCCACGCCGCCGGGCGAATCCTCCAGCGCGACCGCCTCCAGCGGCGCAATGCCCAGTTGATGCAGCGCCTGCAGGTAGACCTCGGGGTCCGGCTTCTTGCGCTGCACGTCCTCGCCGCAGACGAGCGCGCTGAACCAGCCGCGCCAGTCGCGCCCGAGCTGGACATGGAGCAGGGTCTCGAGGTTGGTCCGGCTGGTCGTCGTCGCGATGCCCATGCGCACGCCGCGCGCGCGGCACTCGTGCATCAGCGCGAGCACGCCGTCGCGCAGCGGCAGCGCGCCCGCGCGCACCAGTTCGCCGTAGTAGGCGTTCTTGCGCTGGTGCAGGTCGCGCGCCAGCGCCTCGCGCTCGCCGGCCGACGCCGGCGCATCGCTGCGCGACATCATGTCGTGGAGCAGACGTTCGCGGCCGCCGGCGACGCGCAGCAACTCGCCGTAGTAGGCCTCGTCCCAGCGCCACGGCAGGCCGGCGGCCTCGAAGGCGCGGTTGAAGGCGACGCGGTGGCCGTCGCGCTCGGTCTCGGCCAGCGTGCCGTCCACGTCCCAAAGCAAGGCCCGGATCCGGCTCATCGTGGTTCCTTCACGCAGCGCGCCGCTGCAGGATGTCGAACGCCGGCAGCGTCTTGCCCTCGAGCACCTCGAGGAAGGCGCCGCCGCCGGTGGAGATGTAGCCGATGTCGGCCTCGATGCCGTACTTGGCGATCGCCGCCAGCGTGTCGCCGCCGCCGGCGATGCTGAACGCCGGGCTGGCCGCGATCGCGCGCGCCACCGTCTCGGTGCCGTGCGCGAAGGCGTCGAACTCGAACACCCCGACCGGCCCGTTCCAGACGATGGTGCCCGCGGCCTTGAGCTGCTCGGCCAAGATCGCAGCGGTCTGCGGCCCGATGTCCAGGATCAGGTCGTCCGCGGCCACGTCGGCAGCGGCCTTGACGGTCGCGGTCGCGTCGGCCTTGAAGGCCTTGGCCGTGACCACGTCGACCGGGATCGGCACCGCCGCGCCGCGTGCCTTCATCGCCTCGATCACGGCCCGGGCCTGGCCCACCAGGTCGGGCTCGGCCAGGCTCTTGCCGATCGGCAGCCCGGCGGCGAGCAAGAAGGTGTTGGCGATGCCGCCGCCGACGATCAGCCCGTCGACCTTGGCCGCCAGGCTTTGCAGGATGCTCAGCTTGGTGCTGACCTTGGAGCCCGCGACGATGGCCACGAGCGGGCGCTTCGGGTCCGCCAGCGCCTTCGTGATCGCGTCGATCTCGGCCGCCAGCAGCGGGCCGGCGCAGGCGATGGGCGCGAACTGCGCGATGCCGTAGGTGCTGGCCTCGGCGCGGTGCGCGGTGCCGAAGGCGTCGTGGACGAAGATGTCGCACAGCTTGGCCATCTTCTTCGCCAGCGTCTCGTCGTTCTTCTTTTCGCCCGGGTTGACGCGGCAGTTCTCGAGCAGCACGAGCTGGCCGGGTTCGACCGTCGACGCCGTCGGTCCAGTTCGCGAGCAGCGGCACCGGGCGACCGAGGAGTTCGGCCAGGCGCGCGGCGACCGGGGCGAGCGAGTCCTCGGCCCGCAGCTGGCCTTCGGTCGGGCGGCCCAGGTGGCTGGTGACCATCACCGCGGCGCCGGCGTCCAGCGCCATGCGGATGCAGGGCAGCGAGGCGCGGATGCGGGTGTCTTCGGTGATCCGGGCCGTGCCGTCGGGTTGAAGCTCCAGCGGCACGTTCAGGTCGGCGCGGATGAAGACGCGCCGGCCGCGCACGCGGCCTTGCTCGACGAGGTCGGTGAAGCGGAGGATGTTCATGCCGCCACCCCGATCACGCGCGCCATCTCGAGCACCTTGTTCGAGTAGCCCCATTCGTTGTCGTACCAGGCGATGATCTTGACGAAGGTCTTGTCCAGCGCGATGCCGGCCTCGGCGTCGAAGACCGAGGTCATCGCCTCGCCGCGGAAGTCGGTCGAGACGACCTTGTCCTCGGTGTAGCCGAGCACGCCGCTGCATGTGCCCCTGGCTCGCCGCCTTCATCGCCGCGCAGATCTCGGCGTAGCTGGCTTCCTTCACCAGCTCGCAGGTGAGGTCGATGACGCTCACGTCGCTGGTCGGCACGCGGAAGGACATCCCGGTGAGCTTCTTGTTCAGCTCGGGGATCACCACGCCCACCGCCTTGGCCGCGCCGGTGGAACTCGGGATGATGTTCTCGAGGATGCCGCGCCCGCCGCGCCAGTCCTTGTTGCTCGGGCCGTCGACGGTCTTCTGCGTCGCGGTGGTCGCGTGCACGGTGGTCATCAGCCCGCGCTTGATGCCGAAGCTGTCGTTGAGCACCTTGGCCACCGGGGCCAGGCAGTTGGTGGTGCAGCTGGCGTTGCTGATGATGGCCTGGCCGGCGTAGCTCTTGTCGTTGACGCCGTAGACGAACATCGGCGTGTCGTCCTTGCTCGGCGCGCTCTGGATGACCTTCTTCGCGCCGGCATCGAGGTGCTTCTGGCAGGTTTCCTTCGTCAGGAACAGGCCGGTCGATTCGACGACGATGTCGGCGCCGACCTCGCCCCACTTCAGCTCGGCCGGGTCCTTGAGCGCGGTCAGGCGGATCTTCTTGCCGTTGACGATCAAGGTGTTGCCGTCGACGGCGATCGTGCCCTTGAAGCGGCCGTGCACGCTGTCGTACTGCAGCATGTAGGCGAGGTAGTCGGGTTCGAGCAGGTCGTTGATGGCGACGATCTCGAGGTCCGGGAAGTTCTGCACCGCGGCGCGGAACACCATGCGGCCGATGCGGCCGAAGCCGTTGATGCCGAGTCTGAGGGTCATGGTCGGCTCCGGGCTCACAGCGCGCCGAGCGCACGCTTGCGACGCTCCATCATTCGCCAGATGAAGGGCGTGAAGATGAGCTGCATCGCGAGTTCCATCTTGCCACCGGGGACGACGACGGTGTTCGCGCGCGACATGAACGAGTCCTTGATCATGTTCAGCAGGTACTGGAAGTCGATGCCCTTCGGGTTCGCGAATCGGATCACGACGAAGCTCTCGTCGGCGGCCGGAATGTCGCGCGCGATGAAGGGGTTGCTCGTGTCGACGCAGGGCACGCGCTGGAAGTTCACGTGCGTGTGGGCGAACTGCGGGCAGATGTAGTTCACGTAGTCGGGCATCCGGCGCAGGATCGTGTCGGTCACCGCCTCGGTCGAATAGCCGCGCTGCTTCTTGTCGCGCCAGAGCTTCTGGATCCATTCGAGGTTGATCACCGGCACCACGCCGATGAGCAGGTCCGGGTGGCGCGCGATGTCGACCTCGGGCGTGACGACCGCGCCGTGCAGGCCTTCGTAGAAGAGCAGGTCGGTGTCGGCGGGCACGTCCTCCCAGGGCGTGAACGTGCCGGGCTGCTGCTTGTAGGGCGCCGCTTCCTCGGCGTCGTGCAGGTACTTGCGGCGCTTGCCGGTGCCGGCCTCGCCATAGCTGCGGAACAGCAACTCCAGCTCGGCGAACAGGTTGTTCTCGGGGCCGAAATGGCTGAAGTTCTTGTTCCCGGCCTTCTCGGCCTCGGCCTGGCGGTGCTTCATCTCCTTTCGGTCGTAGCGATGAAAGCTGTCGCCCTCGATGACCGCCGCGCTCACGCCCTCGCGGCGAAAGATGTTCTCGAAGGTGCGCGTCACCGAGGTGGTGCCGGCGCCGGAACTGCCCGTGATGGCAATGATGGGGTGCTTGTGGCTCAAGGCCGTCTCCTCGGTTTTCTCAATCTCGGAACAGGCTGCGTTCGGCGAACAGCGGTGCCGTCGTCTCGCGCGTCGCCGGTTCGTGGTGGTAGCGCTCGATGCGCTCGACCTCGTTCTTCGAGCCGAACACCAGGCCGATGCGCTGGTGCAGCGCGGTCGGCTTGACGCCCAGCATCGGCTGGCGTCCGGTGCTGGCGCGGCCGCCGGCCTGCTCGACGATCATGCCGATCGGGTTCGCCTCGTAGAGCAGACGCAGCCGGCCGGGCTTGGCCGGGTCCTTCAGGTCGCGCGGGTACATGAAGACACCGCCGCGCATCAGGATGCGGTGCGCCTCGGCCACCATGCTCGCGATCCAGCGCATGTTGAAGTCCTTGCCGCGCGGGCCGGTCTTGCCGGCCAGGCATTCGTCGACATAGCGCTTGACCGGCGGTTCCCAGAAGCGGCTGTTGCTGGTGTTGATCGCGAACTCGTGCGTGTCCGCCGGCACCTGGATGCTCGGGTGCGTGAGCTTGAACTCGCCCAGGTTCGGATCGAGCGTGAAGCCGACGACGCCGTTGCCGACCGTCAGCACGAACATCGTCGTCGGCCCGTAGAGCGCATAGCCGGCCGCGACCTGGGACGCGCCAGGCTGAAAGAAGTCGGCCTCGACGACGTCGCGGCCGGCGTCGATGACGTCCTGGGGCGCGCGCAGGATCGAGAAGATGCTGCCCACCGAGACGTTGACGTCGATGTTGCTGGAACCGTCGAGCGGGTCGAAGACGAGCAGGTACTTGCCGCGCGGGCAGTCCGGCGGGATCTGGTAGGGCTGCTCCATCTCTTCGGAGGCCATGCCGGCGAGGTGGCCCGACCATTCGGTCTGGCGGATCAGCATCTCGTTGCTCGCGATGTCGAGCGGCTTCTGTTCCTCGCCCTGGACGTTGATCTGGCCGCCGGCCGGCGTGTCGGCGAGCGCGCCGAAAGCGACCGTGCGCGCGATCGCCTTGCAGGCGATCGAGACGTCGAGGATCAGCGCGTTGAGCTCGCCGCTGGCCTGCGGGAAGCGGCGCCGCTGCTCGATCAGGTACTGCGTCAGCGTCTGTTTCTTCGAAAGCGGCACGGCGGTCTCCCTCAGTTCTGGTTCTGGAACACCCGGCTCGCGAGCAGGTCGGCCGGGGTGATCGTGGTCAGGTCGGCTTCGGTCAGCACCCGGTCGCGGTCGGCGAACAGGCGGCTGGCCTGGCGCAGCCGGGCGCGGTCGAGCGCGTTGCGCACGCTGCGCGCGTTGGCGAAATGCGGCTGTTCGACGCGGCGCTCGATGTAGCCGCGGAAGACCTCCGCGGCGCCGTCGCCGAAGCGGTAATGCTGGCCGTTCAGCATGCGCTGCGAGATCTGCAGCAACTCGTCGACCGAATAGTCGGGGAACTCGATGTGGTGCGCGATGCGCGAGCTCATGCCGGGGTTGGACTGGAAGAAGCTGTCCATCCGGTCCTTGTAGCCGGCCAGGATCACGACCAGGTCGTCGCGCTGGTTCTCCATCACCTGGAGCAGGATCTCGATCGCCTCCTGGCCGTAGTCGCGCTCGTTCTCGGGTCGATAAAGGTAGTAGGCCTCGTCGATGAAGAGCACGCCGCCCATCGCCTTCTTCAGCACTTCCTTGGTCTTCGGCGCGGTGTGGCCGATGTACTGGCCGACCAGATCGTCGCGCGTCACCGCGACCAGGTGGCCTTTGCGCACATAGCCCAGCCGGTGCAGGATCTCGGCCATGCGCATGGCGACCGTCGTCTTGCCGGTGCCGGGGTTGCCGGTGAAGCACATGTGCAGGCTCGGGGTCTGCGCCTGCAGCCCCAGGTTCAGGCGCAGCTTGTCGATCACGAGCAGTGCCGCGATGTCGCGGATGCGCTGCTTCACCGGCGCCAGCCCGACGAGGTCGCGCTCCAATTCGTCGAGCACCGATTCGACCTGGCTTTCGGCCAGCACCTCGCTGACGGTTCGCGCCTGCGAACCGGGTGCCGGCATCGGCACCGGCGCAGGCGCCGACGTCGAACCGGGGATCGAATACAGCGGCGCGCTCATCACGCGGCCCGCTGGAGCGCCGGCGCGGCGAGCTGCGCGCGCATCGCGCCGATGACGGCCGCGTAGTCCGGCTGGCCGAAGATCGCGCTGCCGGCGACGAAGGTGTCGGCGCCGGCGTCGGCGACGCGGCGGATGTTGTCGACCTTGATCCCGCCGTCGACTTCCAGGCGGATGTCGCGCCCGGATTGTTCGATCAGCCGGCGCGCCTGCTCGATCTTGCGCAGCGCGCTCGTCGATGAAGCTCTGGCCGCCGAAGCCCGGGTTCACGCTCATGATCAGGACCAGGTCGACCTGGTCGATCTCCCACTCCAGCACGTCCAGCGGCGTCGCCGGGTTGAACACCAGCCCGGCCTGGCAGCCCGCGCCGCGGATGAGCTGCAGCGTGCGGTCGACATGCGTGCTCGCGTCGGGGTGGAAGCTGATCAGGTCGGCGCCGGCCTTGGCGAAGGCCAGCGCCAGCTCGTCCACCGGCTTGACCATCAGGTGCACGTCCAGCGGCACCTTGGTGCCGTCGGCGCGCACGCAATGCGGCTTGATCGCCTGCGCGACCATCGGGCCGATCGTCAGGTTGGGCACGTAATGGTTGTCCATCACGTCGAAGTGGATCCAGTCGGCGCCGGCGGCGATGACGTTCTTCACTTCGTCGCCCAGGCGCGCGAAGTCGGCCGAGAGGATGGACGGGGCGATGCGGTGCATCACGGTCAGTACCTCTGGCCTTCGGGCTTGTCGGTGGCGTAGCTGTGGATCGTGTAGCGCATCGTGCGGCCGTTGACCTCCTGGCGCACCATGCCGAATCCGGGTTCGACGGCCGGGCGGTTGACGATGAAGCTCATCACGATGGTCTCGACGTTGCGCGTGGCATCGAAGGCCATCATCCGGATGTAGTGGTTCGGGAAGGTCTTGCGGCAGGCCTGCAGTTCCATCATCACGCCGGCAGCGTCCTTCAGGTCGAACATCGGGTTGCCGTACATCTCCCAGTAGGTGTTGCGCGGGTGCGGGTCGTCGGTGTATTCGACGCTCCAGGCGTAGCCCTTCTTGAGGCCGTATTCGATCTGCAGCGTGATCTCGGCATCCGTCAGGTCGGGCAGGAAGCTGAACTGGCCTTGCGTCAAACGGCCGGTGGGATTGGTCATCATGGTGCGGGTCTCCTGTCTCAGGCCACCGACGGCGTCGTGGCGTAGTCGCTGGTGTCGGTGCTGGCGTAGTTGAAGCTGATCTCTCCCCAGGTGTCCAGCGCCTGCTTCAGCGGCATGCAGGTCTGGGCGGCCTTGCGCAGGATGTCCGGCCCTTCGTTCTTGATGTCCTTGCCTTCGTTGCGCGCCTTGACCATGGTTTCCAGCGCCACGCGGTTGGCCACCGCACCGGCCTGGACGCCGGCCGGGTGGCCGATCGTGCCGCCGCCGAACTGCAGGATCACGTCGTCGCCGAAGAGGTCGATCAGCTGGTGCATCTGGCCGGCGTGGATGCCGCCGCTGGCCACCGGCATGACCTTGCGCATGTCGGCCCAGTCCTGGTCGAAGAACAGGCCGCGTGGCAGATCCTGCTTGGTGTAGCTGTCGCGGCAGACGTTGTAGTAGCCCTGCACCGTCATCGGGTCGCCTTCGAGCTTGCCGACCGCGGTGCCCGTGTGCAGGTGGTCCACGCCCGCCAGCCGCAGCCACTTGGCCATCACGCGGAAACTCACGCCGTGGTTCTTCTGGCGCGTGTAGGTGCCGTGGCCGGCGCGGTGCATGTGCACGATCATGTCGTTCTTGCGCGCCCAGTTGGCCATGCTCTGGATCGCGCTCCAGCCGATCACCAGGTCCAGCATGATCACGACCGAGCCCAGCTCCTTGGCGAACTCGGCGCGCTCGTAGATGTCTTCCATCGTCGCGCCGGTCACGTTCAGGTAGCTGCCCTTCACTTCGCCGGTGGCGGCACTCGCCTTGTTCACCGCGTCCATCACGTACAGGAAGCGGTCGCGCCAGTGCATGAAGGGCTGCGAGTTGATGTTCTCGTCGTCCTTCATGAAGTCCAGCCCACCCTTCAGGCCTTCGTAGATCACGCGGCCGTAGTTGCGCCCGCTCAGGCCCAGCTTGGGCTTGGTGGTCGCGCCCAGCAGCGGGCGGCCGAACTTGTCCAGGCGTTCGCGCTCGACGACGAGGCCGGTCGGCGGCCCCTTGAAGGTCTTGATCAGCGCCACCGGCATGCGGATGTCTTCCAGCCGCGCCGCCTTCAGCGGCTTGAAGCTGAAGACGTTGCCGATCAGGCTGGCGGTGATGTTGGCGATCGAGCCTTCTTCGAACAGGATGATGTCGTAGGCGACCCAGGCGAAGTACTGGCCCGGGTTGTTCGGCACCGGTTCGACCTTGTAGGCCTTGGCGCGGTAACTGTCGCAGGCGGTCAGGCGGTCGGTCCAGACCACGGTCCAGGTGGCGGTGCTGGATTCGCCGGCCACCGCGGCGGCAGCCTCGATAGGATCCACGCCCTCCTGCGGCGTGATGCGGAACAGGCACAGCGTGTCGGTGTCCTTGGGCACGTAGTCGGCGTCCCAGTAGCCCATCTGGCGGTACTTCAGGACTCCGGCGCTGTAGCGCTTCTTGGCGTCGGTGATGACACCTTGCTCGATGGGCTGGTTCACTGGGGCGGCTCCTTCGGTTCGTGGTGATCCAACTCTAGGCAGGCCTTTAAGTAAGCGCAATTCAAATGTCGTTGGCATTCGATTAACTTTGTCTTAATCTATGGCCATGAAAAATGTGACGCTGCGCCAGATGCGCGTGTTCGTCGAGGTCGCCCGTCGGCTGAGTTTCGTGCGCGCCGCCGAGGCGCTGCACCTCACGCCGCCGGCGGTGACGATGCAGATCAAGGAGCTGGAGGCGGCGGTCGAACTGCCGCTCTTCGACCGCCAGGGACGGACCATCTCGCTCACCACCGCCGGCGAGTACCTGCTCGTCTACGCCCGGCGCATGCTGGCGACGCTGAAGGACGCCGAGGACGCGATGGCGCGCTTTCGCCGCGTCGAGACCGGCGTGCTCAACATCGGCCTGGTCAGCACTGCGAAGTACTTCGTGCCGCGGCTGCTCGCCCGCTTCAGCCAGGAACACCCCGGCGTCGAGGTGCGGCTGCAGGTGGCCGGCAATCGCGAGCAGTTGCTCGCGCTGCTGCATGCCGGCGAGGTCGACCTCACGGTGATGGGGCGGCCGCCGAAGGAGCTGGCGACGCGGGCCGAGCCTTTCGCCGCGCATCCGCTGGTGTTCGTCGGGCCGCCCGGGCACCCCTTGTCTGGCGGCGAGACGCAGCCGGCGCGCGCGCTCGAAGGCCTGCCGCTGATCGTGCGCGAGCCCGGTTCGGGCACGCGCAAGGCGATGGAGGACTTCCTGCGCGAGCATGGCGTCACGCCGCGCATCACGATGGAGATGTCGAGCAACGAGACCATCAAGCAGGCGGTGATGGCGGGCATGGGCATGAGCTTCCTGTCGTTGCACACGCTGGGGCTGGAGCTGCGCGGCGGGCTGCTCGCCGATGCTCGACGTCGAAGGCACGCCGGTGATGAAGACGTGGAACCTGGTGCACCTGTTGTCCAAGGTGCTGTCGCCGGCGGCCGAGGCCTTCCGCTACTACGTGCTCGAAGAAGCCGAGAAGATGCTGCGCGCGCACGACGCGCCGCTGCTCGGCGCGGCCGGGTGATACTGCGCGCCGCCATGGATGCAATGAACCGACTGCCCTCCGACCACCCGGACCGCCTCGCGCTCGCCGACGAGGTCCACGCCCGGCCCCCGGAGCCGCTGGACCAACCCTCGCGCGCGACCTATCTCGCGCTGCTCGTCGACGCCGACGAGCGCGACGCCGAACGCGCGCACCTGGCACGCCTGTGCGCGGCCTTCGGCGTCGCGCCGCCGGCAGACGGTGTGACCCAGTTCAGCGCCCTGCTCGGCGCGGTGCGCGCCAAGTGGGAGCGCCACGGCGAATTTTCCGGCTGGACCTTCATCGCCTCCGGGCTGGACGAGCCACCCTTCGGCGAACCCGCGGCGGCGCTGCTGCCGCCCGGCTGGCTGGCGGCGTTGCCGGGGCGAACCCTGGTGGGCGCCCATGCGCGCTACCTGCAGAGCAGCGATGCCGGGCCCGACCCGGCCGCGCTGGCCGACCATTTCGGCGCCAATATCGTCGTCGGCGGGGCGGTCGGCGACGGTGCCGGCCACGCGTTCACCGACTTCCGCATCCACGCCGACGGCTGCGCGCGCTTCGTGCTGATCAACCGCAGCTTCACACCGCGCCAGGCCGGCCGCATGCTGCAGCGCCTGTTCGAGATCGAGGCCTACCGGATGCTCGCGCTGCTGGCGCTGCCGATCGCGCGCCGGCAACTGCCGGCGATCGTCGCGATCGAGCGCTCGCTGGCGACGCTGACGGCCGGCATCGCGCGCGAGGACGGCCACGAGGAAGCGTTGCTGCACGAGCTGACGCGGATGGCAGCCGAGGTCGAGAGCGGCCTCGCGGCGAGCCAGTTTCGCTTCGGCGCCACGCGTGCCTACAACGAGCTGGTGCGCACGCGGATCCACGAATTGCGCGAAGTGCGGCTGCCCGGCACCCAGACGATCGACGAGTTCATGGCGCGCCGCTTCGCGCCCGCGGTCGCCACCTGCAGCACCGTGTCGCAACGGCTGCACGACCTGTCCGAGCGCGTCGCGCAGGCCAGTTCGCTGCTCGCCACGCGCGTGGGCATCGCGCGCGAGCGCCAGAACCAGGCGCTGCTGGCGTCGATGGACCGGCGCGCCAAGCTGCAGCTGCGGCTGCAGCAGACGGTGGAAGGGCTCTCGGTGGCGGCGATCGTCTACTACGTGGCCGGACTGGTGGGCCATCTCGCGAAGGCAGCCCAGGCCGCCGGCCTGGCGATCGACCCCGAGCTGACCGTCGGGCTCGCGATCCCGGTCATCGCCGGCCTGGCCTGGCTGACGATCCGGCGCGTGCACCGCCACATCGAGGCAGCCGAACGCGGCAGCCCCTGACCGGTCGTCGCCGGCGCCGACCGGCGTGGCGTTTCGGGTCCATTGCAGTCCGCGATTGCCCCCAGCCGTCGGCCCGTCGGCGCGAAGGTATTAGCATCGACGAATATTCGGAGACCGCCCCTCGTCGATGCAAGCGACCTTGAGAGACCTGCTGGCCGCCGGCGCCGGCGACGCGCCGGCGATCTCGGCGCCGGCGCGCGCCGCGCTCGACTTTCGGTGGCCTGCGCGCGCTGATCGAGACCACGATCGCCAGCCTGAACGCACTGGGGATCGGCCGCAGCGACCGGGTCGCGATCGTGCTGCCGAACGGCCCGGAGATGGCGACCTGCTTCGTCGCCTGTGCCAGCGGCGTCGCGAGCGCGCCGCTGAACCCGGCCTATCGCGCCGAGGAGTTCGAGTTCTACCTGAGCGACCTGGGCGCGAAGGCGCTCATCGTCGAGCGCGGCAGCCATTCGCCGGCGGTCGAGGTCGCCACCCGGCTCGGCCTGCGCGTGATCGATCTCGTCGCGACGCCGGAGCAGGGTGCGGGCTGCTTCGCGCTCGTGCCGCGCGACGGCGTGGCCGGCGCGGCGGCGGCCCGGGGCGGTTACGCGGAGCCGGACGACGTCTCGATGCTGCTGCACACCTCGGGCACGACCTCGCGGCCGAAGATCGTGCCGCTGTCGCAGGCGAACCTGGCCGCGTCGGCGACCCACATCCGTGCCACGCTGCGCTTCACCGCGGCGGACCGCGGGCTGAACATCATGCCGCTGTTCCACATCCACGGCCTGATCGCCGGCTTGCTCGCGCCGCTGGCTGGGGGCTCGCAGGTGTTCTGCACGCCGGGCTTCAACGCGCTGAAGTTCTTCGCCTGGATGGACGAGGCCGACCCCACCTGGTACACCGCGGTGCCGACCATGCACCAGGCGATCGTCGCGCGTGCGCCGAAGAACGCCGACGTCATCGCGCGCCACCCGCTGCGCTTCATCCGCTCGTCGTCGGCGTCGATGCCGCCGCAGGTGATCGAGGAACTGGAGGCCGCCTTCGACGCGCCGCTGATCGAGGCCTACGGCATGACCGAAGCGGCGCACCAGATGGCCAGCAACCCGCTGCCGCCCGCGCGTGCGCAAGCCGGGCAGCGTCGGCCTGGCGGCCGGCCCCGAGGTCGCGATCATGGACGAGGCCGGCGCGCTGCTGCCGCGCGGCGCGGTCGGCGAGATCGTGATCCGCGGTCCGAACCTGTGCCGCCGGCTACGAGAACAACCCGAAGGCCAACGCCGAGGCCTTCACGAACGGCTGGTTCCGCACCGGCGACCAGGGCGTGATCGACGCCGAGGGCTACATCTCGATCACCGGCCGGCTCAAGGAGATCATCAACCGCGGCGGCGAGAAGTTCAGCCCGCGCGAGGTCGACGAGATCCTGATGGACCATCCGGCGGTGGCCCAGGTGGTGTGCTTCGGCATGCCGCACCGCAAGCTCGGCGAGGAGGTCGCGGCGGCGGTGGTGCTGCGCGAGGGCCACCGGGCGAGCGAGCACGAGTTGCAGGCCTTCGTCGGCACGCACGCGGCCGACTACAAGGTACCGAAGAAGATCCTCTTCATGGACGAGATTCCGAAGGGCGCGACCGGCAAGCTGCAGCGCATCGGGCTGGCCGCCAAGCTCGGGCTGGGCTGAGGCGCGGCCCGTCGTGATGGCATCACTGCTGGACCGCCGCCTCGCGCTGCTGCTGCAGGCTGTGCAGCCGCGCGATGATGCCGGCCTCCTCGGGCAGCGAGAACGCGAACGGGAACAGCGTGCGCTCGCCGGCCGCGCGCTCGGGCTGGCCGCCGAACTCGCCGATCTGGTCGCGGATGTCGGCGAAATCGGCCGCCAGCAGCACGGCCGGCGCGTTCACGCTCCGGTTCGGCCGCTCGCCGCCGATCACCCGGCAACCGAGCATGCGCTCGTAGTAGCGCACGTGGCGCGGGTTGACTTCGATGATCAGCGTGTCGTACGCGCGCAGCCGGTGCGCCACGATGTAGGCCACGTGGAACAGCGCCGCGAGCACGCGCTTGCTGGCCGTGGTCGGGTCGATCGCGAGCTTGGTGAATTCGCACAGGCGCCGGCCGTCGCGGCGCAGCGCCGCCAGTTCGTCGGCGAAGGCGTCGTCGGCGCCGAGCGGGCGGCCGACATCGAGCGCGACGGTGATGGTGCCGATCGGCCGGTCGTCCTGGATTGCCGCCAACGTGAAGCGGTCGATGGCCTGGTCGGTGGCCAGCGCCACCGACTGGTAGCCGCGCCAGCCGTATCGGTTGCGCAGCAGGCCGTCGATCAACCCGCGGCGCGAGCGCGAATCGGCGGCCTTGATCTTGAAGCGCCGCGGCCCCGACGCGCCGTCGGGGAGAAGGTCGAGCCGGGCGCCTTCGACGAGCAGAGTCGGGGTCTTGCGGCGCAACAGCAGCGATGCGGCAATCAGGGTGCTTCGCACGGCGTGTCGGGTCGGGGGCGCGGGGACAAGATCACCCGTCATTCTATGGGCCAGGAGCGGGCGCGCGGGCGAACCGGTATCGACGCGCGTCGGTGCGGTGCCGTTGCGCGCGCAGCGCGGGAGAGTGCATGAAGATCGCAATCGTGGGCGCCGGTGCCATCGGCGGCTATCTGGGGGCGCGGCTCGCGGCGTCGGGCGAGGACGTCACCGTCATCGCGCGCAACCGCAACCTGGAGGCGATCCGCGCCAACGGATTGCGCCTGATCCAGGAAGACGGCAGCGAGTTGCAGGCGCGTGGCGTGCGCGCCGTGCAGCGCATGGCGGAGGCGGGGCCGCAGGACGCCGTGCTGCTGACCGTGAAGGCACACCAGGTCGGCGACTTGCTGCCCGAGCTGCGCGAGCTGTTCGGCCCGCAGACCGCGCTGGTCACGATGATCAACGGCATCCCCTGGTGGTACTTCCACAAGCTGCCCGGGCCGCACGAAGGGCTCGGGCTGGACAGCGTCGACCCCGGCGGCCTCATTGCCGCCCACGTCGAGCCCGGGCGCGTGATCGGCAGCGTGGTCTACCCGGCCGCGCAGCTGGTCGAGCCCGGCGTCGTGAAGGTCATCGAAGGCAACCGCTTCACGCTCGGCGAGCCCGACGGCTCGCGCAGCGCGCGCGTCGAGGCGCTGTCGCAGGCCTTGATGAAGGCCGGCTTCAAGGCACCGGTCGCGAAGGACATCCGCAGCGAGATCTGGGTCAAGCTCTGGGGCAACCTGAGCTTCAACCCGATCAGCGCGCTGACCCACGCGACGCTGGAAGACATCTGCCGCTTCCCGCCCACGCGCGCGCTCGCCGCGACGATGATGGGCGAAGCGCAGGCGGTGGCCGAGGGGCTGGGCGTGCGCTTCAAGATCTCGCTCGAGCAGCGCCTCAAGGGCGCCGAGGCGGTGGGCGCGCACAAGACCTCGATGTTGCAGGACGTCGAGCATGGTCGCGCGCTGGAACTCGAGGCGCTGGTCGGCGCGGTGGTCGAACTCGGCCGCATCACGGGCACGCCGACGCCGACCATCGGCGCCCTCTACGCCACCACGTCGCTGCTCGCGCGCACGCTGGCCGCCCAGCACGGGCGCTTGCAGTTGCAGCCGGTGGTCTGAACGGCGCCGCCGGCCGGCAACCAAGGCGCGGTGTGGCGCGGCACCGGCCGGCCACCGAGATCGGCCCAGCCTGCGCGCCAGACCCAAGCCCGGTCTCCTGCGGCCCGATCGGGCATCATCGCGCCTGACTCGACGGGGCCGTTCGCGGCCCCGCCGCCATTTTGGACATTCGATGCAGGCAGCAAGCTGGCTGCGCCAGGAGGCGCGGCACCTTCGAAACCCCTTGCGGCGGTCCGCGCTGGCCACCGGGTTGCAGGCGGTGGCGCTGGTCGCGCAGGCCTGGCTGCTCGCCGGCATCCTCGATGCCGCCTTGTTCGGGCAGCTGCCACTGGCGGCACGGTGGCCGCAAGGGCTGGGCCTGCTGCTGCTGGCGTCGCTGCGCCTGCTGCTGAATCTGTACGCGCGGCGCACCGCCTTTGCCGCGGGGCTGGACCTGAGCGCGCAGTTGCGCCGCCGGCTTCTCGTGCGTGCGCAGGCGCTCGGGCCGCTGGGCTTGCGCGCCCAGGCCAGCGGCGACCTGATCACGCGCCTGGTCGATGGGGTCGACGCCGTGCTGCCGTACTTCGCGCGCGTTCTGCCACAGGCCAGCACCGCGGTGATCGTGCCGCTGCTGCTGGTCGCGTTCGTGTTCCCGGCCGACTGGATCTCGGGGCTGGTGCTGCTGCTGACCGCGCCGCTGATCCCGCTGTTCATGACACTCGTCGGCAGCGCCGCCGAGCGCGCGAGCCAGGCGCGCTTCGCCCAGCTCGTCCGCCTCGGCGCGGCGTTCATGGATGCGCTGGGCGGCCTGACCGCGCTGCGCCAGCTCGGCGCGGCCGAGCGCGTCGCGCAGCGCCTCGACGCCGACGGCGAGAACTACCGCCAGCTCACGCTGCAGGTGCTGCGCGTGGCGTTTCTCTCTGCACTCGTGCTGGAGTTCTTCGCCACCGTCAGCATCGCCGTGGTCGCCGTGCTGATCGGCTTTCGGCTGCTGTGGAACGAGCTGCCGTTTCGGGACGGTCTGTTCGTGCTGCTGCTGGCGCCCGAGTTCTACCTGCCACTGCGCGCGCTGGGCAGCCTGCGCCATGCGCGCATGGACGCGCAGGCCGCGGCGCAGCAGCTGGCGGCGCTGGAAGAGACGCCGGCGCAGACCAGCGCGCCGCTCGCGCACGGACGACATGCGCCGGCGGAAGGCGCACCGACCGTGCGCCTGGACCGCGTGCATTACCGCCACGCCGGGCGCGCGGCGGTGCTGCGCGATTGCAGTTTCGAGCTGCGGCCGCGCAGCGTGACCGCGCTGGTCGGCGCCACCGGCTCGGGCAAGAGCACGCTGCTGAACCTGCTGCTCGGCTTCGCACCGGCCGAGTCGGGCCGGGTGCTGATCGATGGCGTCGACCTGGCCGAGCTGGACATCGCGCAGTGGCGCGAGCGCCTGGCCTGGGTGCCGCAGCAGACCCACGTGTTCGAAGGCAGCGTGCGCGACAACCTGCGCCTGGCCGCGCCGGCCGCGGCCGATGCCGCGCTGGCGCGCGCCGCCGCCGGCAGCGGTCTGGACGCGGTGATCGCACGTGCCGCGCAAGGCTGGGACACGCCGTTGGGCGAGCGCGGCCTGGGCTTGTCGGGCGGCGAGCTGCAGCGCCTGGCGCTGGCGCGCGCGCTGCTGCGCGAGAAAGCCGGCCTGTGGCTGCTCGACGAGCCCACCGCGCACCTGGACGACGACAGCGCACACGCGATCGACCAGGTCATTCGCGCCGCCGCCACCACGCGCACCGTGCTGCTGGTGGTGCACCGGCTGGCCGCCGCGCGGGCCGCCGACTGGGTGGTGGTGCTGCGCGACGGGCACGTGATCGAGCAAGGCGCGCCGCGGGACCTGGCGCGCGCGCAAGGCCCCTTCGCGTCGCTGCTGCAGGCGGACGCGCCATGACGCGACTGCTGCCGCCCGTGCTGCGCCGGCTGCTCGCGGTGCTGGGCCCGTACCGCGGCTGGATGCTGGGTGGCGCGGCACTGGCGCTGCTCGCGGCCGCGGCAGCGATCGGCCTGATGGCCGTCTCCGGTTGGTTCATCGCGGCGATGGCGCTGGCCGGCACCGCCGGCGCGACGATCAATTACTACACCCCGGCCGCGGCGATCCGTGCCTTCGCCATCCTGCGCAGCGGCGGGCGCTACGGCGAGCGCCTGGTCACCCACGAGGCCACGCTGCGCGGCCTGACCGGTCTGCGCGCCTGGTTGTTCAGACGCCTGATTCCGCTGGCCCCGGCGCGGCTGTCCGCGCTGCGCAGCGGCGAGCTCTTCGCGCGCCTGCGCGCCGACATCGACGCGCTGGAACATTTCTACCTCGCGGTGCTGGTGCCCGCCGGCGTCGCGCTGGTCAGCCTGGCGGGCGTGCTGGCGCTGAGCCTGGCGGTGCTGCCGGGCGCTGCACTCGTGCTGCTGGCGGGCGCGGCGCTGGCCGGCGTCGCGGTGCCGGCCTGGGCGAGGCAGCGCGCGGCCGTGGACGCAGCCCAGGCGGTGCACGAATCGGCGCTGCTGCGCGGCCTGCTGCTCGATGCCTTGCGCGGCCACGCCGAGCTGCTGGCCTGGGGCGGCGTGGCGGCGCAGGCCGCGCGCATCGACGCGCTGGCGGCGCGCCTTGCTGCACGCCGCGCGCGCATCGACTTTCTGCAGGGCCTGGGCGGCGGCGCCGTGGCCTGCCTGGCGCAGTTCGCCGTGCTGGGCGTGCTGGCGTTCGGCTTGGCCGCGGTGCAGGGCGGTCAGCTCGCGGCACCGCTGCTGGTGATGCTGGCGCTGCTGGTGCTGGCGGCGTTCGAGGTGATCATGCCGTTGCCCGAGGCGCTGGCGCAATGGCAGGCGACGGTCACCGCCGCCGAGCGCGTGTTCGACCTGGCCGACACACCGCCCGCGGTGCACGAGCCCGAGGTTTCCGCGCCGTTGGCAGCGGACCCGGCGATCCGTTTCGAGAGCGTGCGCCTGCGCTATGCCGACGACGCGCCCTGGGCGCTGGACGGTGTCGACCTGACGCTGGCCGCGGGCGCGCGCGTGGCGATCGTCGGCGCGTCGGGCGCGGGCAAGAGCAGCCTGCTCGGCGCGCTGCAGAAGTTCTATCCGTTGCAGCAGGGGCAGATCCGTTTTGGCGGGCAGCCGCTGGCCGCGCTGCAGGGCGACGTGCTGCGCCGGCAGATCGCCGTGATCGCGCAGCAGACGACGCTGTTCAACCTGTCGCTGAGGGACAACCTGACGCTGGCCGCGCCCGAGGCCACGGCAGAGCAGATCGACCGCGCGCTGCACCAGGCGCAGCTCGACGCCTTCGTCGCGGCGCTGCCGCAGGGCCTGGACACCGTGCTGGGCGAGGCCGGTGCGCGGGTGTCGGGCGGCGAGGCGCGGCGCATCGCGATCGCGCGCGCGTTGTTGCAGGACGCGCCGGTGCTGGTCCTCGACGAGCCCACCGAGGGCCTGGATGCCGGCACCGCACGCGCGCTGTACGCCGCGCTGGCCGTCGCTGCACGCGGGCGTGCGCTGCTCGTCGTCACGCACCGGCTCGGCGGCCTCGCCGGCCTGGTGGACGAGGTCGTCGTGATGGCCCAGGGGCGGGTGCGCGAACGCGTGCCGGTGGCGGCGTGGCTGGCGCGCGGATCGGCTGCGGACCCGGCGGCGGTCGGCGCCGGCGGCTGACTCGGCACCGTCGCGCCGGACCGCTGCATCGGCAGCGCCCTTGGCGCCAGCCGGAATCGATCACGGCGACGGTCGAGGCCACCGCCGCCGAGCCGGTCGCCTATCGTGGGGAGCGGAGTCCGCGGCCGGCAACGTCCCTACCGGCGCCGCGACATCCTTCACGCGGCGCGCCGCCGACGACCGGCGGCGCGCCGGCGTGACCCCGGGCCAGCACCCCGACAATCGACCGATGCCTTGCGTCACGCACCCGGGCGCCACGTCGATGCAGTCGTGCCCGACCGCGCCGACCGAGGCCCATCCGCAGACGATGGTCGCCGCAACCCTTGCGGCTCGTGTTCCCGCCCGCGGCTGCCAACGGTGCACGGGCCGCGTCCGATGCCAGGCCGGTGCCGACCCGTACCGGCCTGGCCACCCCCGATGTGCGCAGAGGAGTTTCAGGATGACGTCGATGGCCCGATCCCGCCCCGCGAACCCGGGGACCCTGCGCAGACTCTCGATCGTGCTCGCGTGGGCAGCGCTGGCCGCGCTGCCGGCACGTGCCGCAGCGCCGGATGCGCCGCTGCGTCTGGGCATCCACAACGGCCTCGTCGGCACCGGGTCGCTCGAAGTCGATCAGATGTCGCAGACGGTGGCGAACCAGCTCGGCAAGATGCTGGCGCGGCGGGTCGAGTACCAGGTGAACTACGGCAGCGCGTCGATCGCCCAGAGTCTGCTCCAGCCGGGGCATTTCGATCTCGCGCTGGTGCGGCCGCCCAATCTGACGGCGGCCCTGTTGCGCAAGGGCTGGAGCCTCGTCGCCAACGGCAGGGATCCCGAGCAGGGCGTCGATTTCATCGCCCAACCCTGCCCCGGCAATCCCGGGCAGGCACTCGTCGGCGGGCAGAGTCTGCTGCTGCTCAGAATCGACAACCCTCCGAAGCAGACCTGCGTGCCGTCGGCAGCGATCTGGAAGGCGCCCGAGGTGCGTTTCCTCACGGCGGCCAAGGGCAGCCTGGTGGATCTGGTCACGCGCCGCGTGATCCAGGACCACGGCGGCGACCCGTCGCGCGTGCTGAACACCGGCACCCAGAGCACGGTCCCCGATTTCATGCTCACGATGCACGCCGCCATCATCGGGGCGGTGTCGCCGCACGTGGCGGGGCAGTGGGGCGCGAAGGGGGGCCTGGTCGTGCTCCACCAGCCGATGCCGCCGTTGGCCTTGCTGGCGGCGCCGGACATGCCCGCCGATGCCGTCGCCGCGCTGCGCGCCGGCCTGCGCGACACGGACGCCGCATCCGCGATCAGCCGCGCGCTGGCCATCGCCGGCTGGGATGCCGCCGATCCGAAGCCTTACCAGGCCTTCATGAAGTGGTTGCAGGCGAACGGTTCGCCGGCGCCGCAGTAGACCAACGCGGCACGCCGCTGCCACCGAGCGCGCAGGGCATAGCGGGCCCGGTGCGCTGGCGTCGGACGGCACGCGTCGGAGCGGGCGACCACCCCGGTGGCGTCGCCGCGTGGCCCTCGGCAGCAAGCCATTGATTACGATGCCGACCTCGCCTCGCAGCGATCCAGGGTCCCGACGCCCCTTCGCTGTCCGGACCGGCGACGAAGACACCCGTGGAATCAAATCAATCACCTAGCCCCTGGCGCCTGTCGGTCGCGCCGATGATGGACTGGACCGACCGCCATTGCCGCGTCTTCCATCGCCTGCGTCACGCGCCGCACGCGGCTCTACACCGAGATGGTCACCACCGGCGCGCTGCTGCATGGCGACGTGCCGCGCCACCTGGACTTCGACCCGGTCGAGCACCCGCTCGCGCTGCAGCTCGGCGGCAGCGAGCCGGCCGACCTGGCGGCCTGCGCGAAGCTGGCCGAGCGCTGGGGCTACGACGAGGTCAACCTGAACTGCGGCTGCCCGAGCGAGCGCGTGCAGCGCGGCGCCTTCGGCGCCTGCCTGATGGCCGAGCCCGCGCTCGTCGCCGACTGCGTGAAGGCGATGCGCGACGCGGTCTCGCTGCCGGTGACGGTGAAGCACCGCATCGGCATCGACCGCGGCGAACACTACGACTTCGTGCGCGACTTCGTCGGCACGCGTGGCCGAGCGCGGCGGCTGCGAGGTCTTCATCGTGCACGCGCGCAACGCCTGGCTGAAGGGGCTGTCGCCGAAGGAGAACCGCGAGGTGCCGCCGCTGCGCCACGAGTTCGTCTACCGGCTCAAGCGCGACTTCCCGCACGCTGACGATCGTGCTCAACGGCGGCGTCACGAGCGACGCGCAGATCGAGCAGCACCTGCAGCAGGTCGACGGCGTGATGGTCGGCCGCGAGGCCTACCACCACCCGTGGACGATGGCCGGCTGGGACGCGCGCTTCTTCGGCGACAGCGCGGCGGCGCCCGAGCGCGCCGCGGTCGAGCGCGCGATGGTCGACTACCTCGGCCGCATCGCGGCCGCCGGCGTGCCGTGGAGCCACGCGTCGCGCCACATGCTCGGCCTGTGGAACGGCACGCCCGGTGCGCGCCACTGGCGCCAGGTCTGGTCCGACCACCGGCTGAAGACCGAAGCGCCGGCCACGGTGCAACGGCTCGCGCACGGGCTGGCGGCGGTCGAATAAGCTTCGTTCCCATGAACGATGCGATCCACCCGCCGCGCCTGGGCATCATCGGCGGCAGCGGCCTGTACGACCTGCCGGGGCTGACCGACACGCGCTGGGTCGCGGTCGAGACGCCCTGGGGCGCGCCGTCGGACGAGATCTTCCTCGGCCGCCTGGGCACCGGACCCGGCGCCGTCGAGCTGGCCTTCCTGCCGCGCCATGGCCGCGGCCACCGCGTCCCGCCGTCCGAGGTGAACTACCGCGCCAACATCGCAGCGCTGAAGAGCCTGGGCGTCACCGACGTTCTGTCGCTCAGCGCGGTGGGCGGGCTGCGCGCCGACCTGCCGCCGGGCCACTTCGTCATCGTCGACCAGTACGTCGACCGCACGACCGGACGCGCGAACTCGTTCTTCGGCCGCGGCCTGGTGGCGCATGTCTCGATGGCGCGGCCGGTGTGCCGGCGTCTGGGCGACCACCTGGAAGCGGCGCTCGCCGGCAGCCGCGTGCCCTTCGTGCGCGGCGGCACCTATGTCGCGATCGAGGGGCCGCAGTTCTCGACCTACGCCGAATCGCAGCTCTACCGGTCCTGGAACTGCGACGTGGTCGGCATGACCAACCTGCCCGAGGCCCGGCTCGCGCGCGAGGCCGAGCTCTGCTACGCGTCGGTCGCGATGGTCACCGACTTCGACTGCTGGCACCCGCAGCACGAGGACGTCAGCGTCGACGCGATCCTCCAGGTGCTGCTCGCCAACGCGGCGGCGGCGCAGTCGCTCGTCGTCTCGCTCGCCGGCGCGGTGGCCGGCGACGGCCGCGCGGCCGGCTGCGCCTGCCGGCATGCGCTGGACCACGCGATCCTCACCGCGCCGCAGGCGCGCGACCCGGCGCTGGTCGAGCGGCTGCGCGGCATCGCCGCTCGCGTGCTCTGATGCGCGTCGACGGCGTCGCCACGCGCTCCATCGTCGCGCTGCCGGCGCGCGACGCGGTCGAGGTCATCGACCAGCGTTGGCTGCCGCACCGCCTCGTTCGCGCGCGGCTGGACAGCGTCGACGCGGTGGCGCGCGCGATCCGCGAGATGTGGGTGCGCGGCGCGCCGCTGATCGGCGCCTCGGCCGCCTACGGGCTGGCCTTGCAGACCCGGGTCGACGCGTCGGACGGCGCGCTGCAACGCGCCGCCGCGACGCTGGCCGCGACGCGGCCGACCGCCGTCAACCTGGCCTGGGCGCTGCGGCGGATGCTGCGCCTCCTGCTCGCGTTGCCGGTCGCGCAGCGACGGGGCCGGGCCTGGGACGAGGCCGACGCGATCGCCGAGGAAGACGTCGCGGTCAACGCCGCGATCGGCCGCCACGGCCTGGCGCTGATCGAGGCCGTCGCGCGGCGCCGCAGCGGCCCGGTGCGCGTGCTGACGCACTGCAACGCCGGCTGGCTGGCCACCGTCGACTGGGGCACCGCCACCGCGCCGATCTACCAGGCCCATGCCGCCGGGCTGCCGCTGCAGGTGTGGGTCGACGAGACGCGGCCGCGCAACCAGGGCGCGAGCCTGACCGCCTGGGAGCTGGGCCACGAAGGCGTGCCGCACCGGGTGATCGCCGACAACGCCGGCGGCCACCTGATGCAGCGCGGCGAGGTCGACCTCGTCATCGTCGGCTGCGACCGCGTCAGCGCGCGCGGCGATGTCTGCAACAAGATCGGCACCTACCTGAAGGCGCTCGCGGCGCGGGACAACGGCGTGCCGTTCTTTGTGGCGATGCCGGTCTCGACGCTGGACCTGGAGGTCGCCGACGGCCTGCGCGAGATTCCGATCGAAGAGCGCAGCGCGCGCGAGGTCACGCACGTCACCGGCCTGACCGCGGGTGGCGATGTCGTCGAAGTCCGGCTCACGCCCGAAGGCAGCGCGGCCGCGAACCCGGCCTTCGACGTCACGCCGGCGCGCCTGGTCGATGGCTTGATCACCGAGCATGGCATCGTCGCCGCGCGCGAGGACGCGTTGCGGGCCTTGAAGGAGGGCGCTTGATGAACGACGACGATCTCGAGCCGCGCATCGAGGCGCTGGCCGTGCTGCAGCGGCTCGACTCGCAGGGGCTGAACCGCGGCAGCACCGGCAACCTGAGCCTGCGCGCGCATGCAGGCGGCTTCTGGATCACGCCGACGGGAATGCCGGCGGACGAACTCGGCGTCACCGATTTCGTCCGCCTGGCCGACGACGGCGGGGTGCTCGAGGGCGAATGGAAGCCGTCCAGCGAATGGCCTTTCCATCGCGCGATCTACCGCGCCCGCCCGGAGCTGAATGCCGTCGTCCACATGCACTCGCCGCACGCCACCGCGCTGGCCTGCTTGCGCCGGCCGCTGCCGCCGTTCCACTACATGGTCGCGGTGGCCGGCGGCGACGACGTGCCTTGCACGCCCTACCATTTGTTCGGCACCGAGGCGCTGTCGCAGGCGGTGGGCACGGCCTTCGCCGACCGCCACGCCTGCCTGATGGCCAACCACGGCCTCGTGGCCGGCGGCACCACGCTTGCCCACGCGCTGAAGGTGGCGCTGGAGATCGAGGCGCTGTGCGGCATCTATCTGCAGGCGCTGGCGGTGGGCGAACCGGTGCTGCTGACGCCACGGCAGATGGCCGAGGTCATCCTGCGGTTCCGGACCTACGGCCAGGCCACTCCCGACGAGGGCTGATCGATGCTCTTCGACCCGCGCCGCCATGAGCCGCTACGGAACGTCGCCTGGGACGAAACCCGGGTGCGCGACTGCATCGCCCGCATCGTGGCCGACACCGAGAGCCACTTCAGCCCGGACGCCTGGTGGCCCCAGCATCCCCGCGATGCCGGCCCGGACGACGATCCGACGCAGCCCGCCACGCCCCTGTACCACGGGGCCTGCGGTGTCTTCTGGGCCTTGAACTACCTGCAGGACGTGGGTGCCGTGACGCTGCAGCGCAGCTACCACGGGCAGTACGAAGAACTGCTGGCGCGCAACCGCGCCTGGCTCGGCGATGGCGCGGACAAGGAACAGGCGTCCTACCTGATGGGCGAGACGCCGATCCGGATGCTGGAGCATGGCGCGCACGCGACCGCCGCAGCGGCCGACCGGCTGGCCGAGCTCATCAGCGGCAACCTCGACCACCCGGCACGCGAGCTGATGTGGGGTTCGCCGGGCACGCTGCTGGCGGCGCTGTTCCTGCACGAACGCACGGGCGACGCGCGCTGGGCCGAGCTGTTCCGAGCCACCGCGGCCAAGCTCTGGTCGCAGCTGCTGTGGTCGGGCGAGTTCGGCTGCCACTACTGGACGCAAGACCTCTACGGCACGCAATCCACCTACCTGGACGGCGTGCACGGCTTCGTGGCCACCGCGTCGCCGTTGATCCGCGGCCGGGCCTTGCTCGCGGCCGCGGACTGGGCGGCCTGGCAGGCGTGCATCGAGCGCACCGTCAAGAGCACGGCCCGCCGGGAAGGTGTTCAGGCCAACTGGCGCGCCTGGCTGACCCCGGTATCGACGCGGCCGATGCTGATGCAGTTCTGCCACGGCGCGCCGGGCTTCGTCGTCTGCCTGGCGGATCTGC
The DNA here is from genome assembly GCA_963788635.1 of uncultured beta proteobacterium. Taxonomy (GTDB): domain Bacteria; phylum Pseudomonadota; class Gammaproteobacteria; order Burkholderiales; family Burkholderiaceae_C; genus Rubrivivax. Next base: position 461,282 of record CAWBHE010000018.1, on the reverse strand, counting down.
CGGGCACGGCGCTCGACGATCTGCTGGGCGCCGCTGGCGAGGCCGTCTGGGCCGCGGGGCCGCTGACCAAGGGCTCCAACCTGTGTCATGGCACCGGCGGCAACGGCTACGCCTTCCTCAAGCTCCACCAGCGCAGCGGCAACCCGATGTGGCTGCAGCGGGCTCGAGCCTTTGCCATGCACGGCATCGCGCAGACCGAGGCCGACGGGTTGCAGTACGGCCGGCTGCGCTATTCACTGTGGACAGGCGACCTGGGCTTCGCGATCTACCTTTGGGACTGCCTGCGCGGCCGGGCCGCGTTTCCCACGCTGGACGTGTACGACGGCAGGCGCACCGTCGACTAGCAGCGCCGGCAAGCGCTCGGGCGGGGGAGCGAGCGCCGGTGTCGAGCCAGCGGCGCCACGGGTTTCGACACGCGCGACCGCGGCGACCGGCCGTTCGCCTGGCTACGGCGTCGCCAGCGGCTCGCGGTCGGCCGAACGACTTCGACCGCGGATTCCCCCTCGCCAGTTGCCGACGTGGGCCGGTCACCGGCTCGCCGGCGCGACGCCAACGGTCTGCGCGAGCAGCAGTTGCTGGTCGGTGCCCAGACCCATTGCCTGCGCCAGCGCGTCGCGATCGAACCAGGCGCGGATCACCGTCGCCAGACCTTCGGACGCGCAGTAGAGGTAGACGTTCTGCGCCATCGCGCCGGCAGCGGCGAAGGCATAGCGCTCGCGCTGCGCCGCCGGCACCAGCGTCATGCGCCCGTGGTCGGCCACGTAGACCAGGTCGAGCGCGGCGCGGTCGACGAAGTCCTGGTAGCCGGTGACGCGGCGCACGTCGCTCGCCACGACGAGCTGCAACGCATGCGGGCCCGGTTCGTAACGGTACAAGCCGTGCGGCATCGCGGCGAAGAGCAGGACCTCTTGCGCGTTCATTGCGCTCGGCGCGGTGCGCCCGCCGAGTTCGGGCCGGTTGATGCCGGCGGCGGCCCACAACAGGTCGGACAGGGCCTGGTCGGCAAGCGCGTCGGCGGCAAACGCACGCTGCGACTCGCGCCGCGCGAGCGCCTCCATCAAGGGCCGGCCACCGCCACGCCGCGGCGGTGGCAGCACGATCGTGTGGGTGGCGTCGCCGGCGGCAGGCAAGGGCTGCAGCTTGCCGATCATCCCGAGGGCCAGCTTGGTGAGCGTGTTCATGCCGGCCTCACGCCAGCCCGTCCCGGCGGCTCGAGAGACGGCGCCGGTCGGCGCCGCGATCGAACCGCGCTGGGCCGACCGGGATCGGCGGAGTCTTGGCGCCGGCAGCGGCGCGCGGGACTCGCCGCGAAGACCTCGTGCGTTGGCCACCGGCTGCTCCTCGAATGTTCGATCGAACGATGCCGTTCAATCTACGGGCGCGGGCCGGGTGGCCGCTTGCGCAGGCTCAATGCCGCCGACCGGCGGCGCGGGCCGCCCGTGGCGCGTCGCCGGTCGTGCGCTCGGGCCAGGTGGCGAGCAGCAAGCCGGTGAGCGCCATTGCAAACGCCGCGGCGTGGCCGGCGCCGAACGGCTCGCCGAGGACGAACACGCCGACGAGCGCCGCACTCACCGGCAACAGCACCGAGAACACCCCGGCCTGAGGCGCCGGCACATGGCGCAGGCCGCGCATCCACAGCCAGACGGTCACCATGCTGGCGGCGATCGCGTAGAAGACGAGCAAGGCCCAGGTCGCCGGCGCGACGGCTGCGAAGTCGAAGCGCAATGCCTGCCACAGGCCGAAGGGCGTGACCAGCGCGAGTCCCCAGAGATTGATGAGCGCACTGATGCGGCGCGGCGAGACGCTCGCGGTGAGCCGCTTGCCGATCACCACGTAGCAGGCCTCGCAGACCACCGCGCCGAGCAGCAGCGCAACGCCCAGCGGTGAAGCGGGTGTGGCGGGCCCGCCGTGGCGCGACAGCGCGAGCAAGGCGATGCCGAGCGCAGCGCAGCCGATCGCGCCCCACACGCGAGGCCGGATGCGCTCGCCCAGGAAGGCGCGCGACAGCAGCGCCACCGCCGCCGGAATGGCCGCCATCGTCACGCCGGCGGCGAGTGCCGAGGTCAGCTTCACGCCGAACAGCATGCAGATCGAGAACAGGAAGTTGCCGAGGAAGCTCTCCCAGAACAGCAGCCAGCGGTCGTGGCGTGCGAGAGGGGCGTCGCCGTCGGCACGCGGCACCCAATGCGTCATGGCCACGGCAGCGATGCCGAAGCGCAGCCAGGCGAGCAGGAAGACGGGGAAGGCGGCGACGAGCAGCTTCGAGAGCCCGACGTAGCTGCCCACCAGCGCCATGCTGGCGGCCAGGCTGAGGTAGGCCCACAGCGGCGGCCGGGTCACGTCAGAACAGGGCCGCGTAGCGGTCGAGCTCCCAGCCGCTGACGTGGCGCGCGTACTCGGTGGCCTCGGCGCGTTTCAGGCGGATGTATTCAGGTGCGAGCGTCGGGCCGAGGGCGGCGCAGATCACCTCGTCGGCTTCGAGCGCATCGACCGCTTCGCCCAGGCTTTGCGGCAGCAGCGGGATGCCGCGCGCACGGATCTGCGCCAGCGACAGCTCGAACAAGTCGTCCTCGACCGCTGGCCCGGGGTCGAGCCGGCGCGCGACGCCGTCCAGCCCCGCCGCGACCATCGCCGCGGTGGCCAGGTACGGGTTGGCGCTGGCGTCGGGCAGCCGCCATTCGAAGCGGCCGGGCAGGGTCCGAACGAGCGCCGTGCGGTTGTTCGGCCCGTGCGCGACATAGGCCGGCGCCCAGCTCGTGCCCGACAGCGACTCGCCGACGACGAGCCGCTTGTACGAGTTGACGGTGGGTGCGGCGATCGCGGCCAGCGCGCCGGCGTGCGCCAGAAGCCCGCCGATGAATTGGCGCGCGACGCCCTCGGCGACCTCGTTGCCGCGCCACAGCGAGACGTGGAAATGCAGCCCGCTGCCCGGCTGGTTCGCGAACGGCTTGGGCATCATCGAGAACACCAGCCCGCGCTCCTCGGCCAGCGCGTGCGCGGCGAGCTTGAACAGCATCAGGTGGTCGGCGCTGGCGAGTGCCTCGTCGTGGGCGAAGTTCAGCTCGTACTGGCCGTGCGCGTCCTCGTGGTCGGTCTGCAGCACGTCCAGCCCGCAAGCGGTCAGCGTGTCGGCGAGCGCGAACAGGAAGCCGCGCTGGCGCGGCAGCGACTTGAGGTCGTAGGACGGCTTGTCGAGACGGTCGTCGGCGTCGGCCGGCCGCCACTGCGCACCGTCGCGGCGCAGCAGGAAGAACTCGGGCTCGATGCCGGTGCGCAGGCTCAGGCCCTGCTCGGCCAGGCGCGCGAGCGCGCGCCGCAGCACCTGGCGCGGGCAGGCGTCGAAGGGCTGACCATCGACGAAGCCGTCGCCGACGATGCGCGCGACGCCGCTCGCCCAGGGCAGCGGCATCGCGGTGGCGGCGTCGCCGCGCGCGAAGTACTCGGCGCGCGGGCCGGTGCGCGGCAGCGCGGTGCCCCAGATCGACGGGCCGGCGAAGCCGGCGCCGCGCTCGAGCACCTCGCCCAGATGGCGCAGCGGCACGTACTTGCCCTTGGCCACGCCGTGGACGTCGGTGAACTGCACCAGCAGCGTGTGCACGCCGGCCAGCGTGCAGGCGCTCCTGCAGGTCCTTCATGTCCGTTGCGCCGGAGCGTTCAGCCGGCATCGATGCGCAGCCAGGTCGTCTTCAGCTCGGTGTACTTGTCGAAGGCGTGCAGCGACTTGTCGCGCCCGTTGCCGCTTTGCTTGACGCCGCCGAAGGGCACGGTGATGTCGTCCTCGTCGTACTGGTTGACGTGCACGGTGCCGGCGCGCAGCGCGCGCGCGACGCGGTGGGCACGGTTGACGTTGTCGCTCCAGACCGCGGCCTGCAGGCCGTAGATGCTGTTGTTGGCCAGCGTCACGGCCTCGGCCTCGGTCTTGAAGCGGATCACGCTCATCACCGGGCCGAAGATCTCCTCGCGCGCGATCTGCATGCCGTTCGCGACGCGGTCGAAGACGGTCGGTTCGACGTAGAAGCCGCCGGTCTCGGCACGAACCTGGCGGCCGCCGGCGACGCAGGCCGCGCCTTCGGCGTGGCCGGCCTCGATGTAGCCGAGCACGGTGCGCAGCTGCGTGGCGTCGACGAGCGCGCCCATCGTGCTCGCCGGGTCGAGCGGATCGGACGGCGCGTACTGCGGTGCTTCGGCCGCGACGAGGGCGACGAATTCGTCGGCGATGCTCTCGTGCACGAGCACGCGCGACGGCGCGTTGCAGCTCTCGCCCTGGTTGAAGAACAGGCCGCCGGCGGCGGTGCGCGCGGCGCGTGCGAGGTCGGCGATAGTCCTCGAACACGACGAAGGCCGACTTGCCGCCGAGCTCGTTGTAGACGCGCTTGAGGTTGCTGCGGCTGGCGTAGTCGAGCATGCGCCGGCCGGTGCGCGTGCGAGCCGGTGAAGCCGATCGCGTCGACGTCCATGTGCAGCGCGAGCGCCTCGCCGGCCTCGTGGCCGTAGCCGGGCACGACGTTGAACACGCCCGGCGGCAGGCCGGCCTCGACCGCCAGCTCGGCCAGGCGCAGCGCGGTGAACGGGCTCTTCTCGCTCGGCTTGAGGACCACCGAGTTGCCGCTCGCCAGCGCCGGCCCGAGCTTCCAGGCGGCCATGATCATCGGGTAGTTCCAGGGCACGATGACGCCGACCACGCCCATCGCTTCGCGCGTGATCAGCGCCAGCGCGTTCGCGCCGGTGGGCGCGATCTCGTCGTAGATCTTGTCCACCGCCTCGGCGTACCAGGCGATCGTGCGCGCGGTGGCCGGCACGTCGACCGCGAGCGAGTACTGGATCGGCTTGCCCATGTCGACGGTCTCGAGCAGCGCGAGCTCGTCCTTGCGCGGCGAGGATCTTCTCGGCGAAGCGCTGCAGGATCTTCTTGCGCACCGCCGGCGGCTTGCCGGCCCAGCGGCGGTCCTCGAACGCGGCGCGCGCGCTCTTCACCGCGGCGTCGATGTCGGCGGCCTGGCCGCGCGCGACGGCGCCGAGCGCGCGGCCGTCGATCGGCGAATGCTTGTCGAAGGTCTGACCGTCGGCGCTGTCGAGTCGCCGGCCGTCGATCACGATGCGGCCGTCGGCGCGCAGCGCGGCGGCGCGCGCGGTCCAGTCGGGGGCGGGGTGGTTCATGCGCGTCCTTCCAAAGTGACGGCGGCCGCCCGGTGGGGCGGCCGCGGGTGCCGGGAGCGGCGGCCGATCAGAAGCTTACGACCACCGAGGTGGACAGCATCTGGTTCGTCTTCTTGTAGTTCCCGTCCGGGAACAGGAAGGCCGGGCCGTCGGCGCCGTCGAGCCGGTATTCCAGCTTCAGCGTCGTGTTCGTGCCGAAGAGGTAGCTCACGCCGGTGGTCAGCGCGTAGCGGTTCAGACCCTTGCCGCTCGGGTCGGCGATCCACGTGGAGGACCCGGCGTCGTACATCATCTTCGGGCCGAAGCCGTTGTGGCCATCGGTGGTACAGACGCCGGTGTTCGGGTCGCATAACCGGTGCCGAGCCGAAGATGCCGCCGCCGTTGGCGTCGTTCTTGATGTAGTCGGCGCGGACCGTGCCCTTGAAGCGCGGCGTGAAGTTGTAGCCGACCAGGCCCGACAGCCCGGTCCACTTGGCATCGCCGCTGGCGGCGCCGTTCTTCAGGCGGCCGATGCCGAACTGGCCTTGCAGCGTCCAGTCGCCGCGGATGAAGTAGCCGTCGAGCTCGAAGGTGTCGATGCGGTTGCCGAAGGACTTGCCGTTGACGCCGGCGAAGCCGATGCCCGAGTACTCGCCCATCGAATAGTCGGCGCGGTAGGCGAAGACGGGCGCGCTGTTGGCATGGTCGTAGCGCGACGCGTTGAGGTTGCCGACGAGCAGCTTGGTCTCCCAGTTGCCGCGCGTCAGATCGAGCGCCGCGCCGGTGTAGAAGCTCGGCAGCGTGAAGTCGAACAGCAGGTTGTGCGAGATCAGCGGCTGCTGGTTGCTCCACACGTACTCGTAGCCGGACCAGTCGGGGATCTGGCCGGCCCACAAGCGGGTCTTTTCGTCGGTCAACGCCACCGAGACCGAGGCCTCGTGGACGATCGAGCCGATGTTGTAGCCCGACGAGGCGTTCTTCTGCGGCGCCAGCGTCAGCCGCCAGCGCGTGCCGTCTTCGGTCTGCTTCTGGAAATCGAGCATGGCCTGGCCGAAGTACGAGTTGTCGTAGCCGAAGCTGTCGTTCGGATAGGACAGGTCGCCGCCGTTGCCGGTGAAGCCGTTCAGGAAGGCGAAGCTGCCGCCGTTCGACTGGGTCCAGACATAGGTCGGGTCCAGCATGCCGCTGATCTTCAGGTCCTTCAGGCCTTGTGCTTCCATCGCGTCGGACTGGCCATCGGACTGCACCGCGACGCGGTTGAGCTCGTGCACCTGATCGCGCGTCATGCCCCATTGCGGGGATCCGCCGTTGGCATCGGCGGCCTCGATCTTCTTCTCGAGTTCGCCGACACGCGCCTGCAGCGCCTTCAGCTCCTTGAGCAGATCCTCGTTCGACTGGGCGAGCGCGACACCGGGGAAGATGGCGGTCAGCGCGCAGGCCAGGGCGGTACGTTTCCAGACAGACATGCAGTTCTCCTCGACGAAATTCGGTTGTGGGGTTCGGGAATCAATCTTCGGCACGTTGGGCATCGGCGATGTCGCGAGCCCGCTGGCGCTCCGTGCGCGCGATCTTCCAGCTGGCGAGCACGACACCGATCGAGACCACGGTGATGATCACCGTCGCGATGGCGTTGACGGTCGGATTCAGTCCCAGGCGCGCGCGCGAGAAGATCACCAGCGGCATCGTCGTCGAGCCGGGACCGGACAGGAAGGACGAGAGCACGACGTCGTCGATCGACAGCGTGAAGGTCAGCAGCCAGGCCGAGCCGAGCGCCTGCGCGATCAGCGGCAGCGTGACCAGCGTGAACACCTGCAAGGGCTTCGCGCCGAGATCCATCGCGGCTTCTTCGAGCGCGGGGTCGAGGTCGCGCAGCCGGGCCTGGATGACGACCGTGGCGTACGACATGCCGAGCAGCAGGTGGCCCATCCAGATCGTCATCGCGCCACGGTCCGGAATCCCGAACGCGCGCTGGACCGAGACCAGCATCAGCAGCAACGACAGGCCGATGATCACGTCGGGCATCACCAGCGGCGCATTGATCATGCCGTTGAACAGCGTGCGGCCCTTGAAGCCCTTGTACTTGGCGAGCGCGAAGGCGGCCAGCGTGCCCAGCAGCAGCGACGCGGTGGCCGAGAAGAAGGCGATCTTCAGCGACAGCCGCAGGCCGCTGAGCAGGTCGCCGTCGCCGGCCAGCTTGCCGTACCACTTCAGCGTGAAGCCGGCCCACAGGTTGGGCACCGGCGAGTCGTTGAACGAGTACAGCACGAGCGAGAAGATCGGCACGTACAGGAACAGGTAGCCGGCGCTCAGCCAGCCGCGGCCGAAGTTGCGCGCGAAGCCGGCGCCGAAGAGGGTCGAGCGGCGCTGCGTCATCGCGCGCCCTCCTGGGAGCGGTCCTGGTAGCGGTTGAACACCGCCAGCGGAACGAGGATCAGCAAGATGAGCGCGATCGCGACCGCGGAGGCCGTCGGCCAGTCGTTGTTGCCGAAGAACTCGTCCCACAGCACGCGGCCGATCATCAGCGTCGACGGGCCGCCGAGCAGTTCCGGGATCACGTATTCGCCGACGCAGGGGATGAAGACCAGCATCGAGCCGGCGATGATGCCGGCCTTCGACAGCGGCACGGTGATCTTCCAGAACGCGACCCAGGGCGTGGCGCCGAGGTCGGCGGCGGCCTCGAGCAGGCGCAGGTCCATCTTCGAGAGGTTGGCGTACAGCGGCAGCACCATGTAGGGCAGGTAGCTGTAGACCATGCCGATGTTCAGCGAGAACGGCGAGTTCATGAACTTGCCCAGCGAGGGGATCAGTCCGGCGGCCAGCAGCAGGTGGTCGACGTGCAACGCGATCAGCAGGTCGGAAATCCAGCCGTTCTCGCCGAGCAGACCCTTCCACGCGTAGACGCGCAGCAGGAAGGAAGTCCAGAACGGCAGCATCACCAGCATCAGCAGCGCCGGCTGCACGGTGGCCCGGGCGCGCGCCATGAAATAGGCGAAGGGGTAGCCGATGAACAGGCAGAAGACCGTGGTCAGCCCGGCGTACTTCAGGCTGGAGAGGAAGGTCTCGAAGTAGAGGTCGTCCTGGGTCAGGTAGACGTAGTTCGAGAACTTCAGCGCGATCTGCAGCACGCCGTCCTTGACCGTGATCAGGTCCTTGAACGTGACCAGCTCCATCTCGGAGAAGCTGATCTTCAGGACGATCACGAACGGCAGCAGGAAGAACACGAGCAGCCAGGCGTAGGGGATGCCGATGACGACGCTTCGACCGCGCCACCAGCGGGGACGCAGCGAAGCCAGAGCGGGAACCGATCGCATGCCGGCCCTCACTGCGTCAGCACCACGTGCGCCGTCGGCGACCAATGCGCCCAGACCGTGTCGCCCCAGGCCAGTTCGTGGTCGCGGTGGCGCTGCACGTTGCTCTGGCTGACCTTCAGCACCGCGCCGCTGGCGAGCGCCAGGTGGTAGACGGTGAAGCTGCCGAAGTAGGCGATGTCCTTCACCTCGCCCCGGACGCGGTTGAACTCGTCGGCCGGGGCTTCACGCGTGAGCGTGATCTTCTCCGGCCGCACGGCGACGCCGACCGCCATGCCCTTGGTGCCACTGATGCCGTGGCCCACGTAGTGCCGGCAGTCGTCGCAGTCGATCACGACATGGTCGGGTTCGTCGGCGCTGACCACACCCTCCATCAGGTTGACGTTGCCGATGAAGTCGGCGACGAAGCGGGTCGCCGGCGTCTCGTAGATCTCGTTCGGCGGTCCGACCTGAAGAATGTGGCCCTCGCTCATCACGGCGATGCGCGAGGCCATCGTCATCGCCTCTTCCTGGTCGTGCGTGACCATCACGCAGGTGACGCCGACCTCCTCGATGATGTTGACGAGCTCGATCTGCGTCTGCTCGCGCAGCTTCTTGTCGAGCGCGCCCAGCGGCTCGTCGAGCAGCATCAGCTGCGGCCGCTTGGCCAGGCTGCGCGCCAGCGCGACGCGCTGCTGCTGGCCGCCCGAGAGCTGGTGCGGCTTGCGCCGCGCGTACTTGCCGAGCTGGACCAGCTTGAGCATGGTCTCGACGCGCTCGGCGACCTTGTCCTTGGGCAGACCATCGCGCTTCAGCCCGAACGCGATGTTGTCCCACACCGTGAGGTGCGGGAACAGCGCGTAGGACTGGAACATCATGTTGATCGGCCGCTCGTAGGGCGGCATCCCGGCGAGGTCCTGCCCGTTGAGCACGATGCGGCCGGAGGTCGGCGTCTCGAAGCCCGCGAGCATGCGCAGCAGCGTCGTCTTGCCGCAGCCCGACGAGCCGAGCAGGGCGAAGATCTCGCCCTTCGCGATCTCCAGGCTGACGTGGTTGACGGCCTTGTAGCCGCCGAACTCCTTGACCACGTCCTCGATCTGCAAGTAGGCCGGCGCGGCCGGCGCATGCGGGGTCGATGTCATCCCGGGTTCCTGTTCCTTGTCGTCGTTGTCGCCGGGATGGGGATCACAGACCGGTCTTGAACTGCGTGTACATGCGCGTCATCGTCCGGCGCATGTCGTTCGTCAACGCCTCGGGGTTGGCCATCGTCTTCATCGCCTCGGGGCTGAGGAACACGGCCGGATCGTTGGCGACGGCGGCGTTGATGAACTGGCGCGACGCGGGCACCGGGTTGGCGTAGAAGACCTTGTTCGTCTGGCCGGCCTCGACCTTGGGCTGCAGGATGTAGTTGATCCACTTCTGCGCATTGCCCGGGTGCGGCGCGTCGGCGGGGATCGCCATCGTGTCGAAGAACAGGATGCCGCCGGTCTTGGGCACCAGCACCTGGATGTTCTGGCCGGTCTTGCCTTCGATCGCGCGCTGGCGGGCGATGTTGATGTCACCCGACCAGCCGATCGCCAGACAGATCGCGCCGTTGGCCATGTCGTTGATGTAGCCCGACGAGCTGAACAGCGTCACGTAGGGGCGCACGCTCTTGAGCAGCGCGGGGACGCCGGCGTAGTCCGCCTGGTTCTTGCTGAAGGCCGGCTTGCCCAGGTAGTGCAGCGCGGCGGGGATGATGTCGGTCGGCTGAGTCGAGGAAGGACACGCCGCAGGACTTCATCTTCGAGATGTACTCGGGCTTGAAGACCAGGTCCCAGGCGTTCTCGGGCATCGGCAGGTTGCCCAGCGCCGCCTTGACCTTGTCGACATTGATGCCGACCGTGGTGTAGCCCCAGAGCCAGTCGACCAGGTACTGGTTGCCCGGGTCCATCTTGGCCAGGTTCTGTTCGATCACCGGGTCGAGGTTCTTCAGGTTCGGGATCTGCGCCTTGTCGAGCTTGCGCAGCAACCCACCGTCGAGCTGGATCTTGGCCCAGTACGACGACGGCACGACGATGTCGTATCCGGTGCGGCCGGCGACGAGCTTGGCGTGCAGGATTTCGTTGCTGTCGAAGTTGTCGTAGCGGACCTTGATCCCCGTTTCCTTCTCGAAATTCTTGATCGTGTCGTCGCCGATGTAATCGGACCAGTTGTAGATGTTCAGCACCTTTTCCTCTTCCTGCGCGCGCGCGGTGCCGCAAAGAGCGGCGATCACGGCCACGGAAAGGGTGAGCAGGGGTCGCAGACGGGCGAACTTCATGAATGGATCTCCGGTTGGCGAGAAAACGTTAAGAACGGCGGGGTGAAGAAATCGGTGGACGGGGAAACCCGCGGCGGCAAAGTCTAGGCGGCACCCGGGACCGGGCGCATCCGGACAATCGATCGTTGTCGAGCCGGTGACAGGTGGGCTCGCGTCACAGCCAGCCCTGCCGCGTCGCGTCGGCCAACGTCAGGTCCAGGCAGCGGCGGATCAAGGCCATCATCTCGTCGATCTGCGCGCGCGTGATCACGAGCGGCGGCGCGATGATCATGCGGTCGCCGACGGCGCGCATGATCAGCCCGTTGCCGAAGCAGTGGCCGCGGCAAACCATGCCGATGTCCACCGCCTCCGGAAACGGCGTGCCGCGGGTCTTGTCTTTCACGAGCAGGATCGCCCCCATCAAGCCACAGGTCTCGGCGTCGCCGACCAGCGGGTGGTCGAGCAGCGTCTGCGTAGTGCTGAGCAAGATACGGGCCCACGTCGTCGTGCACATGCTCGACGAGCTCGAGCTCGCGGATCAGCCGGATGTTGGCCAGCGCCACCGCGCAGGCCACCGGGTGGCCGGAATAGGTGTAGCCGTGGGTGAATTCGCCACCTTGTTCGATCAGCACCTTCGCGACGCGTTCGCCGACCATCACGCCGCCGAGCGGCACGTAGCCGCTGGTCACGCCCTTGGCGAAGGTCATCAGGTCGGGGCGGGTGCCCATCGTCTCGCAGCCGAACCAGCGGCCGGTGCGGCCGAAGCCGCAGATCACCTCGTCGCTGACGAGCAGGATGCCGTACTTGTCGCAGATGCGCTGGATCTCGGGCCAGTAGGTGGCCGGCGGGATGATCACGCCGCCCGCGCCCTGCACCGGCTCGCCGATGAAGGCCGCCACCTTGTCGGCGCCGACCTCGAGGATCTTGTCCTCGAGCCAGCGCGCGGCGACGAGGCCGAACTCGTCGCGAGTCATCGCGTTCGGTCGCCCGTGTTCCCACCAGTACGGCTGCTCGATGTGCACGATGCCCGGGATCGGCAGCCCGCCTTGCGCGTGCATGCCGCTCATGCCGCCGAGCGACGCGCCGGCCATCGTCGAGCCGTGGTAGGCGTTCTTGCGGCTGATGATGACCTGGCGCTCGGGCTGGCCGAGGATGTCCCAGTAGCGGCGCACCATGCGCACCACGGTGTCGTTGCCCTCGGAGCCGGAGCCGGAGAAGAACACATGCTGGAACTGCGGCGGCGTCACCTCGGCGAGCAGCTCGGCCAGTTCGATGGCCGGCACGGTGGCGGTCTGGAAGAACGCGTTGTAGAAGGGCAGCTCCTGCATCTGCCGTGTCGCCGCGTCGACCAGCGACTGCTGGCCGTAGCCGACGTTCACGCACCACAGGCCGCTCATCGCGTCGAGGATCTTGTGGCCCTCGCTGTCCCAGAGGTAGATGTTGTCGGCGCGCGTGACGATGCGCGAGCCCTTCTTCGCGAGGGACTGGAAGTCGGTGAACGGGTGCAGGAAATGCGCCGCGTCGGCGGCCTGCCATTCGGCAGTGGTGCGATGAGTGTTCATGGGTGTTCGATCAAGGATTGGCATGGATCCGGCTCCGCCGGTCCGTCGCCAAAGCCCCCTCGGGGGGCAGCGAGCGAATGCGAGCGTGGGGGCTCATACATGCAGCAGAAGGTGCTCGCGCTCCCACGGCGAGATGACCTTCATGAACTCGGCGTACTCGATCTCCTTGACCTCGGTGTAGACGGTCACGAAGGACTCGCCCAGCACCGCGGCGAGGTCGCGCTCGTTGCGCAGCAGCGCGAGTGCCTCGCCGAGGCTGCGCGGGAGCTGGAAGTCGCCCAGGTAGGCGTCGCCCTTGCATTCCGGCGTCGGCTCGATGCGATTCTTGATGCCCAGGTAGCCGCAGGCCAGGGTCGCCGCCAACGCGGCATAGGGGTTGGCGTCGGCGCCGATGACCCGGTTCTCGACGCGCCGCGCGGCGGCGGTGGCGACCGGGCTGCGGATGCCCACGGTGCGGTTGTCGTGGCCCCACTGGATGTTGATCGGCGCCGCGTTGCTGCGCACCAGCCGCCGATAGCTGTTCACGTACGGCGCGAACAGCGCCATCGCCGCCGGCACGTACTTCTGCAGGCCGCCGATGAACCAGAAGAACTCTTTCGACTCGGTCCCGTCGGCGTTGCTGAACAGGTTGCGGCCCGTGGCCTTGTCGATGATGCTCTGATGAATGTGCATCGCGCTGCCCGGCTCGCCCGCGATCGGCTTGGCCATGAACGTGGCGAACATGTCGTGCCGCATCGCCGCTTCGCGCACCGTGCGCTTGAAGAAGAACACCTCGTCGGCCAGGCCGAGCGGGTGGGCGTGGAAGAAGTTGATCTCCATCTGCCCGGCGCCGACCTCGTGGATCAGCGTGTCGACGTTCAGCTCCATCTTCTCGCAGTAGGCGTAGACGTCCTCGAACAGCGGGTCGAACTCGTTGACGGCGTCGATCGAATAGGCCTGGCGCGAGGTCTCGGCGCGCCCGCTGCGGCCGATCGGCGGCTTCAGCGGGATGTCGGGGTCGGTGTTGCGCGCGACGAGGTAGAACTCGAGCTCGGGCGCGACCACCGGGTCCCAGCCTTCGGCGGCGTACAGCTCGCAGACCCGGCGCAGCACCGAGCGCGGCGCGAACGGCACCAGCTTGCCGGTCTTGTCGAAGCAGTCGTGGATGACCTGCGCCGTCGGGTCCACCGCCCAGGGCACGATGCGCACGGTGGACGGGTCCGGCCGCAGGTGCATGTCCTGGTCGGTCGGGCTGATCACGTCGTAGTACGGCCCTTCTTCGGGAAATTCGCCGGTCACGCCCATCGCGACCACCGCCTCGGGCAGCCGCATGCCGCGGTCCTCGGTGAACTTCTCGCGCGGCAGGATCTTGCCGCGCGCGACGCCGGTGAGGTCGGGCACCAGGCACTCGACCTCGGTCACGCGATGCTTGTCGAGCCACTGTTCCAGCTCGCCGAATGTGAATGGTTCTCTGACCATCATGGAATCACCTGTCTTTGCTTGTGCGCCGCGTCAAGGGGCGGCGCCGGAACCCTGAGTCAATCGGAGATTGCAGGAATCCGTGGCAAAGGGCCGCGCACGCGGTCGCGATAGGTGCGCACGGCGTGGCCGAACGCGTCGAACAACTGCATCGAGACCGGGTTGAACGCGGCCCGCCATTCCGGGTGCCACTGCACGCAGAGATTGAAGCCCGGGGCGCCCGGCTCGGTGAACGCCTCGACCAGGCCGTCGGGGGCCCGCGCCTCGACGCGCAGGCCGTCGGCCAGGCGCGTCGATGCCCTGGCCATGCACCGAGTTGACTTCGAAGCTCGGCCGCCCGACGAGCGTGTCGAGCAGGCCGCCGGGCACGACGTCGACGCGGTGCGCGATGCCGTAGGTCGTCTCGGCGCCCTGGCCCTTCGGGCCGCGGTGGTCGGCGTGTCCCGGCACTTCCTGCACCGCCTGGTGCAGGCTGCCGCCGAGCGCGACGTTCACTTCCTGGGTGCCGCGGCAGATGGAGAACAAGGGCACGCCGCGCGCCAGCACGCGCCGGATCAGCGGCAGCGTCCAGTCGTCGCGCTCGGGGTCCAGCGGCAGCGACGGGTCGTGCACCGCCTCGCCGAAGTTCGACGGGTGCACGTTGGACGGCGAGCCGGTCAGCAGCACGCCGTCGGCGAGGTCGAGCAGTTCGTCGATTTCCTCCGGCAGCGCGCGCGGCACGACCAGCGGCAGCGCGCCGGCCAGGCGCACCGCGTCGGCGTATTTGCGGCCCGCGACGTGGAACGGGTGGTCGCCGATCTGCTGGTTGCAGGCCGGGATGAGGACGATGGGACGGCGCGCCATGGGAGTGTCAGCCGAGCATATCGCGCAGGCGGTACCAGGCCATCCCGAGCACCAGCGCCGGCGTGCGCAGCAACGCGCCGCCGGGGAAGGCGCGATGGCGCAGCCGGGCGAAGACGTCCAAGCGCGACGCGTCGCCGGCGATCGCCTCGGCGACCAGGCGCCCGGCCAGCCCGGTCAGCGCCAGCCCGTGGCCGGAGAAGCCTTGCAGGTAGTAGATGTTGGGCGCCGACGGCAGGCGGCCGAAATCGGGGGCTCGGTTCATCGAGATGTCGACGAAGCCGCCCCAGGCGTGGTCGATCTTCACGCCTTCGAGCTGCGGGAAGGTGCGGACCATCCGGCGCCGCATCGATTCGGCCAGGTGCGCCGGCGTCACCGTGCTGTAGCTGACCCGCCCGCCGTAGAGCATGCGGTGGTCGTTGGTGGTGCGGAAGTAGTCGAGCACGAAGTTGGTGTCGCAGACCGCCGCACGCGAGGGGATCAGGCGGTCGGCGCGCTGCGGATCCAGCGCTTCGCTGCAAGCAATGTACGTGCCGACCGGCATGATGCGGGCGTTCAACGCCGGCGCCAGTTCGGGCAGCGAGGCATGCAGGTAGACGTTGCCGGCGAGCAGCACCTGGCGCGCGCGCACCTCGCCGCCGGCCGTGCGCAGCACCGGCTGCGCGCCGGCCACCAGCGCCTGCACCGGCGTGTTCTCGTGCAGCCGCGCGCCCGCAGCGGCGGCGGCCTTCGCCAGCCCCAGCGTGTACTTGAGCGGATGCAGATGGCCCGAGCGCGGGTCGTGCACGCCGCTGTGGTAGCGCGAGCTGGCGATCCAGTCGCCGATCTGCCCTGGCGCGATGCGCTGCAGCGGGTAGCCGTAGACCGACTCGATGCGGTCGGCCCAGGCGGCCAGCTCGGCGCCCTTGCGCGCGCTCGTCGCCAGCCCGAGGTAGCCGTCGCGCCAGTCGCAGGCGATCGCGTGGCGCGCGATGCGCTCGCGGATCAGGTCCAGCGCCTCGATCGACATCGCCCAGACGCGCCGGGCGTCGTCCAGACCGAGCTGGTCCTCGATCGTGGCCTGGTCGCAGGCCAGGCCGTGGATCGCCTGGCCGCCGTTGCGTCCGCTCGCGCCCCAGCCGACTTCGCGCGCCTCGAGCAGCACCACGTCGAGGCCGCGCTGGGCCAGTTCGAGCGCCGCCGACAGCCCCGCCAGGCCGCCGCCGACGATGGCCACGTCGCAGCTCGTGCCGCCTTGCAGCGCGGCATGGCCGGGGCCGCGCACGGCCGTCGCGGCGTAGTACGAATCGCGGGCCAGGGTCGCGTCGGTGTCCAGCAAGGGCGGCACGTTGCTGCGGCGGTCGTTGGGTGCGTCAGGCGGCGCGCCGCAGTGCGGCGCGCAGCATGTCGACGATCTGGTCGATCTGGCCGCGCTCGATGATCAGCGGCGGCGACAGCGCGACGGTGTCGCCGGTGGTGCGCACCATCAGGCCCTTCTCGTACAGGTCGAGAAAGACGTTGAACGCGCGCTTGGTCGGCTCGCCCGGCAGCGGCGCCAGCTCGATGCCGCCGATCAGACCGATGTTGCGCACGTCGATGACGTTCGGCTCGCCCTTGAGCGAATGCACCGCGTCGGCGAAGTAGCCCTGCAGCTCGCCGGCGCGCGTGAGCAGGCCCTCGTCGGCGTAGGTGTCCAGCGTGCGCGAGGCCGGCCGCGCAGGCGAGCGGGTGCGCCGAGTAGGTGTAGCCGTGGAAGAACTCGATCAGGTGCTCGGGGCCGTTCATGAAGGCGTCGTGGATCGCGTCCTTCACGATCACCGCGCCCATCGGCACGCAGCCGTTGGTGAGGCCCTTGGCCACCGTCATCAGGTCCGGCGTGACGCCGAAGGTCTGCGCCGCGAACGGCTGGCCGGTGCGCCCGAAGCCGGTGATGACCTCGTCGAAGATGAGCAGGATGCCGTGCTTGTCGCAGATCTCGCGCAGGCGCTGCAGATAGCCCTGCGGCGGGATCAGCACGCCGGTGGAACCGGCCACCGGCTCGACGATCACCGCCGCGATCGTCGACGCGTCGTGCAGCGCGACCAGACGCTCCAGGTCGTCGGCGTACTCGGCGCCATGCGCCGGCTGGCCGACGCTGAAGGCGTTGCGCGCCGGGTCGTGGGTGTGGCGGATGTGGTCCACGCCGGCGAGCAGGGTGCCGAACATCTTGCGGTTGCCGACGATGCCGCCGACCGAGATGCCGCCGAAGTTGACGCCGTGGTAACCGCGCTCGCGCCCGATGAGCCGGGTGCGCGAGCCGTCGCCGCGCACGCGGTGGTAGGCGATGGCCATCTTCAGCGCCGTCTCCACCGATTCGGAACCCGAGTTGGTGAAGAACACCTTGCCCATGCCGGCCGGCGCGATCTTCGCGACCCGATCGGCGAGCTCGAAGGCCTTCGGGTGCGCCATCTGGAACGGCGGCGCGAAATCCATCTCGGCGGCCTGGTCCTGGATCGCCTTGACGATCTTCGGCCGCCCGTGGCCGGCGTTGACGCACCACAGCCCGGCGACGCCGTCGAGGATCTGGCGGCCCTGGTCGTCCCAGTAGTGCATGCCCGACGAACGGGCGAGCAGGCGCGGCGACTTCTTGAACTGGCGGTTTGCCGTGAAGGGCATCCAGTAGGCGTCGAGTTCGGTGCGCATCGTGTTCTCCAGGGTGGGCGACGGTGGGGCTGATCAGGCCGCAACGCCGACAGTCTAGAGAAGGCGCTGCGCAATGTGCTTGCGGCGTGGCTGCGGGAAAGCCCGCGGCCACGCAATATCATGCGGGATCCGAGCAACATCGCGCCACGACATGCGAATTTCAGCCGAACCGCCGCAACGCCATGCGTCGCTGGACAGCCTCGACCACGCGATCCTGGACGAGTTGCAGCGCGACGGGCGCCTGTCGAACGTCGAGCTGGCGCAGCGCGTGCACTTGTCGCCGTCGGCCTGCCTGCGTCGGGTGAAGGCGCTCGAAGAGGCCGGTGTCATCGCCCAGTACGTGGCGCTGCTCAACCCCAAGGCAGTGGGTCGGCATGGCCTGAGCTACACCATCGTCAACCTCGACAGCACCCAGCCGCACCGGCTGGAAGCCTTCGAGCGCGCGGTGCGCGACGTGCCCGAGATCCTGGACTGCTTCTACGTCGCCGGCGCGAACGACTACCTGGTGCGTTTCACCTACCGCGACGCCGAGGACCTGGAACGCTTCCACGCCGACGTGCTGCCGCGCCTGCCCGGCGTGCTGCGCTCGAACTCGATGCTCGTGCTGCGCACGGTGAAGCGCACCACCGCGCTGGTGCTCTAGGAGCCCGTCGGACCTTGGCGCGGCGCCGCGCCATGCGCGAGGCGTCCGCAGAGATAGGTCCAGACGAAATTTGCCGCCGCGTTGCTGGTCAGTTCGGCGTGGTCGTAGGCGGGCGCGACCTCGACGCAGTCCATGCCGACGAAGGGCAGGTCGGCGCTCTGCTCGAGCAGCGTCAGCACCTGGTTCGTGCTCAGTCCGCCCGGCTCGGGCGTGCCGGTGCCGGGCGCGAAGGCCGGGTCCAGGCAGTCGATGTCCAGGCTCAGGTAGACCGGCGGCTGGCCGTGCTCGGCGAGCCGCTCGCGCACGGCCTCCAGCACCGGGGCGAGCTGCGCGGCGCTCTCCTGCCCGCGCAGATCGCGTGCGCCGAAGATCTGTCCGCCTTGTTCGCGCACGTAATCGCGCGCGGCGCGCTCGGCGGCCGAACGGATGCCGATCTGGGTGAAGCATTGCGGCAGCACCAGGCCTTCTTCGAACGCCTCGCGGACCCAGGTGCCGTGGCCGCTGGGCTCGCCGAAGTGGTCGCTCCAGGTGTCGCAATGGGCGTCGAAGTGGATCACCGCCAGCGGCCGGCCGAGCCAGGCCCGGTACTCGCGCAGCAGCGGCAGCGTGATCGAATGGTCGCCGCCCAGCCAGGCCATGTGGTGGCGCCGGATCAGCGCCGCGGCCAGCGGCTGCAGCGTGGCGCGCATCGCCTCGAGCGAGGTGTTGGGCAGGGCCAGGTCGCCGGCATCGCCGAACTGGCCGAGCGGGCTGCAGTCGAACAGCGGGTGGGTGCCGTCGCACAGCATGTGGCTGGCCTCACGGATCGCGCGCGGGCCGAAGCGGGCACCGGGCCGGTTCGTCGTCGAGCCGTCCCAGGCGATGCCGGCCACCGCGTAGCGCAGCCCGTCGGCCGCCGGCGGCGCCTTCAGGAAATGGTTGTCGGAGAGGAAGGCGAAGGAGCTCATGGCCGGCGCGGTCTGGGACGTGCCGCGGATGATACGGAAGCGAACGCGAGGGTCGGCTGGACGGTCTGGCGGCGGCAAGCGCCCGCGGTCGGCCGCGATCGGAGGCTCTGCTCTCGCATTGCGAATTCTGCTTTCTGCAATGTGCAAATGTGGCGCGCTGCAGCGCAGCAAACTTCGCCATATGAGAAAACGCCAGTTCACATCACGAAAGTAGTGACCTAAGCTGTTGATTTACATGAATCTCAATCTTGTGTCTTATATAAGATAGAAGTATTCCATTGCGGCAGTGCAGCAGTTACGCTGGAGGCGATTTCCTCTTCTTCGTCACCAGGAGTTTTCGCGATGAACACTGCAAGCCGTGAACAGCAAGCCGCCGCCCTCGAGAAGGACTGGGCACGAGAACCCGCGCTGGAAAGGCATCCAGCGCGGCTACAGCGCCGCCGACGTCGTGCGCCTGCGCGGCTCCGTCGCAGATCGAGCACACGCTGGCCAAGCGCGGCGCCGAGAAGCTGTGGAACCTGGTCAACACCGAGCCCTTCGTCAACACGCTCGGCGCGCTGACCGGCAACCAGGCGATGCAGCAGGTCAAGGCCGGCCTGAAGGCGATCTACCTGTCGGGCTGGCAGGTCGCCGGCGACGCCAACAGCAACGGCGAGATGTACCCCGACCAGTCGCTGTACTCGGTGGACTCGGTGCCGAAGGTCGTCAAGCGCATCAACAACACCTTCGCGCGTGCCGACCAGATCCAGTGGAGCGAAGGCAAGAACGACGTCGACTACTTCGCGCCGATCGTCGCCGATGCCGAGGCCGGCTTCGGCGGCGTGCTCAACGCCTTCGAGCTGATGAAGTCGATGATCGACGCCGGCGCCGCCGGCGTGCACTTCGAGGACCAGCTGGCCTCGCGTCAAGAAGTGCGGCCACATGGGCGGCAAGGTGCTGGTGCCGACGCGCGAAGCGGTGGCCAAGCTCGTCGCCGCGCGCCTGGCGGCCGACGTGATGGGCACGCCGACGATCCTGCTCGCGCGCACCGACGCCGAGGCCGCCGACCTGGTGACCAGCGACGTCGACGACAACGACAAGCCCTTCATGACCGGCGAGCGCACCGTCGAAGGCTTCTTCAAGACGCGCAACGGCCTCGAGCAGGCGATCAGCCGCGGCCTGGCCTACGCGCCCTATGCCGACCTGATCTGGTGCGAGACCGGCAAGCCCGACCTCGCGTTCGCGAAGGCCTTCGCCGACGCGATCCACGCCAAGTTCCCGGGCAAGCTGCTCGCCTACAACTGCTCGCCGTCGTTCAACTGGAAGAAGAACCTCGACGACGCGACGATCGCCAAGTTCCAGCGCGAGCTGGGCGCGATGGGCTACAAGTTCCAGTTCATCACGCTGGCCGGCTTCCACGCCTGAACTACTCGATGTTCGACCTCGCCTACGGCTACGCGCGCAACAACATGAGCGCCTTCGTCGAGCTGCAGGAGAAGCGAGTTCGCCGCCGCCGAGACGCGGCTTCACCGCGGTGAAGCACCAGCGCGAGGTCGGCACCGGCTACTTCGACGCGGTGACGACGACGATCGAGCGCGAAGCGTCGACCGCGGCGCTGAAGGGCTCCACCGAAGACGAGCAGTTCTTCGACAAGAAGCACGGCTGACGCCACCCGGCCGGCCCGCGCGGGCCGGCCGGCGGCGCGGCGGCGTCAGCCCTCGCGTGCGGGACACGCTCGGGCCTTCGTCCGCACTCAGTCCGCCGCGGCCAGCGTGACCTCGACCTGGCGTGTCTGGCCGGCGCGCCAGACGCTGAGGGTGACGCGGTCGCCCGGGTTGCGGTCCTCGAACAGCGAGAGCATGTCGTCGAGGTCGGCGACCGCAACACCGTTCACCGCGGTGATCACGTCGCCGGACACGATCTGATCGCCGCGGCCCTGGCGGAAGGGCAGCAGCCCCGCGCGCGCCGCGGGGCTGCCGGGGCGGACCTGGATCAATGCGATGCCGCGGGGCAGGTCGAGCGCGCGCGTCAGCGCCGGCGGGCCGGCGGTGATGCCGATCGCCGGGCGCACGACGCGGCCGTCGCGGATCAGCCGCGGCACGATGCGGTTCACCTCGTCGACGGGGATCGCGAAACCGATGCCGGCATTGGCGCCGCTCGGGCTGTAGATCGCGGTGTTGACGCCGATCAGCCGGCCCGCGCTGTCGAGCAGCGGGCCGCCGGAGTTGCCGGGGTTGATCGCCGCGTCGGTCTGGATCACGCCGCGGATCGTGCGCTGCGTCACCGAGTCGATCTCGCGGTTCAGCGCGCTGACGATGCCGGTGGTCAGCGTCTGGTCCAGCCCGAACGGGTTGCCGATCGCGTAGACCTTCTGGCCGACGAGCAGGTCGCGGCTGGTGCCGAGCGGGATCGGCGGCAGCTTGGCGCGCGGCACGTCGATCTTCAGCACCGCGAGGTCGCGGTCGGGAAACGCGCCCACCAGCGTCGCCGGGTGGGTGCTGTGGTCGGACAAGGTCACGCGCGCCGCGTTCGCGCCCTGGATCACGTGGAAGTTGGTGACGATGTGGCCTTGCGCATCCCAGATGAAGCCGGTGCCGGTGCCGCTGGGCACTTCCTGCACGTTCATCGAGAAAAAGTCGCGCTGGCTCGCGAGCGTCGTGATGTGCACCACCGACGGCGAAACGCGGCGGAACACGTCGATGTTGTTCAGCTCGTCGGCGGCCATCGGTCCACGCGTTGCCACCGCGCGCGGCACGGCTTCGGTGCGGCCTTGGGCTGGCGCGACGAGAAAGGCGACGCCGGCCGCGGCGAGCACGAGCATGATCGCCAGGGTCAGGCTGGGGAAGCGGTCGGACCGGCGCGTTGAGCTCATCGGCGATGGCAAGGGCGTTGCAAGGCGCCAGCCTAACCGGGGACCGCTGCCGCTGGGTTAAGCGGCGATGAAGCGCGGCTCGGGGCGCGCTCAGGCGACGACGTAGGCCGCCGCGCCGGTGGCGATCAGCGTGCCCTCGTCGTTGACCAGCCGCATCTGGGTCGACCCGATGCGCCCGCCCAGCCGGGTGACCTCGCCGTGACCGACGAAATGCCGGCCCAGCCCCTGGCGCAGGAAGTCCGTGCGCAGGTCGATCGTCCCCATCTTCGAGAAGCGCTGCATCACCTGCAGCATGTTGTCGTGCGGGTGGCGCTCGGCGATCGCGACCATCAGCGCGAGGCCGCCGAGCGCGTCGAGCACGGACGAGATCACGCCGCCGTGGAGCCGGCCGTAGGTGTAATGGCCGACGAGGTCCGGCCGCATCGCGAAGCGCAGCCGCACGTCGCCCGGCACCAGCGAATCGACCTTCAGCCCGAGCACCGCGTTGAACGCGATGTGGCGCTCGAACAGCTCGACCAGCGCCGCTTCCAGCCGCGCCTGCTCGGCGGCGTCGCGGTGGGCAGGCGCCGTCATGCGCGCAACCCCAGCCTGGCGCGGGCCTCGGCCGGGCTCGCCACCTCGCGCCCGGCGTCGCGCGCGCAGCGGGCCAGCGCCTCGATCAGCACGCCGTTGCCGGTCGCGCGCTCGCCGCCGGGCAGGTAGAACGTGTCCTCGAGCCCGGTGCGCAGCATGCCGCCGAGCTCGGCCGTCCTCTGGTGCACCGGCCAGATCTCGGCGCGGCCGATCAGCGTCGTCTGCCAGACGGCGCCCGGCGGCGCGTAGCGCGGCAGCAAGGCCAGCAGGTCGGCATCGCAAGGCATGCCGCTGGCCACGCCCATCACGAAGTTGACTTCGGGCACGCCGCTGAAGAGGCCGGCCTTCAGGTACATCGCCACGCTGCGCACGATGCCGACGTCGAAGCACTCGAACTCGGGGTGGATGTGCAGCTCGTTCATCACGTCGAGCATCGCCTGGACCTTGGCCACCGGGTTGTCGAAGACCATCGGCGGCCAGGCCCAGCTGCCGTCGTCCTTGATCTTCAGGTAGTTCAGGCTGCCGGCGTTGCAGGCCGCGGCTTCCGGCTTCACGCGGCGCAGGCAGGCGACGGGACCCGAGATGTCCTTGCCGACGACGCCGGTGGTCAGGTTGATGATCACGCCCGGGCAGGCATCGCGGATCGCGCCGACCACGGCTTCGGCGACGTCGGGGTCCCAGCTCGGCAAATGGCCCTGGCCGGGTTCCTGCGAACGCAGGTGCACGTGCATGATGCTGGCGCCGGCGTTGAAGGCGTCGCGCGCCTCGGCCGCCATCTGCGCCGGCGTCACCGGCACCGGGTGCTGCTTGGGGTTGGTCAACACGCCGGTCAGCGCGCAGGTCAGGATGGCCTTGTCGTGGGTCGTCATTCGGCAATCTCCAGTTCGACGAGCAAGGCACCAGCAGCGACCGTGTCCCGGGTCCCGACGTGGACGGCGCGCACGGTGCCCGCCGCGGCGGCGTTGAGCCACATCTCCATCTTCATCGCCTCGACGCAGACCAGCGGCTGGCCGGCCGCGACGCGGTCACCGGCGGCCACCAGCACCTGCGCGACGACGCCGGCCACCGGCGCGCAGGCGCGCTTCGGGTCGGCGCCGCGATCGCGCACGGGGTAGGGCGAAGGCTCGGCGAAGCCGAACACCGCGCCCGCCAGCGCCAACTGCAGCGTGGCGCCGTCGCGGACCGCCGTCACGTGGCGCTGCACGCCATCGATCGCGACGCGCAGCCGCACGCCGTCCTGCGCCAGGATCGTCACGCCTTCGGGCGGCGCGCGCTGCGTGCGCTGTTCGCCGTTGCACTGCAGCGTCAGGTCGAAGGCGGCGACGCTGGCCGGCCGCGCGCCGCCCGTCGGCGCCAGCAGTGCCGCGGCGAGTCGCCAGGCCTCGTCGCTCGGGGCAGGGCGCTGCAGCAGCGCTTCGCCGGTGGCGGCCCATTCGTCGAGTCGGGTCGTCGTCATCGTCGCCGCGCCGAACTGCGGGTGGTTCAGCAGGTCGCGCAGGAAGCGGCCGTTGTTCTTCGGGCCGAGCAGCGGCACGTCCTCGAGCGCGTGGGTCAGGCGCCGCAGGGCGTCGGCGCGGTCGGTGCCGTAGGCGATGAACTTGGCGACCATCGCGTCGTACCAGGGCGCGACCTCGTCGCCTTCCTCGATGCCATGGTCGATGCGGATGGCCGTGGCTTCGGGCCGCCAGCCGGTGATGCGGCCGGTCTGCGGTGTCCAGCCGTCGTAGGGGTCCTCGGCATAGAGCCGGGCCTCGATCGCATGCCCGCTGAAGACGATCTGGTCCTGCGTCAGCGGCAGCGGCTCGCCGGCGGCGACGCGCAACTGCCATTCGACGAGGTCGAGCCCGGTGATGCATTCGGTGACCGGGTGCTCGACTTGCAGCCGCGTGTTCATCTCGAGGAAGTGGTGCTTCATCGCCGCGTCGACGATGAACTCCACCGTGCCGGCGCCGCGGTAGCCCACCGCCAGCGCCGCGGCCACCGCGTCGCGGCCCATCGCGGCACGCATCGCGGCGTCGACGACGGGCGAGGGCGCTTCCTCGATCACCTTCTGCCGCCGGCGCTGCGCGGTGCAGTCGCGCTCGCCCAGGTGCACGGCATGGCCGTGCGCGTCGGCGAAGACCTGGATCTCGATGTGGCGGCCGTCGGCGATCAGCCGTTCGAGCATCAGCCTGCCGTCGCCGAAGGCGCTGCTCGCCTCGCGCCGTGCGCCGGCCAGCGCCTCGGGCAGTTCGGCCATCGTGCGCACCAGCCGCATGCCGCGGCCGCCACCGCCGGCCACGGCCTTGACGAGCAGCGGCAGGCCCAGCGCCCCGGCTTCGGCGACCAGGCGCTCGTCGCTCTGGTCCTCGCCCAGGTAGCCCGGCGCGCAGGGCACGCCGGCGGCGAGCATGCGGCGCTTGGCACCGGCCTTGTCGCCCATCGCGCGGATCGCCTCGGGCGGCGGGCCGATGAAGACCAGGCCCGCGTCGGCACAGGCCTGCGCGAAGTCGGCGCGCTCGGAGAGGAAGCCGTAGCCCGGGTGCACCGCGTCGGCGCCGGTGCGGCGCGCGGCCGTCAGCAGCGCGGCTATGTTCAGGTACGAGGCCGAGGCCGGCGCTTCGCCGATGCGAACCGCCTCGTCCGCCTGGCGCACGTGCAGCGCGCTCGCGTCCGCGTCGCTGTAGACCGCCACCGTGCGGTAGCCCAGGCGCCGCGCGGTCCGGATCACGCGGCAGGCGATCTCCCCCCGGTTTGCGATCAGGATCTTGCCGAACATGTCAGCCGTCCACGGCGCGGCGCGTAAGGCGCAACGCATGAAGTGCAACGTTGAAGCCAAGCTTCCCGCCGCGGAACCGGCTCCGCCGGGCCGCTGGCGGACGGCCCCCTCGGGGGGTGGCGAGCGCGAGCGAGCCTGGGGGTCTCATGGAACCCAGCTCGCCTTGCGCTTCTGAAGGAACGCGGTCGTGCCTTCCAGCCCCTCGGCGCCGAGCGCGGCCTTCGAGAACACCTCGGCCGCCTCCTGCACCAGCGACGCCGGCGAGTGCAGGCGCGCCTTGGCGATCAAGGCCTTGCTCGCGGCCACCGCGCCGGGGGCGCATTGCAGGATCTCGTGGATGACGGCGGCGAGCGCGTTCTCCAGCGCACCCGACGCATGCACGGCGTGGACCAGGCGCAGGTCCAGCGCCGCGTTGGCGTCGAGCCGGCCGCCGGTGACGGCCAGGCGCCGGGCCTCCGAATAGCCCAGCCGCTCGACGAGGAGGGGCGCGATCTGCGCCGGCACCACGCCGAGGCTGGTCTCGGGCAGCCTGAACACCGCGCTGGTGCCGGCCAGCGCGACGTCGGCGACGCAGGCCAGGCCGAGGCCGCCGCCCATCACCGAGCCTTCGAGCACGGCAACCAGCGCCAGCCCGGTGCTCGCGAACGCGACGCAGAGCTCGCCGAACGCGGCGTTGACCTTGACGATGGCGTCCGGGTCGTCGGCCAGCTTCGCGCGTGCGCCGGCCATGTCCTTCAGGTCGGCACCGGCGCAGAAATGGCCGCCGGCGCCGCGCAGCACGATGACGCGCGTGAGGCCATCGGCCTCGGCGTTGGCCAGCGCCTCGCGCAGCTCCAGCACCATCGCCAGCGACATCGCGTTGCGGACCTCGGGCCGGTTCAGCGTGAGGTGCAGCACCGGGCCTTCGTGACGAACGAGCAATGTGTCCAAGCGATTCTCCTGGTGCGATCAACGCAACGCGATCGAGCGGGCGCGGTGGATCCGGCTTCGCCGGTCCACCCGCGCCGCCCGCGGGCATGCATGCCCGCGGGCCCTCGCAGGCGAGAAACAGTCCGCAGGGACTGTTTCTCGTCGCTGCTCGGCCCCCTCGAGGGGGAGCGGCACAGCCGCTACGGGGGTGGTCGTCATTTCCTGGGGAGCGTGCCTTCGAGCTTGCAGATGATGCCCAGCATCACCTCGTCGGCGCCGCCGCCTATCGAGACCAGGCGCGAATCGCGGTACGCCTGCGAGATCGGGTTGTCCCAGGTGAACCCCATGCCGCCCCAGTACTGCAGGCAGGCGTCGGTGACCTCGCGGCTGAGCCGGCCACACTTGAGCTTGGCCATGCTGGCGAGCTTGGTCACGTCCTTGCCGCCGACGTACATCTCGACCGCGCGGTAGGTCAGCGCGCGCAGCGCCTCGACCTCGGTGCGCAGCTCGGCCAGCCGGTAGTGGACGACCTGGTTGTCGAGGATGCTCTTGCCGAAGGCCTTGCGCTCGCGCGTGTAGTCGATGGTCTGGTCGATGAGCCGGTCCAGGCTGCGCAGCGAACTCGCCGCGCCCCACAGCCGCTCTTCCTGGAACTGCAGCATCTGGAAGGTGAAGCCCAGGCCTTCCTGGCCGATCAGGTGGCGCTTGGGCACGCGCACGTCGTCGAAGAACAGCTGCGCGGTGTCGCTGCTGTTCATGCCGATCTTCTTGATCTTCTGCTTCGTGATGCCCGGGGCGTCCATCGGCACCACGATCAGGCTCTTGTTCTTGTGCGGCGGGGTATCGGGTGAAATCGGGCTGGTGTTCGCGAGCAGGCAGCACCAGTCGGCCTTCAGCCCGTTGGTGATCCACATCTTGCTGCCGTTGATCACGTAGTCGCCGCCATCGCTGCGCGCCGTGGTCTTCACCGCCGCCACGTCGCTGCCGCCGCCGGCTTCGCTCACGCCCAGGCAGGCGACGACATCGCCGGCGATCGTCGGCGCGAGGAACTCGCGCTTCAGATCGTCCGAGCCGAAGCGGGCCAGCGCCGGTGTGGCCATGTCGGTCTGCACGCCGATGGCCATCGGCACGCCGCCGCAGTTGCACTGGCCTAAAGCTTCCGCCATCACCATCGAGTAGCTGAAGTCCAGCCCGGCGCCGCCGAATTCCTCGGGGTACTTCAGCCCCATCAGGCCCAGGTTGCCGAGCTTCTTGAAGAGTTCGTGGCTGGGGAATTCCTCGGCAGCCTCCCATTCGGCGACGAAGGGGTTGATCTCCTTGTCGCAGAACTTGATCACCGTGTCCTCGATCTGGCGGTGCTCGGTCGTGAACTTCATGCGCTGTCTCCTTACATGCGCGCCACGCCGAAGGTGTTCGGTCGCAGCGTGCGTTGTGATGCTTCCCTAGCGATGTCCAGGCCCAGGCCGAGGAGCCGGCGCGTGTCGCGCGGGTCGACGATGCCGTCGTCCCACAGCCGCGCGGTGCCGAAGAGCGCCGCGCTCTCGGCGTCCAGGCGCAGGCGCAGCGCGTCGCTCATCGCGGCCAGCGCCTCCTCAACGGCCGGCAGGCCCATGCGTTCGAGCTTGTTGCGGTTCAGGATGTCCATCACCTTGGCCGCCTGCGCACCGCCCATCACCGCGGTGCGCGCACTCGGCCAGGCGAAGATGAAGCGCGGGTCGAAGCCGCGCCCGCACATGCCGTAGTTGCCGGCGCCGTAGCTGCCGCCGAGCACGACGGTGAACTTCGGCACGCGCGCATTCGCCACCGCCTGGATCATCTTGCTGCCGTGCTTGATGGCGCCGGCCTGCTCGGCCGCGCGGCCGACCATGTAGCCGGTGGTGTTCTGCAGGAAGACCAGCGGCGTGCCGGCCTGGTCGCAGAGCTGGATGAACTGCGCCGCCTTCGTGCTGCCGTTCGGCTGGATCGGGCCGTTGTTGCCGACGATGCCGACCGCATGGCCGTGCAGCCTGGCGTGGCCGCAGACCGTGTCGGTGGCGTAGGGGGCCTTGAACTCGAGGAAGTCCGACGCGTCGACCAGCCGCGCGACGACCTCGCGCACGTCGTAGGGCTCGCGCTCGTCGGCCGGCACCACGCCCAGCAGTTCTTCGGTGCCGAACAGCGGCTCGGGCGCGGCGGCGCGCGGTGGCACGCAGTCCCAGGGCAGCTTGTCGACGAGCTCGCGCGTCAGCGCGATCGCATGCGCGTCGTTCTCGGTCAGGTACTCGCCCAGGCCCGTGACCTGGGCATGGGTCTCGGCGCCACCCAGTTCCTCTTCGGTCGCGTCCTCGCCGATCGCGGCCTTCACCAGCGGCGGCCCGGCGAGGTAGATGCTGGAACGCCCGCGCACCAGCACCACGTAGTCGCTGAGTCCCGGCAGGTAGGCGCCGCCGGCGGTGGACGCGCCGTGCACCACCGCGATCTGCGGGATGCCGGCCGCCGACAGCCGGGCCTGGTTCGCGAAGGTGCGCCCGCCGTCGACGAAGATCTCGGCCTGGTACATCAGGTTCGCGCCGCCGGATTCGACCAGCGCGATCAGCGGCAGTTTGTTCTCGGCGGCGAGCTCCTGCGCGCGCAGCGCCTTCTTCAGCCCCATCGGCGCGACGGTGCCGCCCTTGACCGCGCTGTCGCTGGCCGAGACCAGCACGCGCTTGCCGGCGACGACGCCGATGCCGACGATGCTGCCGCCACCGAGCACGTTCTTCTTGCCGTCGTCGTCGTGCATGCCCAGTCCGGCCAGCGGGCTGAGCTCGACGAACTCGCTGCCGCGGTCGATCAGCCGCGCCACCCGTTCGCGCGGCAGCAACTGGCCGCGCGCCTCGAACTTGTCGCGCTTGCTCGCCGACTCGGCGACGACCTTGGCCTCGAGCGCGCGCACCTCGGCCAGGCGCTCTTCCATGCGCTGCGCGTTGGCCCGGAAGGCCGGCGAACTCGCGTCGAGGTTCGTCCCGAGGGCCGGCATGTTCAGGCCCTGGCGAAGCTGGCGCGCCGCGAGAAGTCCCCCGCCAGCGGCGGCCATCGGCCCCTTGCGGACGTTCGTTCTGCGTGCCGGCATGGGCGCGAGATCGGGCCGCGGCGGGGCGCGCCGCTCCGCTCATGTCCCCCGCGCCGGGCTTCGCCCGTCGCTCCTCCTTTACTTCGCTCCACAGCACGCCCCACCGTCCCGATCCGACACCGCGGTGGCGGGCGCCGGTCGCGCGCCACCCATGGCTCGGCGGCCAAGGGCGGCGGGTGCGCCGGTGGAGCGAAGTAAAGGAGGAGGGCTGGGCGCAGCCCAGCCCGGGGGACATGAGCGGAGCGCGCGCCCCGGCGGCCCGATCTCGCGCCATGCCGGTCGCAACGAACGGCCGCAACTGGCCGCGAGCGGTCGTCTCGGCGTCACCGCAGCACCTCGGGCGTCACGGCGCGGTGGAAGCCGTCGAAGGGCACCGACTTCGACTCGGCGCCGAGCGGGAAGATCTCGCTGCCGAGCGAGGCCGCGCCGTCGATCTGCAGCGTGACGCCGGTGATGAAGCTCGCGGCCGGCGAGAGCAGGAAGACGATCGCGCCGCTGACCTCGGCCTCGACGCCCATGCGCCGCAGCGGCACGTGCTGTTTCAGCTTCGGGATCAGGGCCTTCATCGCGCCGCCGTAGGTGTCCATGCCGCTGCTGGCGATCCAGCCCGGCGCGACCGCGTTGACGCGCACGCCGGCGTGCGCCCATTCGAAGGCGGCGGTCATCGTCAGGTTGCTCATGCCGGCGCGCGCGGCGCCGCTGTGGCCCATGCCGGGCATGCCGTTGCGGAAGTCGGCCGTCATGTTGACGACCGCGCCGCCGTGCGCCTGCATGCACTGGTTGAACAGCTCGCGCATCATCAGGAAGCCACCGGTCAGGTTGTTCGCAACCACCGCGTCGAAGCCCTTCTTGCCGATCGCCATCAGCGGCGCCGGGAACTGGCCGCCGGCGTTGTTGACCAGCCCCGTCACCGGCCCGTGCGCTTCGACCACCGCGGCGACACCGGCTTTCACCGCCTCTTCGTCGCGGATGTCGAAGGCCACGGTGTGGGCGCGTCCGCCGTCCTCGGCGATCTCGGCGGCGACACGGTCGAGCTTGTCCTGGCTGCGGCCGCTGATCACGACGGTGGCGCCCAGCGACGCCAGCTCGTGCGCGACGCAGCGGCCGATGCCGCTGCCGCCGCCGGTGACCCAGTGCACCTGGCCGTCGAACAGGCCGGGGCGGAAGACGCTGCGGTATCGATCCATCGCCCGGATTAGGCAGCAGGGTGACGTTAACGTCAACGAGATCCCTCATGAGTAATTACGAGAATGCGAGCGTCATGCGGCGTGGCTAGCATCACAGGCATTCCCCATTCGACGAGGTCTGTCTTCATGGACATGCAAACCTGCACCGAGACGCTGCGCACCCGGATGGGCGACGCCAGCGGCCTGAACGCGACGCTCAAGTTCGATTGCGGTGACGACGGCGTGATCGTGCTCGACGGCCGTTCGGTGCCCAACACCGTCGGCAACGAGAACCGGGACGTCGACTGCACGATCGCGATCTCGCACGGCAAACTGGTCGAGTTGCTGACCGGCGAGCTCGAGCCGACGACCGGCTTCATGATGGGCCACTTCAAGGTCAGCGGTGACATGAGCGTGGCCATGAAGCTGCAGCGCGTGTTGTGACCATGCCCGAGGCGGTACGCCGGCGCGCCGCCGCTTCCGCCCGGGAGGTGGTCGATGCGCACCGCGACGACGGTGGCAACGAGTTGTTCGGCATCACCGAGCTGTGCCGCGAGTTCGGCATCACGCTGCGCACGATCCGCTTCTACGAGGACAAGGGCCTGCTCAAGCCGCGGCGCGTCAACGGCACGCGCGTCTACAACCGGCGCGACCGCGCCCGGCTCGCGCTGATCCTGCGCAGCAAGGCCATCGGCGCGCCGCTGGCCGAGATCAAGCATTACCTCGACCTCTACGGCGCGCACGGCGAGGGCCGCGTGCAGCAGCTCAGGTTCGTCGTCGAGCGCACCGACGCGGCGATCGCCGATCTGGAGCAGAAGCGCGCGCACATCGAGGCCAGCCTGGCCGAGCTGCGCGTCATCAACGGCAACGCGCGCAAGCAACTGGAACCATGATGCCCCCACGCTCACTTCGTTCGCTGCCCCCGCGGGGGCGCTCGGCGCCTTCGGGCGGCCCGTCAGGTGCCGATGACCCTGCCCAACTTCCCGTCGCCCTGGATCACCGACGAGCACCGCATGCTGCAGGACGCGGCGGCGCGCTACATCGCCGAGCGCTGGGTGCCGCGCGCGGCCGAGTTCCGCGCCGCCGGCCGGATGGACCCCGAGGTCTGGCGCGACGCGGCAGCGAACGGCCTGCTCTGCGTGTCGACGCCCGAGGCCTACGGCGGCGGTGGCGGCGACTTCGGCCACGAGGCGGTGATCCTGCTCGAGCAGGCGCGGGCCAACGTCTCGGGCTGGGGCGGCGGGCTGCATTCGGCGATCGTCGCGCCGTATCTGCTGCGCTACGGCACCGAGGCGCAGAAGCGGCGCTGGCTGCCGAAGATGTGCACGGGCGAGTTCATCACCGCGATCGCGATGACCGAGCCCGGCACCGGCAGCGACCTGCAGGCGGTGCGCACCTCGGCACGGCGGCGACGGCGACCACTACGTCGTCAACGGCGCGAAGACCTTCATCACCAACGGCCAGAACGCGAACCTGATCGTCGTCGTCTGCAAGACCGGCGCCGATGGAGGCGCAAAGAGACATCTCGCTGATCGTCGTCGAGACTGCCGCTGCCGCAGGGGCTCGTGACTCGACGCCGGGCTTCCGCCGCGGCCGCCAGCTCGAGAAGGTCGGCCTGCACGCGCAGGACACCTCCGAGCTGTTCTTCGACGACGTGCGCGTGCCGGTCGACCACCTGATCGGCGGGCAGGAAGGCCAGGGCTTCTTCCAGCTCATGGAACAGCTGCCGCAGGAGCGGTTGATCATCGCGGTGCAGGGCATCGGCGCGATGGAGCGCGCGCTGGCCGAGACGCTGCGCTACGCGAAGGAACGCAAGGCCTTCGGCAAGCCGCTGTGGGAATTCCAGAACACGCGCTTCAAGCTCGCCGAG
The DNA here is from genome assembly GCA_963788635.1 of uncultured beta proteobacterium. Classification (GTDB taxonomy): domain Bacteria; phylum Pseudomonadota; class Gammaproteobacteria; order Burkholderiales; family Burkholderiaceae_C; genus Rubrivivax. The sequence continues at coordinate 429,249 of CAWBHE010000018.1, read as the reverse complement.
GTGCAGGCCACGGTGCTCGCCGCGCGCGCCTTCGTCGACGCGTGCATGGTCGCGCACCTGAAGGGCGAGCTCGACGCCGCCGCGCGCCGCGCTCGCGAAGGCCTGGGTCAGCGAACAGCAGGGCCGGGTGATGGACGAATGCCTGCAGCTCTTCGGCGGCTACGGCTACATGATGGAATACCCGATCGCCGAGCTGTTCGTCGACGCGCGCGTGCAGCGCATCTACGGCGGCACGAACGAGATCATGAAGGAACTGGCGTCGCGCTTCATGTAGGCCGTCGAGTCCTCCCCGATGACTGCCGATCCGCACAGCTTCCCGGCCCTGCACGCCGCGCTCGGAGCGCAGCGCGAAGCGTTCCGCGCGAACCGGGCTCCCGCGCTGGCCGAGCGCCAGGCCGACCTGCGCCAACTGCGGGCTTTTCTGCGCGACAACCAGCAGGCGCTGTGCGACGCGATCAGCGCCGATTACGGCCACCGTTCGCGTCACGAGACGCTGCTGGCCGAGATCGTGCCCGCGATCGGCGCGATCGACCACGCGCTCGGGCACCTGCGCGGGTGGATGCGCACGCAGCGCCGGCCGGTCGAGCTGCGCACCTTTCCCGGCGCACGCAACCGGGTGATCCCGCAGCCGCTGGGCGTCGTCGGCGTGATCGTGCCGTGGAACTTCCCGGTCAACCTGAGCTTCGTCCCGCTGGCCGCCATCTTTGCCGCCGGCAACCGCGCGCTGGTCAAGCTGAGCGAGAACTCGCGTCACCTGGCCGCGCTGCTGATCGAGCGCATGCCCGCCTACCTGCCGCCCGAGAAGCTGCGCTTCTTCGACGAAACCGGTGGCGTCGGCGTCGCGTTCTCGCAGCTGCCGCTGGACCACCTGCTGTTCACCGGATCGGGCACCACCGGACGCGCCGTGATGGCGGCCGCGGCGGCCAACCTGTGCCCGGTGACGCTGGAGCTCGGCGGCAAGTCGCCGGCCATCGTCTGCGACGACTTTCCGTTGCGCACCGCGGCCGAGCGCATCCTCTACGTGAAGTGCCTGAACGCGGGCCAGATCTGCACCACGGTGGACCACGTCTGGCTGCCGCAGCAGAAGATCGCCGAGTTCGTGCGCCTCGCGCAGGCCATCGTGCCGGCCGGCTACCCGAGCCTGGACTCTCCCGACTACACGTCGATCATCGACGCGCGCGCGTTCGAGCGCCTGTGCGCGGCCCTCGACGAAGCGCGCGCACGCGGCGCCACCGTGCTGCCGCTGCTGCCGGGGCGCGCGATCGACGTCGCGCGGCGCCGGATCGCGCCGCACCTCGTGCTCGACGCACCCGAGGACTGCGCGCTGATGCAGCGCGAGATCTTCGGGCCTATCCTGCCGCTGCGCGGCTACCGGGTGCTCGACGAGGCCGTCGCCGCCATCGCCGCCGGCGACCGGCCGCTCGCGATCTACCCCTTCAGCCGCGACGAGCGGCGCGTGCAGTCGCTGATCGAGCAGCTGATGTCGGGCGGCGTGACGGTCAACGACGCGCTGTTCCACGTCGCGCAGCACGACCTGCCCGTTCGGCGGCGTCGGCGCGTCCGGGCATGGGCCATTACCATGGCCGCGAGGGCTTCGAGACCTTCTCGAAGATGCGGCCGGTGTTTCGGCAGGCGCGTTTCTCGGCGCTGAAACTGCTGCGTCCGCCCTACGGCCGGCTCGCCGACCGCGTGTTGAAGTTCCTGACCCAGTGAGGATTGCCATGTCCGATGCCTACATCTACGACCACCTTCGCACGCCGCGCGGCAAGGGCAAGAAGGACGGCTCGCTGCACCAGGCCAGCCCGGTCTGGCTGCTGCGCACGCTGCTCAAGGCGCTGCAGTCGCGCCACGCGCTCGACACCGCGCTCGTCGACGACGTGGTCCTGGGCTGCGTCACGCCGGTGGGCGAGCAGGGCGCCGACATCGCGCGCACCGCGGTGCTCGACGCCGAATGGGCCGAGACGGTGGCCGGCGTCACGCAGAGCCGCTTCTGCGCCAGCGGCCTCGAATCGGTGAACCTCGCCGCGGCCAAGGTCAAGAGTGGCTGGGAGGACCTGGTCGTCGCCGGCGGCGTCGAGAGCATGAGCCGCTGGACGATGGGCAGCGACGGCGGCGCCTGGTTCATGGACCCGCGCATCAACCAGAAGCTCGGCTTCGTGCCGCAGGGCGTGGGCGCCGACCTGATCGCGACGATGGAAGGCTGGGGCCGCGCCGATGTCGACGCCTTCGCGCTGCGCTCGCACCAGAAGGCGGCCGTGGCGCGCGCCGAAGGGCGATTCGCAAGGTCGATCGTCCCGGTGACCGACATCGCCGGCCTGACCATGCTGGCCGAGGACGAGACGATCCGCCCCAACGCCAGTCTGGAGGCGATGGCCAAGCTCGAGCCCAGCTTCGCGATGATGGGCCAGATGGGCTTCGACGCGACCGCGCTGCGCAAGTACACGACGGTCGAGCGCATCACGCACATGCACCACGCGGGCAACTCGTCGGGCATCGTCGACGGCGCGGCGCTGATGCTGGTCGGCAGCGCCGACGGCGGCATGAAGGCCGGGCTCAAGCCGCGCGCGCGCATCCGCGCCGCGGCGGTGATCGGCTCCGAGCCGACGATCATGCTCACCGGCCCGACGCCGGCCTGCCGCAAGGCGCTCGCCAAGGCCGGCATGGCGCCGAAGGACATCGACCTCTGGGAGATCAACGAGGCCTTCGCGGTGGTGCCGATGAAGACCGCGCGCGACCTCGGCGTCGACCTCGACCGCGTCAACGTCAACGGCGGCGCGATCGCGATGGGCCACCCGCTCGGCGCCACCGGCTGCATCATCCTCGGCACCCTGCTCGACGAGCTGGAGCGACGGAACCTGAGCACGGGCTGCGCGACGCTGTGCGTCGGCGGCGGCATGGGCATCGCCACCATCATCGAAAGGGTCTGACCATGAGCGCTGTTCAATTGACCCTGGGCGACGACGGCATCCTCGTCGCGAGCATGGACCTGCCCGGCCGGACCATGAACGTGGTCGGCGACGAGCTGATGGAAGGCATCGCCGCCGCCGTCGAGCGCCTGGCCGAGCCGGCGGTGAAGGGGATGATCCTGACCTCGGCCAAGGCCGATTTCTGCGCCGGCGGCGACCTCGACCGGATGTCGAAGTGGACCACGCCGCAGCAGGCCTTCGACGCGTCGATGGCGATGAAGGCGGTGCTGCGCCGGATGGAGCGCCAGGGCAAGCCGGTGGTCGCGGCGATCAACGGCCACGCGCTCGGCGGCGGGCTGGAGATCGCGCTCGCCTGCCACGCGCGCTTCGCCGTCGACGACGCCAAGCTCAAGATCGGCCAGCCCGAGGTCAAGCTCGGCCTGTTGCCGGGCGGCGGCGGCACGGTGCGCCTGCCGCGGCTGGTGGGCATCCAGCAGGCGCTGCAGATCTGCGTCGAAGGCAACGACCTGAGCCCGGCCAAGGCGCTGGCGATGGGCCTGCTCGCCGGGCTGGCGAAGGACCGCGACGAGCTGATGGCCCAGGCGCGCGCCTGGATCGTCGCGAACCCGAAGGCGCAGCAACCCTGGGACCAGCCCAAGTTCCGCTTCCCCGGCGGCGACTCGCGCTCGCCGGCGGTGGCGCAGGTGTTCTCGATCGGGCCGGCCATGGCGGCGGCCAAGAGCTGGGGCAACTACCCGGCCGTCACGCACATCATGAGCAGCGTGTTCGAGGGCGGGCTGCTCGACGTCGACGCGGCCAGCAGCGTCGAGAGCCGCTACTTCGCCGCCTGCGCGATGAGCCAGGAATCGAAGAACCTGATCAACACGCTGTGGTACCAGCTGAACGCGATCAAGAAGGGCGCCTCACGTCCCAACGTCGGGCCGGCCGGCGTGGCGCCGGCCAAGGTGAAGAAGCTCGGCGTGCTGGGCGCCGGCATGATGGGCGGCGGCATCGCCTACGTCTCGGCCAAGGCCGGCATCGAGGTCGTGCTGCTCGACGCGACGCAGGACGCCGCCGAGCGCGGCAAGGCCTATTCGCAGGGCCTGCTCGACAAGGCGGTGAAGAAGGGCCGCAGCACGGCCGAGAAGCGCGACGCGCTGCTGGCCCGGATCACGCCGACCACCGACTACGCGCTGCTCGAAGGCTGCGACCTCGTCGTCGAGGCCGTGTTCGAGGACCGCGCAATCAAGGCCGACGTGACGAAGAAGGCCGAGGAACGCCTGGCCGCGAGCGCGGTGTTCGCGTCGAACACGTCGACGCTGCCGATCACCGGGCTGGCGCAGGCGAGCCGCCGGCCGGCGAACTTCATCGGGCTGCATTTCTTCAGCCCGGTGGACAGGATGCCGCTGGTCGAGATCATCGTCGGCGCGCAAACGAGCGACGAAACGCTGGCGCGCGGCTTCGACTACGTGCAGCAGATCGGCAAGACGCCGATCGTCGTCAACGACAGCCGCGGCTTCTACACCAGCCGCGTCTTCGCGACCTACGTGATGGAAGGCATCGCGATGCTGAAGGAGGGCGTGCACCCGCGCAGCATCGAGGTGGCGGGCCTGCAGGCCGGCATGCCGATGCCGCCGCTGGCGCTGCAGGACGAGGTGAGCCTGCAGCTTGAGCCTGCACGTCGCCGAGCAGACGAAGAAGGACCTCGCCGCCGAGGGCAAGCCCTATGCCGAGCACCCGGGCTTCAGCGTGATCCGGCAGCTGTGCGAGATCGGCCGCATCGGCAAGAAGGCCGGCCGCGGCTTCTACGACTGGGCCGAGGGCGGCAAGTCGCTCTGGCCCGAGCTGACCCGGCTCTACCCGGTGGCCGCGACCCAGCCCGGGCAGCGCGAACTGATCGACCGGCTGATGTTCGCCCAGGCCAACGAGGCCGCGCGCTGCTTCGAGGAAGGCGTGCTGAGGTCGGTCGCCGACGCCAACATCGGCTCGATCTTCGGCTGGGGCTTCGCCCCCTTCCACGGCGGCGCGCTGCAGTTCATCAACGCGATGGGCGCGCCGGCCTTCGTCGCGCGTTCACGCGAACTGGCGGCGAAGTTCGGGCCGCGCTTCGAGCCGGCGGCGGTGGTCGTCGAGCAGGCGGCGTCGGGGGGGAGGTTCGGGGATTGATTGGTCGCTTGAAATCCGGTCGGTGCGGCGTGCCGCCACGCTGGTCGACGTGCTTCATATCTCGATTCGCCGTCAGAAGCGCGCGCACATATGCGAGAGTGGGTAGGAGCGTGCTGCCGTCGACGCGCTTAGCGTCATAGACTACCGGCGTATGAACAATCATCCCGCGCTGTCCTTTCCCGGCGGCTCAAAGTCGCGGATCAATCGCGCCGGCGAGCGCGTTCGCGAGGGAGTCGCCACTACCGATGACTATCACGTCATTGATGAATGGCGTGCCGCACATCGGAATGTTTTGAATACGTTTCAGGCAATCCTTCGTCAACGAACACGCGGGACTGGAATCACTGTCGCTCAGCGACACAAGCGCAAGCGCACGATTTTTGACAAGCTGCATCGTTTTCCGGGCATGCAATTGTCCCGAATGGATGATGTCGCTGGCTGTCGACTTATCTTCAACGAACTCAAGGATCTTTATTCTTTCCGCGATGCATTCCTTGGTGCCCGCTTCAACCATGAACGACGCAACGAGCTAGATAAATACGATTACATCAAGAAGCCGAAGAGCACCGGCTATCGAGGCGTTCACGACGTTTACGAGTACGACGTGAATTCCGAGGTCGGAAAGCAGCTCGCCGGACTGAATCTCGAAATCCAGTATCGTACCCTCGTTCAGCACGCATGGGCGTCACGGCTGTGGAGGTCATTGGATTCATCACCGAGAGTCAGCCGAAGTTTCGAAAGGGGGACGTACGTTACGAGCATGCGATGGCATTGGCAAGCGAGATTCTTGCTCGCTCTCAAGAGAACTTGAGGGGTCCGTTCCCTGATCTTTCCGACCGTGAGCTAGTCGCGGAGTTTTTGGCGCTGGACAAAGAGTTGGGTCTGCTGCGGACTTTGCGTGGCCTCAACGCTGCTAACCGGACGGTGTCCGATAGGCGGAATGCAATCCTCATTTTCTCGAAATCTGGCGGTTCGCGCATTTCGCGACGCAACCGACGCACTTCGTGCGCTATTTGAACTTGAGAAGGAGATGCCTGAAGGTGACATCGTGCTTGTGCGCGCCGACACGAGTGACGAGGTCCGCATCGCGTTTCGAAATTACTTCTCGGACGCTCGTGATTTCATCAGACTCTTGGAAGATGGGTGCGCTCGGTTGGCAAACCCGCGGCAGTTGAAGCGCCGTCGTCGTCTCCAAAGGTAGCTAAGGCAATAATCGAGTCATGGTGTCGGACGGATTACACCGAAACCTTCGTTCGAGTACGACGGACCAATAGCGGGGCCGATACATCCCAGAGATCGGGATCCCCAGTTGCAAGGCGACGCGCGACTATCTGTGCCAGGGTGGCAGAATTGCCGAAGACTGATCTATGCGAGCCCGAGATCCTCGGTGCCTTTGAGATCGGCGCGCTGAAATCGGTGGCCACGAAGACCGAACTGGCCACGTTCAAGGCGGCGGCACGCTCCACCGCGATAACGGGTCGCCGCGAGGGCATCGGCGATACCTCCGCCGCAGCCACAGTCGAACGTGAGGAAGAGAAGGGGAGCGAGCCATGACCGTACGCGTCCTGAGACTCGGCACCCCGCGTGTGGAAGGCGAAGGCCTGCGCATCGGCACCGTCCGGCGCCCGCCGCGCGGCGTGCCCAAGAGCGAGTTCGCGTCGCGGAACTGGTACGACGTCTGGTTCCCCAACCTCGCGCCGAGCGCCGAGACGATGAAGCTCGGGCAAGAGGCCGCGACGCCCGCGCAGTGGGCGGCGTTCGTCAGGAAGTACCGCGCCGAGATGGCCGCGCCGGACAGCGCCCATGCGATCGAGCTGCTCGCCGCGCTGTCGCACCACAGCGACTTCTCGGTCGGCTGCTACTGCGAGCACGAAGCGCATTGCCATCGCTCGGTGCTGCGCGAGCTGCTGGCCGAGAAGGGCGCCAAGCTGGAACCCTCGGCACCGTGAGGCGGACGACCCCAAGCCCTCAAGCGGCGCTTCTGCACCGGGCCGCGCCGCGTGGCCAAGCTATCGTCGTCCATTCCGCGCGATCAGCCGTTCGCGCCCGTCCAGCGCCCTAGGCCCGCCATCATCCGTATGCGATTCGACGGACATCTCAAATCCTGGAACGACGAACGCGGCTTCGGCTTCATCGAGCCGCTCCAGGGCGGGCAGGACATCTTCGTCCACATCAAGTCCTTTCCGCCCGGCACCGGGCGCCCGCGTGTGGGCCTGCCGCTGTCGTTCGAGATCGAACTCGGCCCGCAGGGCAAGAAGCGGGCAAAGTCGGTCGAGTTCGCGCGTGCGAGCCGGCCAGTGCGAGGTCCACGCCCGGAGTCGCCCGCGCCCTGGACGCTGCCGCGCCTGTTGGTGCTGCCCGCCTTTCTTGTCGTGTACGCGTTCGTGGCGTGGCGCTGGTCGGTAAGCCCATGGGTGGCCGCGGCCTACCTGCTGGCGAGCCTTGCCGCCTTCGTGGCCTACGCCCTCGACAAGTGGGCTGCGCGCCACGACCGACGGCGGACCCCCGAAGCGACACTTCATTGGTTCGGCCTTGCCTGCGGTTGGCCTGGCGCGTTGCTCGCGCAGCAACTGCTGCGCCACAAGTCGTCGAAGCGCACGTTCGTCTCGACGTACTGGGGCACGGTCGCTCTCAACGTCACGGGCTTCGTGACCGTGCATTCGCCCATGGTCAGCGGCCTGCTTGCATGAGGCCGGCGTTCGTCGGTCGCGTTCTGCATCGAACCCTACCCATCTCGTAAGCCAACGCAGCTGCTCATCCCCATGGAATCGCGAAAACTCAGGGTCGGTCAGCCGATCACCCCCGACCAGTTCGAAGAGCTTTCGGACGCGCAGCTCGAACGCCTCGTCCCGCGTGCCTACCGCGAGTTCTTCCCGGGCAAGGACTTCTGCGCCGACGGGCATTTCTACCTGCACGACGGCAGCGCGTGGAGCTTCTACAAGGGCGGGCTGCTCGACGAATAGGACGGCCGGGCCGCGGCCGGTTCTGATGCCGACTTGCGACCGATCGACTAGGAATGAGGGGCCGCTCTCGGCCCGTTGCGGCCGTTCGCCGCGTGGTCCACGACAGCCGCGTGCGCAAGGGCGCGTGCCGCGGTCGCGGGGTGGCCGCCTCCGCTCATGTCCCCCGACGACGGCCTGCCGGCCGTCGTCTCCTCCTTTACTTCGCTACAGCGGCCACCCCACGCCCACGGCCACCGGCATCGGTGGCGTTCGACGGTCGAGAACAGCCGGTGCCCGAGATCGGGACGTGGGGCGCGCTGTGCAGCGAAGTAAAGGAGGAGGGACGGGCGCAGCCCGTTCCGGGGGACATGAGCGGAGCGGCGCGCCCCGCGCCGGCCCGAGCTCGCGCCACATGCCGGCACGCCAGACATCGAACGGCCGCAACGGGCCGCGAACCGACACACGGCCTTTCTCAACGATCGATCGCGATTCGGTATTGGTCGCGCGCCGCCGGCGCGCCGAGCGGCGGGCGCGACCCGACGTCGTCGCGCCAGGTCGCCGGCAAGGTCAGCGTGACCTCGAGGCCAGGGCCGCCGGCGCGCGGCGCCAGCCGCAGCGTCCCGCCATGGCGCGCGGCGATCGCCTCGACGATGGACAGGCCCAGGCCGCTGCCCGGCGCGCGGCTGTGGCGGCGCCAGAAACGCCGCGTGGCCTGGGCGATCTCGGCCGGCGTCATTCCCGGGCCTTCGTCGAGCACCGAGAACTCGATCCGCTCGCCGTGGCGCGCGATGGTCAGCCGCACCGGCGCCGCGCTTTCGCCGTGGCGCAGTGCGTTGTCGAGCAGGTTGCGCAGCGCCGAGACGAGCAGCGGCTCGGGCAGGGCCAGCCACGCCGGTGCGGGCGCGGCCTCGATCCGGATTCGCGGCGGCGCCTGCGGGTCGCGCCCGGCGTCGCCGGCGAGCGCGTCCGCGACCGCGAGCCGCGCCGCGTGCAGCGCCTCCACCGGCGCCGTGCTGCCGGTCTCAGGCTGCTCCAGCCGCGCGAGCAGCAGCAGCTGGTCTATCGTGCGCTGCAGCCGCAGCACGCCGGCCTCGGCGTTGGCCAGCGCCTGGGCCGAGACCGCGTCGGCCGGCCGGTCCCGGCACGCCAGGCGCAGCACCTGCAGGTGGGTCTTGACCGCCGTCAGCGGCGTGCGCAGTTCGTGCGCCGCGTCGTCGGTGAAGCGGCGCTCGCGCGCGATCGCGTCCTGCACCCGGTTCAGCAGGTGGCTGATCGTGTCGGCCAGCGGCTGCAGCTCGGGCGGCAGCCGGAAGGCGGGCAGGGGCTCGACGGTGTCCGGCCGGCGTGCCGCCAGCGCCCGGCGGATGCGCTCGATCGGGCGCAGCCCGCCGCCGACGCCGAACCACAGCAGCAGCAGGCTGCCGCTCACCGCGGCGGCGAAGGGCACGGCGGCGACGAGCAGGATGCGGCGCAACAGGCCTTCGCGCACCTCGACCCGGTCGGCGGTGGCCACGCGCAGCGCGCCCTGGCGCAGCACGTAGGTGCGCCAGGCCTGGCCGTTGACGACGCGCAGCCCGTAGCCGGGCGCGGCGCTCTGCAGCCCGGGGCTGGCGGCGGTGCGCGCCAGCGTCTCGTAGGCGACCTCGCCGTGCAGCAGGCTGACCTCGCAGGCCACGCCGTCGCGCGCCGCCACGTCCAGCGGCGCGGCAGCAGTGCCAGCCTGCAGCCGGTCCGGCGGCAGCCGCGCGACGAGCCCGGCGACCATGCGCGCCGAGGCGGCGAGCCGGTCGTCGAGCGCCGCGCGCAGCTCGCGCTGCACGCCGGTGAACATCCAGAACGCGACCAGGCTCCACAGCAGCACCAGCGACAGGCCGAGGATCGCCACCAGCCGCAGGCGCAGGCTCAGCGCCGCCGGCGCGCGCTTCGGCGGGCGTGTCACGCCGGGCGCGACATCGGCAACGGCGCTCACCGCGCGCCGCCTTCGGCGCGGCCGAGCCGGTAGCCCAGGCCGCGCACCGTCTCGACGATGCCGGCGCCGAGCTTGCGGCGCAGGTGGTGGATGTGCACGTTGACCGCGTTGCTCTCGACCTCCTGCGCGTAGCCGTACAGGCTGTCGTGCAGCTGTTCGAGCCCGAGCACGCGGTCCGGGTGCTGGAGCAGCGTGCGCAGCAGCGCCAGCTCGCGCCGCGACAGCGCGACCGGTTCGTCGTCGAGCCGGACGTCGCCGCTGGTCGGGCTGAACGAGAGCGCGCCGTGGCGGATCAGGTCGGCGCTGCGGCCGCTCGCGCGGCGCAGCAGCGCGTGCAGCCGGGCCACGAGCTCGTCCAGGTCGAAGGGCTTGAGCAGGTAGTCGTCGGCGCCGGCGCGCAGCCCGCGCACGCGGTGCTCGACGCCGTCGCGTGCCGACAGCACCAGCACCGGCAGCGCCTCGCCGCGCGCGCGCCAGCGTGCCAGCAGCGTCATGCCGTCTTCGTCGGGCAGGCCGAGGTCGAGCACGCCGACGTCGAAATGCGAGGCCGCCAGCGCCGCCTGCGCCTGCGCGGCGGTGTCGACGTGGTCGACCGTCATGCCGTGCAGGCGCAGCCCGGCGACGATGCCGCTGGCGACCAGCGGGTCGTCCTCGATCAACAGGACATGCAAGAAGGGCTCCGGTGCGCGCGCGTTCGAAGCCGGAAGTGTCCGCTGCGGCGATGAGGTGGGTGTTAACGACGCGTTAATCCCTGGCCGCCATGATCGCGGACCCGTGCCGAACCCCATGCCCCCGCGATCCCCTGTTTCCGCCCCTGCCGCCCTTGCCCTTCGCGCGGCCGGCGTCGCCGTCGGGCTCGGCGCTGGCGCTGCCCGCGCCGTCGGCCCGGGCGGCCGAGCGCTTCCTGAAGCCCGAGCAGGCCTTCGCGCTCGCGGTGACGGCGCAGCCCGGCCAGCCGGTGCGGCTGCAATGGACGATCGCGCCCGGCTACTACCTGTACCGCGACCGGATCGCCATCGTCGCGATGCCCGGCGGCACGCCGGTTCGGGCGCCCCTGCCGCCCGGTGTGCCCAAGGTCGACCCGAACTTCGGCAGCGTGAGCGTCTACCACCAGGGCGTCACGGTCGAGGTCACCGCCGCCGGCGCGACCTCGCTCGTCGTCAAGTGGCAGGGCTGCGCCGAGGGCGGCGTCTGCTACCTGCCGCAGACGCGGACGATCGCGCTCGCGCCCGGCGCTGGCGCCGCGGCCACTCGATGAGCCCGACGCTGCAACTCGGGCCGCTGGCCCTGCCGCTGGCACCGCTGCTGTTCGGCGCCGCGATCCTGGTCGCGCTCGCGGTCGGCCGCTGGCTGGGCCGGCGCGGCGGCGTCGATGCCGAGGCGGTGCTGCTGCAGATGCTGCTGATCGGCGCGGTCGCGGCACGGCTGGGCTTCGTCTGGGAATGGCGCGGCCCCTACCTGCGCGATCCACTGAGCATCCTCGACCTGCGCGACGGCGGCTGGGCGCCGGTGGCCGGCTTCGCCGCCGCCTACCTGTACGCGCTGGCGCGCACGAGCCGGCAGCGCGCCTTGCGCCGGCCGCTGATCGGCGCGACGCTGACCGCGCTCGTGCTGGGCGCGGCGGTGCAGGCGCTGTGGCCGGCGACCACCGCGGCGGGCGCGCCGCTGCCGGCGCTGAGCCTGACCGCGCTCGACGGGCGCAGCGTCCCGCTCGCCGGCTTCCAGGGCAAGCCGGTGGTGGTCAACCTGTGGGCCACCTGGTGCCCGCCGTGCCGGCGCGAGCTGCCGCTGCTGCAGCAGGCGCAGAGCGAGCGCGCCGACCTTCACTTCGTGTTCGTCGACCAGGGCGAGACGCGCGACCAGGTCGCCCGCTTCCTGGGCGCGCAGAACCTGCCCTTGCGCAACGTGCTGCTCGACCCGGCGCTGGCCACCGGCGCCGCGTTCGACCAGCGTGCGCTGCCGACGACGCTGTTCTTCGATGCCGGCGGCCGGCTCGTCGCGACCCGCGTCGGCGCGCTGTCCGCGGCGACGCTGGCCGAGAGCCTGGCCGCGCTGAAGGCCGCACCGGCCACCCCTTTGCCCCGACCCACCCCACCATGAACCTTCGTTCTCTCGCCCAGTGCGTTGCCGGCAGCCTGCTGCTCGCGGCCGTCACGCTCGTTCCCGCCGTCGCCCAGCCCAAGCCGGAGCCGCTGAAGGCGCCGCAGGCGCTGCAGGCGCTCGAGAAACGCGGCCTGAAGGTCGTCGGCGCGCTGCCCGCGCCCGCCGGGATGTCGGCCTACGCCGGCTTCATGGGCCAGCAGCCGGTGGCGCTGTACGTCACGCCCGACGGCCAGCAGCTCATCGCCGGCACGCTGATCGGCGCCGACGGCAGCGACCAGACCCACGACGCGCTCGCGAAGGCGGTGGCCAAGCCGATGGCCGAAGGCGTCTGGCGCCAGCTCGGCGCGAGCCGCTGGCTCGCCGACGGCCGCAGCGGCGCGCCCGTGGTCTACGTCTTCACCGACCCGAACTGCCCCTACTGCAACCAGCTCTGGTCCGAAGCGCGGCCCTGGGTCACGGCGGGCAAGGTCCAGCTGCGCCACGTGATCGTCGGCATCCTGACGCCGACCAGCGCGGGCAAGGCCGCCGCGCTGCTGGCGGCCAAGGACCCGGCGGCCGCGCTGGCGGCCTACGAGGGCCGCAACGTGGCCGCGACGGCGCGCGCGATGGCGGGCGGGCATCCGCGCCCGCTCGACGACGGCATCCTCCAGCCGCTGAGCGCGATCCCGCCGGCGACGCAGGCGGCGCTGGACGCCAACGCGCACCTGATGGAGAGCCTGGGGCTGCAGGCCACGCCGGCCATCGTCTGGCGCAACGCCCAGGGCGCGCTGCAGGTCAGCGAAGGCGTGCCGCAGGGCGGGCTGGCGTCAGCGTGCTGGGGCCGCGCTGACGCCCGGTCGTCCATCGTTCACGCCCCTTTTCCAACCACCGCTGAAGCGAACATGACCCAAAACCTTCTTTCCGCCGCCCGGCTGATCGCCGCCTGTGCCTTGCTGTCCTGGCAGGCGCTGGCCACGCCGGCGATCGCGCAGACCCAGGACGGCGCCGCGCTGAACAGCCTGCCGCCGCTGCAGATCGTCAACCAGACCGGGCTCAAGGTCCTCATCCAGGTCAACCAGGACAGCACGATCCCGAACGGCATCGCCAAGCAGGTGCTCGCGGCGAAGAACCTGCTCGACCAGTACCTGGCCATCGGCATGAAGCCGGGCCAGGACTTCGAGATCGCGATGGTCTTCCGCGGCGACGGCGCGCAGTTCCTGCTCACCGATGCGGCCTACGACGAGAAGGTCGCGACGCCGCACGGCCAGGGCAACCCGAACCGCAAGCTGCTCGACGCGCTCGACCATGGCGGCGTCAAGTTCTACGAGTGCGGCGTCGCGATGCGGATGAAGGGCTACGTGCCGAAGGACATCCGCCCCGACAGCCGCATCGTCGTCTCGGGCATGGGCGCGCTGGTCGACTTCCAGAAGTCGGGCTACGTCGAGGTCACGCCCTGAACGGCGGCGTCGCCGTGCGCTGATGCCGGCGCGCGCGGCGCGGGCTTCGGCCAGGGCTGGCTGGAACTCCGGATCTGGACTACTATGAGCACATAGTCCAGAACCAGGTTTTGCCTTGAGCGCGCTCCTTGCCCCCGAACGCAGCCCCGCGGCCAGTCCCGAACGCATGGCCGCGGCCGGGCTGCGCGCCTTCGCGCGCATCGCCGAGGCCTGGGGCCTGTCGGTCGACGAGCAGCTGCGCCTGCTCGGCCAGCCGCCACGGTCGACCTTCTTCGCCTGGCGCAAGCACCCGGACAAGGCGAGCCTGCCGCGCGACACGCTCGAGCGGCTGTCGAACCTGCTCGGCATCTACAAGTCGCTGCAGATCCTGCTGCCCGACGCCGCCGCGGCCGACGCCTGGGTGCGCCAGCCCAACCAGGCGGCCGCGTTCGGCGGCGGCAGCGCGCTCGACCGGATGCTGGCCGGCAACGTCAGCGACCTCAACCTCGTGCGCCGCTACCTCGACAGCGTGCGCGGCGGCGGCTGGTCCTGAGCCGCGCCACCATCCCCCGCGCCAGCCCGCGCGCAGCGCCGCCGGATCCGCCCGCGCTGCGCCGCGTGCGCTGGCAGCAGGCCTGCCGCATCGTGCCGACGCGCCACCCGACGATCCTGCTCTTCGACCGCGTCGCCGACGCCGACGACTTCGATGCGCTCTACGCGCTGGAGGCGATGACGAACGAGCGCGTGCGCGACGAGCTCGGCCAGATCGAGCGCGTGCCGCGCGACGAGCGCGTCTTCGGCCCCGGCAGCAGCCCGATCATGGCCGCGTTCACGCATGTCAACCTGCTCGGCAGCCGCTTCTCGGACGGCCGCTACGGCGTGTTCTACGCCGCGCGCGAGCGCGCCACCGCCGTCGCCGAGACGCGCCACCACCACGGCCGCTTCCTTGCCGCGACGAGGCAGGGGCCGATGCACCTGCCGATGCGGCTGTACTCGGTGGCGATCGACGCGCGTCTGCACGACCTGCGCCCGCCCGGGGCGGTGCCCGACGCGGTGCACGACCCCGACGACTACGCCGTCTCGCGCGCGCTCGGCGCGCGGCTGCACGGCGCCGGCTCGGCCGGCGTGGCGTACCGCAGCGTGCGCCACGAGCGCGGCCAGTGCGTGGGCCTGTTCAAGCCGCGCGGCGCGAGTGCCTGCCTGCACGCGGCGTACCTGCTGTACGCCTGGGACGGCGAGCGCTTCACCGACGTCTACGAGAAGACCGAATGAGCAGCCCGCGACCCAACGCCGGCGGCGTCCGCTACGACCGGCTCGACGCGTTGCGCGGGCTGGCGATGGTCTGGATGGCCAGTTTCCACTTCAGCTTCGACCTCAACAACTACCACCTGCTGCGGCCGGTGCAGGACTTCTATGCCGACCCGTTCTGGACCGGCCAGCGCATCGCGATCGTGAGCCTGTTCCTGCTCTGCGCCGGCCTGGGCCAGTCGACCGCGCTCGCCGCCGGCCAGGGCTGGCCGCGCTTCTGGAAGCGCTGGGCGCAGGTGCTGGGCTGCGCGCTGCTCGTCAGCGCCGGCTCGGCGATCATGTTCCCGCGCAGCTGGATCAGCTTCGGCGTGCTGCACGGCATGGCGGTGATGCTGATCCTGGCCCGCCTCGCCTGGCCGCTGGGTGGCTGGCTGTGGCCGCTGGGTGCGCTCGCGATCGCGCTGCCCCGGTTCGTTCAGCACCCGTTCTTCGACCACCGGCTCACCGACTGGGTCGGCCTGGTCACGCACAAGCCGATCACCGAGGACTACGTGCCGGTGCTGCCCTGGCTGGGCGTGATGCTGTGGGGGCTGGCGGCCGGGGACTGGCTGCGCGCGCACCGGCCGTCGCTGCTGGCCGGGCCGCTGCCGCGCGGGCTGCGCGCGCTGGCGGCGCTGGGGCGCTGGCCGCTGAGCTTCTACATGATCCACCAGCCGGTGCTGATCGGCGCGATCCTGGCCTGGCGCAGCCTGCACTGATGCGGCTGCGGGTCAGATGGCGCAGCTGCGAAAGCCCGCCGCGATGTCGTTGCGCCCGGCGGGGAAGAAGTTCCGGTAGCGCGGGTGCTTGATCCGCGGCTGGGTCATGAACGAGCCGCCGCGCAGCACGGGGCGGCCGTCGAACCAGGGCGCCGAATAGTCGCGGTAGGGGTGGGGCCGGAAGCCGGGGTAGGGCGCGAACGGGCTCGCCGTCCATTCCCAGACCTCGCCCCAATCGGAAGCGCCGGCCCCAGCGTGCAGGCGGCGCGCTCCCATTCGGCCTCGGCGGGCAGGCGACGGCCGGCCCAGCGGCACCAGGCCTCGGCCTCGAATCGGCTCAGGTGGCGGGCCGCGGCGCGCGGCTCCAGCGCCTGCCAGCGGCCATGCCGGCATTGCTGCCACTGCGCGCCATCGCGACGCAGATAGCGTGGCGCGGCCGTGCCCGCCTGCTGCCGCCAGCGCCAGCCGGTGGCGCACCACCAGCGCGGTTCGTCGTAGCCGCCGGCCTCGACGAAGGGCAGGAACTCGGCCCAGCGCACGACCTGGGCGTCGATCGAGCCGGCGCCCAGCTCGACCTCGTGGGCGCCGAGCTCGTTGTCGAACGCGAAGCCTGAGTTGCCGTCGCTGCCCAGCCGCCAGCGCGCTGCGTCCAGCGGCAACGGTGGCGGCGGTTCGGGCAGCGCGGCGGGCTGCCAGCGCGGGTCGGCGATCGGCAGGCCCAGGTCCTGCGCCATGAAGAGGGCCGCCTCGTGATGCATGTCCTCGTGCAGCAGGCACAGGCGGAAGAAGTAGAGCCCATCGTCGGCGCCGGGGCCGGCGTCGTCCACCCCGGCCAGCAGTGCCAGCGTGGCCTGCAGTTGCGCGTCCAGCTCGGCGCGCGTGGCGTCGGCGTCGGGCAGCGGCAGCGACCAGCGCCGGTCGTGCGCGACGCGGCTCGAGTCGTAGAGCGCGTCGGCATCGGCGCGCACGGCGGCGTGGCGCGGTGTTTCGGGGTCGGCGTTCGCACCCTGGCCACGCACCGGGTTGCGCGCCAGCCAGCGCTCCTGGAACCAGCCGATGTGCCCCAGCTCCCACAGCGGCGGGTTCAGCGTCTCGCGCAACGGCACGCGCAGTCCGGGCAGGGCCGCCTCGAAGGCGGCGAAGGTGGCCAGCGTGTCGCGTCGGCTGGCCGCGAGCGCGGCCGCCAGATCGACGGCGTTGCCGCTTCGGGCGCGCCGGGCCGGCAGCGGGACTGCCGAGGCGGTTACGCTTGCACCGTGCATCGTCGACCCTCCATCGTCATCGTCACGCCGGCGCTGGCCGACGCCAACAACGGCAACTGGCAGACCGCCCGCCGCTGGGCGCGCCTGCTGGCCGCAGCGTACCGCGTCACGCTGACGGCGCGCTGGAGCGCGCGGCGACGAGGCGCTGATGATCGCGCTGCACGCGCGCCGCTCGGCGGCGTCGGTCGCGCGCCTGGCGCGCGGCGCATCCGCAGCGTCCGCTGCTGCTCGTGCTGACCGGCACCGACCTCTACCGCGACATCGACACGACGCCGACGCGCAGCGCTCGCTGGCGCTGGCCGACACGCTGATCGTGCTCAACGAGCTGGGCCCGGACCGCCTCGCGCCGGCGCTGCGCGCGAAGTGCCGGGTCGTGCTGCAGTCGTGCAGCCTGCGCCGCACGCTGGTCAAGCCGCGCCGGCACCTGCGCGCGCTGATGGTCGGCCACCTGCGCGACGAGAAGGACCCGCTGACCTACCTGCGCGCGGCGCAGCGCCTGGCCGCGCGCGCCGACCTCCGGTTCGACCACATCGGCGCCGCGCTCGACCCGGCGCTGGGCGCGCAGGCGGCCGCGCTCGCCGCGCGCCAGCCCAGCTACCGCTGGCTCGGCGCGCTGCCGCACGAGGCCGTGCGCCGGCGCATCCAGGCCGCGCATCTGCTCGTCCATCCCAGTCGCATGGAAGGCGGTGCGAACGTCGTGATCGAGGCGCTGCGCAGCGGCACGCCGGTGATCGCGTCGCGCATCGCCGGCAACCTCGGCCTGCTCGGCGCGGACTATCGCGCGATCTTCGCGCCCGGCGACGACGCGGCGCTGGCAGCGCTGATCCTGCAGGCGCGCGACGATCCCGATATGCTGCCGGCCTTGCAGCGACAAGTGCGCCTTGCGCGCACCGCTGTTCGCCCCCGAAGCCGAAGCCGCGAGCCTGCGCCGCCTCGTCGCCGAAGGGCTGGAACGACTTCCCGGAACCCCGCCATGACCAACGCCACCGCCGCTGCCGAACCCCGCCTGACCTCGCTGTCCCACGGCGGCGGCTGCGGCTGCAAGATCGCCCCGGGCGTGCTGTCCGAGATCCTGAAGGGCACGGCTTCGATGCCGATCCCGAAGGCCTTGCTGGTCGGCATCGAGACCGCCGACGACGCCGCGGTCTACCAGCTCAACGACGAGCAGGCGCTGATCGCGACGACCGACTTCTTCATGCCCATCGTCGACGATCCGTTCGACTTCGGCCGCATCGCCGCGACCAACGCGATCAGCGACGTCTACGCGATGGGCGGCCGGCCGATCATGGCGCTGGCGCTGGTCGGCATGCCGATCGACCGGCTGTCGACGGCGACGATCGGGCGCATCCTCGAGGGCGGCGCCTCGGTCTGCCGCGCGGCCGGGATCCCGATCGCCGGCGGCCACACGATCGACTCGGTCGAGGCGATCTACGGCCTGGTCGGGCTCGGCCTGGTGCACCCGAAGCGCGTCAAGCGCAACGCCGACGCGAAGCCGGGCGACGTGCTCGTGCTCGGCAAGCCGATCGGCGTCGGCGTGATGTCGCGCGGCGCTGAAGAAGGGCGCGCTCGGCGACGCCGGCTACGCGCAGATGATCGCGACGACGACCCAGCTCAACACGCCCGGCCCCGACCTCGCCGAACTGCCCGGCGTGCACGCGATCACCGACGTCACCGGCTTCGGCCTCGCCGGCCATGCGCTCGAGATGGCGCGCGGCGCGCGCTGCGACGTGCACCTCGACTGGGCCGCGGTGCCGCTTGCTCGATGGCGTGCGCGCGCTCGTCGCGCCAGGGCTTCGTGACCGGCGCCTCGGGCCGCAACTGGGCCGGCTACGGCGCCGAGGTCGCGCTGCCGGCCGGCTTCGCCGCCGAGGACCAGGCCTTGCTCAGCGACCCGCAGACCAGCGGCGGCCTGCTCGTCGCCTGCGATCCGGCGACGCTGCCCGAAGTGCTGGCGGTGTTCCAGCGCCACGGCTTCGCGCAGGCCGCGCTGATCGGGCGCATCGAGGCGGCCGCCGGCGGCGCCCGGCTGCGCGTGGCCTGAGAGCCGTGGTCAGCGCCGGTGCCGGCGGCGCAGTGCGTAGACGAGCAGCCAGACCCCGCCCGCGGCCAGGATCGCGAGCGCCGCTCCTTCCTCGACATGCGCCAGCGGCCCGAGCCAGAGCGCGACCGTCTGGCCGAACAGCCAGCCCAGCGTCGTGAACGTCGCCGCCCAGACGACCGCGCCGAGCGCGTTGAACACGAAGAAGTCGGGCCAGGGCACGCGCGCGATGCCCAGCACCAGCGGGCCCGCGATGCGCAGCCCGTACATGAAGCGGATGCCGAAGGTCAGCTTGCGCCGGTGCGCGTGCAGCCGCGGCGTGAGCCGATCGGCCGCGCGCCGCAGCGCCGGCAGCCGTGCGAGCAGCCAGGCGCCGCGCCAGCGGCCGAGCGCGTAGTAGGCTTGGTCACTCAACAGGTTGGCACCGGCGGCGAGCGCCACCACCGCCCACCAGGATGCATAGCCCCGATGCGACGCGAAACCCGCCAGCACCACCGCCGTCTCCCCCTCGACCACGCTGCCCAACAGCACGGCGGCGTAGACATGTTGCTGCAGCAGCGAAGCGATCGTCATCGCGCGAGTGTCGCCCCGGGCGGCGGCGCGCCGGCGCGGCCGTGACCAGCCTGCCGTCGATGCCGGCGCTGGTCCATGCGGTGTTCGTCGTCGCGGGCTGGCTGACCTATTTCCTCGTCACCCGGATCCGCGAGCAGCGCCGCCACCCGTCGGCGGCCATGGCCTGGGTGCTGGGCATCGCCGCGCTGCCCTACCTCGGCGTGCCGCTGTTCCTGCTCTTCGGCACGCGCAAGTTCGTGCGCCCGTCGCCCTTGAGGCCCGCCGAGCGCGCCGTGCTGGCCGACGCCGAGGCGCCGGAATGGGCGACAAGGCTGCTCGCCGGCCTGGGCGTCGCGCCGCCGACGCGCAACGCCGGCGTGAGCTTCCACGCCGACGGCCGGTCGGCGCTGCAGGCTCTGCTCGATCTGCTCGACGGCGCGCGCAGCGAGCTGGCGGTCGGCACCTACCTGCTGGGCGACGACGAGGTCGGTGCGGCCGCGGTCGAGCACCTGTGCGCCGCGGTCGCGCGCGGCGTGCATTGCCGCCTGCTCGTCGACTCGATCGGCAACCTGCGCACCCCGCGCCGGCTGCTTGCGCGCGCGCGGCAGGGCGGCGTCGACGTGCGCCGCTTCATGCCGCTGCTGCACAACCCGCTGCGCGGTCGCACCAACCTGCGCAACCACCGCAAGCTCGCCGTCGCCGACGGGCAACGCGTGTGGGCGGGCGGCCGCAACCTGGCGGGCGAATATTTCGTCGGTCGCGCCGGCGAGGCCGCCTGGCGCGACCTCAGCTTCGTCGTCGACGGGCCGCTGGCCACCGAGGCGCTGGCCCAGTTCGACCACGACTGGGCCGCGGCCAGCGGGCAGGCGCCCGGCGGCAGGCCAGCCGTGCCGGCGCGCGTCGCACCGGCGCTGGCACCGAGCGGGTCGCTGACCCAATGGGTGGCCTGCGGTCCGGACCGCGCCGAGGACACGGTCTACGCGCTGCTCATGGCCGCGGCCTACCACGCGCGCGAGCGCATCCTCGCGGTGACGCCGTACTTCGTGCCCGACGACGCCTTGCTCGACGCCTGGTGCACCGCCTGCCGGCGCGGCGTGCACGTGCAGCTGGTGCTGCCGGCGCGGTCCAACCACCGGCTCGCCGATCTGGCGCGCGGGCGCGCGCTGCGCCGCCTCGCCGACGCCGGCGCCGAGGTCCGGCTGAGCCCGGCGATGCTGCACGCGAAGGCGGTGGTCGTCGACGAGCGGCTGGCGCTGTGCGGTTCGGTCAACCTCGACGGACGCAGCCTGTTCCTGAACTTCGAGGTCATGACCGCGTTCTACGGCGCGGCCGAGATAGCCTGGCTGGCCGACTGGATCGCGGCCCAGGGCCGGGAGTCGCAGCTCTACCGCAGTCAGCGGCCGCCCTGGCAGCGCGATCTGGTCGAGAGCATCGTGCGCGCGGTCGGCTTCCAGCTCTGAGGCCGGCGCTCAGCCCGGCTGCCAGGTCCCGGTGATGTTCTTCAGCACCAGGTTGATCGCCGCGAGCTGCCGGTTGCGCACGCCGTTGAGCGCGATCCGGCGCGCGCGCCGGCTGCTGCCTCGCCGCGTCGGCACGCGACGCGGTGATCGTTCCCCTCGCGTCTGCGATCGCAGGCGTGCCGCGGCGCCGCCTGCACCGGGACCAGCGACGTGCCCGGCCCCGCAGCCGCCGGGTCCCGGTCCGAACCCAAGAAGAGGCTTCTGCGGCTGGCGCGCGTCAGCGCAGGCCGTGGCGCAGGTTGCGCACCGCCTGCTCGAGCGCCAGCAGGTCCTGCGGCGCGCGCGAGATCGCGATCCGGTTCAGCGCGAGGTCGAGCGCGTGCACCTGGGTCTCGGAGCGGCCCGCGAGCTTGCGGCGCAGCGCGGCCCAGAGGGTCTTGAAGTCGTTGTGCGCGTTGCGAAAGCCCGCGTCGTCCTGCCAGACGAGCGCATTGCGCATGCGCCGCGCCAGCGCGAGCAGCGATTCGACGCCGGGCGTCAGCTTGTCGCTGCGCGCGTCGAAGGGCAGCGACAGCGTGCCGGCGCGGTCGGCGATGCGGTCGGCGCAGGACGTGAGCCAGCGCTCGTCCTGCGCGGCGAGCGCGGTGCGGGCCTCGAGCAGGTCGGCGCCGAGGTCGTTGCGCGCGCGGTAGAAGCGGCTGAGGTCGCCGCCGGCGTCGACGAAGGCGGGCTCGAGCGGCCCGACCTCGGCCGCCGCCTTGCGCGCCTGGGCCAGCGCCTCGTGCGCGGCCGGCCATTGCTTGGCCACCGCGGCGTCGAACAAGCTCATCGCGGCCTGGTCGAGCGCGCGCAGCACGGGCGGAAAGGGCGGCCTGGCAGCCGCTGCGCCAGGCGCCGCAGTTCCTGCCGCAGTCCCCGTGGCGTGCGCGGCCGGCGCGAGGGCCGCCGCGAGCCAGGGCAGCGCGACGGCGGCGCCGAGCAGCCCGCGCCGGCGCGCGAAGGCCGCGGGCGGCGCGGCGCGCACGGTCATTGCATGAACCAGCCGTGGCTGACGACCAGCGACTGCCCGGTCAGCGCGTTGCTCGGGAAGGCGGCGAACAGCAGCGCGACCTGCGCGACGTCCTCGACGGTGGTGAACTCGCCGTCGACCGTCTCCTTGAGCATCACCTTCTTGATCACGTCGGCCTCGCTCAGCCCGAGCGCCTTGGCCTGCTCGGGGATCTGCTTGTCGACCAGCGGCGTGCGCACGAAGCCGGGGCAGATCAGGTTCGCGCGGATGCCGTGCGCCGCGCCTTCCTTGGCGATCACCTTGGTCAGCCCTTCGAGGCCGTGCTTGGCGGTGACGTAGGGTGCCTTCAGCACCGAAGCCTCCTTCGAATGGACCGAGCCCATGAAGATCATCGAGCCGCCGCGGCGGGCCTCGATCATGTGGCGCATCGCGGCGCGCGAGGTCAGGAAGGCACCGTCGAGATGGACCGCGAGCAGCTTCTTCCAGTCGGCGAAGCTGAAGTCCTGCAGTGGCGCGACGATCTGGATGCCGGCGTTGCTGACCAGCACGTCCAGGCCGCCGAGTCCGGCGACGGTCTTGGACACCGCGGCGTCGACCGCGGCTTCGTCGGTGACGTCGACCGTGACCGCGAGCGCGCGCGCGCCGCGGCCGCGCAGCTCGGCGGCGGTGGCCTCGGCCGCGGCCGGGTTGAAGTCGGCGACCGCGATCGCGGCGCCGGCCGCGGCGTAGACCTCGGCGATGTGCTTGCCGATGCCGCTCGCGGCGCCGGTGACGAAAGCGACCTTGCCTTGCAGACTCATCATGACGGGGTTCTCCTGGGGTTAACGGGCGAGGTAGTCGTGCACGACGCGGCCGAGGCCGAGCGTGAGGTCGGTGTTCAGGTGCAGTCCGCCGGTGACCTGCAGCACCGGCAGCGCGGCGACCGGGGCGAGCGCATGCTCGAACAGCTGCAGTGCGGCCGGACCGGTCCAGGCGCCTTTCAGCGTGAGGTCCTCGAGCCGGTACTCGACCAGCTCGCAGACGCGCGGGCTGCAGTCGACGTCGGGCATGATCTTGATCAGCCAGTTCGGCTGCGCGAGGCTCTTCAGCACCGCCGCGTGGTCGGCGTCGCGGTGCTTGTAGCCCATGGTGCCGGTCGCGATGCGCACGCCGCCGTAGTCGAGCGTGCCGATCAGGCTGTCCTTCTCGACGCGCAGCACCGGGCTGCCGAGCTTCTTCGGGAAGCCCCAGATCTCGCGCCCGCCGGCGATCGGCGCGTCGTCGTCGAGGTACATGCTGTGCACGTAGACGCCGGGCCGGCCGTCGAGCGTGACCGGGATCACCTGGCCCGATTCGGTGTAACTGCCGAAGCCGGTGGAGTCGGGCATGCGGATGAACTCGAAGCGCACCACGTCGCCGGCGGGCAGCAGCGGCTCGGGCACGAGCGCGGCGATCGCGGCCGGGTCGGTGCGGTAGCTGACGACGAGGAACTCGCGGTCGACGAAGCGGTACGGGCCGCGCGGGTACGAGGGGCTGGTCAGGGGCATCGCCCAGGCCTGGCGGCGAACGTCGTCGATCTTCATGCGGTTTGTCCTTGGGGGCGGGCGGTGGTGTAGTCGAAGACGCGGAAGGCGTCGGGCTCGCGTGCCGGCGGCGCGTCGGCCAGCGCGCGCAGCGACTGCGCCATGTCGGCGCGGCCGGCCTGCCAGTGCTCGCGCATCGAGACGCGCGAGAACTCGTAGTCCTTGGTCTGCGTCTCGATGCCCTTGTTGCGGTGGATGATGTGGACGAGCGAGATCGCCGGGTCGTGCGCGCCGGCGAGCAGCGCCTGCACCTCGGCCGACGCGCGGCGCGCCGGCGGCAGCAGTGCGGCCAGCGCGCGCAGCCGGCGGTGCAGTTCGTGGCGCTCGCGCAGCCGGTCGGTCACCGCGCGCGTGCGGCTCGAGAAGCGGATGTCCTTCTCGCGTTCGGCGACCCCGGACAGCGTGCGCGGCATCTCGCCGCGCGCGCTGAAGAGGTCGATCTGGAAGATCGTCGCGCTGTCGGCGTCCAGGTTCTCGATGACCTGGCTGCAGCGGCGTGTTCGAGACCAGGCCGCCGTCCCAGTAGTTGCGCTCGCCGACCGTCACCGACGGAAAGCCCGGCGGCAGCGCGCCGCTGGCCATCACGTGCTCGGGCGTGATGCGCAGGCTGCGGTTGTCGAAGTACTCGAAATTGCCGCGCTCGACGTCGACCGCGCCCAGGCTCAGCCGCACCGGGCCGTCGTTCAGGCGCTCGAAGTCGACCAGTTCGAGCAGCGTGTGGCGCAGCGGCGCGGTGTCGTAGAGGCTGGGGTTGGGCAGCTCGCCCGGCCACCAGGCGGCGCCCGGACGCGGCTCGAAGAACGCGGGCAGGCCGAAGGCGGCGCCGAACATCGCGGCGCAGTCGTTGGCCCAGATGCGCAGCGGGCCGTCGCTGCCGGCCCAGACCGGGCTCGGCAGTTCGACCGAGACGCGGGTCCAGAACTCCTGCAGCTTCGCGCAGCGCTGCTCCGGCGCATTGCCGGCGATGAGCGCGGCGTTGATCGCGCCGATCGAGATGCCGGCGACCCAGTCGGGCTGCCGACCGGCCTCGGTCAGCGCCTCGCAGGCACCGGCCTGGTAGGCACCGAGCGCGCCGCCGCCTTGCAGCACGAGCGCGGTGAGGTGGTCGGAGCGGGGTTCGGCACGGCGGTTGGCGGGGCGGGCAAGGCGGGCAGGGGGGCGATTCACGGCGGGCGGACCTCGGTGCGGAGCGAGGTCCCAGTGTCGCGACGGCGCTGCCGGCGCGACAGGGCCGCCGGTCATCCCGCGGTCACCTTCGGCGCGTGACCTTGGTCATGCCAGGCTGGCCGCGAACACGTTCACCGCGAGCGCGAGCACGACGAGGTTGAAGGCGAAGGACAGCAACCCGTGCGCGAGGCCGAGACGGCGCATCGCGCGCGTCTGCAGCGTCACGTCGGAGACCTGGGAGGTCATGCCGATGACGGCGGCGAAGTAGAAGAAGTCGAGGTAGTCGGGGTCCTCGCCGCCCGGAAAGGCGAGCCCGCGCGGCGGCTCGCCGGCGGCCCGGTGCGGACGGTAGTAGGCGCGGGCGTAACGCAGCGCGAAGGCCGTCTGGATCAGCAGCCAGGCCCCGCCCAGCGAGAGCAGCGCCAGCATCAGGTGCAGCCAGCGGTCGGCGCCGTGCAGGCTGCGCGCGGTGTTCACCGCCAGCAGCACCGCCGCCAGGCTGGCGCAGGAGGCGATCGTGACGAACACGAACAGCATCGCGGCCCCGGGGTCGTTCCACTGCGCGCGGCGCCGCGTGCCGGGTGCGTCCAGCCGCAGCGCCACCCACCAGACGAAGCCCAGGTAGACGGTGAAGTAGACGACCCAGCCGGCGAGCAGCGGCGTCACCGGCGACGCCGCGCCGTGCCGGGCGAGCGCCCATCCCACGGCGATCGCCGGCGCCAGCGCGAGCAACTGGCGGCCAAGCGCGCTGATGCGTGCCGACCAGTGCAGGCCATGGATCGGGTGCAGCAGCATGGCGGCGGAGTTTGCCACGCGCCGCAGCGGCGAAGGACGCGACCTCGAGAGGTCCGTCCTGTGACGTCCAGCACTTCGGCGCGCTGCACGGCGAGCATTCGGTGCTCGTTGTGGGCCCCACACGGGCTTGGCGCGCGTCGGTGCTCGGATCAGTCCTCGGAACCCTGGACGGCGGCGGCGGTGACGGGATCCTCGGCCTGCAGTGGG
Organism: uncultured beta proteobacterium; assembly: GCA_963788635.1. Lineage (GTDB taxonomy): Bacteria > Pseudomonadota > Gammaproteobacteria > Burkholderiales > Burkholderiaceae_C > Rubrivivax. The sequence continues at coordinate 403,690 of CAWBHE010000018.1, read as the reverse complement.
CAGATGTTCTGCGCGAGGTCGCCCTTTGGGCCCTGGACAAGGTCGTAGCTCACGCGGCTGCCCTGCTTGAGGGTGCGAAAGCCTTCCATCTGGATGGCCGAGAAATGCGCGAAGACGTCCGCACCGCCACCTTCGGGTTCGATGAAACCGAAGCCTTTGGCATCGTTGAACCACTTGACCATGCCGACCGCCATGGGGACCTCCGCAGCTGCCGCAGCGAGGCAAATTTTCCGCTTCGTGACACGACGGTGTCAAGCCGATGACGGCCGGCGCTTCAGGCGGCCGGGCGCCGGCCAGGCGCCGCGCCTATTGGGGCCGAAGTTCAGGGCTCTTCGAGCCTTGAAGTGCGGGCGATTGCAACAACATGCCGAAGGTCGCGGGCATCGAAGGCCGCGGCCCAGCAAATCCGGACCAAGTCGATAGAATGAGCCATGCCCGAAGACCCGCCCTCGACCCCGCCGGCCAAACCGCCGGCGGCGCCACCGCGCGAACGCGGCGGGCAGGGTGCCGTGGTCGCCGAACGCAAGGCGGCGCGTACCAAACCGCCGGGGCTGTACCAGGTGGTTTTGCTCAACGACGACTACACGCCGATGGAGTTCGTCGTGATGGTGTTGCAGCACTTTTTCCAGCGTGATCTGGAGACGGCCACGCACATCATGCTGAAGATTCACCACGAAGGGCGCGGCGTCTGCGGCGTCTTTCCGAAAGACGTTGCCGCGACGAAAGTCGAACTCGTGCTCGCCGCGGCCCGCCGCGACGGGCATCCGCTGCAGTGCATTATGGAGGCCGCATGATTGCGCAAGAACTGGAAGTCAGCCTGCACATGGCGTTCGTCGAGGCGCGCCAGCAGCGGCACGAGTTCATCACCGTCGAGCACCTGCTGATGGCGTTGCTGGACAACCCGTCGGCGGCCGAGGTGCTGCGCGCCTGCGCCGCGAACATCGAGGACCTGCGCAAGAGCCTGGCGACCTTCATCAAGGAGAACACGCCCACGGTCAGCGGCAGCGACGAGGTCGACACGCAGCCGACGCTGGGTTTCCAGCGCGTGATCCAGCGCGCGATCATGCACGTGCAGAGCACCGGCAGCGGCAAGAAGGAAGTCACCGGCGCCAACGTGCTGGTGGCGATCTTCGGCGAGAAGGATTCGCACGCGGTCTACTACCTGCACCAGCAGGGCGTCACGCGGCTCGACGTCGTGAACTTCATCGCCCACGGCATCAAGAAGAGCGACCCGCCCGAGCCCGCCAAGGGCAGCGACGCCAGCGGCGCCGAGTCCGAGAAGGAAGACGGCGCCGCCGGCGACGGGAAGAGCTCGCCGCTGGACCAGTTCACGCAGAACCTGAACACGCTCGCGCTGGCGGGCAAGATCGACCCGCTCATCGGCCGCGAGCACGAGGTCGAGCGCGTGATCCAGGTGCTGTGCCGCCGGCGCAAGAACAACCCGCTGCTCGTCGGCGAGGCCGGCGTCGGCAAGACCGCGATCGCCGAAGGCCTGGCCTGGCGCATCACCGAGAAGGACGTGCCCGAGGTGCTGGCCGACGCCACCGTCTACGCGCTGGACATGGGCGCGCTGCTCGCCGGCACCAAGTACCGCGGTGATTTCGAGCAGCGCCTGAAGGGCGTGCTCAAGCAGTTGAAGGACCAGCCGGGCGCGATCCTCTTCATCGACGAGATCCACACGCTGATCGGCGCCGGCGCGGCCTCGGGCGGCACGCTGGACGCGAGCAACCTGCTCAAGCCGGCGCTGTCCAGCGGCGCGATGAAGTGCATCGGCGCGACCACCTTCAACGAGTACCGCGGCATCTTCGAGAAGGACGCGGCGCTGTCGCAGGCGCTTCCAGAAGGTCGACGTCGTCGAGCCCTCGGTCGGCGAGACGATCGAGATCCTGAAGGGCCTGAAGTCGCGCTTCGAGGAGCACCACAGCGTGAAGTACGCGCTCGGTGCGCTGCAGGCCGCGGCCGAGCTGTCGGCCAAGTACATCAACGACCGGCATCTGCCCGACAAGGCGATCGACGTCATCGACGAGGCCGGTGCCGCGCAGCGCATCCTGCCCAAGAGCAAGCAGAAGAAGACCATCACGCGCAACGAGGTCGAGGAGATCGTCGCGAAGATCGCGCGCATCCCGCCGGCCAGCGTCTCCAGCGACGACCGCGACAAGCTCAAGACGCTGGAGCGCGACCTGAAGAGCGTGGTCTTCGGCCAGGAGCCGGCGATCGAGGCGCTGGCCTCGGCGATCAAGATGGCGCGCTCGGGCCTGGGCAAGCCCGACAAGCCGATCGGCTCGTTCCTGTTCAGCGGCCCGACCGGCGTCGGCAAGACCGAGGTCGCCAAGCAGCTGGCCTACATCCTGGGCATCGAGCTGATCCGCTTCGACATGTCCGAGTACATGGAGCGCCACGCGGTGAGCCGGCTGATCGGCGCGCCGCCGGGCTATGTCGGCTTCGACCAGGGCGGCCTGCTCACCGAGGCGGTGACGAAGAAGCCGCATTCGGTGCTGCTGCTCGACGAGATCGAGAAGGCGCACCCGGACGTCTTCAACGTGCTGCTGCAGGTGATGGACCACGGCACGCTGACCGACAACAACGGGCGCAAGGCCGACTTCCGCAGCGTGATCATCGTGATGACCACCAACGCCGGCGCCGAGACGATGAACAAGTCGACGATCGGCTTCACGAACTCGCGCGCGCAGGGCGACGAGATGGCCGACATCAAGCGCCTGTTCACGCCCGAGTTCCGCAACCGGCTCGACGCGATCGTCTCGTTCCGCGCACTCGACGAAGAGATCATCCTGCGCGTGGTCGACAAGTTCCTGCTCCAGCTCGAAGGCCAGCTCGCCGAGAAGAAGGTCGATGTCACCTTCACCGACGCGCTGCGCCAGCAGCTGTCCAAGAAGGGCTTCGACCCGTTGATGGGCGCGCGCCCGATGCAGCGCCTGATCCAGGACACGATCCGCCGCGCGCTGGCCGACGAACTGTTGTTCGGCCGCCTGGTCGACGGTGGCCGCCTCACGGTGGACGTCGACGACAAGGGCGAGGTGGTGCTGGACATCCAACCGCCCAAGCGCAGCGACAAGCCGCGCACCGAGACGACGGTGGTCTAAGGGCCGTCCTCGGCAGGGTCCTGCCGGTAGAAGCGACAGAACGCCCCGTACAACGCGGGGTGTTCTTTTTTCATCGCCCGCGGCGCGACGAAGAAGGCCTCGCTGGCGACGGCGAAGAACTCTTCCGGGGCCTCGGCGCCGTAGGGGTCGAGCGCGGTGTCCGCGCCGGCGTCGACGCGTCGCGTGAAGGCCTGGTACTCGCGCTCCAGCAGCCCGCGCCACTCGGCCGGGGGCAAGCCCGGCGGCAATCGGGGCGAAGCGCCCGACAGGCCGCGGGCCTGGTCCAGCACATGGGCGAACTCGTGGATCACGACGTTGTAGGCGTCGGCCGCGCTGCGGCCGGCGCTGCGCACGTCGCGCCAGGACAGCGTCACCGGACCGCCCTCCATCGCCTCGCCGCTGAGCAGCTCGTCGTATTCATGGACGATGCCGTCCTCGTCGGCGACGCTGCGCTTCGCGAGCACCTGGTCCGGATGGAGCACGATGCCGACGAAGCCCTGGTACGCGGCCAGCCCCAGCCGCAGCACCGGCAGGCAGGCCTGCGCGGCCACCGCCACCGCGATCTCGTCGGTCAGGCGGACACCGGCGACCGCGGTGAATTCCTTGCGGTCCAGGAACAGGCTGACCAGGCGGCGCAGCTCGTGGCCGTCGTCGGTCGAGCGCCGGCGCAGGAACGGGTAGCGCACCAGCGTTCGCTTCCACAAGTCGTCGGGGACCGGCCGGCGGGCGAGGGCGGCGGCGTCGCGCCGGACTTGCCATTGCCGGCCGAGCCAGCCCAGCGGACCGAGCCCCATCAGACCGAGGCCGGCGTCAGGCGCTGGAAGCCGTCGCGCGTGAGGCGCAGCACGTCGGCGCGCGGGCGCTCGGCGTCGTCGAGGTCCCAGTCGCTGAGCACATGGCGTTCGATGCCGGGCGCGAGAAGGTCGCTGCCGGGACGGTGCGTGTGGCCGTGCACGAGCACGGCGGCATCGGCGGCGCGCAGCCAGGCCAGCGCCGCAGCGGGGTCGACGTCGGCGTCGTCGCGGCCGTCGAAGCGCCGGCGCGACTCGCTCTGGCGCCGCATCTCGGCGGCCAGCTGCTGGCGCTCGGCGAGCGGGCGGGCGAGGAACTCGCGCTGCCAGGCCTCGCCGCGCACCTGGCGGCGAAAGGCCTGGTAGTCGGCGTCGGCCAGGCACAGCGCGTCGCCATGCGTCAGCAGCACCGGCCGGCCCCAGGCGTCGAGTCGGGTCGGGTCGGGCAGACCGAGCAGGCCGCAGTCGCGCAGCATCGCGGCGCCGACGAGGAAGTCGCGGTTGCCGGCCATGAAGGCGAGGCTGCGGCGGCGTGCCGCATCGGCCAGCACGTCGACACAGGCCCGCTCGAAGGGCAGGGTACGGGCATCGTCACCGACCCAGACTTCGAACAGGTCGCCAAGCATGAACACCGCGTCGGCGGGCGTCTGGCGCAGGTGCCGGGCCCAGGCCTCGAACGTGCGCGGCAGGGCCGGCGAGAGGTGCAGGTCGGAGATGAAGTCGATCGCGCGCCAGTCGGCCGGCGCTCGGAGATCGAACAGCGCCGGCAGCGGCGCCTGGATGTCGAGCAGCGCCGGCAGCGGCGCTGCCGAGCCGGCGCCGGGCGTCATTCGATCTCGACCGCGCGCTCGATGCGCACGTCGTCGACCGGCACGTCGTCGTGGAAGCCCTTGCGGCCGGTGCGAACCTGCTCGATGGCGTCGACGATCTCCTGGCCCTCGACGACGCGGCCGAACACGGCGTAACCCCAGCCGTCCTGCGCGCGGTCGTTGTCGAGGAAGCTGTTGTCGCTGGTGTTGATGAAGAACTGCGCGCTCGCCGAATGCGGGTCCGAGGTGCGCGCCATCGCCAGCGTGTAGTGGGCGTTCTTGAGCCCGTTCTTGGCTTCGTTGGCGATCGGCTTGCCGGTGGGCTTTTGCTTCATGCCGGCCTCGAAGCCGCCGCCCTGGACCATGAAGCCCTTGATCACGCGGTGGAAGACGGTGCCGTCGTAATGGCCGCTCTTCACGTAGGACAGGAAGTTCGCCGTGCTGATCGGCGCGCGCTCGTCGTCGAGTTCGATCCGGATCGTGCCGGCGCTGGTGTCGAGTTGGACGGTCTTGCTCATGTCATTTTTCCTCTGTGGCCTTGCGGATGATCACCGGCTTGGCCGGTACGTTCTGGTACGGGCCGACGTCGTGGGTCGGCAGCGCGCGGATCTTGTCGACCACGTCCATGCCCTGGACGACGCGGCCGAACACCGCGTAGCCGTTGCCGTCGCGCGAATTCGCGGCGTCGAGGAAGGCGTTGTCGGCCAGGTTGATGAAGAACTGCGCGGTCGCCGAATCCGGCGCCGCGGTGCGCGCCATCGCGACCGTGCCGCGCAGGTTGCGCAGGCCGTTGCGGGCCTCGAGCGGAATCGGCGCGTGCGTCGGCTTTTCGCTCAGATCGGGCTTCATGCCGCCGCCCTGGATCATGAAGCCATCGATCACGCGGTGGAAGATCGTGCCGTCGTAATGGCCTTCGTGCACGTAGCGCAGGAAGTTGGCCACCGTCTTCGGCGCCTTCGCGGCGTCGAGTTCGAGCACGATGTCGCCGGCGCTGGTGGCCAGGCGGACCTTTTGCGCCAGCGCCGAGGTCGCGGCCGACAAGGCCAGCGCGAGCAGGCCGGCGAGCAGCCAGGGATTTCGTTTCAAGCCGGGTTCTCCTGCGCAAGTGGGGAAGGGGTCGCGGGGATGCGCCACGCGCCGCGCACGAGGCGCCGGACGAGCCGGATCGCGTGGAGGGCGCCGCTATACTGCCTCGAATTCTATCGGCGCGCGCCCGAAGACCCCGACCCCCGCCGCATGACGCTCCGCCTGCACAACACCCTCACGCGCCGCCTGGAAGCCTTCGCTCCCATCGAGCCCGGCCATGTCCGCATGTACGTCTGCGGCATCACGGTCTACGACCTCTGCCACATGGGCCACGCGCGAATGATGATGGCGTTCGACGTCGTCGTCCGCTGGCTGCGCGCGAGCGGCTTGCGCGTGACCTACGTGCGCAACATCACCGACATCGACGACAAGATCATCAAGCGCGCGCTCGAGCGCGGCATCACGATCCGCGCGCTCACCGACGAGATGATCGCGGCGATGCACCGCGACGTCGCGGCGATCGGCATCGAGCCGCCGACGCACGAGCCGCGCGCCACCGACTACGTGCCGCAGATGCTCGGCATGATCGGCCGCCTCGAGGCCAACGGCCTGGCCTACCGCAGCGAAAGCGGCGACGTGAACTACGCGGTGCGGCGCTTCCCGGGCTACGGCAAGTTGTCGGGCAAGAGCCTGGACGAGCTGCGCGCCGGCGAGCGCGTGGCGGTGCTCGGCGACAAGGAAGACCCGCTCGACTTCGTGCTCTGGAAATCGGCCAAGGCCGACGAACCGGCCGACGCCAAATGGCCGAGCGAGTTCGGGCCCGGCCGCCCGGGCTGGCACATCGAATGCTCGGCGATGAGCTGCGCGTTGCTCGGCGAGCATTTCGACCTCCACGGCGGTGGACTGGACCTGCAGTTCCCGCACCACGAGAACGAGATCGCGCAGAGCGAGGGCGCCTTCGGCCACCCGTTCGTCAACGTCTGGCTGCACAACGGCTTCCTCAACGTCGACAACGAGAAGATGTCCAAGTCGCTGGGCAATTTCTTCACCATCGCCGACGTGCTGAAGAAGTTCGACGGCGAGACGCTGCGCTTCTTCATGCTGCGCACCCATTACCGCAGCCCGTTCAACTTCGCCGACGGCCTGCTCGACGACGCGCGCAGCGCGCTCAGGCGGCTGTACACGGCGCTCGACGGCCTCGCCGTCGAGCCCCACGCGATCGACTGGACCGAGCCGCGCGCGGCCGCCTTCCGCGCCGCGATGGACGAGGACTTCAACACGCCGGCCGCGCTGGCGGTGCTGTTCGAGCTGGCGACCGAGGTCAACCGCACGCGCGACCCCGCGAGCGCCTCGCTGCTGAAGGCGCTGGGCGGGGTGCTCGGCATCCTCCAGCAGGCGCCGCGCGACTACCTTCGGGCCGGCACGGCGCTCGACGAAGCCGCGGTCGAGGCCTTGATCGAGGCACGCGCCGCCGCCAAGCGCGAGCGCAACTTCGCCGAGGCCGACCGCCTTCGCGCCGAGTTGCAGGCGATGGGCGTGCTGCTCAAGGATTCGGCGCAAGGCACGAGCTGGGTCAGGGCCTGACCGAGATGCCGCCGCGTTCCGCCGCCCCGGCCGCCTCGCTGGCCGAGAACCTGACCCAACCGGGCTACTGGGACGACGCCTGCCGTCACCTGAGCCGGCGCGACCGGGTGATGAAGAAGCTGATCCCGAAGTTCGGCGAGGCGCGGCTGCAAAGCCGCGGCGACGCGTTCACGACGCTGGCGCGCTCGATCGTCGGCCAGCAGATCTCGGTGAAGGCGGCGCAGTCGGTCTGGGACCGCTTTGCGGCCACGGTCGGCGGCCCGTCCACCCGCCTCGCGCCGCAGGCGGTGCAGGCGCAGCCGGCCACCGCGCTGCGCGGCGCCGGGCTGTCGGCGCGCAAGGCCGAGTACCTGCTCGACCTGGCGCGCCACTTCGCCGAGGGCAGCGTCCATGTCGGCGACTGGCAGCAGATGGACGACGAGGCGATCATCGCCGAGCTGGTCGCCATTCGCGGCATCGGGCGCTGGACGGCCGAGATGTTCCTGATCTTCCACCTGCTGCGCCCGAACGTGATGCCGCTCGACGACCTGGGCCTGCTCAAGGGCATCAGCGTCAACTACTTCAGCGGCGAGCCGGTCTCGCGCGCCGAGGCACGCGAGGTCGGCGAGGCCTGGGCGCCCTTCCGCTCGGTGGCCACTTGGTATATTTGGCGCAGCCTGGACCCGCTTGCCAGTGGACTACTGACCATGAAACGCCATTTCCTCGAATTCGAGCAGCCGATTGCCGAGCTCGAGTCCAAGATCGACGAGCTGCGCTACGTGCAGAACGAATCGGCGGTCGACATCTCCGACGAGATCGAGCGCCTGGCTGGCAAGAGCCAGCAGCTGACGAAGGACATCTACGCCAACCTGAGCCCGTGGCAGGTGACGCAGATCGCGCGCCACCCGCAGCGTCCGTACACGCTGGACTACGTGGCCGAGATCTTCACCGAGTTCCAGGAGCTGCACGGCGACCGCCACTACGCCGACGACCAGTCCATCGTCGGCGGGCTGGCGCGCTTCAACGGCAACGCCTGCATGGTGCTGGGCCACCAGAAGGGACGCGACACCAAGGAACGCACGGTGCGCAACTTCGGCATGTCGCGGCCCGAGGGCTACCGCAAGGCCTTGCGCCTGATGAAGCTGGCCGAAAAGTTCGGCCTGCCGGTCTTCACCTTCGTCGACACGCCCGGCGCCTACCCCGGCATCGGCGCCGAAGAGCGCGGGCAGTCGGAGGCGATCGGTCGCAACATCTTCGAGATGGCGCAGCTCGAGGTGCCGATCATCACCACCATCATCGGCGAGGGCGGCTCCGGCGGCGCCCTGGCCATCAGCGTCGGCGACCAGGTGCTGATGCTCCAGTATTCCGTCTACTCGGTGATCTCGCCCGAAGGCTGCGCGTCGATCCTGTGGAAGACCGCCGAGCGTGCGAGCGACGCGGCCGACGCGCTCGGGCATCACCGCGCACCGGCTGAAGGCGCTGGGCGTGATCGACAAGATCGTCGCCGAGCCCGTCGGCGGCGCGCACCGCGACCCGAAGTGGATGTCGGCGCACCTCAAGCGCGCCCTCAACGACGCGCTGCGCCAGGTCGTCGACCTCAAGCCCAAGGAACTGCTGCAACGCCGCTACGAGCGGCTGCAGTCCTACGGCCGCTTCAGCGACACCAAGGAGCGCTAGTTGCCGCGCGCGGTGGCGGTGGCCGTCAGCGGCGGCCGCGACTCCACCGCGCTGTTGCACGCCACGGCGCACGCCGCGGCCGCCCTCGGCGTCGAGGTCCACGCGCTGCACGTCCATCACGGCCTGGTCGCCGATGCCGACGACTGGCTTCGGCGACTGCGCGCGCAATGCGCGCGCTGGGCGCGCGCCGGCTTGCCACTGCACTTTCACGTGAGCCGGCTGGCGGGCCGACCGGCGCCGGGCGACAGCGTCGAAGCCTGGGCGCGGCGCGAGCGCTACCGCGCGCTGGCCGCAGATGGCGCGCGCCGCGGGCTGCAACCTCGTGCTGCTGGCCCACCACCGGCGCGACCAGGCCGAGACCTTGCTGCTCCAGGCCTTGCGCGGCGGTGGCCCGGCCGGGCTGGCCGCGATGCCGCGCCAGGCCGAGCGCGACGGCATCGTCTGGGCGCGGCCGTGGCTGACCCGGCCGCGCGAGGCGATCGAGGCCTATGTCGGCCGGCACCGGCTGCGCTTCGTCGACGACGCGAGCAACGAGGACCCGCGCTTCGCGCGCAACCGGCTGCGGCGCAAGGTCTGGCCGGCACTGAGCGCTGCGTTCCCCGACGCCGAGTTGCAACTCCAGGCCGCCGCGCAACGCGCCGCCGAAGCCGCGGCCTGCCTCGCCGAACAGGCCGCCGCCGACCTGGCCGACGCGGGCGACGGCGCGCAGCTCCGGGTCGAGCGCTGGGCGGGCTTCAGTCCGCCGCGCCGCGCGCAACTGCTGCGCACCTGGCTGCGCGAGCGGCTCGCGGTTCCGGTGCCGGAGTCGCTGGTGCAGAGGCTGTGCGCAGAACTCCCGCGCGTGCAGGTCGGCCGCTGGCCGGCGCCGGGTGGCGAGCTGCAGCTCTACCGTGGCCGGCTGAGACTGGCTGCGCCGGCGGCGCAGCCCGCGCCGCCGGTGCAGCTGGATCTGCGCCGCCTGGGTTCGCACGCGGTGCCTGGCTGGGGCGGCGCGCTGCGGGTGGACGCGGTGGCTGTCGGCGGCCTGCCATCGGCGCGCCTCGCAGCGTCGAGGCTGCGTTCGCGCGCGGGCGGCGAGACCTTCCAGTTCACACCGCGCAGCCTGCCGCGCAGTCTGAAGAAGCAGTACCAGGCGCGCGGCGTTCCGGCCTGGCAACGCAACGCGCCCTTGCTCTTCGGCGGCGAGCAATTGCTGTTCGTGCCGGGACTGGGCATCGACGCGCGCTGCCTCGCGGCGCCGGGCGAGCCGCAAGTGGCGCTGGAATGGCAGCCGGCTGAACCCGCCCGCTAAAATGCGCGGGTTTTGCAGCCTGCGAATCCCCACCCATGGCATTGATCGTTCACAAGTACGGCGGCACCTCGATGGGCTCGACCGAGCGCATCCGCAACGTGGCGCTGCGCGTGGCCAAATGGGTTCGCGCCGGGCACCAACTGGTGGTCGTGCCTTCGGCGATGAGCGGTGAGACGAACCGCCTGCTCGGGCTGGCCAAGGAACTCGCGCCGGCGCTGACGAGCGCGGCCGCCGAGCGCGAGCTGGACGCGATCGCCGCCACCGGCGAGCAGGTCTCGGTCGGCCTGCTCGCGCTGGCGCTGCAGGCGCAGGGTCTGGACGCGGTGAGCTACGCCGGCTGGCAGGTGCCGATCAGCACCGATTCGGCGTTCACGAAGGCACGCATCGCGAACATCGACGACACCCGTGTGCGCGCCGACCTGGCCGCCGGCAAGGTGGTCATCATCACCGGCTTCCAGGGCCTCGACGCTAGAGGCAACGTCACCACGCTGGGCCGTGGCGGCAGCGACACCTCGGCGGTGGCGGTGGCGGCGGCGATGAAGGCCGACGAGTGCCTGATCTACACCGACGTCGACGGCGTCTACACGACCGACCCGCGCATCGTGCCCGAGGCGCGCCGGCTGGCGACCATCAGCTTCGAGGAGATGCTCGAGATGGCCAGCCTGGGCAGCAAGGTGCTGCAGATCCGTTCGGTCGAATTCGCCGGCAAGTACCGCGTGCCGCTGCGCGTGCTGTCGAGCTTCACGCCCTGGGACATTCCGATCGACGACGAAGCGCGCTCGGGCACCCTGATCACCTTCGAGGAAGACGAAAAGATGGAACAAGCCGTCGTGTCCGGCATCGCGTTCAACCGCGACGAAGCCAAGATCACCGTGATGGGCGTGCCCGACCGGCCGGGCATCGCCTACCAGATCCTGGGCCCGGTGGCCGATGCGAACATCGACATCGACATGATCATCCAGAACGTCTCGCACGACGGCAAGACCGATTTCTCGTTCACCGTGCACCGCAACGATTACGCGAAGACGTTGGACCTGCTGAAGAGCAAGGTGGCGCCGGCGACGAACGCGGCGCAGGTGCTGGGCGACCCGAAGATCTGCAAGGTCAGCATCGTCGGCATCGGCATGCGCAGCCATGTCGGCGTCGCGAGCAAGATGTTCCGCACGCTCAGCGAAGAGGGCATCAACATCCAGATGATCAGCACCAGCGAGATCAAGACCAGCGTCGTCATCGACGAGAAGTACATGGAACTCGCGGTGCGCGCGCTGCACAAGGCCTTCGAACTCGAACAGGTCGTGCCGGGCGCCTGAACCGGAGCGCGCTTCAAGCAGTTAGAATCGCCGCACTTCGCCGGAGTCGTGACCGAGTGGCCGAAGGTGCTCCCCTGCTAAGGGAGTATGTGCCAAAAGCGCATCGAGGGTTCGAATCCCTCCGACTCCGCCAGTGAAGCCTGATTGATGCGCGAAGCCCCGTGAACCGGGGCTTCGCTGCTTTCGTGGCACAACTTCACTCGCCATCCAGGGTTGCATCCAGTGCAATGCGACGGCGCGGAGCGCGCGCCTCTGTCAGGCCTGCGAGGGCCGGCGAGGGCCGGCGAGGCGACCCAAGCGAACCTGGGGCTCGGCCGGCGTGGCCCAACGGCGCGTGACCAAGCGGCACATCGAAGGCAAATGCCCACCCATGGCCGAGCGCCTCGGGCGGCGATTCGCGGCATAGTTCGAGCCTTGACGCCAGAGGCACGACGACATGGGCCCCTTCCGAAGCCGCAAGAGCATCAAACTGGCGCCGAGCATCTGGCTGAGCGCTCGCCGCAGCGGTAGGTCTCGCCTCAAGAGCTGACGCGGGGCACCGTCCGAGGCCAACGGGAACAAAGACGTGATAACCGTACTGCTGGTCGTCGGAGTCGTGGCGCTCTTGGCGCTGTTCGCCTACTCAATCTATCAAGACGAGCGACTCGCGGATCGGACACACGAACCCCGGCAGGCGCCACTCTTGTCGCCCGCGTTCGCGTCGTCAGGAAAGGATGAATCGACGCCGCTTGGGCGGCGGTTTCCCTGGATGCCTGATTCCGTCGCGGTGGTCGACGTTGAAACCACGGGGCTCGATCCCGAGCGACATCAGATCATTGAGGTCGCCGCTGTCATCCTGTCTCGGCATACGAAGGTCGAGGCGTCTTCGAGATCCATAGACCTTACCGACCACTTCAGCGCACTCATCAAGCCGCTTCCAGGCTGTCGCATCTCCTCTCGCATCACCGAGATCACAGGTCTGGACCGAAAAAAGCTTCTTGCCGAGGGCAAGGATCACGAGGAAGTCATTCACGAGTTCTTGGCATTCATTGGTACGCGGACCGTGGTCGCGTACAACGCCGATTTCGATGTGGGCTTCATCCGGAAGGCAGCGCAGCGCTACGGTCTCGCCTTTTGGAATCAGCAGCATTGCGCGCTGGCAATGATGCGCCTTGCGTTTCCGGGCTTGCCCAGCTATAGGCTCGGCCGTGTGGCTGCACTGGGGAGAGTTCAGCAACCGACCAGCCACAGGGCCATGTCAGACGTCCAGATGACGATCCCGGTCTACTTCTCCGCCGGCGAACAATTGCACAAGCGCGGATTGCACCTGCCATCACGCTGAACTGGCGAGGAATCGCTCGGCAACAGAGAAAAACTGGGCACGGCGCCCGAAGCTACCTCACGCGCCGCGCGCGCGGCGCAGCCAGAGCAGGCCGAAGGCCGCGCCGCCTGCCGCCGCGGTGGCGACGAAGGCCGGCGACGCGAGCATCGCCAGCGCGCTGCCCGCATCGTGCAGCAGCCAGCCCGGCGCGATGGCGAGAACGCCGGTGATGTCGTCGGCGTGCTCGATGACCAGCGCCTTCGAAGTGTCCGCGCCGCCGCGGTCGGTCGACGATCAACGCGCGCGACGCGCTCTCGCTCAGGAAATGCAGCGTCTGCCAGACGACGGGGTTGGCGTAGACCTTGTCGAGCACCAGGCCGGCGACACCGGTGCCGGCCACGACCAGCGGCACGCCCCAGCGCTTGAGCCAGGCCGACGCCGCCATCGTGCCCAGGATCAGCGGCGACAGCCACAGCGTCGCCAGCAGCACGCCGAGCATCACGCGCAGCGCCAGCATCAGCAGCGCCGGCACCAGCGTCGCCCAGGGCAGCGCGAACCAGGCGACGACGCCGAACGCCTTGCTGACGATGAGCAGCGAGGCGACCGCGCCGCCGGCCAGGCCGACCAGCAGCGCGAGCCAGGGCCAGAGCAGCAGGTGCATCAGCAGCGTCGCGCCCAGGCTCTGGGCGTGGCCGATCGGCAGCGAGAGCCAGAACTCGATCGACCGGTCCTGCGCGTCGCGCCGCGCCAGGCCGGGCGACTGCAGCATGCTCGCCAGCCAAGCCAGCAGCAGCGTCACCGCACCCAGCCCGACCCAGGCGGCCAGCGCCACGGCCACCGGCGGCGGCACGTCGACGCGGCCGTGATCGTTCAGATCGAACTGGACCTGGCCGAACAGGCCGGCGACGACGATCAGCACGAAGGGCAGGGCCATCAGCACCCACCAGCCGCGCTGGTGCTGCATCCATTCGCGCAGCAGCAAGGTCTTGAATCGTTGCATCGCAGGCCTCGTCAGAATTGGGTGCGGTTGATCTCGGGCGCGCGCGTCAGCGCGACGAACAGGTCGACCAGGCTCGGCCGGATGCGCCGCCCCAGCGACTGCACGGCGTCGGGCGGCGCGCCGTCGAACAGCGCCGCCGCGCCGCCCTGGGTGCGGTAGCGCAGCAGTGGGTGGGCGGCGGCCATCGCATCGGCCTGCGCCGCATCGTGGCTCAGCGCGACGAAGCGGCGGTCCATCTCCTCGAGGCTGATGTCGAGAACGAGCTTGCCCTCGTTGAGCATCATCACGTCGGACAGCAGCGTCTCGATCTCCTCGACCTGGTGGGTCGAGATCAGCACGCTGCGCTCGCCGTCGCACCACTCGTCGATCAGCATCTCGTAGAAGGCCTTGCGCGACAGCACGTCCAGCCCCAGCGTCGGCTCGTCGAGCACCATCACGCGCGCGTCGATGGCGGCGATCAGCGCCAGGTGCAGCTGCACGACCATGCCCTTGGACAGCGTCTTCACCTTGTCGTCGAGCGCCGACGCTGGTGCGCGCGAGCAGGCTCTCGGCGCGTGCCGCCGAGAAGCGCGGGTGCAGTCCCTGCATCAGCCGGATCAGCTGGTGCACGCGCGCCCAGCGCGGCAGGATCGCGACGTCGGGGATGTAGCACAGCGACTCGAGCAGGCGCACCCGGTCGTGGCGCGGGCGCAGGCCGAGCACGCTCAGCGAACCGGTGCAGGGCGCCAGGCCGACCAACGCCTTCATCAGCGAGGTCTTGCCCGCGCCGTTGTGGCCGAGCAGGCCGACGACGCGGCCCTTCGGGATGCTGAAGCTCACGTCGTCGACGGCGCGCTTGCGGCCGTAGTGCACGCTCAGGCCTTGGGCCTCGATCAACGGCGCGTCGTTCATGGTTGTGCCTCCCAGCTCAGTTGTTCGGCGCCGATCTCGAGCCGGCGCAGCCGCTCGCGCAGGCGCGGCCATTCGTCGTTCAGGAAGCGGCGGCGCTCGCTCTCGAGCAGCCGCTGGCGCGCGCCGGCCTTCACGTACAGCCCCAGGCCGCGGCGCGCCTCGAGAAGGCCTTGCTCGGCCAGCGCCTGCAGCGCGCGGTTGACGGTCAACGGGTTCAGCAGGTAGCGACTCGCGAGCGCGCGCACCGACGGCATCGGCTCGCCGTCGGCCGGCTGGCCGTCGAGCAGGGCCGCCGCGAGCCGGTCGGCCAGCTGCTGGTAGATCGGGAGTCGGTCGTCCCAGGTGGGCATGGCGCTCGTCCGCTGTGTTGGTGACGTAGCACACCATAGCAGCGGGCCGGCCCGCTGCCGCGCGCGAGGCGACAGGGCGCGGCGGCGCGCGACGAACTGCAGTGGCGGTGGATCAGCGGGGCGGCGCGGCCGCGCGCCGCGGTCACCAGGCGATGTAGGCCCAGCCCTTTTCCTGCAGTTCCATCATCGTCGCGGCGCCGATCTCCTCGACATCGGCGAAGTCGACCATGTCGGCGGCGGTCCAGCCCAGCGTCTTCATCGTGTTGCCGCAGGCCACGTATCGCACGCCGTAGTCGCGCGCCTGGCTGCGCGTGCGTTCGCGCAGCGCGGCCGGCACCGGCCGCAGCGGCTTCTTCGCCAGCAGATGGATGCCGCGCGCGAACACGACGACCGCGATCGCGACGTTGTCGCCGTACTTGCCGATCAGCGCACCGACCGAGCCGAGGATGTGTTCGATGTAGTCGGCTTCGATGTGGTTGAGCTGGTAGACCACATGGTGCTCGGGCGGGTCGCCGGGAAAGCGCTCGCGCGGCTGCGTCGCCGGGGCGGCCGGCGTGGCCGCGGTGGCGGCGAGCGAGGCGCCGAGCATCGGCAGGGACGACAGCAATTGGCGACGTGGGTTCATGGGCGGCGCCGGTTCCGGGCTGGGCAAGGGCGACGGTATATCACCCATCATTGATGGACGGAATCGGGACTTGCCGTGATCGACGACACCGGGCGCCGCGGCCTGGGTTCGGCCTCAGGGCGAGAGCTGCCGGTAGACCGCGGTCGCGATGGCCGTCGCCTCGGCCGGCGGCAGCGCGGCGCTGAACGCGTAGCCCATCCGACCGTCGACCCAGTAGAACGATTCGACCGCGCCGTCGCGCACCGAGCGGAAGGCGGTCTCGGCGGGCGGATGGCGGGGGTCGAACACGGTCGCGTACAAGGTGACGCGGCGGCCGGTCGCGTCCTCGTACATGAACTGTGCGCGCGGGCCGTCGGCGCCGGGCAGCAGGCGCCCGCCGAGCAGCCGGAAACCCTGCGCGAGCAGCGACGGCGCCTTCAGCGGTGCGCCCAGGCGGTTCGTCAGCCACTGGACGAGGTGCGCCTCGTCGGCGGCACCGACCTCGACCGGATGGCGAACTTCGGGCGTGTAGACCGCATAGGCGACCGCCGCGTCGCGCACGAAAGCCGGCCCGGCGGCGACCAGCGCGGGCGGGCGGTCAGCGGCGCCCGGCGCCGTCAACCGGCCGCCGACCAGGCCGACGCCGAGCAGCAGCACCGCGGCGGCGGCGTACAGGCCGGCGCGGCGTCGGCCGGCGCGGTCCAGCGGCCGCAGCAGCGCGGGCGGCGTGGCGCCGACGTCGATCGCCCGGTGCAGCCGACGCAACGCGAGGCGCTGCCCCTGCCAGGCCGCCACGCGCGCGGCGTCGTCCGGATGTTCGTGCAGCCAGTCCAGCAACGCCGGCATGCGCCCGGCCTCGAGCTGGCCGTCGACGAAGGCGTGCAGCTCGTCGTCGCTGGGGGCGTCGTCTTGACGGTTCATCGCTTCACCAGGTGCAGGGGTGCCGCGGGCCGCGCGGCGGGGTCGTCGAACCGATCGCGCAGCTGCTCGCGCGCGCGGTGCAGGCGCGACATCACGGTGCCGAGCGGGATGCCCAGCATCTGCGCCGTCTCGGCGTAGGTGTATTCCTCGACCGTCACGAGCAGCAGCACCTCGCGCAGCGCCGGCGACAGGCGCGCCAGCGCCTGCTGCAGGTCGAGGCGCTGGCCGGTCTGCGTCATCGGCTCGTGCGCGGGTTCGTCACGCTCGTCCAGCGGCGCGTGGCCGTCGTCGTGGCGCCAGTCGCGCCGCTGGTTGAGGTACAGGTTGTGCATCAGCGTGAGCAGCCACGAGCGCAGCGCCGAGCCCGGCTGCCACAGCGACCACTTCACGCAAGCCCGCTCGAGCGTGTCCTGCACCAGATCGTCGGCGCGCGACGCATCGCCGGTCAGCAGCCGCGCATAGCGGCGCAGCGCCGGGATATGCGCCAGCGCCTCGTGCACCGACATCGGACGAACCTGCGGCCGGCCGCGTCAGGGCTTGGCGACGTGCCAGACCCCGTTGAAGCCGTCCCCGCTGCGGTCGCCCGGCTTGGCGTCCTTGGACCAGAAGTAGACCGGCTTGCCCTTGTAGGCCCATTGTTCGCTGCCGTCGTCGCGCTTGATCACGCTCCAGTCGCCTTCGGCCGTCGTGCCGGCCGCGGCGGCCAGCGGCGGCCAGTTCTTGGCGCAGGGGCCGTTGCACAGGCTCTTGCCGGCGCCGGCGGGATCCTTGTCGAAGGTGTACAGCGTCATCGAGTTGGGCCCGACGAGTGCGCCGTCAGCCGTCATCGCCGGCGCGGCGGTGACGGCCATGGCGGCCGTGGAAAGTGCCAGGCCGGCGAACAAGGCCGCGAGAGTGTGGTGGATCATGGAACCTCCGGAGGATTGTCGAACAAGCTCGACAAAGCGGTAAACACGCCGGGATCGCGGAATATTCCATGGCGCCGTCGAATCGGCCAAGCCGGCGCTCGACGATGAACTGCGCAATGCCGCGCAGGGCTCGGGCGAAGCCGGCGCACCGGCGCCGCTTCACGCGAGCGCGAAGCGATCCAGGTTCATCACCTTGTTCCAGGCTGCCACGAAGCCATGGACAAATTTCTCCTCCGCGTCCGCGCTTGCATAGACTTCAGCCAGGGCCCGGAGCTGGGAGTTCGAACCGAAGACGAGGTCGACACGGGTGCCCGTCCACTTGACCGCGCCGGTCTTGCGATCGCGCCCTTCGAACACGT
This sequence comes from uncultured beta proteobacterium, assembly GCA_963788635.1. Lineage (GTDB taxonomy): Bacteria > Pseudomonadota > Gammaproteobacteria > Burkholderiales > Burkholderiaceae_C > Rubrivivax. The sequence continues at coordinate 385,789 of CAWBHE010000018.1, read as the reverse complement.
CCTGGTCGTCCGACACCGCCTTCCACTCCGTGCCCATGTCGAGCAGATGGACGAAGAAGTCGTTGGTCAGCGCCTCTGGCCGCTTCGTGAGCACACCGTGCCGGGTCTGTCCGACGTTGGTGTTCAGGACGCGCATGCCGCCGACGAGCACCGTCATTTCGGGCGCGGTCAGGGTCAGCAATTGCGCCCGATCGACCAGCAACGCCTCGGCCGAGACGCTGAACTCGCCCTTGAGGTAGTTGCGGAAGCCATCGGCGATCGGTTCGAGCACGGCGAAGGAGTCCACATCGGTTTGCGCCTGCGAGGCGTCCATGCGTCCCGGCTTGAAGGGAACCGTCACGGTGTAACCGGCATGTTTCGCCGCCTGCTCCACGCCTGCGCAACCGGCCAACACGATCAGATCGGCCAGCGACACCTTCTTGCCGCCAAACTGCAGGCCATTGAATTCGCCCTGGATATCGTCGAGGGTTTTCAGCACCTTCGCCAGTTGCTCGGGCTGGTTGACTTCCCAATTTCTCTGCGGCGCGAGACGAATGCGCGCACCGTTCGCGCCGCCGCGCTTGTCGGAACCCCGGAAGGTCGAGGCCGAGGCCCAGGCGGTCGACACCAGCTGCGCGACGGTCAGGCCGGACGCCAGGATCGTGCCCTTGAGCGAGGCGATGTCCTGCTCGTCGATCAACTCGTGGTCGATCGCCGGGATGGGGTCTTGCCAGATGAGTTCTTCGGCAGGCACTTCCGGGCCGAGATAGCGTGCGCGCGGGCCCATGTCGCGATGGGTCAGCTTGAACCACGACCGTGCGAAGGCGTCGGCGAACTGGTCCGGGTGCTCGTAGAAGCGCCTCGAAATCTTTTCGTAGACCGGGTCGAACCGTAAGGAAAGATCCGTGGTCAGCATGGTCGGCGCGTGACGCTTGGCCGGGTCGTGGGCGTCCGGCACGGTGCCAGCGCCGGCGCCATTCTTCGGCGTCCACTGATGCGCGCCGGCCGGGCTCTTCGTCAGTTCCCACTCGTAGCCGAACAGGTTCTCGAAGAAGTCGTTGCTCCACGTCGTCGGCGTGGTGGTCCAGGTGACTTCCAGCCCGCTGCTGATCGTGTCGGTGCCCTTGCCCGTGCCGAAGCTGCTCTTCCAGCCGAGGCCCTGCTCCTCGATGCCGGCGGCTTCGGGCGCGGGCCCGACGTGGGACGCCGGGCCGGCGCCGTGGGTCTTGCCGAAGCTGTGGCCGCCCGCGATGAGCGCGACCGTCTCTTCGTCGTTCATCGCCATGCGAGCGAAGGTCTCGCGGATGTCCCGCGCCGCTGCGAGCGGATCCGGGTTGCCGTTCGGGCCTTCCGGATTGACGTAGATCAGACCCATCTGCACGGCAGCGAGCGGATTTTCGAGATCCCGGTCGCCGGAGTAGCGTTTGTCACCACCCAGCCAAGTGGACTCGGTGCCCCAGTAGACGTCGTCTTCAGGCTCCCAGACGTCCTCGCGCCCGCCGGCGAAACCGAAGGTCTTGAACCCCATCGATTCCAGCGCGACGTTGCCGGCGAGGATGATCAGGTCGGCCCAGGATATTTTGCGGCCGTACTTCTGCTTGATCGGCCAGATCAGTCGGCGCGCCTTGTCGAGGTTGACGTTGTCGGGCCAGCTGTTGAGGGGCGCGAAGCGCTGCTGGCCGGCGCCGGCACCGCCACGGCCGTCGCCGATGCGGTACGTGCCGGCGCTGTGCCACGCCATGCGGATGAAGAAGGGCCCGTAGTGGCCGAAGTCCGCCGGCCACCAGTCCTGCGAGTCGGTCATCAGCGCCCGCAGATCCTTCTTCACGGCCGCGAGATCGAGGCCCTTGAACTCCTGGGCGTAGTCGAAGCCCTCGCCCATGGGATCGGACAGGGACGAGTGCTGGTGCAGGATCTTCAGGTTCGGCTGGTTCGGCCACCAGTCGCGGTTCGACGTCCCAGTGCCAGCGGGATGAACGAAAGGGCACTTCGATTCGTTGGTCATGGGTTCTCTGCCTTCGGTCGTTTGACGTCGATGACTCGTTCCGGTTCGCAGCCCGAGCGTCGATCGATGAAATCGCTTGCGACCGCCGAAGACTAGGCCTCTCGAACGCCGACGTCGAATCGAAAGCAGCAAACTGTTCGATAGCCTGCGTCGATGCCTCGCCTGAACCCGGCACGACGCGATGCGGCGGCGCTGCACGGCCCGGCGCTGGCGCGCCGGCCCCGGAGCGCTACAGCGAGGCGTCGAGCATCGCGCGGTAGTCGTCGCGCGTGGCCAGGCGCGGGTTCGTCTTGTGGCAATGGTCGGCCATCGCGCCGTCGATCACGCGCTCGAACTGGTCGCGCGTCACGCCCATCGCGGCCAGGCCCTTGGGCAGGCCCAGACGCTCGTTCATCGCGCGCAGCGCCTCGGCGAGCGCATCGCCTTGCGCGTCGCACGAACCGATGCCGATCGCCTGCGCCATGCGCTGCAGCCGCTGCTCGCGCTGGATCGACTCGGCGGCCGCGTTGAACCGCACCACCGCGGGCAGGAACATCGCGTTCAGCGTGCCGTGGTGCAGCTTCGGGTTCACGCCGCCCAGGCTGTGGCTGAGCGAATGGACGCAGCCCAGCCCCTTCTGGAACGCCAGCGCGCCCTGCATGCTCGCGCTCATCATGTTCCAGCGCGCGTCGCGGTCCTGCCCGTCGCGCGTGGCGCGCTCGATGTGCGCCCAGCCGCGCGCGAGGCCGTCGAGCGCGATGCCGTCGGCGGGCGGGTTCACCGCCGGCGCCATGAAGGTCTCGATGCAATGCGCGATCGCGTCCATGCCGGTCGCCGCGGTCAGACCGGGCGGCAGGCCGAGCGTCAGTTCGGGGTCGAGCAGGGCGGTCTTGGGCATCAGGTGCCAGCTGTGGAAACCGAGCTTGCGGCCGTCGTCGACGATCACGATCGCGCCGCGCGCGACCTCGCTGCCGGTGCCGGCGGTGGTGGGCACCGCGATCAGCGGCGCGACGCGTTCGCTGATCTTCGGGCTGCCGCCTTCGATGGTGGCGTAGGTCGCGAGCGGGCCGTCGTGGGTGGCGGCGATCGCCACGCCCTTCGCGAGGTCGATGCTCGAACCGCCGCCGACCGCGACCAGCCCGTCGCAGCGCTCGCGCCGGTAGACCTCGACCGCGGCGCGCACCGCGGCCTCGGTCGGGTTCGACGGCGTGCTGTCGAACACCGCGTGCGGCAATTCGGCGAGTGCATCGGTCGCATGCTTCGAGCACGCCGGCCGCGCGCACGCCGGCGTCGGTGACGACGAGCGGCCGGCGGATGCCGCTGCGTTCGCATTCGGCGGCGAGCAGCTTGACGGCGCCGAAGTCGATCTCGATCTGGGTCAGGTAGAGGATGCGTGCCATCCGCGAAGTATGCTCTCGCCCGCCTTGAAACCCGACCCGCTGACCCCCGCGATGACCGGCCTGCTGGAGCGCATCCGGCGCGCCGGACGGCCGCCCTTCGAGACCTTGACGCCGGTGCAGGCGCGCGCCGCCTACGAGCTCGCCGCCGAGGTGCTGGAGCCGCCGCGCGCACCGCTGCCGCGGGTCGAAGACTTCACGATTCCGGCCACCGACGGCGAGCCGCTGCCCGCGCGCTTGTACGCGCCGTCGTACGCGTCGTCGCACGCGCCGTCGCGCGAGCGGCTGCCGGTGCTGCTGTACCTGCACGGCGGCGGCTTCGTGATCGGCAGCCTGGAGACGCACGACAGCCTGTGCCGCCAGCTCGCGCTGCGAAGCGGCGGCGCGGTCGTCGCGCTGGACTACCGGCTCGCGCCCGAACACCGCTTCCCGACCGCGGGGGACGATGCCTGGGCGGCGCTGCAATGGCTGGCGGCGAACGCGGAGGCGCTCGGCCTCGACGGCCGCCGGCTCGCGGTCGGCGGCGACAGTGCCGGCGGCACGCTGGCCGCGGTCGCCGCGCTGCTGGCGCGCGATCACGGTCTGCCGCTGGCGCTGCAACTGCTGATCACGCCGGGCACGGCAGCCCGGGCCGACACCGAATCGCACCGCCGCTACGGCCAGGGCTATTTGCTCGACGGCAGCGCGATCGAGTGGTTCTTCGGCCAGTACATCGACGCGTCACAACGCGAGGACTGGCGCTTCGCGCCCTTGCTCGCGCCCGACGTCGACGGCGTCGCGCCGGCCTGCGTGATCCTGGCCGAATGCGACCCGCTGGTCGACGAAGGCCTGGCCTACGCCGACCGCTTGCGCGCCGCCGGGGTCGCGGTCGAACTGGACCTGGTCCGCGGCGTCACGCACGACTTCATCAAGATGGGGCGGGCACTGAAGGAAGCCGGGGCGGCGCAGCAGGCCGCCGCCGATGCATTGAAGAGAAGCTGGATGCCATGAACCGAACCGATTTCCGTTTCTTCGAGCGCCTGCGCGTGCGCTGGGCCGAGGTCGACCTGCAGAAGATCGTCTTCAACGGCCATTACCTGATGTACTTCGACACCGCGGTGGCCGGCTACTGGCGCGCGCTCGCGATGCCTTACCACGAGACGATGGCGCAGCTGGACGGCGACCTGTTCGTGCGCAAGGCCAGCGTCGAGTACGAGGGCTCGGCGCGCTACGACGACCTCTGCGACGTCGGCATCCGCTGCGACCGGATCGGCAACTCGTCGATGACCTTCCAGGCCGCGGTCTTCCGCGGCGAGCAGCGCCTGGTCCATGGCGAGCTGGTCTACGTCTTCGCCGACCCCGCGACGCAGACCCGCCGGCCGGTGCCGCCCTCGCTGCGCGACGCGCTGCTGGCCTTCGAGGCCGGCGCCGAGATGCTCGAACTGAGCGTCGGCGGCTGGGGCGAGCTCGGCGAGCGCGCCAGCGCGATCCGGCGCCAGGTCTTCGTCGAGGAGCAGAAGATCCCGGCCGAACTCGAACTCGACGCCGCCGATGCCAGGGCCGTGCATGCGCTGGCGGTCAACCGTTTCGGTCTGCCGGTGGCCACCGGCCGGCTGCTGGTGGCGGCGCCCGGGGTCGGCAAGATCGGCCGCATGGCGGTGCTGCCCGGCCTGCGCGGCAGCGGCGTCGGGCGCCGCGTGCTCGAAGCGCTGGCCGATGCCGCACGCGCGCGCGGTGATACCGAACTGCTGCTGCACGCCCAGCAGACGGCGGTGCCCTTCTACCGGCGCGCGGGTTTCGCGGCGCGCGGCGCGGCGTTCCAGGAGGCCGGCATCACGCACCAGGAGATGGTGCGCGCGCCGTAGCGGCCTGAATGTCGGCGAGCGTGTCGAAGACCTCGACGTGACGCGCGCCGACGATCCACCGGGCCAGCAGGCGCTGCGCGGCGGCTTCGATCGCTTGCTGCGGTGGCGCGCCGTCGCGCTGGCCGTAGACCTCCATCAGCGTGATCCGCCCGTCGCCCGGTTCGGGACGGCGCAGCCGCTCGGCGCTCAGTCCGGGATGCGCCTGCACCAGCTCGGCCTGCATCGACGCCAGCGCGGTTTGAGCGGCGGCCAGGTCGGGCTCGGCGACCTGGTAGTAGACGTAGAGCCGGCGCACGGCCCGTGTCTTCACAGGCTCTCAGGCCTCGGTGGGCAGCGCGTAGGGCAGGGGGCGGCGCGTCAACGAAGGGCCGTCCGGGCTGGCCACGTGGAGCGCGGCGCCTTCGTCGACGGCGGCAATCTTGGCCTCGGCCAGCACCGCCCAATGGCCCGACCCATCGGGTGCGGGCGCGGCCAGCACCACTTGGCCGGCTGGCTGGCCGGGGTCGTTGCTGGCGAAGACTTCCTGCCCCGGCGTCGCGGCGGCGTCGCTGTCGAACAGGAAGGCGCGCCGCTTCAGCGTGCCGCGGTACTGGCTGCGCGCGACCACCTCCTGGCCCGGGTAGCAGCCCTTCTGGAAGTTGACGCCGCCGACGACCTCGAGGTTCACCATCTGCGGCACGAACTGCTCGACGCTGGCGGCGACGATGCGCGGCACGCTGCTCTGCACCTCGAGCCAGCGCCAGGTGTCGGCGCTCAGCGCGGGCAGCGCGGGCGGCTCGGCGCCGGCCCACAGACAGCGCGAGACGCCGGCGGCGTCGGGCAGGCGCACGAGATCGGCACCGCCATGGTCGACGCGCGCCCAGGGAGCGCTCGGTGCGCGTCGGCAGTGCAGCGCGCCGGCGATGCCGTAGAGCGGGATCTCGGCACTGGCGTCGCTGAGCTTGCAGCGCGCGCGCAGCACGAACATCGACAGGCGCTTCAGCGTCGCGCCGAGCAGGTCGGCGCTGCAGGCCAGCAGCAGCTCGGACGGGTTGCGCTGCCAGACGACGAAGCTCGCCAGCAGCCGGCCCTTGGCCGAGCAGTAGCCTGCCAGCCGGGCTTGGCCGGGGCTCAGGCCGAGCATGTCCTGCGTGAGCTGACCCTGCAGGAAGCTGCGCGCGTCGTCGCCGACGGCGCGGATGACGCCCCAGTCGTCGAGCCGGACGATGCCTTGCAAGGCGGTGTTCAGAGGGCTGCGGTCCATGCGCCGATTATCATCGCCGGCCATGTTTCGTTCAGCGTCAGGGTGGTTGCGCGCGACGCTGGTCGGGCTGGTTCTGGCAGTCGCTGCCGGCGCCGGCGGCGTGCACTGGTGGCTGGGGCAGCCGCTGGCGCTGTCCAGGCCGCGCGTCGAGCTGTCGATCGAAGCCGGCACCTCGCCGCGCGAGATCGCCCAGGGCTGGGTCCAGGCCGGCGTGCTGACCTCGCCGCGCTGGCTCTACGAGTGGTTCCGCTGGTCGGGCCAGTCGCGCCACATCCGCGCCGGCAGCTACGAGGTCGAGGTCGGCGTCACGCCACGCCAGCTGCTGGACAAGATGGTCCAAGGTGACGAGACCCTGCAGTTCGTGCACTTGATCGACGGTTGGACCTTGCAGCAGTGGCGTGCCGAACTGGCGCGCGCGCCGCATCTGCGGCCGACCACCGCCGGCCTGAGCGACACCGAACTGATGGCCGCGCTCGGAGACCCCGGCATGCCGGCCGAAGGCGCCTTTTTTCCCGACACCTACGCCTACAGCCGCAACGTGAGCGACCTGATGGTGCTCGAGCGCGCGCACCGCGCGATGCAGCGCCACCTGGCCGCGGCCTGGGCCGAGCGCTCGCCGGACTCGCCGCTGCAGAGCCCGGACGCAGGCGCTGATGCTGGCCTCCATCGTCGAGAAGGAAACCGCCTCGGCGGCCGACCGCGGCCGGGTCGCTGCCGTGTTCCTGAACCGGCTGCGCCTGGGCATGCCGCTGCAGACCGACCCGAGCGTGATCTACGGTCTGGGCGCCGCCTTCGACGGTAACCTGCGCCGGCGCGACCTGTCGGCCGACACGCCGTACAACACCTACCGGCATGGCGGCCTGCCGCCGACGCCGATCGCGATGCCGGGGCTGGCCTCGCTGCGCGCGGTGGTGCGGCCCGAGCCGACGAAGGCGTTGTACTTCGTCGCCCGCGGCGACGGCAGCAGCGAGTTCAGCGACAACCTCGCCGACCATAATCGCGCCGTGAACAAGTACCAGCGCGGCAAGCCTTGAGCGGCCGCTTCATCAGCTTCGAGGGCATCGACGGCGCCGGCAAGAGCTCGCACCTCGGGGCGCTGGCCGAATGGCTGCGCACGCGCGGACACGAGGTCGTCGTGACCCGCGAGCCGGGTGGCACCGAGCTGGCCGAACGCCTGCGCGAACTGCTGTTGCACGCGCCGATGGACGCACTCACCGAGGCCTTGATCGTTTTCGCCGCGCGCCGCGACCACCTCGTCCAGCGCATCGAGCCGGCGCTGGCGCGCGGCGCGATGGTGCTGTGCGACCGCTTCACCGACGCCACCTTCGCCTACCAGGGCGGCGGGCGCGGCTTCGACCTCGGCGTGCTCGGCACACTGGAGACCTGGGTCCAGCAAGGCCGCGAGCCCGACCTGACGCTGTGGTTCGACCTGCCGCCGCGCACCGCCGCCGAGCGGCGCGCCGCAGTGCGCGCGCCCGACCGCTTCGAGCGCCAGGACGAGGCCTTCTTCGAGCGCGTGCGCGCAGGCTACGCGCGCCGTGCCGCGCTCGCGCCGCAGCGCGTCGTGCGGCTGGACGCGACGCCGGAGCCGGCCCATGTGTGGGCCCAGGTGCAGGCGGCCGTCGAGGCTCGCTCATGGGCCTAGGCCTGGTGGCCGCAGAGGACGGCGCCTTGCCGCTGCCCTGGCTGGCCGAACCACTGGCCGAGACGCTGGCCCATCAGCGTGGCCACGCGCTGATGCTGCACGGCGCGGACGGCATCGGTGCGCTGCAGTTCGCCCTCGTGCTCGCGCAAGGCTGGCTGTGCGAAGGCCGCGGCTCGGTGCGCCCCTGCGGCCGCTGCGGCAGCTGCCGGCTCGTGCAGTCCAAGCTGCATCCCGACCTGCTCGTGCTGCTACCGCAGGCCCTGCGCCAAAGCCTGGACTGGCCACTCGTCGACGACAAGGTCGAAGCGCGAGGACGGCAAGAAGAAGCCGAGCCGGCAAATCCGCATCGACGAGGTACGCGCCGCCATCGACTGGACCACCAAGACCAGCGCGCGCGGGCGGGGCAAGGTGGTCGTGCTGCACCCGGCCGAACGCATGAACGCGCAAGCGGCGAGTGCGCTGCTGAAGACGCTGGAAGAGCCGCCATCCGGCACGCGGCTGCTGCTGGTGGTGGCCGATCCGGGCCAGCTGCTGCCGACCGTGCGCAGCCGCTGCCAGCGCGTGCCGCTGGCCGCGCCCTCGGACGAACAAGCCGTGGCCTGGCTGGCCGGGCAGGGCATCCACAACGCCGAGGTGCTGCTTGCCGCCGCCGGTGGCCGGCCCCTGGCGGCGCAGGAACTTGCCGCCGCGGGTATCGACGGCGCGTCCTGGTCGGCGCTGCCGCGCGCGGTGATGCGCGGGCAGGGCGCAGCGCTGGCCGGCTGGCCGGTGCCGCGCGCGGTGGATGCGCTGAACAAGCTCTGCCACGACGCGCTCGCCATGGCGGCTGGCGGTGTTCCCCGCTACTTTCCGCGGGCCAGCATGCCGGCGCCGTGCAGCATTGCCGCCCTCGTCGCCTGGAGCCACGCGCTGGCGCGTGTCGCACGTCACGACGAGCACCCGTGGCACGAGCCGCTGCTGCTCGACAGCCTGGTGGCGCAGGGCCGCGAGGCCCTTACACTGTCACCATGAGTGACGGTATTCCTCCGGCGGGGCCCGGCGCGGCGCGTCCGGCGGTGGCCACCAGCGGGCCGGCCAGCCGGCCGAGCGTGATCCAGCTCGTGTTCCGCGAGAAGGGCGCGCTCTACGCCGCGTACATCCCGCTGTTCACCGACGGTGGCCTGTTCGTGCCGACCACGCGCGACTACAAGCTGGGCGAAGACATCTACCTGCTGCTGTCGCTGCCCGACGATCCGCAGCGCTATCCGGTCGCAGGCAAGGTGGCCTGGATCACGCCGGCCAACGCCTCCGGCGGGCGCACCCAGGGTGTCGGCGTTCGGTTTCCGACCGACGAGAAGACGCGCGGGCTGAAGCTGAAGATCGAAGAGATCCTGGGCACCTCGATCTCGTCGTCCAAGCCGACGCAGACGATCTGACCGCGAGCCGCGCGCGGCATGTTCGTCGATTCCCACTGCCATCTGTCGTTTCCCGAGTTCACGAGCGCATTCCGGCGATCCGCGCCGAGATGGCCGCCGCGGGGGTCGACCGCGCGCTGTGCATCTGCACCACGCTGGAGGAGTTCGATCGCGTGCACGCGCTGGCGATGGCCTGGGACAACTTCTGGTGCAGCGTCGGCGTCCACCCCGACAACGAAGGCGTGACCGAGCCTGCGCTGAACGATCTGCTGGCGCGCCGCGCGTCCGAAGGTGGTGGCGCTCGGCGAGACCGGGCTCGACTACTACCGCCTGGGCGAGCGCAGCGTCGCGCAGATGGAATGGCAGCGCGAGCGCTTTCGCGTCCACATTCGCGCTGCCGTCGCCACCGGGCTGCCGCTGGTGGTGCACACGCGCAGCGCCAGCGCCGACACGCTGGCCATGCTGCGCGAAGAGGGCGGTGGCCGGGTGCGCGGCGTCTTCCACTGCTTCACCGAGACGCGTGCGGTCGCGCGCGCGGCGCTCGACCTGGGCTTCGACATCTCGTTCTCCGGCATCCTGACCTTCCGCAACGCCGAGGAGTTGCGCGAGGTGGCGCTCGAGGTGCCGCTGGACCGCTGCCTGGTCGAAACCGACAGCCCCTATCTGGCCCCGGTGCCGTTTCGTGGCAAGACCAACAGCCCGGCGCATGTCGCGCTGGTAGCCGCCCGGCTGGCCGAAATCAAAGGACTGCCGCTGGCCGACGTGGCGCGCGCGACGAGTGCGAACTTCGAGCGACTGTTCAAGGTGCCGGCCCTGGCCTGAGGGCGGTCGCACCGGGACATCGTGTCAGAAGTCATCCGACAACCGGCTTGGCGGGGCACCGACTGGGCAAGCGCTTCGCTGCAGCGTAGATTGGCCGATAACGTGTCCATCCCAGCGCGTGGAGTTTCGACATGGCCCACCCGTCCCCGATCCGAAACCCGTTCATGCTGATGCTGCACCCCGAGGTCGTGCTCGCGGCAGTGGAGAACTCGGCCCGTCTGAGCCAGCTCAACCGGCACCTGTGCCGACCGCTGGACCGGCTCGTAAACACCGGTGAACGGCGCCCCGACAACAGCGCCACCGACGACGAGCCGCTCGCCGACGACGAGTCCTGACGGCGCGATCAGCGCCGCCGCTGCGAAGCCGCTGAGGCGCCGGCCCAGACCAACACCAGTGCGACAAGGCTGCCGGCAAGCACCGCCTTGCGGTTCTCGCGCACGAAACGAAGCACGGACACCGGCAGCCAGGACTTCAGGTTGAGGTCATCGTCGGCCCCGGCCCGCTGCTGACGGCCCGCCGCCGAGTAGAGGTCGCGCGAGTAGGCATTGCCCGCGTCTGCGCTGCCCGAGATACGGCTGGACAGGTCGTTCGTCCATTCGACGTGCGCTGCCGGTTGCGCAGGCGAGGCCTGCGGCTTCACGTTCCGGAATTCGCCGCCCAAGGCACCCTGGCCGGTTGTGACGGCGGGCAACAAGGCGCGCAGTTTCGGCGGATGCGCCGGCCGATCATCGCCAGACGCGACCTTCGGCTGCGTATCGAGCCGGGGCTTGGCTGGCTGCAGTTCGAGAAGCATCTGGATCGTCTTCGACCCGCTCTGAATCTCCGGCGCGCCCAAACGGTCGATCGACGGCGTCGTCACGGTGTTCGAACTGTCCTCGGACGAGCGCAGATGGAGCGATGCGCCAGCGTCGGGCACGTCGGCCGGCGCAGCGTTGGCGTTCACCGCGACGAACGCCCCTAGCGTCATCACGACAAACGGCAACCGCCGGCGGCAGAACATTGGTATTGACATCCCGGCGAGAGCGCGCATTGGGCAGAGATAGCAAAACCCGGGCCCCAAGCCCCACAGCCTTTGCAATCAAGGATTTGCGCAGGGGCAGCGAGTGACGCATGGAAAAGTGTAAGAAAGTCTGACATTCGAGCTTCAGCATCAATACATGACAATGTATCTTATGTAATCTATCAATTTTCAATCGGCCGTCACTCCAACTACCGTTAGACTGTTCGTATGAGGCAAATCAAGGACCATCTCTACGAGCAAGTCGCCCGCATCGGCAAGGCCGTGGCCAGTCCGAAGCGGCTCGAGCTCATCGAGTTGTTGTGCCAGGGCGAGAAGAGCGTCGAGATGCTCGCGGCCCAGGCGGAAATCAGCGTCAAGCTGGCCAGCGCCCACCTCAAGGAGTTGCGTCTCGCACGCTTGGTCGACACGCGCCGAGACGGCAAGTACGTTCTGTACCGCCTGGCCAGCACGAGCGTGGCCGACCTCTGGGTCCATCTGCGCGCCGAGGCCGAGGAGCGGCTGGTCGAGTTGCAGGTGGCTCTCGCATCCATCGTCGAGCACGGCGGCGAGCTGGAAGGCGTCGACCGGGCCGCGATCCTGAAGAAGGCCCGGGCCGGCGAGGTCCTGGTCCTGGACGTTCGACCGGCGCAGGAATTCGCCGCGGCCCACCTGCCGCATGCGCGCTCGCTGCCGGTGGATGAACTGAAGAAGCGGCTCGCCGAGTTGCCGAAGGACGTGCCCGTCGTCGCGTACTGCCGCGGCCCGTTCTGCCTGATGGCCAAGGACGCGGTCGAACTGCTGCGCCAGAAGGGCTACCGCGCCTTTCACCTGACCGACGGCGTGGCCGAGTGGCGCTCCCGTGGCCTGCCCATCGAGGAGTGACCCGCCGATGAAGACCCTGCTCATCCTCAACGACGCGCCCTATGGCAGCGAGCGCACCTACAACGGCGCGCGCCTGGCGGGCGCACTCGCGAAGCAATCCGACAACGAGGTTCGCGTGTTCCTCATCGGCGACGCCGCTGCGGCCGCCCACGGCAAGCAGAAGGTTCCGGCCGGCTTCTACAACCTCGAGCTGATGTTCGGCTCGGTGGCAAGGCATGGCGGCGTCATCGGCGTGTGCGGCACCTGCATGGATGCCCGAGGCATTGCCGCGGAAGACCTGATCGCCGGGTCGCACCGCAGCAGCCTGGACGAGCTGAGTCAGTGGACGACCTGGGCCGACAAGGTCCTGGTGTTCTGAGGCCCGGAGCCCGCCATGTTCTTTCGACAACGCGCCGCCGAGAACGCGACCCTGTCCTACTACTTCGGCTGCACCGGCATCGGCAGGTCGGTGGCCGTCGACGTGGTGGCCGGTGACGAGGACTGGTTCCTCGCCGAGGCGGCCCGGGTCGGCGTGCCGATCTCGTACGTGATCGACACCCATGTGCACGCCGACCACTGCTCGGGCGGTCGCGAACTGGCGCGCCGGGCCGGCGCGCCGTACTGCCTGCACGAGAGCAACAAGGCACGGGTGTCGTTCGACTTCACGCCCCTCGCGGACGGCCAGCGCCTGGACGCCGGCAACGTGCTGGTCGACGTGCTGCACACGCCCGGCCACACGCCCGACAGCATCTGCCTGCTCGTGCGCGACCTGCGCCGCGGCGACGAACCCTGGTTCGTCGTCACCGGCGACACGCTGTTCGTCGGCGCCGTCGGTCGTCCCGACCTCGCCGGGCGCGAGCGCGAGATGGCCGCGCTGTTGCACGACAGCCTGCACTCCAGGCTGCTGACGCTGCCGGACGAGCTCGAGATCTTTCCGGGGCACCAGGCGGGCAGCGCATGCGGCGTCGGCCTGTCGGGCAAGCCGTCATCGACGCTGGGCTTCGAGAAGCGCTGGAATCCCGCGCTGGCCATGGACAAGGCGCGCTTCGTCGCCGACCTGACCGCGGACATCCAAGCGCCACCGGCCGGCATGGACGAGATCCTGCGCTTCAACCTCGGCCAGGCCGGCTGACCCATGGCGACCGCGTCCATCCGGCTCGGGCTGCGCGAGAACCTGGGCCAGTTCTCGCTGCTGGTGCTCGTCAATGCCTTCGTCGGGGCCATGGTGGGGCTGGAGCGCAGCATTCTTCCGGCCATCGCGCAGCAGGACTTCCACGTCGCGGCGACGGCGGCGATCCTTTCCTTCATCGTCGTCTTCGGCGTCACGAAGGCGCTGACCAATTACGTCGCCGGGCGGCTGTCGGACCGCTACGGGCGCAAGGCCGTGCTGGTCGCCGGATGGCTGGTCGCGATTCCCGTGCCCTTCGTCCTCATGTGGGCGCCGACCTGGAATTGGGTGATCGCTGCCAACGTGCTGCTCGGCGTGAGCCAGGGCCTGACCTGGTCGACGACGGTGATCATGAAGATCGACCTGGTGGGCCCCAGCCGCCGCGGCCTGGCGATGGGGCTCAACGAGTTCTCGGGCTACTTCGCGGTCGCGGCCAGCGCACTCGCCACGGGATGGATCGCCGCGCATTACGGACTCCGACCCCAACCGTTCTATCTTGGCGTCGTCTACGTCGCCGCAGGTCTGCTGCTGTCGACGCTGACGATCCGCGAGACGCGGCAGCACGTGGCGCACGAAGTTCGCGCGCATCATCCGACGCCGGCGGGCGGCGGGCTCACGCAGGGCGAGATCTTCCGTCGAACCTCGTGGACCGACCGCAACCTGTCCAGCGTCAGCCAGGCGGGGCTCGTCAACAACCTCAACGACGGCATGGCCTGGGGGCTGTTCCCGCTCGTGTTCGCTGCTGCCGGGGTGGGCCTCGCGCAGGTCGGCATGCTCGCCGCCATCTACCCGGCCGTCTGGGGCATCGTGCAGATCTTCACCGGCGCCTGGTCGGACCGCGTCGGCCGAAAGTGGCTGATCGCCGGCGGCATGGGGGTGCAAGCGGCCGGCATCGCGGTCACGGCGCTCGCCGTCCACTTCGCCGCCTTCGCCGTCGGTGCCGTGTTGCTCGGCCTCGGCACGGCGATGGTCTACCCGACCCTGCTCGCGGCCATCGGCGACGTCGCGCATCCTTCCTGGCGGGCGTCCGCCGTGGGCGTGTACCGGCTGTGGCGCGACCTGGGCTATGCCGTGGGTGCGCTGCTGGCAGGGTTCACGGCCGATCGGTTCGGACTGACGGCTGCGGTCTGGCTGGTCGCCGGACTGACCTTGCTCTCCGGGGCGATCGCGGCCTTGCGGATGGACGAGACCCTCGCCGCACGCCGGGCCTGACGAAGACAACCATGCAAGCGCTCATCAACCAACCCCACGAAGCCACCACGCCCATGAAGACACCCACCTCGCTGCCGCGCGGGCTGCGCCTGTTCACCACGGCGGCTGCCCTCGCCGCCGCCCTCGTCAGCCTGCCGATGGCGGCCCGTGCCGATTCCGACAAGGCGACCACCGAAGCGCTGGAGTCCTATTTCGAGTTCATCGACTACAACAGCGGCACGCTCATGTCCGAGCAGATTCCGGCCGAGGACTGGAAGAAGCTCTACGTGCTCGACGTGCGCGACGCCGGTCAGTTCGGCAAGGAGCACATCCCGGGCGCCGTGAACATCGAATGGCGCAAGGTCTTCGCCGAGCGCGCGAAGCTGCCCAAGGACAAGACCATCCTCGCCTACTGCAATACCGGCTCGTTCTCGGCCCAGGCAGCGATGGCGCTGCGCATGGCGGGCTACGAGAACGTGCGCATCCTGCACGGCGGCTTCAACGAATGGAAGGCTCGCGGCGGGCTGGACGCGAACGCCCGCGCGGCCAAATAGCGAACCGGTCCTGGACGGGACGCCAAACGACCTGGCCCGCATCTGGGCCCGATCCATGAGGTGCCTTACCGGACGCTCGCAGCGATGGAGCGCGAAGGGGCCTCGAGAGACCGCGCCCTGCCCTGCGTCTGGTGAGCTGGGGTCCACGACGGCGCCGATCGCGCGAGGCGAAACGAGCCCGGTATTGCCCGCAGCCGATCACTCCCACTCGATCGTCGCCGGCGGCTTGCTGCTCACGTCGTAGGTCACGCGGTTGATGCCGCGCACCTCGTTGATGATGCGGCTCGACACCTTCTTCAGCAGCGCGTACGGCAGTTCGGCCCAGTCGGCGGTCATGAAGTCGCTGGTCTGCACCGCGCGCAGCGCGACCACGTAATCGTAGGTGCGGCCGTCGCCCATCACGCCGACGCTCTTCACCGGCAGGAACACCGCGAAGGCCTGGCTGGTGAGGTCGTACCAGCTCTTGCCGGTGGCGTCGTCCTTGAAGGCACGCAATTCGTCGATGAAGATCGCGTCGGCGCGGCGCAGCAGGTCGGCGTAGTCCTTCTTCACCTCGCCGAGGATGCGCACGCCCAGGCCGGGGCCCGGGAACGGGTGGCGGTAGACCATCTCGGGCGGCAGGCCGAGCGCGACGCCGAGTTCGCGCACCTCGTCCTTGAACAGGTCGCGCAGCGGCTCCAGCAGCTTCAGCCCCAGCGTCTCGGGCAGGCCGCCGACGTTGTGGTGGCTCTTGATCGTGGTCGCCTTCTTGGTCTTCGCCGCGCCCGATTCGATGACGTCGGGGTAGATCGTGCCCTGCGCCAGCCATTTGGCGTTCCGCAGCTTCTTCGCCTCGCGCTGGAAGACCTCGACGAACTCGCGCCCGATGATCTTGCGCTTGGCCTCGGGGTCGGTCACGCCGGCGAGCGCGCCCATGAACTCGGCGCTGGCGTCGACGTGCAGCACCTTCGCGTGCAGCCGGCCGACGAACATGTCCATCACCAGCTTGCCTTCGTCCAGCCGCAGCAGGCCGTGGTCGACGAAGACGCAGGTCAGCTGGTCGCCGATCGCGCGGTGGATCAGCGCCGCCGCGACGCTGGAATCGACGCCGCCGGACAGGCCGAGGATCACCTCCTCGCCGCCCACCTGCTCGCGGATGCGCGCCACCGCTTCCTCGATGTGGTCGCGCATCACCCAGTCGGGCTTTGCACCGGCGATCTGGAGCACGAAGCGCTCGAGCAGCGCCCGGCCCTGCACGGTGTGCGTGACCTCGGGATGGAACTGCACGCCGTAGTAGCCGCGCGCCTCGTCGGCCATGCCGGCGATCGGGCAGCTCGGCGTGCTCGCCATCAGCTTGAAGCCCGGCGGCAACGCGGTGACCTTGTCGCCGTGGCTCATCCAGACCTTGAGCATGCCGTGGCCTTCGGGCGTGGCGAAGTCCTCGATGCCGGCGAGCAGCTTCGTGTGGCCATGCGCCCTCACCTCGGCATAGCCGAACTCGCGCTGCGTGCTGGCCTCGACCTGGCCGCCCTGCTGCACCGCCATCGTGAACATGCCGTAGCAGATGCCCAGCACCGGCACGCCCAGCTCCCACACCGCCTGCGGCGCGCGCAGCTCGTGTTCCTCGTAGGTGCTGGCGTGGCTGCCGGAGAGGATGACTGGCCTTGGGCGCGAACTCGCGCACGAAGGCGTCGCCGACGTCGTTCGGGTGGATCTCGCAGTAGACATGCGCCTCGCGCACGCGGCGCGCGATCAGCTGCGTGACCTGCGAGCCGAAGTCGAGGATCAGGATCTTGTCGTGGGTGCTCATGGGGTGACGGCGGGGGTGGTCGTGGCCAGGCGCGTGCGGCGGACCTTGCGGAAATGCGTGATGGCCAGGCCCAGCGCCAGCGCCTGCAGCGCCGCGCAGAAGTACATCGGCGCGCCGATGCGCCAGTCGCCGGCCGGCAGGTGCGAGACGGCGCCCAGCAGCGGCGCGCCGAACATCGGCGCGATGACCGCGGTCAGGCTGTTCAGCGAGCTCACCGAGCCCATCGTCTGCCCTTGCGACGAGCTGTCGGCGGCGCCGGAGATCAGGCTCTGCATCGCCGCCGACACCGTGTTGCCGAGCAGGTTGGCCAGCACCACGACGTACATCATCCAGCCCTGGGTCACGAGGCCGAAGCCGACGAAGGCCAGCGTCGACGAGACCAGCCCCATCACCGCCAGCCGCGCCGGCGTGAAGCGCTTGAGCAAGCGGCCGAGCAAGGCGCCCTGCACCGTCGCGGCGACCACGCCCACCGCGAACAGCGACCAGCCGTTCTGCGTCGGGCCCCAGTGGAACTTGAAGGTCGTGTACAGCACCCAGGTCGTGTACAGCGTGAACTGCGCCAGACCCGCGCAAGGCGATCACGCCGAGCAGCCGGCCCACGCCTTTCAGTTCGGCCAGGTGCTTGAGCGACGAGAACGGGTTCGCGCGCGCCCAGTTCAGATGGCGCCGCCGCTCGGCCGGCAGCGATTCGGGCAGCACGAAGTAGCCGTAGGCCAGGTTGACCAGCGACAGCCCGCCGGCGACGAAGAACGGCAGCTGCAGGTCGATGCCGCCGAGCAGCCCGCCGATCACCGGGCCGAGGATGAAGCCGATGCCGAACATCGCGCCCAGCATGCCGAAGCGGCGCGCCCGCTGCTCCGGCGGCGTGATGTCGGCGACGTAGGCGTTGGCCACCGCGGCATTGGCCTGCATGCCGCCGCCGACGATGCGCGACGCGACCAGCATCCACACCGCGGACGCCATCGCGGTCGCGAAGAAGTTGAACGCGAGCCCGCAAAAGCCGAGCAGCAGCACCGGCCGGCGGCCGAAGCGGTCGGACAGCGCGCCGAGGATCGGTGCGCCGAAGAAGCTGGCGAGCGCGAACGAGAACGTGATCACGCCGTACCAGTAGGTCTGCTCGGCCGGGTTGCTGGTGAACTTGCCGACCAGCGCCGGCAGCACCGGCACGATCAGGCCGATCGCCAGCATGTCGATCAGCACCGTCAGCATGATGAAGCGCATCCCGGCCTCGCGGCCGGCGGCGGGAGCCTGGGACATCGAGGGGCCGCTCATTCCATGCGGTAGTTCGGCGCTTCCTTGGTGATCTGCACGTCGTGCACGTGGCTCTCGCGGATGCCGGCGGACGTGATCTCGACGAACTCGGCGCGCTCGTGCATCTGGGCCACGCTGGTGCAGCCGCAGTAGTGCATCGACGCGCGCAGCCCGCCGGCCATCTGGAAGATGATCGCCACCACCGAGCCCTTGTACGGCACCTGGCCTTCGATGCCCTCGGGCACCAGCTTGGCGGTGTTCGGGTTGTTCGCGTTGTCTTCCTGGAAGTAGCGGTCGGCGCTGCCCTGCTGCATCGCGCCGAGCGAACCCATGCCGCGGTAGCTCTTGTAGGTGCGGCCCTGGTAGAGGATGGTCTCGCCGGGCGCCTCTTCGGTGCCGGCGAACATGCCGCCCATCATCACCGTGCTCGCGCCGGCCGCCATCGCCTTCGCGATGTCGCCCGAATAGCGGATGCCGCCGTCGGCAATCAGCGGCACGCCGCTGCCGCGCAAGGCGGTGGCGACGTTGTCGATCGCGGTGATCTGCGGCACGCCGACGCCGGCGACGATGCGGGTGGTGCAGATCGATCCCGGCCCGATACCGACCTTCACCGCGTCGGCGCCGGCCTCGACCAGTGCCTTGGCCGCGGCGCCGGTGGCGATGTTGCCGCCGATCACGTCGACCTGCGGGAAGTTGCGCTTGACCCAGCGCACGCGCTCGATCACGCCGGCGCTGTGGCCGTGCGCGGTGTCGACCACGAGCGCGTCGACCCCGGCCTTGACGAGCAGCTCGACGCGCTCCTCGGTGCCTTCGCCGACGCCGACCGCGGCACCGACGCGCAGCTTGCCCATCGCGTCGCGCGCGGCGTTCGGGAAGTCGGTCTGCTTGGTGATGTCCTTCACCGTCATCAGGCCGCGCAACTCGAAAGCGTCGTTGACGACGAGCACGCGCTCGAGCTTGTGGCGGTGCATCAGCGCCTTGCCTTCTTCGAGCGCGGCACCCTCGTGGACCCAGACCAGGCGCTCGCGCTGCGTCATGATCTCGCGCACCGGTGCATCGAGGCGCGTTTCGAAGCGCAGGTCGCGGTTGGTGACGATGCCGACCACCGTGCGGCCGTCGAGCACCGGGAACCCGCTCACGCCGTGCTGGCGCGACAGCGCGATCACCTCGCGCACCGTCGTCGACGGCGCGACCGTGATCGGGTCGCGCAGCACGCCCGATTCATAGCGCTTGACGCGCGCGACCTCGGCCGCCTGCTGGCGCGGCGTGAGGTTCTTGTGCACGATGCCGATACCACCTTCCTGCGCGACGGCGATCGCCAGCCGTGCTTCGGTGACGGTGTCCATCGCCGCGGACACCAGCGGCAGGTTCAGCGTGATGTTGCGCGACAGTCGAGTGGCGAGGTCGGTGTCGCGTGGCAACACCTGGGAATAGGCCGGCACCAACAACACGTCGTCGAAGGTGAGCGCTTTGCCGAGTAGGCGCATGCAAGGGCTCCAGACGCAAAAATGAATTATACGGAGCCGGCCGCGCCGCCCGCCGCGCGCGGCGCAAGCGTGACGCATTGCACAGCCGGTGCCCGCGGGGCTGGCACTACACTGCCGCGATGCAATTTCCGCGTCCGAAGCCGCACCGCCGCGCCGGCATCTTCCAGGTGGCCCTCGTCCTCGCGGCACTGCTGGCCACCAGCCTGCCGGCCGACGCGCAATGGATGTGGCGCGACAAGGACAAGCACATCACCGCGAGCGACCTGCCGCCGCCGCACGACATCCCCGACCGGGACATCCTGCAGCGCCCCGACCTGAGCGCGCGCCAGCCGGCCCCGGCTCCGGCCGTCGCAGCATCGGCCGGCATGGCGGGCGCGGTGGCCAAGCCGCCCGTCGACCCGGAGCTCGAAGCCCGCCGTCATGCCGCCGAACAGCAGCAGCAGGCGAAGGCGCGCGCCGAGGAACAGAAACTCAGCGCGCAGCGCGCCGACAACTGCCGCCGTGCGCGCAGCGAGCTGACCGCGCTGCAGAGCGGCCAGCGCATGGCGCGCATCAACGACAAGGGCGAGCGCGAGATCCTCGACGACAAGGGCCGCGCCGACGAGATGCGGCGCGCCAACGAGGTGGTCGCGTCCGAGTGCCGCTGACGCGACGTTCGGTCGCGGTTCAGCCGGTCTTGTGGCGCTTGAAGCGCTGGCGGCGCGCCTCTTTCGGATCGACCGTCAGCGCGCGGTAGATCTCGATCCGGTCGCGCTCGCGCAGCAGCGTCGACGCCTCGCGCGGCTTGCACCAGATGCCCGCGCGCAGCGTCCCGGCGTCCAGCCCGTGCCGCTCCACGAGCCCGCTCGCGCGCAGCGCGTCGGCCAGCGTCGAGCCGGGCGCGAGAAGCAGCTCGACGCGGTCGACCTTGCCGGGGCCGGGGCAGTAGACGACCTCGACGCGCAGCGCTTCAGCGGCGTCCATAGACCTGCTCGGCGCGCTTGACGAAGGAATCGACGAAGGTGTTGGCGACCTTGTCGAAGACCGGGCTGACCACCGCTTCCAGCGCCGGGCTGGCGAACGCGTAGCGCAGTTCGAACTCGATCTTGCAGGCGCGCGGGGCCTCGCCGGGCTCGCCCAGCGGCCGGAACTGCCAGATGCCGTCGAGCAGCGAGAACGGGCCGTCGACCAGCTTCACGAGCACCGACTCGCCGGGCAGGTGCTCGTTGCGGGTTGTGAACGCATGCCGGACCCCCATGTAGGCCAAGCCGATCCGCGCGGTCACGCCGTCGGGATGGCGTTCGAGCACGTCGGCACGGTCGCACCAGGGCAGGAAGCGCGGGTAGTCCTCGACCGTGGTCACCAGCTCGTACATCTCGCGCGGCGTGTACCAGATCAGGACCGACTTCTTCACGTGCTTCATACAATGCCCGAATTGTAGGCGGCGCCCTCCGCGCCGCACCCTTCATGGCCTCCATCGCAGAAAACCGTCGCGCCCGTTTCGAATACCACATCGAAGAGCAGTTCGAGGCCGGCATGGTGCTGTCCGGCTGGGAGGTCAAGGCCATCCGCGCCGGCCAGGTGCAGCTGACCGACGGCTACGTCCACATCCGAGACGGCGAGCTGTACCTGATCGGCTGCCGCATCAACGCCTTGCGCACCGCGTCGACCCATGTCTCGCCGGAGGCGGACCGGACCAAGAAGCTGCTCATGCACAAGGCCGAGATCCGCCGCCTGATCGGCAAGGTCGAGCAAAAGGGCTTCACGCTGGTGCCGCTGAACCTGCACTACAAGGGCGGCCGCGTGAAGGCCGAGATCGCGCTCGCCAAGGGCAAGGCCCAGCACGACAAGCGCGACACCGAGAAGAAGCGCGACTGGGAACGAGAACGTGGCCGACTGATGAGACACAAAGTCTCATCAGGTCCGAAGGACTGAACGGCGAAGCCGGTCACGGCCAGGTCGAGCGCAGCTCAGAAAGGCCGGCTGATGCGGCACGAGGTCTCGTCACCCGCGAAGGCGTGACAAGGCCTGGTCGAGGTCGGCCTTCAGATCCAGGACATCCTCGAAGCCGATCGAGAAGCGCACCAGCACGCCGGCGTAAGGCGCCGGCTGGCGCATCGCCGCCAAGTCGTAGGGCACCACCAGGCTCATCGGACCGGCCCACGAATAGCCGATGCGAAAGAGCTTCAGTGCGTCGACGAAGCGGTCGACCTCGGCGCTGCCGAAGCGCGGATCGAAGAGCACCGAGAACAGCCCCGCGGCGGCCGAACAGCTGGCCCGCCAATGCGCGTGGCCGGGCGATCCCGGCAGCGCCGGGTGCAGCACGCGGGCGATCTCGGGCCGCGCCGCGCACCAGGCGGCCAGTTCGCGGCCGGTGGCATCGGCCGCGGCATAGCGCAGCGCCAGGCTGGGCAGCGAACGCAGCACCAGTTCGGCATCGTTCGCCGCCACGCCCAGGCCCAGCCGCATGTGGGTCAGCTTGAGGCGCTCGTGCAAGGCCAGGTCGCGCGTGGTCACCGAGCCCATCAGCACGTCGCCGCCGCCCGAGGGGTACTTGGTCAGCGCCTGCATCACGATGTCGGCACCGAGCGCGAAGGCGTCGAAGGCGATGCCCGCGCCCCAGGTGTTGTCGATCGCCGTCGTCACGCCCTTCGCGCGCGCCACCTGCAGCAGGCCTTGCAGATCGGGGAACTCCATCGTCACCGATCCGGCCGCCTCGATCCAGACCAGCTTGGTCGCCGGGCCGATCATGGCCGCCAGCCCACCGGCGTCGAGCGGGTCGTACAGGCGGTGCGTGATGCCCCAGCGCGCCAGCTCGTGACGCGCCAGCTCGCGGCTCGGCCCGTAGACATTGGCCGGCAGCAGCACCTCGTCGCCCGGATTCAGCAGTGCCTGGTCGACGAGCGCGATCGCCGCCAGTCCGCTGGGCACGAGCACGCACTGCAGCCCGCCTTCGAGCGCGGCGATGCGCTCTTCCAGCGTGAAGGTGGTCGGCGTGCCGTGCAGGCCGTAGGTGTAGCCGTTCTTGTGCCGCCAGTCGCGTGCGCGCAGCGCCGCGGTGTCGGCGAAGATCACCGTCGACGCCTTGTGCACGCCGACCTGCGGCGCCTCGAAGCCGGCCGGCGGCCGGTAGGGGTGGTGGATGAGTCGGGTCGAGGCCTTCACGCCGGCACTCCGATGAGATCGTGTCCAACCGCTTCGACGATGCGCGCGCGCGTGAATTCGCCGACCTTCAGCGTGCGCGAGGCCTTCTCGGGCGGCAGCAGGCGCACCGTGCCGTCGATCTCGGGCGCGTCGGCGTAGCTGCGTCCAACGCCGCCCTTGCGGCCGAGCGCCGGCGCGCTGTCGACCAGCACCTGCATCGTCGCGCCGACGCGGCGCTGCAGCTTCGCGGCAGAGACCTCCTCGGCCACCGCCATGAAGCGGGCGCGGCGTTCCTCGCGCACCTCGGCGGGAAGCATGCCGGGCAGATCGTTCGCGGTCGCGCCGGCAACCGGCGAATAGGCGAAGCAGCCGGCGCGGTCGATCTCGGCCTCGCGCAGGAAGTCGAGCAAATATTCGAACTCGGCGTCGGTCTCGCCCGGAAAGCCGGCGATGAAGGTCGAGCGCACGACGATCTCCGGGCAGGCCTCGCGCCAGCGCGCCAGCCGTTCCAGGTTGCGCTCGCCGCTGGCCGGGCGCTTCATGCGCTTGAGCACGTCGGGGTGGGCATGCTGGAACGGCACGTCCAGGTAGGGCAGGATGCGGCCCGCTGGCCATCAGCGGCAGGATCTCGTCGACATGCGGGTAGGGGTAGACGTAGTGCAGCCGGACCCAGGCGCCATGCGGCTCGGCCAGCGTCGCCAGCGCCTCGCACAGCTCGGTCAGGCGCGTCTTCACCGGCTTGCCGTCCCAGAAGCCGGTGCGGTACTTGACGTCGACGCCGTAGGCGCTGGTGTCCTGGCTGATGACGAGCAACTCCTTGACGCCGCTCTCGAACAGCGCGCGCGCCTCGTTCAGCACGTCGCCGATCGGCCGCGAGACGAGGTCGCCGCGCAGGCTGGGGATGATGCAGAACGTGCAGCGGTGGTTGCAGCCTTCGCTGATCTTCAGGTAGGCGTAGTGCTTCGGGGTCAGCTTGATGCCCGCACCCTTGACGAATCCCGGCACCAGGTCGACGAAGGGGTCGTGCGGCTTGGGCACGTGCCGGTGCACGGCGTCCATCACCTCCTGGGTCGCGTGCGGCCCGGTCACGGCCAGCACCTTGGGGTGGATCTGCCGGACCAGATTGCCGCCGCCTGCGCCCGTGTCCTTTCCACCCTTGGCGCCCAGGCAGCCGGTCACGATGACGCGGCCGTTCTCGGCCAGCGCCTCGCCGATCGTGTCCAGGCTTTCCTTCACCGCGTCGTCGATGAAGCCGCAGGTGTTGACGATCACCAGGTCGGCGCCGGCGAACGTCTTGCCGGTGCGGTAGCCCTCGGCGCTGAGCTGGGTGAGGATGAGCTCGGAGTCGGTCAGCGCCTTCGGGCAGCCGAGCGAGACGAAGCCGATGGTGGGAGCGGTGTCGGGCATCGGGGAATTGTCCCCGATCGGCCGCCGGCTAGCGTTTGACCGGCGGGAAGCCGGGGAAGATGACGCCGGCCTGACCCATCTGCTCCTGCATCTTCTCGTACATCGCGCGCGACTGCTCGAGGTAGCTCGTCATCATGTTCTGCAGCACCGGCGCCTGGCCGCCGACGAGCTGGCTCTGCATCTCGACGAAGGTCTGCAGGTTCTTCTCGAGCATCGCGCCCATCACGCCCTGCATCGCGTGGCCGTAGAAACGGATGATCTGCGCCAGCATCGGGGTGCTGAACATCGGCACGCCACCCGATTCCTCCTCGAGGATGATCTGAAGCAGGATGCTGCGCGTCAGGTCGTCGGCGGTCTTCGCGTCGCGGACCTCGAACTCCTCGCCGGCGAGGACCATGCGCTTGACGTCGGCCAGCGTGATGTAGCTGCTGGTCCGGGTGTCGTAGAGGCGCCGGTTCGGGTACTTCTTGAGCGTTCGCTTGCCGGGGGGGGCGGCGCCCTCGGGCCCCGAGGGCGCGGCGCGGCGGGTGGATGGCATGCACAACGCTCCTGGTGTCGGGTCGCGGCCATTCTAGGAGCCACGCCGGCGCGCCCCGCTGCGGGGTTTTCCTACGCCGGCCCGACCGGGTGTCGCAGGACGCGCCCGCGGTGCGCCGCGGCCGCGTTCTCAGCCCAGGCCGCTGGCGACGAAATGCGGATTCTCGAAGCCGGGCTTGGCGTAGCGCAGTGGCGCGCCGTCCAGCGTCAGGACGCGGCCGCCGGCGGCGGCCAGCACCGCGTGGCCGGCGGCGATGTCCCACTCCATCGTGCGGCCGAAGCGCGGGTAGAGATCGGCCTCGCCGGCGGCGACCAGGCACAGCTTGAGCGACGATCCCGCGGCCGCGAACGCGGCGACCTTGCGGCCGGCGAGGAAGGCGTCGAGCGCGGCGGCATCGCCGTGCGAGCGGCTCGCGACGACCGTGAGACCCTCGCCCGGCACCGGGCGACAGCGGATCGGGCGGCGCCGGCCCGGCTCCTCGACCCAGGCGCCCTGCCCGACGACGCCGGCGAACAGGCGTTGCAGCGCGGGCGCGAAGACCACGCCGAGGACCGGCTCGCCGCGGTGGACGAGCGCGATGTTGACGGTGAACTCGCCGTTGCGGCTCACGAACTCCTTCGTGCCGTCGAGCGGGTCGACGAGCCAGAACCAGTCGCCGACCGCCGGGATCCGCCCGGCCGCCACGGCCTCCTCGGCGACGATCGGCACCGCGGGCGTGAGCGCCGCGAGCGCCGGGACGATCAGCGCCTCGGCCTGCTCGTCGGCCTCGGTCACCGGCGACGCGTCGGACTTGCCGCGCACGGCGAAGTCGGTCCCGTAGACGGCCATGATCAGCGCGCCGGCCCGGCGCGCGAGGGCCTCCAAGGCCGCCAGGTCGTCGGGTCCGGGATTTTCGGGCAGGCTCATGGGTCGTGGCAACGAAGCTGATGGGGCCGGCCGATTATGCGAACTGCGGCGGCGGCCCGAAGTCGCGGCTGACAACGAAGCGGGACTGGCGTGCTAAAACGCCGCGCTTGTCCTGCTCCACGAGATTGCTGCCCATGAAACTTGCCCTCGTCCGCCGTTTCGTGTTCGCCGTCGCGATGGTCGGGCTCGGCCTCCCGGCGTTGGCCGACGCGCCGCCGGTCGCGCCAGTGCACCCGGTGACGAACACCTACTGGGGCACCAAGGTCGTCGACCCCTACCAGTGGATGGAGAACGAGGCCGACCCCGAGTTCCAATCCTGGATGAAGGGTCAGAACGACGCCACGCGCCGCACGCTGGCTCGCCTCCCGGGCCGCGCGGCGCTGCAGCAGCGCATCGAGGCGTTGTCCAACGCCGGCACGCTGGTCTACCAGGTGAGCACCGCCGGGCCGTACGTGTTCTACCTGAAGCAGGCGCCGGCCGACGACAACGCCAAGCTCTACGTGCGCCGTGGTCTGCAAGGCGACGAGCGGCTGCTCGTCGACCCGGAGAAGCTGGGCAGCAAGACGGTGCACTATTCGATCGACTGGTTCGTGCCGTCCCTCGACGGCCGCCACCTGGCCTACGGCACGTCGCCGGGCGGCAGCGAGGACAGCACGCTGGGCGTGCTCGACGTGGCCAACGGTCAGCCGATGGCCGAGCGCATCACGCGGGCGCGCTTCGGCGTCACCGCCTGGACCCCCGACGGCAAGAGCTTCTTCTACAGCCGGCTCGCCGATCTGCCGGCCGGCGCGCCGCCGGGCGACAAGTACAAGAAGGCGATGATCTTCCGCCACGTGCTGGGCAGCCGGCCGGACGGCGACGACGACCGCGCCGAGCTCGGTTTCGGGCTGTCGCCGGCGGTGCCGGTGGCGGCGGACGAACTGCCGCTGCTCAGCATCTCGCCGGCCTCGCCCTGGGCGCTGGCGATCGTGCAGAAGTTCGTCAAGAACGAATTCACGGTCTACGCCGCGCCGGTCGCTGCGCTGGCCGGCGCGGCCACGCCCTGGCGCAAGGTCGCCGGCGAGGCCGACGACGTCACCAACCTCAGCCTGCACGGCGACGACATCTACCTGCTCACGCACCGAAACGCGTCCAACTTCAAGGTCGTGCGCACCCGGCTCGACAAGCCCGACATGGCGCAAGCCACGGTCGTCGTCCCGGCCGGCACCGCGGTGCTGAAGAACCTGGCGGCGGCACGGGACGCGCTCTACGTGCAAACGCTGGACGGCGGCATCGGCGGCGTGCTGCGCGTGCCCTTCGGCGCCGGCAAGCCCGAAGCGATCGCCCTGCCCTACCAGGGCGCGATCGGCGAGTTCTCGGTCGACCCCGACCAGCCGGGTGCGCTGCTCAAGCTCACCTCCTGGACCGAGCCGCAGCTCTGGTACCGCTACGACCCGATCACCGGCCGCACCGCCGACACCGGGCTGCGCGCGCGCTCGCCGGTCGACTACAGCGCCATCACCTCGGTCGAGGTCAAGGCGCGCTCGGCCGACGGCACGCTGGTGCCCTTGTCGATCATCCACCGGCGCGATCTCAAGCTCGACGGCAGTGCCCCGACGATCCTGGAAGGCTACGGCGCCTACGGCGTCACGCTGGACCCGGGCTTCAACCCGGCGCTGCTGGCCTGGCTGGAGCGCGGCGGCGTGTTCGCGGTGGCCCATGTGCGCGGGGGCGGCGAATACGGCGAGGACTGGCACCGCGCCGGCCAGAAGCTGACCAAGCCGAACACGATCGCCGACTTCATCGGCTGTGCCGAATACCTCGTCCGGCAACGCTACACCGTGCCGGCGAAGCTGGCCGGCCAGGGCGGCAGCGCCGGCGGCATCACGGTCGGCGGCGCGCTCACGCAGCGGCCGGACCTGTTCGCCGCGATCATCGACAACGTCGGCGTCTCCGACAGCCTGCGCATCGAGCTGTCGCCGAACGGCCCGCCGAACATCCCCGAGTTCGGCAGCGTGACCACCGAGGACGGCTTCAAGGGCCTGTACGCGATGAGCGCCTACCACCACGTGAAGGACGGCGCGCGCTACCCGGCGGTGCTGCTGACCACCGGCATCCACGACCCGCGCGTCGACTCCTGGCAGATGGCCAAGATGACGGCCCGGCTGCAGGCCGCGTCGACCAGCGGCAAGCCGATCCTGCTGCGCGTCGACTACGACGCCGGTCACGGCATCGGCTCGACCAAGTCGCAGGGCATCGCCGAGATGGCCGACGAATGGTCGTTCCTGCTCTGGCAGTTCGGCGATCCGGACTTCCAGCCGAAATGACGGTCGAGCCTGCGCGCGGCACCGGACGCCGTGCAAAGGCTTGACCCTTCTCAACGCCGGTCGGAACCGGCGGTCGCAGACTCGGCCGCGAACCGGC
Source organism: uncultured beta proteobacterium (assembly GCA_963788635.1). Classification (GTDB taxonomy): domain Bacteria; phylum Pseudomonadota; class Gammaproteobacteria; order Burkholderiales; family Burkholderiaceae_C; genus Rubrivivax. Next base: position 357,803 of record CAWBHE010000018.1, on the reverse strand, counting down.
GCCGTGTCGCGCCGCCCCGCATGCCCATCGCCAACGCCACGCTCGACCGCGAGCCGATCTTCCGCGCCCGCGGCCTGAGCAAGGTCTACCGCAGCGGCGAGGTCGAGGTGCACGCGCTGCGCGATGTCGACCTGGACATCGCGCGCGGCGAGTTCGTCGTGCTGCTCGGCCCGTCGGGCAGCGGCAAGATCACGCTGCTGAACATCCTCGGCGGGCTCGACGTGCCCAGTGCCGGCGAACTGCGCTTCGCGGACCATCGCCTCGACGGCGCCAGCGAAGCCGAGCTGACCGCGCTACCGGCGCGAGCATGTCGGCTTCGTGTTCCAGTTCTACAACCTGATCCCGAGCCTGACGGTGCGCGAGAACGTCGCGCTCGTGACCGACATCGCCGAACATCCGATGCCGGTCGACGAGGCGATCGAACGCGTCGGGCTGACGCCGCGGCGCGACCACTTCCCGGCGCAGCTCTCGGGCGGCGAGCAGCAGCGCGTCGCGATCGCGCGCGCGATCGTCAAGCGCCCCGAGCTGCTGCTGTGCGACGAGCCGACCGGCGCGCTCGACTACGCAGACCGGCAAGCTGCGTGCTCGAGGTCATCGAGCAGATCAACCGCGAGACCGGCACGACGGCGGTCGTCATCACGCACAACGCCGCGATCGCCGGCATGGCCGACCGCGTGATCCACCTCGGCGACGGCCGCATCCAGCGCGTCGAGCACAACGCGCACAAGCTCGTCGCCGTCGGAGCTGAGCTGGTGAAGGCGCTCGACCGCAAGCTGCTGCGCGACCTGCGCGCGATGTGGAGCCAGGCGCTGACGATCGTGCTCGTCGTCGCCAGCGGCATCGGCGGCTTCGTCACCACCTTGTCGGCGGTCGATTCGCTGGCGCTCGCGCGCGACCGCTTCTACGCCCAGGCGCGCTTCGCCGATGTCTTCGCCGGCGTCAAGCGCGCGCCGCTCGCGCTGGCCGAGACGCTGCGCCGCCTGCCCGGCGTGGCCGACGTGCAGACCACGCGTCGAGAAGGCGGTGCGGGTCGAGATCGAGGGCCGCAGCGAGCCGGTGATCGGCCAGCTGATCGGCATCGACCGCGCGCCAGCCGCTGCGCATGAACCGCGTCGTGCTGCGCGGCGGCGCGCGCCGGCCTCGCCCGGCCCGCTGCTCGCCGACGGCGCGATCGCGGCGCTGGTCTCCGAGGCCTTCGCCAGCGCCAACGGCCTGGCGCCCGGCGCGCGGCTGTCGGCGCTGATCAACGGCAGCGGCGCACGCTCGTGATGACGGCGGTCGCGCTGTCGCCCGAGTACATCTTCGCCGGCCTGTGGGGCATGCCCGACAAGCGCGGCTTCGGCGTCTTCTGGGTCGATCGCGAGGCGCTGGCGGCGGCCTACGACATGAACGGCGCCTTCAACCGCGTCGCCGTCAAGCTCGCGCCGCAGGCCGACGAGCGCGCCGTCGATCGACGCGCTGACGCGCACGCTCGCGCCGCTACGGCGGGCGCCAGGCCTACGGCCGCGCCGACCAGACCTCGCACGCGATGCTCGACAACGAGATCAAGGAGCAGCGCGTGCTCGGCACGCTGCTGCCGGCGATCTTCCTCGGCGTCGCCGCGTTCCTGCTCAACGTCGTCGTGTCGCGTCTGGTGACCACGCAGCGCGAGCAGATCGCCGCGCTGAAGGCGCTGGGCTATCGGCAACGCGCAGCGATCGCGGCGCATTACCTGAAGATGGTGCTGCTGATCGTCGCCGCAGGCATCGTCCTGGGCATCGTGCTCGGCGACTGCGCTCGGCGCGGCTGCTGACGCGGCTGTACGCGGACTTCTTCCGCTTCCCGAGCTTCGAGCACCGGCTCGCGCCCTGGCTGCTCGTCGTCGGCGGCGGGCTGTCACGGTGGCGACCGCGGTGCTCGGCACGCTGAACGCGATCGTCGCCAGCGTGCGCCTGGCCGCCGGCCGAGGCGATGCGCCCGCCGGCGCCGGGGCGCTACCGGCGCACCGTGCTCGAGCGCCTGGGCATCCGGCGCATCGGCACCGGCGCTGCGCATGATCCTGCGCAAGATGGAGCGCCGCCCGCTGGCGCACGCTGCTCGCGGTGCTCGGCGTCGCCGCGGCGGTGGCGATCGTCGTGATCGGCAACTTCTTCCGCGACGCGATCGACGTCGATCGTCGACACCCAGTTCAACCTGGTGATGCGCAACGACGTGGCCGTCTGGACGCTGGAGCCGGTCGACGACGCCGCCGCGCGCGAGCTGCAGCGCCTGCCGGGCGTGAAGGCGGTCGAGGCCTCGCGCTTCGTCGACGTGATCCTGGTCCACGGCCACCGGCGCGAGCGCAGCCTGCTGCGCGGCTACGCGCTGCGGCCGGAGCTGTACCGCATCGTCGACGTCGATCGGCGCGAGACCCTGCCGTCCGGCAGCGGCCTCGTGCTCACCGACCGGCTGGCCGACAAGCTCGGCGTGCATGTCGGCGACCGTGTTCGGGTCGAGGTGCTCGAAGGCCGCGCGCGCACGCTGGACCTGGTCGTCGACGCGACCGTGCGCGAGATGATGGGCCTGAACGCCTACATGGACCGCGCGGCCTTGAACCGCGCGCTCGGCGACGGCGACCTGTCCACCGGCTACGTGCTGTCGACAGCCGCGCCGGCCGCGAGGCCGCGGTGCTGGAGGCGACGCAAGCCAGATGCCGCGCGTGGCCGGCGCCTTCAGCAAGGCGACGATGCTGCGCAACATGCGAGGAGCATCAGCGCGCGCAACGTCCGCATCATGAGCACGATGCTGACGCTGTTCGCCACCGTGATCGCGGTCGGCGTCGTCTACAACAACGCGCGCATCGCGCTGGCCGAGCGCACCTGGGAGCTGGCCAGCCTGCGCGTGCTCGGGCTTCACGCGCGCCGAGGTCTCGGCGCTGCTGCTCGGCGAGATGGCGATCGTCGATCGCGGTCGCGCTGCCGCTGGGCATGGTGCTCGGCTGTGGCCTCGTGCACGCTGATGATCGATGCTGCTGAAGTCCGACCAGTTCTTCTTTCCGGTGGTGATCCTGCCGCGCACCTACGCCTGGGCCGCGATCTGCGTCGTGGCGGCCGGCGCTGGCCAGCGCGCTGGTCGTGCGCCGGCGCATCGACCGGCTCGACATGGTGGCGGCCCTGAAGACGAGGGAATGACGATGAAGCGCAGCACGAAGATCTACGCCGCCGACGGGCGCCGCTGCTGCGGTCGGCGCTGCTCGCCTGGGCCTTCGCGCCGCGGCCGATCGAGGTCGAGCTGGCGCCGGACCGCGTCGGCCCTTCGAGACGCACGATCGACGAGGACGGCAAGACCCGCCTGCGCGATCGCTACGTCGTCGTCGGCGCCGCTGGCCGGACGTCTGTCGCGCATCACGCTGCGCGAGGGCGACGCGGTCGACGCCGACGCGGTGGTCGCGACGCTTGACGCCGGTGCTGTCGCCGATGCTCGACGAGCGCACGCCTGCGCGAGCAGCAGCTCGCGCGTCGAGGCCGCGCGCGGCGAACGTCGCTCGCGCCGCGGCGCAGACCGAGCGCGCCCGAGATCGCCCTGGCCCAGGCGCGCAACGAGCTGCAACGCAGCGAGCAGCTGGCGGCGCGAGGCTTCGTCGCGGCGACCCTGCTCGACCGACCAGCGCCTGGCGGTGCAGGCCGCGCAGAAGCGAGCTCGAGGCCGCGGTGCAGGAGCACCACGTGGCCGAGCACGAGTCTGGAGCAGGCGCGCGCCGCGCTGCTCGCCTCGCGCGGCGCGGCCGGCACCGCCGGCCATGCCTTCGAGCTCCGCGCGCCGATCGCCGGGCGGGTGCTGCGCGTCGCGCAGACGAGCGAGACGCACGGTGCCGGTCGGCGCGCCGCTGATCGAGCTCGGCGACACTCGACCAGACTGGAGATCGTGGCCGAGCTGCTGACCACCGACGCGCTGCAGGCGCCGCCGGGCAGTCCGGTGCGCATCGAGCGCTGGGGCGGCCCGGGCACGCTCGAAGGGCGGGTGCGGCTCGTCGAGCCGGCCGCCTTCACCAAGGTGTCGGCGCTCGGTGTCGAGGAACAGCGCGTGCGCGTGCTGATCGACATCACCAGCCCGCCCGCGCAGTGGCAGGCGCTCGGCGACGGCTACCGCGTCGGCGTCCGCATCGTCACGCTGGCGCTGGACAAGGCGTTGACGCGTGCCGGTCAGCGCGGTGTTCCCGCTGCCCGCCGAGGGAGGCGACGGCGAGGGCAGCGGCGGCGAGACGGCGATCGCTTCGCCGTGTTCGTCGTCGAGGGCGGGCGCGCCCGGCTGCGACCGGTGCAGATCGGCGCGCGCAACGGCAGCCAGGCCTGGGTGCGCAGCGGGCTGGACGCCTCGGCCCAGGTCATCGTCTACCCGAGCGCCGCGGTCACCGATGGCGTGCGGGTGCAGGCGCGCAAGGTCTGAGCGCTGCAGCGCCCGGGCTTGCGCCGCCTCAAGCAGCGCCCGGCGCGGGCGCCTACGATAGGTCGCATGCCTGGCCTGCCCGACCCCGTCCCCTTGGTGCCGAGCCGCCTGCCGTCCCCGCTCGCGATGGCGCTGGTGCATCCCGGCGCGGGGCGTCTCGAAGCGTTGCCCTGCCCGATGCCGGCGCTGGCGCCCGGGCAGTTGCGGCTGCGCGTGCAGGCCTGCGGCGTCTGCCGCACCGACCTGCACCTCGTCGACGGCGATCTGCCGACGCCCGAGCTGCCGCGCATCCCCGGCCACGAGATCGTCGGCACGGTGGTCGAGGCCGGCGGCACGGCGTTCGCGGTCGGCGACCGCGTCGGCGTGCCCTGGCTGAGCAGCACCTGCGGCGCCTGCCGTTACTGCCTCGGCGGGCGCGAGAACCTCTGCGCCGACGCCCGCTTCACCGGCTGGCAGCTCGACGGCGGCTACGCCGACTGCGCGGTCGCGCCGGCCGAGGCCTGCGTCGCGATCCCGCCCGGCTACAGCGACGAGCAGGCCGCGCCGCTGCTGTGCGCCGGGCTGATCGGCTTTCGCGCCTGGCGCATGCTGCCCGGCGCCTCGGTGGTCGGGCTCTACGGCTTCGGGGCCGCGGCGCATCTGATCGCGCAGGTCGCGCTGGCCGAAGGCCAGACCGTGTTCGCGTTCACGCGCCCGGGCGACGCAGCGGCGCAGGAACTCGCCCGCTCGCTTGGCGTGCACTGGGCCGGCGACACGGGCCAGGCGCCGCCGCAGTCGCTCGACGGCGCGATCCTGTTCGCGCCCGCCGGCGAGCTGGTGCCGCTGGCGCTGCAGCATCTGGCGCCCGGCGGCACGGTGGTCTGCGCCGGCATCCACATGAGCGACATCCCGTCGTTCCCCTACCGCTGGCTGTGGATGGAGCGCAGCATCCGCTCGGTGGCGAACCTGACCCGGCGCGACGCGGTCGATTTCATGGCCTGGGCGGCGACGCCATCCGCTGCGCCTGGCCGTCCATGTCTACCCGCTCGCGCGGGCGAACGACGCGCTCGCCGACCTGCGCAGCGGCCGCATCGCCGGTGCGGCCGTGCTGCGCTGCAACGGCTGATGGCGGCCGGGTCCGAACCCGTGGCGACGCGCGAGCTGACGCTGGCCGAACAGTCGCGCATGGTCGATGCGCTGCACGCCGGCCTGCAGGCCGGCGCGGGCGCGGCCCCGGTGCAGCGGATCGAGACCCATGTCTCGTTCGTGCTCGTCGCGCCGGACTTCGCCTACAAGATCAAGAAGGCCGTGAACCCGGGTTTCCTGGACTTCAGCCGCCTCGCGCTGCGCCGGCATTTCTGCGCCGAGGAGCTGCGCCTGAACCGCCGCCTCGCGCCGGCGCTGTACCTCGACGTGCTGCCGATCGGCGGCACGCTCGAGGCCCCGGTCTTCGGCGGCGACGGTCCGGCGATCGACTACGCGGTGCGCATGCGCGCGTTCGCGCAGGATGGCCTGTGGGACCGGCTGGCGGCCAGGGGCCAGTTGACGGCGGCGCATGTCGACGCGCTGGCCGAGATCCTGGACCGCTTCCACCGCGCGGCAGCGGTCGCCGAGCCGGACAGCGGCTACGGCGGCGACGCCCAGGTCCGCGCGCCGATGCTCGAGACGCTGAACGCGCTCGATGCGCTGCTCGCCGCGCCGGCGGACCGCGAGCGCCTGCAGCGCCTGCGGGACTGGGAATCGCGCCACTTCGCCGCGCTGCAGCCGGTCTTCGCCGAGCGCCGCCGCACCGGCCAGGTGCGCGAATGTCATGGCGACCTGCACCTGGGCAACGTGGCGCAGGTCGACGGCCGGACCACCCTCTTCGACGCGCTGGAGTTCGACGCTGCGCTGCGCTGGACCGACGTGACGAGCGAGATCGCCTTCATCGCGATGGACTTGCAGGTGCATGGCCTGGCCGGCCTCGCGCAGCGGCTCGTCAACGGCTACCTCGAGCGAAGCGGCGACTACGGCGGCATGCGCCTGCTGCGCTACTACCTCGTCTACCGGGCGCTGGTGCGGGCCAAGGTCGCCGCGCTGCGGGCGGCCCAGCAAGGCGTGCCCGCAGCGGCCGCCGCGGGGCCGTATCTGGACCTCGCGCGGGCCACGATCGAGGCGCCGCCACCGGTGCTGATGATCACCCACGGCCCGTCGGGCAGCGGCAAGTCGACGCTCACCCAAGGGCTGCTCGAAGCGACCGGCGCGGTTCGCATCCGCGCCGACGTCGAACGCAAGCGCCTGTTCGGGCTGGCCGCGCAGGCGCGCAGCGGCTCGACGCTGGGCGCCGGGACTCTATTCGCCCGAGGCCAGCGTCGCGACCTATGCGCGGCTGCGCGAACTTGCCGTGCCGGTGCTGGCCGGCGGCGCCAGCGTGATTCTCGACGCCACCTTCCTGCGTCGCCACCAGCGCGACGCCGCCCGCCAGCTCGCCGCCGCGATGGGCTTGCGTTTCGTGATCCTCGACTTCGATGCCGAGGCCGCCTTGTTGCGCGAGCGAATCCGGCAGCGCGCCGCGCGCGGCGGCGATGCGTCCGAAGCCGACGAGGCGGTGCTCGAAGCCCAGCTCGAGACCGCCGAGCCGCTGGACGCCGACGAGCGGCCGCCCGTCTACCGCTGCCGGGTTTCGATGGCGGCAGACGACGCCTCTGTGCAGGCGGATTGGTCGACGCTGCTGGCGACGCTGGCCACGCGGTAGCGCAAGGGCAGACGCAGCGCCCGCACCCGTGCCGGTGCCGACAGCACCGGCGCGAGTGCCAGCGTCAGCGGCTGCGCCAGCGGCGGGCCGCGGCGCTTGAGGAGTTGCACGCGCAAGGCATCGGGGCCGGCGGCGCGCAGCAGCAGGCGCAGCGGCGCGGGGCTGGGCACGGAGCGCAGCGCCAGGTCGCGCAGCAAGAAGGCCGGGCCGTCGTGGCCTTGCGCGGCCAGTTGCAGCCGGCGCAGCGCGTCGCCCGGCAGCCGGGCCGGCAGCCAGGCCAGCACGGCGCCGAGGTGGCCGCTCTTGAGCGACTGCTCCAGCGCCCACAGCAGGTCGGCCGCCGACATCGAGCCGCGGCCGCGCGCGGCATTGCGGCTGCGCAGCACGAAGAGCTGCTGCAGGTCGAGCCCGAACGCGTCCAGCACCCAGGCGCAGGGCGCGGCCGGCGGGTCGAACAGCATCACGCAACGCTGGCGCTGCTGCGCGGCGGCCAGTGCGGGGGCGAGCAGGCGCATCTCGCCGATGCCGGCATGCGGCAGCAGCAGTTCGCTGAGCGCGCGCGCTGGCCAGCCGCCGCCGGGCAGTTCGGCGTCGAGCGCGGGAAAACCGCTGGCCCAGGTGTCGCCCCGCTGCTGGCCGAGCTGGTGGGCGCGCCAGAGTGCAGGATGCAGCGCCTGCGGCGCCAGCGGCAACGATCGAGCAGAGGAGGCTTGCACCGGGGGGAGATGGCCGTGTCGTCGCGCAATCCGTGCCTGTTCGCGCCGGACACGTCGAAAGACCGTGCGAACAGGATGAGCGTCCGCTGGGCCTCGGCAGCATCGCAGCGAACTGTATGAATATACAGTCTCCAGTCCCGCTGCCGTCAACGACGGCCCGCGCGCCGGCGCCGGATCAGTTCCGGCGCTCGTGCATCTACGTCACCGGCGCCCGCCGCGCCTGACCATCGCCAACGGCCGCTTGCCCTTGAGCTGCCGCTCGATGCCGTCGTTCAGGGTCGCGCGCAGCGCGATCACGCGTTCGACATGCCCGTACACGTCGGGGAAGCGCAGGTCCAGCCACAGCCACAGCGTGCAGGCCCGCAGCGCCTGCTCCATGCGATCGAGCCGGCTGTGGCCATCGACCTCGTCGAGGAACCACGGTGACCCGGCCTTGCCGGTCAGCGCATGGCTGGCGGCCCAGTCGAGATACGCCTGCAGCTGCGATTCGGTGCGCGTGTCGACCGGCGCCTGCGCGTAGATGAAACGCTCCTTCAGTGTCAGCTTGGCAGCGACGCGGTCGAGCTGTTCGGCGAGTTCGAGCATCTGCTCCAGTTCGGCCACCGCGAAGTGGGCGTCGTCGAGCTTGAGCTGCTGCATGAAGACGTCCAGCACCTCGCGCAGCCGGGTCTTGTGCAGGCGCGACGAGATCGTGTCCACATGCCAGCCGTTCGGCGCGACCGGCGCCTTGAAATCCTCGGGCGCGCGCGTTGCCTTGTGCATCAGTTCCTTGAGCATGCGCGCGGCGGCGGGTTCGGCCTCCTTGAGCACGCCGGTGAAGCCTTCTTCGTGCATGCCGAAGCGCCCGGCACGGCCGGCGATCTGGTGCACCTCGGAATCGCTCAGCGGCCGGTCGCCCTGGCCGTCGAATTTGGTCATCGTGCTGAACAGCACGCGGCGGATGGGCAGGTTCAACCCCATCCCGATCGCGTCGGTGGCGACCAGGATGTGAGACTCGCCCGTCGCGAAGCGCTCGGCCTCGCGCCGCCGCACCTCGGGCGGCAGCGCGCCGTAGATCACCGACACCGGGTGGCCGGCGGCGGCGATCTGGTCGCGCAGCATCAGCACGTCGCGGCGGCTGAACGCGACGACCGCGTCGCCGAGCTGGAGCGAGGCGATCGGCACCGGGTGCGCCAGCAGCTGCACGTGCTGCTTGCGCCCGAAATGCTTCACGGTGCAGCGCTCGCCGCACAGGCCGAGCAGGTTCTCGATCGCCGGCACCGCGTAGGCCGAGCAGATGACGATGACCTCGTTGGCCGGCACCGCGACGATCGCCTGCGTCCAGGCCCAGCCTCGCGACGGGTCGAAGATCATCTGCGCTTCGTCGATCACCGCCACGTCGATCGGCTTGTTCGTGCCGACCATCTCGATCGTGCTGGAGACGATGCGTGCGCCCTCGGCCGGCACGTTCTCTTCGCCGGTCAGGAGCGAGGTCGGCACGCCGCGTGCGACGAGCCGGTCGCGGCCTTCGAGCGCGAGCAGGCGCAGCGGCGCGAGGTAGGCACCGTCGAGGGCCTGGGCCAGACGCTCGAAGGCCGCGTGCGTCTTGCCGCTGTTGGGCGGGCCGACGTAGAGCGTGACGCTGCGCTGCAGATGGCGCGCCTTCGGGAAGGTGTCGGGGTAGCCTTGGAACGCGAGTTCGCTGTTCAGCCCTTCCAGCGTGTCGAGCTCGGCGACCTGGTGTTCCCAGCGGTCCTGCGCCCGGCTGCACGCGGCCTTCAGGTCGTCGAACGGCTGCGGCGTGCCGCATTCGGATTGCAGCCGCGGCAGCAGCGACTCCAGGTGCTTGGGCTTGTCGTCGCGGCTGCGCGCGATCAGCGCGTCGAGGTGCGCGATCAGCTCGGCGGCATGCGGGTAGGCCGGCGGCTTGCCCAGCGCGGCCAGCAGCGCGGGCTGATCGCCGTCGCGATAGAAAGCCCAGACGGCATCGGCGTGGACCGGCACGCGAAACAGCACCGGCACGCGCCAGTCGGCCTGCGACAGCGGCAGCGCGTGGCTGATCAGCCGCGTCCACACCCCGGCACGGCGCGACACACCGAGCGCCTCGAGGGCGCTGGTGCGCTCGAGCATCAGCGGCCGCACGGCCGGACCGGTGCCGACGGCGTCCAGGTGCTCCAGCGCGCTGTCCATCAGCGCCGGGTCGATCCAGCGGCTCGGGCGCGCGCCGGCGACGGGTTTTTGCAGCAGCACCAGGCCGAGCTTGTCGAGGTGGTCCTCGAAGCCGCTGCTGCGCTCGTCGAGGTAGTCGCCCGGCTTGACGACCTGCGGCAGCGTGTACGCGGCCTGGCGGATGCGGTTGAACTGCTCGCGGCCGAGATGGGCGGGCACGCGCTGGGCGTGGCGCGGGTTGGGTGGGTTCGGGGCGTTGTCGGGCAAGGCGGATCTCATGGGCAGGTCGGGTTGAATTGTCGCGGCGGCGCTGCCCGCTTGCGTCAGGCCGGGGCCGTCCAGGGCCAGGCTTCCAGCTCGGCCAGCCGGCGCACGACCCAGATCGCCTCGACGGCGGTCACGCCGGACGACGACTCCTGCAACCCCTGCAACACCCGATCCAGCACGTCGGCCTCGGTGATGCCGAGGTCGTGGTGCTGCGCGCGGGCGTACTCGAACAGGTGGTTCGCGAGGTCCTCGCACAACTCGTAGCGCGCCGCGATGGTCTCGCGCGTCGCGTTCGGCTTGCGGCGGCCGAGGTCGATGAAGAGCGCGATGAACGAGGCGGGCAGGTCGATCTGGTTGGGGTCGTGCATGCGCTGCGGTGTCTCACGGTCGGCCCGCGCCAGGGTTGCCCGGCACGCGGCGTGTCAATAGTCCGACGCGCTGCCCGGCGCCAGGTTGTCGAACTTGGTGAGCGGCTTCAGGAAGGTGAGCTTGACGGTGCCGACCGGGCCGTTGCGCTGCTTGCCGATCACGATCTCGGCGATGCCCGGCTCCTTGCTCGCCTTGTCGTAGTAGTCGTCGCGGTAGATGAACATGATGACGTCGGCGTCCTGCTCGATGGCGCCGGATTCGCGCAGGTCGCTCATCATCGGGCGCTTGTCGTTGCGGCTCTCGACGCTGCGGTTGAGCTGCGACAGCGCGATCACCGGGCATTGCAGCTCCTTGGCCAGCGCCTTCAGCCCGCGCGAGATCTCGCCGATCTCGGTGGCGCGGTTCTCGTCGCTGCCGCTCGAGCCGCTCATCAGCTGCAGGTAGTCGACGACGATCAGCCCGAGCTGCCGCCGAACTGGCGCGCCTGCGGCGCGCGCGCGCGCGCAGCTCGGCCGCCGTCAGCGCCGGGGTTTCGTCGATGAACATCTGCACCTTGCCGAGCTTGTCCACCGCCTCGGTCAGGCGCTCCCAGTCGTCGTCGTCGCAGCCGTCCGGTGCGCAGCTGCTGCTGGTCGATGCGGCCGAGCGAGCCGACCATGCGCAGCGCCAGCTGCGAGGCGCCCATTTCCATCGAGAACACCAGCACCGGCAGGCCTTCGTGACACCGCGACGTGCTCGGCGATGTTGAGCGCGAACGCGGTCTTGCCCATCGACGGCCGCGCGGCGAGGACGATCGAGGTCGCCCGTCTGCAGGCCGGCGGTCATGCGGTCGAGGTCGTAGAAGCCGGTGCGCACGCCGGTCACTTCCTCGGCGCCGTTGTCGTGCAGTTCCTGCACGCGGTCGATCAGCTGCGACGACGAGCTTGTCGATGCCCTGGAAGCCCTGGCGCTGGCGCGAGCCCTCCTCGCCGATCTTGAAGATCTTGCCCTCGGCCTCGTCGAGGATCTGCGTCACCGCGCGGCCCTGCGGGTTGAACGCGGTGGTCGCGATCTCGTCGCTGGCCGCGATCAGCTTGCGCAGGATCGCGCGCTCGCGCACGATCTCGGCGTAGCGGCGCAGGTTGGCCGCGCTCGGCACGCTTTGCGCCAGCGCGTTCAGGTAGGCCAGGCCGCCGCAGTCGTCGGCCTTGCCGTGGCTCTGCAGTTGCTCGAAGACGGTGATCACGTCGGCCGGCTTGCTGTGCGTTCACCAGCGCGCCGATCGCCGCGAAGATCAGCCGGTGCTCGTAGCGGTAGAAGTCGCTGTCGGTGAGCAGGTCGCCGGCGCGATCCCAGGCGCAGTTGTCGAGCAACAGACCGCCGAGCACGCTCTGCTCGGCCTCGACCGAGTGCGGCGGCATGCGCAGCCGGGCGACCTCGTCGTCGCGCGGGCCGGAGATCACGGGAATCGAAGATCGCGGACATGCGAAATCATGCAGCATGCCGGCCCGGCCCGCTGTGGGCAAGCCTGGGGACAAGCTGCGATCTGGTTGGGGAAATGCGCTCGGCGCAAAAGCAACGGGGCCGGTTGCAGCCGGCCCCGTGCGACAAGACAGTTGCCGTCTGGCGCCGTCAATCGACCTGCGCGACCACCTGGACGGTCACCTCGACGACGACGTCGCCATGCGGCGCGACGCTGACGAGATGTGCTCGCCAACGGTCTTCAACGGGCCGTTGGGCATGCGCACCTGGGCCTTCTGCACGGCCTGGCCGGCCTTGGTCAGCGCCTCGGCGACGTCGGCGTTCGTGACCGAACCGAACAGGCGGCCGTCGACGCCGGCCTTCTGCGCGATGCGAACGGTCATCCCGGCGAGCTTCTCGCCGAGTGCCTGTGCGGCGGCGAACTTGGTCGCGGCGGCCTTTTCGAGGTCGGCACGGCGGACGGCGAATTCCTGGATCGCGGCGTCGGTCGCGCGGCGCGCGAGCTTGGTCGGGATCAGGAAGTTGCGCGCATAGCCGTCCTTGACCTTGACGACGTCGCCGAGGTTGCCGAGCTTGCCGACCTTGTCCAAAAGAATCACTTGCATGGTGCGGCTCCTCAGACCTTGTGTTGATCGGAGTACGGCAGCAGCGCCAGGAAGCGCGCGCGCTTGATGGCGGTGGTGAGCTGGCGCTGGTAGAACGCGCGCGTGCCGGTCAGGCGGGCCGGCGTGATCTTGCCGTTCTCGCTGATGAAGTCGCGCAGCGTGTCGATTTCCTTGTAGTCGATCTCTTCGACGCCGGCGACGGTGAAGCGGCAGAAACGCTTGCGGCGGAAGAGCAGCGACTGGGTGTTGCGCTTGGGGCGCTTGTCCTTGCCGAAGCGGCCTTTACCACGGGGCGGGGGCATGATGAACTCCTGAATGTGCGAATCGGTGCGAACAAAGGGTGATCAGACTTGCGGGTCGATCGACGTGATGTGAAAGACGCAGGAAGCGTCCGTTGCGCGAACTGGCCAGGAAGCCGGCGAAAAGACCTTGGCTGCCCAGTGCCAGCGTCGACAAGGTGGCCACGATGTCCCCGATCGCCAGCGCCCGGATCTCGACCGAGACCTTGCGCGGCTGACCGTTTTCGCTGACCTCGGACTCGTGCTTCAGGCTCAAGTCCAGGGCCGGCAAACCGGCCGGGGTGTATCGCAGCGCGCCCCGCTCGACCAGCTGGGCCGACAGAACCAGGCGGTTCATCGGCAGCCGGTCGCGCGCGCCAGCGCCGGCTTCAGGCCGCCGCCTCCTGCTGCTGGCCGGCCTTGCGCGATTCCTCGCGCTCGACGGCCTTCATCATGATCGACGGCGTCGTCTCGGCCTTGGCGCGCGCCACGGTCAGATGGCGCAGCACGGCGTCGTTGAAGCGGAAACCCGTCTCCAGCTCGGTCAGCACCGCATTGCTGCACTCGATGTTGAGGCACAGGTAATGCGCCTTGGCGAGCTTCTGGATCATGTAGGCCAGCTGGCGCCGACCCCAATCCTCGACGCGGTGGACCGTGCCACCGCCTGCGGTGACCAGCGCCCTTGTAGCGTTCCAGCATGGCCGGAACCTGTTCGCTTTGATCCGGGTGGATCAGCAGAACGATCTCGTAGTGACGCATGGATGAACTCCTTGTGGATTCCTGCGAGAGGAAGCCGCCCCGAATAGCGTCAACTGGCCGGGTGCGGCAAGGGAAAAGCCTGCGATTATAGCGCGCGGCTTCAGCGCGCGGCCAGGCGCAGCCAGGTCTCGACCACGCTGTCCGGGTTCAGCGAGATCGAGACGATGCCTTCGGCGACCAGCCAGTCGGCGAAGTCCGGGTGGTCGCTCGGCCCCTGGCCGCAGATGCCGATGTACTTGCCGGTCGCGCGGCAGGCCGCGATGGCGCGCGAGATCAGCGCCTTGACCGCCGGGTCGCGCTCGTCGAAGTCGCGCGCCAGCAGCTCGAGGCCGGAGTCGCGGTCCAGGCCGAGCGTGAGCTGGGTCAGGTCGTTCGAGCCGATCGACATGCCGTCGAAGTGCTCGAGGAACTGCTCGGCCAGGATCGCGTTGCTCGGCACCTCGCACATCATGATCAGGCGCAGGCCGTTCGTCGCCGCGCTTGAGGCCGCGCTCGGCCAGCATCTGCGACCACGCGCTCGGCCTGGCTCGACGGTGCGCACGAACGGCACCATGACCTCGACGTTCGTCAGGCCCATCTCGTTGCGCACACGCTTGAGCGCCTCGCACTCCATCGCGAAGGCGTCGCTGGAAGTCGCCGCTGATGTAGCGCGACGGCGCCGCGGAAGCCCAGCATCGGGTTCTCTTCGTCGGGCTCGTAGCGCGAGCCGCCGATCAGCTTGCGGTACTCGTTGCTCTTGAAGTCCGACAGCCGCACGATCACCGGCTTCGGGCAAGAACGCGGCCGCGATCGTCGCGATGCCCTCGGTGAGCTTGTCGACGTAGAACGCGCGCGGCGACGCGTGGCCGCGCGCCACCGACTCGACCGCCTTCTTCAGGTCGGGGTCGACGTTCGGGTAGTCGAGGATCGCCTTCGGGTGCACGCCGATGTTGTTGTTGATGATGAACTCGAGCCGCGCCAGGCCGACGCCGGCAGTTCGGCATCTGCGCGAACTCGAACGCCAGCTGCGGGTTGCCGACGTTCATCATGATCTTGACCGGGCAGTACGGCATCTCGCCGCGCTGCACCTCGCTGACCTCGGTCTCGAGCAGCCCGTCGTAGACGTAGCCGGTGTCGCCCTCCGAGCAGGCCACGGTGACGAGCGCGCCCTCCTTGAGCGCTCGGTCGCGTCGCCGCAGCCGACCACCGCCGGGATGCCGAGCTCGCGCGCGATGATCGCGGCGTGGCAGGTGCGCCCGCCGCGGTTGGTGACGATCGCGCTGGCCCGCTTCATCACCGGCTCCCAGTTCGGGTCGGTCATGTCGGTGACGAGCACGTCGCCGGGCTGCACGCGGTCCATCTCGGCCGTCGATCGCACCATGCCGCACCGGGCCGGTGCCGATCTTCTGGCCGATCGCGCGGCCTTCGGCGAGCACGGTGCCGCTTGCCCTTGAGCTTGTAGCGCTGCTCGACCTGGCCGTCGGCTTGGCTCTTCACCGTCTCCGGCCGCGCCTGCAGGATGTAGAGCTTGCCGTCGACGCCGTCCTTGCCCCACTCGATGTCCATCGGGCGGCCGTAGTGCTTCTCGATGATCAGCGCGTACCTGGCCAGCTCGATCACGTCGGCGTCGGTCAGCGAATAGCGGTTGCGCTGCTCGGGTGGCGTGTCGACCGTCCGGACGAGCTTGCCGCTGGCCGCCTTTTCCTCGGCGTTCGCGAACTCCATGCGCTGCAGCTTGGAGCCGAGGCTGCGGCGGATGATGGGGAGCTTGCCGGCCGCCAAGCGTCGGCTTGTGGACGTAGAACTCGTCCGGGTTCACCGCGCCCTGCACCACCGTCTCGCCGAGGCCGTAGCTCGAGGTGATGAAGACCACGTCGTTGAAGCCGATCTCGGTATCGATCGTGAACATCACGCCGGCGGCGCCGAGGTCGCGAGCGCACCATGCGCTGCACGCCGGCCGACAGCGCGACGTCGCCGTGCGCGAAGCCCTTGTGCACGCGGTAGCTGATCGCGCGGTCGTTGTAGAGCGACGGCGAAGACCTCGTTCATCCGCGTGCAGCACGTCGTCGATGCCGCTCGACGTTGAGGAAGGTCTCCTGCTGGCCGGCGAACGACGCGTCGGGCAGGTCCTCGGCCGTCGCCGACGAGCGCACCGCGAACGTCACCCCCGGGTTGTCGGCCACCAGCCGATGCGAACTGGGCGCGGATCGCGGCCTCGAGATCCGCCGGGAACGGCGTCTCGACGATCCAGTGCCGGATCTCGGCGCCGGCCTCGGCGAGCGCGCGCACGTCGTCGGTGTCCAGCGCTGGCGAGGCGCGCCTCGATGCGCTCGGCGAGGCCGCCGTGGCGCAGGAACTGGCGGAACGCATGCGCCGTGGTCGCGAAGCCGCCCGGGCACGCGAACGCCGGCGGCGGCCAGCTGGCTGATCATCTCGCCGAGGGAGGCGTTCTTGCCGCCGACCGCCTCGACGTCGGTCATCCTCAGCTGTTCGAACGGTACGACCAGGGCGGTCGCCAATGGGGCCTGAGACATGGGAAAGCTCCGTGATGTGAAAAAACCGGTGCTTCCGCATGCGCGAACAGGCCCCGCGCGTCAGCGCTTGTCGATTCTGTTTGTCGGCTGGGGGGGCTCATGTCGAGGGCGGCGGAATCTTGAAGCGATTCTAAGGACTTCTGTCTTTATGATGCCTCATGACTGAAAGAAGCGTGTTCTTCGTCTCCGACGGCACCGGCATCACGGCCGAAACCTTCGGCAACTCGATCCTCGCCCAGTTCGCGGCCAAGCCGCGCCACGTGCGCCGGCCGTTCATCGACACGATCGACAAGGCGCACCAGGTCGTCGCGCGAGATCAATGCACGTGGCCGACGCGCGAAGGCAAACGCCCGATCGTCTTCATGACGCTGGTCGACGCCGAGCATCCTGCAGCGATCGTCGCGGTCCGCTGCGCAAGGCGCTGGTGCTCGACATGTTCAACACCTTCATCGAGCCGCTCGAGGCCGAGTTCGGCATCAAGTCCAACCATCGCATCGGCCGCTTCTCCGACGTCGCGCAAGAGCGAGGAATACACCGACCGCATCGAGGCCATCAACTTCAGCGCTCGCCCACGACGACGGCCAGTCGGCGAAGAACCTCGCACAGGCCGACGTGATCCTGGTCGGCGTCAGCCGCAGCGGCAAGACGCCGACCTCGCTGTACCTGGCGATGCAGCACGGCATCAAGGCCGCCAACTACCCGCTGATCCCCGAGGACTTCGAGCGCGGCCACCTGCCCGGCGACGCTGGCGCCGTTCAAGGCCAAGTGCTTCGGCCTGACGATCGACCCCGAGCGGCTGGCCCAGATCCGCAACGAGCGCCGGCCCGAACAGCAAGTACGCATCGCTCGAGAACTGCCGCTACGAGGTGGGCGAGGCGCGAGGCGATGATGCGCCGCGAAGGCATCGCGTGGCTGTCATCGACGCACAAGTCGATCGAGGAGATCGCGACCACGATCCTGCGCGACCTCCGGCCGGACCGGCTGATGTATTGATCCCCCGAAGCGCCTTCGGCGCTCGCCCCAGGGGGCGACGCCGGCGACCGGGCGAAGCCCGTCCGCGGCGTCTGCTTGAAGGCGGCGCGTCAGCGCGCTGCGCGGCTTGCGGCTTCGTAGAGGCAGATCGCCGCCGCCGCGGCGACGTTGAGCGACTCCTCGCCGCCCGGCTGCGGGATGCGTAGCTTGCAGCCGGCAACGCGACTGCAGTGCCGACGCGACGCCCTGCCCTTCGTGGCCGAAGACCCAGGCGCAGGGCCGGGGCAGCGCGGCGTGGCGGAGTTCGTCGCCGGCGTGCGAGCTGGTCGCGACCAGCGGGACCTGAATTGCCGCGAGCGTCGGCTTCGTCCAGTCCCTCGACCAGCCCGAGCGCGAAATGCGCGCCCATGCCGGCGCGCAACACCTTCGGCGACCACAGCGCCGCCGTGCCCTTGAGCGCCAGCACCTGGCGCACGCCGAACGCCGCGGCGCTGCGCAGGATGCTGCCGACGTTGCCGGCGTCCTGCAGGCGGTCGAGCACGACGGTGGCGACGGCCGGGTCGATCGCGACGCACGACCGGAGCGTCGAGCAGGAAGCCGATGCGGGGCGGTGATTCGAGCGTGCTCAGGTCCGTGAACAACGGGTCGGCCAGCACCGTCACCCGAGCCGCCCAGCCGGCCAGTTCGCGCAGGCGGTCATCGCCGTCCCAGGCGCTCTCGGTGATCACCGCCTGTGCCGCCGGCCGGCCGCGCGCGCGCAGCGCGGCGCAAAGATGCTCGCCTTCGAGCCACACCACGCCGAGCCGGCGGTAGGCCGTCGCGTCCTGCGCCAGCCGGCGCAGCCGGACGAGCAGCGGGTTGTCGCGCGAGCGGATGCGCGGTCGGCTCGCTCACCGCGACTCCAGCACCGCGCGCACCGGCGCGAAGCTGCGCCGGTGCGCCGGGCAGGCGCCGTGCCGGCGCAAGCGCCTCGAGGTGCTCCGGCGTCGGGTAGCCCTTGTGGCCGTCGAAGCCGTAGTCCGGCCAGCGCTCGTGCAGCGCCAGGCACAGACGGTCGCGCTGGACCTTGGCCAGGATCGACGCCGCCGAGATCGCCGCCACCTTGGCGTCGCCCTTGACGATCGCCTCGGCCGGCATCTTCAGCGGCGGCAACCGGTTGCCGTCGACGAGCACGCATCTCGGCAGCAAGCGCAGGCCCTCGACGGCGCGCCGCATCGCCAGCATCGTCGCCTGCAAGATGTTCAGCGCGTCGATCTCCTCGACGCTGGCCTCGGCGATCGACACGCACAGCGCCTTCGCGCGGATCTCGTCGAAGAGCCGTTCGCGCCGCCGCGGCGAGATCGTCTTCGAATCGTTCAGGCCGACGATCGGCTGCAGTTCGTCCAGGATCACCGCCGCCGCCACCACCGGCCCGGCGAGCGGCCCGCGGCCGGCCTCGTCGACGCCGGCCACCAGGCCGGCGCATGCCAGCCGAAGCCGAGCTGCTCAGGCGTCGGCGAGGACTTGCGCGATCGCATCGGTGGCGCGGCGCGCGGTGTCGCGACGCAGCAGATGGTGGAGTTCGTCGAAGCGCGAACGCAGCGCACGGACGCCGGCGTCGTCGGCCAGCCAGGCAAGCACCGCGCGCGCCAGCGCCTCGGGCTCGCAGCGCTCCTGGATCAGCTCGGGCACCACGAACTCGCGGCACAGGATGTTCGGCAGGCCGACCCACGGCTGGTAGGCCATGCGCTTCATCAGCTGCCAGCTCAAGGCCGCCATCCGGTAGCCGATGACCATCGGCCGCTTGAACAGCGCCGCCTCCAGCGTCGCGGTGCCGCTGGCGATCAGCGTCACGTCGCAGGCCGCCAGCGCTTCGTGCGAGCGACCGTCCAGCAGCTGCAGCGGCACGCCCGCGCGCATGGGCCGCGACCAGCGGCTCGATCAGCGGCCGCAGCCCCGGCGCGACCGGCAGCACGAAGCGCAGCCCAGGCCGCAGCCGGTGCAGCCTCGTCGCGGCCTGCAGGAACGCCGGCGCGATGGCCTCGATCTCCGAGCGCCGGCTGCCCGGCAGCACCGCCACCACGGGGTCGTCGGCGCCCAGGCCGAGCGCCTGGCGCGCCGCCGCGCGCGGCGGCTCGAGCGGGATCATGTCGGCCAGCGGATGGCCGACATAGCTGGCCGCGACGCCGTGGCGCTGCAGCAGTTCGGGCTCGAACGGGAACAGGCACAGCACATGGTCGCAGCTCGCGGCGAGCCTCTTCGCGCGGCCGCCGCGCCAGGCCCAGATCGACGGGCAGACGAAGTGGATCGTCTTCATGCCGGCGCGCCTTCAGCCTCGCTTCGAGACCGAGGTTGAAGTCCGGTGCGTCGACGCCGATGAAGGCCCGCGGCGCCTCGGCGCAGCAGCCGCAGCGCGAGCGCGTCGCGGATCCCCTTGATCTCGCGAGTAGTGGCGCAGCACCTCGACGTAGCCGCGCACCGCGAGCTTGTCGCTGCGGCCACCAGGCCTCGAAGCCGCGGCCTGCATGCGCGGGCCGCCGATGCCCGCCGCGTGCAGCGCCGGCCAGCGCTCGCGCAGGCCGCCGAGCAGCAGCGCGGCGAGCAGGTCGCCCGAGGCCTCGCCCGCGACCATGCGCCGAGCTGCATCGGCCTGCCGCTCAGCGCGCGATGCCGCGCGTCGACGCGGCGAGGAAGTCGAGCAGCAGCGCGACGTCGGCGTCGCCGCGTCGACGCTGCCGCCGAGTGCCGCGATGCGCGCCTTCGCCTCGCTCGAGCGTCAGCCCGTCGCGGTAGAGCAGCCGGTGCATCTGCTTGACGAGCGCGATGCGCTCGGGCGAGAAGCCGCGCCGGCGCAGGCCCTCGACGTTGAAGCCGTGCACCGCCGAGCGGGTTGCCGACGACCATCATGAACGGCGGCACGTCCTGCGAGACATGGCTCTGGAAACCGGTCATCGCGTGCGCGCCGACTCTGCACGAACTGGTGCACGCCGGTCAGCCCGCCGATGAACGCCCAGTCGCCGACGTGCACGTGGCCGGCCAGCGTCGCGTTGTTGGCGAGGATCGTGCTGGCTGCCGAGCTGGCAGTCGTGCGCGATGTGCACGTAGGCCATGATCCAGTTGTCGTCGCCGATGCGCGTGACGCCGGCGTCCTGCACGGTGCCGCGGTTGAAGGTGCAGAACTCGCGGATCGTGTTGCGGTCGCCGATCACGAGCTCGGTCGGTTCGCCGCGCGTACTTCTTGTCCTGCGGCGCGACGCCGATCGACGGCGAACTGGAAGATGCGGTTGTCGCGGCCGATCGTCGGTCGGCCCCTCGATCACGCAGTGCGCGCCGATCGCCGTGCCCGCGCCGATGCGCACGCTGCGGCGCCGATCACCGCGTACGGCGCCGACGCTGACGTCGTCCGCCAGTTCGGCGCCCGCGTCGACGATCGCGGTCGGGTGGATCGCCGCCATCGCGCCCGACGATCGCACGCCGCGACCGGCTCCGCCGTCAGGCTCGACGCGACGTCGCATCGTGCACATCAGCTCGGCTTCGACCGCGGTCTCGCCGTCGACGCTGGCGCGCGTGCGGTACTTGTAGATGCCGCGCCTTGACGCGGTCGATCCAGGCTTCGAGGATCAGCTGGTCGCCCGGCTCGACCGGGCGCTTGAAGCGCGCGCCGTCGATGCCGACGAAGTAGAACACCGTGTTGTCGCTCGGGCTCGGTGCCCATCGACTCGAACGACAGCAGCGCGGCCGCCTGCGCCAGCGCCTCGAGCATCATCACGCCCGGCATCACCGGCCGGTGCCGGGAAGTGGCCGATGAAGAACGGCTCGTTGATGGTGACGTTCTTCAGCGCCTTGATGCGCTTGTCCGTGCTCGAGCTCGAGCACGCGGTCGACGAGCAGGAACGGGTAGCGGTGCGGCAGCTTCTTGAGGATCTCGTGGATGTCCAGCACGGGCGGTGTCGTCATGTCTTCTTCTCCAGCGCCCGCAAGCGCTCGCGCAAGCGTGTAGAGCTGCTGCAGCGTGGCGGCGTTCTTCTCCCAGGACGCATTGTCGTCGAAGGGGAACAGTCCGCTGTACTGGCCGGGCTTGAGGATCGAGCGCGTGACGACGGTGGCCGCCGTGATGTGCACGTGGTCGACCAGCTCCAGGTGGCCGAGGATGATCGCCGCCGCCGCCGACCGTGCAGTGGCGGCCGATCTTCGCGCTGCCGGCGACGCCGACGCAGCCGGCGATGGCCGTGTGCGCGCCGATGCGCACGTTGTGGCCGATCTGGACCAGGTTGTCGAGCTTGACGCCGTCCTCGATGCACGGTGTCGTCGAGCGCGCCGCGGTCGATGCAGGTGTTGGCGCCGATCTCGACGTCGTCGCCGATGACGACGCTGCCGAGCTGTTCGATCTTCTCCCAGCGGCCCTGGTCCGGCGCGAAGCCGAAGCCGTCGGCGCCGATCACCGCGCCGCCGTGGACGATGCCGCGCGCGCCGATGCGGCAGGCCTCGGCGAGCATCGCGCGCGGCTTGAGCATCGTGCCCTCGCCGACCTCGACGCCGGCACCGACATGCGCCTGCGCCGAGATGGTGGCACCGGCCGCGATGCGCGCGCCGGCACCCACGAAGGCCATCGGCCCGACGCTGGCCGAGGGGTGGATGTGCGCGCCGGACTCGACCACCGCGCTCGCGTGGATGCCGACCGCGGCGGCGGCCCTGGTCTGCTTCGCCCACCACTGCGTCAGGCGCGCGAACGCGAGGTAGGGATCGGCGCAGACGATCGCGGCGCCGCGCGCGGCGGCCGCTTCGCGCATCGAGGGTGCGACGATCACGCAGCCCGCAGCCGAGGCGGCCAGCTGGGCCCGGTAGCGCGGATGGGCCAGAAAGGCGATGGTCGCCGGCGTCGCCCCCTCGAGAGCGCCGATGCGGCCGACGGTCAGCCCGGGGTCGCCGATCAGCTCGCCGCCGAGAAGCGCCGCGAGTTCGCCGATGCCGACCTGCACCGCCGCGCCCGCGGGATCACTTGCCCGGAGCGGGTGCCGCGCCGGAACCGGGCACGTTGAGGGCCTTGATCACCTTGTCCGTGATGTCGACCTTCGGGCTGGCGAAGACGACTTCCTGCAGGATGACGTCGTACTTCTCCTGGTCGAAGATCTGCTTGATCACGCGGTTGGCGCGCTCGACGACGCCGGCCAGCTCCTCGTTGCGGCGCTGGTTCAGGTCTTCCTGGAACTCGCGCCGCTTCCGCTGCAGGTCGCGGTCCTGTTCGACCAGGTCGCGCTGGCGCCGCGTGCGCTCGGCCTCCGACAGCGTCGGCGCGTCCTTGTCGAGCTTGTCGGCCGCGGCCTTCAGCTGCGCGGACTGGTCGGCGAGCTCCTTCTCGCGCTTGCTGAACTCGGCCTCGAGCTTGGCCTGCGCGGCCTTCGCCGGGGCGGCTTCGCGCAGCACGCGTTCGCTGTTCACGTAGCCGATCTTCAGATCCTGCGCCATCGCGACGGGGACCATCACCAGCATCACCGCCACGGCGGCGAGCGACTTCAAGCGCGGCATCTTCATCAGAACGCGGTCCCGATCTGGAATTGGAATTTCTGGATTCTATCGTTCGGCTGTTCGCGCAGCGGGACACCGTAGCTCAGCTTCAGCGGGCCGACCGGCGAGATCCAGCTCAGGCCCAGGCCGGCCGAGGCGCGCAGCGCTGCCCAGTTCGACCTTCTCGGCATCGCCCCAGACATTGCCCGCGTCGGCGAACGCGAAGATGCGCAGCGACTTGTCGTTGCCGGTGCCGGGCACCGGGAAGTACAGCTCGGTGTTGATGTTCAGCCGCTTGGAGCCGCCGATGTAGGCGCCGGTCGGGTCGACCAGGCCGAGCGAGCTCTGCTCGAAGCACGCGCACCGTGCCCAGGCCGCCGCCGTAGAAGTTCTTGAACACCGGGAACGGTTTGCCGCCCAGGCCCGTGCCGACAGCCGATCTCGGAGTTGAAGCCCAGCGACATGCGCAGCGGCAGCTGCCAGTACTGCTGGAACTGCAGGTTGGTGCGCAGGTAGCGCACGTCGCCGAGCGCGCCCCACTCGATGTTCACGCGCTTGTAGCTGCCGGCGCGTGGGCACCAGCGTGCTGTCGCGTCCGTCGCGCGTCCAGCCGAGCGTCAGCGGCACGCGAGTAGCTGGTCTCGCCGTAGACTGCGCGCGGTAGTTCAGGTAGCTCAGTTCGGCATGCCGGTCGTCGCGCTGATGTCGGTGCGCTCGGCGCCGACGCCGAAGAAGACCGTGTCGTACTCGGAGAACGGCACGCCGAAGCGGACCGACGCACCCGGCGTCGACGAGCTCGTAGCTCCTCGCCCTGGCTGTTGAACGGTCGGCTCGTGCGGTAGTAGAGGTCGATCGCGCGCGAGATGCCGTCGACGTGAAGTACGGGTCGATCTGTGCTGATGACCAGCGATCGCTGGCTCTTGCTGGTGTTGATCTCGAAGCCCAGGTAGTTGCCCGAGCCGAACACGTTGTCCTGCTTGATCGACGCCGTCAGCGACAGCTTGTCGGCGTTCGAGTAGCCGGCGCCGACCATCAGGTTGCCGGTCGGCTTTTCCTCGACGTGCACGACCAGGTCGACCTGGTCGGGCGAGCCCGGCACCTCGTTCGTGTCGACGGTGACGTCCTTGAAGTAGCCCAGGCGGTCGACCCGGTCGCGCGACAGCTTGATGCGCGCGCCGTCGTACCAGGACGACTCGAGCTGGCGGAATTCGCGCCGCACGACTTCGTCGCGGGTGCGCGTGTTGCCGGCGATCGTTGATCCGGCGCACGTAGACGCGGCGTTGCGGGTCGGCGACTGAAGACCACCACGACGCGGCCGGTCGCGCGGTCGATCTCGGGCCGCGGCTCGACGCGCGCGAACGCGTAGCCGTACTGGGCGAACGGTCGCCGAAGCGCTTGGTCGTGGCCGAGACCGCGTCGCCGTCGTAGGCCGCACCCGGCTTGACCGTGACGAGCGACTTGAACTCGTCTTCCTTGCCCAGGTAGTCGCCTTCGAGCCGGACCGCCGTGACGGTGTAGGGCTGGCCCTCGTGGATCGAGACGTGATCGTGATGTCCTGCTTGTCCGGCGAGATCGTGACCTGCGTCGATTCGACGCTGAACTCGAGGTAGCCGCGGTTCAGGTAGTACGCGCGCAAGCGTCTCGAGGTCGGCGTTGAGCTTGCTGCGCGAGTAGCGGTCGGACTTCGTGTACCAGGTCATCCAGCCGCTGGTCGTGAGCTCGAACAGGCTCGAGCAGCGTGCACTCGGAGAACCTCTTCGCGCCGACGATGTGGATCGCGCGATCTTCGCCGCGTCGCCTTCGGTCATCGTGAACGTGACGTTGACCCGGTTGCGCTCGAGCGGCGTGACCGTCGTCACGACCTCGGCGCCGTACAGGCTGCGCGACAGGTACTGGCGCTTGAGCTCCTGCTCGGCGCGGTCGATCAGCGCCTTGTCGAAAGGCAGCCCCTCGCCGATGCCGGCGTCCTTCAGCGACTTGAGCAGCGGCGTCCTTGTCGAACTCCTTCAGGCCGACGAAGTTGACCGCCGCGATGATCGAACGCTCCTCGACGACGACCACCGCGCGCCTGGCCGTCGATCTCGATGCGCACGTCCTTGAACAGGCCGGTCGCGAACAGCGCGCGCAGCGCCGCCGCGCCCTTGTCGTCGGTGTAGGTGTCGCCGATGCGGAACGGCAGCGCCGCGAACACCGTGCCGGGGTCGGTGCGCTGCAGGCCCTCGATGCGGATGTCCTTCAACACGAAGGGCTCGACCGCATAGGCCGAAGGCAGCGCCGCCGCGGACACGATCAGTACGGCGGCCGCGCGCAGCGCAGGCGGTCGGGAAAGCAAGGGACATGCGAGGGGTTCAGTGCAGGCCCAGCAAGCGGGCCACGTCGTTGAAGAGGGCGACCGACATCATCATCAGCAGATGCGCGACGCCGCCGCGTTGCAGCCGCGTCGAGCCACGAGATCGGAGACCGGCCGTCCGGTCACGGCCTCGAAAATGATAATACATCAGGTGACCGCCATCGAGCATCGGCAGCGGCAGCAGGTTGAGCACGCCCAGGCTGACGCTGACCAGCGCCAGGAAGCCGAGGTAGTAGGCCAGCCCGTGCTGCACCGACTGGCCGGCGTAGTCGGCGATCGTCAGCGGGCCGCTCAGGTTCTTCAGCGAGGCCTGGCCGATGAGCATGCGGCCGAGCATCTGCACCGTCAGCGACGACACCTCCCAGGTGCGGCGGCGCGCCCTGCACCAGCCCGTCGATCGGCCCCAGGCGCACGAGCGTCATCGCGGGCAACTGGCCGACGACCGCATCGACGCGGCCGATGCGCTGGTCACCTTCCTCGAGCACGCGCGGCGAGACGGTCAGCGCGACGCGCGTGTCGTCGCGCTCGACCACGCCAGCGCATCGGCACCCCGGCACCGCCGCGCACCGCGGCGCGGATGCGCTCGACCAGGCTGTGTGCGTCGGGCACCGCGGTGCCGTCGACCGACAGCACCCGTCGCCGCTGCGCAGGCCAGCGGTGGCGGCCGGGCCGCCGGGCCGCACCTCGCCGAGGCGGGGTTCGCTGAACGGGGCGCCCAGGCCGATGTCCTTCATCAGGACGGCGTCGACCTCGCGCGAGGCGCAGCGCCGACAGGTCGAACGGCACCGTGCGCGAGCCCTGGCCGTCGCGGTCGCTGACCTGCAGCTCGAGCACCTGGCCGTGCAGCGCGGCCTGGGTGACCTGCCAGCGCAGGTCGCTCATCGAGCGAATGTCCACCCAGTCCTGGCCATCGCTCGAATAGGCGCGCACCCAGTCGCCGGCGCGCAGGCCCGCGCGGTCGGCCAGGCTGCCGGCCGGCGGCGCGCTCGAGCACGGCCTTCGGCTCGTCGATGCCGATCCAGTGCGCCGCCGCGTAGAGCAGCACCGCGAGCAGCAGGTTGGCCAGCGGCCCGGCGACGACGATCGCCGCGCGCGCGGCCAGCGGCTGGCGGTTGAAGGCGTGCTGGAGCTCGTCCGGCGCGACCGGCGCCTCGCGCTCGTCGAGCATGCGCACGTAGCCGCCCAGCGGCAAGGCGCAGACGGCGAACTCGGTCGAATCCGGCGTGCGCTGGCGGCGCCAGAGCACGCGGCCGAAGCCGACCGAGAAGCGCAGCACCTTGACGCCGCAGGCCACCGCCACCCGGTAGTGGCCGTACTCGTGGACGACGATCAGCACGCCGAGCGTGAAGACGAAGGCGAGCACGGTGACGATCATGGGCTCAGCTCCCGGATCCTGCGCTCGGCCTCGGCGCGCGCGCGCGCGTCGAGCGCGAGCAGCGCTTCGATGTCGGTCACGCGGGCCGAGCCGCGCCGGCCAGCGTCTCGACGGTGTGCGCGTTGACCGCGTGGATCGCGGTGAACGCGATGCGCCGCGCGAGGAAGGCCGCCACCGCGATCTCGTTGGCGGCGTTCAGCACCGCGGTGCTGCCGGCGGGCGCGCGCAGCGCGTCCCAGGCCAGCTGCAGGCCCGGGAAGCGGCGCGCGTCGGGCGCCTCGAAGGTCAGCGCCGACGAGCGTCGCGAAGTCGAGTCGCGGCGCGCCGGACTCGATGCGCTCGGGGAACGACAGCCCGTAGGCGATCGGCACCCGCATGTCGGGCGTGCCGAGCTGGGCCAGCACCGAGTCGTCGCGGCAGACGACCATCGAATGGATGATGCTCTGCGGGTGCAGCACGACGCGGATGCGCTCGGGCGCCAGGCCGAACAGCCAGTGCGCCTCGATCACCTCGAGCGCCTTGTTCATCATCGTCGCCGAGTCGACCGAGATCTTGCTGCCCCATCACCCAGTTCGGGTGCGCCACCGCCTGCTCGGGCGTGACCGCGTGCAGCGTGGCCGGATCGCGCGTGCGGAACGGCCCGCCGCGAGCCGTGAGCACGATGTGGTCGATGCGCTCGGTCCCAGGTGCCGCGGTCCTCGGGCAGGCACTGGAAGATCGCCGAGTGCTCGCTGTCGATCGGCAGCAGCGTCGCGCCGCCCTCGGCCACCGCCTGCATGAACAGCGCGCCGCCGACGACCAGCGCTTCCTTGTTCGCGAGCAGCAGCCGCTTGCCGGCGCGCGCCGCGGCCAGGCAGGGCGCAGCCCGGCGGCACCGACGATCGCCGCCATCACGCTGTCGACCTCGGGCGCGGCGGCCATCTCGCACAGCGCGTCGGCGCCGACGCGGACCTCGGTCGACACGCCCGGCGATCGCGGTGCGCAGCGCCTGCGCCTGGACTTCGTCGGGCACCACCGCGACACGCGGCCTGAAGCGCCGGCACTGCGCCGCCAGTTCGTCGACGCGGCGGAACGCGCTCAGGCGCGACGACCTCGAAGCGCTCCGGGTGGCGCGCGACGACGTCGAGCGTGCTGGTGCCGATCGAGCCGGTCGAGCCGAGGATCACGACGCGCTGCGGCTTGGCTCATCGCAAGCCCACCAGCGCCAGCGCGATCGGGAACACCGGCAGCAGCGCGTCGACGCGGTCGAGCACGCCGCCATGGCCGGGCAGCAGGCGGCTGCTGTCCTTCGCGCCGGCGGCGCGCTTGACGAGCGACTCGACAGGTCGCCGACGACGCTCATCGCGGCCAGCGCGAGCAGCGCGATCGCGCTGCCGGCCCAGCCGAGGCGTTTGCACGAGCCGGGTGTACAGGCTGGCGCCGTCGACGCCGAAGCGGCGGTCGACCTCGGTCCAGACGGCGGCCAGCAGCAGCACGCCGGCCATGCCGCTGACACACGCCTTCCCAGCTCTTGCCGGGGCTGATCGACGGCGCCAGCTTGCGCCGGCCGAACGCGCGGCCGCCGAAATAGGCCGCGATGTCGGCCATCCACACCAGGCAGAAGACCGAGAGCATGAAGTTGATCCCGATCACCCGCGCATGGCTGATCGCCAGCCAGGCCGCCCACAGCCCGACCAGGCCGATCAGCCAGCGCGCGGCGCGCGGCAGATGCGGCCAGGCCGCGGGCCCGCCGCGCAACGCAACCGCGCCGCCGACCAGCCACAACGCGCCGGCCGCCCACCAGGTGGCGGCCGGCGCCTGCACGGTCCAGCCGGCGGCCAGCGACAGCGCGCAGGCGGCGGCGAGGACGAAGGCCATCGCCAGCGCCAACCCGCCGGCCGCTTGATTCAAACGACCCCACTCCCAGCCGGCCGCGGCGATCAGCACCAGCGTGAGCAGCGCGAATGGCGCCGGCCCCGGCGCGCGCAGTGCGGCGATCATCACGAGGAGCAGCACGACGGCCGTGACGACCCGTGTCCGCAGCATGCGCTCAAGTGCCCTCGGGCACGACCTCGTTCGGGCGAATGCCGCCGAAGCGCCGGTCACGCTGCGCGTAGGCCGCCAGCGCGGCGTCGATCTCGGCCTCGCCGAAGTCGGGCCACAGGCATTCGGTGAAGAACAGCTCGGAATACGCCGCCTGCCAGAGCAGGAAATTGCTGATCCGCATCTCGCCGCCGGTGCGGATGAAGAGGTCGGGATCGGGCGCGAACGACAACGCCATGTGGCGCGACAGCCAGGCCTCGTCGAAGTCCTCGGGCCGGACGCCTTCGGCCAGCGCCTGGCGGCAGGCCTGCACCACGTCCCAGCGGCCGCCGTAGTTGAAGGCCACCGACAGCGTGATGCGGGTGTTGTGGCTGGGTCAGCGTCTCGGCATGTTCCCAGGCCTGGCGCAGCTTGTCCGACACCGCCGAGCGGTCGCCGATGATGCGGATGCGCACGCCGTCGCCGGCCATCTTGGTGAGGTACTTGGACACCGCCACCAGCACCAGGCTCATCAGGCCCGACACCTCTTCCGACGGCCGCTTCCAGTTTTCCGACGAGAACGCGAACACCGTCAGGTACTCGACGCCGCGCGCGGCAAAGGTGTCGACCGCACGCACCAGCGCGTCCACGCCCTGCTTGTGGCCGAAGAAACGCGGCATGTAGCGCTGGCGGGCCCAGCGGCCGTTGCCGTCCATCACGATCGCCACATGGCGCGGCACGGCGAGCGCCGAACGGGCGGCACCCGCGGCGAGGTTGACGTTCAGGGGCGTCTGCGACATCGCGGCGCGCCGGCTCAGACCGCCATCACTTCGGCTTCCTTGGAGGCCACCAGCCGGTCGATCTCGGCGATCGTGCGGTCGGTCAGGCGCTGGACCTCGTCCTGCGCGCGGCGCTCTTCGTCCTCGGTCGCCAGCTTGTCCTTGAGCAGCTTCTTGAGGTGGTCGTTGCGCGTCGCGGCGCACGCTGCGCACCGCGATGCGCGCTTCCTCGCCGGCGTGACGCACGACCTTCGTCAGCTCCTTGCGCCGCTCCTCGGTGAGCGCGGGCATCGGCACGCGCAGCAGATCGCCCTGCGATGCCGGGTTCAGGCCGAGGTCCGACTCGCGGATGGCCTTCTCGATCTTCGGCCCCAGGCCCTTTTCCCAGGGCTGCACGCTGATCGTGCGCGCGTCGAGCAGCGTCACGTTGGCGACCTGGCTGATCGGCACCATCGATCCGTAGTAGTCGACCTGCACCTGGTCGAGCAGGCCCGGGTGGGCACGGCCGGTGCGGATCTTGTGCAGCTCGTTCTTGAAGGCCTCGACCGATTTGGCCATCTTCTCGGCCGGCGGTCTTCTTGATGTCTTCGATCGTCATGGAAGTTCTGCGCTCCCGTCAAACATGCACCAGCGTGCCTTCGTCTTCGCCCAGCACCACCCGGCGCAACGCGCCCGGCTTGAAGATGCTGAACACCCGGATCGGCAGCTTCTGGTCGCGGCACAGCGCGAAGGCCGCCGCGTCCATCACCTGCAGGTTCTTCGCGATCGCCTCGTCGAAGCCGATGCTCGTGTAGCGCGTCGCGGTCGGGTCCTTGTTCGGGTCGGCGCTGTAGACGCCGTCGACCTTGGTCGCCTTCAGCACGACCTCGGCACCGATCTCGGCACCGCGCAGCGCGGCCGCGGTGTCGGTGGTGAAGAACGGGTTGCCGGTGCCGGCCGCGAAGACCACGACCTTGCCCTCTTCGAGGTACTGCAGCGCCTTCGGCCGCACGTAGGGCTCGACGACCTGCTCGATGCTGATCGCCGACATCACGCGCGCGGTCATGCCTTCCTGGCGCATCGTGTCGGCCAGCGCGAGCGCGTTCATCACGGTGGCCAGCATGCCCATGTAGTCGGCGGTGGCGCGGTCCATGCCGACCGAGCCGCCGGCCACGCCGCGGAAGATGTTGCCGCCGCCGATGACCACCGCCACCTCGCAGCCGAGCTGGGTGACTTCCTGCACCTCGCGCACCATGCGCACGATGGTCGCGCGGTTGATGCCATAGGCGTCGTCGCCCATCAGCGCCTCGCCCGACAGCTTGAGCAGGATGCGCTTGTATGCCGGCATGCGAAAGAACCCTCTGGATGTACGGTGCGGGAGTGTAAGGGGGCCGGGTCGCGCCCTTGTGTCGCGGCCGGCCCGTTCGCTGCTTACTGGCCCTTGGCGGCCGCGACCTGGGCCGCGACCTCGGCCGCGAAGTCGTCGACCTTCTTCTCGATGCCCTCGCCCACCACGTACAGCGTGAAGCCCTTCACCTGCGTGGCGCGTTCCTTGAGCATCTGCTCGACGGTCTGCTTGTCGTTCTTCACGAAGGGCTGGTTCAGCAGCGAGACTTCCTTCAGGAACTTCTGCACCGAGCCCTCGACCCGCTTGGCGACGATCTCGGGCGACTGGGCCGGCTTGCCCGCGGCAACCGCCGCGGCGGCGTCCTCGGCCGCCTTCTCGGCGGCGATGCGGCGCTCGACCTCGATCAGCGCGGCCGGCACGTCGGCGGTGGCCAGCGCCTTGGGCTTCATCGCCGCGACGTGCATCGCGACGTCCTTGGCCGCGACCTCGTCGCCGCTGAACTCGACGATCACGCCGATGCGCGTGCCGTGCAGGTAGCTGGCAAGCTTGCCGCCGCCGGCGTAGCGCTTGAAGCGGCGGATCGCCATGTTCTCGCCGATCTTGCCGATCAGCCCCTTGCGCACGTCTTCCACCGTCGGGCCGAAGCCGTCCTGCGCGAGCGGCAGCGCCGACAGCGCGGCCACGTCGGCCGGGTCGTGTTGGGCGACCAGCGCCGCGAGCGACTTGGTGAAGGCCAGGAACGAGTCGTTCTTCGAGACGAAGTCGGTCTCGCAGTTGACCTCGACCAGCGCGCCGGTGCTGCCGTCGACGGCGGCGGTGATCACGCCCTCGGCGGTCACGCGCGACGCGGCCTTGCCGGCCTTGTTGCCGAGCTTGACGCGCAGGATCTCCTCCGCGCGGACCGCGTCACCGTCGGCTTCGGTGAGCGCCTTCTTGCATTCCATCATCGGCGCGTCGGTCTTCGCGCGCAGTTCGGCGACCATGCTTGCAGTGATTGCGGGCATCAGTGTTTCTCCATTCGACAGCAAACGCCGCCGCAGCGCCCGGCGCCCGGCGGACTTGAGCCACGTCGCGGGGCCCTCCGGCCCCGCCGCGCGATCAGGCCTCTTCGCGAACCTCGACGAACTCGTCGCCGCCGGCGGCCGCCGCCTGCACGACCTCGTTGGTCGCGCTGGCGCGGCCTTCGAGCACCGCGTCGGCGACCGCGCGCGCATACAGCGCCACCGCCTTGGCCGAGTCGTCGTTGCCGGGGATCACGTAGTCGATGCCGATCGGCGAGTGGTTGGTGTCGACGATGCCGATCAGCGGAATGCCCAGCTTCTTGGCCTCGGCGACGGCGATCTTGTGGTAGCCGACGTCGATGACGAACATCGCGTCGGGCAGCGCGTTCATGTCCTGGATGCCGCCGATGTCCTTCTCGAGCTTGACCAGGTCGCGGTCGAACAGCAGCGCTTCCTTCTTGATCATCTGCTCCATGCCGGCGTCCTTGGTGGCCTGCATGTCCTTGAGCTTCTTCAGCGAGCCCTTGACCGTCTTGAAGTTGGTCAGCATGCCGCCGAGCCAGCGCTGGTCGACGTAGGGCATGCCGCAACGCTGGGCTTCCATCGCGATCACGTCGCGCGCCTGGCGCTTGGTGCCGATCATCAGCACCGTGCCGCGGCGGGCCGAGAGCTGGCGGATGAACTTCATCGCGTCGTTGAAGAGCGGCTGCGTCTTCTCGAGGTTGATGATGTGGATCTTGTTGCGATGGCCGTAGATGTACGGGGCCATCTTGGGGTTCCAGAAGCGCGTCTGGTGGCCGAAATGGACACCCGCTTCCAGCATTTCACGCATGGAGACAGTCATGGAAACTCCGAAGGTTGGGTCTAGAATCCCGGCGCTTCATCGACTGCCGGATGACGTGGGTTTCAACCCACCGCCGACAGCGACACCTCAGGGGCCGGGTTCGCGATTTGCTCGCCTCGGGTTCGGTTCCTGACGGCACCCACCCCGAGACAAACCCGATGATTCTAACCCGCCGCGGCCGCCCCGACCTGATCGAGGCCCGCGCCCAACTGCTGGCCGGCGCGTCGACCGCGCGCGCGCTGCTCGACGAATCCCTTGCCGCCGCCGCGTCGCCGCAGGCGGCCCACGCATTCATCCGCCGCTTCGACGCGCAGGCGCTCGCGGCCGCCCAGGCAGCCGACCTGCAGCGCTCGGCCGGCGCGCCGCTGCTGCCGCTGGCCGGTCTGGCGGTGTCGGTGAAGGACTTGTTCGACGTCGCCGGTTTTCCGACCACCGGCGGCTCGACGGTGCTCGCCGATGCGCCGGCCGCCGGCGCCGATGGCCCGGCGGTGGCGCGGCTGCGCCAGGCCGGCGCGGCGCTGGTCGGCCACACCAACCTGTCCGAGTTCGCGTTTTCGGGCGTCGGCCTCAACCCGCACCACGGCACGCCGGTGAACGCCGGCTGCGCGCCGCTGGACGCGACGCCGCGCGTGCCCGGCGGCTCCACCTCCGGTGGCGCGACCTCGGTGGCCGCCGGCGCCGCCTGGGCCGCGCTCGGCTCGGACACCGGCGGCTCGATCCGGATCCCGGCCGCGCTGCAAGGCCTGGTCGGCTTCAAGAACACGCAATCGCTGACGCCGCTCGAAGGCTGCATCCCGCTGTCGTCCACGCTCGACACGGCTTGCGCGATCACGCGCTCGGTGCGCGACGCCGTGCTGCTGCACGAGGTGCTCGCCGCGCGCCGCGTGCGCCTGCCGGGCCGGCCGCTGGCCGCGCTGCGCCTGGCCGTGCCGCGCACGCTGATGCTCGACGGCCTCGAGGCGCCGGTCGCCACCGCGTTCGAGCGCGCGCTGGCAACGCTGCGCGAAGCCGGCGCCCGGGTGCAGGACATCGACCTCCCCGAGCTGACCGAACTCGCCGCGATCAATGCCCAGGGCGGCTTCTCGGCCGCCGAATCCTGGGCCTGGCACCGTGAGCTGCTGGCCCGCCGCGGCGAGCGCTACGACCCGCGCGTCGCGTTGCGCATCCGGCGTGGCGAGGTGATGAGCGCGGCCGACTACATCGAACTCGGGCGTGCGCGCCGCGACTGGATCGCGCGCGTCGAAGCGCGCCTGCAAGGCTTCGATGCCGCGTTGTCGCCCACCGTGACCATGGTCGCGCCGCCGCTGGCCCCGCTGCTGGCGGACGACGCCGCCTTCTTCGCCGTCAACGCCAGCCTGCTGCGCAACACCGCGGCGGTGAACTTCCTCGACGGCTGTGCGCTGTCGCTGCCCTGCCAGGCTGCGGGCGAACTGCCGGTCGGGCTGATGGTCTGGGCGCCGGCGCTGCGCGACGACGCCGTCCTCGGCGCCTCGCTGGCGATCGAGCAGGCGCTGGCCGCGCGGGGAGACTGAGGCCTTGCGAATTGCCGTCATCGGCGCCGGCATCGTCGGCGTCACCAGTGCGTACGAGCTCGCGGCCGAGGGCCACGAGGTGACCGTCCTCGAGCGCCGCGGCGGCGTCGCGTCGGAAGCCAGCTTCGCCAACGCCGGCGTCGTGGCGCCCGGTTATGTCACGCCCTGGGCGGCACCGGGCATGCCCTGGAAAGTGATGCGCCAGCTGTTCGACCGCCATGCGCCGGTGCGCGTGCACGGCCTGGCCGCCCTGCGCGAGTTGCCTTGGTTGTGGCGCTGGTGGCGTGCCTGCCGGCCGGCCGTCTACGCCGGCAACCGCGCCGCGATGATCCGGCTCGCGCTGTTCAGCCGTGCGCGCCTGCTCGAGCTGACCCAGGGCTTGCGGCTGGACTACGAGCAGCAGGCCGGCTACCTGGTGCTGCTGCGCGGTGACCGTGAACTCGCGATGGCCCGGCCCGGGCTGAAGCTGCTCGCCGAACTTGGCGTGCGCTTCGAGCTGCTCGACGCCGAACGCGCCCGCCGCGTCGAGCCCGGCCTGAACCCCGAGATCGCGCTGCGCGCCGCGATCCACCTGCCGACCGACGGCGTCGGCAACTGCCGCCAGTTCGCGCAGTTGCTGAAGGCCCAGGCGCAGCGCCTGGGCGCCACGTTCCGCTTCGACGAGACGGTGCACCGCATCGGCCCGGGCCAGCACCCGACCGTCGTCTCGAACCGCGGCGAGGAACGCTTCGACGCCGTCGTGCTGTGCAGCGGTGTCGAGTCGAACGCGTTGCTCGCACCGATCGGCCTGAAGCTGCCGCTCGCCGCCGTACACGGCTATTCGATCACCGCGCCGCTGCGTCACCACGACGGCCACCCCGACCCCGGTCCGCGCGCCGCGTTGATGGACGAGCGCTACAAGGTCGCCGTCTCGCGCCTGGGCCAGCGCGTGCGCGTGGCTGGCAGCGCCGAATTCGGCGGCGCGCCGAAACGGCACGCCGAGGCCGCGCTCGCGACGCTGTACCGCGTGCTCGACGACTGGTACCCGGGCGCCGCGGTGGTGGCCAAGGCGCAGCCCTGGAAAGGTGCGCGGCCGATGCTGCCCGACGGCCCGCCGGTGCTCGGCGCGAGCGGCGCACCCGGCGTCTGGCTCAACCTCGGCCATGGCTCCAGCGGCTGGGCACTGTCCTGCGGCTCGGCGCGCGTGCTGGCCGAGCTGCTGTCCGGCCGCGCCGCGCCGCTGGATCTGGCCGGCCTCGGCGTCGAACGCCTGCGCTGAGCGGGCCCTACGGGCCCGGTCGGCCGGTGGCGCGCCGCGCCAGCAACTCCAGCAGCAAGGCCACCCGCGCCTGTGCGGCACCGACCGGCTGCGGCTCGACGGCACCGACGACGCGGCCGCTCGCGCAACGGGTGGTGATGCGCACCGCGACGCCGGCTGCACGCGCGCGCTCCAGCGCCGCGTCGAGCGCTGCATGCAGGCTGCCGTTGCCGGTGCCGGCGACGAGCAGGCCGTCGAAGCCGGCCGCCACCAGCGCGTCGACCTGGGTCGCATCGAAGCCGGCATGGCTGCTGATCCAGGCCACGCGCGGCCAGGCTTCGGGGTCGAGGTCGACGAGCGAAAGCCCCGACGGTTCGGCGGCCGGCCAGGCACAGGTCTGGCGCAATCGACCGGCCTCGACGACGCCGAGCTGCGCGCCGTCGAAGGCATCGAGCCGCCAGGCGTCGACCTTGCGCAGGCCATCGGCACCGAAGACCTGCCCATGGATCACGGCCAGCACGCCCTGCACACCCGGCGTGCGCGCCACCGTCACCGCATCGAGCAGGTTCTGCGGCCCGTCGGCCTGGAGCGAGGTCGCCGGCCGCATTGCCGCGGTCAGCACCACCGGCTTGGCCGGGGAAAGCACGCGGTGCAGGAAGTACGCGGTCTCCTCGAGCGTGTCGGTTCCATGGGTGATGACGACGCCACCCACCGCCGGCCGCGCCAGCTGCGCCGCAACCGCGCGCGCCAGGCGCTGCCAGACCGCGTGCGACATGTTCTTGCTGTCGATCTGCGCCACCTGCACGGCTTGCAGCGGCAGCCCGGCGAGCGCCGGCACGGCGGTGACGAGCGAGTCGACGCCCAGCTGCGCGGCACGGTAGGCCACGTTTTCGTCGGCGCTCGCGGCGGTGCCGGCGATCGTGCCGCCGGTGCCGAGGACGACGGTGATCGGTGCAGGGCTTGGCATGGAGAGGGATTCTGGATAAAAATACAGCAGGCTGGATGAATTCACAGCCAATGGAGCGATCGCATGGAAAACAGGGACCGCATGGAAGACAGCCCGAAACTCACGCCGCGCCAGCAGCAGATCCTGGACCTCGTGCAAAGCGCGATCGAACGCACCGGCGCGCCGCCGACGCGGGCCGAGATCGCCGCCGAACTGGGCTTCAAGTCGGCCAACGCGGCCGAGGAACACCTGCAGGCGCTGGCCCGCAAAGGCGTCATCGAACTCGTGGGCGGCACCTCGCGCGGCATCCGTCTGAAGTCTGACACATTGCGCGCGCTGAACGAGGCCCGGCTGTCGCAGTACGGCAAGCAGTTCATGCTGCCGCTGCCGAGCCTGGCCCAGCTGACGCTGCCGCTGGTCGGCCGCGTCGCCGCCGGCAGCCCGATCCTGGCCCAGGAGCACATCGACCAGAGCTACCTGATGGAAGCCTCGCTGTTCCCGCGCAAGCCCGACTACCTGCTCAAGGTGCGTGGCATGAGCATGCGCGACGCCGGCATCATGGACGGCGACCTGCTCGCGGTGCAGAAGGCCAAGGACGCGAAGAACGGCCAGATCGTCGTCGCGCGGCTGGGCGACGACGTCACCGTCAAGCGCCTGCGCCGGACCAAGGCCGGCATCGAGTTGATCCCCGAGAACCCCGACTTCAAGACCATCGTCGTGCCGGCCGACGCGGATTTCGAACTCGAAGGCATCGCCGTCGGGCTGATCCGCAACACGATGCTGATGTGAGCATGGCCAGCCTCACCCATCCCGGCGCCAGCCGCCCGCCGAAGGCGCTCAAGCCGCTGAAGGCGCGTCACGCCGACGAATGCGAGCAGCTCGAGCAGTTGCCGAACATCGGTCCCGCGCTCGCCGCCGACCTGCGCCGCCTGGGCATCCAGCACCCGCACGAATTGACCGAGCGCGACGCGTTCGCGCTCTACCAGGCGCTGTGCGCGCAGACCGGCAAGCGCCAGGATCCCTGCGTGCTCGACACCTTCATCGCCGCCGTCGACTTCATGCGCGGCGCCGAGCCGCGGCCCTGGTGGACCTACACCGCCGAGCGCAAGGCCACGCACGGCGCCCTGTGACGCGCCGGCGCCGTGCGCCTACTGCGGCCGGATCACCAGCGTCTCGGCCGGCGGTCCGCTCCCCCATAGCGGCACGTAGCTCACCTTGGTCCACGGCTTCACGAAGCGGCGGTACAGCGGCGAGAACGGGATTCCGCTCTGCCCGCTGCTGAACATGAAGCGCGACTGCGACGGGTCGCCCAGGTCGTAGATCGCGCGCATGCTGGGGCCGTGTTCGTCGAGGTAGAGCTCGCCCGTCGTCGGGTCGGGCTTGAGGCCGACGCGACCGGCGTTCACGGTGAAGGTGTCGCCACCGACCGGCGTGCGCAACTCGAAGAACGGGGCGAGCGCCTTGACGTGGCTGAACGGCCGGTGCTCGCTGCGCGCCACATGCGCGTCGCCCCAATGCCAGTGCGACACGTCGCCGCCGAAGCGCGCCTGCAGTTCGTCGAGCGCGCGCGTCAGCGCCGCGTCGCTCTGCATCGCGCAGGTTTCGACGGCCGGCGTGCGCCGGTCGTCGCACCAGCTCGTGTCGTCGCGCGCGAGCACGCCTTCGAGCGCATCGAGAAAACTGCGCGTCGCGATGCTGCGCTCCCAGAGCGCGCTGCCGACATCGTCCTCGAACACCGCGCGCGCGAGCTGGCGCGACCAGGCCCAGTAGATCAGCGGCGCCGCGCGCCCAGCCGCCATCGTGCCGTCGAAACCCTGCAGCTGCTGCATCGCCGCGGCGGCCAGCGGCTGCGGCGAGTGCGATTTCAGCAGCCAGGGCAGGATCCCCGGTGCGGCGAGCGACTTCACGTCGGCCTGCAGCGCCGCCATGTCGGCGATCGTGTGCTTGGGCTTCGCGTGCAGCACCTGCTCGATGCGCTGCCAGCGGTACGGCGCGGCCCATTCGCTGGTCAGGTAGTACGGGTAGCCGGGCGGTGTGACGCGTTGGTTGGCGGTCGCGATGATGCCGCCGGGCGGGTCGATCGATCGCGGCGTCGCGTCGGCCGGCACCCAGCCGTCCCAGTCGTAGCGTGCCTCCCAACCCGGTGACGGCACCTGCCCCATCAAGTCGTTGTCCGGCTGGCGCAGCGGCACGCGACCCGGCGCGACCATGCCGATGTGGCCGTCACGGTCGGCGACCACCATGTTCTGCATCGGCGCGACCCAGCCGCGGCTCGCGCTCACGAAGTCGGCCACCGAACCGGCGCGCTCGAAAGCCAGGCCGACGCCGACCACGTCGGCGTCGGGGTCGAGCGCGGTCCAGCGCATCGCCAGCGCATAGGCGGGCCGGCCCGGCGAGCCGGGCTTGACGCCGAGCAGATCGTCGGCGATGCCGGCGTCCGAGATCACCGGCCCGTGCCGCGTGCGACGCAGCACCACCGGCACGTCGGGCCGGCCCTTGACCTTGATCACGTCGCGCACGGTCTCGAACGGCGCCCAGCCGTCGGGCGTGCGGTACTGGCCCGGGTCGCCGGGCTTGATCTGCTCGAGGTACAGGTCCTGCACGTCGGGTCCGGTGTTCGTGAAGCCCCAGGCGATGTGCTCGTTCTGCCCGAGCACGACCAGCGGCAGCCCCGGCAGCGTCGCGCCGGCCACCTTCAGCCCCGGCGCGTCCAGGCGCACGAAGTACCAGAGCGCCGGCGCGCTGAGCTTGAGGTGCGGGTCGTTGGCGAGCAGCGGATGGCCGCTGGCCGTGTGGCTTCCGGCCAGCACCCAGTTGTTCGAGCCGATCCCTTCGACGCCGGACGGCGGCGCGATCTCGGGCAGCCGCGCCGCCGCATGCAGCGTGCCGCTGCCGGCCAGGCCGAGGCCGCGGAACAGCGCCGCGTAGTCGGCCGTCGGCATCGGCGTCTCGCCCGGGTACGGCGGCAGCAGCTGGTTGATGCGCTCGACCGGCATCGTCATCGCCAGGCGCAGACGCAGCAGCTCGGTCGACCAGTTGCCGCCCAGGTCCCAGGCCATCATGATCGCCCAGGCCAGGCTGTCGACGGGTGTCCAGTCCTCGGTTTTCAGGCCCAGGATCACGAACTCCGGCGGACGCGCGCGCAGCCGGTGCTGCACGGCGTTGACGCCGGCCGCGTAGGCGGTCAGCAACTCGCGCGCCTCGGGCCCCAGCGTCGCCCATTGCGCCTCGGCGGCGCGGTGCACGCCGAGCGCGCGCAGGAAGCGGTCGGTCGGCAAGGCGCTTTCGCCGAAGGCCTCGGCCAGACGGCCGGCGCCGATGCGGCGGTTGCTCTCCAGCTGCCAGAGCCGGTCCTGCGCGTGCACGACGCCGAGGCCGTAGGCCAGGTCGCGCAGGTTGGCGGCGTGCACCGTCGGCACGCCGTTGGCGTCGCGATCGATGCGCAGCGTGCCGCCCAGGCCGGGCAGCGCCATCTCGCCGCTCGTCTGCGGCAGCACGCGCGCGGCGTACCAGCCGAGGCCGGCGGCCGCCAGCACCAGCAAGCCCGCCAGCGTCAGCAACCCGCGCTTGAACCACTTCATGGCCCGCCCTCTCGTCCTTGTCAGGCCCGCGAGCGTAACGGAACTGGCGGGAGAAACCGGCGCTGTTCGGGCGTTTGCCACGGCCGCCGCGTTCTCACAATCGCTCAAGGATCGGCGCTTCGTGTCCGATATCACAGCCATGAGGATCTTGCATCTGTCACCCCACCGGAGCGCACGCCCCACCCCGCCGGCGCCGAGCAGCCTGCGCGTGGAGGTTTGCCCGCCGTCGCTGCGCCAGGCGCCGGCGTCGGCCTGGCATCGGCTGATGTTCTGGCTGCTGGCTCCAGCGCCGCTCGACGCGGCGCCGTCGCTGAGCCGGCTGCCGGCGGTGCAGGCCGACTTCGGTGCCTGCCTGGCCGACGTGCCGACCGCCGACGCGCAAGCGCTCGGCGAGCGCATCCGGCTCAGCCGCACGCTGCGCGAGCTGTGGCATCTGCGCACCGAGGTCTACCGGGTGGTCGCCGTGCACCACAGCCAGCGCGAGGCCGAGTCGCGATTGCTGCCGCTGAACCGTCATTTCCCGACCCGCGCCCCGCGCTCGGCCTTCGCCCCCTTGTAGGAACACGATGCTGCCCACCGCCCCGCGCCATTTCATGCCCAGCCCGGCCCTGCCCGGTGCCGGTCTGCCGAACGACCGCATGGCCCGCGTGGCCGCGCGGCGCGCCTTCGTCGAGCTGAAGTTGAACTTCCAGCTCGCGGTCGGTGATCTTGCCCGCCGAAGAGGGCGACTGGCTGCGCCGCCAGGTGCGCGGCGCCGAAGAGCCGATGGACCTGTGGCTGCTGCGCGCCCCGGTCTTCGCCGCGCTGTCCGGCAGCGGCCTGGAACGTCGCCAGCGCCGCCAGTTGCTGCGCCGCAGCCTCGAATCGCTGTTTCCGGACAGCGAGCCGCCGAGCGCGTTCTCGCCGTTCTGAACGCCACCGGGCGGCGCTCTACGCCCGCACGCGCGCCTTGAAGGTGCGGCGGAACTTCTCGACCTTGGGCGCGACGACTGCCGCACAGTAGCCGGCGTTCGGGTGCTTGGCGAAGTAATGCTGGTGAACGTCCTCGGCGCGCCAGTAGTTGGCCAGCGGCGCCAGTTCGGTGACGACGCGCCCGCCATGCGCGAGGTTCAGTTCCTCGATCACCTCGCGCGCCACCACGGCCTGGGCCTCGTCGTGCCAGTAGATGCCCGAGCGGTACTGCGGCCCGACATCGTTGCCCTGCCGGTTCAGCGTGGTCGGGTCGTGGATCGTGAAGAAGATCTCGAGGATCTCGCGCAGGCCGATGCGCTCGGCGTCGAAACTCACGCGCACCACCTCGGCGTGGCCGGTGTCGCCTTCGCAGACCTGCGCATAGCTCGGGTTCTGCACCTGGCCGTTGGCGTAGCCGGACTCGACCGCGACGACGCCGTCGACGCGCTCGTACACCGCTTCCAGGCACCAGAAACAGCCGCCGGCCAGCGTGATCATCTGGGTGTTCATCGAAGCACTCCTTGTCGCCCGCGTGGCAGTCGGCGCCGACGGCGAAAACTTACACTGCAGGCCATTATCCGGAGACACCGACATGGCCGCGAAGTTCCAATGGGATGACCCCTTCCTGCTCGACCGCCAGCTGAGCGACGACGAGCGCGCGGTGCGCGACGCCGCCCACGCCTACTGCCAGGAGCGGCTGCAGCCGCGCGTGCTGATGGCCGCGCGCCACGAGAGCTTCGACCGCGAGATCATGAACGAGATGGGCGCGCTCGGCCTGCTCGGCAGCACCATCGAAGGCTACGGCTGCGCCGGCCTGAACCATGTCTGCTACGGGCTGGTCGCGCGCGAGGTCGAGCGCGTCGACAGCGGCTACCGCAGCGCGATGAGCGTGCAGAGCTCGCTCGTGATGCACCCGATCCACGCCTACGGCAGCGAGGCGCAGCGCCAGAAGTACTTGCCCAAGCTCGCCAGCGGCGAATGGGTGGGCTGCTTCGGCCTGACCGAGCCCAACCACGGCAGCGACCCCGCGAGCATGCTGACCCGCGCGATCCCGGTCGACGGCGGCTACCGGCTCAAGGGCAGCAAGATGTGGATCACGAACAGCCCGATCGCCGACGTCTTCGTCGTCTGGGCGAAAACGGCCGACCCCGACGGCAAGGTCGGCGGCCAGGAGGCGATCCGCGGCTTCATCCTCGAGAAGGGGATGAAGGGCCTGACCGCGCCGAAGATCGAAGGCAAGATGAGCCTGCGCGCGTCGATCACCGGCGAGATCGTGATGGACGACGTGTTCGTCCCCGAGGCCAACCTGCTGCCCAACGTCAACGGCCTGAAGGGCCCGTTCGGCTGCCTGAACAAGGCGCGCTACGGCATCGCCTGGGGCGCGCTAGGCGCGGCCGAGTTCTGCTGGCACGCGGCGCGCCAGTACACGCTGGACCGCGTGCAGTTCGGTCGTCCGCTGGCCGCAAACCAGCTCATCCAGAAGAAGCTCGCCGACATGCAGACCGAGATCACGCTCGGCCTGCAAGGCTGCCTGCGCGTGGGCCGGCTGATGGACGAGCACGAGGCGGCGCCGGAGATGATCAGCCTGATCAAGCGCAACAGCTGCGGCAAGGCGCTGGACATCGCGCGCATGGCGCGCGACATGCACGGCGGCAACGGCATCCACGACGAGTACCACGTGATCCGCCACATGATCAACCTCGAGACGGTCAACACCTACGAGGGCACGCACGACGTGCACGCGCTCATCCTGGGCCGCGCGCAGACCGGCCTGCAGGCCTTCTTCTGAATCGGCCACCCGCGACCCGTGAACGACCTCTTCGTGATGCTCGGCATCCAGTCCTGGAAGCCGGTGCTCGGCACGCTCGTGATGCCGCCGGTGCCCTTCCTGGTGTTGATCCTGGCTGGCACGCGGCTGATGTTCCGCCGCCGACTGCTGGCCTGGAGCCTGGTGCTGTTTGGCGTCGCCGGCTGCTGGACGATGTGCACCGAGGCCGCCGGCATCGCGCTGACGAACCTGCTGCTGACCCCGCCGCGCGCGCTCAGCCCCACCGAGATCGGCGATCTCAAGCATGCGCCGGCCACCGCGATCGTCGTCCTGGGCGCTGGCGGCGTGCGGCTGGCGCCGGAGTACGGCGTCTCGACCCTGAAGCGCTTGTCGATCGAACGCCTGCGCTACGGGCTGTGGCTGGGCCGCCAGACCGACCTGCCGGTGGTCTACAGCGGCGGCCTGGGCTGGGGTGCCGAGCCGGGGCCGACCGAGGCCGAGACCGCGGCGCGCATTGCCAAGCAGGAGTTCGGCCAGCCGCTGCGCTGGACCGAAAGCCAGTCGCGCGACACGAACGAGAACGCGTACTTTTCGCTCGCGCTGCTGCACGGCCAAGACATCCGGCGCATCGTGCTCGTCACGCATGGCTTTCACATGCGGCGCGCGCTGGGCGACTTCGAACGCGCCAAGCAGCGCACCGGCACGCCGATGGACATCGTCGCCGCGCCGATGGGGCTGCGCGCGGGTGGGCCGATGATCGTCGGCGATTTCCTGCCGACGGCCGAAGGCTTCATGGCCACGCGCATCGCGCTGCACGAATGGCTCGGCCGCCTGATGGGCGCCTGACGCCGAGAAACGCTCAGCGCGCCGCTTCGGCGGCCACCGGCGGCGCCAGTTCGGCATGCGCCGCGAGCCAGGCCGGGCCGGCGCCGCCCTCGCCTTGCGACGGATGGAAGTCGCGCGCGAGGTAGCCGCGCCAGGGCCCGAAGCAGCGGCGCACCAGGCCGTCGCGGCCGAGGAACAGGCGCAGCGCGCTGGCCCAGGTGGCAACGCGCCACGCGCTGCCGTCTTGCTTCAGGTTGCGCCAGGTCTGGCCGAGCAGGTCGCGCGTGAAGTTGATGCTGACGACGACGAACAGCCGGCGCCGCCAGCGCAGGTTGCCGCCGACCGCGCGGTAGAGGTCGAAGGCCGTGCTGCGGTGCTCGAGTTCCTCGCTCGCATGCCAGAGCCAGAGCTCGCGCAGCCGCGGCTCGGCGCCGGCCAGCGCCTGCTCGGAGTGGCCGAGCAGGTAGCCGGCCAGCACCGCGGTCAGGTGCTCGGCGGCCGCCGTCACGCCGACCCAGGCGCGTGGGTCCGCGCCTTCCATGCGCGCTCGCCGCTGCAGGATGCGTCGCTCCCAGGCGTTGTCCAGCCCTTGCCGGTGCAGATGCTCGTTGAAGCGCGCGTGGATGCGCCGGTGCGTCGCCTCCTGGCCGACGAAGCCGCGCAGCTCGGCGTCGAAGGCATCGCGCTCGGGCTGCGCCAGCCGCTCGGCGCCCATGCGCACGGCGTCGATGAAGAACTGCTCGCCGGCCGGGAAGCTGAACGACAGCGCGTTCATCAGCGCGGTGCGGAACGCGTCGCCGCCGTTCCAGTGGCGCGCGATCGGGGTCTCCAGATCGACGAGCAGGCGGCGGACGACGAGCTCGCTCACCCGACGCTCAACCCAGCGCGACGCGCGCGTTGCGGAACATGCGCAGCCAGGGGCTGGGCGCGCCCGGATCGCCATCGGTCCAGCTCATCTGCAGGTTGCGGAAGACGCGCTCCGCGTGCGGCATCAGCGCGGTGAACCGGCCGTCGGCGGTGGTCACCGCGGTCAGCCCGCCGGGGCTGCCGTTCGGGTTCGCCGGGTAGGCCTCGGTGGCGCGGCCGTGGTGGTCGACGAAGCGCATCGCGGCCAGCACCTTGGCCGCGTCGCCGCGCTGCGAGAAGTCGGCGTAACCCTCGCCATGCGCCACCGCGATCGGGATCCGGCTGCCCGCCATGCCGGTGAAGAACAGGCTCGGCGAATCCAGCACCTCGACCAGCGACAGCCGCGCCTCGAACTGCTCGCTGCGGTTGCGCGTGAACTTCGGCCAGGCCTGGGCGCCGGGGATGATGGGGCTGAGCGCGGCCAGCATCTGGCAGCCGTTGCACACGC
This sequence comes from uncultured beta proteobacterium, assembly GCA_963788635.1. Classification (GTDB taxonomy): domain Bacteria; phylum Pseudomonadota; class Gammaproteobacteria; order Burkholderiales; family Burkholderiaceae_C; genus Rubrivivax. The sequence continues at coordinate 313,243 of CAWBHE010000018.1, read as the reverse complement.
CCAGCGTCAGCGTGTCGCGGCGAGCGAAGAACTCGGCGAAGGCCTCGGCCAGCGCCGGATTGAACAGGATCGATCGCGCCCAGCCTTCGCCGGCGCCCAGCGTGTCGCCGTAGCTGAAGCCGCCGCAAGCGACCAGCGTCTGGAAGTCGGCCAGCCGGGCGCGGCCGGTCTGCAGGTCGCTCATGTGGACGTCGAAGGTGTCGAAGCCCGCGAGGTGCAGCGCGTAGCTCATCTCGATCTGCGAGTTGACGCCCTGCTCGCGCAGGATCGCGACCTTCGGCCTTGCGCCGCCGACGAGCGGCGCGGCCGGGTCCTCGGCCGGGTCGAAGCTCAGCTGCAGGTGCAGCCCGGGGTCGTCGGCGGCGCCCGCCGCTGCGTGTTCGCCGTCAGCGCTGGCCGGGTTGTCACGCTGGCGGGCGATGCGCCAGCTGACCTCGTCCCAGGCCTGGTGCAGATCGCGCAAGGGGGCGCCGAACTGCAGCTTCGTGTCGCGCCAGACCTCGACCGCGCCGCGCTCGTTGGTCTTGCCGACCACGTGCGCGTGGCGGCTCAGGCCGTGCTCGCGCAGGCAGGCCATGACCTCGTCGCGCTGCGCGGTCGACACCTGGATCACGACACCCAGTTCTTCGTTGAACAGCGCCTCGAGCATCAGCGTGTTGCGCCGCTCGCTCACCTGGCCGGCCCAGTTCTTCGAATCGCCGTATTCGGCGCGGCTGTCATGGATGCCGTCGCTGTCGGTGACGAGGATGTCGACGTTCAGGCTGACACCGACATGGCCCGCGAACGCCATCTCGCAGACCGCCGCCCACAGCCCGCCATCGCTGCGGTCGTGGTACGCGAGCAGCCGCCCGTCGTGGCGCAGCACGTTGATCGCCGCGACGAGCGCCTTCAGCAGCGTGGGGTCGTCCAGGTCGGGCACCTCGCTGCCGAAACGGCCGAGCACCTGCGCGAGCATCGAGCCACCCAGACGCCGCCGGCCCTGGCCGAGGTCGACCAGGATCAGCGTCGTGTCGCCGCACGCGGGGGCGCCAGGACCCGCCTCGATGGACCTCAGTTGCGGCGTCAGCGTGCCGCGCACGTCGTCCAGCGTCGCGAACGCGGTCACGATCAGCGACACCGGCGCGGTGACCTGGCGCGCCTGCCCGCCGTCGCTCCAGCGCGTTCGCATCGACAGCGAATCCTTGCCGACCGGGATGCCGATGCCCAAGGCGGGGCAGAGCTCGAGCCCGACCGCGCGCACCGTGTCGTAGAGCGCGGCGTCCTCGCCCGGCTCGCCGCAGGCGGCCATCCAGTTCGCGCTGAGCTTGACGCGCGACAGTTCGATCGGCGCCGCGAGCAGGTTCGTGATCGCCTCGCCGACCGCCATCCGGCCCGAGGCCGGCGCGTCCAGCGCGGCCAGCGGCGTGCGTTCGCCCAGGCTCATCGCCTCGCCGCGCAAGCCGCTGAAGTCCGCCAGCGTCACCGCGCAATCGGCCACCGGCACCTGCCAGGGGCCGACCATCGGGTCGCGGTGGCTCAGGCCGCCGACCGTGCGGTCGCCGATCGTGATCAGGAAGCGCTTGTTCGCGACCGTCGGGTGGCGCAGCACGTCGAAGGCCACCTGTTCGAGCCGGACGCCGGTCAGGTCCAGCGCCGGCTCGCGCGCGCGCGACGCGCTGCACGTCGCGGTGCACCTTCGGCGGCTTGCCGAGCAGCACGTCCATCGGCATGTCGATCACGCGTTCGGCGACCGTCCTCGACGACGAGCTCACGCTCGGCGGTGGCGACGCCGACGACCGCGAACGGGCAGCGCTCGCGCGCGCACATCTGCTCGAACACCGGCAGCAGGTCCGGGTCCAGCGCCAGCACGTAGCGCTCCTGGCTCTCGTTGCACCAGATCTCCTTGGGCGCGAGGCCGCTCTCCTCGAGCGGTACCTTGCGCAGGTCGAAGCGCGCGCCGGCGCCCGGCGCCGTCGACCAGCTCGGGGAAGGCGTTGCTGATGCCGCCGGCGCCGACGTCGTGGATCGCGAGGATCGGGTTCTGCTCGCCGAGCGCCCAGCAGTGGTCGATGACCTCCTGCGCGCGGCGCTGGATCTCGGGGTTGCCGCGTTGCACCGAGTCGAAGTCGAGCGCCGCGGTGTTGCTGCCGGCGGCCATCGAGCTGGCAGCGCCGCCGCCCATGCCGATGCGCATGCCGGGCCCGCCCAGCTGCACCAGCAGCGTGCCGGGCCCGAAGGGCAGCTTGTGCGTCTGCCCGGCGCTGATGCTGCCCAGCCCGCCGGCGATCATGATCGGCTTGTGGTAGCCGCGCCGCACGCCGGCGACGCGCTGCTCGAAGACGCGGAAATAGCCGCCCAGGTTGGGCCGGCCGAACTCGTTGTTGAACGCGGCGCCGCCGAGCGGCCCCTCGGTCATGATCTGCAAGGCGCTCGCGATGTGATCGGGTTTGCCGACGCGGGTCGCGCTCCCAGGGCTCGTCGGTGCCGGGCAGGTGCAGATTGCTCACCGAGAAGCCGGTCAGCCCGGCCTTGGGCTTCGCGCCGCGGCCGGTCGCGCCCTCGTCGCGGATCTCGCCGCCGGCGCCGGTGGAAGCGCCCGGGAACGGCGAGATCGCGGTCGGGTGGTTGTGCGTCTCGACCTTCATCAGCACATGCGCGGTCTCGGCGCGCGCGCCGTACGGCGGTGCGTTCGTGAAGCCGGTGGGCCGCCAGCGCTCGAGGGGCCCGCCTTCCATCACCGCCGCGTTGTCGCTGTAGGCGACGATGCTGTGCTGCGGCGAGACCTTCTCGGTGTGGCGGATCATGCCGAACATCGACAGCGGCTGCCTCTCGCCGTCGATCGTGAAGTCGGCGTTGAAGATCTTGTGCCGGCAATGTTCGCTGTTGGCCTGCGCGAACATCATCAGCTCGACGTCGCTCGGGTTGCGCGCAAGGCCGGTGAAGGCGTCGACGAGGTAGTCGATCTCGTCGTCCGACAGCGCCAGGCCGAACTCGACGTTCGCCTGCACCAGCGCCGCGCGGCCGCGACCGAGCAGGTCCACGTGCGCCAGCGGCGGCGCGCGTCGGGCGTCGAAGAGATGTGCCGCGGCCTCGCGCTCGACAGCCACGCTCTCGGTCATGCGGTCGTGCAGCAAGGCGGCGACGGCGTCGCGCTCGGCGTCGGTGAGCGGCTTCGCGCGGCCGAGCAGGCCGCCTTCGAGCGCGAGCCGGAATTCGGTGACGCGCTCGACGCGGTGGATCTCGAGGCCGCAGTTGCGCGCGATGTCGGTGGCCTTGCTCGCCCAGGGCGAGACCGTGCCCAGGCGCGGCATCACGACGACGAGCGGGCCGTCCGTCGGCGCCCGCGTACGGGTCGCCGTAGTCCAGCAGCGCGGCCAGCCGGTCGGCCAGCGCGCGGTCCGGCGGGCGGTCGAACGACACCCAGTGGACGTGACGCGCGCTGACGCCCGCGATGCGCGGTGCGGAAGCCTGCAAGCGGGCGAGCAAGGCCTGGGCGCGGAAGGGCGAGAGGGCGTTGCCGCCCTCGAAGTGCAGGAGGTGCGGGGCGGTGGAAGCCATGTCGCGCGATTTTACGGGCCCGGTGGGATAATTCCGCGCATGCATCTGCTCCCACGCTCACTCCGTTCGCTGCCCCCCGGGGGGGCGCCCAACGCCCTTGGGGCAGCCCGGCGGGCGCCGACATGACGATTCCGATCAAGACCGGCGCCGAGATCGAAGGCATGCGCCTGGCCGGCCGGCTCGCGTCCGAGGTGCTGGACATGCTGACGCCGCACGTGAAGGCCGGCGTCACGACGAAGGAGATCGACCGCCTCGCGCACGAGTGCATGGTGCAGGCGCAGGGCGGTATTCCGGCGACGCTGGGCTACCAGCCGCCGGGCTACCCGGCCTACCCGGCGTCGCTGTGCACCTCGCTCAACGACGTCGTCTGTCACGGCATCCCGGACGACCGGCCGCTGAAGAACGGCGACATCGTGAACATCGACGTCACCGTCATCAAGGACGGCTGGCACGGCGACAACAGCCGCATGTACATCGTCGGCGAGGCGTCGATCGCCGCCCGACGCCTGTGCCAGATCACCTTCGAGGCGATGTGGAAGGGCATCGTGAAGGTGCGGCCGGGCGCGCGCCTGGGCGACATCGGCCACGCGATCCAGACCTTCGCCGAACACGCCGGCTATTCGGTGGTGCGTGAGTTCTGCGGCCACGGCGTCGGCCGTCGCTTCCACGAGGAGCCGCAGGTGCTGCACTACGGCCGTCCGGGCACGCTCGAGGAACTGGTGCCGGGGATGATCTTCACGATCGAGCCGATGATCAACGCCGGCCGGCGCGAGATCAAGGAAGACCGCAAGGGCAACCGCCCCTACGACGGCTGGACCATCGTCACCAAGGACCGTTCGCTGTCGGCGCAGTGGGAGCACACCGTGCTCGTCACCGAGACCAGCTACGAGGTGCTGACGGTCTCCGCCGGCAGCCCGCCGCCGCCGGCCTTCGCCGCGGCGGGCTACGGCGTGTCGCCGGCGCCGCAGGCGGCGCTGCAGCCGGCACCGGCGGTCGCGACCTCGTAACGCGCGCATGTCCGCCCCGCTGATCGCGCCGGCGCGCGCGTCGGGCAGCGTCGCTGCGTTGCGGGCGCGCTTTCGCGACGGCAAGCGCGCGCTGATCGAGCATTTCCGCGACGCGCGGCCGACCGCCACCGCGGCCAGCCGGCTGCTCAAGGCGCTGGCCCGGCATGTCGACGCCACGCTGGCCGAGCTCTGGAACCACGCCGGCATGCCGGCCGGTGCGGCGCTGGTGGCCGTCGGTGGCTATGGGCGCGCCGAGCTGTTCCCCTACTCCGACGTCGACGTGCTGGTGCTGCTGCCGGGAGCCGACGCGGGCGGCGCGGCCGACGCGCAGCGCGCCGCGATCGAGGGCTTCATCACCGCCTGCTGGGACATCGGCCTGGAAATCGGCTCGTCGGTGCGCAGCGTCGACGAATGCCTGGCCGAGGCCGCGCGCGACGTCACCGTGCAGACCGCGCTGCTCGAGTCGCGCCTGGTCTGCGGCTCGCGCCGGCTGTTCGCCGGCTTCCGCGACACCAGCCAGGCGGCGCTCGACCCGGCCGCCTTCCTGCGCGCGAAGACGCTCGAGATGCAGCAGCGCCACGTCAAGTACGAAGGCACGCCGTATTCGCTGGAGCCCAATTGCAAGGAAAGCCCGGGCGGCTTGCGCGACCTGCAGGTCGTGGTCTGGGTCGCGCGCGGCGCCGGACTCGGCCGCACCTGGAACGAGCTGGCGGCACGCGGTCTCGTCACCGCGTTCGAGGCCAGCCAGCTCGCCCGCCACGAAGGCACGCTCAAGCTGATCCGCGCCCGGCTGCACCTGGTCGCCGGCCGGCGCGAGGACCGGCTCGTGTTCGACCTGCAGACCGCGGTGGCCGAGAGCTTCGGCTACAAGGCCACCGGCGGTCAGCGCAGCTCGGAAGTGCTGATGCACCGCTATTACTGGGCGGCCAAGGCGGTGACCCAGCTGAACCAGATCCTGATGCTCAACATCGAGGAGCGCATCAACGGCTCCGAGGCGGCGCCGATGCGGCCGATCAACGAGCGCTTCCTCGACCGCGCCGGCATGCTCGAGGTCGCGCGCGACGATCTCTACCTCGACGAGCCGCACGCGATCCTCGAGACCTTCCTCGTCTTCGAGCAGACGCCCGGCATCCAGGGCCTGTCGGCGCGCACGCTGCGCGCGCTCTACAACGCGCGCAACGTGATGGACGGGCGCTTTCGCCGCGATCCGGCGAACCACGCGCTGTTCATGGCGATCCTGCGCCAGCCCAAGGGCTTGACGCACGCGATGCGGCTGCTCAACCAGACCTCGGTGCTCGGACGTTACCTGTGGGTGTTCCGGCGCATCGTCGGCCGGATGCAGCACGACCTGTTCCACGTCTACACGGTCGACCAGCACATCCTGATGGTGCTGCGCAACGTGCGCCGCTTCTTCATCCCCGAGCATGCGCACGAGTACCCGTTCTGCAGCCAGCTCGCGTCGACCTGGGACGCGCCGGAACTGCTCTACGTGGCCGCCCTCTTCCACGACGTCGCCAAGGGTCGCGGCGGCGACCACTCCGAGCTCGGCGCGGTCGAGGTGCGGCGCTTCTGCCGCGAGCACGGGCTCGCGCGCGACGAGTCGCAGCTGATCGAATTCCTCGTGCGCGAGCACCTGACGATGAGCCGCATCGCGCAGAAGGAGGACTTGTCCGACGCCGACGTGATCGCGTCGTTCGCGCAGCGCGTCGGCAACGAGCGGCGCCTGACCGCGCTGTACCTGCTCACGGTGGCCGACATCCGCGGCACCAGCCCGAAGGTCTGGAACGCGTGGAAGGGCAAGCTGCTCGAGGACCTGTACCGCTTCACGCTGCGTGCACTGGGCGGCGCCAAACCCAACCTCGACGCCGAGATCGAGGCGCGCAAGCAGGAAGCGCGGCAGAACCTGGCGCTGCACTCGGCGCTGCCGGGCACCGAGGAGCCCTTGTGGCACACGCTGGAGATCAGCTACTTCGCGCGCCACGACGCCGGCGACATCGCCTGGCATGCGCGTTCGCTGTGGCGGCATATCGAAACGCAGGTGCCGATCGTGCGCGCCAGGCTGTCCACCGTCGGCGAGGGGCTGCAGGTGCTGGTCTATTCGCCCGACCGACCCGACCTGTTCGCGCGCATCTGCGGCTACTTCGACAGCGCCGGCTTCAGCATCCAGGACGCGAAGATCCACACCACGCGCACCGGCTACGCGCTCGACACCTTCCAGGTCGTCAGCACGCTGATCGACGCGCACCACGCCGGCGGCGAGCGCGAGCTGAAATACCGCGACCTGATCTCGCTCGTCGAGAACCAGGCCACGCTGGCGCTGGCCTCCAGCGGGCCGCTGCCCGAGCCGGGACGCGGCCGCGTCTCGCGCCGGGTGCGTTCGTTCCCGGTCGTGCCGCGCGTCACGCTGAACCCCGACGAGCGCGCGCAGCGCTGGCTGCTCACCGTCTCGGCGAGCGACCGCTCCGGCCTGCTGTACGCGGTGGCGCGGGTGCTCGCACGTCACCGCATCAACCTGCAGCTCGCCAAGATCAGCACGCTGGGCGAGCGGGTCGAGGACACCTTTCTCGTCGACGGCCCGGCGCTGCAGCAGCCCAAGGCACAGCTGCGCATCGAGAGCGAGCTGCTCGACGCGGTGGCGTCGCCGGCATGAGCTCGAGTTTCCGATGAGCCTGCGCCGCATCGTCGCCACCGACGCGATCGCGCGTCTGAGCGAGTTCGACGCCATCGTCGATGCACGCAGCCAGAGCGAGCACGCCGAGGATCATTTGCCCGGCGCCCTCAACTGGCCGTCGCTGGACGACGAGCAACGCCGCATCGTCGGCACCGAGTACAAGCAGGTCTCGCCGTTCGCGGCGCGCAAGCGTGGCGCAGCGCTGGTGGCGCGCAACATCGCCGACCACCTCGAGCGCCACGTGCAGACGCTGCCGCGGGAATGGAAGCCGCTCGTCTACTGCTGGCGCGGCGGCCAGCGCTCTGGCGCCCTCGCCACCGTGCTCGACCAGGTCGGCTTCACGGTGCACGTGCTCGAGGGCGGCTACCGCGAGTTCCGCCGCGCGGTGATCCAGGAGCTCGAGACGCTGCCCGCGACCCTCGATCTGCGCGTCGTCTGCGGCCGCACCGGCTCGGGCAAGAGCCGGCTGCTGCAGGCGCTGCGCGGCGTCGGCGCGCAGGTGCTCGACCTGGAGGCGCTGGCCTGCCACCGCGGCTCGGTGCTGGGGCCGCTGCCCGGCGTGCCGCAGCCGTCGCAGAAGGCCTTCGAGACCGCGCTGTGGCAGGCGCTGCGCGGCTTCGACCGCGCGCGGCCGGTCTATGTCGAGGGCGAAAGCCGCACCATCGGCCGGCTGCGCGTGCCCGAGGCGCTGCTCCAGCGCCTGCGCGCGGCGCCGGTGCTGCACCTCGAGATGCCGCTCGAGGCGCGCGTGGCGCTGCTCGTCGAGGACTACGCGCACTTCGTCGACGACACCGAAAGCTTCTGCGAACGGCTCGCGGCATTGCGCGAGCTGCGCGGCGCCGCCGTGGTCGAGCGCTGGCAGGCGGCCGCGCGCGCCGGCCACGCCGTCGAGGTCGTGCGCGAGCTCCTCGCCGAGCATTACGACCCGATCTATCTGCGCTCGATGCAGCGCAACTTCGCGGGCTTCGCCAGCGCGTTGCCGCTGCCGGTGGCCGATGGCTCGCCGGCCGTGCTGACGGTGGCCGCGCGCCGGCTGCTCGGCGCTGGCTGAGCACGTGGCCTGGATCAAGCCGGCGACCGCGGGCCCCGACTAGACTGAACACTCGATGCGCCGAACCGCCGCCCTCCAGGAATCGCGCCGCTTCGGCGTGCGCCAGATCCCCATGCTGCGGCCGCTGGGCTGGTTGGCCCGCGGCGGGTCCGACCTGATGCGATGCCCGCTGCCGGGGTTGATGCACGGGCTCGTCACCGCGCTGTTCGGCGGCCTGTTGTTCGCACTGGCGCGCGAGCATTTCTGGCTCCTGGCCGGCGCCTTCAGCGGCTTTCTGATCGTCGCGCCGCTGGTCGCCACCGGGCTGTACAACATCAGCCGCGCGCTCGAGCGCGGCCGGCCCGCGGGGCTCAAGTCGGCGCTCGCGGCCTGGCGGCCCGACGACAAGCGACTCATCGGCTTCGGCCTGCTGCTGGCGCTGGCCGGCACCGGCTGGGTGCTCACCTCGGCGGCGCTGATCACCGCCTTTGCGCCGGCACCGGTGGACAAGCCGGTCGATTTCCTGCGCGTCGTCGTGCTCGCGCCCGATGGCTGGCTGTTCGAGGCCTGGATGGTGCTCGGTGGCGTGCTCGCGGCGCCGGTGTTCGCGTCGAGCGTGGTCGCGATCCCGCTGCTGCTGGACCGCCAGGTCGGCGTGCTCGCCGCGGTGCTGACGAGCTGGCGCGTCGTGATCGAACACCCGGGGCCGATGGCGATCTGGGCCGGGCTGCTGATGTTGCTGACGCTGGCCGGCATGGCCACGCTGCTGCTCGGACTGATCGTCGTCGTGCCCTGGCTCGCGCACGCCAGCTGGCACGCCTACCGCGACCTCGTCGACACCACCGAACTGCCGCCGCAGCCGACGCGGGCCTGGCGCTGAACGATGCATTTCAGCGAGGAGCAGATCGCGCAGTTCGGGCTGACCTTCGGCATCGGCGCGTTCATGCTCTACATGGTGTTCATCATCTTCCAGCTCGCGCGCGAATCGAAGGCCGGGCGCTTCGGCACCTTCGTGCTCTTCATCACGCTGGGCTTCGGTCTGCTGGGCTTCGCCGCCAAGGGCTTGATCAAGTACTTTCTGCGCGGCGTCGGGGAATGAGCGCCCCCGCGGGGGTTCAAGCACAATGGCAGAGTCGCATCTGCTTGACAGAAACGCCGGCATCGGCCGGCGCTTCAGGGTCACTTCGGAACCCCCTCCTGGAGGGGGCCGGGGGAGTCCGACGGTCACCCGCAGGGTGAGCAGCGCCTCCGGCGATGCTCAGCCGGCACGCGCGAGACGCGTGCCGTCGTTCGCACGGCGAGGAACCGTCCGCAGGGACGATCCACGTCCGTGCTCACCCATGTGCAGACCGCCGTTGCACGAGAAGTCGGCACCGGTCGTGAAGCCGGAGTCGGCACCGGCGAGCCAGGCGACGATGGCGCCGATCTCCTCCGGCGTGCCCAATCGCTTCACGGGGATGGTGGCGACGATCTTGTCCAGGATCTCGGGCTTGATCGCGCGGACCATGTCGGTGCCGATGTAGCCCGGGCTGACGGTGTTCACCGTGACGCCCTTGGACGCCACTTCCTGTGCCAGTGCCATCGTGAAGCCGTGCATGCCGGCCTTCGCCGCCGAATAGTTGGTCTGGCCGGCCTGGCCTTTCTCGCCGTTGACCGAGCTGATCTGGATGATCCGGCCCCAGCCCCTCTCCACCATGTCGGGCACCACCTGCTTGGTGACGTTGAACATGCTGTTCAGGTTGGTGTCGATCACCGCGTGCCAGTCGTCGGGGGTCATCTTCAGGAACATGCGGTCGCGCGTGATCCCGGCGTTGTTGACCAGCACGTCGATCGGGCCATGCTCGGCCTTGGCCTTGCCGAAGGCGGCGACGGTGGAGTCCCAGTCGGCGACATTGCCCACCGACGCATCGAACGTGTAACCGAGCGCCTTCTGCTCGTCCAGCCACTTGCCGAAGTCGCGGCTCGGGCCGCAACCGGCGATGACGGTGAAGCCCTCCTTCGCCAGGCGCTGGCAGATCGCGGTGCCGATGCCGCCCATGCCACCCGTCACGTAAGCCACCTTCTGTGCCATCGCGGTTCTCCTTCGTTGTGCGTGTGACCCGACTTTAGCGCTCGACCGTCAGCGCGACACCCATGCCTCCCCCTATGCACAGCGACGCGATCCCGCGCTTGGCGTCGCGCTTGATCATCTCGTGCAGCAGGGTCACCAGGATGCGGCAGCCGGACGCACCGATCGGGTGCCCGATCGCGATCGCGCCGCCGTTGACGTTGACCTTGCTCGTGTCCCAGCCCATTTCCTGGTGCACGGCGCAGGCCTGGGCCGCGAAGGCCTCGTTGATCTCGAGCAGGTCCAGGTCGGCGGGCTTCCAGCCGGCACGCTCGAGCGCCTTGCGCGCCGCCGGCACCGGGCCCATGCCCATGTAGGCCGGGTCGAGGCCGGCGCTGGCGTAGCTGGCGATGCGCGCGAGCGGCTTCAGGCCCAGCGCGGCCGCCTTCGCCGCCGTCATCACCACGACGCCGGCGGCGCCGTCGTTGAGCCCCGACGCGTTGCCGGCGGTCACGCTGCCGGCCTTGTCGAACGCCGGCCGCAGCCCCGCCAGCGCCTCGGCGCTGGTCTTCTTGTTGATGAACTCGTCGGCGGCGAAGACGACCGGGTCGCCCTTCTTCTGCGGGATCGTGACCGGCACGATCTCGTCCTTGAAGCGGCCGGCCTCCTGCGCCGCGGCGGCCTTCATCTGCGAGGCGAGCGCGAGCGCGTCCTGCTGCTCGCGCGAGACGCCGTACTTCTTGGCCACGTTCTCGGCCGTGATGCCCATGTGGTACTGGTTGTAGACGTCCCACAGCCCGTCGACTGATCATCGAGTCGACCATCTTCCAGTCGCCCATGCGCTGGCCGTCGCGCGAGCCGTTGAGCACGTGCGGGCTCAGGCTCATGCTCTCCTGGCCGCCGGCGATGACGATCTCGCTGTCGCCGTCGCGGATGGCCTGCGCGGCCAGCATCACCGCCTTCAGCCCCGAGCCGCAGACCTTGTTGATCGTCATCGCCGGCACCGCCGACGGCAGCCCCGACTTGATGACCGCCTGGCGCGCCGGGTTCTGCCCGGTGCCGGCCTGCAGCACCTGGCCGAGGATCACCTCGCCGATCTGCTCGCCGCTCAGGCCCGAGCGCTCGAGCAGCGCCTTGATCACGATCGCACCCAGCTCGGACGCCGGGGTCCTGGCCAGCGTGCCGCCGAACTTGCCCACCGCGGTGCGGGCGGCGGCGACGATGACGATGTCGGTGCTCATGAAGTTCTCCTGGTTTGATTGACTAGGCCTTGACCTTGACGTAGCGGCCGGGCGCCGGCTCGATCGCCTTGAACTGCCGGTTGCCCGGCGTCTTCGGCGCGGGCACGAGCTTGCCGGACAGCGGCTCGAGCCAACCCGACCATTCGGGCCACCAGCTGCCGGGTTGTTCGGTCGCGCCGGCGAGCCAGGCGTCGGCTTCGGCCGGCAGGCGGTCGTTCGCCCAGTAGCTGCGCTTGCTGGGTTTTGGCGGTTTGGCCGGCGGGTTGATGACGCCGGCGATGTGGCCGCTGGCGCCGAGCACGAACTTGACGGACTTGACTCGCTTCCCGCTCGGTCCCTTGAACAGCGGGATCGACGCGTAGGCCGCCGTCCACGGCACGATGTGGTCCTCGCGCGAGCCGTAGACGAACACCGGCGCCGCGATCGCGCCGAGATCCACCTTCTCGCCGCAGACGGTCAGCGCGCCCGGCACCTTGAGCCGGTTCTCGAGGTAGGTGTTGCGCAGGTACCAGCAGTACATCGGCCCGGGCAGGTTGGTCGAGTCGCCGTTCCAGTACAGCAGGTCGAAGGGCGGCGGCGACTCGCCTTTGAGGTAGTTGCCGACGACGTAGTTCCAGACCAGGTCGTTCGGCCGCAGGAAGCTGAAGGTGGTGGCGAGTTCCTTGCCCTTGAGCAACGCGGGGCCGTGCGGCGCCTGCGCGCCGATCGTCACCTCGCGCAGCCGGACCGAGGCCTCGTCGACGAAGATGTCCAGGATGCCGGTGTCGCGGAAGTCGAGCAAGGTGGTCAACAGCGTGACCGACGCGGCCGGCTGGCTCTCGGCCGCCGTGGCCTTGTCGCTGCGGGCGCCGCGAGCGGCCAACACCGCCAGCGCGGTGGCCAGGATCGTGCCGCCGACGCAAAAGCCCAGCGTGTTGATCGTCGGCTGCCCGCTGATCGCCTGCACCGTGCGGATGGCGCGGATCGCGCCGTGCTCGATGTAATCGTCCCAGGTCTTGCCGGCCATCGACTCGTCGGGGTTGCGCCAGCTGACGACGAAGGTGCGGTGGCCTTGCTCGACAGTCCAGCGGATGAGCGAGTTCTCGGGCTGCAGGTCGAGGATGTAGAACTTGTTGATGCAGGGCGGCACGAACAGCATCGGCCGCTCGTGCACGCGTGCCGTCAGCGGCTCGTATTCGAGCAACTGGAAGTACTCGTTCTCGAAGACCACGCTGCCCGCGGTGGTGGCGACGTTGCGACCGACCTCGAAGACCGCCTCGTCGGTCTGCGAGACATGGCCCTTGCGCAGGTCTTCCACCAGGTTTTGCAGGCCGGTCGCCAGGCTCTGGCCCTTGGTCTCTAGCGCCTTCTTCAGCGCCTCCGGGTTGAAAGCGAGGAAGTTGCTCGGGCTGGATGCATCGATCCACTGCTGCACGGCGAAGCGGATGCGGGCACGCGTCTTCTCGTCGCCTTGCACCGCGTCGGCCATCTGCATCAGCGTGCGCGCGTTCAGCAGGTACATCTGAGCGGCGTACGCGGCCGCCGGGTTCTGTGCCCACTCGGAGCCGGCGAAACGGCGGTCGCCGAGCGCCGGCGCGGCGCCGGCTTCGCCGCCCAGCCGGTGCAAGGTCTGGTTCCAGACCTCGGTGGCGGTCTTCAGATAGCCGCCCTGCAACTCGGCGACCTGCTTCGTCGGCAGGCGCAGCCCGGTCATGACCTTCCAGAAGTCCCCCACGGCGGCCCCGATGGCCGCCGCATCGGGCGCCGGTGGCAGCGAGCTGGGTTTGGGCTGGCTCTTCACGCGGGTCTCCTGGTTTTGAGGGCGGCGATCGGCGCGCTGGCGTCGTTCGGCCCGATGATTGTGGCTCGCCGCGGGTTGTAGACCCGAGGACTTACCACGACATGACGGCCGGGCGCTGCGGCCGAAAACATACACCGGATTCGATGATGAGCATGGTCGCGATCGCCTGGATTTACGTGGTGCTGATGATGTCGGCGGCCGAGGCCGTGTCGCCCCAGGGCAGCCTGCTCGGCGCGCTGGTCACCTTCGTCTTCTACGGCGTGCTGCCGCTGGCGATCGTGCTGTACGTCATGAGGGCGCCGGCGCGTCGGCGCGCGCGGCGGCGCGCCGAGGAGCCGGCCGCCACCGCGTCAGCGCGGCCGGCAGGCAACGGCAGCGGCCATGCGGCCGGTGACGCCGTCGCGGCGGAACGAGAAGAAACGTGAAGCGTCCTCGACCGTGCACCAGCCACCGCCGGCGACCCGATCGACGCCGGCGCGCAGCAGGCGCGCGCGCGCCAGTGCCGGCAGGTCGGCCAGCCAGCGCGCGGCGCCGTCGGGCCGCGGCCGGCTGACGAAGTGCTGCGGGCTGTCGGCGAAAGCCGCCAGCACGTCGGCGCCGACCTCGAACTGGCGCGGCCCGATGCAAGGCCCCAACCAGGCGAGCAGGTCCTGCGCGTCGCAGCCGATACCGACGCAGACGGCGCGCACGGAGTTCTCCAGCACCCCGCCGGCCAGGCCGCGCCAACCGGCATGCGCGGCGGCGACCGCCCGCCCGTCGCGGTGCGCCAGCAGCACCGGCAGGCAGTCGGCCACCTGCACCGTGCAGGCCAGGCCGGGGCGGTCGGTCCAGGCGGCGTCGGCGGGGCGGTCGGGCGCGTCGTTGCCGTCGAGGCGGAGCACCTCCGTGCCATGCACCTGGCGCAACCAGACCGGCGCCGCACCCAGCGCCGCGGCGAAGCGGCGTCGGTTCTCGGCCACCGCGGTGGGGGCGTCGCCGACCGCAACGCCCAGGTTCAGGCTGTCCCACGGCGCCGCGCTGACACCGCCCGCGCGCGTGCTCATCAGCGCGTCGACCGGCGCGTCCCACGCGACCGGCAACGCACCGTCAAGCGGCATCGGGGCAGCGCTCGGGCCGCGTGTTCTCGAAAGCGGGCAGCGCCATGCAGGCGTCGAAAACGCGCATCGCCTGCGGCACATGGTCGAGCCGGCAGTCGAAGCGTTTGGCGTTGAAGATCTGCGGCACGAGCACGCAGTCGGCCAGCGTCGGCGCGTCGCCATGGCAGAAGCGCGAGGGTTGCGCGGCCAGCTGGCGCTCGACGACCTCCAGCCCGGTCTCGACCCAGTGGCGGTACCAACGGTTCTTGTCGTCCTCGCCGACCTTCAGGTCGTGCACCAGGTAGCGCAGCACGCGCAGGTTGTTCAGCGGATGGATCTCGCAGGCGATGTCCAGCGCCAACGCACGCACGCGCGCCCGCCCGGCCGGATCCTTGGGCAGCAGCGGCGGCTCGGGATGCGTTTCGTCGAGGTATTCGATGATCGCCAGCGACTGCGTCAGCACCGCGTCGCCGTCGCGCAGCAGCGGCACCAGGCGCGCCGCCGACACCGCGGCGTAGGACTCGTTGAACTGCTCGTTCTTCGCCAGGTGCACCGGCAGGTAGTCGTAGTCCAGTCCCTTCAGCGCGAGCGCGATGCGCACCCGGTACGAGGCTGACGAGCGGAAGTAGTTGTAGAGCTGCATCGCCGCCTTACCGGATGGCCACGTTCAGCCGGCCCAGGCCGGCAATCGCGCCGACCATCACGTCGCCGCGCACGACCGCGCCGACGCCGGCCGGCGTGCCGGTGAAGATCAGGTCGCCGGGACGCAGCGTCCAGCCGGTGCTGAGCTGCTCGATCGTCTCGTTGATGCTCCAGATCAGGTCCGCCAGGTCACCCTTCTGCCTGAGCGCGCCGTTGACCTCGAGCGTGATCGCGCCGCGTCAACAGCTCGCCGGTCTTCGCTTTCGGCACGATCGGACCGATCGGCGCCGACTGCTCGAAGGCCTTGCCGATCTCCCAGGGCCGGCCCTGTTTCTTCATCTCGTTCTGCAGGTCGCGCCGCGTCATGTCCAGGCCGATCGCATAACCGTAGATGTGGGCCGGCGCGTCGGCGGCCTTGATGCCGCGCCCACCGGTGCCGATCGCGACGACGAGCTCGATCTCGTGGTGCAGGCTGGCGGTCAGCGTCGGGTAGTCGACGACACCGGTCTCGCCCTCGGCCACCGGCACGGCCGCGTCGGCCGGCTTCATGAAGAAGAACGGCGGTTCGCGGCCGGTGTGTCCCATCTCGACCGCATGCTCGGCGTAGTTGCGGCCCACGCAGTAGATCCGGTGGACCGGGAACGCGCCGCCGCCGGCGACGGGCAAGGTGGTCGGGGCGACGGGGTCGATCACGAGGTTCATGACAGATGGCAATCAACGATGACGCGATCATGATGCCACGCGCCAGGCGCCGCTAAACTGGCCCCATGTTCGAGCTGCGCCGCATCAAGCATTGCCGCGTCTGCGGCAGCCCGGCCGCCTACCGTGTGCCGGCCGACGACAACCGCGAGCGCGCCATCTGCACCGGCTGCGGCGAGATCCATTACGAGAACCCGCTCAACGTGGTCGGCACGGTCCCGGTCTGGGGCGACCAGGTGCTGCTGTGCCGGCGCAACATCGAACCGCGGCGCGGTCTGTGGACGCTGCCGGCGGGCTTCCTCGAACTCGGCGAGAGCACCGCCGACGGCGCCGTGCGCGAAACGGTCGAGGAAGCCGGCGCGCGCATCGTGCTCGACGGCCTGTTCACGGTGCTCAACGTCGTGCGCGTCGGCCAGGTCCACTTCTTCTACCGCGCGACGCTGCAGGACACGCGCTTCGAGCCCGGGCCGGAGACGATCGAGGCCCAGCTCTTCCGCGAGGACGAGATCCCCTGGGACGAGATCGCCTTCCGCACCGTGCGCGACACCTTGCGCCACTTCTTCGACGACCGCCGCAGCGGCCGCTTCGGCGTGCACGCCGGCGATATCGGCTAGGGCCTGTTAGCGCTACGGGAAGGCTCGCGCCGAGGTGGCCCAAGGCGCTGGGCAAGGCGCGGCGCGCGGCCCGGGCTGGCCGCCCGGGCAAGCGGCGCAACGCCGCTCAGCGCCTTGGGCCACCTCGGCCCGAAGGGTGATCTCGACAAACAGGCACCCGCCGCGTTGCACGGCTTGCCCAGGCGGCCAGCCTGGGCTGCACCGCGCGCCTTGCGGGTACCTGTTTGTCGAGTCACGCGAGCCCTCCCGTAGCGTTAACAGGCCCTAAGCGAGGGCCGCGCCGGCCCGCAGCAGCGCACCGGCCCCCGGCCCGCCGATCGCGGCGACGCCACAGTCGCGCAGCATGCGCGCATCGTCGGCCTCGACGACGCCTTCGGCGTGCACGCGCACCGACAGCGCCGTCATCAGCTGCACCGTGCTGCGTACGAAGGCCTGCGCCGCGGCGCTGGTCGCGACACCGGCGCACGCCGCGGCATCCAGGGTCACGAAGTCCAGCGCCAGTGCGTACAGGCGCTCGATCCGGTGCAGGTTCTGGCCGGCATGCGCCAGGCCGATGTGCACGCCGGCCGGCCGCAGCCGGCGCGCCAGTTCCTGCACCTGGCGGGGCCGGTCGACCGCCGCCGCTTCGGGCAGCGCGAGCCAGAGAGCGCGCGCGGCCTGCGCCGCCGACTGCACCAGCTCGCTCAACTGGGCGGCGAATTCAGGATCTGCCAGCGAAGCCGGGGTCAGGACGATGCCGCGCGGCCGCCCGTCGACGGCGATCGCCTCCAGCGCCAGCCGCACCGCCTCGCGGTCCAGCGCGGGCGTGAGCCGGCTGCGCACCGCCAACGGCAGCCAGCGCGCGGCCACCACCGGCGGGCCGTCGGCGTCCAGCCGCAGCCGAAGCGAGCAGGCCAGCAGACTCAGGCGGCCATCGGCGCCGAGCACCGGCGTCGCCGCCAGCTCGGCGCGCGACTCGTCCAGCACCGCCAGCAACTGCTCGCGCCACAAGCCTTCTCCGGGCGGCGGCGCGGATTCGTCGGCGCGAACCTCGGGCACGATGGGATCGCCGATCTCCGCATGCGCCAGCGCCCGATCGGCATGCGCCATCAAGGCACCGGCGCCGACCCCGCGCGAGGCTTCCACCGCGCCGACGTGGATCGCCACCGCATCGGCGCGCAAGCTGGAATTCAGCGCCGCCGCCAGCGACGCGGCGGTCTCGGCGGCCAAGCCGCGGGCCGGAACGAAGAGTGCGAAGTCGGCGCCGTTCAGGCGCCCGGCGAGGCAGTCGGGCACGCGGTCGGTGTAGGTCTGCAGCACGGCGGCCACCGAGCGCAGCGCAGCGTCCACCGAGGCGCGGCCGAGGCGCCGGTTCAAGCCGTCGAGGTCGGCCAGACGAACCAGCACCAGGCCACCACCATCGGCGCCATCCTCGCGTTGCAACAGGCTCGCGACGCGGCTGAGGAACGGGCCGCGGTGCGCCAGCCCGGTCAGTGCATCCACGTGGGCCTGCTGCCGCCACTGCTCGGCCTGCGCGGCCTGCCCTTCGAACAGACCCCGCACGCGCTCGACCATCGCGTTGGTCGCCTGCGCCAGGTGCCGCAATTCAGGCAACGACCCCGATTCCATCCGGCGTCCATCGGCCAGCGCGCGCGCCTGGTCGGCAGTGGCGCGCAGCGCGGCCTGCAGGCGCCGGCCGGCGAGCCAGACCAGGCCGGCGGCGGCCATCCCGAGTGCCAGCGTCCAGCCCGCGGCCTGGACCAGTTCGCCCCACAGCGTCCGATAGGCGGCATCCGGATCGCCCGCCAGCCAGACCCGGCCGACGACCTGGCCGCCGTCGGTGACCAGCGCCGTGCCTGACGCAGGATCGATAGGCATCAGCGTCCGAAACCAGTCCGGCACGGCGGACGGCGCGGCGCTCCAGCGGTGCTCGACGGGCGCGGCACCGTCAGCCGGCTCGAAGCGCAGGCTTCGATAGGAACCGGTGGCCGCCCCGGACTCGGACTCGAACAAGCGGCCGATGCGTTCGGGGTCGCCGCGCAAGGGCACCAGTTGCACGGCCATGGCGCGGGCGCCATCGGCCAGGCTCTGGCGCAACTGGGACTGCAGCAGGTCGCGCGCCCAGAGCAGGTTGATGCACAGCGCGCCGGCCAGCGCCAACGCCAGCACCGCGATCAGCGACAAGCCCATCTGGCGGATCAGCGACATGCTCCCTCTCTCCCGCGTTGGCTCATGGTGGCACAGGCTGGGCCGGACGTCGCGCCGGCTTTCGTCAGGCCTTCACGCTCGCGCCCGATCCAATCGAATGAATAGAAACACTTCTCATTAACGAACTTTCCGCACCGAAATGGTCCGACATCCTGTCAGGTGACCCATCGAGGCGACGCCTTGTCAGCGAAAATGCCGCCCGCTGCGTTAGCGTGGCAGGCTGTGCCAGACCATCCCGTCCGGTGCCGCGCGCTCCCCCTGTCTATTGGAGAACCGACAATGACCTCCCGCCGTCAATTCATTCAAATCGTCCCCCTGGCCGGCGCTGCCGCGCTGATGGCCGGCCGTAGCGCTCAGGCCGCGCTGCCGCTGGTGACCGAGAAGGATCCGCAAGCCGTCGCGCTGGGCTACGTGCACGATGCGGCCAAGGCCGACAAGGCCAAGTACAAGAACTGGGTCGCCGGCGAACACTGCGGCACTTGCGCGCTGTTCCAGGGCAAGCCCGCCGACGCCGAAGGCCCCTGCCCGCTGTTCCCCGGCAAGAACGTCTCGACCAAGGGCTGGTGCAGCGCCTACGCGAAGAAGGCCTGAGCGCACGCGACTCGGCTGTCAATGGGGCCCCGCGAGGGGCCCCATTTTCATGGCCGCGGCGCTATCGCCGCGACGGCGGCAGGTCGGTGCAACTGCCATGTGCCGCCTCGGCCGCCATGCCGATGCTTTCGCCCAGCGTCGGGTGCGGGTGGATCGTCTTGCCGATGTCGACCTCGTCGGCGCCCATCTCGATGGCCAGCGCGACCTCGCCGATCATGTCGCCGGCATGGGTGCCGACGATGCCGCCGCCCAGGATGCGGTGGCCGCCGTCGGGCCGGGCGTCGAACAGCAGCTTGGTGAAGCCCTCGTCGCGGCCGTTGGCGATGGCGCGGCCCGAGGCCGTCCACGGGAACAAGCCCTTCTTGACCGCGATGCCCTGCGCCCTGGCCTCGTCCTCGGTGAGACCGACCCAGGCGACCTCGGGATCGGTGTAGGCCACGCTCGGGATCACGCGCGCGTCGAACTGCGCCTTCGTGTCGCCCGCGGCGACCTCGGCCGCGACGTGGGCCTCGTGCACCGCCTTGTGCGCCAGCATCGGCTGACCGACGATGTCGCCGATCGCGAAGATGTGCGGCACGTTGGTGCGCATCTGCACGTCCACCGGGATGAAGCCGCGGTCGGTCACCACGACGCCAGCGTTCTCGGCACCGACCCTGCGGCCGTTCGGCACGCGGCCGACGGCCTGAAGCACGAGGTCGTAGACGCCCTCGCTCTTCGCACCGTCCAGGCCCTCGAACTGGACGCGGATGCCGTCGGCGGTGGCCTCGGCGGCGACCGTCTTCGTCTTCAACATCAGGCGGTCGAAGCGGTGCGCGTTCATCTTCTGCCAAACCTTCACCAGATCGCGGTCGGCGCCCTGCATCAGGCCGTCGAGCATCTCGACGACGTCGAGCTTCGCGCCGAGCGTCGAGTACACCGTGCCCATTTCCAGGCCGATGATGCCGCCGCCGATGACGAGCATGCGCTCGGGCTTGCGGCGCAGTTCGAGCGCGCCGGTGCTGGTGACGATGCGCGGGTCGTCCTTCGGCAGGAAGGGCAGCTTCACGGCTTCGGAACCGGCCGCGATGATGGCCTGCTTGAAGCGGATCGTCTGCGCCTTGCCATCGGCCAGCAACACCTTCAGGTGGAACGGGCCGGCGAACTCGCCGCTGCCCTGCACCACCGTCACCTTGCGCATCTTGGCCATCGCGGCCAGGCCGCCAGTGAGCTTGCCCACCACCTTGTTCTTGTGCGCGAGCAGCTTGGCCAGGTCGACCGTCGGCGCGCCGAAGTCGACGCCGAGGTCGGTGAAATGCTTGACCTCGTCCATCACCGCGGCGACGTGCAGCAGCGCCTTGCTCGGAATGCAGCCGACATTCAGGCAGACGCCACCCAGCGCCGGATAGCGCTCGACGAGCACGGTCTTCATGCCGAGATCGGCGGCACGGAACGCGGCCGAGTAGCCGCCCGGGCCGGCGCCGAGAACGAGC
This sequence comes from uncultured beta proteobacterium, assembly GCA_963788635.1. Classification (GTDB taxonomy): domain Bacteria; phylum Pseudomonadota; class Gammaproteobacteria; order Burkholderiales; family Burkholderiaceae_C; genus Rubrivivax. Next base: position 292,652 of record CAWBHE010000018.1, on the reverse strand, counting down.
AGGTCGCAGTCGAGGTCGGCGCCACCGGCATCGCCGGCCGCGGCGGGCGCGGGGATGGACGCGGCGGCAGGTGCAGGCGCCGGCGACGCCGCGGCGGCGATGACGTCGGCCGTCTCCAGCGACAGCAGCACCGAGCCTTCGCTGACCTTGTCACCGATCGCGACCCTGAGCGCCTTCACGACGCCGGCGGCCGACGACGGGATCTCCATCGACGCCTTGTCGCTCTCGACCGTGACCAGACTCTGCTCGGCCTTCACCCGGTCGCCCGGCTTGACCAGCAGCTCGATCACGGCCACTTCCTTGAAGTCACCGATGTCGGGAACCTTGATTTCGACGATGGCCATGCCGCGCCCCTTACAGCAAGACGCGGCGGAAGTCCGCCAGGATGGACGAGAGGTACGCGTTGAAGCGCGCCGCCGAAGCCCCGTCGATCACGCGGTGGTCGTAGGACAGCGACAGCGGCAGCGTCAGCCGCGGCTGGAAAGCCTTGCCGTCCCAGACCGGCTTCATGAAGCCCTTCGACAGCCCGAGGATCGCGACCTCGGGGGCGTTGATGATGGGCGTGAAGTGGGTGCCGCCGATGCCGCCGAGCGAGCTGATCGAGAAGCAGCCGCCGCTCATGTCGGCCGGGCCCATCTTGCCGTCGCGCGCCTTCTTCGCCAGCTCGCTCATCTCCTGGCTGATCTGCAGCAGGCCCTTCTTGTCGGCATCCTTGAGCACCGGCACGACCAGCCCGTTGGGCGTGTCGGCGGCGAAACCGATGTGGAAGTACTGCTTGTAGACGAGCACATCGCCCGAACTCGTGGATTCGAGGCTGGCATTGAAATCGGGGAACTTCTTCAGCGCCGAGACCACGGCCTTGATGACGAACGCGAGCATCGTGACCTTGACGCCGCTCTTCTCGTTTTCCTTGTTGAGCTGGACGCGGAAGGCCTCGAGCTCGGTGATGTCGGCTTCGTCGTTGTTGGTGACGTGCGGGATCATCACCCAGTTGCGGTGCAGGTTGGCGCCGCTGAGCTTCTTGATGCGGCTGAGCTCCTTGCGCTCGATGGCACCGAACTTGGCGAAATCCACCTGCGGCCAGGGCAGCAGGCCCGGGATGCCGCCGCCGCGAGGTCGCCGCGGCCGCGGGCGCCTTGGCCGTCTGCGCGGCGTCTGGCGCGTCTGCACGGCGCCGGCCATCACGCCCTTGACGAAACCCTGCAGGTCGGTCTGGGTGATGCGGCCCTTGGGACCGCTGCCCTTGACTTCCGTCAGCGGCACGCCGAGCTCGCGCGCGTAGCGGCGGATCGACGGCGATGCGTGCGGCACGGCCGCGCCGGGCGTGCCCGGCGCGTGCTGCGGCATGGCCGGCACCGCGGCCGGCGCGGCCGCACGTGGCCGCCACCAGCGGCGCCGCAGCGGGCGCGGCCGCTGCAGGCGGCGGGGCGCTGGCCGTGGCCGCGGGTACCACCGCGCCTTGCAGCACGGCCACCGGCGAGCCCTTCGTCACCTTGTCGCCGACCTTGACCTTGACCTCGCTCACCACGCCGGCGTGCGACGAGGGGATCTCCATCGAGGCCTTGTCGCTTTCCACGGTGATCAGGCTCTGCTCGAGCTTGACGCTGTCGCCGGGCTTGACGAAGACCTCGATCACCGCGACCTCGTCGAAGTCGCCGATGTCGGGCACCAGGACCTCGACCGGCCCGGCGGCCGCGGCAGTCGGGGCAGACGCCGATGCGGCCGGAGCAGCCGTCGCCGCGTGCCGCTGCAGCAGGTGCCACGGCGGCCGGGGCCGCTGCCGGCTGCGGGCGCGCCGGCACCGGCGGCCTCCAGCACCAGCACCAGCACGCCCTGGTTGACCTTGTCGCCGAGCGCGACCTTGAGTTCCTTCACCACGCCGGCATGCGACGACGGGATCTCCATCGACGCCTTGTCCGACTCCACCGTGAGCAGCGACTGATCCACCGCGACCGTGTCGCCCGGCTTGACCAGGACCTCGATGACTTCCACGTCCTTGAAGTCGCCGATGTCGGGCACCTTCACTTCGACCAACGCCATGTCTCGTCTCCGGTTGTCGTTGTTATGCGTACAGCGGGTTGAGCTTCGCCGCGTCGATGCCGTACTTCGCGATCGCCTCGGCCACCTTGCTCGCCGGCACCGTGCCTTCGTCGGCCAGCGCCTTCAGCGCCGCGACCACGATGTAGTGGCGGTTGACCTCGAAATGCTCGCGCAGCGGCTGCGGAAATCGCTGCGGCCGAAGCCGTCGGTGCCCAGCACCTTGTAGACGCGGCCCTTGGGGATGAAGGCGCGGATCTGCTCGGCGTAGTTCTTCATGTAGTCCGTGCTCGCGACCACCGGCCCGGCGTACGCGCCGAGTTGCCGCGTCACGAAGGGCAGCTGCGGCTCGGCGGTCGGGTTGAGCAGGTTGTGGCGCTCGCAGGCCTGGCCGTCGCGCGCCAGTTCGTTGAAGCTGGGGCAGCTCCAGACGTTGGCCGAGACGCCCCAGTCGGCGTCGAGCAGGTCGCGCGCGGCCTGCGCCTCGCGCAGGATGGTGCCGCTGCCGAGCAGGTTCACGCGCGGCGTCTTCTTCGCGCCTTCCTCGAGCAGGTACATGCCCTTGATGATCTGCTCCTCGGTGCCGGGCTTGAGCCCCGGCATCGGGTAGTTCTCGTTGAGCAGCGTGATGTAGTAGTAGACGTTGTCCTGCTGCTCGACCATGCGCTTCAGGCCATGGTGCAGGATCACGCCGACCTCGTGCGCGAAGGTCGGGTCGTAGCTGACGCAGTTCGGGATGGTGCCGGCCAGGATGTGGCTGTGGCCGTCCTCGTGCTGCAGGCCTTCGCCGTTGAGCGTCGTGCGCCCGCTGGTGCCGCCGAGCAGGAAGCCGCGCGCCTGCATGTCGCCGGCCGCCCAGGCGAGGTCGCCGATGCGCTGGAAGCCGAACATCGAGTAGTAGACGTAGAACGGAATCATGATCCGGTTGTTCGTCGAGTACGAGGTCGCCGCGGCGATCCAGCTGCTCATGCCGCCGGCCTCGTTGATGCCTTCCTGCAGGATCTGCCCGTCCTTGGCCTCGCGGTAGTACATGACCTGGTCCTTGTCGACCGGCGTGTACTTCTGGCCTTCCGGGTTGTAGATGCCGATCTGGCGGAACAGCCCTTCCATGCCGAAGGTGCGCGCCTCGTCGACGAGGATGGGCACCACGCGCGGCCCCAGCGCGGGGTCGCGCAGCAACTGCGTCAGGAAGCGAACGTAGGCCTGCGTGGTGCTGATCTCGCGCCCTTCGGCGGTGGGTTCGAGCACCGCCTTGAAGGTTTCGAGCGGCGGCACGCTGAAGCTTTCGTCGGCCTTGGTGCGGCGGTGCGGCAGGTAGCCGCCGAGCGCCGCGCGGCGCTCGTGCAGGTAGCGCATCTCCGGCGTGTCGTCGGCCGGCTTGTAGAACGGGATGTCCGCCAGCTCGCTGTCCGGGATCGGGATGTTGAAGCGGTCGCGGAAGTAGCGGATGTCGTCGTCGCTCAGCTTCTTCGCCTGGTGCGCGGTGTTCTTGCCCTCGCCGGCCTTGCCCATGCCGTAGCCCTTGACGGTCTTGATCAGCAGCACGGTCGGCTCGCCGGCATGGTGGGTCGCCGCGTGGAAGGCGGCGTAGACCTTGCTCGCGTCGTTGCCGCCGCGGCGCAGGTTCCAGATGTCGGCGTCGCTCATCTTGGACACCATCTCCAGCGTGGCGGGCGAGCGGCCGAAGAAGTTCTTGCGCACGAAGGCGCCGTCGTTGGCCTTGAAGGCCTGGTAGTCGCCGTCCAGCGTCTCCATCATGATCTTGCGCAGCGCGCCGTCCTTGTCGCGCGCGAGCAGCTTGTCCCAGTCGCTGCCCCAGACCAGCTTGATCACGTTCCAGCCGGCGCCGCGGAATTCGCCTTCGAGCTCCTGGATGATCTTGCCGTTGCCGCGCACCGGGCCGTCGAGTCGTTGCAGGTTGCAGTTGACGACGAAGATCAGGTTGTCGAGCTTCTCGCGCGCGGCCAGGCCGATGGCGCCCAGGCTTTCGGGTTCGTCCATCTCGCCGTCGCCGCAGAAGACCCAGACCTTGCGATTCGAGGTGTCGGCGATGCCGCGCGCGTGCAGGTACTTCAGGAAGCGTGCCTGGTAGATCGCCATCAGCGGGCCGAGGCCCATGCTGACGGTCGGGAACTGCCAGAACTCGGGCATCAGCTTGGGGTGCGGGTAGCTCGACAACCCGCGGCCGTCGACCTCCTGGCGGAAGTTGAGCAGTTGCTCCTCGCTGAGCCGGCCCTCGAGGTAGGCGCGCGCATAGATGCCCGGCGCGCTGTGGCCCTGGATGTAGAGCAGGTCGCCGCCGTGGCCTTCGCTCTCGGCGTGCCAGAAATGGTTGAAGCCGGCCGCGAACATGTGCGCGACGCTGGCGAAGCTCGAGATGTGGCCGCCGAGGTCGCCGCCGTCGGCCGGGTGCAGGCGATTCGCCTTCACGACCATCGCCATCGCGTTCCAGCGCATGAACGCGCGCAGCCGGCCTTCGAGTTCCAGGTTGCCCGGGCTGCGCGCCTCCTGCTCCGGTTCGATCGTGTTGACGTAGGCGGTGTTGGCCGAGAACGGCATGTCGATGCCGGACTGGCGTGCCTCGTCCATCAACCGGTCGAGCAACGCGTGCGCGCGCTCCGGCCCTTCGTTGGCGATCACCGCGGCCAGCGCGTCCAGCCATTCGCGGGTTTCCTGCGCGTCAGGGTCGTGGGCGGCGGCGCCGATGAAGGACTCCGGCGTAGCGGACATGCTTGTCTCCTTTTGTTGGACGGATCGGCAAAGGCCGTCAGTTTGGCACAGCCGCAAATAATTTCAAATAGTGCCCATGCATTTCATATCGTGCATTTGCATGCTCCTGCGATTGCCGGCCCACCCCGGATAATCGGCACGATGGCCCCCCCCCGAAAATCCTTCCCGAGCGCTCCGCAGTCCTTGCCGGACGCGCGCCGGTTGTTCGGCCTGTGGTGGCGCCGCCAGTCCCCGGCCCGGCAGGACCGCTTCGCGACCCTCGCCCCGCTGATCTCGGTGCTGCTGTTCCTCGCGGCCATCATCTCGGCCTTCTGGTACCTGCGCAACGAGGAGATCGAGCGCGAGACCGAGTCCGTCAAGCGCGACACCGAGATCACGCAGCAGCAGATCGGCCTGCGTCTGATCCAGAACCAGGAGTTCGTGATCCGCCTGGCGCGCGAACTGGTATCGCGCGAGATCGGCACCGATGCGTTGCGCGAACAGTTCACGGCGTTTTCGCGCGAGCATCCCGAGGTCACGTACATGGGCTGGCTGAATGCCAACCGCACGCCCAAGCTCGGCCACTGGGCCACGCTGTACAGCGCCGAAGGCAGCGAGACCGGCGCCACCGACGATCCGTCGATGCCGGCGGCCCGCCAGCACGGCGCCGCCGAGTTGGCCTTCCGCGCCGCCCGGCAGACACGGCAGCCGGTCTATTCGCGCGCCTTTGCCGACACGCTGGGCACCCAGGTCTTCCAGCTCCAGGTGCCGCTGGTCGAGCCGGGCCGGTTCGCCGGCGTGCTGCTGGTCGAGTACTCGATCGACTCGCTGTTGCGCAACTTCGTGCCGGCCGAAGTCTCGCGCCGGCACATGGTCTCGGTGGTCGACGACAACGGCCAGTTTCTGGCCGGCACGGTGACCGGGCTGCCCGGACAGGCCGTGCGCCGCCCGCCGGTCGTCGTCGACGCACCGCTGACGCCGGCGATGAACGGCATGCTGCTGCGCGGCCAGGGCTGGCGCACCTCGATCGGTCTGATCAGCAACACCTTGTTCTGGATGGTCGTCGCGCTGTCGGTGCTGACCGTCTGGATGCTGCTGGGCACCTGGCGCCACATGCGACGGCGTGCGCAGATCCAGGGCGCGCTGGTCCAGGAGACCAACTTTCGCCGCGCGATGGAGAACTCGATGCCGACCGGCATGCGCGCGATGGACCTGGAAGGCCGCATCACCTACGTCAACGCCGCGTTCTGCCAGATGACCGGCTTCGCCGAGTCCGAGCTGGTCGGCCGCATGCCGCCCTTCCCGCACTGGCCGCCGGACCGGATCGACGAGAACAGCCGGCTGCTGCTGCAGGAGCTGCTCGGCCGCAGCCCGCCGGCCGGCATCGAGGTCAAGGTGATGCGCAAGGACGGCGGCACCTTCGATGCGCGCATGTACGTCTCGCCGCTGATCGATCCCAAGGGTCAGCAGACCGGCTGGATGACGAGCATGACCAACATCACCGAGGCCAAGCGCATCCGCGACCAGCTCTCGGCGTCGCACGAGCGTTTCACGACCGTGCTCGAAGGGCTGGACGCGTCGGTCTCGGTGCTGTCGGTGCAGCAGGGCGAGCTGCTGTTCGCGAACCGCTCGTACCGGCTCTGGTTCGGCGGCGACGCGCGCGGCCACGCGCTGCTCACCGGCGGCGCCGCGGCGGCCTCGTTCGAGCCCGAAAGCGACGACGACGTCGACAACCTCTCAGGCCTGCCGACGCAGGAGCTGACCGAAGCCGGCACCAGCCCGCGCGAGGTCTTCGTCGAATCGCTGGGCAAGTGGTTCGACGTGCGCTCGCGCTACCTGCAGTGGACCGACGGTCGACTGGCGCAGATGCTGATCGCCACCGACATCACGGCGCGGCTGCGCGCCGAGGAACAGGCCGCGCTGCAGGCCGAGAAGGCGCAGGTCACGAGCCGGCTCGTGACGATGGGCGAGATGGCGTCGTCGGTGGCGCACGAGCTGAACCAGCCGCTGACCGCGATCACCAACTACTGCAACGGCATGGTCAGCCGGGTCGCAGGCGACGTCGATCGAACAAGGGCGACCTGGTCGCCGCGCTGCAGAAGACGGCGCGCCAGGCCGAACGCGCCGGGCAGATCATCCACCGCATCCGCGCCTTCGTGAAACGCAGCGAGCCGCAGCGCCAGCCGGCGCAGGCGCGCCAGATCGTCGACGACGCGGTCGACCTGGCCGGCATCGAGCTGCGCCGGCGCAACGTCGCGATCCACACCTACGTCGCGCAGCGTCTGCCCGACGCTGATGGTCGACCCGATCCTGATCGAGCAGGTCGTGCTGAACCTGCTGAAGAACGCGGCCGAGGCGATCGACAACGCGCAGCTGCCGTCGCGCGCCGCCACATCGAGCTGCGCGTCGTGCCGCGCCACACGCCCGAGGAAGGCGGCGTCATCGAGTTCAGCGTCACCGACATGGGCCCGGGCCTGAAGGACGAAGTCATCCACCGCCTGTACGAGGCCTTCTTCTCGACCAAGGCCGAGGGCCTGGGCATCGGCCTGTCGCCTGTGCCGCTCGATCGTCGAGTCGCACCGCGGCCGGATGAAGGCGCAGAACCTCTACAATGGACGCAACGTCGTGGGTTGCCGTTTTTCGTTCACGCTGCCGGTCGAACTGCCCGCCCGCACCGAGCCCGCCATCAGCGGTCCGGACGCCGAGACGGCCCGCTCCTCGAACCCCACCGTGACCACCTGAATGAGCCTGATCCCCAAGAAAGGCACCGTCTACGTCGTCGACGACGACGAGGCGGTGCGCGACTCGCTGCAGTGGCTGCTCGAAGGCAAGGACTACCGCGTCAAGTGCTTCGATTCGTCGGAGTCCTTCCTCGCCCGCTTCGACCCGCGCGAGGTGGCCTGCCTGATCGCCGACATCCGCATGGACGGCATGAGCGGCCTCGAACTGCAGGACCGGCTGCTCGAACGCAAGAGCCCGCTGCCGATCGTCTTCATCACCGGCCACGGCGACGTGCCGATGGCGGTGACGACGATGAAGAAGGGCGCGATGGACTTCATCGAGAAGCCGTTCAAGGAAGAAGAGCTGCTCGGCCTGGTCGAGCGCATGCTCGACCAGGCGCGCAGCGCCTTCAGCCAGCACCAGGAACAGGCCAGCCGCGATGCGCTGCTGTCGCGCCTGACGACGCGCGAGGCGCAGGTGCTCGAGCGCATCGTCGCCGGTCGGCTGAACAAGCAGATCGCCGACGACCTGGGCATCAGCATCAAGACGGTGGAGGCGCACCGCGCCAACATCATGGAAAAGCTCAACGCCAACACGGTGGCCGACCTGCTGAAGATCGCGCTCGGCGCGCAGCGCGCCTAAGCGATCTCCGACCGCTGTCCGTGGACTCCCCGAGCCCCCTCCGCGAGGGGGCTCTAGTCAGATTGACGAGGCTGGATCGCGACATGACCGCGCAACTGATCGACGGCATGGCGCTTGTCGCAGCCAGATCCGCGCCGAGGTCGGCGCCGCGCGCCGCGGCGCTGGCTGCCGCCGGCCACCGGCCCGGGCTGGCCGTGATCCTGGTCGGCGACGACCCGGCGAGCGCGGTCTACGTGCGCAACAAGGTCAAGGCCTGCGCCGAGCGCGGGCTGCACTCGGTGCTCGAGCAGTACGACGCATCGCTGTCGCAGGCCGAGCTGCTGGCGCGCATCGAGGCGCTCAACGCCGACCCGGCGATCCACGGCATCCTGGTGCAGATGCCGCTGCCCCGCCACATCGACCCGCACAAGGTCATCGAGGCCATCGCCACGGCCAAGGACGTCGACGGCTTCTCGGTGCACAGCGCCGGCACGCTGATGACCGGCCTGCCGGGGCTGCGCCCGGCCACGCCCTACGGCTGCATGAAGCTGATCGAGAGCACCGGCGTCGATCTGCGCGGCAAGCACGCGGTCGTCATCGGGCGCAGCAACACCGTCGGCAAACCGATGGCGCTGCTGCTGCTGCAGGCCAACGCCACCGTCACCGTCTGCCACAGCGCGACGCCCGACCTCGCCCACCACACGCGCCAGGCCGACGTGGTCGTCGTCGCGGTCGGCCGGCGCAACACGCTGACGGCCGAGATGGTCAAGCCGGGCGCGATCGTCATCGACGTCGGCATGAACCGCAACGACGAGGGCAAGCTCTGCGGCGACGTCGATTTCGCCGGCGTGCGCGAGGTCGCGGGCTGGATCACCCCGGTGCCGGGCGGTGTCGGGCCGATGACGATCACGATGCTGCTCGTCAACACGGTCGAGGCGGCCAGCGCCGCCGCAGCCGCGATGACGATGAACCCGCTGCTCGACAGCGCCGACCTGCCGGACTTCGCCGCGATCCGGCCCGAACATGTCTCGCCGGCGCTGGACCGGTTGCTCGCCGACGCCGAGGCCGCGCTGGAGCAGGCCGTCGGCGACGCGGTGCCGGCCGACTACGTCGCGCTGTCGGCCGTGCTCGACGTCGCGGTCGAGCGGCTGCGCCGCGGCTGGGGTGCCGTCGGCCACTTGCAGGCCGTGGCCGACACGCCCGCGCTGCGCGCCGCCTATGCCGGGAACCTGCCGCGCGTGACCGAGTTCTTCACCCGCCTCGGCGCCGACGAGCGTCTGTACGCGAAATACAAGGCGGTCGCCGCGGGCCCCGCCGCGGCGCGCCTGCCGGCCGAGCAGCGCAAGGCGCTGGCCGACGCGTTGCGCGACTTCGTGCTTGGCGGCGCCGAGCTGCACGGCGCCGACCGCGAGCGCTTCGCTCGGATCCAGGACCGCCAGGCCGCGCTGTCGCAGGCCTTCGGCGAGCACGTGCTCGACGCCACCGACGGTTTCGCACTGTATGTCGACGAACGGCAGCTCGACGGCGTGCCGGCCGACGTTCGCGCCGCGACGCGCGCCGCGGCCGAGGCCGAGGGTCGCGCCGGCCACAAGCTGACGCTGCACGCGCCGGTCTACCGGCCGCTGATGCAGTTCGCGACCGACCGCGACCTGCGCGAGCGGCTGTTCCGTGCGCACGCCACGCGCGCGAGCGAATTCGGCCCGGCCGAGCTCGACAACTCGCCGGTGATGCGAGAGCTGCTGGCGCTGCGCCACGAAGAGGCGCGGCTGCTCGGTCACGCCAGCTACGCCGATGTCTCGCTGGTGGCGAAGATGGCCGAGTCGCCGCGGCAGGTGCTCGACTTCCTGCGCGACCTGGCGCGTCGCGCCCGCGCGCAGGCGCTTGCCGACCGCGACGCGATGGAGGCCTTTGCGGCGCGCGAGCTCGGCCTGCCCGAGCTGCAGGCCTGGGACCATGCCTTCGTCGCCGAAAGGCTGAAGCACTCGCGCTTCGCGTTCGGCAGCGACGAGGTCCAGCAGTACTTCACCGAGCCGCGCGTGCTCGACGGCCTGTTCCGGCTGATCGAGACGCTGTTCGACGTGATCATCCGCCCCGGCCAGGCCTCGGTCTGGCACGACGGCGTGCGCTACTTCGACGTCGAACGCGCCGGCGAGGTCATCGCCGGCTTCTACCTCGACCTCCATGCGCGCAACGGCAAGGAGTCCGGCGCCTGGATGGACGAGGCGCGCCAGCGCTGGCGCCGCCCCGACGGCAGCGGCCTGCAACTGCCGGTGGCCCACGTGATCTGCAACTTCGCGCCGCCGGTCGGCGACCGGCCGGCGCTGCTGACGCACGACGACCTGATCACGCTGTTCCACGAGTTCGGCCATGGCCTGCACCACATGCTGACGCGCGTCGACGAGCTGGCGGTGTCGGGCATCGCCGGCGTCGAATGGGACGCCGTCGAGCTGCCGAGCCAGTTCATGGAGAACTTCTGCTGGGAATGGGAAGTGCTGTCGCGCCTGTCCGGCCATGTGTTGACCGGCGCAGCGCTGCCGCGCGAACTGTTCGACAAGATGATCGCGGCGCGCCACTTCCAGAGCGGCCTGGCGATGGTTCGGCACTGCGAATACGGCCTGCTCGACATGCGGCTGCACCTCGAAGCCGACGCCGCGACGCGCATCGGCGCGGTGGCCGACGAGGTGCGCGCCGAGGTCGCGGTGCTGGCTATGCCGCCGTTCCACCGCTTCGCGCACAGCTTCACACATCTGTTCGACGGCGGTTACGCGGCCGGCTACTACGGCTACGCCTGGGCCGAGGTGCTGTCGGCCGACGCCTTCAGCGCGTTCGAGGAAGCCGGCCTGTTCGACGCCGCCACCGGGCGGCGCTGGCGCGAGGCGGTGCTCGAGGTCGGCGGCAGCCGGCCGGCGCTGGAAAGCTTCGTCGCCTTCCGCGGCCGTGAACCACGACTCGATGCGCTGCTGCGCCATCAAGGCATGGCTTGAGCGCAAGGCCCCAAGTCGGATAGATTCCAGCGCATGTCGCGTCCGCCCCTGCTCGCCCCGCTCGTCCCGCTCGCCGCCGCCGCGTTGATGGCCTTCTCCTTGCCCGCACTGGCCCAGTACAAAGTGATCGGCAGCGACGGCAGCGTCACCTACACCGACCGTCCACCGGTGACCGGCAACGCCCGCGTCACCCAGCTCGGCCGCAACGACGAGCCCGCCGGGGCCGCGGCCGATGGCAGCGCGGCCGACGCCGGCCTGCCGTTCACGCTGCGCCAGCTCGCGGCGCGCTTCCCGGTCACGCTGTACACGTCGCCCGAGTGCCCGCCTTGCGACAGCGGCCGGCGCCTGCTGCAGCAGCGCGGCATCCCCTACACCGAGCGCCGGGTGCAGAGCCTGGACGACGCCGCGGCGCTGGAGCGCGCGGTCGGCGGCCGCACCGTGCCGGCGCTCACGGTGGGCTCGCAAGCACTGCGCGGCCTGTCCGAGACGGACTGGACGGCCTACCTCGACGCTGCCGGCTATCCGCGCCAGTCGCAGTTGCCGCCCAACTGGCAGGCGCCGCCCGTCACGCCGCTGGTCGCCCGCGCGGCACCGGCCGCGCGCACACCGGCGCCACCGCCCGCGCCACCCGCCGAGGCCGCACCGCCGTCGTCGGCGGCTTCGGAGCCGTCGATCAGGTTCTAGGGCCGGCTCTCCGGCGCCGGCTCGTCCTCGTCCGCGCGGCCGCCCAGCAACTGCAGCGCGCGCGACTCGGGCAACGCCTCGACCGTCTTCAGCTGGCGCGCCATCGCGCGCGCACGCACTTCGGCGGATTCGATCGTGTTGCTCGCTTCGTCGAGCTTCTTCTTCGTCTTCGCCAGCACCTCGCCGAACTTGCCGAACTCGGTCTTCACCGCGCCGAGCACCTCCCAGACCTCGGCCGAGCGCTTCTCCAGCGCGAGCGTGCGAAAACCCATCTGCAGGCTGGTCAACGTGGCGAGCAGCGTGGTCGGGCCGGCGAGCATGACCTTGTGCTCGCGCTGCAAGGCTTCCACCAGCCCGGGCCGACGCAGCGCCTCGGCGTACAGGCCTTCGGTGGGCACGAACAGGATCGCGAAGTCGGTCGTGTGCGGCGGCGAGACGTACTTCTCGCGGATCGTTCGCGCCTCGACGCGCAACCGGGTCTCGATCGCCTTCGCCGCGACCTCGACGCCGGCGGCGTCGGCGCGCTCGTGGGCGTCGAGCAGGCGTTCGTAGTCTTCGCGCGGGAACTTGGCGTCGATCGGCAGCCACAGCGGCGCCGCGCCGATGTCGTCGTCGCGGCGCTGGCCGGGCAGCCGGATCGCGAACTCGACGCGGTCGGTGCGGCCCGGCACGGTGGCGACGTTGGTCGCGTACTGTTCGGGCGTGAAGACCTGCTCGAGCAACCCGGCGAGCTGCACTTCGCCGAAGATGCCGCGCGTCTTGACGTTGCTGAGCACGCGGTTGAGCGAGCCGACGTCGCGCGCCAGCGTCTGCATCTCGCCCAACCCGCGGTGCACCTGCTCGAGCCGGTCGGCGACCTGCTTGAAGCTCTCGCCGAGGCGCTGCTCGAGCGTGGCGTGCAGCTTCTCGTCGACGGTGGCGCGCATCTGCTCGAGCTTCTTCTCGTTGCCTTCCTGCAGCGCCACCAAGCGCGCGTCGACCGCCTGGCGCACCTCGCCCAGACGGCGCTCGTTGGCATCGGACAGCAAGCGCAGCTGCTCGGCCAGCGTCTCGCCGAAGCGGCGCAGCCCGGCTTCGAGCTGGACTTGCGTCGTGCCGAGCTGGGCGCGGAACGAGTCGATCTGCTCGTTCTGCGTGCGCGCGACGTCGCCGCTCTGCGTGAGCAGCATCTGCTGGAAGGTGCCGAGGTCGGCGCGCTGCGTCTGCGCCAGGCGCTGCAATTCGTCGCGCAGCTCGCCTTCGAGCCGGCGCAGCGCCATGTCGTCGGCGCGCCGCAGCGCGATCCACAGCAGCAGCAGGAGATTGAGCGCCAGCAGCGCCGCGACGGTCCATTCAGGCATGGCGCGATTGTCTCAGCTGTCTCTGGCGCTGCACGGCGACGACGAGACGGACTGGATCGGGGCCGGCACGCAGAGCCGGCGCGTCTGCCGCCGCCGAACCGGCACTGCGCCACCCGATGGCAGCACGACCGACCCCATCGGGCCCCAGTCGATATACATTCGTCCGAATGAACATGGAACCGCGCCCCGCCCGCAGCCGCTGATGCGAACGCTCCGACTGCAACTGCGCTTCCTGCTGCCTCTGGTCGTGACCCTGGTTGCCGCCGCCTACCTGGCGCTGCCGGTGATGGACCGGCTGACGCTGCGCTGGTTCGCGCGCGATCTCGATTCGCGCGGCGCGCTGGTCGCCAATGCCTTGTCCGACTCGGTGGCCGAAGCCCTCGACAACGGCCGGCTCGACCGCTTGCAGAACCTCTTCAACCGCACCGTCACCGACGAGCGGCTGGTCGCGCTGGGCCTGTGCGACGCGGACGGCCGGATGGCGGTGCAGAGCAACGGCTTCCCGGCCGACCTGGGCTGTGCCCGCGCACGCGCCGACACCGCGCTGCCCGAGCCGGAACTGCGCATCGCCGGCGGCCCGGTGCACGTGGGCGTCTATCCGGTCCGGATCGAAGGCAGCCCGCCCGCCAGCCTGGTGCTGCTGCAGGACCTGAGCTTCATCGACCGACGCAGTCAGGACACGCGCCGCTACCTGATCGTGCTGATCACCGCGCTGGGGGGCGTCATCGCGCTCATCACGGTGGTCGTGGCGCAGCTCAGTTGGCGCGGCTGGATGTCCGGCGCCCGCGCGTTGCTGCGCGGCGAAGGCCTGGTGCGCCCGCTCATCGAGCCCTCGCCCGAGCTGGCGCCGCTGGCGCTCGAGCTGCGCGCGCGGCTGCGCGACCTCGAAGACGAGTACCGGCGTTCGCTGGGTCTGGAATCGGAATGGAACCCCGAGCGCCTGCGCTCGCTGCTGCATACGCAGTTGCGCGGCGACCAGGTCATCGTGGTCTCCAACCGCGAGCCCTACATCCACGAGCATCGCGATGGCGGCGTCGTCGTCAAGCGGCCGGCCAGCGGGCTCGTCACCGCGGTCGAACCGGTGATGCGCGCCTGCTCGGGCACCTGGATCGCGCATGGCAGCGGCGACGCCGACCGCGAGGTCGTCGACGCCCACGACCGCCTGCGCGTGCCGCCCGACCGCGGCGACTACACCCTGCGCCGGGTCTGGCTGACCGACGCCGAGGAAAAGGGCTACTACGATGGCTTCGCCAACGAAGGGCTGTGGCCGCTGTGCCATGTCGCCCACGTCCGGCCGGTGTTCCGCGAATCGGACTGGGAGCGCTACCGCGAGATCAACCAGCGCTTCGCCGACGCGGTGGTGCAGGAGGCGCGCAGCGAGGACCCGATCGTGCTGGTGCAGGACTACCACTTCGCATTGCTGCCCGCGATGGTGCGCGCCAAGCTGCCGCGCGCGACCATCCTGAGCTTCTGGCACATCCCCTGGCCGAACCCGGAATCCTTCGGCATCTGTCCCTGGCGCGCCGAGCTGCTGGAAGGCATGCTGGGCAGCACGATCATGGGCTTCCACACCCGCTACCACTGCAAGAACTTCCTCGAGACGGTCGACCGCTACCTCGAGGCGCGCATCGAGCACGAATACTCGACGGTCTCGTTCCGCGACGACGAGACCTTCGTCGAGAGCTACCCGATCTCGATCGAATGGCCGTCCGCCGAGACGGTGGCCGCCTGGCCGCCGGTACCGGCCTGTCGCGAGCGCGTGCGCGCCCGGCTGGGCTTGCCGGTGGACCAGTGGCTCGCCGTCGGCGTCGACCGCTTCGACTACACGAAGGGCATCCTCGAGCGCCTGCATGCGGTCGAGCGCCTGCTCGAGAAGCATCCCGCCTGGCAGGGCCGCTTCAGCTTCGTGCAGGTCGCCGCGCCGTCGCGCAGCGCGCTGCCCGAGTACCGCCTGTTCCAGGAGCGCATCCACGCCGTCTGCGCGCAGATCAACGCGCGCTTCGGCAATGCCAGCTGGCAGCCGGTGCGCCTGCTCGCCGAGCAGTTCGACGCCGCCGGGGTCAACGAGCTGTACCGGGCCGCCGACGTCTGTGTCGTGACCAGCCTGCACGACGGCATGAACCTGGTGTGCAAGGAGTTCGTCGCCGCGCGCGACGACGAGGCCGGCGTGCTGATCCTGAGCCGCTTCGCCGGCGCCGCACGCGAGCTGAACGAGGCCTTGATCGTCAACCCGTACCACGTCGAAGAAACCGCCGATGCGCTGCACCGCGCGCTGACGATGCCGCGCGCCGAGCAGCGCGAGCGCATGGCCAGCCTGCGCATGACGGTGCGCGAAGCGAACGTCTTCCGCTGGGCCGGCCTGATGCTGGCCGATGCCGGCCGCTGGCGGCTGCGCCAGCGTGTCGAAGCGCGCGTCGCGCGCTTCGGCGCGCGCCGATGATGCGCCACCTGTTCAGCCCCGAAGGCGAGGCCGCGCTGCGCGCGCTGGCCCGCCGGCGGCCGCTGCTCGCGTTCGACTTCGACGGCACGCTGGCCCCGATCGTGCCGCGGCCGGACGACGCGCATGTTTCGGCGGCGCTGTCGCGCCGGCTTGCGCGGCTGGTCGAGAAACACCCGGTGGCCGTCATCACCGGGCGCGCGGTGGCCGACGTGCTGCCGCGACTGGGTTTCGAGCCCACCTACGTGATCGGCAGCCATGGCGCCGAGGATCCCGCCGCACCGCCGGCCGCACCGATCGCCGATGCCATGGACGCGCTTCGGCGCCAGCTTGCCGACGCGCGCCCCGCGCTCGACGGCGCCGGCGTGATGCTGGAGGACAAGGGCCACTCGCTGGCCCTGCACTACCGGCTGGCGCGCGACCGCGAAGCCGCGCAGGCGGCCATCGCCGCGCAGCTCGCGCGGCTGGACCCGCGGCTGCGCAGCTTCGGCGGCAAGTGCGTGGTCAACGTCGTCGCCGCCGACGCACCCGACAAGGCCGATGCGCTGTTCGCGCTGGTCGAGCGCTCGCGCAGCGCGAGCGCGCTCTTCGCCGGCGACGATGTCAACGACGAAGCCGTCTTCGAACGCGCACCGGCGCACTGGCTGACGCTGCGCATCGGCCGCGACGACCGTGCGTCGCAGGCGCGCTTCTTCCTCGACAGCCCGGCCGAGATGGCGTCGCTGCTCGAGCGCTTGCTCGCGCTGATGCCGTGAAAACCTTCAGCGGCGGCGCAGCGCCTCGGCGTTGATCGGCGTCGGCGGCTCGCCGCCGGTGAGCGCGGCAATCAGGTTGTCGGCGGCCAGGCCGGCCATCGCGCGCCGCGTGGCGACGCTGGCGCTGGCGATGTGCGGCGTCAGCACCACGTTGGACAGCGCCAGCAGCGCCGGGTTCACCACCGGCTCGCCCTCGAAGACGTCGAGCCCGGCCGCGGCGATGCGCCGTTCGGTCAGCGCGGCGGCCAGCGCCACGTCGTCGACGATGCCGCCGCGCGCGATGTTGGTCAGGGTCGCGGTCGGCTTCATCAGCGCCAGCTCGGCGGCGCCGATCGCGTGATGGCTCTCGGCCGAGTACGGCAGCACGAGGACCAGGTGGTCGCTCTCGCGCAGTAGCGTGGCCTTGTCGACCCAGCGCGCGTTCAGCGGCGCCTCCACGTCAGCCGCCAGCCGGCTGCGGTTGTGATAGATCACGCGCATGCCGAAGCCCGCCGCGCCGCGTCGTGCGATGGCCTGCCCGATCCGGCCCATGCCCAGGATGCCGAGCGTGGCACCGTGCACGTCGCCGCCGGTGAACATGTCGTAGGACCAGCGCGTCCACTCGCCGCGGCGCAGGAAACGTTCGCTCTCGGCGATGCGCCGCGCCGCGGCCATCATCAGCGCGAAGCCGAAGTCGGCCGTCGTTTCCGTCAGCACGTCGGGCGTGTTCGTCGCCAGAACGCCGCGCGCGCTGCAGGCCTCGATGTCGAAGTTGTTGTAGCCGACCGCCATGTTGCACACCGCCTCGAGCTGCGGGTTGGCGTCCAGCACCTCGGCGTCGATGCGCTCGCTGCCGGTCGTGAACGCGCCCTGCTTGCCGCGCAGGCGCTCGATCAACTCGGCCTTGCCGTAGATCATGTCGGCCGGGTTGTCGTCGACCTCGAAATGTTCGCGCAGGCGCTCGACGATGTCGGGGAACACGGCGCGCGCGACGAGAACCGATTTGCGGGTCATGGGAGCCTTTCGATCAACGGAACCAGATGAAGGTCTCGACGACGAACAGCGGCAGCAGCACGGCGCCGCTCCACAGCATGTAGCCGAAGAAGCTGGGCATCCGGATGCCGCGATCCTCGGCGATCGCCTTGACCATGAAGTTGGGCGCATTGCCGATGTAGCTGTTCGCGCCCATGAACACCGAGCCGGCCGAGATCGCGGCCAGCGTCGCGGCCAGCGTCGTCATCAGCGTGGCCGGGTCGCCGCCGGCGAGGTTGAAGAAGACGAGGTAGGTCGGCGCGTTGTCGAGGAACGAGCTGAGCGCGCCGCTGAACCAGAAGTAGGCCCAGGGCAGCGGCTCGCCGTCGGCGCCGGTGACGGCGCGCGCGACCGCGGCGAACGCGCCGTGTTCGCCGGCCTTGAGCATGGCCAGCACCGGCATCATCGTGACGAAGATGCCGATGAAGAGCTTGGCCACCTCCTGCATCGGCGCCCACGAGAACTGGTTCTTCTCGCGCACGCCGCGCGGCGTGATCGCCAGCGAGGCCAGCGTGACGAGCACCAGCGCGCCATCGCGCAGGATTTGCGGCAGCCCGAGCTCGGTGCCGAAGACGTCGAAGGCGACGTCCGTCTTCCACAGCCCGCTCATCAGCACCAGACCGACCACCGCCGCCAGCGGCAGCAGGTTGATCGCGCCGTCGAGCCCGAGGCGGTGCGTGTCGGGCGTGGGGTCGACCGGCAGCACGCCTTCGCGCCGGTACCAGTAGCTGTCGAGCACGTAGAAGATCGCCAGCAGCGCGCCGAGCAGGAACAGCGTCTCGGGAAACAGGTGGCGCGGCGTCCAGAAGAAGTCGACGCCCTTCAGGAAGCCCAGGAACAGCGGCGGGTCGCCGAGCGGGGTGAGCGAGCCGCCCGCGTTGCTGACCGTGAAGATGAAGAACACCACCACGTGCGCGACATGCTTGCGGTTGTCGTTGGCGCGGATCAGCGGCCGGATCATCAACATCGACGCGCCGGTGGTGCCCATCACGCTGGCGAGCACCGAGCCCACCGCCATGATCGCGACGTTGACGCCCGGGCGGCCGTGCAGGTTGCCGCGCACGTAGATGCCGCCGGCCGCGGTGTACAGCGCGACCAGCAACGCGATGAACGGGATGTATTCGGACAGCAGCGTGTGCACCAGCGCCCCGCCCGCCGCCGGCGGCCCGAAGGTGGCGGCGAAGGGCAGCAGGAATGCCAGCATCCAGCCGGCGGTGATCTTGCCGAAGTGGCGGTGCCAGACCCAGGGCACCGCCAGCGGCAGGATCGCGATCGACAGCAGCATGCCGGCGAACGGCAGGCCCCACCAGGCAGCCAGGCGGCTGCCATCGATCTCGGCCGCCTGGGCGAGGGCCGGCAGAGCCAGGGCCGCCGCAGCGGCGAGGCGCAGCGCAACGCGGTTCATGCTCATTCGACGAAGCGCGCGAAAGTCGCGGCCGGCTCGCGCTCGGTGCCGAGACGGTTCTCGACCGCGTCCGGATCGGCGTGTCCGAGCGACATGCCGCAGACCACCATCTCGTCGTCGGCCAGCCCGAGATGCTCCTCGATGATGCGGTGGAACTGCGTGAACGCGGCCTGCGCGCAGGTGTCCAGCCCGCGCGCGCGCGCGGCGATCATCACGTTCTGCAGGAACATGCCGTAGTCGAGCCAGCTGCCCTGGCGCATGACGCGGTCGATGGTGAAGATCAGGCCCACCGGCGCGTCGAAGAACTCGTAGTTGCGGCCATGCTGCTCGTGCATGCGCGCCTTGTCCGTCTTGCCGATGCCGAGCAGCGTGTACAAGTCCCAGCCGACCTTGCGCCGGCGGTCGATGTACGGCGAGCGCCACTCGGTCGGGTAATACGCGTACTGCTCGCTGTGGGCGGCGCGCTGTACGGGGTCGTCGTAGGCGGCGCGGATCTTCGCCGACAGCGAGGCCTTGGCCGCGCCGGTCAGCACGTGCACCTTCCAGGGCTGGGTGTTCGTGCCCGACGGGGCGCGCGCGGCGACGTCGAGGATCGCGAGGATCGTCTCGCGCGGCACCGGCGTCGGCAGGAAGGCGCGCACCGAGCGACGCGAGCGAATCGCCGCGTCGACCGCGGCGGTGGTGTCGGGAGTGATCGTCATGAATGCTCGGACAGGGGTTGCAGGGCGGCCCGCAGTGCGGGCGGCAACTCGGTCGGTCGGCGGCTGGCGCGGTCGACGTAGACATGGACGAAATGCCCGGCCGCCGCCGACAGCGGCTCGCCCTCGGCGAACAGGCCGACCTCGTAGCGCACGCTCGAGCGGCCGATCTCGGCCACGCGCAGCCCGGCCTCGACGACCTGCGGAAAGCTCAGCGGCGCGAAGTAGTTGCAGTGCGTCTCGACGACGAGGCCGATCACCGCGCCGGCCTCGATGTCGAGCGCGCCGGCCTGGATCAGGTAGCGGTTCACCGCGGTGTCGAAGAAGCTGTAGTAGACGACGTTGTTGACGTGGCCGTAGACGTCGTTGTCCATCCAGCGCGTGTCGATGCGGCCGAAGCGGCGGTAATGCGCGCGCGGTCGGGCCTGGGGGCGTTCGCTCATGGCCCGCATTCTGCCGCCCACGCGCGCCAGGACGCCTCGGCCTGTTCCAGCGTGTTCCGGTGCACCGCGACCGTGGTCGCCAGATCGCGCCCGTAGCCGCCGGCCATCGACAGCGCCACCGGGATGCGCCGCGCGCGCAGCGCGGCCAGCACGCGCCGGTCGCGCTCGGCCAGACCTTCGTGGCCGAGCTTCAGGCGGCCGAGGCGGTCGCCCTCGTGCGGGTCGGCGCCGGCGAGGTAGAAGGCCAGGCCGGGGGGCCGCTCGCCATGCCGGCGCCAGGCTTCGGCCAGCGCGGCGTCGAGCGCGGCGAGGTAGGGTCCGTCGGTGCAACCGTCGGGCAATTCGACGTCGAGGTCGCTCGCCTCCTTGCGAAACGGGAAGTTCTTCGCACCGTGCAACGAAAGCGTGAACACGGTCGGGTCGTCGCGGAAGATCGCGGCCGTGCCGTTGCCCTGGTGCACGTCGAGGTCGATCACGATCACGCGCAGCAACTGGCGCCAGCGGCGGTGCCATTCGGCCTGCATCAGGCGCGCGGCGACCGCGACGTCGTTGAACACGCAGTAGCCCGAACCCTTGTGCGCATCGGCATGGTGGGTGCCGCCGGCCAGGTTCGCGGCCACGCCTTCGCCGTCGAACAAGGCGCAGCGGGCGGCGGCGATCGTCGCGCCGACCGAGCGCGCGGGCGCGCTCGACCATGCGCTCGGACCAGGGAAAGCCGATCTCGCGCTGCTGCGCCGCGCTGGTCGTGCCGTCGACGACCGCGCCGATCCAGGCCGGCGTCGTGCGCCAGCGCCAGTTCGCCGTCGCTGGCCGGATCCGCCTCGGACACGCGCAACGCGGGCAGGTCGCGCTCGACGGCCTCGCGCAGCAGCCGGTCCTTGGTCATCGGAAAACCGTGGCCAGGTGGCAGCGGCAGGACGGTTGAGTCGGCGTGGAAAGCGCGCATCGGCCGGATTCTAGGAACTGCTCCCTAGTTTGCTGCGTCGCAACAAAATCAGCTTGCATTGACGCCTGCGGTCTCTATACTTCGGTTCATGTTGCAGTGCAGCAATCAAGCGCGGCACCCGGTTCCCCAACGTGCACATGCCTGAACGGAGATACACCATGAACTTCACCCCCGAACAAATGATTGCCGCGCACAAAGCCAACGTCGAAACCCTCTTCGGCCTGACGAACAAGGCCTTCGAAGGCGTCGAGAAGCTCGTCGAGCTGAACCTGCAGGTCGCCAAGGCCGCGCTGGCCGAAGTCGCCGAAACGGCCAAGGCCGCGCTGTCGGTCAAGGACGCGCAGGAACTGCTGGCGCTGCAAGCCAGCCTGCTGCAGCCGAGCGCCGAGAAGGCCGCCGCCTACAGCCGCCACCTGTACGACATCGCCGCCGCCACCAACGCCGAAGTGAGCAAGGTCGCCGAAATGACGATGGCCGACACGCAGAAGAAGATCCTGTCGGTCGTCGACACCGCCGTGAAGAACGCGCCGGCCGGCACCGAGAACGCCGTCGCGCTGGTCAAGTCGGCGGTCGCCGCGGCGAACAACGCCTACGAAAGCGTGCAGAAGGCGGCCAAGCAGGCCGCCGAGGTCGCCGAAGCGAACTTCACGGCCATCACCAACACCGCCGTCAAGGCCTCGCAGGCGCCGGCAAGACGGCCAAGCGCGCCGCCTGATCCGGGATTGAACTTTCCCGGGCCGGTTCGGCTCTGAGCCTCGCCGGGCCTTCGGGCTCGGGATCCCAGGAAGGTTGTCTCTTCGGTACCTCCGGCAATCCCTCGTGCCAGGTACCCTTCGGCCCGGTGGCGACACCGGGCCGTCTCTTTTTGGGCGGCCCGCTACGGCTGCGTGAGCGCCGCGATGCGCGCGCGCAGTGCCGGCAGCGCGCGCAGCGCGGCCTCGCGCCCGGCCTGGATGGCGCGCTTGCGCGCGGTGAAGTCGGCGCTCGACAGCCCCGCCAGCGAGGGCCGCAAGACGACGTCGGCATCGCGCAACTCGAAGCGGTTGATGCTGCGGCTCATGATCGTGAAGGTCTGCAGCAGCATGTGCATCAGGTCGCCGGTGGCCGCGCCATCCGGCGGCGTCGAGATGTCGACCGCGATCACGAGCTCGGCGCCCATCTGGCGCGCGAAGCGCACCGGCACCGGCGACACCAGGCCACCGTCGACGTACTCGTGGCCGGCGATGCGCACCGGCTGGAAGACCGCCGGCACCGCGCTCGACGCACGCACCGCGGTGCCGGTGTCGCCGCGCTGGAACAGGATCGGCCGCCCGTTGTCCAGATCGGTCGCGACGATGCCCAGCGGCACTCGCATCTGCTCGATGCTGCGGCCGCCGGTCTGTTCGCGCACGTAGCGCGCCAGCGCCTCGCCGCGGATCAGGCCGCGCAGCGGAAACGACCAGTCGGTGATCGCGCCCTCGTCCATCGCGAGCGCCAGCGGCCTCCAGTTCGCGGCCGCTCTTGCCCGACGCGTAGAGCGCCGCCACCAGGCTGCCGGCCGAGGTGCCGACGACGAGATCGGGGTGGATGCCGTTCTCTTCCAGCACCTCGATCACGCCGATGTGAGCGAAGCCACGCGCCGCGCCGCCGCCCAGCGCCAGCCCGATGCGCGGCGGACGCGGCGGGGGCTTCGGGATCGGCGGCGTGACTTCGGGGGGCGCCTCGACCACGGGCGGTGCCGGCGGCGCGACCTGCGGCGGCACGCTCTGGCAAGCCGCCAAACCCACCCATGCCAGCGTGGCAAGCGCCGCCCGCAGCCGGCCCTTGAACCTGGAACAGTGCATCGAGTGGATTGTAGGAAGCCGCCTTCATTGCTCGACGGAATTAACAACTGACTTCTTTGTCGTTCCAAAGCATGAAGCTGCTTCGTATCGTCGACGCCTCAGCCGCTGAGCCCACCGCATGTACCGCTACACCGAATTCGACCGCCGGCTCGTCCAAGCCCGCGCCGCGCAGTTTCGCGATCAACTCCAGCGCCACCTGGCGGGCGAACTGGCCGAGGACGACTTCCGGCCGCTGCGCCTGCAAAACGGCTGGTACGTGCAGCGCCACGCACCGATGTTGCGCGTGGCCGTTCCCTACGGCGAGCTCTCGAGCCGGCAGTTGCGCCAGCTCGCCGGCATCGCGCGCGACTTCGACCGCCAAGACGTCGGGCAGCCCACCGAACGCGGCGGCTTCGGCCACTTCAGCACGCGCCAGAACCTTCAGTTCAACTGGATCCCGCTGGCGCGCGCCGCCGACGTGAT
Organism: uncultured beta proteobacterium; assembly: GCA_963788635.1. Lineage (GTDB taxonomy): Bacteria > Pseudomonadota > Gammaproteobacteria > Burkholderiales > Burkholderiaceae_C > Rubrivivax. Next base: position 269,576 of record CAWBHE010000018.1, on the reverse strand, counting down.
GGACCGGCTGGCCGAAGTCGACCTGCACGGCATCCAGACCAGCGGCAACTGCATCCGCAACATCACCACCGACGCGCTCGCCGGCATCGCGCCGGACGAGGCGATCGACCCGCGGCCGTATTGCGAAATCCTGCGCCAGTGGAGCACGCTGCACCCCGAGTTCGCCTTCCTGCCGCGCAAGTTCAAGATCGCCGTCAGCGGCGCGCGCGAGGACCGCGCCGCCCTCGCGTGGCACGACATCGGGCTGCGTCTGCACCACGACGCCGCCGGTGCGATCGGCTTCTCGGTGCAGGTCGGTGGCGGCATGGGTCGCACGCCGGTGATCGCGACGCCGGTCGCCGAGTTCGTGCCCTGGCAGCAAATCCTGGTGTTCATCGAGGCGGTCGTGCGCGTCTACAACCTGCACGGCCGGCGCGACAATGCCTACAAGGCGCGCATCAAGATCCTGGTCCGGGCCGAGGGCCAGCGCTTCGTTGATGCGGTGAACGCGGAGTTCGCGGCCTTGCTGGACGAGAATCCGCGGCTCATCGCGCAAGCCGAGTTCGACCGGGTCGCAAGCTGCTTCAGCGCGCCCGTGCCGGCCTCGCTCGACCGGGCACCGGCGCCGGCCGCCGACGCACCGCGCGCCTTCACGCGCTGGCTCGAGCGCAACGTGCACGCGCACAAGCTGCCGGGACTGCGCGCCGTGACGCTGTCGCTCAAGCGCGCCGGCCAGCCGCCGGGCGACGTGACGGCGGATCAGATGGACGGCGCCGCCGAACTGGCCGAACGCTTCAGCCAGGGCGAGTTGCGTGTCACCCACGAGCAGAACCTGGTGCTGCCCTGGGTGCCGGCGAGCGAACTGCGCGCGCTCTGGCTGGCGGCGCGCGAAGCCGGCTTCGCGACGCCGAACATCGGCCTGCTCACCGACATGATCGCCTGCCCCGGCGGCGACCTGTGCGCGCTGGCCAATGCGCGCTCGATTCCCGTTGCCGCGGCGATCAACGAGCGCTTCGACGATCTCGACACGCTGCACGACATCGGCGACATCGCGCTGCACCTCAGCGGCTGCATCAACAGCTGCGGCCACCACCACAGCGGGCACATCGGCGTCCTCGGCGTCGACAAGGACGGCAGCGAGTGGTACCAGCTCACGCTGGGTGGCTCGGACGGCTCCACGCTCGGCGGGCCGGCGGCGCCGGGTCGGGTGATCGGCCCGGCCTTCGGCGCCGACGAGGTGCCGGACGTGATCGAGGCGCTGATCGACACCTACCGCCGCGAGCGTCGCGGCGGCGAACGCTTCGTCGACACCGCGCGCCGCCTCGGCACGGCGCCGTTTCGCGCCGCCGCCGAGGCGGTGCGCCGCGTCACCGACGCGCAGACCGCCTGAGAGGAGGATCCGATGCGACTGATCGCCGCGCAGGAACCGACGCCCGAGACCGCGCTGCGCCTGGACAACCACGACGATGTGCTCGAGTGGGCCGACGCGGTGCGCCGCGCGCCGGCGGTCGAGTTGCAGTTCCCGAAATGGACCGACGGCCGCGCCTATTCACAGGCCGTTCTGCTTCGCGCTCGCTTGCGCTACGCCGGCGAGATCCACGCCACCGGCGAAGTGCTGGTCGACATGCTGCCGCTGCTGCGCCGCTGCGGCTTCGACGCCGTGCGGCTGCGCGCCGACCAGAGCGAAGAAACGGCCCGCCGCACGCTGGGTTTCCTGCCCGGCCACTACCAGCGCGACCCGGCCGCCGCCCAGCACACGCCCCGACCCGCCGCATGACCGAGATGTCCGACGCCATCGAACGCCACGCCCGCCGCACGCGCGGCTTCGACGCCCGCGTCGCCCATGCCGCCGCGCTGCTGCGCGAAGCCGCCGAAGACCACGCCGGCCGCATCGTCCAGGTCAGCAGCCTGGGCGTCGAAGGCATGGTGCTGACCGACCTGCTGGCGCGCCATGGACTGCCGATCGCGGTCGCCACGCTGGACACCGGCCAGTTGCATGCGCAGACGCTGGCCCTCATCACGCGCATCGAGCAGCGCTACCGGATTGCGGTCGAAGTCTTCCGCCCGCCCGAGACCGCGGTGGTCCGCTTCGTGCGCCGGCATGGCGAGCGCGCGATGTTCGACAGCGTCGCGCTGCGGCGCGAGTGCTGCGCGCTGCGCAAGGTCGAACCGATGCAGCGCCTGCTCCAGGACCGCACGGCCTGGGTCACCGGACTGCGCCGGGAGCAGTCCGAGCAGCGCGCGAACGTGCCCTTCTTCGAGCACGATGCCGACGGGCGCGAGAAGTTCTGCCCGCTCGCCGACTGGAGCGAGGCCGACGTCTGGCACTACGTCGCCGTCCACCAGGTGCCTTACAACGAGCTGCACGACCAGTTCTTCCCGAGCATCGGCTGCGCGCCTTGCACGCGCGCCGTCGCGCTGGGCGAGGACGCGCGCGCCGGCCGCTGGTGGTGGGAAGACGAGGCGGCCAAGGAATGCGGCCTGCACTCGCGACGCGAGCCGGCCACGGCCTGACCCGCACCCGGCACGACCACGCCGCCTGACCTGGCGCAAGCGGCGGGTCGCGCCTGCCCCCGTAAAATCACCTAGCTTGGCTTGCACCACCCATGGTTCGGTGCTCGCCGGCCTGCCCTTTTCAACCGAGCCTGCCCATGACTCACGTTGTCCTCGAATCGTGCATCCGCTGCAAGTACACCGACTGTGTCGATGTCTGCCCGGTGGACTGCTTCCGCGAAGGCCCGAACTTCCTGACCATCGACCCGGACGAATGCATCGACTGCGCGGTCTGCATCCCCGAGTGCCCGGTGAATGCGATCCTGCCCGAAGAAGACGTGCCGACCGAGCAGCTGCATTTCATCAAGCTCAACGCCGAACTGGCGCGCCAGTGGCCGAGCATCACCAAGCGCAAGCCCGCGCTGCCCGATGCCGACGAGTGGAAGGACCGCAAGGACAAGCTGTCCGAGCTGATCCGCTGAGCGATGGACACGACACCGAACCCGGCCGTCGCCGACACCGCGCGCGCGCACGACGGCCCGATCGAGACCGACGCGGTGATCGTCGGCGCCGGCCCGGTGGGGCTGTTCCAGGTCTTCGAGCTCGGCCTGCTCGAGATCAAGGCCCATGTCGTCGATTCGCTCGGCCACCCGGGCGGCCAGTGCATCGAGCTCTACCCGGACAAGCCGATCTACGACATCCCGGCGGTGCCGGTGTGCACCGGCCGCGAGCTGACGGACAACCTGCTCAAGCAGATCGAGCCCTTCGGCGCCACGTTCCACTTCGGCCAGGAAGTGACGACCGTCGCGAAGCAGGACGACGGCCGCTTCTTCGTCGAGACCGGCAAGGGCACGCGCTTCCTGACGAAGACGATCTTCATCGCCGGCGGCGTGGGCTCGTTCCAGCCGCGCACGCTGAAGGTCGACGGCATCGAGCGCTTCCTCGACACGCAGCTCTTCTACCGCGTGCGCAGCCCGGCCGCGTTCGCGGGCAAGAACCTGGTCGTCGTCGGCGGCGGCGACTCGGCGCTCGACTGGGCGCTGAACTTCGTCCAGGACGGTCCGAACAAGGCCGAGAGCGTGATCCTCGTCCACCGCCGCGACGTCTTCCGCGCCGCGCCGGCCAGCGTGGCGAAGATGCGCGAGCTGTGCGAGGCCTACGAGATGCAGTTCATCACCGGCCAGGTCACGGGCTTCGAGGAAGACGCCGGTCGGCTGAGCCGGATCAAGGTCACCGGCAGCGACGGCGTCACGCGCGTCGTGCCGCTGGACATGCTGCTCGTCTTCTTCGGCCTCAGCCCCAAGCTCGGGCCGATCGCCGACTGGGGCCTGGGGCTGGAGCGCAAGCAGATCGTCGTCGACACCGAGAAGTTCGAGACCACGGTGCCGGGCATCTTCGCGGTCGGCGACATCAACACCTACCCGGGCAAGAAGAAGCTCATCCTGTCGGGCTTCCACGAGGCCGCGCTGGCCGCCTTCGGCGCCGCGCCGTACGTCTTCCCGGAAAAGCGCATCCTGCTCCAGTACACGACGACGAGTCCGAAGCTGCACAAGGTGCTCGGCGTCGAGTCACCGGTCTTCGACTGACGCTATAGTTCCGCCCCGGCCGCCATCCAGTGCGGCCGCTCGCTAGGGGTGTTGGCAGGGCGCGAGCCCTGCCGACTGAGACAGTCCCTTTGAACCTGATCGAGGTAATGCTCGCGCAGGGAAGCAGTCCTCCAGCGCCGGCGAGTTCGCGCCGGCCGCTTCACGGCCCGCCGCCCTGCCATCGACGCCGAGGAACACGATGGCTTCATTCCATGCTTCGACCCGCGCGGCGCTCGCCGCCGCGGCCCTGCTGTCGTCGCTGCCGCCACCCGCGGCCGCGCAGACCCCGGCGTCCGCCGGCACGGTGACCGTCACCGGCCGCGCCGACGCCGCCGTCGCCGGCTTCGGCGACGCGCCGCTGGCGAGCACGCCGGTCCAGGCGCGCAGCTTCGGCAGTGAAGGGCTGCAGGACCGCGGTGTCACGTCGATCGGCGGGCTGACCCAGCTCGACGCCAGCCTGGGCGACGCCTACGACGCCGAAGGCTACTGGAGCATCATCAGCGCGCGCGGCTACACGCTGGACAACCGCTACAACTACCAACGCGACGGGCTGCCGATCAACGCCGAGACGGCGATCGCGCTGGACAACAAGTCGCGCGTCGAACTTCTCGACGGCACGAGCGGCATCCAGGCCGGCACCAGCGCGCCGGGCGGCATCGTCAACCTGGTCGTCAAGCGGCCGGTGGCCGGCCTGCGCCGCGCCCGCATCGAGACCAGCGGCAGCGGCTCGCTGCTCGGCGCGGTCGACCTGAGCGACCGCTTCGGCCCGGGCGGGGCCTTCGGGCTGCGCCTGAACGCGGTGGCCGAGCGGCTGGACCCGGTCTACCGCGACACGCAGGGCCACCGCTCGCTGCTCGCGCTGGCCGCCGACTGGCAGCTCAGCCCGGACAGCTTGGTCGAGGCCGAGATCGAGTCGAGCCGGCAGACCCAGCCCAGCGTGACCGGCTTCAGCATGCTCGGCGACACGGTGCCCGACCCGCGCAGCATCGACCCGCGCCTGAACCTGAACCACCAGCCCTGGGGCCAGCCGGTGGTGCTGAACGGTGACACCGCGTCGCTGCGCTGGCGCCAGCGCCTGGCCGGCGACTGGCGCTTTACCGCGCACGCGATGACGCAGCGCCTGAAGAGCGACGACCGCACGGCCTTCCCCTACGGCGTCTACAACGCCGACTACAGCTGCCCGCAATGGTGCGACCGCTTCGCGCCCGATGGCAGCTTCACCTACTGGCAGTACGTCAGCGACAACGAACGCCGCCGCAGCGATGCGCTCGACCTCTCGGTGAGCGGCAAGCTGCGCACCGGCAGCGTGGAGCATTCGCTGCAGGTCGGCGTGCTGGGCACGCGCTTCACCGGGCGCTTCCAGGACCAGATCTTCGACATCGCCGGCACCGGCAACATCGACGGCAGCCTGCAGACGCCGCCCTCCCCTGGCACGCCGGCGCCGAACACCAACCGCGACGAGCGCAGCACCGAGGCCTACCTGCGCGACGCGATGCGCTTCGGCGACGCGTGGAGCGTCTGGGCCGGCCTGCGCCATACGCGGCTGCACCGCGCGACCTTCCTCACCAGCCCGGCGGCCGATGGCACGCTGGAGCCGACCCGCGACGACCAGGGCGTCACCATCCCGTGGCTGGCGCTGGCCCGGCAGCTCACGCCGCAGACCCTGGTCTACGCAAGCTGGGGCCAAGGGCTGGAGACCGACGTCGCGCCGAACCAACCCCTTTACAGCAACGCCGGGCAGTCGCTGCCAGCGCTGAAGAGCCGGCAGGTCGAGCTGGGCCTGAAGCACAGCGGAGAGCGCGTCGACGCGACGCTGGCGCTGTTCGACATCGACCGCCCGCAGGCCGCCAGCATCGGCAGCTGCGACGCGATCGCGACCTGCGTCTACCAGATCGACGGCGGCGAGCGGCATCGCGGCCTGCAGACGAACCTGACGCTGCGCGACGGCGCGTGGACCTGGCAAGGCAGCGCGATGTGGCTGGACGCCGAGCGGCACGGCTCGAGCCAGCCGGGCGTCGACGGGACGCGGCCGGTGAACGTGCCGCGCACGTCGCTGCGCGCGGGCGTCGAGTTCCTCGTCCCGGCGCTGCCGGGCCTGGCGCTGCAGGCCTCGCTGACGGCCGAAGGCAATCGCGTCGTGCTGCCCTACGACCAGAGCGTGCGCATCCCCGGCTGGTCGCGCGTGGACCTCGGTGCGCGCTGGACGCAGCGCACCGCGGGCGCCACGCTGACCTGGCGGTTGGGCGTCGACAACGCAGCCGACCGGCGCGCCTGGCGCGAGTCGCCCTACGAGTTCAGCCATGTCTACCTCTACCCGCTGACGCCGCGCACCTGGCGCGCGTCGCTGTCCAGCAGCTTCTGAACGGCGCGGGTTTCGGGATATAATTTTTGGCTGTATTCCCCGATAGCTCAGTTGGTAGAGCGCCGGACTGTTAATCCGTAGGTCCCTGGTTCGAGCCCAGGTCGGGGAGCCAAGAAAATCAAGGGGTTAGCGATGCAAGTCGCTAACCCTTTTGTCCTTCCAGACCCTCCGTGTCCGACTCGTGTCCGAAATTTCGGCCGCGTGCGGCCTGTGTCCCGCGTACAACGCGGCGCGGCTCCCAGAGAGTCTCGATGCGTCCCGCATTGACCGAGTAGCGATCGGCGCAGCGCACGTCCGGTGCACTTCGCGCCCTTCTTGACCTTGAAGCCGCGCGATCTCCGACTGACCTATGGCCTCAAGGTGCTCCCGAGCGGGAGACCAAATCGGCACGAAGCAGTCCAACGGTCAGCGATGCTGAGCGCGCGTGACCGGCCACCAGCGGTCATTCAGGCGCCAGCGACCTCGCCGGCCTGATGGCCGGTTTCCAGGTACAGCTGCCGTTGCGAGACGCCGACAGGGCACGATCGGCAAGACGGACGGTCGAAGCGTCCGCTGCTTACCGCGACGAACTCACGGACCCGACCCATTGCCGTCCGTCACTACGCCCGTCCGGGCGTCAGCAGTACAACGGTTGCGGTCGGTCGGTCCCGAGCTTTGTTGGCACGGTTACGGCCACCAATCAGTCATCGATCCGCGCTCCCAGCCTCCGTGCGAGCGACCGGTCTCGGAGGCAGTGCCGCCCTTCAACGCGCGTGAAGCTTCGACACCAGGGCCGCCCTAGGCGACGGGTTGAGGGGCGGCTGGCTCTGGCACAGGATCGCCGGGGGAGGCGAAGATGCAAGGACAAGGTCCCGACCCCTTCCGCAAGCGAATCACTCAACCCGCTGGTAAGTCGTCGTGACGACCATTTCGACGCCATCCACGGTTGCCTTGAATGGAGCCGAGACCATCATCAACGTCTGGTCGGAGACTTCGTATTTGCCGATTTTGAATTTCGTTCCGACCCAACCCTCGTTCCATGCGTCTGCGACGGTGTCGACGATCTTGCCCCCAGCAACTTTGTACGTTCCGTCGTAGGCATACATGGTTTTGAACAAGGCTATACGCTCGGCATCGGTTGGCTCGGCCGCCGCGGGCTTTGGACGGTGATCCTTGAACCCGGTCCAGATGAAGTGGCCACCCTTGGTATAGATGAGGTAGCCGCCGGGATGCTCTCCGAACAATTTGCTGTCCTTGCCCGTAGCAATTTCATGCCGCGTCCAAGAGGTCATTTTCCAGACGCCCGTCAGTTTTGCTGAATCATCGGCAAACGCCGGGGCAGCAAGAACCAGGGCGACTGCGGCAACAAGCAGTGTGCGCATCGATTCATCCTCCTTCAAGTTCGCTTCAACGCCTCAGGTTCTACGTGAGAGCGTTGCGCCGGAATCACTTCGGTCTCGCACTCCTCTAACGGAGCCTCATCGATCTTCATCGGAAGCCCGTCACCCCGGCCACGGCATTCGAGGGTGCGGCCGAGAAACCACTCTTGCGATGACACCGCTGACCATGCCCGCCAGCAGGTGGTCGCGTGTGGCTTGAAACGGAGCCATGGTGTGCCTCCCGCTCCGCTCGTTGGTCGTGAAGGGATGTTGCACGGGCCCGCGGCCGGACGCCTGAAACCCAGGTGAAAATGCGACGAAACTTAGCTGAAATCGCTGGGTGGCATGATGTGCAGATTCCTGCTTGGATGACGGCCTTGGACAAACCGGTGCTGCCGGGGGAACACCATGGACAAAGCGCCCACCGTGGCGGCCTATCGCTTTGCGGGCTTCGTGTTGGACATCGGACGTGGGTCGCTGCTCACCGCGACTGGTGAGGAGCTTCCGCTGCGGCGTCAATCCTTCGCGATGCTGCGCCTCTTTGTAGAAAACGCCGGTCGGTTGCTTGACCGCGACACGATCAATCGAGCGATCTGGTCCGATGTCACGGTCACCGACGACAGCATGACCCAGTGTGTCCGCGACATACGCCGCGCCATTGGGGACGATGCGCAACGGATTCTCAAGACCGTGCCCAGGCGCGGCTACCTGTTCTCGCCCGACGTCGTCGTCGCTTGCGATCCACCGGCCGGTTCGGCACAGCCAGTCCTGGCGCTGCCGAACCGGCCGTCGCTCGTGGTGTTGCCGTTCCAGAACATGAGCGGCGATCCTGAGCAGGTCTATTTCGTCGATGGTTTGGTCGAGGACATCACCACGGCGCTTTCGTGCATTCGTTCGCTGTTCGTGATCGCCCGCAATTCGGCATTCGCCTACCGGGACCAGCGCTGGATGTCCGCCAAATCGGCCGCGACCTGGGCGTCCGCTACGCGCTGGAGGGTAGCGTGCGCCGCGCCGGCAATCGGTTGCGCGTCACCACCCAATTGATCGATGCCAGCCTCCGGCGCCCATGTCTGGGCCGAGCGGTACGACCGCGACCTCAGCGATATCTTCGCAGTGCAGGGCGAGATCGCGACGAGCGTCGCCGGTGTCATCGAACCCGCAGTGGCCGATGCCGAGCAGCAGCGGGTCTTGCGGAAGCCACCGGAACGGCTGGATGCGTGGGAGGCCTACCAGCGAGGGCTTTGGCACTTCTCCAACCACGGGCCGGGACGAAAACGAGGCCGCGCGGACCTTTTTTCAACGAGCCATCGCGCTCGATCCGAAATACCCGCCTGGACATTACGGCTACGCACTGGCCCTGCAATGGGAGATCTGGCACTACTCATCGCGACCCTTCTCGGAGGTGCAAGCAATCCCGCTCAAAGAAGCGCTGATCGCCGTCTCGCTCGACGACAAGGACGCCATGGGACACGCCGTCCTGGCGCACATCAGAATGTGGGGCAGCGACTGGGAGGCCGCGATCGGCGAAGCCCGCAAGGCCGTCGCGCTCAATCCGAACGGCGCATTCGGAATTGGCATGCTCGGGTGCGTCCTGGGATTCGGCGGGTATCGCGAGGAAGCGCTGGATCGGTTGCGACAGGCAATTCGCGCTGAGTCCGCACGATCCGTTGATGTCGCTGTGGACCCTATGGATCGGTCTCATCCAGTTTTTCGCACGACAGTTTTCCGCCGCCGTCGAGAATCTGCGCCAGGTTGGTCGGCTGCGGCCGTACTACAACAACTATCACGCGGTGATGGCGTCGGCCTTGGCGTTCCTGGGGCATCTGGACGAAGCGCGCGACGTTCTCCGGCACGCGCCACCGCTAGATCCTCGTTATCCGCAGGCACCCTGGATGCGGCCCGAAGATGTCGCGCTCCGCATGGAGGGGATCCGACTCGCGGCCGGTGAATCCCAGCGGTAGAGCGTCACTTGCAGCTGAAGGTCACCAGCTTGTCGTGACCGCATTCGACGTGGAGCAGCCGGACGCCTGGCTGAACGACGAACGGCAGGTTGCTGCCGCTGCGGGCGTTCAGCCGCCGAAACTGAGTGACAGCAGCAAGTCTTGAACAGCCGCTCGGGCCAACTGATCCAAGGACAGCTCATGGCCGGGACTGCCAGTTCGCCGCCGACGCCGACAGCGGCCACTCGGTCTGCTGAGGGTTGAATGACCGGTCTTCGAGGCGCTGACCTCACCATCCCGACCCCCTACAGACCTTCTTTTCGCCGCTCTCTCTGCCGCAGAGCAGTCACTCAGCGATTGGGACAACCGGGTCGGATCCCAGTACGTGGTGTAAGAGTTCACAGCCCTGCCGCGGGATGCGCGCAAACCCGCAGTATTCGCGCTCAGTCAAGCTGCACTTCCTGTTAGACCAAGTCGTTCGAGTAGGAGTTGCCTATCGTAGATGTACGAGTTCCTAGATGTGTCGCACGTCTTGGTGCTCGCCTCGTCGGCTCATCGTTACCGATGTCCGGTACCCAAGCAGTCACTCGCAACTCGTTCGAGCACGGAGACAGAAATCATGGCCAAGCTGAAAGCCAAAGAGGAATACGTTCAAATCGACGACATGCCCTGGGCCCCGTTTCCGGACGCCTTCTCCAAGGGCGGCATCACCTGGCGCCTGCTCTTCGTCTCGCCAGAGGCCGGCACCTGGACCGCCGTCTTCGAGTGCCCCGCGGGCTCCTCCTTCAACGCCCACTTCCACACCGGACCGGGCGAATACTTTCTCTACAAGGGGCGGATGGACGTGCGTGGAGGCAAGGCCGCCGGCGGCGACACGGCCGTGTCGCCAGGCTACGGCTTCGAGTCCTCGGGCGCGCCACGACCAGACGTACTTCCCGGTCGCGAGCGCGTTCTATATGACCTTCTCCGGCCCGCTGGCCTTCATCAATCCCGATGCGACGGTGATCGCAAACATCGGCTGGGAGAAGGCGCAGGGCGCCTGGCAGGCGCACGTCGACGCGCAGAAGCCAGTTCGTAGCGCCGCCTGAGGCCTGGCCGGCCGATGGCGGCGGGCCCTCGGGCATACTGGTCGCCACGATGCCCACCGAGCCTGGCCCACCGCTTCTTGCCGACGCGCTGGTGGCCGCGCTCTACGACGACCTGCGGCGCTTGGCGCGGCGCTCGCGCTGGCAGGTGTCGGCCGGCGGCACGCTGCAGACCACGGCCCTGGTGCACGAGGCCTACCTGAAGCTGCGGCACGCGCCGGGCTTCGTCGACCGCCAGCATTTCCTGCGTTCGGCGGCGGTGGCGATGCGCTACATCCTGATCAACATCGCGCGCGACGCGCTGGCCGACAAGCGCGGCGCCGGCGCGCAGCGCATCTCGCTCGACGATGCGCCCGAGCTCGCCACCGACGACGCGGCCGCGCTGCTCGAGGTCGACCAGGTGCTGAGCCGGCTGCGCAGCGTCAGCGACCGCCTGGCGCAGGTCGTCGAATGCCGCTTCTTCGCCGGCTACAGCGACGAGGAAACGGCCGAGGCGCTGGGCCTGAGCGACCGCACGGTGCGGCGCGACTGGATCAAGGCGCGGGCCTGGTTGCGGCGCGAGCTGGGCGACGCGGCCTGGGCCACGCCCAGCGACGAACCGGCCTGAAGCATGGCGGGCGCCAGCGCAACGCAGCGGGCTGCCGACTGGGCGCGCGAGGAAGCGGCACTCGATACCTTGATCGCGCTGCCGCCCGAGCAGCGCGCGGCGGCGATCGCACGGCTTGCGGCCGGCGATGCTGACTTTCTAGCTGCGCTGACCGAACTGGCGGCGGGGCTGGACGATCACGATCCGCTGCTGGATCCGCCTCTGGTCGAGCGGCTGCGTCGGCCGGTGACTGCGGCCGCGGCGGCAGGCCTGAGCGCCGGCACCCGGCTCGGGCCCTGGCGCATCGTTGCGCCCATCGGCCGCGGCGGCATGGGCGAGGTCTACGCCGCCGAGCGCGCCGATGGCCAGTTCGAGCAGCATGTGGCCATCAAACTGATGCGGCCCGACATGGCGCCGCTGCTGGCGCGCTTCCAGATCGAGCGCCAGATCGTGGCCCGGCTCGACCACCCGGGCATCGCGCACCTCATCGACGGCGACATCACGACCGATGGCCGGCCCTACATGGTGATGGAGCTGGTCGAGGGCGTCGGCCTGGCCGAGTGGGGCGCCGACCCGACGCACACGCTGGAGCAGCGTCTGGCGCTGTTCAGCGAGATCTGCGCCGCGGTGGCGCACGCGCATCGCAACCTGGTGGTGCATCGGGACTTGAAGCCGGCCAACGTGCGCGTCACCGCCGAAGGCCGGCCCAAGCTGCTGGACTTCGGCATCGCGCGGCTGCTCGATAGCCCGGCCGGCGAGCCCACGCGCGAGCTGCGCCTGACGCCGGGCTACGCCGCACCCGAGCAATTCGGCGCCGGGCCGGTGACGACCGCGGCCGATGTCTACGCGCTGGGCCTGCTGCTGCACGAGCTGCTGTGCGGCCGGCCGGCGCATGCGGTCGACAGCCTGCCGCTGGCGGCAGCCATGCAGCAGGTGCTGCAGCAGGCGCCGGCCGCGCCGAGCCAGATGGCGCGCGAGCAGTCCGCTCCGCCGGTGCCGGCGACCGCGCTGCAGGGCGATCTGGACGCGATCGTGGCCAAGGCCTTGCGCAAAGAGCCCGAGCAGCGCTACGCCAGCGTCGATGCGCTGGCCGACGACATCGAACGCCATCGGCTGCACCGGCCGGTGCGCGCGCGCCGCGGCACCTGGGTCTACATCGTCGGCCGCGCCCTGCGCCGGCAGCGTGCGGCGGCGGCCGTCGCGGCGCTGGCATTGCTGCTGCTGATCGCCGGCACCGGCGTCGTGGCCTGGCAGGCGCGCCTCGCGCGCGCCGAGGCCGAACGCGCGAACGCGGTCAAGGCCTTCCTGCTGCAGGTGTTCGCCGCCAGCGACCCGCGCATCGCTTCCGACAAGCCGCGCGGCCAGGTCACCGCACGCGAGCTGCTCGATGCCGCGGCGACGCGCATCGATGCCGAATTCAAGGACCAGCCGGCGCTGCGCATCGAGCTGCTCGGCGCGGTGGCGCGCATCTACCGTGAGCTCGACGAGCCCGAGCGCTATCACGACCTGCAGGCGCGCCAGCTGGCATTGGCACAACAGTACCCGGGGCGCTTCGTGCCGACCGAGGTCGAGGTCTGGCTGGACCGCGCCGGCGACGCTGCGGGCGACCTGGACTACGCCCTGTCGCGCCAGCATCTGCAGGTGGCCGACCGCCTGCTCACCCAGGCCGGGCTGGACCACTCGGTGCTGCGGGCCCTGTGGTGGGTGGGTACGGGGCAGGCGACGGATCCGAGCCGCTTCGACGATCGCAGGGCCGCCTACGTCCGGGCCCTGGCGCTGTTCCAGCGCTACGGCCCGCACGACGCCGGCCGGGCGACGGCGCTGAGCGAGTTGGGTCTGGTCGCCTACGACCAAGGCCAGCACGAAGCTGCCGTCGGGTTGTACCGTCAGGCTCTCGCGGCGCACGATGATTGCCGAGCACCCGGACGATGGCGAGGCGCAGACGATCTGGGGCAACATCGGCCAGGCCAATCTCAACCTGGGCCGCTACGACGAGGCCGAGGACGCCTACCGCCACGCGGCTGCGATTGCGCTGCGCACCTACGGCGAGCGCCACCCCGATTACTGGAATCCGGCCTCGGAAGATGCGCAGGTGCTGCATCTCAACGGCCAGCGCGACGAAGCGATGCGACGATTCCGGGCCCTGTCGACCGTGATGCCGGCAGTGCCGAACCGGTTCGAGGTCGCGGAGGCGCAGGCAAACTACGGGGTCTGCCTGGCGAGGCAGGGCGAAGCAGCGGCCGCTCTTCCGTTGCTCGAGGCAGTCGAGCGCTGGCAACAGAGCAAGTCCCCAGGGCCGAACGCGCTGCGGCGCATCCACCTGCTGCTGGGCGACGTCTACGATCAACTCGGCCGCAACGCACTGGCGCGCCGCACGCTCGAAGGGGCGTACGGCGAATATGTGGCCGCCGAGACGCCCGAGCGCCAGACCCGCATGGCGGCCACCGAGCGCTGGGCGCGGTTCCTGGTGGCGCAGGGCGAGCCGGAGCCGGCAAAGGCGCTGTTTGCCGCCGTGATCGAGCAGGACCACGGCCGCCACCTCGCGCACGCCGCCCTCGCACGGGCGGGCCTGGCGCGCGCAGCGCTGGCCGAAGGCGACGTCCACGCCGCGCTGGCCGCGAGCCAGGCCGCGCGCGACGACTGGGCCACCGTGCGCGGCTTTCGCGACGTGCGCATGGGTGTCTACATCGACCGCGTGCGTGCCCAGGTGCTGCTGGCCGCGGGTGACCAGGCCGGCGCCAAGGCGCTGGCCGAATCCGCACTCGCCGCCAGCCTGCGCTACGACGCGCCGACCGCGCCGTCGGTGGCCGAGGCGCGGTCGCTGCTGCAGATGGCGCAGCGCTGAGCGCTGCGCACCGGGCTCAGGGGCCGCCCAAGGTTTCGAGCGCGCAGCCGACGGGCAGGTACAGCTTGCCGGCACTGTTGACCACCATGTAGGAGGCCGATGTGGCGCTCGGCAGCAAGGCGGCGCTGGCGGGCGGTTGCAGGCCGGTATAGAAAGTGAAGTTGCTGGTCACGGCCACCGTGCTGACGACCGCGGCGGGCGTGATCTCGCGCAGTGCCGAGCGCACCTGGTCGGCGGCAAAGAGGTTTCCTGTCGCGTCGATCGAGAGCGCCCCGGGTTGCCCGAACCGGGCCGCGCTTCCGGTGCCATCGGCAAACCCGCTCGTCGTGCTGCCGGCCACCGTCGTGACCACGCCCGCAGGCGTGATCTTGCGGACCAGGTTGTTGCCCGAATCGGTGACATAGAAATTGCCCGCGGCGTCGACCACGATGCCCGAGGGACTGTTGAACGAGGCAGCCGCGCCCGTGCCGTCGCTGGCGCCCAGCAGACCGCTTCCGGCGAAGGTCGTCACGACGCCGGCCGGGCTTATCTTGCGGATGAGGTTATTTCCCGTGTCCGCAACGAAGACATTGCCCGCCGCGTCCACCGCCAGGCCCAGCGGAAAGTCGAAGGAGGCCGCTGAACCCGTGCCGTTGGCGTTGCCATACGCCGTGTTGCCGGCCAGGGTGGTGACGACGCCGGTCTGCGTGGCCTTGCGGATCTCACTGGTGTCGATCATGTAGATGTTGCCGCTGCTGTCCAGCGCGATGGCGCCCGTATGGTTGAAGCTGGCGGCCGACCCCGTGCCGTCCATGGATGGCGGGATGTTCCCGCCGGTGTATTCCTGACCCGCAATCGTGGTCACCACGCCCGCCGGCGTGATCTTGCGCAGCAGCAGGTGGCCGGTGCCAACGTACAGGTTGCCGGCAGCGTCGAAGGCCATGCCATTGAGGTTGTTGTCGATGCTTGCTGCCGCGCCCGTGCCATCGACGTCGTACGGACCCGAACTGGGGCAGATCTCGCGTCCGGCCAGCAGCGGCAGCGCGGTGGCGGTGCTGCACGACACGGCCAGGTTGGTCACGTCGCCCGCGCCCATCGTGGCCGGGTAGGTGCCGGCCACGCTGCAGGTCTGGCCGGTCGGCTGCTGTTGCACAGTGACGCTGTAGCTGCCGCCGAAGGCGACCGACTGTGTAAAGGCGAAGCTGGTCGCGTTGGCCGCCGGGCTCACCGTGTCGCTGCCGTTGGCCAGGATCAGCCCGGTGGCCGTGAGCCCCGCGATCGTGCCGCTCAGGTGGTAGGCGTTGGCCGCGCAGGTGACCTGCACCGAGCTCAGGTCGCTCGTCCCCATGGTGCCCGTCGCGCCGGCCAGGCTGCAGGTCTCGCCGGTGGGCTGGGCCGTCACGCTGACGGTGTAGGCGCCACCCTCGGCGACCTGCGTCGGGAACGTGAACGACAAGCTGCCGGCGGCCGGTGTGAGCGTGTCGCTGCCGTTGTGCAGCGCCAGCCCGCTGGAGGCCAGGCCGCTGATCGTGCCGCCGAGCGTATGGGTCAGCGCGGCGCAAGTGACTGCCACGTTGGTGACGTTGGCCGCGGCGATGGTGCCGCTGCCGTTGCTGACGCTGCAGGCCAGGCCGGCAGGCTGCGTCTGCACGGTCACCGCATAGCTGCCGCCCAGCGCGACAGCCGTCGGCAAGGTGAAGCCGGTGGCCGATACGGCGGGGCTGACGGTGTCGCTGCCGTTGGCGAGGACCAGGCCCGCGGCCGAGAGGCCCGTGATGCCGCCGCCGACGGTGTAGGTCGCGGGCGGTGGTGGTGCAGGCGCCGGCGTGGGCGCAGGCGGCGGTGCGGACGCCGCCGCACTGCCGCCGCTACTGTCCCACCAGCAGCCGGCCAGGGCGGCGCTGGCCACGCAGGCAAAGAGCAGAGTCAGCGCGCGCTGGTCAGGGGCGGTTTCACGGGGCGATGGCATGGGGTGTCCTCGACATGTGGGCCGGCGACATGCGCGACCTCAGGAGGCAAGAACACGGTTCGACCGGCTACCCGGACAGGCGCGGCGGACGACCCCCCTAGTTCGCGGAGGTGACGAGCCCGCGGCGCGTCACGTCGGCGGTGCTTCCAGGCGCAGTTGCACGCCAGTGGCAGCGGTCGTGAACGGCAGGTCGATGCGCTCCGGCGCGACGCCGCGCTGCTTCAGCGCGGCTTGGATCTGTGCCGCGCGCTGCTGCGTCAGCGCTGGGTTGGCCGTGCCGTCATGGGGCGCCGCCAGCGCCAGGTGCGCCTGCGGGCGCCGGCGCAGGCTCTCGGCCACCTTGTCGAGTACCGCGGCCAGCGGCGGCTTGACGCTGCTCCGGCCGGCATCGAAGCAAAACCTGCGCGGGACGTTCACCGTCACGGCGCCGTCGGCGCGTTGGGCAATCACCACTGGCGAGCCCTTGAACCACGACAGCAGCCATTGGCGCTCGATCGCCAGCGAACTGGAGAAGGCCGCGAAGTCATCACGACCGGAATCGCTCCCGTGGGTTTTGACGGGCAGCTTTGCGGCTTCGAGCCCTGATAGGGCTCGGTCAGCTCAGGGTCGGGACTTGCCGCCCGATGCCCGTGGAAGCTGACGCTGGCAGGGCACCCACGACGACCCAGGGTCCTGTCCCGCGCGCCCTTGGCGGTGTGCGACAGCTTTGGATGTACAGCGGCCGGACGCCTGGGCGGACAACGAGGGGCGGGTTTCGGCAGCGGCTGCCGTTCAGCCGCCGACCCTGACCGGCTGCAGCCAGTCTCTGGCAGTCAGTCGCCCGGACTTGATAGCCATCACGCGCCACTAACGAGGGGCGAGTCAGAGAAATTTGAAACGAGGCGTGACGGCAGCGGGAGGTGCTGGGACGTCCCGGGTGCAACTGAATCCAGGCGGGACGACGACAGGCCACGACGCAAGTCTTGACGGGTACTTCCTCACGTCGGAAGGCAGCGGCACGATCCGCGCATGCGCATGCCGTGGAACAAGTCGAAGGAGGTTCAGCTCGATCTGCTCGACGCAGAGCCAGCGACGACCGCGCCGCATCAGCCCGTAGAGACGGCGCCGCGAGCAGTCGTCTCGAAGCCCGACTCGGGCGCGATCCCTTCCGCGTCAGCCAAGCTCGGCGGTCACGACGGCAGACCGATGCTCGTGGCTGTGTCGATGCTCTACGAGGATGCGAGCAACCCGCGCACCGAGTTTCCCGAGGACTCGCTTGTAGAGCTCGCGGACGGACATCCAACAGCGCGGCGTCCTGCAGCCGCTCGTCGTGCATCCTGCCGATGGCGATGGCCGGCACCAGGTCCACTTCGGCGCGAAGCGGTTACGCGCAGCTATCCGCGCCGGTCTGCATGAGGTTCCGGTCGTCGTGCGTGACCTGCCCGCTGATCGCTATGCCCAGGTCGCCGAGAACCAGAAGCGCCACGGGTTGACCCCGCTCGAGTTGGCCCGATTCATCCACGCGCAGGTTGATGCGGGCGACTCGAACGCGACCGTTGCCCGGCAGCTCGGCATGAACCTGACGGCAGTGGCGCACCACCTGTCGCTGCTGGACCTTCCGCCGGTGCTCGACGATGCCCTGAAGTCTGGCCGGTGTACGTCGCCCCGCACACTGCACGAACTCAGCAAGCTGCACGCTGATAGCCCTTGCCAGGTTCAAGCCCTGCTGGACAGCGGGGCAGAGATCACGCGCGCGACGGTGGCCGCCGTCCGTTTTGTGGCCGACGACACCACGCCGACCGTGCCCGCTGCGTCCGCGCCCGACAAGCTGATCGCCCAAGCCAACACGGCATGTGATCGCCTGGAGCGCGCACTCAGCCGCATCACGCCGCCCGACGCCAGCTCGATCTCAGCGCCCGAACTGGTCGCCTTGCGCAGCAGGGTCGAAGCCATCACCTCGCGTTGGCTGCAGGGGTCTGCCCGACAGACCCCCTCGCAGGCCGAACGCTGATCCCAATGGGAGTGGAGTGAAGAGGATGAGAAAGGACAGATGGCAGGATAGGCGGCCCGCCAGTGAATGGATGCCATACGGCATCCGGCGCGAGGTTCGACATGGCGGGCGCGTCGCGTGATCGCGTGACGATCGACCTGCGCGGCATCGGCGATGCCGTCCGCGCCGCCGCGGCTTGCCGCGGCATGGGCGTTGCCCAGCTCGTGCGCCGCGCCCTCGTGATGAGTCTCGACCTGCGCGCGACGGCGGCGGTGGCGCCGATGAAGAGGGGGTCTGACGGTCAGACCCCGGACCAGCTCCCGACCCGAGAGACCGCCAAGCTCACGCTGCGACTCCCCCAAGCCCACGCCGACGCACTGATGCTGAACGCGGGCGCGCTCGGTCTGTCCTACGGCGACTACGTTGCGCGGCTTGTTGCCGGCAGTCGTCTGCCGCAGCCCGTTGCCGAGCGCCAGGCAGATCGCGCGGCCCTGCTCGCGTCCAACGACCGCATGGCCGCGCTGTCGACCGATCTCGTGGCGCTCGTCACCCTGCTGCGCCAGGCGAAGGTGGAGCAGGCCAGGCCCTACCGGGATCGCCTCGAAACGGCCGACGCCGAGATCCGCCGCCACCTCGATCGGGCCTCGACGCTGATCGACCGCCTGTGAGGGAGAACTGCCATGCCCAGCACCGTCGATGGCCTGCTCGTGCAGTGGGGTGACCGGTTGTTCTACCCGTCGAACCGCATGACGGCGTCCCGTACGCCGGTGCTGACGGAGGCAGCCTTTCGGCAGCGCGCCCAGGCCTTGAGGCAGCGCATCCGCGCCACGGTTGTGCGCCGTGCGCCGCAGGTGATGATCAAGGTCACCGGCGGCGGGCGTGGCATGGGTGCCATCGCGGCCCACTTGCGCTACATCGCCAAGGCGGGGCGGCTCCCGATCGAGGACGACCGCGGTGCCGTGCGCGAGGGCAGGGAGGCCTTGCGCGCGATCGCCGATCAATGGCGCTTCGGCGGCACGCGCATCCCCGAGGTCAGTGAACGCCGCGAGGCCTTCAACATCATGCTGTCCATGCCGGCCGGCACCGATGCCCGTGTGCTGCGGCAGGCCGCGCGGGAGTTTGCGAAGGCCGAGCTGGCGAACCACCGCTACGTGATGGTCCTGCACACGCACCAGGCGAACCCGCACGTGCACATCAGCGTGCGCGCGGAGGGGCGTGACGGCAAACGCCTGAATCCTCGCAAGGAAGATTTGCGACGGTGGCGCGAGACCTTTGCTGAGCGGCTGCGCGGTTGGGGCATCGAGGCCGAGGCGTCGTCGCAGGCGGTTCGGGGCTCGCGGCACCGCGACGAAAGGGTGTGGTCGCGAAAGAAGCTGACAAGCAGGGGCATGGCGGCCGGCGACAAGCCGAAGCCACCGCACATGTCGCCAAGCCATCGACGCGCCGGCGAGGCCTGGGCGCGGATCGCGCAGGCGCTGGCGGCTTCGCCGGAACCCTCGGACCGCGACCTCAGCAGCGCGATCGTGCGCTACGTTCGCGAGATGCCGGTGGTGCGCGCCGTCATGGCTCGGTCGACTGCGCAGAGGGAGCTTCCCGGTATGACGCGTTCACCGGCCCCCAGGGTGACGCCGACGCCGGTCGGGACCGGAAATGGAACGGTAGGTCTGTCGGACGAGCGGGCGTCCTCGCCGCCGGACGGGCTCGGGGGCAGGCCGCTCAAGAGCCGCCAGCCCTCCCGCTGAGCGTCGGCGCGCAGCGCGCCGCGTCAAGGGTGCGCTGGCGCCAGGCTGCGCCTGCCCTTGACCCGGCCCGCCGCGCGGAGGCAGAAGGTCTCGTCGCCGCTGCATACGCGCAGAGACACTCCAGACGCTTGATTTCGCGTACGCACTGATTGGGGCGGCGCGGTCTTGCCTCGTACGGACAACTGCCTTACCTTCCCAGCAAGGAGACGACCATGGCCAGCCAAGACACCCCCGACACTGCCCGCGGCGCCCGGCTTGAAGCCCGCGTGTCCGCGGCGCAGAAGAGCCTGCTCCAGCACGCGGCGGTGCTGTCTGGCCGCACGCTGAGCGAGTTCGTCGTCACCAGCGCACAGGACGCAGCGCGCCGGGTGATCGCCGAGCACGCGTCGATCCGGCTGTCGCGTGAAGAGCAGTTGGCCTTCGTGCAAGCCTTGTTGCAACCGCCGGAGCCGAACGCGCGCCTGAAGCGCGCGGCCAAGGCCCATCTTCGTCGCGGTGACCAACGCACCGGCGCTTAGCCAGTCCGCGCGGTCAGTGATGGTCCGCGGCGCGCGTAGCGCTCCACTGTTCGAGGTCGGACCAGCGCCAGGCGATCGCGCGCGGTCCCAGGTGCACTGGACGCGGGAAGGCGCCGTTGGCGACCAGCCGGTAGATGGTCGAGCGGCCGAGGCCGGTCGCCTGGATCACTGCAGGCAAGCGCGCGAACAGGCGAGCCGGTTCGACGGCGCTGCGGGCTGTGGATGCGAGGCGGTTCATGCGAGTCGTCGAGCCGGCGTTTGCGCAAGCGTAGAAGCGATCACGCCGCAGTCGAGCGATGAGTTTTCGATCGAAGTCATCGGCGGTGGGCCTGATCCAATGTAGATGCGGGCGCTCGCAAGTTCAGCGCGGGAATCGACCGCAGTTCTTGCACGTGGGCCCATGTTCACCACTCTTTCGTATGCAAAACAGATCACATTGACCCTGAATTCGCATATGCTTCGGAATGGCTGCCTTGGACACCTTCATCGACGACCGCCTCGCGGCAGGCCGGGGCTGGTTCAGTCGCGACGAAGCGGTCGCGTCTGGCATCGCCCTGAGTACCTTGTCACCGGCGCTGACGCGTGCCGTCGCCAAGGGCAAGCTGGCCAGTCCAAGGCACGGCTTCTACCTCATCGTTAGGCCCGAACACAGAGCGGCAGGTGCCGCCGACCCGGCCGAGTGGATCGACCCACTGATGAAGCATCAGGGCCTGGGCTATCGCGTGTCGCTGCTGCGCGCTGCAGCGCACCACGGCTCGTCACATCAGGCGGCCATGATCTTCCAGGTGGTGGCGCCCCGCCAGCTGCGCGATCTGACGCTGGGCGCGCATCGCCTGCAGTTCATCTACCAAGAGCCGGCGGCCTTTGCCGCCTGCAACGAAGCAGGGCTCGTCGATGCCATCAAGACGCCAGCAGGCTTCGCCGTCGTGGCTGGCGTCGAACTGACACTGCTCGACTGCGTGCGCTACATGCATCGCGCAGGCGGCCTCGGCAGCGTGGCACAGATCGCCAAAGACCTTGGCGCGCACGCTGATGCACGCCGGCTGGCAAGGGCCGCGGCGCACTACGAGGGCGCTGCGGTGCGCCGCCTGGGCTACCTGCTGGAACAGGCGGGCCACACCAAGCAGGCGCGGGCGTTGCGCGTGTACGCTGAAACCGCGAGGCACTTCGCGCCCCTTGACCCCGGCGTCAAACCGATCGTGGCCGCGCTGGCGGCGGTTCCGGAGCGCGATTCCACCTGGAAGCTGCTGATCAATGAAGTCGTCGAGGTGGACGCTTGATCCCCCAGGCCTACATCCAGGCCTGGCGGGAGCACGCCCCGTGGCCGAACCCGGCGCAGGTCGAGCAGGACCTGATCATCTGCCGCGCGCTCTGCGACTTGTTCAATGCGCCAGCGCTCGCCGGCAAGATCGCCTTCCGCGGCGGCACGGCCATCCACAAGCTGCTGTTCAAGCAGCCGCTGCGCTACTCCGAAGACATCGACTTGGTGCAGACACAGGCAGAGCCCATAGGCGCCACGGTGGACGCCATTCGCGATGCGCTCTCTTGGCTGGGCAGGTGCCAGCGCGAGCAAGCCGGCCATTCGATGCACCTCGTCTTCCGCTTCGCCCCCGAGTCGGCGCCGCAGACAGCGCTGAAGCTGAAGGTCGAGATCAACACCCGCGAGCACGAGGTGCTGTTCGGCTACCGGCGATACCCCTTCGAGGTCGCCAGCGACTGGTACTCGGCGCGCACCGAGATCGTTTCCTTCGAGCCCGAGGAACTCTTCGGCACAAAGCTTCGTGCCCTGCTGCAAAGGCGCAAGAACCGGGACCTCTTCGATCTGCATCACGGCCTCACGCAGCTCGGCCTGGACCGCGATAGGGTCGTGACATGCCTGAACCACTACCTGACGCTCGAAGACCATCCGATCAGCCGAGCGGAAGCCGAAGAGCGAATGCTCAAGAAGCTCACCCGCAGCCTCACGGAAGACATCGAGCCGCTGCTGCCGGTGGGTGTGCACTTTGACGAAACCGTGGCGATCGATGCGTTCAACGACGTGTGGTCTACCCTCATTGCGCGGCTTCGCGGAGATACGTGGAGGCTCACCGCCGATGTGGTCGCGCAGCTGCGCACCAAGTACCCAAGGCTCCTGACGTGAGTCGAGCGACAGCAACAGGACTCCTTGAGCGCGAGACAACGCCATGACCGAAGCTGACACTTGCCGCGAACTCGTGACGCCCAGGCTGGTCGAGGCCGGTTGGGGTGCGGCCGAATCCGTCATCGGCAAGCAGCACAGCTTCACCAATGGCCCGATCATCGTGGCGGGCGGTAAGGTGCGCCGAGGCAAGCAACGCCGCGCTGAGCTTCTGACCCGGGTGTTCTTGCGGCCGACCCAAGACGGGCTGGGAATCGACGATGACCGGCCGCGGTAAGCCCAGCTGGTCCGACGTCAAAGCCAAACTCGCCGACTTCGACTGTCCGGGGTTGATCGGCCTGGTGCAGGACCTCTACGCTGCCAGCAAGGACAACCAGGCCTTTCTCCACGCACGCCTGCACCTTGGCGAAGACGTGCTCAAGCCCTACAAGGAAGCCATCGACCGCTGGCTGTGGCCCGACGTGTTCAAGAACCAGGACACCTCAGTGGCCAAAGCCAAGAAGGCCATCACGGACTACAAGAAGGCATCAGGCACGGCGGACGGGCTGGCGGAGTTGATGGTCTTCTATTGCGAGCGGGCCTCGGGATTCAGCTGCGATGTGGGCCTCGACGACGAAGCCTACTTGTCCGCGCTGGTGCGAATGTTCGAGCAGGCGTTGAAGGCAGTCGCCACCTTGCCAGAGACGCAGCGCCCGGCACTTTTGACGCGCCTGCAGATGGTTCGAGACCGCAGCCACGACATCGGCTACGGCGTGGGTGAAGACATGGATGCGTCACTCACCGAGCATGGGGCCGATGACTGAGCGCGAGGCCTTCGAAGCGCTGCAAGCCGAGAACGCGCGGCTGGTGGCGTTGCTGGAGTCGCACGGCATCGCGTGGCACGCGCCCCCGGCCGCGGCGTCACAGGCTGCGCCGACCGCAT
Organism: uncultured beta proteobacterium; assembly: GCA_963788635.1. Lineage (GTDB taxonomy): Bacteria > Pseudomonadota > Gammaproteobacteria > Burkholderiales > Burkholderiaceae_C > Rubrivivax. The sequence goes on along the minus strand of CAWBHE010000018.1, from coordinate 246,106 downwards.
CCGTGCCGGCGCTAGCATCTCCAGGGCCCAGCCTGTCCACGGCCGACAAGGTGGCACTGTTTCGACGGCTGTTCCGGGGCCGCACCGATGTCTACCCGGTTCGCTGGGAGGGCAAGACCTCGGGCAAGTCGGGCTACGCGCCGGCTTGCGCCAACGAGTGGCGGGCTGGCGTCTGCGAGAAGCCGCGCATCAAGTGCGGGGACTGCAGCCAACGGCTGCTGGTGCCGCTGTCGGATTCGGTCATTTACGACCACCTGGCGGGCAAGCAAACGGTCGGCGTCTATCCGCTGCTGGAAGACGACAGCTGCTACTTCCTGGCGGTCGATTTCGACGAGACCGACTGGCAGCAGGACGCCCAGGCGTTCATGCAGTCCTGCGACGAGCTTGGCGTGCCTGCGGCGCTGGAAATTTCGCGCTCGGGCCGGGGCGCGCATGCCTGGGTGTTCTTCGCCGGGCGTGTGTCGGCGCGCGATGCCCGGCGCCTGGGCACCTCCATCATCAGCCACACCTGCGCGCGAACCCGGCAGCTCAAGCTGGCGTCCTACGACCGCTTGTTTCCCAACCAGGACACGATGCCCAAAGGAGGGTTCGGCAACTTGATCGCGTTGCCGCTGCAGAAGCATCCACGCGAGAGCGGTTGCAGCGTGTTTGTGGACGCCGCACTGCGGCCGCACGGCGACCAGTGGGCCTATCTCGCCGCGATCCAGCCCATGGCGCCGCATGACATCGAGCCGACCATCCTGCGCGCCACCGGCGGCGTTCACCCGCTGGACGTGACGTTCATCGACGACGAGGATCTGGCCACGCCTTGGAAGCGCCAGTCCAGTACGTCCACCAAGCTGGCGGGCAGCATGCCCCAGGCTTTGACCGTGACGCTCGCCAACCTGATCTACTTCGAGAAGAGCGTGCTGCCCCAGGCGCTGGCCAATCGGCTGATCCGCCTGGCGGCCTTCCAGAACCCCGAGTTCTACAAGGCCCAGGCCATGCGCATGTCGGTGTGGGACAAGCCCCGCGTTATCGGCAACGCCGAGAACTACCCGCAGCACATCGCGTTGCCGCGCGGTTGCTTCGACGCAGCACTTGCCTTGCTGAAAGACAACCGCATCCGATGCGATCTGCAGGATGAGCGGTTCGCCGGCGAGCCCATCCAAGCCGACTTCGTCGGCACGCTGCGGCCTGACCAGGAGCAGGCCGTATCGGCCATGCTGAAACACGATGCCGGCGTGCTGTGCGCGCCGACCGCGTTCGGAAAGACGGTGACGGCGGCGGCCATCATCGCCCAGCGCGGCGTGAACACCTTGGTGCTGGTCCACCGAACCGAGTTGTTGAAGCAGTGGCAGGAACGCCTGCAGGCATTCCTTGGCGTTGGTAAAGGCGTGGTCGGCACCATCGGCGGCGGCAAGGCCAAGCCGACCGGCATGATCGACATCGCCGTGATGCAGTCGCTGTCGCGGCAGGGCGAGGTCAACGCGCTGGTCGAGAACTACGGACAGATCGTGGTGGACGAATGCCACCACGTGGGTGCCGCATCGTTCGACGCCATCCTCAAGCGGACCAAGGCCAAGTTCGTTCTTGGCTTGACCGCCACGCCGATCCGCCGCGATGGCCAGCAGCCCATCATCTTCATGCAGTGCGGGCCGATCCGCCACACCGCAGCCAGGCCGGTCGGTGCACCGCACGACCTGGAGGTCGTGTCGAGATCACGGTTTGCCCGCATCGACCTGCCGACCACGGCGGGCATCCAAGACGTCTTCCGGCACCTTGCCAACGACCTGGCCCGCACCGAAGCCATCGCCGCGGAAGCAGCAGCGGCGTTCGAGCAGGGCCGCAAAGTGCTGGTGCTGACCGAGCGCACCGAACACCTCGAGGCCATCCGCCAGGCCCTGATCGCACAGGCACCGGCGCCGTTCGTGTTGCACGGGCGGATGTCGAAGAAGCAGCGCGCCGCACTCATCGCCGAGTTGGACGACGCTGCCACCCGCGGCGCCGCGCATCCTGCTGGCCACCGGAAAACTGGTCGGCGAAGGTTTCGACCACCCGCCGCTGGACACCCTGGTGCTGGCCATGCCGGTTTCCTGGAAGGGCACCTTGCAGCAGTACGCAGGCCGCCTGCACCGGGAACATGCCAGCAAAGCCGATGTGCGGATCATCGACTTCGTCGACACCGGCCACCCGGCGCTGCTGCGGATGTGGGAGAAGCGCCAACGTGGCTATCGCGCGATGGGCTATCGAGTGGGCCCGGATGCGAGCAGTGGACAGGCCTGCGATGGAGGACGTTGAAGTGCCCGGTCTCGTACCATCTGAGCAACTCTTTGGCGGACGAGAGTCGGCCGCGGGCGTTGCCAACGGTTTGGGGCCATGAACAGGGCCACGCAGCTAGAACGTGTCAATCGATAGCAAGCAGTCATGCGGCTCTCCGGACGATTGGAAAGTGATGATCGAATATGTGACGCGGTTTCGGGACGTCTCGCGACGTCCCATCCGGTTCCAACGAAAACCCCAGATCGTCGATTCGACTGGGGTTTTCTGTTTCCGACAGCCTCGACCCGGCGACGCGCCGACACAGCGAAGGCGCGCGTCGAGGGTGCGGACGCCGGGCTGCGCCCGCCCTGGACTGGCGCCGAGAAGATCATCACCAAGAACGGCGAGAGCTACATGGACTTGATCGACGCCGACCGGCGGGACTACTACCACCGCCTGGAGCGCGAGCGCATCCACCTGCTGCTCATCGACGACGCCCGGCGCGGGTTGGAAGACATCGCTGCCGGGCGAACCCAGGACGCCGACGCGGCCATCGCCCGGCTTCAGAAGCGTCGTGCCCGGCCCGGTGACGCGGCGGGCAAGGTCCGCGTGAAGGCCGCGCCGGCCGCAAGGAAGCGTGGCTGAGCCGCTGTTCCGGGTCGAGACTGACCGCCAGCTTCCTGAACGGGCTGGAGGCGATCGAGGCCTTCCTGGCCGAGGCCGACGCGGCCGTCGCCTTCGACAGACTGCTGGCCGAATTGCGCGCCACCGTCATTCCCAACCTGCGGCGCTTTCCGCGCATCGGCCGGCGCTATCTCGAACAACCGCCTCAGTCCGCCGAAGCGCTGGCCCAGCTGGCTGCATTGCCGGCGGGCGCGGCCGATCGCCTGCGCGAGTACCTGCACGGCGATTACCTGATCCTGTACACGGCGGCAACGCCGGGCCACCTGGTGCACCTGCTGTCCATTCGGCACCACAGCGAACTGTCCTTCCAGTTCTCTGCGCTGTGGGCCGGCCCCACCGGCAACCCAGAGCGCTGACGAGAATCGGCGACCGGCATGACTGAAGCCGACGCCTGCCGCGAGTTCGTCACGCCCAAGCGGGTCGAGGCCGGCTGGGGCGCGGCCGAATCAGTCATCGGCGAACAGCACGGCTTCACCAACGGCCGGATCATCGTGGCGGGCGGCAAGGTGCGCCGAGGCAAGCAGCGCCGCGCCGACTGCCTGCGCACGCTGCTGATCCAGGGCGCGAAGTCATCGGTAACGACGGCACACAAGCGAAGAAGCCGGACCTCGCAGTGGCTGGTGCAGCTCACCGCGCGGGTGGGCTGGCAGAAGGCGGTGGTGGCGATGGCCAACAAGAACGCGCGCATCCTGTGGGCCGTGCTGGCCAAGGGGCGGTGCTTCGATCCCGATCACGTCTCGGTCTAGCCCGAGGGCCTGCCACGGCCGGCGCGGCCATGGCAGGTTGAACGACAGCCCCGACGACAAAGATCTTCCCGAAGACGTGCTCTCGTAGATGCATCACAGAGGTCAGACCGGCAGCAGGTGAACTCGACCAACCCCGTGTCGCGCTGCAAGGCGACGACGACGAGTGAATGGAGTCCTGTCGAGCGGTTGGTATCCGGGCCCGCGCCGACATCGAGCGCAACAAGGCCGCCTGTAGATGTGCAGTCTGTTCTCTGTGGCGATGACGCTGCGGGGCCGCGTTCGAGAAGATCAGAAAGGCAATGCGAACAGAGAAGACCGTTGACTCAGCGGGAAGTCCCTGTAGAGGCGGTTAGGTCGATTCCATAGCCTGCACGGCCTTGAGTTCACCCGCGAGGCGCAACGGCTTCCATCCGCTTGGTGACATCGTCGATTGCGTGCCATCTGCCAACACCGACAGGTCATGTCACGACGGCAACTGATCGTTTCAATGCCGCCCTTCTCAAAGTACGCTCGTGCGCTCCGTTTCAGTCGACCGATGAAATTGCCCATTTCGGAACGTTTTTCTCCCAGCGCTGGCGAGCTCTTCGTTTATCGCGGCCTGCGTCTTGGTCTTGGCTCCAGTGACGTCGATGTGCGTGGAGGCAGGACTAAGTTCGAATCCTACGAACTTGAGATGTGTGGCCATTCAGAACAGTAAAGTCGAGTCGATACTCGTGACGCTTTTGCTTTCCAAGATACCTCAGTTCAGGAATGATGAAACGGCTCCTCCGTCGGGTTGCCCGACCTCAGAAGATAGTCAAGGTATCTGTCGCAGATGCCCTGTTCGTCGAGAGCGCTAGACACGCGCCTTAGTACGCTTCGATGAAGACACAGAAAGTCATCTAGAATTGGCGAAACGGACTGGCTCACCTTGCCGTCGGATCAATCAGGCCAGTTGCTGGTATGCGGCGAACAGTCCAATAGTTGTAGGCTTCGCGGCGCATCGACTGCTCATTTGTCCACTCTTCGTTTCTTCGAGCTGGAGCGATTACGACGCCCCATACGAGGTTGCCTGCACCAAACCAAAGGCTCCACAGGTCATCGTTTGGCTTGGCTCGAATTCGCTCCCGGAAATTTCTGTAGAAATTCCGCTTGAGAAAAGTCATTGTATAGGGGGCAAGCACGTCGTCTTGCAGGCACATCAGACGTTCCTCACATAGAGGCCATCCGTTGCTACCTTTCCTACCGGCCGCTTGAGTAGATAGCTTTGTCGGTCCCTGGATCGCCAGCGAGCAATTGAGTCGTGCGGCTTTGGAACTGGTGCGAACTGAATCAACGAGAGCATTGTTGTTCTTGCCAATGTTGACGTGGAGGACTTGCACAGATGAGCTCCGGAGAATCGTTCGAAGCGCTTCAGAGCCTCTGGCTGATGTTCCACCATCCATGCGTCCAGCTTATGTAACATTTCATTCTTCGTCGCCTAACGAATGAGCGGCACGCAGCGGCAGGGGCCTAACCCAATGTCGGCATCAGATTCGCGTCCGACTCCGGACGGCGGCGCAGTTCTGACGGCGTATTGCGATATGGGCGCACCGCGGCTGGCGTGAAGCCAGGCTTCCGGCTCGAGCAATGTGGTGCGCTCTCGCCATTGGAGCCATCGTAAAGCCAAGGCCCCGTCCGTTCTCACGCCGGCTTTCGCGCGATGACGGTCGCGAAGACCTTGACGGTGTGGCCCGGTGCGGCGAAGGTCTGCTGCTCGTCGCCCAGCAACTCCCACCCCGCGAAGCGTTCGCGCAGTTCGTCCGGCTTGAACAGGCAATGCCCGTCGGGGGAGAACATGTCCAGGTAGGTCGTGCCCTCGATCAGCACGTTGACCACCGCAATGCCGCCGGGGCGCACCCGGGCCTGCAGGGTCGCCAGCTGGCGCAGCGCGGTGGCGCAGTCGAAGAACATCAGCAGGCCGATGCAGACGATGGTGTCGAAGTCGCCCGTGATCTCGTGCGTGCGCAGGTCGGCTTGGGCGGCCTCGATCGCGAGCGCATCGCGCGTCGCGACGCGCCGAAGGTGCTCGATCGCGGTGGCGCTGCCATCGAGCGCGACGACGGTGCAGCCTTGTCGCGCCGCGGCGATGGCCAGGCTGCCCAGGCCGCAGCCGTAGTCGAGCACCCGGCCGCGCGCATGCGGCAGCGCCGCAGCCTCGAACGGGTTGAGCGGCTGTTCGCTCGCCGCCAGCTGGCGCTGGAACTGTTCGTCGAAGAACCGAACGCTCGAGGGGGTGTTCATCGCATCCCGGGGCCATAGTCCCGTTTGCACCACCGCGGCCGACGCCGGGTGCGAGGTGCCGGTCGGTCGCTCACGATACCGCCTCGGGCGTCGGCTGCGGGGCTCGTTCGCGGGCAGGGCATCAGCGGCGACTCGGTCGCTTGCGAACCGCGCCGAGGATCCCGCGCAGGATCTCCAGCGGCGGCGGCGGGCAGCCGGGCACGGTCGCATCGACCGGGATCACGTTGGCCACCTTGCCGCAGCTGGCGTAGCTCGCGCCGAAGATGCCGCCGGTGCAGCCGCAGTCGCCCACGGCGACCACCAGCTTCGGCTCGGGCGTCGCGTCGAAGGTGCGGCGCAGCGCTTCTTCCATGTGGCGCGACACCGGGCCGGTCACGAGCAGCATGTCGGCGTGGCGTGGGCTGGCGACGAACTTGATGCCCAGGCCCTCGATGTTGTAGTAGGGGTTGTTGAGCGCGTGGATCTCCAGCTCGCAGCCGTTGCACGAGCCGGCGTCGACCGCGCGGATCGTCAGCGCCTGGCCGAGGATGTCGAGGATGTCCTGGTGGATGCGCTGCACCGCGGCGCGGTCGGCGTCCGCGACCTGCGGCGCCGGCTCGGTGACGATGCCGGTGCGGACGATCTGCTTGAGGATGTGCCACATCTCAGTGTCTGCCCGGCCGCCCCGAAGGAGCCGAGCGCTCCGTCGGGGTACGGCGATCGAAGAGAGCGTGGGGGGCGTTCATTCAGAGGTCGTGCCCCGAGTAGCTCAGGTTGAAGGACTTGTTGATGAGCGGGAAGTCCGGAACGATGTTGCCGATGACCGCATGCTCCAGCACCGGCCAGTTCTGCCACGACGGGTCGTGGCAGTGGCAGCGCAGGATGCGGCCGTCGGCACCGACTTCGAGCGCGACGAACACCTCGCCGCGCCAGGCTTCCACCCAGCCCGCGCCGACCGAGCCTCGCGCGGGCGCCTGCAAGTCGGCCCGACGGTCGCCTTGCGGCAGGTCGCGGCACAGCGCGCGGATCGAGGCGCAAGGATTCGAACACCTCGTCGAAGCGCACCGACACCCGCGCCGCGACGTCGCCGTCGCGCTGCGTCGCCATCGCGACCGCGAGGCGATCGAAAGGCGCCCATGGATGATCGCAGCGCAGGTCGAATGCCTGGGCGCTGGCCCGCCCGGCCAGGCCGGTGAGCCCGAGTCGTGCCGCCAGCGCGGGCGTCACCCGCCCGGTCGCGAGAAACCGGTCCTGCAGACCGGCATGCTCGTCGTAGACCGTCTTCAGCGCGCGCACCTCGCGCTCGATCTCGTCGCACTGCCGGCGCAGCCGGTCGCGCATCGTCGGCGGCAGGTCGGCCGCGACGCCGCCGGGCACGATGGCGTCCATCATCAGGCGATGCCCGAAGGCCTCTCCGGACAGCCGCAGCCAGTCCTCGCGCAGGCGCGAGAACTGGGCCAGGCCGAAGGCCAGCGCGGCGTCGTTGCCGAGTGCGCCGAGGTCGCCCAGGTGGTTGGCGACGCGCTCGCGTTCGAGCATCAGCGCGCGCAGCCAGGCCGCGCGCTCGGGAACCTCGCACTGCCACGCCGATTCCAGCGCCATGCAATAGGCCCAGGCGTAGGCCACGGTCGAGTCGCCCGACACCCGGCCGGCGAGCCGGTGCGCTTCCAGCGGCGCCAACTCGGTGAAGCGGCGCTCGATGCCCTTGTGCACGTAGCCCAGGTGCTCCTCGAGCCGCAGCACTTTCTCGCCGACGACCGAGAAGCGGAAGTGGCCGGGCTCGATGATGCCGGCGTGCACCGGGCCGACGGCGATCTCGTGCACGCCATCGCCTTCGACGCGCACGAAGGGGTAGTCGGCGGGCAGGGTGCCGGCGCCCGCGGGTGCGGGCTCGGCGCCTTGTCGCAGCGGCGCCCGCCCGGGTGCCCACAGGCCGTGGTCCAGCCACGGCCGCTGGTCGCGACCGCCGTCGGCGTGCAGGCCCGACAGGTCGGCCATGGCGCGCTGCAGGCGCACGGCGCAGGGGAACGCGGGCGCGAGGTCGGGGAAGCCGGCGCCTGCATCGTCGAGCGCCAGTTCGAGCCAGACCAGCCCTTCGAGCACGGCATAGGCGGCGCAGGCCACAGCTCCGCCGCCGGCGGCACCGCGGTCGACGCCCCACATCGAGACCAATCGCCCCCCTCGCTCGGCAACGCTGCGGGCCGTGGAACGCCACGCGTGGCGATCCACCCGCCCATGCCAGATCGGCAGCGGCGCGGGCAGGCGCTGCAGGTCGAGTCCCAGGTCCGGCAGCGTCATCGCCAGTTCCCCAGCATCGCCGCGGCCTGGCGGTACCAGGCGTCGAGGTAGGGCGGGATGTACAGGCCCAGCATCAGCCCGAGCGCGAGGTGCACGAACACCGGGATCAGCGCCGGCGGGTGCGCCAGCGGCTTGACGTTGGTCTCGCCGAACACCATCGGCTGGACCCGGCTGAACACCGACGCGAACGCCAGGCCCAGCGCGACGAGCAGGAACGGCGTCGCCCAGGGCTGCTCGCGCATCGCCGTGGTGACGATCAGGAACTCGCTCGCGAAGACGCCGAACGGCGGCATGCCCAGGATGGCCAGCGAGCCCAGCATCAGGCCCCAGGCCACCGTCGGGCTGACCTTGATCAGCCCGCGGATGTCTTCCATGATCTGCGTGCCGGCCTTCTGCGTCGCGTGGCCGACGGCGAAGAAGATCGCCGACTTGACGAGCGAGTGCACCGTCATGTGCAGCAGGCCGGCGTAGGTGGCGATCGGCCCGCCCATGCCGAAGGCGAAGCGTCATCATGCCCATGTGCTCGATCGACGAGTACGCGAACATGCGCTTCACGTCCTTCTGCCGGATCAGGAAGAACACCGCCGCCACCACCGACAGCAGGCCGAAGCCCATCATCAGGCGGCCGGACAGCGCGCTGCCGTGCAGCGCGCCGTCGGTCAGCACCTTGCAGCGCAGCACCGCGTACAGCGCCACGTTCAGCAGCAGGCCCGACAGCACCGCCGACACCGGCGTCGGGCCTTCGGCGTGCGCATCGGGCAGCCAGTTGTGCACCGGCACCAGGCCGACCTTGGTGCCGTAGCCGATGAACAGGAACGCGAAGGCGAGCGTGATGATGTTCGGGTCGAGCTGGCCCTTGACGGCGTCGAGGCTGGTCCACAGCAGCCCGCCGCCGCCCGGGCCGATGACCTTCTCGGCCGCCATGTAGAGCAGCACCGTGCCGAACAGCGCCTGCGCGATGCCCACGCCGCAGAGGATGAAGTACTTCCACGCCGCTTCCAGGCTGGCCGCGGTGCGGTACACGCTGACGAGCAGCACGGTGGTCAGCGTGGCCGCTTCCATCGCGACCCAGAGCATGCCCAGGTTGTTGGTCGTCAGCGCGAGCAGCATCGTGAAGCTGAACAGCTGGTACATGCTGTGGTACAGGCGCAGCCGCGGCGGCGTCATCCTGCCGTGGTCGCGTTCGACGCGCATGTACGGGCGCGAGAAGATCGACGTCGTCAGCCCGACGAAGGCGGTCAGCGTGACGAGGAAGACGTTGAGCGCGTCGATGTAGAACTCGCGGTTCCACACCAGCATCGGCCCGCTCTGCGACGACCTGCACCGTCAACGCGCAGGCGGCGACGAAGGTGCCCAGGCTGAAGGCGACGTTGACATCGCGCGCGTTGTCGCGGTGGCCGACCAGCGCGAGCACCGCGCCGCCGACCAGGGGGCAGGCGAGCAGGAAGGCCAGCGCGTTCAGCTCGAAGTGCAACTCAATCGTCCTTCAACTTTTCCAGGTTGCGGATGTCCAGGCTGTCGAACTGCTCGCGGATCTGGAACATGAACACGCCCAGGATCAGCACGCCCACCAGCACGTCCAGCGCGATGCCCAGCTCGACCACCATCGGCATGCCGTAGGTGGCCGACGTGGCGGCGAAGAACAGGCCGTTCTCCATCGCGAGGAAGCCGATGACCTGCGGCACCGCCTTGGCGCGCGTGATCATCATCAGGAACGACAGCAGCACGCAGGCCAATGCGATGCCCAGCGTGCCGCTGGCCAGCGCCGACGACAGCTGCGAGATCGGGATCGCGAGGTTGAACGAGAAGATCACGACGACGATGCCGATCAGCATCGTCGTCGGGATGTTGATCAGCGTCTCGACCTCGCGGCGGATGCCCAGGCGGTCGATCACCCGGTGCAGCAGCCACGGAATCAGCAGCACCTTGAGCGCGAAGGTCAGGCCGGCCGACAAGTACAGGTGGTGCTGGTCGGTGACGTAGCCGACGACCGCGGTCGCCAGCGCCAGCACCGCGCCTTGCAGCGTGAACAGGCGGATCAGCGACAGGATGCGGCGCTGCGAGATCATCGCGAAGGCGAGCATCAGCAGCATCGCGCCGAGCAGGTTGACGAACTGGGTCAGCAGCAGGCTCATCTCATCGGCCCCTCCAGGCCCGAGCCCTGCAGCGGCAACGACGGGCGGGTGATCGGCGATGGGCCGGTCCCGGCCCGAACCGACGGTCGTTCGGCCGCCCCGGGCCGAGACGGCCGCCTTGGCACGCGCTCCCCCACGCCCCCTCCGCGACGGCGGCCACCGTCGTCTCCCATGACTTCGTCCGAGCCGGCCCGTCCCGGCCGACCCGCGTTGGCGAGGCAGCCGGCGCTGTGGCCACGATGGCTGGCTGCCTCGAGCGGCGCGTCGGCCGGCGAGAGCCGACCCGTACAGGTCAGGGCTGGGCGCCCCCTCGCGGAGGGGGCGCGGGGGAGTCGGTGCCAGGTGGCCTTGGCCCGGAGCGGCCGAACGGCCGCTGCGGGTCGCATTCCGTCGTCCGACACAGCGGCTGCCGAGTTGCCGATGACCGAGGCCGTGAATTCCGGGATGGGCATCTCAGCGCGCCAGCAGCAGGTGGACGAGCATTCCGATCACCGCGAGCAGGAAGGCGGTGGCCAGGAACTCGGGGACGCGGAAGATGCGCATCTTCGCGCTCACCGTCTCGAGCACGGCGAGCAGGACGCCGCCGATCGCGAGCTTGAGCACCAGCACCGGCAGCGCGAGCAGCATCGCCAGCGGCGCATGGGCGTCGGCCACGCCCCAGGGGAAGAACAGCGCCAGCCCGATGCAGGAATAGGCGAACAGCTTCAGGCTCGCGGCCCATTCGAGCAGCGCCAGGTGGCGGCCCGAGTATTCGAGGATCAGCGCCTCGTGCAGCATCGTCAGCTCGAGGTGCGTCGCCGGGTTGTCGACCGGCACGCGCGCGTTCTCGGCCAGCGAGACCATCGTGAACGCGACGCCGGCGAAGGCCAGGCCCGGGTAGATCGCGAGTTCGCGGTGCGCCAGCGTCTCGACGGTGGTCGTGAGCGAGGTCGACTTCGAGATCAGCGACGCGGAGAACAGCACCATCAGCAAGGCGGGCTCGGCGAGGAAGCCGACCAGCATTTCGCGGCGCGCGCCCATCGTGCCGAAGGCGGTGCCGATGTCCATCGCGGCGAGCGAGATGAAGACGCGCGCCAGTGCGAACAGCCCGACCAGCGCGATCGCGTCGGCCGCGGGCGCGAGCGGCAGGTCGGTGGACAGCGTCGGGATGATCGCGCAGGCCAGCACCATGCAGCCGAACTTGACGTAGGGCGCGACGCGGAACAGCCGCGACGCGTGGTCGGCGACCATCGACTCCTTGTTGAACAGCTTGTGCAGCATCCGGTAGGGCTGCCACAGGCTGGGCGCCGACTTGTTCTGCAGCCAGGCACGCCATTGGTTGACCCAGCCGGTCAGCAGCGGCGCGAGCGCGATCGCGATGACGATCTCGAGCATCTGCGAGAGGAATCCGGCAAAGCTCATCGCATCACCGCCAGCAACGTGGCCGCCAGCGTCAGGAAGCTGTACAGCAGGTACACCGAGATGCGGCCCTGCTGCATCAGGCTCATCAGCCGGGCCAGGTAGTTGGCCAGGTCCATCACGGGCACGTAGACCCAGCGCCAGAAGTGGTCGTCGACCGTGACGCGATAGCGAGGCCGGTCGTCGAAGGGCGTGGGCAGCTCGCGCCGCATCACGAAGAAGGGTTCGAAGATCTGCCGGATCGGCTGGCCGAAGCCTTCGGCGGTGTCCTGCATGCGCGCCGTGCCCCAGGGGAAGCCGCAGGCCCAGGGCCGGCCGCGGCGCATGCGGCCGTGGTACAGCCCTCGCACCATCAGGAAGGCGAGCGCGAAGCAGCCCAGGATGCCGAGCAGGAAGATCACCGGGCCGTAGCTCGCCTGCTCCAGGCTGTTCGGCGCCAGCAGCCAGCCGCTGCCCGCCACCCGCGCACCCAGGCCCGAGCGGACGAGTTGCTGCGTGACCGGGTCGATGAGCTGGATGAACTGCGTCGGCAACAGGCCGAGCGCGATGCAGCCCAGTGCCAGCCAGACCATGCCGATCGCGCTCCCAACGGCCGGCGTCGTGGGCGTGCGCGAGTTTCTCCTCGCGCGGCTGGCCGAGGAAGATGACGCCGAAGAACTTGACCATGGTGTAGCCGGCCAACGCCGCCACCAGCGCGATCAGCGCCGCGACCACCGGGATCAGCATCGTCAGCAGCGGCACCGGCAGCCCGGTCGTGAAGAGGAAGCTCTGCAGCAGCAGCCACTCGGAGACGAAGCCGCCCAGCGGCGGCAGGCCGGCGCTGGCCAGCACCCCGAGCAGGCAGAGCCAGCCGACCCAGGGCATCGTGCGGATCAGGCCGCCGAGCTTGCCCAGGTTGCGCTCCGCGGTGGCGTGCAGCACGCTGCCGGTGCCCAGGAACAGCAGGCTCTTGAAACAGGCGTGGCTGGCGACGTGGTACAGCGTCGCGGTCAAGGCCAGCGCGGCCATCGGCTGCATGCCGAAGCCGGCGAAGATCAGCGTCAGCCCGATGCCGACGAAGAGCAGCCCCATGTTCTCGATCGACGAGTAGGCGAGCAGGCGCTTCATGTCGGTCTGCACCGACGCGAACACGACGCCGAACAAGGCCGTGGCCAGGCCGATCGCCAGCAGCAGGCCGCCCCACCACCACAGCCGCAGGTGCAGCAGGTCGAGGCAGACGCGCAGCAGGCCGTAGATCGCGGTGTTGAGCATGACCCCGCTCATCAGCGCCGAGACCGGCGACGGCGCCGCCGGATGCGCCTCGGGCAGCCAGACGTGCAGCGGCAGCACCCCCGCCTTGGCGCCGAAGCCGAACAGCGCGAGCAGGAAAGCGATCGAGGCCCAGAACGGCGTCAGCGCCTGCGCCCGCATGTTGGCGAAGGTGTAGTCGCCGGTGTTCGCCTGCAGCACGCCGAAGCACAGCAGGATCGCGATCGCGCCGATGCGCGCCATCGTGATGTACAGGCTGCCGGCGCTGCGGACCTCGGCGATGCGGTGGTTCGCGGTGACGAGGAAGTACGAGGACAGGGCCATCGTCTCCCACAGCACCATGAACGAGTAGGCGTCGTCGGCCAGCACGACGCCGACCATGCTGACCAGGAAGACGTGGTACTCGAGGCACAGCAGGCCCGGCGGCGTGCCCTCGCCCTTGCGGAAGTAGCCCGCCGCGAAGGCCGAGATGCCGGCCGACGCGGCGCCGATCACCATCAGGAAGTAGGCCGACAGGCTGTCCAGCCGGAGGTGGAAGGGCAGCGAGGGCAGCCCGATCGCCAGCACGGCGACCTCGGGCGTGCCCAGCAACGCGCCGAGCGCCAGCGCGAACAACGCCAGCCCGAGCAGCCCGCCCAGCGGAAAGAGCAGATGGGAGACGATGTCCAGCCGCCGCAGCGCCAGCACGCCGGCGACGCCGACGAGCAGCCACCCGGTCATGACCGCGAGCATCCAGTCGATGAGGAGCCACTGGGTCATGGACAGCGCATCGATGGACGCCCCGGCCTAGCGGCGCCTCGGGCTCGGGCGGGCCGAGGCGGTGGCGGTCGAAGGAGGGCCGCGCCTGGGCTTGGGCCCGGTTCGAGCGGTGGCGGCCTTCGCGGCGCGTGGCGCCGGGTCTTCCTCCCCTGCGCCGGCCAGGTACTCCACGCCGTGCAGGGCGAGGTAGTCCCGGATGAGCTGCCGGACGACCTGCGATGCGGTTCGATCCTGGCGCGCGCAAAGGCGCTCGAACGCCGCCTTCTTGTTCGGATCGATGAGCAGCGTCAGCCGTGCGGTCTTGAGCTCCATGAATCTCCGCGAACGGGGTTCGCTGAATTACATCGAACGCACAGCGTACTCCAACGCGATGCGAACACCAGAGTTTCAGCGTCGTCGCTTCTCGAGCGCCGTCGAGATCAGGGCAAACCCGGCGCGCAGCTGTTGGGCGGCGTTGTCGTCCAGGCGCTTCGGGCGGCGCGCGAGGGCGGGCCGTCGTGCGTCGAAGGCGTGCCCCTTGCAGGCGAAGACGATGCTGTTGGCGAGATCGACGCCGTCGACGAGCAGGACCGAGTCGTTGAAGCTGCGCCGGATGCGGTCGACGAAGATGTCGTGGCGCGGGTGGCCGCGGTGCAGGTTGACCACCATGATCCCGTCGGGCTGCAGCATCTCGAAGCAGTCGTCGTAGAAGCGCTGCGAGGACAGCCGTGCCGGCTGGCCGTCGCTGTCGAACCCGTCCACCATCAGCACGTCGCAGCGGGTGACGCGGTAGCGGACGAAATGCGCGCCGTCGCCCTGCACCACGCTGAAGCGATCGTCGTTCGGTGGCACGTGGAACTCGTCGCGCAGCGCGATCACGTGGGGATTGATCTCGACCACCTGGATGCGCGAATCCGGCAGGTGGCGGTAGCAGAACTTGGCCAGCGACCCGCCGCCCAGGCCGATCATCGCGATGTTCCGCGGCTCGGGGTTGAAGAGCAGGAAGCCCATCATCGTGCGCGTGTACTCGAGGTTCAGCGCGTCGGGGTCCTGGATCTGCATGCGGCTCTGGATCTCGCCGATCGAGAAGTGCAGCGCCTTGGTGCTGAGGCTCTCGTAGACGAAGGGCTTGACGTGGCGGGCGGACTCTTGGGTGTCGGGCATGGCGGTGTGGGCGCGAGACGGTCGGGGGGCGAGGAAGCGTCAGCTCGAGATGCCGAGCAGGTCCAGCACGCCGCAGACGAAGGTCAGCGGGTGCGGCGGGCATCCCGGCACGTACAGCGAAGGCTCGAAGCGCTCGACGAAGCTGCGCTCGAGCGCCGACGAGCCCTCGAACGGGCTGCCCGAGATCGCGCAGGCGCCGACCGCGATCACCAGCTTGGGTTCGGGCATCGCGTCCCAGCACAGCTGCAGCGCCTGGGCCATGTTGCGCGTGATCGGGCCGGTCAGCACCAGGCCGTCGGCATGGCGCGGCGAGGCCACGATGTCGATGCCGTAGCGGCCGATGTCGAAGTTGACGTTGGACAGCGCGTTGACCTCGAGTTCGCACCCGTTGCAGCCACCGGCCGAGACGGAGCGCAGTTTCAGCGAGCGGCCGAAGCGTCGCCGGAGCGCCGCCGAGACCTTCACCGGATCGGGCGCAGGGCGCGCCGCGCTGACCGTCAACCCTTCTCGCCCGGTCGTCGCGAGTTGGCAATCGTTGGAGTGGCCGAGTTTGCCGACCGGGCACGCGGGCGCACAGTCGCCGCACATCACGCAGCGCCCCAGATCGATCTGGAGCGCCGGGGCCTGCGTGATGGCCTGGGTCGGGCAGGCCGCGACGCAGGCCCGGCACCCGGTCTCGCAGGCGTTGGCGCCGATGACCGGCCGGCCGCGGAATCCGGCTGGATTCGCCTTGCGCGGATCCTTGATGTACTGGGTGCCTTGCGACACCCTGACCGCGATCGACTTGAACATGCTGTCCTGGGTCCGCGCTACAGATCGTTCCCGCAGTAGGAAAGATCGAAGCTCTTGTTGCAGATGGGGAAGTCCGAGATCTCGTTGTCGCGCAGCGCGAGCGCGAGGCCGAACCAGTTGGGCAGCGAAGGGTCCTGCACCTTGTAGTGCAGCAGGCGGCCGTCGGGCCCGGTCTCCAGCGCGTGCACGACCGGCCCGCGGAAGCCTTCACGCACCGACACGCACAGCGTGTCGCGCGTCAGCGGGCCCAGCGTGGCCACCGCCGGCGCCGCGAGTTCCCGGCCCGCGGCCTGCAACACCTGCGTCAGCCATCGCACCGACTCGTCGATCTCGCGCATGCGCAGTGTCAGGCGTGCCCAGCAGTCGCCGCTGTCCTCGGTCAGCATCGCCACCGGGTGCGCGCCGTACAGGCGGCCGGGCAGGCTCGCGCGCATGTCGACGCCGACCCCGCAGGCCCGGGCTGCCAGGCCGACGAGCCCGATCTCCTGCGCCGCCCGACGGCTCACCACCCCGATGCCCTGGAACCGAGACCGCACGCTGCGGGCGCCGAGAACGAGGTCGTTGACCTGCGCCATGTCCTTGGCAAAGGCGGCCAGGGTGGCCAGCAAGTCGGTGCGCAATTCGGCGGTGATGCCATGGCGAACGCCGCCCGGGCGCAGCCAGCCGCGACCGAAGCGGCTGCCGCACACGCGCATGGTGGCATTGATGATCGCCGTGCGCAGCCGGCCGTAGGTGGCGCCACCTTGGAGGAAGGCGATGTCGGTGGTCAGCCCGGTCAGTGCCACCAGGTGCATGGCGATGCGCTCGAGCTCGAGCGCGACGCCGCGAACGGTGTCCGCCTCGGCGCCGACCTGCGCGTCGCACAGGGCTTCCACCGCGGAGCAGTAGGCCCAGACATGCGCGATGCTGGTGTCGCCGGCGATGGACTCGACCAAGCTGCTCAGTGCCAGTGTCGGCCGCTGCAGCAGCAGGCTTTCGACGCCGCGGTGCTGGTAGCCGAGCTGGACCTCGAGATGGAGCACCTGCTCGCCATGGCACATGAAGCGGAAGTGCCCGGGTTCGATCACGCTGGCGTGGATCGGACCGACGCCGACCTCGTGCACCTCCTGGCCGCGCACCGTGAAGAAGGGGTGCTCGTGCATCTGCTGCTGGCGTGCGCCTTCGTAGCGCACCGGCTTGAGCCAGGGGTGGCCTTCCGGGACGAGCCCGGTCTGCTCCCACAGCTCGCGCTCGAAGATCTGCGCCGCGGGATGCCGAGCGGTGAGCGAGGGGAAGGAGTCGCCGCGCCGCCCGCGGCCACGCAGCAGGTGCAAACCACCCTCGTCGGCCTGCAGCAGTGCCGTGGTGATCACCTCGTCGTCGGCGCCGCTGCGCCCGAACAGGCCGAGCAGGCGCAGGCCCGCGGCCAGCGCCTGCGCGCAGGCCTCGGCCCAGTCGGGCAGGCCCATCGGCGCGACCTCCCGCGTCGGCATCGTCACGACCGGCTGGGACGGCCCCATCACTGCCCCCCGATCGATCGGGCGACCTGCACCAGCAATGCGCTGATGGGAGCGGGCGTGTAGACCCCGAGCAGGACCAGCGCCGTGACGAAACCGAGCTTGGGCAGCGCCGCGACCCAGGTCTCGTTGACCGGTGGCCCGTGCCGGTCGGACGGCCCCCAGATCATCGGGAAGAGGGATCGCCCGGTGGCCACGAAGATGATCGTCAGCGTGGTGCACATCAGCGTGAAGGCGATCAGGTTGCCGGACTGCACGATGCCCGACAGGATCAGCATCTCCGCCATGAAGCTGCCGAAGGGCGGGAAGCCCAGCAGCGCGAAGGTGCCCACCGCGAACAGCATCCCCGAGAACGGCAGCACGCGGATCACGCCGGACAGCGCCTTGACCTCGTTGCTGCCGTACACCGCGCGCAGGCGGCCGGCGGTGAGGAACAGCAGCGCCTTCACGAAGGCATTGCTGACGATGTAGAGCAGCACGCCGTAGGCGGCGGCCTTGCCGACCGACAACCCGATCGCGATGACCCCCGACGAGCTGACGCAGGCGTAGGCGATCAGGCGCTTGTAGTTGCGCGCGGCCATCACCTGGATCGGCGGCGACCGTCAGCGACAGGCAGCCCATGATCAGCAACTCGTGCGACACGAAGCCGATGTCCTGCCCGCGGAAGGCTTGCAGGATGCGCAACACCGCGACCACGCTGATGTTGAACTGCACCGCCGCGAGCAGCGCGCTGGTGCTGGTGGGCGCCGCCTCGTAGGTCTCGGGCATCCAGCTGTACAGCGGCGCGAGGCCGAGTTTGCTGCCCAGGCCGAACAGCATCAGCGCCAGGCCCAGGCGCTGCCAGCTGTCCCCGGGCCGGGCAATGCCACGGGCCATTTCGTCGAGCGCCAGGTTCAGCTCCAGACCGTTCAGATGGGCCGAACGGGTCAGGCACATGATGCCGAGGAAGGTCAGCATCAGCGACATGCTCGAATAGAGCAGGTAGTGCCAGGCGACCCGGCGCGCCGCCGACCCTTCGCCCCGTGCCACCAGCGGCACGGCGCACAGCGTGGTCAGTTCGATGAAGGCCCACAGCAGCAGCAGGTGGTTGGCCATCACGCCCAGGTTCATGGCCACCATGAGGGCGAGCGAGAGGGTGGCGCGCGAGATGCTGCCGCGCGAGACGCTGCCGCGCGAGGACATGTAGACGCTGATGCCGAGGAAGACGCTGTTGATGACCAGCAGGAACAGCATCGAGGTCGCGTCGAGCACGAAATAGCGCTGTGCGAAGTACAGCGGCATGTCGGCCAGCGGCGTTTGCACGAACACGGTCACCCAGAGCGTCACCAGAGCCAGCGCGATGGCCACGAGGGCCGGGCCGACCCAGGCCTGGGCCACGAACCCGGAGGATCGCGTGCCGACGGGGTTGACGCTGGCCTGGCTCATGCACGCTCCTTGGCGAGCGGCGCATCGGGGCCCGGCCGCGGGCCTTGCGGCGTTCCGACGATCCAGCTGCCGACCCCCACCGTCAGCACGTAGATGAGGCCCAGCGCGCCGTGCACCGGCAGCGGCCAGGGCTCGGGCAGCAGAGACTCGAAGAGCGCGAGCGCGTTCTCCATGAACAGCACGGCCGACCAGCTGCGCCGGCGCCGAGTCGTTGGTCGACAGCAGCAGCAGGGCCACGGCCACGGTGGCACCCACCGCGCCGAGCGTCAGTGCCTGCCGGTCGGTCATGGCCGGGGCGCCAAATTCGAAGGCCAGCACGATCAGCGCGATGGCGATGGCCCACGCGAACAGGTTCGAGGGCATCAGGTCGAGGTTGGGCTCGGCGCGCATCCGGATCGCGCGGCGCAGAAGCGCTGGCGCGACCACCGCGCGCACGACCAGGATTTCGAGCAGTGCGGCCAGCGTGTGGCCCGACAGTTCGCTGCTGCGTGCCACCACGTTCCAGCCCAGAGCCAGTGCCTGGACCGTCAACCAGAACGGCGCGGAGCGGAGCTTGCCGAAGAACACCGGGATCACGGCAGCGACCAGGAAGGCGATCAGCGGCAGCGTCATCGCGGCGCCATCTCCACCAGCCAGCCGGCGGCGCCCAGGCCCGCCGCCGCCACCAGCGTTGCCAGCATGAGGTACTGCGGCACCAGGCGCATGCGCAGTCGCGCCACCAGTGACTCGACGCAGCCCACCGCCGTCGCCACCACGGCCATGATCAGCAGCGATGCGAGCACGCAGGCCAACGGGTCGGCGAGCGGGTCGAAGGGATTCAGCAGCGCGGCGATCAGGCCCGCGTAGATCGTCATCTTGATCGCTGCGCCGTACTGCATGGCCGCCAGCTCGGGGCCGCTGTGGTCGAGGATCATGACCTCGTGCACCATGGTCAGTTCGAGGTGCGTCAGCGGGTCGTCCACCGGTACCCGCGAGGCCTCGGCCTGCAACAGCACGAAGAGCACGGCCACGGCGGGCGCCACCAGCCATGGGAACGCCGCGGTCTGGTGCCACTGGCCGATGAGGCCGGCGAAGCTGACGTGCCCGGTGGCGACGCCGGCCGTGCCGATGAGCAGGAACAAGGCGGGTTCGACGAACGCGGTGAACGAGGCCTCGCGCGCGGCGCCCATGCCCTCGAAGGAACTGCCGACGTCCATGGCCGACAGCATGAGGAAGAGCCGAGCCAGGCCCAGCGTGTAGGCAAAGACGATGAAATCGTGGCTGAACTGCAGCGGGGCCACCGGGCCGAGGATGGGCGAGATCATCGCGGCCAGGAGCGAAGCCGCGAGCACGATCCAGGCGCCGGCCCGGAACAGCGGCGTGGCCACCGCGCTGACCACCGGCCGCTTGCGCAGCAGGCGCCACAGGTCCCAGAACGATTGCGTCAGGCGCGGCCCTTTGCGCCCGGCCCACAACGACTTCGTGCGGTTGACGATGCCGACCATCAGGAAGGGCATCGCGAGCACGATCGGCAGGTGGACGAACGGCAGCAGCGTGGTCATCGCGGCGGCCCTCCGGCGAGCACCACCAGGCCTGCGATCAGGACGATGGCCACCAGTGCGGCGCCGAAGGCGATGCGCGGGTCGTCCTCGCGCAGCTTGTTCGAGAGGACGCTCGCCGACGCGTCGCCATGTCCGATGACCGAGTACAGGCGCCGCTCCACCGCGTCCACGCAGTCGGTGATCAGGTAACTGTCGTCGGGGAAGTAGCCCGCCGGCGCCTTGTGCCGTCGCAACATCACCATCACGCCGCGCCAGCGTGCGCTGAAGTCCGACGAGAAGCTCGAGCCGGTGGTTTGCATGCGGGTGTTCGGCGCGGTGTAGCCGCAGCCCCAGGTGACGTGACGCGCAGGCGGCGCCGGCGCAGTCCTGGTGCGCAACCAGATCAGCCCACCGACGACCAGCGCGAGCGCGCCCGAGATCAGGCCGATGCGCGTCAGCGCCTCGGCCATGGACCCCAGCACATCGGACACCGGCCCGGACAAGCTCGCCAGCGCCAGTGCCGTGGGGCCGCGCACCAGCATGAACCCCAGCACGGGGGCAACGCCCAGCGCGACGACTCCGGCGCCGTGCAGCCCCATCGGCAGCAGCATCCAGCGGCTGACCTCGGTCGGTGGCTTGACCGCGGCATCTCGGGCCGTGCCGAGGAAGACGACGCCGAAGGCCCGCGTGATGCTCAAGGCGGAGACCGCGCCGACGAAGGCCAGCACGGCGCCGCCGGCGCACAGTGCCACCTTGGCCCACACGGCGACGGGCTCGCCGGTGAACAGGCCCGAGTAGATGACGAACTCGCTGGTGAAGCCGTTGAGCGGCGGCAGGCCGGAGATCGCCACGCCCCCCAGCAGGAAGCTCAGCGCCGTCCAGGGCATCAGGCGCGACAGGCCGCCGAGCTTCTCCATGTCGACCGTGTGCGTCGCCTGGTAGACCGCGCCGGCGGCATAGAACAGCTGGCACTTGAAGAGGGCATGGTTCAGCACGTGCAGCAGGCCACCGGCAAATCCCAGCGCCACGAGCGTGGCGTTGCCCCAGGCCAGGCCGAGGCAGCCGATGCCAAAGCCGATGCCGGCGATGCCCACGTTTTCGGTCGACGAATAGCCCAGCAGCCGCTTCAGGTCGCGCTGGCCGACCGTGTACAGCGCGCCGATCACCGCCGAGAGCGCCGAGAAGCCGATCAGGAACCAGCCCATCCACTCGTCGGGTTTGCCGATCAAGAAGACGAAGCGCACCAGCGCGTAGAGGCCGGCCGCGTGAATGACGCCGGACATCAGTGCCGACACATGCGCCGGTGCTGCCGCATGGGCCCGCGGCAGCCAGGAGTGGAAGGGGAAGAACGCCGACTTCAGCCCGAAGCTCGCGACGAGCAACAGGAACACCTCGTTGCGCTCCGCGCCCGGGTGGGCCTGGAGCCACTGGCCGAAGCTGCCCAGTTCCCACGATGCCGAGTGGGTGTACAGGATCATGAACGCCGCGACCAGGAAGATCAGGCCGATGTGGGTCGAGACCAGGTAGTTGAAGCCGGCGAAGCGCACCTTCTGGTTGGTGTGGTCCCAGATGACGAGCAGCCAGGCCGCGAGGGCGGCGATCTCCCAGCCGAGCAGGAACACCAAGGCGTGGTCGCCGGTGTAGACGAGCACGAAGGACAGCGAGGTCAGGTTCAGCAGCGCAAAGTGCAGCCCCAGGTGGCGCTGCGTGTCGAAGAAGGAGCGAAGGTAGCCCACCGCGTAGACGCTGCACAGCAGCGTCATCGGGAGCGACCAGACAAGGAAGAACGCGCCCAAGGCGTCGAGCCGCACGCGCAAGGTGCCGACCGGATAGGCCCAGGCGAGTTCGCCGGTGATGGGGGCACCCCCCAGCAGCACCGGCATCACCGCGGCACCGATCAGCGCCATCGCGAGGGTCTGCGACAGCAAACCGATGGCCGCTCGCGTGCGGTTGCGCACCGGCAACAGGCAGGCCGCGGCGCCCAGCAGCAGGATCAGCACGGCCGAGAGGAGTGCCGTCATGCGCCGGCCGATCCTTGGGCCACAGGCCAACGGCAGCGGCCGTGCCGGACTCTGGCTCGAACGAGGCGGCGCCGGAACACCGGCGGCAGGGAAGCCGCCGGTCGTGCGCTCACGCCGTCGAAATCACGCAAGTCGAGAACTCCGTGCAGATGCAAGCCGGGCGGGTGGGATCGGGCCATCGCTGCCGTCGGTGCAATAGAAAGTGCTTCCACTGACACTAGAATGATAATGCAATGGACATGCGGAGATGCCATGGAACTGAAGACGGCGCGCCTGACGGTCCTGGTGGACCCCGCGAAGAAGAAGGCTTTCGAGGCGCTGTGTGCTCGACAGGACGTCACGCCATCCCAGGTCGTGCGGCGGTTGATTCGCGACTACCTGGCGCACCACGGGGTCGGCTTCGTGCCGAGCGGCACGGAAGAGGACGATGCCGAACCAGCCCAGCGCTGAGCGACACGACCCACGAGCCGAAGAACATCGAGAGCGCAGCGCGCCATCGGTGCGGCGGCGTGCCGTGCGCGCCGACGACCACGCCGGGGACAGGTCGAACGACCGCAGAAGACTGACCCGGTCCTTCGGCGCAGCTCGGTGAGCACCGGCGCCCGGTCCCCCGTGAATCTACGGGCCGGCCCGTCGATTGCTCACGCTGCGGTGGTTTGCAGGCTTGGATCT
The DNA here is from genome assembly GCA_963788635.1 of uncultured beta proteobacterium. Taxonomy (GTDB): domain Bacteria; phylum Pseudomonadota; class Gammaproteobacteria; order Burkholderiales; family Burkholderiaceae_C; genus Rubrivivax. The sequence goes on along the minus strand of CAWBHE010000018.1, from coordinate 223,287 downwards.
GCAGCCAGGGTGGAGAACCCTCGACCAGGCGGCGACCAGCGGTCGCGGGTCGCGGTCTAGAAGCCGAACCCGCCCTGGCGGCGCACGGCCTCGCTCGCGGGGCCGGCGACGAGGGCGGCGAGCCTCTGCGCCAGTGCGGGCTCCTGCGCCCGGGTGCACAGGCCGAGCGTGTAGTCGGTCGCGAGCTCGAATTCCTTCGGCAGCGAGCCGACGAGGTCGACCCCGGCCGTGTAGTTGATCTCGGTTTCCTGGGTGCAGCCGATCACGTTGGATGCGCTGGCTGTCGCCATCGCGGCCATCGCGGTGGCGCCGTTCGGATACGGCCGGAACGCGGCCTCGAGTTCCCGGTCCAGCCCCAGCGCCTTGAGCACGTTCATGAAGTGGATGCCGGCGGTGGCCTTCTCGGGGTCGGGGAAGTAGATCTCCTGCGCGGCGCGGAAGGCGGCGGCGAGCCCGTCGCGATCGCCGATCTTCGGCTGCGGCCGGCCCGACGGAACGGCGACGCCGGTCTTCACGATGCCCAGCGACCTCGCGCTGCCGGCGACGACATGGCCGGACCCGATCAGCTGGTTCACGAGCGCCTTCGTCAGGATCACCATGTCGCAAGGCGCGCCGCCGACGAGCTGGTCGCGCATCTGCCCGACGGCACTGTAGGTCGCGTCGATCCGCGCGCCGGTCTCGGTTTCGAACCGGGCCTGCACGGCCTTCACCACGGCCGCCGCGGCGCCGCCACTCAACACGTTCACCACACTCATCGTTGCCTTCCTGGGTTGGTCAATCCTGTGCCGCGTTCTGCGCCGCGGCCATCAGGGCGTCGGCGGTGAAGGGCATCGTGCGCATGCGCAGGCCCAGCGCATCGTGGATCGCGTTCGCGATCGCCGCCGCGGTGGGGCCGGCGCTGCATTCGCCGGCGCCGAGCGAAGGCAGGTCGGGGCGGTCGATCAGCGCGACCTGCACCGGCGCGACATCGGCGAAGCCGAGGATCGGATACGACGCCCAGTCGTCCGACCGGACCCCGCCGGGGCCGATGTCCGCCGCCTCGCGCAGCGTCCAGCTCGCGGCCTGCACCGCGCCGCCCTCGAGCTGGTTCCTGACGCCGTCGGCGTGCACCACGAGCCCCACGTCCGCCGCGACGTACAGCCTGCGCAGCGACACGCCCGCTTCCATCACCAGGTCGGCGACGACCGCGCAGTACGCGCCGGTGTTCTTGTAGCGCGCGAAGGCGATGCCGCGGCCGAAGCCTTCCTCGCGGTTCGTGCGGGCACCCCAGCCGGCCATGCGCGCCACTTCGCGCAGCACGGCCTGCGCGCGCGGGTCGTCGAGATGCGCGAGCCGGTAGTCGAGCGGGTCGCGCCCGAGGCCGCGCGCGACCTCGTCGATCATCGACTCGGCGGCGAGCACGTTGACGTGCGCGCCGAGCGAGCGCAGCGCCGAGACGCGCAGCGGCATCGCGAGCACCCGATGATTGACCACCCGCACCTGCGGAGTGGCGTACGCGGGCACCGCGTTGCGATCCGCTCCGCCGCCATTGGCGGGCGGCGGGTTGACCGCGACGACGACCGGCGCCGGATGCGCCGTCTGCCACGCGCCGAGCAGCGCCGGCGTCGCGCCGCGGCCGGGGCGCGATCCGTGGCCCTGGCTCCAGACTTCCTGCGTCCAGGCCACGAGGCGGCCGTCCTCGTCGACGCCGGCCTCGACGCCGACGACCATCGCGCAGCCCAGCGGCGAGTTCGCCATCTCCTGCTGCCGCGTCCATTGCAGGCGCAAGGGCCGGCCGCCGGCATGGCGCGCGAGCCAGGCGGCATCGAAGGCGACGTCGTCGGCGCCGTTGTGGCCGTAGCAGCCTGCGGCGTCGGCATGGCGCACCGTCACCGCCTCGGTCGGCAGCGCGAACGCCAGCGCGAGGTCGCGCCGCAGGTTGAAGATGCCTTGCGTGTGGCTCCACACCTGCAGCTCGGCGCCATGCCACTGCGCGATCGCGCAGCACAGGCCGATCGACGCATGCTGCAGGTAGGCGCGGCCGTATTCGGCGCGGAAGGTCCGCGCGGGCGGGCGCGCCGGCGCCGCAGGCTGGCGCTCGAGAACGACCGTCGTCTCGAGGGCCTGCGACTTGAGCCAGGCCGCGACGTCGTCGCGCGCCGGGGCCTCGGCATGGTCACGCCAGAGCGCGGCCTTCTCGACGAGCTGGCCGGCCCGGGCCAGCACGCGCTCGGCCTCGGCGATCACGCCGACCAGCAGGCCGTCGCGAACGACCTCGACGACGCCGCCCTGCGCGCGCAGCTGCGCGGACAGCGGCGCCCACGCGGCCTCGTCGACCTCGGCCTGCAAGGTCTTCGGACGGAACACCGCGCCGTACGCCATGCGCGGCAGCGCGAGATCGTTGATGAACTCGAACTCGCCGAACACCTTCGCTTCGACGTCGCTGCGGCGCAGATCGCCGAGCGCGGACGGGCGGCCCGCGCGCTCGGCGAGGGACCGGGTGTCGACGTCGGCCGCCAGCATCGCGGCGTCGACCAGATCGGCATAGCTCGCGCGCGCGCCGCCGGCGCTGAACCCGCCGTCGTCCAGCGCGACGGCCTCGACGCCGACGCCCGGCCTGCGCCGCGAAGCGCGCGCGGCAGGCCTCGCGCAGGTGCGCCGCGGCATGGCGCAGCGATGCGCCCGAATGCTGGATCGACAGGCTGCCCGAGGTCACGCCTTCGTCGGGGCTGGCCGCGGTGGTCGGATTGACCATGCGCACCTGCTCCGCGGCGGTGTGCAGCTCCTCGGCCACGAGCAGCCGCAGCGCGTGCGAGATGCCCTGGCCGATGTCGACCTTGCCGGTACGGGCCTCGATCCGGCCGTCCGCGCCGACGCCCAGCCACTGGCCCAGGCGCGGGTGCTTCTTCAGGCTTTCGGGGACGGGCGCGACCGTCATTGCGCCGCCTTCGCGACGGCGCGCAGCACGCGCCCGTGCACGCCGCAGCGGCACAGGTGGCCTTCGAGCGCGGCCCGGATCTCGGCCTCGGACGGGTGCGGGTCGCGTTCGAGCAGCGCCGCCGCGCGCATCAGCAGGCCGCTCGTGCAGTAGCCGCATTGCAGCGCCTGCTCCTCGATGAACGCGGTCTGCAGCCGGTGCGGCGCGGCGCGCGTGCCCAGCCCCTCGACCGTGGTGACGCTCGGCCGGCGACGGCCTCGATCGGCAGGTCGCACGACGTGACCGCGCGTCCGCCCACGATCACGGTGCAGGCGCCGCATTGGCCGAGGCCGCAGCCGAAGCGCGTGCCCTTGAGCCCGAGCGTGTTGCGCAGCACGTCGAGCAGCGTCTGCTCGGGATCGGCGCGGACCGACGTGGCCCGCCCGTTCAGCGTGAAGCGGACCTCGGTCGCCACGCTTCAGTTGGCCTTCGCGCCGGAGACCTTGACGATGGTCGCCCACTTGGCGATGTCGGCGACCAGGTACTTGTCGAAGTCGGCGACGCTCATCGACATCGGCACCGCACCCTGTTTCTGCCACAGCGCCTTGACGTCGGGCTCGGCGACGATCTTGCGCACGGCCGCGTTCAGTGCCTCGACGATCGCGTCCGGCGTGCCTTTCGGCGCCATCAGGCCGAGCCAGATCGTCGCCTCGTACTTCGGCACGCCGGCCTCGTCCAGCGTCGGCACGTCGGGCGTGATCGGGTTGCGCGTCAGGCCGGTCGTCGCGAGCGCGCGCACCTTGCCGTCCTTGGCCATCGACGCCATCGTCGTCACGGCGTCGAACATCATGTCGACCTGGCCGCCGATCACGCCGGTGCGGGCGCCGGAGCTGCCCTTGTACGGGATGTGCCGGATGTCGATGCCGGCCATGTGCTTGAACAGCTCGCCGGCCATGTGGTACGGCGTGCCGATGCCGGACGACGCGAAGTTGAGCTTGCCCGGGTGCGCCTTCGCGTACGCGATCAGCTCGGGCAGCGTCTTCGCCGGCACCGACGGGTTCACCACCAGCATCAGGTCCGAGTAGTTGACCGGCGCGATGCCGACGAAGTCGCGCATCAGCTTGAACGGCTTGTTGGGCATCAGCGTCTCGTTGACGGTGTGCGTGTTCGACATCATCAGCAAGGTGTAGCCGTCCGGCTTGGACTGGGCGACGACGTTGGTGCCGATGATCGAGCCGGCGCCCGGCTTGTCCTCGACCACGAACGGCTGCTTGAACTCGCCCTGCAGCCGCTGCGCGAGAAAGCGCGCGTAGATGTCGGCCGGCCCGCCGGCCGCGAACGGCACGACGATCGTGACGGAGCGGTCGGGGTAGGCGCCGGCCTGCGCGGCCACGGAGCCCACGGAGACGGCGGCGGCGATGAGGAGCTGGAACGCGGATCGAACGAGTCTCATGGTCTTGTCTTCCTCGGTGGTGGATCGGTCGTTGCGGTCGTCGCGCGCGGGCTCTGTGGCGCGGTCAGACGAACTGGTTCTCGATGACGCCCAGCCCGTCGATCTCGATCCGGACCACGTCGCCGGGCGCGAGGTACTTCGGCGGCTTGAAACCCATGCCGACGCCGGCCGGCGAGCCGGTGGCGATCAGGTCGCCGGGATGCAGCGTGATGCCGCGCGAGACGGTCTCGACGAGCGTCGGCAGGTCGAAGATCAGGTCTTCGGTGCGCGCGTCCTGGCGCAGCTCGCCGTTGACCCAGCAGCGCACGCGCGTCTTCGTGCCGTCGAGTTCGTCGGCCGTGACGATCCACGGCCCCATCGGGCAGAAGGTGTCGAAGGACTTGCCCATGTCCCACTGCTGGTGGCGCATCTGCACGTCGCGCGCGGTGACGTCGTTGATGATCGTGTAGCCGAAGACATGCTCGCGCCAGTCGGCCTTGCGGATGTTCTTGCCGCCCTTGCCGATCACGATCGTGAGTTCGGCCTCGTAGTCGATCTGCCCGGAGATCGCGGCACCGGGCATCTGGACCTCGTCCGTCGGGCCGATCACCGTCTCGGGCGCCTTCGTGAACACGATCGGCCACTCGACCACGTTGGCCGCGTTGTCCTTGAACACCGACGCGGCCAGCTCTCTGGCGTGCGCGTGGTAGTTGCGCCCCACGCACCAGAGGTTGCGGCGCGGCAGCGGGATGGGCGCTTCCAGCCGCACCGACGACAAGGGCAGCGCGCTGGCTTCGAGGGCCGGCAGCGGCTCGCCCCGGGCGGCGGCCTCGATCAGCGGCAGAGCGCCGCGCCGGGCGGCATCGGGCGGGAGCGCGAAGGCGGTGACCTGCCGGCCGTCGGCGGACACGAGGCCGACCCGGCGCTGGCCGGCGTGGACATAGCTTGCGATGCGCAAAGGGTTCTCCTGGACGCTGGGGTCGGTCTTGGTTGTAAGTGCCACCAAGTACCACCAATCGGCAAATCATAGAAGAATCGTCCTGCCGGTCAATAGGGCGGAACATGAGTGCGAACAGCGATTGCCGGTGGCGAAGCGAATTGGTAGGATTTGGTTGCGATCCGACCGCCACCCCGAACCCACCGTGACCTCCGCCTCCACGCTTCGCGGCTTCATCATCGGCAACCTGCAGTCCGGCCAATGGCGCGCCGGCGACCGCTTGCCGACCGAGCGCGATCTGAGCGAGCAGTTCGGCCTCGGCCGCACGGCGGTGCGCAAGGTGCTGCAGGAATTGAAGGACCTCGACCTGATCCGCCAGACCGTCGGCAGCGGCACCTACGTGACCGACCGCGCGGCGTCGGCGCTGAAGGGGCTGGCGAGCGAGGACCCGGTGCGCCAGACCAGCCCGGCGCAGCTGATGGAAGCGCGGCTCGCGCTCGAGCCCGCGATCATCGAGATGGTGATCGGCAATGCGACCGCGGCCGATTTCGCGCAGATGGACGCGTGCTGCGCGAAGGCCGAGACGGCCAAGACGCTCGAGGAGTTCGAATACTGGGATGGCACGCTGCACGAGGTGATCGCCAGCGCCGCGCGCAACACCTTCATTTCCAGCGTGTTCAAGCTGATGAACCAGGTCCGCGCGCAGGGCGAGTGGGGCGTGCTGAAGCGCCGCAGCGTGACGCCCGAGCGCCGCGTGCAATACGAGGCCGAGCACCGCGCGCTGGTGCAGGCGATCAAGGACCGCGACCTGCCGCAAGCCAAGGCCCTCGCGACGGCGCACCTGCTGCACGTGCGCAAGAACCTGCTCAATTTCTGATTTTGGAGACGCCGTGTCGAACCCCTTGCCCACCGGCGCGCCAGCGCAGCCGGGCCGAACCCTCAAGAAGGACTACTACGCCGGCGCGCTCATGGTGCTGGTGGGCGTGGCTGCGGCCTGGGTCGGTGCCGGCTACCACGTGGGCGAGCTGGCGCGGATGGGACCGGGCTTCTTCCCGCTCGCCATCGGCGTGCTGCTCGCGATCGTCGGCGTGCTGATCGCGCTCAACGCCGACGACGAGACGGCCGAACCGGCGGCCGGCGGGCATGCGGTGCATTCGCTGCCGGACGTCCGCGGCGCCGTCTGCCTCGTCGGCGGCATGGCCGCGTTCTGGCTCTTCGGCCACTACGGCGGGCTGCTGCCGGCGACCTTCGCGATCACCTTCGTCTCCGCGCTCGGCGACCGCCAGAACACGCTCGCCCAGGCCGTCGCGCTGGCGCTGGCGATGGTGGCCGTGGCCGCGCTCGTCTTCCACTGGGGGCTGCAGCTGCAGCTGCCGCTGCTGCGCTGGGGAGCCTGAGCGCATGGGCCAGTCGCTGCAGGATCTCTGGTACGGCTTCGGCATCGCCTTCCGGGGCGACAACCTGATGTGGTCGTTCTTCGGCGTGCTCGTCGGCAACCTGATCGGCGTGCTGCCGGGAATGGGGGCGCTGTCGGCGATCTCGATCCTGCTGCCGCTGACCTACGTGATGCACCCGGTGCCGGCGGTGCTGATGCTGGCGGGCATCTTCTACGGCTCGCAGTACGGCGGCGCGATCGGCGCGATCCTGCTCAACCTGCCGTCGCACCCGCCGCACGCGGTGACCTGCCTGGACGGCTACCCGATGACGCGCGCCGGCAAGGGCGGCACCGCGCTGGGCATCACGATGATCAGCTCGTTCTTCGCCGCGTCGTTCGGCATCATCGTGATGATCTTCGCGTCGCCGCTGCTGGTGGCGGTGGCGTTCAAGTTCGGCCCGACCGAGATCTTCTCGATCATGCTGCTCGGCCTGGTCGCGGGCTCGACGATGTCGCGCGGCTCGCCGCTCAAGGGCGTCGCGATGACGCTGTTCGGGCTGCTCTGCGGCATCGTCGGCACCGACGTCAACAGCGGCGCGTTCCGCTTCACCTTCGGCCGCCCCGAGCTCAGCGACGGGCTCGAGCTGGTCTCGATCGCGATGGGCTTGTTCGGCGTCGCCGACTTCCTGCTCAACGTGAACCGGATGAAGGCCGTCACGGCCCACACCCGGCTGCGCATCCGCGACATGCGGCCGAGCCGGGCCGAGATGAAGGAGGCGTTCTGGCCGATGGTCCGCGGCACGGCGGTCGGCACCGTGTTCGGCGCGATGCCGGGCACCGGCCCGACGATCACGACCTTCATCGCCTACGCGCTCGAGCGCAAGATCTCGCGCACCCCCGAGAAGTTCGGCACCGGCATGATCGCCGGCGTCGCCGCGCCGGAGGCAGCGTCGCACTCGAAGACGCAGGTCGACTTCGTGCCGACGATGAGCCTGGGCATCCCCGGCGACGCGGTGATGGCCTTGATCCTCGGCGCGCTGATGATCCAGGGCATCCAGCCGGGACCGATGCTGATCAGCGAGCACCCCGACATCTTCTGGGGCCTGATCGCCAGTTTCTGGATCGGCAACGTGCTGCTGCTGGTGCTGAACGTGCCGCTGATCGGCGTCTGGGTCAAGCTGCTGCGGGTGCCGTACCGCTACCTGTTCCCGTCGGCGATGTTCTTCATCGTCGTCGGCGTCTACAGCACGCAGAACAGCCTGTTCCAGACCTGGGAAGTGCTGGCGTTCGGCGTCATCGGCGCGGTCTTCATGGTGCTGGGCTTCTCGGTCGCACCGATCCTGCTCGGCTTCGTGCTCGGGCCGATGGTGGAGGAGAACTTCCGCCGTGCGCTGCTGCTGTCCCGCGGCGACCTGACGGTGTTCGTGACGCGGCCGATCAGCGGCGCCTTCATCGGCCTGTGCGCGATGCTGCTGATCGGCGTGACCTGGTCCGCCTGGCGCCGCCGCGCCCGCCGCCACCCACCCGGCGCCGCCGCTTCGGACACGATCGCCGTGGCCGAGGGCGAGGCGCTCTCGGACTGATCTCTTCTCCACCCACCCGTCGTCACCCTCGAAACCATGAACAGACTCAAGATCCTCGCCGTCACGCTGTGCGCCTTCGCCGCCCTCGCCGCAACGGTCCCGGCGCAAGCGCAGGCTGCGCGGCCGATCCGCCTCATCGTTCCCTACGGCGCCGGCGGGCCGATCGATACCACCGCCCGCGTCCTCGCCGAACAGGTGAAGGATTCGCTCGGCCCGGTCATCGTCGAGAACAAGCCCGGCGCGGGCGGCAACATCGGCGCCGACATCGTCGCCAAGGCGGCGCCCGACGGCCTGACGATAGGCATCGCGGCGACCGCGACGCATGCCGTCAACCCCTGGCTGTACCGCAAGATGCCTTACGACGCGGCGACCGATTTCGCGCCGATCACGCAGATGGTTCGCGTGCCCAACGTGCTCGTGATGAGCAAGGCCACGGCCGAGCGGCTGGGGGTCCACACGGTGGCCGACCTGATCGCCTATGCGAAGGCGCACCCCGGCAAGCTCAATTTCGGCAGCGGCGGCAACGGCAGCGCCGGCCACCTCGCCGGCGAGATGTTCAAGACGCGCGCCGGCATCACGGCCGTCCACATCCCCTACAACGGCGGCAACCCGGCGCAGCTCGCCCTGCTGTCGGGGCAGGTCGATTTCGACTTCGACAACCTCGCCACCGCGGCGCCGAACATCCGCGCCGGCAAGCTCGTCGCGCTGGCCGTGACGACGCTGCAGCGCAGCGCCGCGCTGCCCGACGTGCCGACGATGGCCGAGACGCTGCCGGGCTTCGCGATCGACACCTGGTGGGGCCTGGTCGCGCCGGCGCACACGCCGCCCGAGGTGATCGCCCGGCTGAACCGCGCCTTCGTCGCGGCGCTCGGCACGCCCGAGACCAAGGCACGCTTCGCTTCGCTGCTCGCCGAACCGGTGCCGACGACGCCGGAGGCGTTCGGCTCGTTCATGGCCGCCGAGCGGGCCAAGTACCAGGACGTCGTGCGCGCCAGCGGCGCCCATGTCGACTGATCGCGCTCATCGCTCGCTGTCGACCCGCTGGCGGCGATAGCGGGCGACGCATCGACGCCTCCCGCCCGGGCGGTGGCTGTGGCCTCGCGCGTCCGGCGACCGCCTCGCGCGCGGGACGGCGCCGACCCACCGCGGCCGGGTCGTCGACCTCGACATGTCGCCGAGGTCATCGCCAGGACTGCGCGGCGGAGGGAATGGTCTCTGGCAGAGGCCGACCCGGATCGGGGACGCCGTCGAGCGGACCGCCCGATCAAGGCGGCGCGGCCCCCATGCGCAGCTGCACTGCTGCGGCCGCGGTGGCCGTCGGCTTGCCCAGGCGCGCGTCAGGCACACCGTGAGAACGAAAGTACTGCCGCACTTGAACCGCGCGTTGCTGGGCCAACCGCGCAGTGCCCGTCGCATCGGCGGGTGCCGCCAGCAACTGCAGATGGGCCAGCGGCCGGCGGCGCAGGCTTTCGGCCACCTTGTCCAGCACGGCGGCAAGCGCGGGTTTCACGCTGCTGCGCCCTGGATCGAAACAGAACTCGCGGGGTACATCGACGGTCACTGCCCCGTCATTGCGCTGCCCGATGCTTACCGGCGTTCCCCGAAACCACGACTGCAGCCATTGCCGCTCGGTGGTCAGGGCGGCCGGCAGGGCCGCTCGTTGATCGGCGGTCCCCGACGCGGAGGGTGAGGGCGGCGCCACGCTGGCACACCCGCAGACGGCGAGCGCGACGACGAGCGGCAAGGCAAGCGATCGCATGGTCGGGGATGGGGCGGATTCGTGTGAAGACGGACGCGGGTGGCGGCGCCATCCTACGCGTCGGGAGCGTTCCGAGCCTGCGACGAAGGATCGGCAGGCTTCTGGACGGCGCGCGACGAGCCCGCCATGGCGGTCGTCGTCTCGGGTCGGCGGCTGGCGGCGACGTTCGTCGGCAGCGCGAGGGCTTGCATTCCTTTACCTTTTGTTGACCGGCCCGGCTTCAACCGAAGCGGCATGCCGTGCGTTGACTTCGCAATGGCCTCGGGCCGCGAATCGGGAGATCAGTCATGACCGTCGAAATCAAGCCTGCTCGGATCATCGTTGCCATGCTTTGCGTCGCTGCGACCAGCGCCTGGGCTGCCGAGTACGGCCGCGTCGTGTCGTCGACGCCTATCGTCGCCGCGGTGCCGGTGCCGCAGCGCGAGTGCATCGACCAGCCGATCGTGTACGAGCAGCCCAACACCGGGGTCGGCGCGCTGCTCGGCGCGATCACCGGGGCGGCGATCGGCAGCAACGTCGGCGGCGGCGCGGGCCGCGCCGCGGCCACCGGCATCGGCCTGATCGCCGGCTCCGTCGTCGGTGACCGCGTCGAAGGCAGCCCGCCGCCCGTCGAGTCGACGGTCCGGCAGTGCCGCACGGTGACACGCTACGAGAACCGCACCGTCGGCTACGACGTGGTCTACGACTACCACGGCGTGCGCCGGCACACGCAGCTGGCGCGCGATCCGGGCGACCGCATCGCGCTCGACGTCCGCGTCGCGCCGGACGTTGGGGCCGCGCCGCCCGTCGATGGCGGTCCGCCGGCCGAGGGCGGGTACGTGCCGGCGCCGCCGCAGGTCGTCTACGCGGCGCCGGCCTATGCGCCGCGGGTGGTCGTGAACCCCTGGCCCGTGGTCAGCCTGGGCTTCGGCGACGGCTGGCGCGGACACGAATGGCGCGATGGCGCGAGCGGCACGACGACGACCATGGCTGGCGTGGCCGCGATCACCGCGACAGGGACGGCTGGCGCCGGGACGGGGATTGATCGTGCCGGGCCGTCGCGACGACGCCGGCCCGTGACGAGCGGATCGGTCGCTTCGCGCGGCCCGGCGTGGCCGGTGTCGACCTGGGGCGGCCCCGGGCGCCGAGGCAGCGCGGGCGTCATCCGGCGAGCAGCCGCGCGGCTTCGACGTAGGCGCAGCCGAGACTGCGCGCGACCGCTGCGTGCGTCACCTGGCCGTGCACGACGTTGAGACCGTCGCGCAGGTGCGGGTCGTCGAGCGCGGCCCGCTTCCAGCCCTTGTCGGCGATCGCCAGCGCGTGGACCAGCGTCGCGTTGTTGAGGGCGAAGGTCGAGGTGCGAGGGACCGCGCCGGGCATGTTCGCGACGCAGTAGTGGACGACGCCGTCGACGACGAAGGTCGGCTCGGTGTGCGTGGTCGGATGCGAGGTCTCGAAGCAGCCGCCCTGGTCGATCGCCACGTCGACGACGACCGAGCCCGCTTTCATGCCGGCGACCATCCGGCGCGTCACCAGCTTGGGCGCCGCGGCGCCCGGGACCAGCACGCCGCCGACGACGAGGTCCGCCACGGCGACCCAGTCGTCGAGTGCCTGCGCCGTCGAGTACGCGGTCTGAACGCGGTTGCCGAAGACCCGGTCGAGCTGGCGCAGCCGGTCGACGTTGCGGTCGAGGATCGTCACGCGCGCGCCCAGGCCGACGGCCATCTGCAGCGCGTTCGTGCCGACCACGCCCGCGCCGAGGATCACGACCTGGGCGCCGGGAACGCCGGGCACGCCGCCCATCAGCAGCCCCATGCCGCCCTTGGACGTTTCGAGGTGGGCGGCGCCGGCCTGGATCGCCATGCGCCCGGCGACCTCGCTCATCGGCGCGAGCAAGGGCAGGCCGCCGCCGGGACCGGTGATGGTCTCGTAGGCGATGCAGACGGCGCCCGAGCTCACCAGCGCCGCCGTCAGCGCCGGGTCCGGCGCCAGGTGAAGGTAGGCGTAGAGGATCTGGCCCTCGCGCAGCAGCCGGCATTCGGCCGGCTGCGGTTCCTTGACCTTGACGATCATCTCGGCCCAGGCGAAGACCTCTTCGGCGCCGGGCACCAGCGCCGCGCCCGCCTGGCGGTAGGACTCGTCGCCGAGACCGATCGCGGCGCCGGCACCGGACTGCACCAGGACCTCGTGGCCGCGGGCGCGCAGCTCGCGCACGCTCGCCGGCGTCAGGCCGACGCGGTACTCGTGGTCCTTGATCTCCTTCGGGACGCCGATGCGCATGGGGTTCTCCGTGAATCAGGCGGGCATGCCGATCGGCAGCATCACGACCGGCCGCTCGCCCGCGGGCAGCAGCAGCGCGCGGGCGACCGCGGCGTCGTCGAAGCCGCCGATCACGACGCTGCCGAGGCCGAGCGCGGCCGCCTGCAGCGCGAGGTTCTGCGCCGCGGCGCCGGCCTCGAAGGCGACGTAGCGCGCGGCCCGTGGTCCGTACTTGCGCGCGCTGCGTTCGTCGACGGCGGTGATCACCACCACTGCGGCGGCCGCAGCGACGGCCGGCTGGCCCGCCGCCGCCTGCTGCAGCGTCGACGCCGCGGCGGCTGCGTTCGGGCCTTGCAGCGCATGCGCCGCCGCCAGGTAGCGGTGCACGCCGGGGGCCAGGCCTTGCACCCTTGTTGCGACCAGGTGGAGCTCGAGCGGGTAGAGCGCACCGGCCGATGGCGCGGTCCGTCGGCCGCCGGAGGCGGTGGTCCCCTGCGCCGCCCAGAGCAGTTGCGACAGGTCGCCCAGCGCGAGCGGCTGCGGTCCGTAGCGGCGCACCGAACGGCGGCGCACGAGCGCCTGCGTCAGGGTCATGCCGCCGGTCCGGTCCGGCGCAGGCAGCACCGCGCCCGCCGCGGGCTGGGCCGCGACGCGGCCGCAGGGCCGTGGCACCGGCGGCGCCGAGCGCCACGCCGATCGCGGCGCGGCGTCTGGCATCGAAGCGCTGTGTCTCGGGCATGTCGGCATTCCTGTTCGGCGTGACGACGACGATCGCAAGGAGACGAGGCATGGCGCTTGCGCTCGATCAATCGGATGCTTCCGCGACGCGATAGACAGGAGGCGCCTTGCAGCGGCCCGCCCATGCGTCACCTGTTCGAAGCCCGTCTCGTCAACGATCCGTTCGGCGACCCCGGCCTGTACGTCGACTTTCGCGACGAACGCCGGGCGCTGCTGTTCGACCTGGGCGACATCGCGGTGCTGCCGCCGCGCAAGCTGCTGCGCCTGTCGCATGTGTTCGTCAGCCACACCCACATGGACCACTTCGTCGGCTTCGACACGCTGCTGCGCGTCGTGCTCGGGCGCAAGGACAGTCTGGTGCTGTTCGGCGGGCCGGGCTTCGTCGCGCAGGTCGAGCACAAGCTGCGCGCGTACACCTGGAACGTGGTCCACCGCTACGCCGTCGAACTGGTGCTCGACGTGCGCGAGGTCGGCCTCGACGGCCGCGGGCAGCGCGCGCGCTTCTCCAGCCGCACCGGCTTCGCGCGCGAGGATGGCGCGCCGTTCGAAGGCGCCGACGACCTGCTGCTCGACGAAGCGCTGTTTCGCGTGCGCGGGCGCTTCGTCGATCACGAGATGCCCTGCCTGGCCTTCGCGATCGAGGAGAAGGCGCGCCCGCGGGTCGCGAAGGACCGGCTCGCGGCGCTGGGCCTGTCCACCGGCCCCTGGCTGCGCGACCTGAAGCTCGCGATCCTGGCGGGAGCCCCCGCGCACACGCCGATCCGGCTGCGCTGGCGCGACCGGCTGGGCGAGCACGAGACGAGCCGCAGCGTCGGCGAGCTGAGCGAGATCGTTCTCGACGTGAGCCCCGGCCAGCGCATCGGCTACGCGACCGACCTGCGCTTCACCGACGCGAACCGGCAAGCGCTGGCAACGCTGCTCGCCGGCGTCGACCAGCTCTTCATCGAGAGCGTGTTCCTCGACGCCGACCGGGCGCATGCGCAGCGCAAGAACCACCTGACCGCACGCCAGGCGGGCCGGATCGCGCGCGATGTCGGCGCCCGCGCGGTCGTGCCGTTCCACTTCTCGCCGCGCTACAGCGGGCGCGCGGCGGAGGTCGAGGCCGAGCTGCGCTCGGCCTGGTCGGCTGACACCGCCGCAGCCGAAGCGCCGGGCGGCTCCGGTCAGGGCGACGCGGAGGATCCCCGCTCGTGGACACGCGCGATGCTCTGAACCACGCGCGCGACCTCGTCGTCCGGCAACGGCGGGCGGCAATGGGCCCGGTTCCAGGCGAGCATCAGCTCGAGCACGACGTCGACGTCGACCTCTCGCCACAGCAGATGGCCGGTCAACGACGCGAGCGTGTCGTTGCGGCGGCCTTCGAGGATGTCGTCGCGGATCAGTTCGCGCCAGTGTTCGCGCGCGTGGCCGCCCGGATTCGCGGTCCCCGCCCGTGCGGCGAAGTGGCGCGGCAGCGGCGCGAGCGCGATCTCGTCCGGACCCTGTCCGTCGACCCAGGCGTAGCGCCTTCCGCTGGGGTGCACCGAGGGCGGCGCGACGACGCAGCCGCCGTCGCCGCGCAGGTCGATGCCGGGGCGGAGGGCGACGCGGTTGGCCACCGTCGTGCCCGGGTGCGCGTAGTAGAGGTGGCGACCCCCGCCGCCGGTGGCCGCCTCGACGGTCGGCGGCAAGCGCCCTTGCGCGGACTCGGCTTCCGCGATGCTGTCCGGCCCACCGTGGCGCAGGTCGACGTCGACGACGACGATCCCCGAGAGGCGGCCGGTCACGATGCCGACGTTCGCGTCGGGCCAGCGCTGGAACCAGCGCGCGATCTCGTCCGCGCTCGCGCGGCGCTGCTGGAAATCGCGCCAGGCCACGAGCGGCCGCTTGCCCTGCGGCTGCATAGCAATCACCGACCAGCCGCGCGCGGCGTAGGCGAGGGCGGCAGCCTCGATCAGGGCCGCCTCCGGCAGGCGCCGGGCAACTCGGCCGGTGCCACTCGATGACCTCGGTTCCATGGCTCGACTCCCCTGGCCCGTCCCTGCCGGGCTCGCATCGGCGCGCGAGCGAGCCGGGGAGGCCCGCCGTCGCGCAGCTCCTTATGCGCCGCGGCGCGTCGATCCTGATTGAGGCGCGTCATCGCGCGCCCAAGCGTTCACGTCGACACCGGGCAGAGTGCGGCGAAACCGTCCCGGTACAGCCTGGCCAACCTGGCGGCCTGGTGCCGGAGCCGCTCCGGCGGCACCGTCAGGGCACTGTGCAGGCCCTCGGCCAGGTCGCGCGGGTCGACCTCGCCCGGCTGGCCGGGCTCGTCCCAGGTGGCGGCGTAGGCCGCCTGCTTGGTCGGGCCGCCCGGCGCGGCCGGCGAGCGAAGGTTGACGTGCGGCAGCGCGAAGGCGGCGGCGACGATCCGGCCGTGCAGGCTGCTGCCGCAGTAGGCGCGGCTGCTCGCGATCAGGGCGCAGAGGTCCCACAGGTCGAGCGATTCGAAGCGGCGCGCCGACCCGGGCCGCATCAGCGCGGCGACCCGGTCGAGCAGCGCCGGGTCGTCGTGCCATGGCGCCGCGCCGGCGCGGAACAGCAGCACGCCGAAGCCGTGCCGCGCGACGATGCGGTCCAGCTGCGCGGCGATCCGGGTCAGCGATTCGTCGTCGCCGAAGTCGGCGCTGAACTGGACCGCGACGAAGCCTTGCGGGAACGCGCGCCGCACCCGGCGACCTCGCCGGCTGTCCGCGCGGCCGCGGATGCGCGCGGCGAAGAGCTCGGCCACCATGACGGCGGGATCCGGCATCAGGCGGGCACCGAGCCCGGCGGCGGCCAGATGGCCGAGCGTGCACCGGTCCCTGACACTGACCGCGTCGGCCGCCTTCAGATCGGCCAGGACCTCGGCGCGCAGTCCGGGGTCCGCCCGATCCAGTCCGGTGCCTCCGACGCCGGCGTGGACGACCCGCATCAACGCGGGGTGCGTGCGGCGCGAGACCACGTAAGGCGCGAGCGCGGCGCTGCCCAGCCTGTCGCGCACCCAGGCCTGCCGCTCGTCGGGCCGGGCCTCGAGGTAGGCGATGGTCGACTGCGCTTCGCCGGGCGGCAGCAGCATGACCGCGGCCTGCCAGGCGTCGCAGTCGAGGATCTCGCCGCCGACGTGGATCAGGCTGCAAGGTGGAGCGCCCGCGCCGAGCGCCAGGCTGGCCAGCGCCACCACCCGATGGCCGCCGTGGCGGCGCAGGTCGCGTTCGGCCAGGCCCGCGAAGACCAGGTCCTGCCCGGGCAGCAGCGCGGACGCGACATGCGCAAACAGCAGATCGCCGAAGTTGTGGCGATCGAAGGCCCCGAACAGGATGACCGGAATCCGCGCGCCGGCAGCTGGGGCCATCGTTCGCTGCCGCGGGCGATCGGACCGGTTGCTTGGGTCGTTCCCCGCGGGCCGACGCTAGGGTGCCGGGCGTCCCGGGCCCTGCGCGCCTTCGGCGCGCGCCGAGAGATAGGCGTAGAGGTCGGCGATATGGGCGCTCACCTGGGGCTCGCCTTCCCAGGCCGGCATCGTCAGCGTGCCGGCCTTGCGCTGCACGATGTCCTCGACCAGGGCTTCGCGCGCGGCGCCCTCGCTGCGCGCCTGCGCCGGAGGAAGGTTCCAGTCGTAGCGTTTGAGCACCAGGCCGACGAAGCGGCGCGGGCCCATCTCGCGCACCCGGGGCAGCAGGTCCGGGGCGCGCGCGGTGCCGGTCGCCGCCGGCCCGTGGCAGCTCGCGCAGCGGTCCTGGAAGACGCGCCAGCCGGTGTAGACCGAACCGGGCGGCTTCGCGAGGCGCGCAAGCTCTTGCGCCGGCTGTCGGTTCTGCACCTGGACCGCGCATGCGGCCAGCGACAACGCGGCCGCGAGCAGCGCGCCGAGGCGAAGGGCGCGGCGTCTCGTCGCCACGCGCCCGACGAGCGGCTTCAGTGCGGGAATCGAAAGCTTGTCCATGGTCGTCACCTCAACGCTCGTCGCAGCCCCGGGACCGTGCCGCGTGCCCCATTCTGCGTGCATCCGGTCCCGTTCGGGCCGGAACGGCGCGGCGCAGGCCGCAGAATGGCGCGGGTTCAACGACGACGAAGGGAGCGCTTCGATGCCACTGACCGCGGACGCCCGAGGCGTCTACCCGATCGCGCCGACCCCCTTCTTCGACGACGGGCGCATCGACACCGCGTCGATCGACCGGCTGGTCGATTTCTATCTCGGCATCGGCGCGACGGGGCTGACCGTGCTCGGCCAGCTCGGCGAAGCGCCCAAGCTGAGCCACGTCGAGAGTGTCGAGGTCGCGCGGCGCATGATCCGGCGCGCGCCGTCGCTGCCGGTGATCGTCGGCGTCTCGGCGCCGGGTTTCGCGGCGATGCGCGAGCTGACGCTCGAGGTCATGGGCGCCGGGGCAGCCGGCGTGATGATCGCGCCGCCGAACACGCTGCGCACCGACGAGCAGATCGTCGGTTACTACCGGCAGGCGGTGGACGCGATCGGCGCCGACGTGCCCTTCGTGATCCAGGACTACCCGCTGACCTTCTCGGTGCAGATGGCACCGGCGGTGATCCGCAGGATCGTCGGCGAGCTGCCGTCCTGCGTGATGCTCAAGCACGAGGACTGGCCGGGGCTGGAGAAGATCTCGGCGCTGCGGGGCTTCGAGCGCGACGGCTCGATGCGGCACATCGCGATCCTGTGCGGCAACAACGGCCTGTTCCTCGACTACGAGATGGAGCGCGGCGCCGACGGCGCGAACACCGGCTATGCCTTCCCCGACATGCTGTGCGACGTGGTGCGGCTGTCGGCCGCCGGCCAGCGCGAAGCCGCGCACGACCTGTTCGACGCCCACCTGCCGCTGCTGCGCTACGAGCAGCAGCCCGGGGTCGGGCTGGCCGTGCGCAAGTACCTGTTGATGCGCCGTGGCCTGCTCGCCAGCGCCGCGATGCGCCAACCCGCGGGCCCGCTGTCGGCAACGGCCCGCGCCGAGGTCGAGCACCTGCTGGTCCGCCTGGCGCGTCGGGACGAGCGCGCTCGGCTGCCGCTCGGTGCATGACCCGCCGCAGATCTCGAGCCGGCACCGGCAGGCAGGACGTGCAGCGTCCCTTCGGTGGTGAGTTCCGGGTTGCCTCGAGTCACGGGGCCCACCGTCTCGCGCTGGTTCGCGATGGGATCGCGCCTGATGTCTTCGGTGGCATCGAGGCCGCGCTGGAGGTCGGCCGGTCGCCGATGTCCGCCCGACGCTCCGTCGCGCAGCGCACGACTTGCCAGTGACCGTGCGATCCACTAAACTAATTTAGATATAAACAATTTATATCTAACAAAGGTGGTCGCCGAACGGTCGTCGCCGAGTGCTCGGGGCGATGCCCTTCGTCCCCGCGCCGTCGACGGGTTGGCCGTCGGTGGCTCCACTGCGCAGGAACGCTCATGAAAATCGTCTGCCTCGGCGGGGGGCCTGCCGGCCTCTACTTCGGACTGTTGATGAAGATGCGCAACCCGGCGCACGACATCACCGTGGTCGAGCGCAACAAGCCCTACGACACCTTCGGCTGGGGCGTGGTGTTCTCCGACGCGACGATGGACAACATGCGCCGGTGGGACAGCGTCACCGCCGTCGAGATCGAGCAGGCCTTCAACCACTGGGACGACATCGAGCTGCACTTCAAGGGCGAGGTCATCCGTTCGGGCGGCCATGGCTTCGTCGGCATCGGCCGCAAGAAGCTGCTCAACATCCTGCAGGCGCGCTGCGAGCAACTGGGCGTCGAGCTGGTCTTCGAGACCGACGTCGAGTCCGATCTCGACTATCCCGACGCCGACCTGATCGTCGCCGCGGACGGCATCAACTCGCGCATCCGCGGCCGCTACGAGGCGGTCTTCAAGCCGGACATCGTGGTACGGCCGAATCGGTACCTCTGGCTCGGCACGCACAAGCTGTACGACGCCTTCACTTTCTTGTTCGAGAAGACCGAGCACGGCTGGTTCCAGGCCCACGTCTACAAGTTCGACGAGAACACCACCACCTTCATCGTCGAATGCCCCGAGGCGGTCTGGCAGGCGCACGGCCTGGACCGCGCGGACCAGGACCAGTCGATCGCCTTCTGCGAGCGAGTGTTCGCGAAGAACCTGCAGGGCGCCCGGCTGATGACGAATGCGCGCCACCTGCGCGGCTCCGCCTGGCTCAACTTCCAGCGCGTCAAGTGCGAGCAGTGGTCGCACTTCAACGGGCGCAGCCACGTCGTTCTGATGGGCGATGCGGTGCACACCGCGCATTTCGCGATCGGTTCGGGCACCAAGCTGGCGATCGAGGACGCGATCGAACTGACCCGCCTGTTCGGCGAACTGGGCGACACGGCGGACCGGATCCCGGCCGTGCTGGCGCGCTACCAGGAGGCGCGCAGCGTCGATGTGCTGCGGCTGCAGAACGCGGCCTGGAACGCGATGGAATGGTTCGAGGTCTGCGGCGAGCGCTATTGCGAACAGCTGAGCCCGCCGCAGTTCATGTACTCGATGCTCACGCGCAGCCAGCGCATCAGCCACGAAAACCTGCGCCTGCGCGACGCCGGCTGGCTGGGCGACTACGAACGCTGGTTTGCCCGGCGCGCCGGCGTGCCGGTGCCCGCCGGCCAGAGCGCGCCGCCGCCGATGTTCACCCCCTACACGGTGCGCGGGCTGACGCTGAAGAACCGCGTCGTCGTCTCGCCGATGGCCCAGTACTCGGCGGTCGACGGCGTCGCCGGCGACTACCACCTGGTGCACCTCGGGGCGCGAGCGATGGGCGGGGCCGGACTGGTGTTCGCCGAGATGACCTGCGTCAGCGCCGACGGCCGCATCACCCCCGGCTGTCCGGGGATGTATGCGCCGGAGCACCGCGCGGCCTGGCAGCGCATCGTCGACTGGGTGCATGCCAACTCCGACGCCAAGTTCGCGCTGCAGATCGGCCATGCCGGTGCCAAGGCCTCGACCCGCCTGGCCTGGGACGGCATCGACCAGCCGCTGGAGAGCGGCAACTGGCCGATCATGTCGGCGTCGCCGCAGCAGTACCTCGACGGCGTGAGCCAGGTTTCGCGGGCGATGACGCGGGCCGACATGGACGAGGTGCTGGCCCAGTTCGTCGCCAGCACGCGGGCCGCGGCCGAGATCGGCGTCGACTGGCTGGAGCTTCATTGCGCGCACGGCTACCTGCTGTCGAGCTTCATCTCGCCGCTCACCAACCAGCGCGACGATGCCTACGGCGGCAGCCTGGACAACCGCCTGCGCTACCCGCTGGAGGTGTTTGCCGCGGTGCGTGCAGCGTGGCCGGCGGAGCGGCCGATGTCGGTCCGCATTTCGGCGCACGACTGGGTCGACGGCGGCATCACGCCGGCCGATGCGGTGCTCGTCGCGCGCGCCTTCAAGGCCGCCGGCGCCGACCTGATCGACTGCTCTTCGGGCCAGGTCAGCAAGAAGGAGAAGCCGGTCTACGGCCGCATGTTCCAGACGCCGTTCGCCGACCGCATCCGCCAGGAGGCCGGCATCGCGACCATCGCGGTGGGCGCGATCAGCGAGGCCGACCATGTCAACAGCATCATCGCCGCCGGCCGCGCCGACCTGTGCGCGGTGGCCCGCCCGCATCTGGCCAACCCGGCCTGGACGCTGACCGAGGCCGCCAAGATCGGCTACGCGGCGCTCGCCTGGCCGCGGCAATACCGCTCGGCCAAGGCGCAGATGGAGGCCAACGTCGAGCGCGAGAAGGCCCAGGCCGCGCTGGCCGCGACCTCGCCGGTGCGCGCGGCGGAGGCCTGAGCGTGGCCGACGCCGATTCGCCATCGGGCCTGGCCGGTCGACATGCGCTCGTCACCGGCGGCGGGCGTGGCATCGGCGCGGCGATCGCCCGCGCGCTGGTTGCCGAAGGCGCCAGCGTCACCGTGCTGGGCCGCCGGCTCGACGGCTTCGAGGCGATGGCCGCCGGCCACCGCGAGCAATGGCATGCCGTCAGCGCCGACGTTGCCGACGCGGACCAGGTGGCCGCGGCGCTGGCGCGCGCGCGCGAGCGCTTCGGCCCGCTGGCGATCCTGGTCAACAACGCCGGGCAAGCCGGCAGCGCGCCCTTCCTGAAGACCGACGCGCCGCTGTGGCGCCGCATGCTCGACGTCAATCTGACCGGCACGCTGCTTTGCACCCAGGCCGCGCTGCCCGACATGCTGGTCGCGGGCTGGGGCCGCGTCGTCAACGTGGCCAGCACCGCGGGGCTGGTCGGCTATGCCTACGTCACGGCCTACTGTGCCGCCAAGCACGGCGTCATCGGCCTGACGCGTGCGCTGGCGCTCGAGGTGGCAACGAAGGGCATCACCGTGAACGCGGTGTGCCCGGGTTATACCGAGACCGACCTCCTGCGCGAGGGCATCGCCAACGTGGTGGCCAGGACCGGCCGCAGCGCCGACTCCGCGCGCGCCGAGTTCGCCGCCGGCAACCCGCAGGGCCGCATCGTGCAGCCCGATGAAGTGGCGGACACGGTGCGCTGGCTGTGCGGCGACGCAGCGGCGTCGGTGCACGGACAATCCATCGCCGTGTGCGGTGGAGAAGTGATGCGATGACGAAGAACGCCGACCCCAGCCGGGCCTTGCTCAACGAGGTCGACGAACTCGGCCACGAAGCGCGAGCCGAGCGCGGCGACCATGCGGCGCTCAAGCTGTGGCTGCGCATGCTGGCCTGCACGACGCAGATCGAGGACGAGATCCGGCGCCGGCTGCGGCTGCGCTTCGGCATCTCGCTGCCGCGCTTCGACTACATGGCCCAGCTCTACCGCCAGCCCGACGGTCTGAAGATGAAGGACTTGTCGCGCTGCCTGATGGTCACCGGCGCCAACGTCACCGGGCTGACCGACGAGCTGGAGCGCGAGGGCTTGGTCGCCCGCGAAAGCAGCCCGACCGACCGCCGCTCGTGGATCGTGCGCCTGACGCCACTGGGCCGCGAAGGCTTCGCGGCGATGGCACGGGTGCACGAGCAGTGGATTCTGGAGCTGCTCGGCGGGCTCGATGCCGACGCGGTGCAGCAGCTCTACGGACGGCTGGGCGCGTTGCGCGTGCAACTGGTGCGTCTGCAGGAACAGGCGCGAGAGGAGAACAAGTGAGCGAAGACAAGACGAACCGCGTCGACCCCGCGTTGCTGGCCGGCAACCGCAGGCCGATGGCTGCCGACCAGACCACCCATTTCAAGTGGCAGGTGGTCGCGGGCACCGGCATCGTCACGCTCGACCGGCCCGAGCGCAAGAACCCGCTGACCTTCGACTCGTATGCCGAATTGCGCGATCTGTTCGGCCGGCTGAAGTACGCCGACGACGTGAAGGCGGTGGTCGTCGCCGGGGCCGGCGACAACTTCTGCTCGGGCGGTGACGTGCACGAGATCATCGGCCCGCTGGTGCGGCTGAAGGCGCCCGAGCTGCTGATGTTCACGCGCATGACCGGCGACCTGGTGAAGGCCATGCGCGCCTGCCCGCAGCCGATCGTGGCGGCCGTCGACGGCGTCTGTGCCGGCGCCGGCGCGATCATCGCGATGGCGTCCGACCTGCGCCTGGGCACCGCGCGCAGCAAGACCGCGTTTCTGTTCAACCGCGTCGGCCTGGCCGGGTGCGACATGGGCGCCTGCGCGATCCTGCCGCGCATCGTCGGCCAGGGCCGCGCGAGCGAGCTGCTTTACACCGGCCGCTCGCTGGGCGGCGAGGAGGGCGAGCGCTGGGGCTTCTTCAACCGCCTGTGTGCGCCGGACGCGTTGCTCGACCAGGCCACCGCGCTGGCGCACGAGCTGGCGGCCGGCCCCAGCTTCGCGAACGGCATCACCAAGACCATGCTCCATCAGGAGTGGGCGATGACGATCGAGCAGGCGATCGAGGCGGAAGCGCAGGCGCAGGCGATCTGCATGCTGACCGAGGACTTTTCGCGCGCCTACCACGCGTTCGTCGCCAAGCAAAAGCCCGAGTTCAAAGGCGACTGAGCCGCCCCCTGCCGCACCCCCATGAGCGAACTGACCCACCTCGACTGGCCCTTCTTCGAAACCCGGCATGCCGCGCTGGCGCGCGAGCTGGAGGGCTGGGCCGCGCGGCACGTGCCGCAGACGCATGGCCACGATGTCGATGCCGCGTGCCGGGCGCTGGTGCGCTCGCTCGGCGCCGCCGGCTGGTTGCGCCATGCCATCGCCGGCACGTCCTACGGCGCGTTCGGCGACACGGTGGACACGCGCGCGATCTGCCTGATCCGCGAGACGCTGGCGCGGCACTCCGGGCTGGCCGACTTCGCCTTCGCGATGCAAGGTCTGGGCTCCGGCGCGATCAGCCTGGCCGGCAGCGAGGCGCAGAAACAGCGCTACCTGCCGCGGGTCGCGAGCGGCGAGGCGATCGCCGCTTTCGCGCTGTCCGAGCCGCAGGCCGGATCGGACGTCGCGGCGATGCAATGCGCCGCCACGGTCGACGGCGACCACGTGCTGCTGAACGGCGAGAAGACCTGGATCTCGAACGGGGGCATCGCCGACTTCTACGTCGTCTTCGCGCGCAGCGGCGACGCGCCCGGTGCGCGACCGGAGGGCGTTCCGGCCCGCGGCGCCAAGGACATCTCGGCCTTCATCGTCGACGCCGGCACGCCCGGTTTCGAGGTCGCCGAGCGCATCGACGTCATCGCCCCGCATCCGCTGGCGCGGCTGCGTTTCACGAACTGCCGGGTCCCGGCCAGCCAACGCGTCGGTGCGGCCGGCGAAGGCTTCAAGGTGGCGATGCGCACGCTGGACGTGTTCCGCACCTCGGTGGCGGCGGCGGCGCTGGGCTTCGCGCGCCGGGCGCTCGCCGAAGCGCTGGCGCGCGCCCGCACGCGAAGGATGTTCGACGGCGTTCTGGCCGACTTCCAGCTCACCCAGGCCAAGCTGGCGCAGATGGCCACCACCATCGACAGCGCCGCCTTGCTGACCTACCGCGCGGCCTGGCAACGCGACCAGGGCCGCAACGTCACGCGCGAGGCGGCGATGGCCAAGATGGTGGCCACCGAAGGCGCCCAGCAGGTCATCGACGCCGCGCTGCAGCTCTTCGGTGGTCTGGGCGTGGTGAGCGAGCAGCCGGTCGAGCGCCTGTACCGCGAGATCCGCGCGCTGCGCATCTACGAAGGCGCGACCGAGGTCCAGCAGCTCATCATCGCGCGCGAGCTTCTGAAGGACGTGCGCGGATGAGCGGCGCGGTGTTCGTCCGCGAGTCGCCGATGCCGCTCGAGGTCGCGCGTCCGGGCCGCCGCTCGCTTCGCGTGGCCAGCGCCCGCCCCGTCGGCATCGTTCAATGAAAGAGGACTGCAGCATGCAAGCCAATCCCGAAGTGTTGTTGCCCGCCGGCTGGCCACGGCCCAAGGGCTACGCCAACGGCGTCGCCGCCAGCGGCCGCCAGGTCTACATCGCCGGCATGGTCGGCTGGGACGCGCAAGGCGTGTTCCACAGCGACGATTTCGCGGCCCAATCCGCGCAGGCGCTGAAGAACGTCGTCGAGGTGCTGCGCGAGGCCGGCGGCCGGCCCGAACACATCGTGCGCATGACCTGGTACGTGACCGACAAGCGCGAGTACCTGGCGGCCGGCCGGGCGATCGGCGCGGCGTTTCGCGAAATCGTCGGCGTCTACAACGCGGCGATGACGGCGGTCGAGGTGCAGGCCTTGATCGAGGACCGGGCCAAGGTCGAGATCGAGTGCACGGCCGTGATCCCCGCCTGAGCCTCGTTGTTCAAGAGTTCCCGGAGATTCGACGATGATGACCGTGACCCCCAAGGCCAGCTTCGACTGGGCCGACCCGCTGCTGCTCGACGCGCAGCTCGGCGCCGACGAGCGCGCCGTGCGCGACGCGGCGCACGGCTACTGCCAGGAGCGGCTGGCGCCGCGGGTGCTGGAAGCCTTCCGCCACGAGACGACCGACCGCGGCATCTTCAACGAGATGGGCGAGCTCGGCCTGCTGGGCCCGACGCTCCCCGAGGCCTACGGCGGCGCTGGCCTGAACTACGTCTGCTACGGCCTGGTGGCGCGCGAGGTCGAACGCGTCGATTCGGGCTACCGCTCGATGATGAGCGTGCAGTCGTCGCTGGTGATGGTGCCGATCTTTGAATTCGGCAGCGAGGCGCAGAAGCAGAAATACCTGCCCAGGCTGGCCCGCGGCGAGTGGATCGGCTGCTTCGGCCTGACCGAGCCGAATCACGGCTCCGATCCCGGCAGCATGGTCACCCGCGCCCGCAAGGTGGCGGGCGGGTACAGCCTGTCGGGCGCCAAGACGTGGATCACCAACTCGCCGATCGCCGACGTCTTCGTGGTCTGGGCCAAGGACGACGAAGGGGCCATCCGCGGCTTCATCCTCGACAAGGGCGCCAAGGGGCTGTCGGCGCCGGCGATCCACGGGAAGATGGGTTTGCGCGCATCGATCACCGGCGAGATCGTGATGGACGCGGTGTTCTGCCCCGAGGAGAACGCCTTCCCCGAGGTGCGCGGCCTCAAGGGGCCGTTCACCTGCCTGAACAGCGCGCGCTACGGCATCGCCTGGGGTGCGCTGGGCGCGGCCGAGGACTGCTTCCACCGCGCGCGCCAGTACGTGCTGGACCGCCCGCAGTTCGGCCGCCCGCTGGCCGCCAACCAGCTGGTCCAGAAGAAGCTGGCCGACATGCTGAGCGAGATCGCGCTGGGGCTGCAGGGTTGCCTGCAGCTCGGGCGCATGAAGGACGCGGGCACCGCGGCGGTGGAGATCACCTCGATCATGAAGCGCAACAGCTGCGGCAAGGCACTGGACATCGCCCGGCAGGCGCGCGACATGCTCGGCGGCAACGGCATCTCCGACGAGTTCGGCATCATCCGCCACATGGTCAACCTGGAGGTGGTCAACACCTACGAGGGCACGCACGACGTGCATGCGCTGATCCTGGGTCGGGCGATCACCGGCATCGCCGCGTTCTGAGCGCCCCAAGGCCGGCCAAAGCCGGCCGCCCCCCGCGGGGATCAAGGAAAGTGGCGAAGCCACATTTCCTCGAGGCCCAGCGGCCTCGGTGACTGGCGCCGTGGCCCGCCGTCCGTGACGGCAACTCGCCGAAGCGCCGCCGGTACGGCGCCGAGAACGGGCCGAAGTGCGAGAAGCCCCAGCGCAACGCGGTGCGCGTCACGCCACCGCGCTCGGCAGGCGCCGCCTGCAGCTCGGCGCGCCCCTCTTCTGCGTGCAGGCATTTGCGACGCGGCACCCCGGCTGTCCGTTTGTCGCAGGCCGCTGTCCGACTTCCGCAGACTTGAGCGCCGCGCATCGCCACGCCAGGGGTCCGCCACCTAGACTGGCCCGCTGCAACAAGCCGGGAGTCGATGCATGGGCTGGGACGCCATCGTGGTGGGGGCAGGGCACAACGGGCTTGCCGCCGGCGTGCACCTGGGCAGCAAGGGCTGGAAGGTGCTGGTGCTGGAGCGCGCCGCCACGCCCGGCGGCGCGGTCAAGACGGCCGAGATCACGCTGCCGGGCTTTCGCCACGACCTGTACGCGATGAACCTGAGCCTGTTTGCCGGCTCGGCCTTCTACGCCGCGCACAAGGCGCGGCTGGACGCGGCCGGGCTTGCGCTGGTGCCGGCGTCGCACCCCTTTGCATCCGTCTTCGACGACGGCCGCTGGTTGGGGGTGGACACCGACCTGGCCGCCACCACCGCGCGCATCGCCGCGCGCAACCCGCGCGACGCCGAGACCTGGCGCGCGATGACCACTGCGTTCGGCGCCGACGCGCCCCACCTGTTCGCGCTGCTGGGCACGCCGATGCCCAGTTGGGCGCTGGCGCGTGCGCTGTGGGCGATGTGGCGGGCCAAGGGCCTGCCCTGGTGCATGGAAACCGCCAGGCTCTTGCTGTCCAGCCCGCGAAGCTGGCTGGGTGCGCGCTTCGAGGACGAAGGCCTGCAGGCGATGATGGCGGCCTGGGGCATGCACCTGGACTTTGCCCCCGACGTGGCGGGTGGCGCGCTGTTTCCGTATCTGGAATCGATGGCGGGCCAGGCCTTCGGCATGGCGCTGGGGCAGGGCGGCGCCGACACGGTCGTGCGCGCGATGGTCAAGGTCATCGAAGAATCCGGCGGCGAGGTGCGCACCGGCAGCGAGGTGGCGGCCATCGACGTGCAGTCGGCGCAGGCGCTCGGCGTGGTGCTGGCCGACGGGACGCGTATCGCCGCGCGCCGGGCGGTGATCGCCAACGTGCATCCGCGGGCGCTGTACGGACGCCTGCTGGCGACGGGTGCGTCGCCGGCTGACGGGCCGGCCGCCGGCGCGGGAGCGCTGCCGGCTCCCGCGCGTTTGCGTGCCGGCCCCGGCACGATGATGATTCACTTGGCGATGCGCGCGTTGCCGCCCTGGCGCGCCGGCACCGAACTCGGCCGCTTTGCCTACGTGCACGTCGCGCCCACGCTGGACCAGATGGCGCGCACCTACCGCGAGGCCATGGCGGGCCTGCTGCCGGCCGAGCCTGTGCTGGTGGTGGGCCAGCCCACGGTCTACGACCCCGGGCGAGCGCCGGCCGGCCGGCACGTGCTGTGGCTGCAGGTGCGGGTGCTGCCTGCCGAGGTGCGCGGCGACGCGGCGGGCCAGCTGGAGCCCGCGCACTGGGATGCGCTGAAAGAAGCCTATGCCGACCGCGCGATGGCGCTGCTGGAGCGCCACGCGCCCGGCACCGGCGCGTTGGTGCTGGCGCGGCAGGTGCTGTCGCCCGCCGACCTGGAACGCGACAACCCCAACCTGGTGGGCGGCGACAGCCTTTCGGGCAGTCACCACCTCGACCAGTTCTTCGCCTTCCGCCCGGCCTTCGGCTTTTCGCGCTGGCGAACCGGGGTGCAGCGGCTGTACCTCGTGGGGGCCTCGACCTGGCCTGGCGCGGGTACCGGGGCGGGGTCGGGGTTCATGCTGGCGAAGGACCTGGCGGGGGCGTGAGGACCGGCAGGCGGCCCGACGGGCGGGATCGTCATCTCGCGCGCAGCGTCGCGATCGTTGGCCGCGTTGCTATCCTTCGCGTCAATGAGATCCGAGACGCAGCCCCTTGAACGGGGCATGGCGGCCCTTGAAGCGCAACGCAGCCGGCTCGAAGACGCGGCGGTCGAATCCTCGGCGCCCGGCCAGCGCCTCGACGCGGAGGAATTCAGCGTCCCGAGGGGCGATGCGTCGTCGCGAGGCAGCGCCATCGCGCCGGTCCACGCGAACCGCCTCGACGACCGCCCCCCTATCCGCGAGCTCATGGCGGCGTGCGTGGGAGGGCCCGCTTGAACCCGGAACCGGACCGTGTCGCGCAGCTGTCGCGCAGCGACCTCGAGGCGATCCTCGCGGTGACGCGCGCGCTGGCCGCGCCGTTCGACCTGCCGACGATGTTGCGCGAGGTCGCGGCCGCAGCGCGCTTGGTGCTGCGCGCCGAGCGCTGCTCGGTCTGGCTGTACGACGCCGGCACCGACGAGTTGGTGCTGGAGGTCTCCAGCGACGTCGCCCGCGTGCGAATTCCGGTCGGTCGCGGGCTCGCCGGCGCCTGCGCCCGCGACCGGGTGCCGATCAACGTGCCGGACTGCTACGCCGATGCGCGCTTCGACCGCGCGCTGGACCGGGCCTCGGGCTTCCGCACGCGCTGCAGCCTGACGCTGCCGCTGATCGATCACCGCGGCGCGCTGGTCGGCGTGATGCAGGTGCTCAACAAGCACGTCGGGCAGGATGGTGTCGCGCCCGGCGGTGGGGACAGCGCCGTCTTCGGCGCCGACGATCAGGCGCTGGCCGAGGCGCTGGCAGCGCAATGCGCGGTCGCGCTGAGCCGGGTGCGCATGACCGAGGCGCTGGTCGAAGGCGAGCGGCTGCGGCACGAACTGGCGTTGGCGCGCGTGGTGCAGATGAGCACGCTGCCGGCGTCGGTGCCGGCGCTGCCGGGTTACGACATGCACGGTACCTTCCTGCCTGCCGAGCAGACCGGTGGCGACACCTACGACCTGAGCGCCATCGACCAGGGCCTGTTGCTGCTGCTCGCCGATGCCACCGGCCACGGCATCGCGCCCGCGCTGTCGGTGACGCAGATGCAGGCCATGCTGCGCATCGCGTTCCAGCTCGGCGCCGACCTCGAGACCGCGTTCCGCGAGGTCAACGACCGGCTCGCCGCGACGCTGCCCGACGGCCGCTTCATCACCGCGTTCGTCGGGCTGCTCGACGCCGACACCCACCGGCTGCGCTTTCTCAGCGCCGGCCAGGCGCCGGTGCTGCTCTGGCGCGCTGCCAGCGGCCGCTGCGAGGTCCACGGGCCGACGAGCTTTCCTCTCGGGGCGATGCCGATCCAGCGCCTGCGCCCGCCGGTCGAGATCGAGATGGCGCCTGGCGACGTGCTCGCGCTGCTGTCCGACGGCGTCTACGAGACCGAGGACGCGCAAGGGACGCAGTTCGGCCGCGAGCGGGTCGAGCAGATCCTGCGCGAACGGGACGGCGGCAGCGCGGCGGAACTGGCAGCTGATCTGCTGGCCGGCGTGCGCGCCTTCGCCGACGGCGCAGCGCAGGACGACGACATCACGATGGTGCTGCTCAAGCGCGAGGCGGCGGCGTGACGCAGCGCCGCGCCTTTGCGCGCCGCATCGACGCGCTCGCCGCCATCGTCGCCTTCACCGACGCGGCCCTCGCGCCGTCGACGCTGGACGATGCGCGCCGCCAGGCCGTCCATTTCGCGATCGAGGAGCTCTTCACCAACATGGTCAAATATTCGCCCGCAGGAGCACCGACGATCGCCATCGAGATCTCCTGCCGCGACGGAGCTGCCGACGTGACCTTGATCGATGCCGGGGTCGACCCCTTCGACCCGACCCGGACCCCCGAGCTGCGGACCGACCGGCCCCTCGCGCAGCGCGAGCCCGGCGGGCTGGGGATCCACCTGACCCGCCAGCTCGTGGACTCGATGCGCTACGAGCACAGCGCCGAACGCCGCGAAGGGCGGACCCGATTCCGCGTCGGCCCGGCCGGCATGCCCGGAAGCGCCCCTGCGGCCGGCGGCACAGCGACCCAAGGAGACGACCATGCTGAGCATTGACGGCATCGACGCCGGCACGGGCGGCGCGGTGCGCATCGCCGGCCGCCTGGACGCGGCGCAGGCACCCGCCGCGCAGAGCCAGTTCGACCGCCTGGCCGGCATCGTGACGCTCGACTGCACCAACCTGGACTACATCTCCAGCGCCGGTCTGGGCGTGCTGCTGAAGACGCACAAGCGGCTGACGGCCGCCGCCGGCGAGCTGCGCCTGCTAGGCGTCAAGCCGCACATCCGCGACATCTTCGTCTACTCGGGCTTCGACCAGATCTTCGATCTCGGGCCCGCCGGCTGACGCCGAGCCCGCAGGTCGGCGCGACCCCGGCCGGCGCCGCGCTCGTTGCTGCGCGCTGCGCCCGGTTCAGTGCTTGAAGTGCAGGTGCAGCACGGTCATGCCGTGCTCGGACACGCTGTGCGCGCGTTCGGCCTGACGCCGCACCAGGTAGCCGGCCATGCGGCGCAGGCCGTCGTCGGTCGCGATCAGTTCGTCGTGCGACGGCGGCCGGCCGGGCAGTTCGAGCGCGATGCCCGCGTAGGCGAGCCGGGCGTCGATGTCGAACTCGTCGTAGCCGACGGTCAGCGTGATCGGCCCGGTGACGTCGCAGTAATGGACCAGCGCCTCGACCGCCTGCTGCAGCGCGGACTCGACGCGCGTGATCACGTCGCGCCGCGCGCCCCAGCCGCCCGCGGCGCGCTCGACGAAGCGCTCGACCTCTTCCAGCACCAGCGCGCCGGGGTCGATCGTCAGGCTCACGCTGCGCCGGATGCCGATGCGGAACAGCAGGTTCAGCGACAGCGCGACCAGCGTCGCCAGCACCAGCGGCGAGGTCGTCAGCGGCTGCGCCCAGTGCGGCACGCCGGCGAAGGCCTGCGGGAAGACCGAGACGGCGAAGAACGACATCATCCCGGCGCCGATGACCAGCGTGCGGCGCGGGTCGAGCACGCGCGTCGAGATGATCTGCACGCCGCCGATCATGATGAACACGGCGGTGAACAGCAGCGCCGCGGCCATCACCGGCGGCGGCATGATCGTCAGCACGCCGACCAGCGTCGGCTGGAACGCGGCCAGCACCAGGATGCCGGCGATGACGAAGGCGATGCGCCGGCTGGCCACGCCGGTGGCCGCGACGAGGCCGACGTTGGCGGTGGAGATCGTCAGGCCATGCGTGCCGAGCAGGCCGGCGGCGACGGCGGCGATGCCGTCGCCGAAGATGCCGCCCGAGATCGAGCGCTGCTCGGGCCGCACCCAGTCGGCGTCGGTCAGGCGCTGGTAGGTGGTGACGACGGCGGTCGCGCTCATCGCGGCGGCCAGGCCGGTGACGGCGAACGGGATCACCATCGACGCGTCGAAGGCCCAGGCCAGGTGCGAGACCGACGGCAGCGCGAGCAGCGGCTGGCCCAGCACCTCGTGCACGGCCGCAGCGCCGATGTGGCCGGTGAAGCCCGACAGCGCGTAGCCGACCGCCATCCCGACCAGGATGCAGAACAGGCGCAGCCGGCCCTTGTTCCAGATGTTCAGGCCGATCATCGTGGCCAGGCTCGCGCCGGCGATCAGCGCGTCGCCGCCCGAGACCATGCCGTCGTGGCCGTCGCCCAGCATCACGCGCAGCGCGGCCAGCCCGATGATCACGCCGACGAGGAACACCACCATGCCGGCGGTCTCGGGCGGGATGAAGGCGCGCAGCCGCGACCAGACGCGCGACAGCCCGATCTCGACCAGGCCGGCGAAGATCGTCATGCCCCAGACCAGCGGCAGGCCGCCGAGCTTGGCCGCCAGCAGCGACGGCGCCAGGTAGACGCCGGTGAAGATCGACGGCGCCAGGAAGCGGCTGCCGACCGGCCCGCGCGGCAGCGCCTGCAGCAGCACCGCGACCGCGAGCGCGAGCATGCTCAGGCGCAGGATGTTCACCGTCTCGGCCGGCGGCGCGCCGGCGGCGCGCGAGACGATCAGCGGGTAGATCAGGAAGATCGCCATCACGCCGACGTGCTGCACGGCGCTGACCACGGTGATCGCGGCCGGCGGCGTCTCGTCGCCGCCGTAGACGAGGTTCGGCGGCTTCTTCACGGCGCTCGGGTGGGGCCGGGCCATCGTGGGCCACCGTTGTGCGAACGGCGGTCGATCACGGGCGGAACCGGCGTCGGGGCCAGCGCAAGCGCCGGCAGCGCGAGGCCGCGGTCCGCGGCTGGCTCGTGGGCCTTGCCGCGCGCCTCGTCGGTACCGATGCGGGCCAGCGGGCGGTCACTGGACGACCGCGACCGCCTGCCCCGGTGGAGCAAGACGACCCCGGTGCCGCGTGCCAGCACGCTGCGCATCACGGCGCGGATCGCCTCGACCTCGGCACAGCCTGGCCCATGGACCTGTCTCGCGCGTCGATGGTGGTGACGGCGACTTCGGGTCGTGGCTCGGACGGCTTCTCGGTCGACATCGGCGTCGAGGATAGCAGCGAGCCGCGGGCCTGCGGGCCGACGAGCCGATCGGACCCAGAGAAGGCTCCGGTGCCTGCTTCGATGGTGACCATCGGGCGCACGCGTAGGTAAATCGGGAGTCTCTCGCAGCTGTTGGAAGCATCGTGGCGTCAGGCAATGCACCGATGGCGTGCCGGCGTGGCCCTCGTCGAGCCCTCGGCGCGGGCCTTCAAACCGCATTGACCGGCGGTCGCGCCGCGGCGTCCTCGGGCAAGCCCAACAAGCCCCAGCGCTGCTGCAACTGCAAGCCCTGCGGATCGGCCAGCGCCGCTTTGCTCAGCGCGGCCAGGTCGGCGGCCGCCGCGGGCCGCCCGCGCAACAGCGTGGCCGCCTGCAGCAGGCGGTCGAACTTGCTGCTGCCCCGGGCGTGGGTGTCGCTGTAGCCCTTGACCAGCCGGCGGCAGCGGATCAGTTCCAGCGCCAGCGCGTAGTCCTGCGGCATCAGCGCGCTCACTTCGGCCAGCCAGCGGTCGATGTGCGCCGTCTCGGTGGCGTGGCGACTGCTGCGGCGGCGCCAGCGGCGCAGCGCGGCCAGGCCTTGCAGCATCAACTGGCCGCGCACGGTGTGCGGGCGCAAGCGCTGGCCGTGGCCGAGGCGACGCGCCAGAGCGCGGCGCAGGGCGGGCGCGGCTTCGATCCAGCGCACCAGGCCGGGCGGCAGCATGCCGTACACCTCTTCCAGCCGGGGGTGGAAGAACTCCACCGTGCCCACCACCTCGTCCTCGGCCGCGCCGACCTCCTCGCGCACGCGTGCGCTGCGCGCGGCACGGGTCTTGAGGTCGGCGACGCGGATCACGTCGTCGTAGGCCATCGCCACCGCCACCCAGCGCGCGGCTTCCACCGTGGCGGCGTGGCCGTGGTCGGCGCTGCCGCAGCGCAGCGCTTGCGCCTGCAGCGCGGCAAGCCGGTCCAGGTACTCGCTGCCGTAGGCGATGTCCTGGAATTCGACGACGCGCTGAAGGCCGGCGCCCAGCATCGCATGCGCCTCGGGCGGAAAGTCGCGTTCGATGCGAGCGCGCAATGGTTCCACCGCCGCACTCGCCGCGCGCGCCGGCAGCGGCCGCGGCGCGGTGGCCATCGGGTCGGCCGGGGCGTCCAGCCGCATCGGCCGGCGCACCGCCTGGGCCCCCGCCCGAAGGGCTCGCAGGCTGGCCTCCACGCCCAACCCGGCCCGGTGCACCGTGGCCTCGAAGGCGGCTTCGTCGAAGGGCAACTCGTCGCAGCCGGCGAGCGCGCCGAACAGCGCGGCCGAGATCACGCTGCCCGACCGGCGGGCCAGCGCCTGCATGTCGTCGTGCAGGAAGCGTTGCGCATGCTGCTGCGCCGAGACCATCACCGCGCCGGCGTCGGCGATGCCGTTGCCGGGCACCACCTTTTCCGCGGTCGCGAAGTCGCGGTGGGTGGACGCGATCAGCGTCGTGCGATCGGGGGTGACCAGCCCGCGCTGCATCGCGCGGCCGGCCTCCATCAGCTCGCTCGCGATCACGATGTCGACCTCGCCGGGGACCGGCATCAGCGCCATCACCGGTGCCTGGCCGCGGGCTTGCGCGTGGCGTTCGGCAAACAGCTCGATGTAGTAGATCGTCGCGCCGGTGCGCTGCGCGACGCCGGGCACCGAAGTGGACTGCGCGATGTAGCCGTTGTGCTCGGCCAGGTCGACGATCCAGTCCACCAGCACGCCGCCGCCCTGGCCGCCCATCGCCAGCACGGCAATGGTGATCGGGCGCTTGTCGTTGGTGCCGAGTTCGCGAATGGCGTTGTTCATCGCGCCGTCTCCGGGTACAGCGCGCGCTGCTGCAATGCGCGCTGCTGGCGGGCCTGGAACCAACCCACGATGCGTCGCCGCCAGCGGTGCACGCGGCGCTCCCAGGCGCCGGCGTTGCGCACCCACTCGATGCGGTAGAACGACGGGCACAGCACCGCCGCGTCGGCCACCTCGCCGCAGTGGCCGCAGGCCACGCAGCCGTCGTCGACATGGGCGACCGGGTCGGGCTTGAGCGGGTCGCCGCTGTTCTTCAGCGTCAGCGAGGGGCAGCCCGACAGGCGCATGCAGGCATGGTCGCCGCTGCACACCGCGGCATCGACGCCGAACTTCTCCTTCACCACCCGTTCGCCGCGCGTCACGGCCGCCGCCAGCTGCGGCTTGACGCGGCGCTGCTTGTTGAGCATGCACTCGCTCTGCGCGATCACCACCTTGGGGCCCTTGAAGTCGGTGGACAGCGCTTCCTTCAGAGCCGCCTGCATCGCGTTGACGTCGTAGGTATGGCCCACCGTGCGCACCCACTGCACGCCGACGCCGCGCAGCGCCGTCTCGATCGGATGCCGTGTGCTGCGGTGTTCGTTGTCGGCGCGCGAGCTCGGGATGTCCTGCCCGCCGGTCGCCGCCGAGTAGTTGTTGTCGACGATCACGATCACGCCGTCGGACTTGTTGAACACCGCGTTGCCGATGCCGCTGGCCAGTCCGTTGTGCCAGAAGCCGCCGTCGCCCATCATCGCGATCGAGCGCTTGCCGGCGGGCACGTTCAGCGCGGCGGCACTCGACACGCCCAGGCCGTAGCCCATCGTCGACGTGCCAAGGTGGAAGGGCGGCATCGCGGCAAACAGGTGGCAGCCGATGTCGCCGGCGATGTGGTGGGTGCCCAGTTCCTGCTGCACCAGCGTCATCGCCGAAAAGATCGGCCGCTCGGGGCAGCCGACGCAAAAGCCCGGCGGGCGCTGCGGCACCACGGGCGCCAGCTCGGGAGCGCCCGCGCGCATCGGCGCGCTGGTCGCCGCCGCGGCGGCGACCGAGCTGACGGGCAGATGCCTGGGCATCGGGGTCGCCCTGGCCGCGGCGGCCGCCGCCGCGCTCGCCGCCCCAGCGGCACGCGTGGGCAGGGCGACAGGCACCGCCGTGGCCAGCGCCGACGGTCGGTGGCGCGCCAGGAACTTCGCCAGCCCGAGCTTCAGTTCGGCCACGGTGTACTCGCCCGCCATCGGCAGCATGTCCTTGCCGTGGATCGTGGTGCGTGTTCCGCCGGGACTGCCGGCCCGGCCGAGGATGGTGTGGATGGCCTGCTCGTGGAATTCGGGCTGGCCTT
Source organism: uncultured beta proteobacterium (assembly GCA_963788635.1). GTDB lineage: Bacteria > Pseudomonadota > Gammaproteobacteria > Burkholderiales > Burkholderiaceae_C > Rubrivivax. Next base: position 187,784 of record CAWBHE010000018.1, on the reverse strand, counting down.
CCTCGATCACCAGCACCGCCTTCTTGCCCTCGCAAAAGCGCAGCACCTCGGCGGCGACCACCGGGTAGGCGACGTTCATCACGTATTGCGGGATGCGGCTGTTGCCGTAGACGTCGGCCATCTCGTGGGCCATCAGCGCACGCTGCACGTTGTTGTACAGGCCTCCCAGCATGATGATGCCGAGGTCCTCGATGTCGCCGGGCAGGAACTCGTTGAGCCGGTGCTCCTCGATGAAGCGCACCGCCGCGGGCCATCGGTCCAGGATCTTCTCGTGCTCGTGCAGGTAGCTGGCCGGCGGCAGCACGATGCGGCTGGTGTCGCGCTGCGGCGCTTCCAGAGCCTGCTGCAGCGTGAATTCGGGGCGCTTGTTCGGCTCGGTCACGAAGCTGCCGTGCACGTGGCAGCTGCGCACGCGCAGCTCCAGCATCACCGGCGTGCGGCTGGCCTCCGACAGCTCGAAGCCCAGCTTGACCGCCTTGACGATGGCCGGCAGGTTGGGCCGGGGGTCGAGCAGCCAGATCTGCGACTTCATCGCGAACGCATGGCTGCGTTCCTGCATGATCGAGCTGCCTTCGCCGTAGTCCTCGCCGATGATGATCAGCGCGCCGCCGGTGACGCCGCCCGAGGCCAGGTTGGCCAGCGCGTCGCTGGCCACGTTGGTGCCGACGGTGGACTTCCAGGTCACCGCGCCGCGGATCGGGTACATCACGGACGCCGACAGCGTGGCCGCCGCGGTGGCCTCGCTGGCGCTGGGCTCGAAGTGCACGCCGAGCTCCTCGAGGATCGGCTGGGCGTCGGCCAGCACGTCCATCAGGTGCGAGATCGGCGAGCCCTGGTAGCCGGCGACGTAGCCGACGCCGCTTTCGAGCAAGGCCTTGGTGACGGCGAGGATGCCCTCGCCGCGGAACACCGTGCCGGGCTCGGCGCGCAGGTGCTGCACTTCAGCGGCAAATGATCGTTCAGCCATGCGGCCTCCTCGTGGCTTGCAGGGGGGTGCTCGCCATCATGCGACGCGGGTGTCGCGCTCCAGCCAACCCGGATCGACCTCGGGCAGCGGGATCGCGTCGAGCAGCTCGCGCGTGTACGCATGCTGCGGCTGGGCGAAGATGCGCGCCGATTCGCCCTGCTCCATGACCTCGCCGTGGCGCAGGATCAGCACCTGGTCGCACAGGCTGCGCACCAGCGACAGGTCGTGGCTGATGAAGATCAGCGCCAGGCCGGTGTCGCGGCGCAGTTCGTCGAGCAGCGCGACGATGCGCGCCTGCGCCGACACGTCCAGCCCCGAGGTCACCTCGTCGGCGATCAGCGCCAGCGGCTGCAGCGCCAGTGCGCGCGCGATGCCCACGCGCTGGCGCTGGCCGCCTGACAACTCGTGCGGGTAGCGGCTGGCCAGGTGGGGCTGCAGGCCCACGCGCTCGAGCAGCCGCGCCGCGATCCGAGATTCGTCGTCGCCGGACTCGAGCCGGCCGAGCGCGCGCAGCGGCTGCGTGACGATGGCGTGCACCCGACGGCGCGGGTTGAGCGCCGACATCGGGTCCTGGAACACGAGCTGGACGCGGGTCCGGTAGGCCACCAGCTCGGCGGCATCGAACGCACGCACGGGCCGGCCCTGGAACAGCACGTCGCCCTCTTGCGGCGGCAGCAGCCAGGTCAGCGCGCGCGCCAGTGTCGACTTGCCGCTGCCGGATTCGCCGATCACGCCCAGCGTACCGCCGACCTCCAGCGTGAAGCCCAGGTCGTGCAGGAGGGTCTTCATCGGGGCGGCACCGAACAGCGGCTTGCGGGCCCCGTCGGGCAGCGACAGCCGCAGCCCGCGCGCCTGCAGCAAGGGCGCGCTCATCAGGCCAGCTCCCGGCGCTGGCGGTCGTGGTCGCGCCCTTGCTGCTCGAGCTGCTCGATCAGCGCGTCGTCCACCGGCACCAGCGTGTGGCCGGGCCGGTCGAAGCGTGGCGTGGCGGCCAGCAGCGCGCGCGTGTACGGGTGCTGCGGCTGGGCGAAGACCGCCTCCACCGTACCGGCTTCCAGGATGCGCCCGCCGTGGATCACCGACAGGCTGTGGCACAGCTTGGCCACCACGCCCAGGTCGTGGGTGACCATCAGCACGCCCTGGCCCTCGCCGGCCAGGCGGTGGATCAACCGCAGCACCTGCTTCTGCACCGTGACGTCGAGGGCGGTGGTCGGCTCGTCGCAGATGATCAGCCGCGGCCGGCAGGCCCAGGCCATCGCGATCACCACGCGCTGGCGCATGCCGCCGGAGAGCTGGTGCGGATAGAGCTGCAGCACGCGCTCCGGGTCGCGCACCTGGACCTGGTCGAGCAGGCGCAGGCACTCGCCCGCGGCCTGGGCGCCGCGCAGGCCCTGGTGCAGGCGCAGCACGTCGCTCATCTGGGCGACGATTCGGCGCACCGGGTTCAATGCGGTCAGCGGATCCTGCAGCACCATGCTGACGGTGCGGCCGCGCAGCGTGCGCCAGCGGGGCTCGGTCCAGCGCGTGACGTCCTGGCCGTCGAGCACGATGCGGCCCTGGCTGATCGTCGCGCCGGCCGGCAGCAGCCCGGTGGCGGCCTTCGTGAGCATCGACTTGCCGCCGCCCGACTCGCCCACCAGCGCATGGATGCGGCCGGGCGTGACGGCGAGATCGACGCCGCGCAGGACCGGCGTGACATGTCCGGCCTGGTGGATCTCGACATGCAGGTCCTCGACCTGCAGCACCGCTGCCGTCGATGCCGACGAGGCCGTGCTCATCGCCGCACCACCGGATCGAGCTCGCGCCGCAGACCGTCGCCGAGCGCGTTGAGGGCGAGCACCGCGACCATCATCGCGGCCATCGGCAACAGCATCAACCAGGGCGCCTGGTTCACGTAGAGCCGGCCTTCGCCGATCATGCCGCCCCAGGTCGATTCGCCCGAGGCCACCGACAGGCCGACGAAGCTGAGGATCGCCTCGACGACGATGGCCACGCCCATCTCGAGCGTGACCAGCGTGATCAGCAGCGGCGCCACGTTGGGCAGCACCTCGGCGACCAGGATGCGCAGCGGCGACAGGCCGAGCATGCGCGCCGACGTCACGTAGTCCAGCGCCCGCTGCGCCTGTGTCTCGGCGCGCACCACGCGGCAAAAGCGCGTCCAGTCGACGATCGCGATGGCGGCGATGACCGACGCCAGGCCGGTGCCGATCACCGAGACCAGCACGATGGCCAGCAGCACCGGCGGAAACGACATCCAGACGTCGACCCCGCGCGAGATCAGCGCATCGAGCCGGCCGCCATAGAAGCCGGCCAGCGCGCCGAGTGCCGTGCCGGCGAGCGCGGTGATCGTGGCGGCGACCACGGCGACGATGACGGCCGTGCGGGTGCCGAAGACCAGCCGCGACAGGACGTCGCGGCCGAGGTTGTCGGTGCCCAGCCAGTGGCGCGCGGCATCGGCCGGCGCGTCGGCCGGGGCCCCCATCAGCGCCGGCGCCTCGAACGAGGCCATCAGGTCCTGGTCCTGCGGATCGAGCGGCGCGATCCAGGGCGCGAAGGCGGCCAGCAGCAGCAGCAGCGCGCCGATCGCGCCGCCGATCACCACGCGCGGGTTGCGCAGCAGGCGTTGCCAGGTCGGAACCAGCGGTCGGTCGCTCATCGGGTCTGCCCTCGCAGGCGCGGATTGAGCGCCACCACCAGGCCATCGACGCCCAGGTTGATGGCGATGAACAACAGCGCGAACGTCAGCACCACGGCCTGGATCAGCGGCAGGTCGCGTCCCTCGACCGCGCTGATGGCCAGGCTGCCGATGCCGGGGTAGCTGAACAGGCGCTCGATCAGCACCGTGCCGCCGAGCAGGAACGCGAACTGCACGGCCGACAGCGACAGCGTCGGCGTCACCGCGTTGGGCAGCGCCTCGGCCAGCAGCACGCGCAGCGCGGACAGGCCCTTGAGCCGCGCCAGCATCACGTAGTCGCTGCCCAGCGCTTCCTGCATCGAGGCCTTGAGCACGCGCGCCACCATCGCCGCCACCGGCAGCGCCAGCGCCAGCGCCGGCGCCAGCAGGTGGCCGAGCAGCGAGCCGACGATGTCGAAGCGGCCGTGCAGCAGGTTGCCGGCGAGCAGGAAGCCGGTGCCCGCCGCCTCGCTCAGGCTCGGGTTGAGCCGGCCCGAGATCGGCAGCCAGGGCAGGACCACGCCGAACAGGAGTATGAAGATCAGGCCCCAGAGAAAGTCCGGGATCGCCTGGACGACGGCCGCCAGGCTGTCGATCGCCGACGACAGCCAGCGTCCATGGCGCGCCGCCGACAACACGCCGGCGGTGCCGCCCAGCAGGCAGGCGAGGACCATGGCCACCGTGGCCAGCTCCAGCGTGGCCGGCAGGCGCTGGCCGATCAGCACCAGGACGTCCTGGCGGAAGGTGATCGAGGTGCCGAAGTGGCCGCTGGCAGCCTGCCGCAGCCAGATGAGGAACTGTGCCGGAATGCTGCGGTCCAGGCCGTAGAGGGCACGCAGGCGGGTGATGTCGCCGGCGCTGGCCCCGGGGGGGATCATCATCGCGATCGGGTCGCCGGGGACGACGCGCATCAGCACGAAGACGACCAACGCGACGCCGAACAGCGTGGGTATGGCCAGCAGCAGGCGCCGCAACAAGGCATGGGGTTTCATGGCCGGCGCGCCCGTCGGCGCGCGAGTGGGGAAAGGGTGACGCAGGCCGCGGCCGTCAGGAGCCTCTTCCTGCGCGGTCTCGATCGGTCTTGAACGGGGGTGCCGGGACAGGCGCCCCCGTTCGCCCGGTGGTTCAGACCTTCCTCACGGCCTGCGGCAGCACGAAGCCGGCGCCGTGCGGCTTGAAGGCCAGCCCCTTGCGGAAGACCACCGTCTGGTAGTACTGGAACAGCGGGATCACGTAGGCGTTCTCGGCGATGTACCGGTCGACCTTCTTGTAGCCGGCAATGCGCTTGGCCTCGTCCTTCTCGCCCCACAGCGGACCGATCAGCGCGTCGACGTCGTCGGTCTTCCAGGCCGAGTGCGGCGAATGGCTGAACATCGCGAAGCCCGTGGAAGTCGACGGGTCGCCGATCGCGTTGCCCCAGTTGTAGAAGGCCGCCGGCGCCAGCTTGTGCTGCGCGCGCAGCTCGTAGTGCTTGGCGATCTCGTAGACCTCCAGCTCGGCCTCGACGCCGATCGAGCGCCACATGCCGGTCACGGCCTGCATGACTTCGAAGTCCTTGGGCTTGAAGCCTCGCGTCGTCTGCACCCTGAACTTGAGCGGGTGCTCCTTGGTCCAGCCGGCCTCCTTCATCAGCGCGGCGGCTTGCTTCGGGTCGTAGGGCACCTTGATCGACGGGTCGTAGGCGGCATAGGACGGGGCCTCGAGCGTGTCGATCGGCCGTGCCGCACCGCGCAACAGCTTGTCCGCCAGCGCCTTCTTGTTGATCGACATCGCGAGCGCCTTGCGAACCCGGATGTCGAGCATCGGCTCGACGTTGGTGATGAAGATCATGCCGATGTCGGTGACCGGCTCGTCGGTGCCGCCGAAACCCTTGGCCTTCAGTCGGCTGTATTCCTCGACCGGGATCTCCAAGGTCATGTCCGAGCGACCCGACTCCACTTCGGCGACCCGCGCCGAGGGGTCGGTCACGAACTTGAAGATCACGGTCTCGAACGCCGGCTTCGGCCCGTAGTAGTCCTTGAAGGCCGTCAGCTTCATGTGCGAGCCGGCGACGAACTCTTCCAGCCTGTACGGGCCGCTGCCCACCGGCTTCTTCTCGAAGCCTTCCTTGCCGACCTTCTCGTAATAGGCCTTCGGCAGCACGTAGCCGGTCAGGAAAGCCATCCACTTGAAGAACGCCGGCTCGAACTCCTTGACGTCGGCGGTGACCTTGTCGCCTTCGGCCTTGACGTTGGTGATCTTGCTCCACATGAACTGGATCGGATTGCCGGTCGCCGGATCGCCGGCACGGCGCAGCGACCACGCGACGTCTTCGGCGGTGACCGGACTGCCGTCGTGCCACTTGGCGCCCTGGCGCACGGTCAGGCTGATCTTGCTGCGGTCCGCGTTCCAGCCCCAGGCGGTGAGCAGGTCGGGCTTGAGGCTCAGATCCGGGTTCTGGTCGATGTACTGAGAAAGCACCGTCTTGTACAGCGACTGGATGGTCGGGTTCACCGCCGAGGGACCGACGGTGGGGTCCCAGGACGGGAGGTCCACGTTGTAGGCGATCGTCAGCGTGGTGCTCGTCTGCGCCAGCACCTGCAACGGGCTCGCCGCACCGAGCGCGGCGAGCGTCCAGCCGGTCTGACGCAGGAAGTCGCGGCGGGCGCGGGCAAGGGAATCAATCCGGGCCATGGTCATCTCCAGGGGTGGGGTGGGAGTCGGGTGAGCGTTGGGGGTCGGGGGCGGGGGTTGAGGCCGCTTCCCATCGGGGTGAATTCATTGGCTGTCGTCGATCACGGCGGTGACCTCGATCTCGACCTTCGCGTCGTCTTCGATCAACGACCGCACCTGCACCGCCGTCATCGGTGGGAACTGGTGGCCGATGACTTCGCGGTAGACGAGCCCGATCTCCGGCAACTGGCGCAGGTAGTCCCGCTTGTCCACCAGATACCAGGTCATGCGCGTGATGTGTTCGGGGCCGGCGCCGGCTTCGGCGAGCAAGGCGGTGATGTTCTCGAGCGCCTGCCGCACCTGGCCCACGAGGTCGCTCGCGGCCATCACCGCCTGATCGTTCCAGCCGATCTGGCCGGCCAGGAAGATCTGCCGCCCACGGGCCTGCACGCCGTTGGCATGGCCCAGTGGACGCAGCCAGCCGGGAGGTTGCAGCGTGCGGTGCATGGGAGCGCGGCGTTCAGGCCGGAACCAGCGCGAGCACCCGCAGCGGGCTGCCGGAGCCGCCCTGGATCTTCAGCGGCGCCGAAACGACCATCGCGCCGGTGGCCGGCAGCAGGTCGAGGTTGGCGAGGCACTGGAGTCCGTAGCGGTTGGCGCCGTGCATCAGCGTGTGGCAGGGGTAGGCCACCGGCCAGGCGTAGGACTGGCCGGCGTCGGTGTTGATCGTCTCGACGCCGAATCCGTGCACCTGGCGCTCCTTGATCAGCCACTCCACCGCCGCCTGCGTCGGGCCCGGGGTGTGGGCGCCGTCTTCGCGCAGGTTCACGAACGCCGCCGGATCACCGATGCGCTTGGACCAGTCGGTTCGGAACAGCAGCCACGCGCCGGCCGGGATGCGGCCATGCCGGACTTCCCAGGCTTGCAGGAACTCGACGGTCAGCAGCCAGTCGGGGTTGGCCGCCACCTCGGCGCTGGCATCGACCACCACCGCCGGCGCGACGAAGTTCTTCGCCGCGATGGTGTCGACCGCGTTGTTCGCGTGGTCCTTGCCCGAGATCCAGTGCACCGGCGCATCGAAGTGGGTGCCGGTGTGTTCACCGCAGGAGAAGTTGTTCCAGTACCAGCCGGGCCCCGCCTCGTCGTAGTGCGAGATCCGCTCCATCTTGAACGCCCAGACCTGCCCGAACTGCGGCGGCAGCACGAGCGCCGGAAACTCGGGCGACAAGGTCTGCGTCAGGTCGACGACGCGGATGGTGCCGGCGGCCAGCTCGGCGGCGAATGAAGCCAGTGTGTTGCTCATCGAGAGTCTCCTTGCGGGTGGGACGTGACTGCGGGAACGCGGGCCGAGCGACCAGTCGCTACTGGCGCGCCAGGCGATTGGCGACCTGCAGGCCGGAGGCGCCGCCCAGGCCCGGTCCGGGATGGGTCGATGCACCGATGTGCCAGAGGTGCTTGACGGGGGTCTGGTGGTTCTTGACGCCGGCCAGCGGGCGCCACAGCAGGTACTGGTCGAGGCTGCATTCGCCCGAATAAGGGTCGCCGCCGACCAGGTTGATGTTCAGGCGCGCCAGGTCGGCCGGCGACAGCACCTTGCGGCCGACGATCGCGCGCGACAGATTCGGAATCTGGTGGCCGATGCGGGCGATGATCCGGTCGGCATAGGCCTCGCGCACCGTCTCGGTCCAGGCGCCGTCGGCGGGCGCGGCGATCGTGCCGGCGGCGTCGCCCAGCACCTGGCGCGGGCACTCGGGCAACTGGATCCACAGCACGCTGCCGCCGGCCGGTGCGCGCGAGGGGTCCACCGCGCTGGGCTGGCCCACGCAGATCGTGCCTTCGGTGGGCAGCAGGCCGCGCTGGGCCTCGTCGACCGCGCGCGCGACGCCGTTCAACCCCGGGCTCAGGTGCACGTAGCCCACCGCGGCCAACTCCGGTGCGCACCACCGTGCCGGCTCCGACAGCGCCAGGTGGATCTGCATGTTGCCCTTGCCGTAGCGGTAGGCGCCGGCCTGGCGGCGGATCGGCTCGGGCGTGTTCTCTGGCGCCAGCAGGCGACCGTACAACTGGGTGGGCGTGACGTTGCACACCACCTCCCGGCCGCGGAACTCGCGGCCATCGGCCAGGGCCACGCCGACGGCCTGTTCGCCCTGTACCAGGACCCGGGCGACGTCGCATCCCGTGTGGAGTTCGCCGCCATGTTGCTCGATCAGTTGGCGGAAGGCGAGCACGGTCCGTGCGTTGCCGCCCTGGACCATCGGCATCCCCACCGCCTCCAGCGTGAAGGCAACGACCTTGAGCATCAGGCCCGACAGGGCGCTGTCCGGGCTCAGGCCGCAGTGCAGCACCCACGGTGCGAGCAGGGCGCGCAGAAGGTCCGAGCGGATCTCCGTTTCCAGCCAGGCCCGCGCGCTGGCCATCGACTGACCGAGAAGGCCCGCCGTCGGATGGAGGCCTTGCTGCCAGCCGCGCTTGGCCAGGGTCCGGGCCAGCGGCGCGGTCCACAGTTCGTTGCCCAACACCGCGAAGATCAGCTCGGCATTGCGTTCGATGTGCTGCAGCGCCGCCCCGTACGCCGCGCCATCGCCGGCGGCCAGGGCCTCGAAGCGCTCGATGTTGGTGCTGCGCGAGGTCGACAGAATCAGGTGCCGACCGTCGGGCAGCAGCACCGCGGTGGGCGTGTCGTTGCGGCCGTAGGCCAGACCCGCCGCGTGCAATTCCTGGCCCAGTTCGGCGTACGCGGGGCCGACGACGAACAGCGGGTGCGCGGCGGACAGCGTGTCGTGCAGGTAGCCCGGCACGGTGAGGGGGTCGGTGCGGATGCAGCCTCCCAGCACGGTCTCGCGCTCCAGCACGCAGACGCTGCGGCCGCGCCGGGCCAGTACGGCGGCGCAGACCAGCGAGTTGATGCCGCTGCCGACGATGACGGCGTCGTAGCGCTTCATGCGCCGTGCGACGTCATCGCGTGGCAAGGCAGAGAGTCCATGGCGCCCAGTGTGGGTGGCACGGGGTCCGGCTGGCAATCCGCTTCGCGCCGCGCGCTATCCGAAATGCGCAGAGCCTTCGTGTCCGGCGCAGCCCGCTGTTCGACTCCGGCATCGGTCGGCGTTAACCCTGTGGGCCGCGAGAAACTTCATACCTAAACTAATTAGATCTGGACTTGTCGGTCCATTCCTTGCTTGCAGCCAGGGCCCTGGCCGCAACCCATGTCCTTCGCCTCGCCAATGCCGCTGCCTCCTGCGCCGGACGACTCGCGAACCCTGCTGGACGCCTACCCGCTGGTGCGGTCGCGTTCGGCCGACGAGGCGCGCGAGTTGGTCGGCCGGGCCTTTTCGCCGCACCGGTTGGACGTGCGCGGCGGCGAGGGCGACTTCGAGGCGCGGCACAACCAGATCCGCTTGAACCAGGTGTCGCTGAACGTCCTGAGCTACGGTGCCGAGGTCGAGATCGATCCTGGAGAGCGGGGCGATTTCTACCTCATCCAGCTTCCTCTGCAAGGCCGCGCACGGCTGCGCTGCGGCGGTCAGGAGGCCTGGGTCGATGCCGATACGATGAGCGTGCTGTACCCGCGCACGCACACCCGCATGCTGTGGAGCGGTGACTGCTCGATGGTGCTTCTGCAAGTGCCGAGCGCCGCGCTGCAGGGCCGGTTGCCGAGTTGGCCCGCGCGCAAAGGTCTGCCGCCCGTCAGCTTCACCCAATCGCGCCACGATCCAGCGGTCGCGGCCTGGTGGCAGGCGGTGGTCGATCTGACGCGGAACCTGCACAGCCACGGCCGGCAATGGTTGCGTCATCCGGCCGCCTATGCGGCGATGGAGAGCTTCCTGCTGACCGGGTTGGACCTGCTGCAGTCCGACCGCGGCGCAGAGGGGGACGGTCCGGCGCCGACCGAGGGTCGTGCGCTGCAGCGCGCGCTGGATTACGTCCATGCCCATGTGCACGAGAGCCTGGCGCTGGCCGACATCGCCGCCGCGGCTTGCGTCAGCCCGCGCACGCTGGAGGTGGCGTTTCGCCGCCGGTTCGACGCATCGCCACTGACCTATGCCCGCGGCGTGCGCCTGGCGCGAGTGCACGAGGCGCTGCAGCGCGCGGCGGCAGAACGCCATTCGGCGTCCGTGACCGACGCTGCGTTGAAGCATGGCTTCGTCCACATGGGTCGTTTCGCCTACTACTACAAGCAGCGCTACGGCTGCGCGCCGTCGGAGACGCTGCGTGGCGGCCGTGAATTGCCCAAGCCGACGGCTTTGCAGGCGTAGCCTTGCACCGGCCCTGCCGCAGCAGGGGACGCTGCCCGAGGCGCGCGATGCCTGCGTCGTTCGGCCGATCCCGCGCTGTCGTGATCCAAGCGCCAGGTGTCGCAGCGCTGCGGCCGAGGACCGCGCCGCCAACGCCGCCTGGATGTCGGTGCCAGCACCCTTACAACTGGACGCCGCGCGTCAGCGCGCCGTCGACGACCAGGTTCGTGCCGGTGATGAAGCTCGCCGCCGGGCTCGCGAGGAACGCGACGGCATTGGCGACTTCCCGAGGGGTGCCCATGCGGCCGGTCGGGTTCAGCCGCATCGCCTCGGCGAACAGGGCCGGGTTGCCGTTCTCGATCTGCTCCCACACCCCGCCGGGGAAGTAGGTGTTGCCCGGTGAGACGCTGTTCGCGCGAATGCCCTTCGCCGCCAGATGAAAGGCCAACCCTTGCGTGTAGTGCACGATCGCGGCCTTGAAGGCGCCATAGGGTCCCGACGCGAAGTCGATCTCGCGACCCGACACGCTGGAAATCGTCACGATCGCCGGATGCGGGCTGCGCTCGAGGTTCGGCATCGCGGCGTCGACCAGCCGCACGGTGCCCATCATGTCGACCTCGAAGCCGCGCTGCCAGGCCGCCTCGTCCTGCGCGATGGCCAGCGCGCTCACGTTGGCGACCACGATGTCGATGCCGCCCATGGCCGCTGCGGCGGTGCGGACCCAGGCCTGCAGCGCCGGGCCGTCGCCGACGTCGACCGCCGCGCCGTAGATCCGGACGCCCTCGCGCTCGAGCGCCGCGACGGTTTGCGCCACCTCGTCGGCGTTGCGGGCGCAGAACGAGACGTTCGCGCCTTCGGCGGCCAGCGTCTCGACGATGGACCGGCCGATGCCCTTTGGTGCCGCCGGTGACGATCGCGTTCAGTCCCTTGAGTCCGAGATCCATGCATGCTCCTTGTTCGGTCGGGTGCGCCGGTCCATCACGGCTGCGCGAGGTACTTCTTCTCGACCCCCGCGGCCACCGTGTACTTCGGATCGACGAAGTTGCCCAGCCGCACCTTGCCGCATTGGCTGAGCATCATGTAGGCGTCCCACTGGTCGTAGCCGTACTCCTTGGCCATCCACAGCACCAGCTCGTGGTAGGCGATGCGCGTCGCGTCCTCCAGCGGGCGGGCGCTGCCGATGGCCATGATCTGGTGCTCGGTCTCCAGGCGCGGCCAATCGATCTGCCAGCCCTTGATCAGGTCGACATGGATCGTCGTGCGGCTCGCGTACTCGACCGCCGTGCCGCAGACCTCGCCGTCGCCCTGACAGGCGTGGGCGTCGCCGATGAACAGCCGCGCACCGGGCGACCGCACCGGCAGGTAGGTGACGCTGCCCGGTCCCATGTCGGGCACGTCCATGTTGCCGCCGTGGTTGTCGGGCGTCAGCGAGTTGATCGAGTCGATCTCCGGCGACAGGCTCAACGTGCCGATGTGCGGGCGGTAGGGCAGCGTGACGCGGCGGCTCCAGTAGACGCCGTCCTCGTCGAGGTCGATCTTGCGCGTGATCTCGGGCAGCGGTTCGTTGAGCAGCGCCGTGAAGTCGGTGCCGGTCAGCGCCCCGAAGCGCGGTATCAGGCAGCAGGTGCCGCGCGGGTTGCTGCCGCGCGGCAGCATCGACTCGATGTGGACCGCCACCACGTCGCCCTTCTCGGCGCCTTCGATCATGATCGGTCCGCTCTGCGGGTTCAGGAACGGGACCCGGAGCTTGGCGCTCGGCAAGTCCTGTTCGGTGACGATCTTGCCGTCGAACGCATCGCGCGTGTCCACCACCACGCGGTCGCCCGGCGCGATGCGCATCACCGGCTGCGAGTACGGGCCGATCGTGTAATGGAAGGTGCCCTGGCGCGCTTCGTCCAGTTCGTGCGTCTTGCCCACCTGTCCGCGGGCCACGCCGCGGGTGTGCATGATCGATTGCTTCAGCCAAGTCATCGCAGTCTCCTAGAAGAAAGAAAAGGGTCTGTTCGCGAACTTCCAGCGTGGTCACTCGCCTCAGACCGAGATCAAGGCCCTGACGTTGTCGCGGACCATGTCCTCGCCACGCCCCCGGGCCACCACCTGGCCGCGCACGAGCACCACGTACTGGTCCGCCACCGCCTCGGCGAAATCGACGAACTGCTCGACGAGCAGGATCGCCAGCCGACCTTTGAGCGAACGGATCACCGCCTCGATTTCCTTGACGATCGACGGCTGGATGCCCTCGGTCGGCTCGTCCAGGATCAGCAGCGTCGGGTTCGTCAGCAGCGCGCGAGCGATGGCCAACTGCTGTTGCTGCCCACCGGACAGGTTGCCGGCCAGGCGCGACCCCATCTGCTCGAGCACCGGGAAGATGTTGACCACGTCGGCGCGCGAGAACTGCGCGCCGGCGCCGCGGCGCCGCTCGCCGGTCATCTCGCCGATGCGCAGGTTCTCGCTGACGGTCAGTTCCGGGAACACCTCGCGTCCCTGTGGCACGTAGCCCATGCCGGCGAGCGCGCGCGCCTGCGGCGTGGCGGACGCGAGGTCGCGCCCGCCGAAGCGGATCTCGCCGGACTGAATTGGCAGCAACCCCATCAGGCAGCGCAGCAGCGTCGTCTTGCCGACGCCGTTGCGTCCGAGCAGCACGGTGCAGCCGCCGTCGGGCACGTCGAGCGCCACGTTGCGCAGCACATGGCTGCTGCCGTAATACTGATTGAGCGATTCAATGTGGAGCATCGTCTTCAGCGCCCGAGGTAGACCTGAATGACGCGCGGGTCGTTGCGCACTTTTTCCATCGATCCTTCGCCCAGCAATTGCCCTTCGTGCAGGACGCTGACCAGATCGGCGATGCGGCCGACGAAGTCCATGTCGTGCTCGACGACGACGATCGCGCGGTCGGGCGCCGCCAGCCGGCCTATCAGTTCCACCGTGCGCTCGGTCTCGTGGTCGGTCATGCCGGCAACGGGCTCGTCCAGCAACAGCACCTTCGGGTCGGCGGCGAGCAGCATGCCGATTTCCAGCCATTGCTTTTGACCGTGCGACAGCGTCCCGGCGAGCCGGTCGCGGCTGTCGGCCAGGCCGACGGTTTCGAGCACCTCGTCGACGCGGCTGCGCTGCGGCGGCGCGAGGCGCGAGGCCAGCATCGCCGCGTAACCTTGCCCCTTGCGCACCGAGAGTTCGAGATTCTGGTCGACGCGCAAGGCCTCGAACACGCTGGGCTTCTGGAACTTGCGGCCGATGCCAAGGCGGGCAACGGCGGTCTCGTCGAGTCGCGCCAGGTCGATGGCCTTGTCGAGAAACACCTCGCCTTGGGTCGGCCGCGTCTTGCCGGTGATCACGTCCATCAGCGTGGTCTTGCCCGCGCCGTTGGGACCGATGATGGCGCGGGTCTCGCCGTAGCGGATCTCGAGCGTCAGGTTGGTGATCGCGGCGAAGCCCGCCGAACGAGACGCTCAGGCCGTTGACGTAGATCGCGGTCCGGGTCTTCATCGCGTGCTCCTGCGGGTCCGCAGCAGCAGCGTCGCGCCGCTCCACAGGCCGTTCTGCAGGCCGACCGTGATCAGCAGCGTGATGCCGGCCAGCATGAAGGGCCACACGCTCGGCGCCCGCGCGCTGAGCCAGAACTTCAGGCTGTTGACGAGGATCGCGCCGAGCACCGCGCCGATCAGCGTGCCGCGCCCGCCGATCGCGACCCAGACCGCGATCTCGACCGACAACACCGGCGTGACGATGGTCGGGTTGATGATGCCGACCTGCGGCACGTAGAGCATGCCCGCCAGCGCGGCCACCGCGGCCGACAGGCACCAGGCGAAGAGCTTGATGCGGTCGGTCCGGTAGCCCAGGAAGCGCAGCCGGGCCTCGTCGTCGCGCACCCCGACCATCGCATGGCCGAGGCTGGAATCGGCGATGGCCCGCAGCAGCAGGTAGGCCGCCGCCAGCGCCAGGCACGAGGCCGAGGCCAGCCAGACCTGCGTCGAGACGCTGGCCAGGCGCAGGCCCGCGATCGTCGTGAAGCCGGTCAACCCGTTGTTGCCGCCCAGGCCGAGGTCGTTGTTGAACAACAGCAGCATCAGCGCATAGGTCAGCGCCTGCGTGATGATCGAAAAGTAGACGCCGTTGATTCGCGAGCGGAATGTGGCGAAGCCGAAGACGCCGGCCACGGCGATGGCGCCCCCGATGCCCAGCGCCACCGCCACCGGCAGGTGCGCGAACACCTGCAACGGCGCCGGAAAGTCCTTCCAGCCCATGAAGAGCATGAAGTCCGGCAGCACCCCGGTCTGCGCATAGGCCGCGTTGAGCAGGTAAAAGCCCATCACATAGCCGCCGACGCCGAAGAAGACGCCATGACCGAGGCTCAGGATGCCGAGCCGGCCCCAGACGAAGTCGAGCGCCAGCGCCAGCATCGCGAAGCAGACGATCTGGCCGATCAGGTTGACGCCGAACAGCGACAGGTGCAAGCGCGGTGCCGGCGCGCGATCAGGAAGTTGGCCAGCGGCAGATAGGCCGCGAGCGCGACGAGCAACAGCGCGAAGGCGATAGGGCCGGCCGGCGCAGCGAGCGTGGCGGCGAGGCTCTTGCATCGGCTCAGGTCCGGGTCTTCAGCGCGAACAGGCCTTGCGGCCGGCGCTGGATGATGAGCACGATCAGCAGCAGCACCGCCACCTTGGCCGCCACCGCGCCGTACAGCGGCTCGATGAACTGGTTGATTTCGCCCAGCGACAGCGACGACACCGCCGTGCCCACCAGGCTGCCGGCGCCGCCGAGCACGACGACCATGAACGCGTCGACGACGAAGCTCGTGCCCATCGACGGGTTGACGCTGGTGATCTGCGTCAGCACCACGCCGGCCAGACCGGCCAGTCCGGCGCCCAGGCCGAAGGCCGCCGGTCGATGCGCTCGGCCGCCACGCCCAGGCTGCGCGCGGTGTCGCGGCGCTGCGTGGTGGCGCGCACCAGCAGGCCGAAGCGCGTGTGTCGGACCAGAGCATACGTGGCGGCGAAGATGGCCAGCCGCCAGAGCGATCGCGAACACCCGGTTCCAGGTGACGAAGAAGCCGGCGAAGCACGCGCACGCCGCCGTTCAGGAACGCCGGCGTGATGAACTCGACGTTCTGCGAGCCGAACACCACCTGCACGCCCTTGACGAGCGCGATGCTCACGGCCCAGGTCGCCAGCAGCGTCTCCAGCGGACGGCGGTAGAGAAAGCGGATCACGCAGACCTCGAGCAGCACGCCTGCCAGGCCGCAGAACGCGAACGCGACCGGGATGGCGACGAAGATGTAAACGTCGAACAGGCCCGGCAGGTGGGCGTGCATCTGTTGCTCGACCACATAGGTCGCGTAGGCGCCGAGCATGATGAACTCGCCGTGCGCGAGGTTGATCACGCCGAGCAGGCCGAACACGATCGACAGGCCGAGCGCGGTGATCAGCAGCACCCCGCCGTAGCTCAGGCCGCTGAACAGCACGGCGCAGACGCGGCCGGCGGTCAGCCACGCATTGATCGATCGCAGCGCGGCGCGGGCGGCCGCCGCCGACGCCGGGTCCAGCGTGTCGGCGTGCCCCTGCAGGAAGTCGGTGAGCAGCGTGCGTGCCCCTTCGCTCGGCACCTCGGCGACGGCGGCAATCGCCTTCTGCCGCTGCGCCGGGTCGGCGCTTTCCAGCCCGCGCTTGGCCAGCGCGATGCCGAGCGTGGCGCGGATGTCGGGGTCGGTCTCGGTGGCCAGCGCGCGCGTCACCAGCGCGGGATCGAGGCTGGCAAAGGACTTGTCGATCTGCGCCGCCGCGGCGCGCCGGGTCTCGAGGTTGGGGCTGGCCAGGTCGAGCTGTGCCGCCGCGGTGACCAGCGCCCGCCGCATCACGATGGTGGGCACCAGCGGCGATTCGTCCGCTCCGGCGGACCCCGCGGCGGGCCGCAGCGTGGCCGCGTCCAGCACCGGGTCGTGGCCGGACAGCAGCGGGCCGCGGGTCGGGCTGCAGACCAGGCCGCCGCTACGCAGCGCGGCCACCACCTGCAGCGCCCAATCCGCGTCGCCGTCAACACCGGCCCGCACGACCTGCTGCAGCGCGGCCGACTGGGTCGGCCCGCCGGCGCAGATGTCCTGCAGCAGCGCCTGCCGCGCCGCTGTTGCAAGCGGCGCCGCGAGGCCGCCGGCGACAGCGACTGCAGCAGGGCGACCAGGCAGGCCGCCCGGCGCAAATGTCGGAGGAGGAATGAGGTCACGGAAATTCGCATCGAGCCCACAGGGGCCGCGCGCCGGGTTGGCCCTGCGCGCGGCTGACGTCGGCCTTCGATCAGGCCTTGGCGATGTACGGGCTGTACGGGATCGGCTTTTCCAGGCCCTTGGACTTCCACAGGATGTCGAAGCCCTGCTTGGCATTGATCGAGCCGATCATGTTGCCGCGCCACAGGTACTGGCTCGCCGGGTCCATCTTCGCTGTGTAGCCCGCGGGGTCGGACACCGTCAGGCCGGGCAGCGCCTTGCGCACGGCTTCTGGTGCCACTGACTTGGCCTTGTTCGCCGCCTCGACCCACAGGCTCAGGCCCATCACCGTGCTGACCATCGGGTCAATGACCATGTCGGGCCGGTGCTTGAGCTTGTTCGCCTGCACGTACTTGCTCCAGTCGGCTTTGAGCTGCTTGTTCAGCGGCGTGTCGACATTCTGGAAGTAGCACCAGCAGCTCAGGTGACCCACCAGCGGCGTGGTGTCGATACCCTCGAGGTCGCTGTCGACCACGTCCAGCCCGAGGATCGGAATGTCGGTGGCACGCACGCCCTGATTGATGGCCTCCTTGAACATCGCCGGGATCGAGTCGCCGACCACCGTCATGACGACGATGGCCTGGCCGCCGGGCTGCGCGGCGAAGGCCTTGATGTCGCGGACGATGGTCTGAAAGTTCGAGTAGCCGAAGGGCACGTACTGCTCGCGCAGCGCGCTGTCCGGGATATTCTTGGTCTTGAGGTAGCCCTTGAGCATCTTGTTGATCGTGCGCGGCCAGACGTAGTCGCTGCCGATCATGAAGAAGCGCTTGGCGTCGCCGCCCTGCTCGCTCATCAGATACTCGACCGCGGGCAGCACCGAACTGCTGGGCGGCGAGTTCAGGTAGACGACGTTCTTCGACTGCTCCTCGCCCTCGAAGTGCAGCGGGTAGAACAGCAGGCTGTCCTGCGACTCGACCACGGGCAGCACCGACTTGCGCGACACCGAGGTCCAGCAACCGAAGATCGCCGCGACCTTGTCGCTCAGGATCAGTTGCTTGCCGATCTGCGCGTACATCGGCCAGTCGGAGCCGGGGTCGACGACCACGCCCTGGATCTTGCGCCCGAGCACGCCGCCCTTCGCGTTGAGCTGGTCGATGGTCATCAGCGCGATGTCCTTGAGCAGCGACTCGTTGTTCGCCATCGTCCCCGACTGCGAGAACAACAAGCCGAGCTTCACCGGGTCCGCGCTTCCGGCCGCGATCGCCGACCGCGACAGTGACGTGGCGGAAGCCGCGACGACACCCGACCCGACGGCCGACAGGAAATTACGTCTCTTCATTGCTTCACCCCGACTGAATGAATTCGTCAAAAAAAAAGCCCGCACCAGATGATCTGGTGGCGGGCTCGTTTGCCGTTGTCGCCGTCGACGCCTTTGTCTTCGGCAACGCATCCTGTTCAAACCGCACTGCATTGCAGGCAGCAAGGATGACGGTTGTTCAGCAAGCGGCGTGCCAATGCGGCCCGAACGCGTCTCGCCGGGGCCGACGGTGGTGTCTCCTGCACGCTTCTTGCTCACCGGCTGGCTGGCGGTGCGTCGCACCGCCCCAATCCGGCCGATCCGGCACCGCAGCGGTGCGAGGGCGGCACCGGTCGAGTCTCATCCGCCGTTCCCGAGCGCCATCCCATGTCCGATTCGAGACCCGTCAAGATCGGGGTTCTGTATTCCACGAGCGGCGTCACCGCCGCCGTCGAGACCACGCAGCAACGGGCCGTGATGCTCGCCGTCGACGAGGTCAACGCTTCCGGCGGGGTGCTCGGTCGCGAGCTGCAGTTGGTGTGCTTCGACCCGGCCTGCGCGCCGCGCCGCTGCGCGAGCCTGACCGAGGAGCTGATCCTCGAACATGGCGTGCGCCTGATCATGGGTTGCTACATGTCGAGCACCCGCAAGGCGGTGATCCCGATCATCGAGCGACACAACGCGCTGCTCTTCTACGCGACACCGTACGAAGGGTTCGAGTACAGCCGCAACGTCTTCTATGCGGGGGCGGCGCCGAACCAGAACATCCTGCCGCTGGCCGACTACATGTTGTCGAAGTACGGCTCGCGGGTCGCGATGGTCGGCTCCGACTATGTCTGTCCGTACGAGGCGAACCGGGTCATGAGCGACCTGATCTACGAGCGTGGCGGTGAGAAGGTGTCGGAGATCTATTTGCCGCTCGATGCCGGGCTGGACGGCTTCAAGGACGTGGCCGCGCGCATCAAGGCCAGCGGCGCCGACTTCGTGTTCTCGACCGTCGTCGGCGAGGGCATCCCGCAGCTGCACCGGGCGCTGGCGCAGGTCGGTCTGGATGCCCACACGATGCCGATCGCCAGCCACATGAGCAGCGAAGCCGAGGTGGCGGCGATGGGGGCCGACCTGGCCGAGGGATTGATCACCTGTGCGGCCTATTTCCAGTCGGTGGACACGGCCGCGAATCGCGGTGCCGTGCGCCGGTACAAGGACCGCTTCGGTGACGAACGGGTCACCAACATGTGCTGGGAGGCGGCCTACTTCCAGACGCACTTGCTTGCGGCGGCCATTCGCGTCGCCGGCAGCGAGGAGCCGACGCTCTTGGCGCGGGCCCTGCCGGGTCTGGCCTTCGACGCGCCGCAGGGACACGTGCGCATCGACGAACGGAACAACCACACCCATCTGAATCCGCGAGTGGGCCGGTGCAACAGCCTCGGCCAGTTCGACATCCTGGCCTGTGCCCCGGAGCCGGTGACGCCCGATCCGTACGTGATGTCGCACAGTCCGCCCAGCTGGACCGCCGGCCTCAGGGGTCGGGACGAAACGGTCTCCGAGCCGCTGCCGGAGGCCCGGTGAAGCGGCCCAGCGTCACGCCCCCGATGCTCAAGGACATCCGGGCGTTGAATGTCGTGGTGCTGCATCCGCAGGACCAGGATGGCGAGGAACTGGGTGCGCAGTTGCAGCGCATCGGCTGCCGTTTCCAGGCCTTCTGGCCCGAACTCGATGCCTTGCCGGTGGGGACGGACCTGTTGCTGCTGGCAGTACGCCCGGAGACGCTGTCGCTGACGTACCCCTGGATGGGCCGGGCCTCGACGCCACCGGTGATTCCGGTCGTCGCGTCGGAGAACCCGATCACGCTCGCGGCCGTGCTGCAGTTGGACGCGTTCGCCACGATCGCGTCCCCCGTTCGTTCGGCGGGTCTGCTGACTGCCATTGCGGTGACGATGAACCAGAACAACCTGCGCCGGGCCCGCGAGCGCTACATCGAACGGCTCGAACAGAAGTCGGCGCATGTTCGCGTCATCCAGCAGGCCACGCAGATCGTGATGGAGAGCCGGGGCGTTGCCGAAGACGAGGCGTACCGCTTGCTGCGTTCGCAAGCGATGCTGAAGCGCGAAAGCATCGAGAGCATCGCCAATACGATCGTCAAGGCCCGCGCCGCGCTGAGCTTCTGACGCCGCGCGCGTCGATGGCTGCTCCTGCCTGGCGCGGCAGAGCGCCAAGGGTGCGCACCTATCGGAACGCCGGGCCCCGCGCGATCGGTTCAGCGGTCCTCCGAGGGCGGTCGCGCTTGCTCGAAGCGAGCGCGGGTCACGCAAGGTCCGGGCGTCTCGGGGGACCGCCCATGCGCTCCACGGCGGCCGCGCAGCGCAACACCGTCGGTTCATCGAAGGGGCGGCCGGCAATCTGCAGCCCGATGGGCAGGCCCTCGTCGTCGAATCCGCAAGGCACCGAGATCGCCGGCAGCCCGGTCAGGTTGAACGGGTAGGTCAGGCGCCACGAGGCCGCCAGCACGCTCTCGTCCTGTCCATGGATCGACAGCGTCTCGCGCCCGCGCTGCCAGGCCGTGATCGGCTCGGTCGGCGTGACGATCACGTCCACCTGTTCGAAGAGGCGCTTGAATTCCTCGGCCATCAACGTGCGCACTTGTTCGGCCTTGAGGTAGTCCACGGCCGAGACCAGGCGCCCCATCTCCACCAGCGCGCGCACGTCGGCCTGGTACTCGGTCGACCGACCCTCGGCGACCCAGCGGTCGTGGTACGCACCCGACGACGCCAGCTCGATGGCATAGATCGCGCCCAGGCCGTAGGCCAGGATCGGCATCGTGAAGTGGGTCACCGAAGCGCCCTCGCGCTGCAGGTCGGCGATGCGCGCCTCCACGCAGGCCTGCACCGGCGGTGCGTTGCGGTCCATGAAGTGGTTGTCGATCACGCCCACGCGCAGGCCGCGGATGCCGTGCTCGAGCCCGCGCGCATGGTTGGGGACGGGCCGGTCCTGGCACGCGGGGTCGCGCGGGTCGTAGCCGGCGAGCACGTTCAGCACCAGGGCCGCATCTTCGACGGTGCGTGTCAGTGGCCCGGGGTGGTCCAGCGACCAGCTGTGCGGCACGATGCCGTGCCGGCTGACCCGGCCGAAGGTCGGCTTCAACCCGACCACGCCGCAGAAGCTGGCCGGGATGCGGATCGATCCGCCGGTATCCGAGCCCATGCCCAGGGGCACGAAGCCCGCCGCCACGGCGGCGCCCGAGCCGCCGCTGGAGCCGCCCGGGATGCGCTCCAGATCCCAGGGGTTGGCCACCGGCGGGGTGGTCGTGCCCCAGGCGAACTCGTGCGTGCGCGTCTTGCCGATGAGCACGCAGCCCGCGGCCCGCAGCCGCTCGGCGCAAGCCGAATCTTCCTGCGCAAAGGCAATACCGCCGGCCGTGGTGCCGGCGGTGGTGGGCATCGCGCGCGTCAGGTAGTTGTCCTTCAGCGCGATCGGGATGCCTTCCAGCGGCCGCGCCGGCGCGCGCTGCCGGCGCCGGCGGTCGGAGGCGCGGGCCTGGTCCAGCGCGTCGTCGGCCAGGTGAATGAAGCTCTGGACGCGCGGGTCGTGCTCGCCGATGCGCG
This sequence comes from uncultured beta proteobacterium, assembly GCA_963788635.1. GTDB lineage: Bacteria > Pseudomonadota > Gammaproteobacteria > Burkholderiales > Burkholderiaceae_C > Rubrivivax. Next base: position 166,164 of record CAWBHE010000018.1, on the reverse strand, counting down.
CGAGCAAGTGTCGGGTCAGCTCCACGCTGCTGACCTGACCGGCCTCGAGCCAGCGACAGAGCTGACCGATGGCGGCCCAGTGCAGCTCGGAACGGCTCATGCCTTCCTCCGGTACGCCGCGGTCGGCTCGTACAGCACGGCCGGGTGCACGTCGCGCAGGTCCAGTTCGCGCAGGCGCGCGATCTCCTCGAGGATCGGCGCATACGCGGCCACGACCTGGCGCAGGCGCTCGCTCGCGAGCGTGGTGCCGGAGATTCGCGCCAGCAGCGCGGTGGCGGCCGGATCGGAGGGGGCAGGGGGCTTCATCGGGGCTCCAGACTGGGGCGGCGTCGATCGGGAACAGCAAGGTCGGGACCAACCCGACCTCGCGGCCGGCGCCGGTCGCGCGGGCCGGAGAATTGCATTGCATTGCGCAGCGGCGTGAGACACAAGCCGCGCCGCGGCCACCGTGGCGGTGGCGCTCGATCGTGGTGCATGACGTCAACGCGGCGGTGCAAAAGCACCGGTCTTGGCACCGGTCTCGTGCGGTAAAGTGAATATAAATCAACTGAGTTGCCGATGAAGAAAACTCGGGTCAAGCCCACGACGACCGCGCCGCGGCCCGCAACGAGCCGGCGCACTGCCGCGCAGCCGTCGGCGCCGGTGGTTGCCATCGGACCGCGCTTGCGCCATGCGCGGCTGGTCAAGGGCATGCTGATCAAGGAGCTGGCGGCGCGCGTCGGGGTATCGATCAGTCTCATCTCGAAATACGAGAACGACAAACTCCTGCCGCCACTGACCGTGCTGCACGGCCTCGTCTCCGTGCTGGAAACCAACATCGGTGCGCTGTTCGAACCCAACTGGAACGGTGCGGACTATGTCGCCCGCGCCGGCAGCCGGCCGCACATCCTGGCGGCAGGCGAGGGCGAGGCTGCCGGCGTGACGCTGGAGCGATTGATCCCCAACGGGCGGGGGCATCTGTTGCAGGGCAACATCCACATCGTCGCGCCGGGCGGCGGCAGCATGGGGCCGATGTGCCACGAGGGCGACGAGTTCGGCTACGTGCTCCAGGGGCGGCTCGAACTCGTCATCGGCGAATCGACGCACGCGCTCGGTCCGGGCGATTCGTTCTCGTTTCCGTCGAATCTGGCGCACACCTACCGCAATCCAGGACTGGAGGCGGCCCGGGTCATCTGGATCAACACGCCGCCGACCTTCTAGCGTCCAGCGCTGTCGGCCGCTGCTGATCGAATCGCCCAGATCTGGCACGGTGCTTGCGTATACTCGTTTGCATATTGTTCAACCGAGGTGAGGGAATGGATTCGAGCGCGCCGACTGCGGCGATTGCACCCGTGCGTGTGGCCTGTTGCCAGATCGCGCCCGAAGTGGGTCGCAAGGCCGCGAACCTTGCCCGCAGCGCCGACTTCATCGAGCGCGCGGCGCGCGAGGGCGCCAACATCGTGGTGCTGCCCGAGCTCTGCAGTTCGGGCTATGTCTTCGAAAGCCGGGCCGAAGCGGCGGCGCTGGCCGACGCCTACGAAGACGGAGAAGCCACCTCTCTGTGGGCTGGCCTGGCGCGCGACCTCGGGGTCCACGTCGTGGCCGGCTTCGCCGAGCGAAGCGGGACGCTGCTCTACAACGCCGCTGCCGTGATCGGGCCCGCAGGCCGAATCGGACTCTTCCGCAAGGTTCACCTCTGGGGTGACGAGAACCTCTTCTTCGCGCCCGGCGATCTGGGTTTCCCGGTCTTCGCCACCGAGCACGGCACGCTCGGCGTGGGCATCTGCTACGACGGCTGGTTCCCGGAGTTCTACCGCAGCTGCGCGCTCAAGGGCGCGGAGCTGGTCTGCGTGCCCACCAACTGGGTTCCGATCCCAGGGCAGGACCCGAACCGCGAGGCGATGGCCAACATCCTGACGATGGCCGCGGCGCACACCAACTCGGTCTGCATCGCCGCGGCGGACCGCGTCGGCACCGAGCGCGGCCAGCCCTTCCTGGGCCAGAGCCTGATCGTCAGCCACACCGGCTGGCCGGTCGGTGGGCCGGCCTCGGCCACCGAGGAGCAGATCGTGCTGGCCGACCTCGACCTCGCGCTCGCGAAGCGGGCACGGCGCTGGACCGACTTCAACCAGGTGCTTCGGGATCGCCGCCCGGAGGCCTATGCATGAGCGGCGCAAGACTTCCTATTTTCCCTTCAACACAGTTCAGGAGCGTTTGATGATCACGAGCAAGTGGATTCGACAGGCCGCATTGACGGCCGTGGCGCTGGCGGCAATGCAGGCCTACGCGGCCGAGCCGATCAAGATCGGCGTGCCGGTGGGTCTGAGCGGCGCCAACAGCGTGGTCGCACCGTCCGTCGTGCAGGCCGCGGAGTTGGCGGTCGAGGAAATCAACGCCAAGGGCGGGGTGCTGGGCCGCCCGCTCGTGCTCGAGGTGGCCGACGACGCCAGTGGCGCCGCCGGGGCCCAGAAGGCCTTCGACTCGCTGATCTTCCAGAAGAAGGTCGACGTCCTGATCTCGATGGAGACCAGTGCCGCCCGCAACGCCGGCCTGCCGATCGTGACGCGAGGCAAGACGCCCTACATCTACACGTCGTTCTACGAAGGTCATTCCTGCAACAAGTACATGTTCGTCGACGCCTGGGTGCCCGAGCAGCAGGTCGCGCCGATCGTCGACTACTTCATGAAGACGAACAAGGCGAAGAACTTCTTCCTGATCGGCAGCGACTACGCCTTCGGCCGCGGCATGCTCGACTTCACCAAGACCTACATCGGCAAGAAGGGCGGCAAGGTCGTCGGCGAGGAGTACCTGCCGATGGACGGCTCCGACTGGACCGCGGTGATCAACAAGCTGAAGTCCGCCAAGCCCGACGCGATCATCACCTCGACCGCCGGCGGCGCACCGAACGTCACGCTGACCAAGCAGTTGCGTGCCGCCGGCATCACGCTGCCGTACGGCAACCTGGCCGTCGATGAAGGCACCGCCAAGGACATGGGTGCCGGATGCCGAGGGCATCGTGATCTCCGGCTCGTACCTCACCAACATCGACAGCCCGAAGAACAAGGCGTTCCTGGCCGCGATGCAGAAGAAGTTCGGCGCGAACCTGAAGACGCCCAACGATCTGTCGGTGCCGGAGTACGAAGCGGTCTACCTCTACAAGGCGGCGGTGGAGAAGGCGGGTTCGACCGATGCCGACGAAGGTGGTGGCGGCGCTTCCCGCGGTGAAGACCGAGGGCCCGCGCGGGACGATCCAGATGAACAAGCAACACCATGCGCCGCTGACGATGTACCTCGGCCAGGTGCAGAAGGACGGCAGCATCAAGCTGCTGGAGAGCTTCAAGAACGTGGATCCGGGCGCGCAGTGCCCGAACCTGAAGTAGGGCCCGGTAACCGGCTCCACACAGGCCTGCGGCACCGCCCGCAGTTCGGGGGGCGGCCGATCGGCCGCCCCGCTCGATGCACTGCACCGGAACTCCCTGCATGTCATTGTTCTTCGACATCGCAAGCACCGCGGCGATCCTCTTCATCGTTTCCTGCGGCCTGTTGCTGATCTTCGGCGTGATGAAGATCATCAACTTCGCCCATGGCGGCTTCCTGACCTTGGGCGGCTATGCGCCGCTGCTGGTCACGCAATGGGGCTGGAACCCGTGGCTGGGCGGCGCCGTCGCCCTCGTGATCGGCGTCGTGTTCGGCGCCGCGGTGGAGCGCGTCATCGTGCGGCCGCTGCACGCCCGGCCGCTCGACGCGATCCTGGCGACCTGGGGACTGGGCATCGTCATCGGTCAGCTCATCACGCTGGGCTTCGGCCGCGGCGTGCAGTTCGTCGAGAGTCCGCTGTCCGGCACGGTGCACGTGGCGGGTACCGAATACTCGCTGTACCGGCTGGCGCTGATCGGCCTGGCGGTGCTGGTCGCGGCAGCGATCGCCGGCGTGCTGAACGGAACCCGGCTCGGGCTCATCACCCGCGCGGTGACGATGAACGAGTCGCTGGCGCGCGCGCTCGGCGTCAACAGCTCGCGCGTGCGGCTGTCGACCTTCTCTTTCGGCGCCGGGCTGGCCTGCCTGGCCGGCGCGTTGATCACGCCGCTGTCCAGCGTCGACCCCAACATGGGCGTGCCCTGGCTCACCAACGCCTTCATGCTGGCGATGATCTCGGGCACGTCGTTGATCAGCCTGGCCGTCGCCTGCGCGCTGCTCGGTGGCGCGCAGGTGCTGGTGAGTGTCTTCGCCAGCCCGATCCTGGGCGCATTGACCATCGTCGTTCTGGGCGCGGTGGTGCTGCGCCTGCGGCCCGAGGGCTTCGGTCGTGGCTGACGCTTTGTCCCTTTCTTCCGCGCCGGACGAGGCCGCCGCTCGAGGCGCGCAGCCGCGCGCGCGCGCTGGCCTCCCTGGCGGTCGCGGTGGTGGTGCTCGTCGCGGGGCCCTGGGTGCTGCCGGAGTTCGCGCAGAACACGCTCGTGCGTTCGTGCCTGTACGCGGTGGTCGCCATCACGGTCGACCTGCTGTGGGGCTACGCCGGCATCCTGACCTTCGGTCAGGCGACCTTCTTCGGCATCGGTGCCTATGCCGCCGGCCTGGTGTTCACGCATCTGGGGTTCTCGCCCGGGATGGCCGTGCTCGCGCTGGTCGGCGGCGTGGCGGTCAGCATGCTGGTGGCGGCCCTGGTCGGCCTGCTGTCCTTCTACCCGGGAGCGACGCCGCTGTACGCGTCGGTCGTCTCGCTGGTGCTGCCCATCGTCGCGACGCAGGTCATCTTCTCGGGGGGCACGTTCACCGGGTCGAGCAGCGGCTTGTCGGGCTTCGAGAGCTTCGACTTCGACACCCGGACCTGGCTCTGGCTGGCCGGCGGCCTGCTGCTGATCACGACCGTCGCCGCGCGCCGCCTCGTGCGCGGCGATGTCGGCCGGCTGCTGACCGCGCTGCGCGAGAACGAGTCGCGCTGCGACTATCTCGGGCTCGACACCTCGCGCATCAAGACGCTGCTGCTGATCGGCTTGTCGGCCGTCGCGGCCGTGGCCGGGTTCCTGTACGCCTGCTACGGGATGGTCGCGGCGCCGGAGATGACGGGCTTCCAGTTCGGCACCGAGCTCGTGATCTGGGTCGCGCTCGGTGGTCGCGGCACGGTGCTGGGCCCGGTCTTCGGGACCCTGATCATCGACCTCGGCTCGGCCTACCTCAGCGGCGACCTGCCGTTCATCTGGAAGCTGATCCTCGGCCTGGCCTTCGTGTTCGTCATCGTCGTCATGCCCAAGGGGCTGTTGCCGGCGCTGGCCGGGCTGCTGCGCCGGGGCCGCTCGGCCGCTGTGTCGGCGGCCGGGCGGCTCGTCGCCGCCAGTGACGAGCCTCTGGCCGGACTGGCCGCCCGCGGCCGGCTGGCGCTGAAGGTGCAGGCGGCGGCGAAGCACTTCGGCAGCCTCGCCGTGCTGCGCAACGTGACCTTCGATGCCCGCCATGGCGAGCTGCTGTCGCTGGTCGGCCCCAACGGCGCCGGCAAGACGACGCTGATGCGCTGCATCAGCGACGGCCGCGAGCGGTCGTCGGGCGAGATCGCGCTGAACGACCACCCGATAGCCCGGCTGCCGCCCTTCGAATGCGTGCGGTTGGGCGATCGGGCGCAAGTTCCAGACCGCGAACGTCTTCGACGACGCTGACGGTGCTGGACGCGCTGGCCGTCGCGCGCTCGCGCCTGGTTCGCCCGCGCATGTGGCAGCGGACCGACACGGTGGCGCTGCCGGCGGCCGCACTGAGCATCGTGCAGACCACCGGACTCGACCGCATGCTGGGCACGCCGTGCCGGATCTTGTCCCACGGCCAGAAGCAGGCGCTGGAGCTGGCGATGGTGCTGGCGCTCGAGCCCAACATCCTGCTCCTCGACGAGCCGACCGCCGGCCTGACCAAGCCCGAACGAACGCGCATCGGCGACACGCTGATGCGGCTGGCGCGCGAGCACCAGATGTGCGTCGTGCTGATCGAGCACGACCTGGATTTCGTCTGCGAGATCAGCTCGCGCGTCATCGTTCTGCACCAGGGCGAGATCGTGCTCGACGGCTCGGTCGACGACGTCGTCCATTCGGAACTGGTGCGCGACATCTACGCCGGCGCCGCCGCGCTGCCGGCCGCCGCCGACGGGGAGCCCGGCATGACCGTTCTCGCACTCGACGCGCTGCGCTGTGGCTACGGCGAGGCCACCGTCATCCAGGACGTCAGCCTGAAGATCGAACGGGGCGAGGCCTTGGCCTTGCTCGGCAAGAACGGGATGGGAAAGTCGACGCTGCTGAAGGGCGTCATGGGCTTTCTGCCGCGGCAGGGCGGCTCGGTGGCGTTCGAAGGCGCGCCGCTGGCCGCGGGCGAGCCGCACACGCTGGCCGCGCGCGGCATCGCCTACGCGCAGCAGGAAAAGGCCGTGTTCCAGGACCTCAGCGTCGAGGACAACCTGCGCGTGGCCGTGCCCGAACGCCGCCAGTTGCGCGACGGCCTCGAGCGCATCGCGGCCTATTTCCCGTTCATCGGGCAGCGTCTGAAGCAGAAGGCCGGCACGCTCTCCGGCGGCGAGCAGAAGATGCTGATCCTGGCCCGCGCGCTGATGGCCCGGCCGCGGCTGCTCCTCGTCGACGAGATCACCGAGGGGCTGCAGCCTTCGGTGATCGAACGCATCTCGGGCGTGCTGCTGGCCGAACGCCGGGCGTCGGACATCGCGATGCTGATCGTCGAGCAGAACGTCGCGTTCGCGCTGAAGACCGCCGACCGCTTCGCGGTGCTGGAACGCGGCGAACTGGGCGAGCAGGGACGCACCGACGAGCCCGACGCGCAGGCCCGGATCATCCACGAGCTGGGGATCTGAGGGTGCTGGAGCTGAACACGTTCTCGATCGTCGGCCGCTGCGACCGCACCGGCGAGTTGGGTGTTGCGGTGAGCAGCGCGGTGCCGGCGGTGGGATCGATGTGTCCATACCTGTCGGCGCAGGTCGGCGCGGTCTCAACGCAGTCGTGGGTCAACCCGTACCTGGCCTTGGCCGCGCTCGATGCGCTGCGCACCGGCGGCTCCGCGCAGCAGGCGCTCGACGCCGCGTTGGCGCAGGACCCCGATGCCGCGTTGCGGCAGATCGGCATGATCGGTCGCAACGGGCCGGGCGTGGCCTGGACCGGCCAGGACTGCACGGGATGGCGGGGACATCTGGTCGGTGACGACCACGCCATCCAGGGCAACATGCTGGTCGGCGAGGCCACGCTGAGCGCGATGCGCGACGCCTGGCTGCGCGATCCGACGGCGGACCTGAGCGAACGCCTGATGGCGGCGCTGGAGGCCGGAGACAGCGAGGGCGGGGACTTTCGCGGCAAGCAGTCGGCGGCGTTGAAGATCGTCGGCGACGAAGCCTATGCCTGCGTCGACCTGCGCGTCGACGAACACCGCGAGCCCGTCGCCGAATTGCGCCGCGTCCTCGAAGTGGCCCGGGTTCAGCTGCTGCCGTTCGTGCAGGGCATGCCGAGGCGGGAGGGTGCGCCGCGCGCGTTGCCCGAAGCCGTGACCCGGATGTTGTTGCGTCCGCCGGCAGAACGGCGATGAGTTCGGCCGCGGTCACGGAAAATCGTGCGTGCCGGGCCGTCCGGCTGACCGAGACCGGAAATCCGCATGACAGTGCCTGATCCCGTCGAGCTGACCCAGGCGCTGGTGCGCGTGGACACCGTCAACCCGCCCGGTCACGAGGACCGCTGCATCGAGATCCTGGCCGACCTGTTGTCGGCGGCCGGCTTCTCGTGCCGCACGCATGAGTTCGCGCCGCGGCGCACGAGTCTCGTCGCGCGCATTGGCGGGTCCGCCGCGCGGGCGCCGCTGGCCTTCACCGGCCATGTCGACGTCGTCCCGCTCGGTGCCGCCGCCTGGCAGCACGACCCCTTCGGCGCCGGCATCGTCGACGGGCGGCTGTACGGCCGCGGCTCGAGCGACATGAAGAGCGGCGTGGCCGCCTTCACGGCCGCGGCCATCGCCCAGGCCGACCGGCTGCGCGACGGCCCGGGCCTCAGCCTGATCATCACCGCGGCCGAGGAAACCGGCTGCGAAGGCGCCTTCGCGATGGCGCGCTCGCCCGACGCCCGCGAGCTGCTCGGCAGCGCCGGTGCGCTGGTGGTGGCCGAGCCCACCGGGAACGCGCCGCTGCTCGGCCACAAGGGTGCGTTCTGGCTGTCGGCGCAGGCGCAGGGCCGCACGGCGCACGGCTCGATGCCCGAGCGCGGCGACAACGCCATCTACAAGATCGCCCGCGCCGCGCTGGCGCTGGAACGGTTCGAGTTCGAGACGCGCGAGCACGCGCTGATGGGCGCGCCGACGTTGAACGTGGGCACCGTGTCCGGCGGCCTGAACATCAACTCGGTGCCCGACGCGGCCGAGCTCGGCATCGACATCCGCACCGTCGCCGGCCAGGACCATGCGCAGGTGCTGCAGTGTCTGTGTCGCGTCCTCGGGCCGCAGATCGCACTGCGTCCCAGGCTCGACGTGGCGAGTGTCTACACCGAACCCGACGACCCGTGGATGCGGCGCGTGTTCGCGCTCTGCGGCGCGCGCAGCGGCGTGGCGCCGGCGCACCGAACGGTGTCCTACTTCACCGATGCCGCAGCGCTGCGCCTTCCGCTGGGCATGCCGCCGGTCGTCATCCTCGGCCCCGGCGAACCCGGCATGGCGCACCAGACCGACGAGTACTGCCATGTCGACCGCATCCGCGAGGCGCAGGCGCTGTTCGCCGACCTGATCGTCGACTGGTGCGTGGCGGCCTCGTGATCGCGTCAAGGTTGAACGAACTCGATGCGTGGCAGGCTGCCACGTTGCTCGCCCGGCGCGAGCTGCGCTGCGTCGACCTCGTGCGCGCCTGCCTCGACCGCGTGGCCGAGCGCGACGGCGAGGTGAGGGCCTTCGTGACCCTCGACCCCGACGCCGCGCTGGCGCAGGCGCGCGGGCTCGACGCGGGGCCGCTGCGCGGCCCGCTGCACGGGCTGCCGCTGGGCGTGAAGGACCTGTTCGACACGGTCGACCTGCCCACGGGCTATGGCTCCGCGATCTACGCGGGGCATCGCCCCTCGGCCGATGCCGCCGCGGTGGCCTTGTGCCGCGAAGCGGGCGCGGTGGTGCTGGGCAAGACCGTCACCACCGAGTTTGCCTATTTCCAACCCGGCCCCACGCGCAACCCGCGCAACTCGGCCCATACGCCGGGCGGGTCTTCGAGCGGTTCGGCCGCTGCCGTGGCCGACGCGATGCTGCCGCTGGCGCTGGGCACCCAGACGGCGGGCTCCATCATCCGGCCGGCCGCCTACTGCGGCGTGGTCGGCTACAAGCCGAGCGCGGGCCGCGTGCCGCGAGCCGGCGTGAAGAGCCTTTCGGAGGCGCTCGACACGGTCGGCGGCTTCGGCCGCAGCGTGCGCGACGTGGCCCTGCTCGGCGCCGTGCTCACCGGCGACGAGCGACTGCGCGAAGGCCTGGACGCCGGCGCGCCGCGGATCGGCCTGTGCCGCACGCCGGAGTGGCCGCAGGTCGACGACGATACGGTGCAGGCTTGGAATCTCGCCTCGACCACGCTCGCCCCGCACGCTGCCGCGATGGCGGATGTCGAGCTACCCGCCGACCTGCTCGGGCTGGTGGCGCTGCAGAAGGCGGTGATGGCCTTCGAGATGGCGCGCGCGCTGAGCCACGAGCGGCTGAGGCATCGTGATGCCTTGAGCGAGCGCCTGCGCCAGATCCTCGACGACGGCCTGGCGATCACCGGCGCGGAACATGTGGCCAATCTCGCGCGCACCGCCGCGGCGCAACGCCGCATCGATGCACTCTTCGATCGCTTCGACGTGCTGCTCGTCCCGAGTGCCACGGGCGAGGCCCCGGCGGGCACCGGCGCCACCGGCGACCCGCTGTTTTGTCGCGGCTGGACGCTGCTGGGCCTGCCCTGCGTTCACCTTCCGTTCTCACGAGGAGCCCACGGCCTCCCGGTGGGTCTTCAGCTCGTCGGCCGCTGGGGCGAGGATCATCGGCTGCTGGGAGCCGCGCAATGGGCCCTGGAGCGCCTGAGCCGGTAGCCGGGAAACGCCGCGGCCGTGAACCGGACGCGCGCCGTCGCGCCGAGCGTGCCCAGCCTGCGCCGGACGATTGCGTCGGTTTGCCGAGACAGAGGTCGATGCGCTCCTCGGCGTCGGTGGATGCCGTCGTCCACCGCGTCCTGGGACATCCACCGCCTGGGCCAGCCGTGCCGCCGTCCCCGCGCGCTCATCCGAGTTGCGCTGCAGATCGGCGGCGCGGGCCACGCCCGCCAAACACGCCGATGCCAACTTCGGCACGCTTGTTGGGTTCATCGATGCGGGTTGCCTGCGCAGCAGCTTTCATTTGGATACGATCTCGCAAAATGCAAAGGGCACACCCGTGCGAAAGCCGGGGTCGCAAAGCTTCCGGTCTACCGCCTCAAGTGGGTCACGACAGCGGGGTTGCCATCCAGACGAGGTTTCAGCTCGACGGCTGAATCCGTCATGCCCCGTCCGTGGGCTGGGGCAACACCCTGATTCCACACAAGGGGGTGTTCACGATCGCCGAGCGTGTGTCGCGCCATTCACCCGACACCGCAAAGAGGCAGCGATCATGAATCTCGTCGTCAGTCGCCGGACCAACGCAGCCCCTCGCGGTTGGGGGGCGCGCTTCGCGCCGCGTCGCCCATCGGGGTGTCGAATGCCCGGCGGTGCGGCGCCGCAGCGCAACGGGCAGGCGAGCCCGCGATGACTGCCGCTCCAGCAAACGGCCGCCCTGGCCCTTCCGTCGCAACCGCACCGCCGCCACGGCCCATGGCAGCGTTGAAGGTGCTGGTCATCGACGATCACCAGCCCATGCGCCAGATCATCCGCGAGTCGCTGTACCGCCTGGGAATGCGCAACGTCGTGATGGTCGGCACGGCCCCCGAAGCGCTGCGCGCGATGGAGTCCGACACCATCGACCTGATATTGAGCGACTACAACCTCGGTCCGGGTATCGACGGCCAGCAGCTTCTCGAAGCGGCCCGCAGCGCCAACCTCGTGAGTCCGGTGGCGCCGTGGATCTTCATCACTGCGAACTCGATCAAGGCGGACGTGATGGCGGCCGGTGACTACACACCGGACGGCTACATCCTCAAGCCCTTCACCGATCAGCTGCTGGCCAAGTACATCGATGCGGTTTCAGCGCGCAAGACCGCGCTGGCCCCGCTGCTGGAGGCGGTCAGCGCAAAGCGGTGGGAGGACGTCCTCGACGTCGCCGAGGGCTACGTGAGCCGAGGCGACGCGCTGCGCGTCGAAGGGATCAAGCAAAAGGGGCACGCGCTCATGAAGCTCGGCCGCTTCGACGAGGCCGGCGAGGCCTACGGTGCCGCCTTGCAGCTGAACTCCGAGCTGGCCTGGGCCAGCCATGGACGGGCCCAGGCATTGCGGGCGCTGAACAACACCGAGGCCGCACGCTCGCTGCTCGAGCAGCTGATCAAGACCCAGCCCGACTATGCAGCGGCCTACGACGCGCTGCTGGAGATTGCCGAGGAGCAGGGCGACCAGGACACCGCGCTGGCCATCGCGCAGGCGGTGGCGGACCGGGTTCCGAACGCCAAACGCAAGATCAAGCTCGGCACCGTGGCGCTTGGCGCGGGCCAGGCCGAGATTGCGGTCAAGGCGCTCGAGCACGCGGTGTCGAAGAACCGCAACTCGCCCACCAAGTCGTACCACGAGGGCGTCTTGCTGGCGCAGGCGCTGCTCGACAGCGGCGACCCGAAGAAGGCGCTCACGGTGGCCGCCGACGTGAACCGTCAATGGCCCGACCACGCGGCGGCGCAAATGATGTGCAACGCGGTTCGCATCCAAGGCCTGCAGCAGACCGGCGCGACGAAGGAGGCCGCGGCGCTGATGACCGGCATCGAGGCTTCGCTGGCCGACGCGGTGCTCGACGACCACGACAAGCTGCTGCTCGCGAAGGCGGCGCTGGCCACCGGACGGATGGCGGTCGGTCAAGGCCTGATCGAGTCCATCGCGCGCGACAACACCGACAAGCCGCTGATGGTCGCCGCGGCGATGCGTGCGGCGGCGGGCACGCCAGTGGAGCAGGAGTTCAAGGCTGCCGTCGAACGCGCCGGCGCCGATGTCCAGGATGCGCTGCAAGCGCTTCGGCAGGCCAAGCGCGACGGCGATCTCGCGAAGGCCATTGCGATCGGCGAGGGTGCTCTCGAATTGTCGCCGGCCAACTTCAACGTGCTCATCGAACTCTGCACGCTGTATCTGCTGGCGATGAACCGGCTCGGCAAGGCGCAGGAACACACCGAGCGCGCGCGAGAGATGCTGGCCTCGCTCGAAGCGAGGTATCCGCACCACGGCCGGGTGGCCGCGGCCCGCAAGTTCTATCGCGAGCGGCTCGCCGCGGCCTAGGAGCGGCATGAACCGACACATTGCCGCCGCCGTCGTGCATGACGTGAAGAACCGTCTGGTGATCCTTGGCGACGAGCTGGCCAAGCTCGATCGGCTGCCCCTGGACCCCGAGGCTCGACAACATGCCAGCGCTGCCGCCGAACAGGCCGGGCTCCTGTCGCGCAAGCTCATCGCGCTGCTCACCGCCCAGAGGGCATCCGGCCCCGAAGGGCTGCGCGCGGCAATCCGTGAAGAGTCACCCGCGCTGTTTCTGGAAGAGTTGAACGCCGATGCCCTCGCCCTGGCGGGCCGGCGCATCGAGCTGATCGTGGACGTCGAACACGCGCCGCCGTTCTGGTTCTTCGATCGGCACCTCATCGGGCTGGCGATCGACTCTGCACTGCACAATGCGCTGCGTTTCGCGGCCTCGCGCATCACGCTGGGCTGTCGCGTCGAAGCGGCTCATCTGTGCTTTTACGTGCACGACGATGGTCCCGGGGTTCAGGCCGATGCCTGCGCCACGTCGACCGGCCTCGGCCGCTGGTTGTGCGACGAGATCGCGAAGTGCCATAAGAACGGCGGTCGGCAGGGTCACAGCGCCCTGCGCGATCACGAGGCTGGCGGCGCCGTGTTTGAACTCCGGCTGCCCTGACCGAGTTCACGACGGCTCGTCCGCCGCGGCCCTGCTGCCCCTTTCGGTCTGCGGGACGGTTGGCTGTCTGGTCCAGGTGTGCGGCTGAAATTTCGGACGCAAAGGTTCTGGGGAACAATCCGAGGCAGCGAATTTCTCGGGACCATGGATGGGGCCATCCATCAGATCGTTTGGAGACGAGCCCGCAGGAACTCAAGCTTCCCGGCCGATTGGGAAGCTATGATCAAAACGCGTTAGCCGGCGCCGCGTGGCGCCGGGCAAGGAAAGCCATGTACCAGCAGATCCTCGTTCCCATCGACGGCAGCGCGACCGCGGCGCGCGGCCTCGCCGAAGCCATTGCACTGGCCCGCCTCACCGGCGGGCGGCTGCGCCTGCTGCACGTCGTCGACGAGTTGTCCTTCGCGCTCGGCGCGGAGGGCTTCGCCGGCTACACGGGTGACATCTTCGGCTTGCTGCGCGAAGGCGGCGAGAAGATCCTGGCCGACGCACGCGCGCAGGTCGAGGCGGCTGGCGTGGGCGTGGACACCGTGCTGCGCGACAACACGAGCGGCCGCGTCTCGGACCTCGTCGTCGCCGAGGCGCAGGCCTGGCCGGCCGACCTGATCGTGATCGGCACCCACGGACGGCGCGGCGCCGGCCGGCTGTTCATGGGCAGCGACGCCGAACAGGTGCTGCGCCAGGCGCCGGTGCCGGTGCTGCTGACCCGCGCCGCAGCCGCCTGACGCCGCGATGAGCGGCAAGGTCCTGTTCGGCTTTCACGCCGTCACCGTGCGGCTCAAGACCGCGCCGCAGTCGATCACCGAGATCCACCTCGACGCCTCGCGCCGCGACGCGCGCATGCGCCAGTTCGCCGAGCGTGCCGTGCAGGCCGGCGTCCGGCGGGTCGAGAGCGACGACGCGCGGCTGACCCAACTGGCGGGCAGCGCGCGCCACCAGGGCGTGGTCGCGCGCGTGACGCCACTGCCGCAGCAACATTCGCTCGACGACCTGCTCGACGCGGTGCAGGGCGCGCCGCTGCTGCTCGTGCTGGACGGCGTGACCGATCCGCACAACCTGGGCGCCTGCCTGCGCGTGGCCGACGGCGCCGGCGCGCACGCGGTGATCGCGCCCAAGGACCACGCGGTCGGGCTCAACGCGACGGTGGCCAAGGTCGCCAGCGGCGCCGCCGAGACGGTGCCCTACCTGATGGTGACCAACCTCGCGCGCACGCTCGCCGAGCTGAAGGAGCGCAACATCCTCGTCGTCGGCACCAGCGACGACGCCGAGGGCACGCTCTACGATGCCGACCTGAGCGGCCCGCTGGCACTGGTGCTCGGCGCCGAGGGCGCGGGGTTGCGCCAGCTCACGCGCAAGACCTGCGACCTGCTCGTGCGCATCCCGATGCTCGGTGCGGTCGAGAGCCTGAACGTCTCGGTGGCGGCCGGCATCGGCCTCTACGAAGCGCGACGCCAGCGCGGGGGCTGACCCTCTCGGTGCCGGCGGCGCCGGCCGCTACACTGCCGGCCATGCCCGTCATCGAAGTCAAGCACCCGCTGGTGCGCCACAAGGTCGGTCTGCTGCGCGAGGACGCGATCTCGACCAAGAAATTCCGCGAACTGACGCACGAGCTGGCGCGGCTGCTCGCCTACGAGGCGACCGCCGACTTCCCGCTCGAGCCGGCCACCATCGCCGGTTGGAGCGGCCCGGCGGCGATCGAGCAGATCGCCGGCAAGAAGGTCACCGTGGTGCCGATCCTGCGCGCCGGGCTGGGCATGCTCGACGGCGTGCTCGACATGATCCCGAACGCGAAGGTCAGCGTCGTCGGCCTGTCGCGCAACCACGAGACGCTGCAGCCCGAGCATTACTTCGAGCGCTTCGTCGGTCACCTCGACGAGCGCACCGCGCTCATCGTCGACCCCATGCTCGCCACCGCCGGCTCGATGATCGCCACCGTCGACCTGCTCAAGAGCCGTGGCTGCACCGACATCCGCGCGCTGGTGCTGGTGGCGGCCCCCGAGGGCATCGCCGCGCTCGACGCGAAACATCCCGACGTGCGCTGCTGGACCGCGGCGATCGACAGCCACCTCAACGAGGTCGGCTACATCATCCCCGGCCTGGGCGACGCCGGCGACAAGATATTTGGGACGAAGTGAGGACGTGAAACCCTGCCTGCGCAGGGTTTCACGCCTCACTTCGAGTCCGAGCTCCTCGACGGCCGTGATACCCGTTCGTGATCGATCGTTGAGATGGGCCATGTATCCGCTCGCGGCCCGTTGCGGACGTTCGTTCTGCGTGCCGGCATCAGCGCGAGATCGGGCCGCCGGGGCGCGCTGCTCCGCTCATGTCCCCCGGAACGGGCTGCGCCCGTTCCTCCTCCTTTACTTCGCTGCACAGCGCGCCCCACCGTCCCGATCTTCGGGCAACGGCTGTTCTCGACCTTCGAACGCCACCGTCGCCGGTGGCCGTGGGCGTGGGGTGGCCGCTGTAGCGAAGTAAAGGAGGAGACGAGGGCCGGCAGGCCGTCGTCGGGGGACATGAGCGGAGGCGGCCACCCCGCGACCGCGGCACGCGCCCTTGACCGCACGCGGCTGTCGTGGACCTACGTTCGGCGAACGTCCGCAACGGGCCGCAAGCGGCTCCTCACCTCTGGTCGGTCGATCGCAAGTCGGTATGAGACCCACGACCCTGCCTGCGCAGGGTTTCGCGCCAGGCACAGGCGCCGGCTCTCAGCCGGCCCAGCCGAGCGCGCCGATTACCGCGCCGGCGGCGATCGGCCAGATCGGGCTGATCCGGGTGCGCAGCATCACGATCACGGTCGCCGCCACGAGAGCGATCGCGCCGGCATGGTGGCGTGCCGGCTCGGTGAGCACCCAGCCGGTCGCGAGCAGCAGACCGATCGTCAGCGGTGCCATGCCGGCGGTGAAGGCGCGCACGCCGATCGATTCGCGCCGCGCGTTGCCCCAGCGCGTCGCGGCCAGTGCCAGCGTCGTCGACGGCAGCAGCGTGCCGACCATCGTTGCGAACATGCCGGCCAGCCCGCCGACGTTCCAGCCGATGACGGCGACGAACAGCACGTTCGGCCCCGGCGCCGCCTGCGCCAGCGCGACCGAGGTCGTGAACTGCGCGTCGCTGAGCCAGTGCCGGTCGACGACGACGAAGCGGTGCATGTCGGGCGCGGTCGTGATCGCGCCGCCCACCGCCAGCAGCGACAGCATCAGGAAGTGCAGGAACAGCGCCAGCAGCCCCGGCGCACCGATGCCGACCGGCCCCCAGATCATCGAATGCAGGTGCAGGTTCATCGCGCGCGCAGCCGGGCCCAGGCGATGCCCATCGCGAGCGCGCCCAGGCCGAGCACGACCCACACCAGCGGCCAGTGCAGCAGCCCGACCGCGACCCAGGTCACGGCGGCGAACGCCGCCGACAGCGGCAGCCCCATCGGGTTCTTCTTCAGCGTCGGCACGACCTTCAGCGCGGTCGCGATCACGAGCCCGGCGGCCACCGCGCCCATCCCGCGCAGCGCGCCGGCGACGAAGGGCACCGCGGACAGCCGCGCGTAGATCGCCGCCAGCGACAGCACGATCGCGAGCGGCGCGAGCAGCAGGCCGCCGAGCGCGGCCATCGCGCCGCGCCAGCCGAAGAAGCCGTCGCCGATCATCAGCGCGAGGTTGATCACGTTCGGGCCCGGCAGCACCTGGGCGATCGAGAGGTGCTCGACGAACTGCTCGCGCGTCAGCCAGCGTTCGCGCTCGACGAGCTCGCGCTGCGTCACCGCGAGCACGCCGCCGAAGCCCTGCAGCGCCATCCGGTGGAAGACGCGGAACAGGTCGCGCGGCGTGCCCGGGCGCAGCGTCGCTTCAGACATGGACGGGCTCGCGCATGCGCGGGGCCAGCGCGGCGCTCAGCGCGATCGCGACGAGCATCCAGCCGGTCGCGGCCAGATTCAGGTGGCCCCAGCCGCCCGCCGGCGAGCAGCGCACCGCCGCCGGCCGCGCCGACCGCCTGGCCGAGGTACATCGCCGAGGTGTTCAGCGCCATCAGCGCGGATGCCAGCGCCGGCGCCGCGCCGCCCAGCCGCGCCTGCTGGGCCGAGTTCGACGCGAAGCAGCCCAGCGCCCAGGGCGTGACGAGCAGCGCCATCGCCGGCACGCTCGCGGCGAGCGGCCAGGCCAGCAGCGACGCGGCCATCGCGCCGAGCGTGAACGTGACGCAGCGCGCCGCGCCCCAGCGGTCGATCAGACGCTGCAGCAACAGGTTGCCGAGCAGGCCGAAGGCGCCGAACCAGAGGAACAGGAAGCTCACGCCGGCGGCGTCGGCGCCGAGCACCTGGCGGTAGTAGGGCGCGAAGTAGGAAAAGAGCGTGAACTGGCCGGCCGCGCTGAGCGCGGTGACGCCGACCACGCCCATCAGCAGCGGGTGCGTCAGCGTGCCGCGCCAGGCCTCGCGCGACAGCGCTGCGGGCCGGATGCCGTCCGGCAGCGCGTGCCAGACCGCGAGCGCTGCCGCGGCGCTGAGCAGCGCGACGACGCCGAAGGCCGCGGCCCAGCCGAAGGTCTCGCCGATCCACGCGTGCATCGGCATGCCGATCACCGACGACAGCGACCAGCCGAGGAAGATGAAGGTGATCGCGCGACCGCGCTCGGCGGGCGCGGCCAGCGTCGCGATCGCGGCCGCCGCCTGCGGCGTGAACACCGCGGCGCCGAGCACGGTCGCGGCGCGCACCGGCAGCAACCAGGCGTAGCCGGGCGCGAGCGCGCTCAGCGCGTGGCCCACCGCGTACCAGACCAGCGCCGCGGTGAGCAGCCGGCGCCGGTCCCAGCCGGACACCGCGGCCGCGAGCAGCGGCGCGCCGACGGCCATCACGAAGGCGGCGACCGTGATCAGTTGGCCGCCCGCCGCCACCGACACGTGCAGCGACCGGACCAGGTCGTTGAGCGCACCGGCGGTGACCATCACGCCGCAGCCGATCGCGAAGTTGCCGGCCAGCAGCGCCCAGCTGGCCGCGCGCGTGCTCAACGAAGCACCTTCAGCGCCTCGGGGTTGACGATGTTCGTCGGCTGCTTGTTGACGAAGTTGACGACGTTCTCGAACGCCGCGCCGAAGTACATCTCGTAGCTGTCCTGCTCGACGTAGCCGATGTGCGGCGTGCAGACCGCGTTCTCCAGGCGCAGCAGCGGGTGGCCCTGCAGGATCGGCTCGCTCTCGAAGACGTCGACCGCCGCCATCCCGGGCCGGCCCTTGTTCAGCGCCGAGACGAGGGCACCTTCCTCGACCAGCTCGGCGCGCGAGGTGTTCACGAACAGCGCGGTGGACTTCATGCGCGACAGGTCGTCGAGGTGGACGACGCCGCGCGTCGCGTCGTTCAGGCGCAGGTGCAGGCTGATCACGTCGCACTGTTCGAAGAAGGCCGCCTGCGAGTCCGCCGCCGCCAGGCCGTCGGCCACCGCGCGCTCGCGCGACGCCTCGCGGCCCCAGACCAGGACCTTCATGCCGAAGGCGCGCCCGTAGCCGGCGACGAGCGCGCCGATCCGGCCGTAGCCCCAGATGCCGAGCGTCTTGCCCTTGAGCAGCATGCCGATGCCGAAGTTCGGCGGCATCGAGGCCGATTTCAACCCCGACTGCTGCCAGGCGCCATGCTTGAGGTTGCCGATGTACTGCGGCAGCCGGCGCATCGAGGCCATGATCAGCGCCCAGGTCAGCTCGGCCGGCGCCACCGGCGAGCCCGTGCCTTCGGCGACCGCGATGCCCAGCCGCGTGCAGGCCTCGACGTCGACATGCGAGCCGACCTTGCCGGTCTGCGAGATCAGCTTCAGCTTGGGCAGCTTCTCGAGCAGCGCGCGCGGGAACTGGGTGCGCTCGCGGATCAGCACCAGCACCTCGGCGTCGCGCAGGCGCACCGACAACTGGCCGATGCCCTTCACGGTGTTGGTGAAGACCTTCGCGTTGAGCGGTTCCAGCATCGCCGCGCAGCGCAGCTTGCGCACCGCGTCCTGGTAGTCGTCGAGGATGATGATGTTCATGGTCGGTGCCTGGCATTCTGCCGCGTCCTGCAGCCTCGGGCCGACGGCGATAGCATCCGGGCCGGTTCAACTGTTACCGAAAGACAACCCATGAGCGTTTCGATGCACACCGCCAGCGTGCCGGTCTTCACCCGCATGCTGGGCAACATGCTGAAGTGGCTGGACAAGGCCGAGGCCCACGCGCAGGCGCGCAAGTTCGACCCCAACAACTACCTCGCGTTGCGGCTGGCGCCGGACATGCTGCCTTTCGTCAAGCAGATCCAGATCGCGAGCGATGGCGCCAAGGGCTGCGTCGCGCGGCTGGCCGGGCTGGACGTGCCGAAATGGGACGACACCGAGGTCACGCTGGACGACCTGCGCGCGCGCATCCGCAAGACCCTCGACTACGTGCAGTCGGTGCCGGCCGCGCAGATCGACGGCAGCGAGCAACGCGAGATCGTGCTCGCGATGCGCCAGGGCGAGGTTCGCTTCAGCGGCCAGGACTACCTGCTGCACTTCGTGCTGCCCAACTTCTACTTCCACGCGACCACGGCCTACGCGCTGCTGCGCGATGCCGGTGTCGAGCTGGGCAAGCGCGACTACCTCGGCGGTTAACGCTCGGCCACGCGCTCGGCCGGCTTGTGCTGGGCGACGCGAACATGCGTCGCCGGGCGGCGCTTGGCGACCTGTTTGACATGCGCCGGGCGGCGCGCCGCGACGTGGCGGCTGCTTGGCGCCTGCATCACGAAGATCGTCTGCCCGGGCCGGAAGCGCGCGCGCGGACCGACACGGTTCCATTCGGCGACCTCGGCCGTGCTGACGTGGTAGCGGCGCGCGACGTCGAGCACGCTGTCGCCCTTCTTTCCCGCCCGCAAGGCCACCCGGCGCAGCGGCGGCCGGTCGGGGGCGAAGCCGATCGTCGCGGTGTCCGCGATGTGCTCGTCGACATCCGCCGTGTTGTGCGCACCGCGCGGTACGAGAAGGGTCGAGCCGACCTTCACGAGCATGCGCGCCGGGATCAGGTTCACCTGGCGCAGCTCGGACTCGGACATGCCGACCCGGCGCGCGGCGTCGGCCGGCTTGAGTGTCTTCGGCGCGACCCAGGCGGTCCAGGTGGCGAGCGGGCCCCTGTGTTGCGCCAGCTCGCGCAGGAACCGGTTCGCGTTGTCGTACGGCAGCAGGATCTGCGGCGTGCCCGCGGCCAGGATCACCGGCTTGTTCATCTGCGGGTTGAGGTCCTGGAACTCGTGCAGCGGCATGTCCGCGAGCCGGGCGGCGAGCGCGACGTCGATGTCGCGCTCGATCGCCACGCTCTGGAAGAAGGGGTGGTTCGGCAGCGGCGGCAGCGCGATCGCGAACTGGTCGGGATGCTCGATGATGTTCTTCACCGCCTGCAACTTGGGGTAGTAGTCGCGCGTCTCCTCGGGCATGCGCAGGCTCTCGTAGTCGGTCGGCAGCCCGTGGCGCTGGTTGTAGGCCAGCGCGCGCTGCACGTTGCCCTGGCCCCAGTTGTAGGCCGCCAGCGCGAGCTGCCAGTCGCCGAACTGGTCGTGCAACTGCTGCAGGTAGTCGAGCGCCGCGCGGGTCGACGCGAGCACGTCGCGGCGGTCGTCGCGGAAGACGTTCTGCGTGAGGTCGAAATCGCGCCCGGTGCCCGGCGTGAACTGCCACATGCCGGCCGCGCGCGCCACCGACTTGGCCTGCGGGTTGAAGGCGCTCTCGACGAAAGGCAACAACGCCAGCTCGACCGGCATGCCGCGGCGCTGGACTTCCTCGACGATGTGGAACAGGTAGCGCCCGCCGCGGTCGGTCATGCGCTGGACGTAGTCGGGCCGCGATGAGTACCACTGCTCCCACTTGTGGACGCGTTCGTTGTCCATGTCGGGCAGCGCGAAGGCGGTGCGCACGCGCGCCCAGAGGTCGGTGCGGGCCGGGTCCGGCGCCGGGTCGACCAGGCTGCGCACCGGCTCCGTCAACGGCGGCACGACGGCGGCTGGCGTGGCCGCGACCTCGGGGGTCGGTGGCGCCACGACGGGCGCCAGCGTCACCGCTGCGGGCGGCGGGTCGGCCAGGGCCGCCGGCGTGGACGCCACTTGCCCCGCCGGCAGGCCGGCACAGCCTGCGAAGGCAGCCATCGTCAGCGCAGTTGCAAGGGCGCACAGGCGCCGGACGAAAGGCTGGACAGTCGTCATCGGTAGTGGTTCTTCCATTCGCGCAAGGCGGCAAGGGTGTCGACCGCATCGCCGCGGCCCGTGGCGCCATGCCGGCCGCCGTGCGACCGCGCGGCGGCGGCGACGACTTCCGGAACGGTGCAGCGCAGGAAAGGGTTGACCCGGCGCTCGAGGGCTAGCGACGACGGCAGCGTCGGCCGGCCGGTCTCGCGCAGTTCGCGGCAGGCCTCGGCGTAGCGGGTGATGTCGGCGTTGCCGGGCTCGACCGCGGCGGCGAAGCGCAGGTTGGAGAGCGTGTACTCGTGCGTGCAGCAGACCTGCGTGTCGCCGGGCAGCGCGTTCAGCCGCGCGAGCGAATCGGCCATCTGCGCCGGCGTGCCTTCGAACAAGCGGCCGCAACCGGCCGAGAACAAGGTGTCGCCGCAGAACAGGATCGGCGCCGCGTCGACGCCGCGCTGCGCATAGGCGATATGGCCGGCGGTGTGGCCGGGCACGTCGATGACCTCGAAGTCCTGACCGAGCACGGCGATGTGCTCACCGCCGACCAGCGGCGTGAACGGGCGCGGGATGGTTTCGCGCGCCGGCCCGTAGACCGGCCCCTGCAGCAAGGGCCGCAACGCGTCGACGCCGCCGACATGGTCCGGGTGATGGTGGGTCACTAGAATCGCCGCCAGAACGAGGCCATCGCGCTCGAGTGCGGCTCGCACCGGTGCCGCGTCCCCCGGATCCACCACCACGGCGCGTTGGCCGTCGTGAAGCATCCAGATGTAGTTGTCGGAGAAGGCGGGTAGGGCGACCAGGTTCATCATGACGAGGGACGAGTCGATTATAGAGTTGGGCTCCTGGCTGCAGACCGCGCCCGGCCGTGTGTTGCTTGAATGGGAACAGGACCGGCTCGACCATGCGGTGGCCGACGCCTTCGGCTTCCACGCGCTTCAGCTCGGCCTGCCCGAACTCGAGGGCCTGCGCGCGAACCGGATGCCGCACCGCTGGGTCGGATGCGACTCGCTCGTGGCGCACGAAGCCTTGCCGTTGCCGCCCCCGAGCGACGATCTCATCACGAGCCGGCTCATCGACGAGCCGATCGCGCTGTACTGCGAGTTCGACGCCTTGCCCTTTCCGGAGAACAGCGTCGACCTCGTCGTGCTGCCGCATTCGCTGGAGCTGGCGCGCGATCCGCACCGCACGCTGCGCGAGGTCGATCGCGTGCTCGTGCCCGAGGGCCGGGTCGTGATCGCGGGCTTCAACCCGGCCAGCCTGTGGGGGCTGCGCCAACGCGTCGGGCGGGTGCGGCGCGGCATGGGCTTCGGCCGCAACAACCCTCTGTACCTGCCGCGGGCGGGCGAGTTCATCGGTTACTGGCGGCTGCGCGACTGGCTGCACTTGCTCGGCTTCGAGGTCGAGGGCGGCCGCTTCGGCTGCTACCGGCCGCCGCTCATGTCGCCGGCCTGGCTGGAGCGTTTCGCGTGGATGGACCGCGTCGGCGACCGCTGGTGGCCGGTGCTCGGCGCGGTCTACTTCCTGGTCGCGGTCAAGCGCGTGCGCGGCATGCGCCGCCTGGGCTTGGTCAAGCAGGACAAGCGCAAGTTGAAAGCAGCGCCGGCGGTGGTGGCCAACCGCGAGCCGGCCGAACTGGAGTATTGATGTCCGAGGTGGTGATCTATACCGATGGCGCCTGCAAGGGCAACCCCGGCCCGGGCGGCTGGGGCGCCTGGCTGAAGAGCGGCGAGCACGAGAAGGAACTCTGGGGCGGCGAGCCGCTGACCACCAACAACCGGATGGAGCTGACCGCGGTCATCGAGGCGCTGGCGTCGCTGAAGAAGCGCTGTCAGGTGCTGATCTACACCGACAGCGAATACGTGCGCAACGGCATCACGAGCTGGATCCACGGCTGGAAGGCGCGCGGCTGGAAGACCGCCGACCGCAAGCCGGTGAAGAACGTCGAACTCTGGCAGCGGCTGGAAGCGCTGGCCGCGACCCACGACGTGACCTGGCGCTGGGTGAAGGGGCATGCCGGCGACCCCGGCAACGAACGCGCCGACCAGTTGGCGAACCGCGGCGTGACCGGCAGCGTCGGGCGCTGAGTTCGCGACCCGGCGGGCGCCGAAGATCCGGCTCTGCCGGTCTTTTGGCGTCGTCTGCGGGCAAGCAGGGCCGCAGGCCCTCCCAGGCGCTTCGGGGGTGGGCCGTCTAGCCGCCGATGTAGTGCATTTCGACCCGGCGGCCGCCGTCCGCCGGGCTGGCCTGCAGCGCGCCGCGCAGCTCGGAGTAGCGGTCGTCGCGGTCGGCCCAGATCAGGCCGATCGCGCCCGCGATCTGGGCGTCCGAGTAGCCGCCGCGCAGCAGCGCGCGCAGGTCATGGCCGTTCGACGCGAACAGGCACAGGAAGAGCTTGCCTTCGGTGGACAGGCGGGCACGGTTGCAGTCGCCGCAGAAAGCCTGCGTGACGCTGCTGATGACGCCGATCTCGCCGCCGCCGTCGCGGTAGCGCCAGCGCTGCGCGGTCTCGCCGGCCGCGTTCGGCTGCAGCGGCTCGAGCGGGAAGGCGGCCGAGAGGCGTTCGACCACCTGCGCCGACGGCAGCACCTCGTCCATGCGCCAGCCGTTGGTCGCGCCGACGTCCATGTACTCGATGAAGCGCAGGATCACCGCCGGCCCGTAGGCGTCGCGCACGTGGCGCGCGAGCGGCACGATCTCGTGGTCGTTCGTGCCGCGCTTGACGACCATGTTGATCTTGATCGGCGCCAGCCCGGCGCGCAGCGCCGCGTCGATGCCACGCAGCACGTCGGCGACCGGGAAGTCGACGTCGTTCATGCGCCGGAAGATCGCGTCGTCGAGCGCGTCCAGGCTCACCGTGACGCGGCGCAGCCCGGCGGCGTGCAAGGCCTCGGCCTTGCGCTCGAGCAGCGAGCCGTTGGTCGTCAGCGTGATGTCCAGCGGGGCGCCGTCGGTGCTGCGCAGCACCGCCAGCTGGGCGATCAGCAGTTCGAGATGGCGGCGCAGCAGCGGCTCGCCGCCGGTCAGGCGCAGCTTGGTGACGCCGTGCGCGACGAACAGGCGCGCCGCCCGCGTGATCTCCTCGAAGCTGAGCAGCGAGCTCTGGGGCAGGAACTTGTACTGGCTGTCGAAGACTTCCTTGGGCATGCAGTAGCTGCAGCGGAAGTTGCAACGATCGGTGACCGAGATGCGCAGGTCGTGCAGTGGCCGACCGCGGCGGTCGACGAGCAGGCCGTCGGGCGCGATCGGCGCTTCGGGGATGCGCGGCAGCGTTGCGGCATAGCGCAGGTCGGCCAGCGGAATGAAGGTCTCGCCCATGGCGCGATTGTGCCGCCAGCGGCGATGGCACTACGGGCCGGTGGTCGCTGGCGTGTCGGTGAGCCGGGTCGAGGCGGCGGTGACGGCTTCCTGCACCGCGCGCCGGGCGCCGTTGAAGCGCTTGACCCAGTACGCGCTGTGCATGTCGTCGACGCGGACCTCGCTGCCGCGGTGCGGCGCGTGGATGAACTTGCCGTCGCCGACGTAGATGCCCACGTGCGAGAACGCGCGGCGCATGGTGTTGAAGAAGACCAGGTCGCCCGGCTTGAGCTCGTTGCGCCCGACCTTGATCAGTTCCTTGTCGTGGGCCTGCTCGTTGGCCCGGCGCGGCAGCACCAGGCCCAGGCTCATCTCGAACACGTGGCGCGTGAAGCCGCTGCAGTCGAAGCCCTCGCTGGCCGATTCGCCGCCCCAGCGGTAGGGCACGCCGATGAAGTTCATCGCCGACAGCACCAGGTCGGAGGCCTTGTCGCGCACCTGGCGCGCGAAGGTCTGCGCGTCGCCCGCGCCGTCGGCCGGCAGCAGGCCCTTGCTCTGCAGCAGCTGCAGCACGGGATCCGGCGCGGAGGCCGGCGCCGCGGCCGTCGGCGCCGCGTCGGGTGCGGCCCACGCCGCCGCCGCGGCGGCGAGCAGCAGCGCGGCGCAAGCGTCGCGCAAGTTTTGTCGATAGCATCCCATGGCGCGGCGCAGCATAGGTGCGAGGTGCTGCGGTGTCAATGAAACATTCCGCGAGGAGACGATCTTGTTCAAGGCCTTGTTGCTGGAGAAGGACGACGCCGGCTTTCGTGCCGGGATGACCGAACTGGACGAAGCGCGGCTGCCCGGCTGGGACCGCGCCGACGTGCTGGTTCAGCCCGAGTACTCGACGCTGAACTACAAGGACGCGCTGGCGCTGACGAACCGCTCGCCGGTCGTGCGCGCCTGGCCGATGGTGCCGGGCATCGACGGCGCCGGCGTCGTGCTGGAGAGCCGCCATCCCGACTGGCGCGCCGGCGACCGCTTCGTGCACAACGGCTGGGGTGTGGGCGAGACGCACTGGGGCTGCCTGGCCGAGCGCGCGCGGCTGAAGGGCGACTGGCTCGTCCGGCTGCCGGCCGCCTTCACGGCGCGCCAGGCGATGGCGATCGGCACCGCCGGCTACACCGCGATGCTGTGCGTGCTGGCGCTCGAGCGCCACGGCCTTCGGCCCGGCGACGGCGAGGTGCTCGTGACCGGCGCCACCGGCGGTGTCGGCAGCGTCGCGATCGCGCTGCTCGCCCGGCTCGGCCACCGCGTCGTCGCCGCCAGCGGCAAGACGCAGGAGGCGGACTACCTGACCGGCCTGGGCGCGGCCGCGGTGATCGACCGTGCCGAACTCGGCGCCCCCGGCAAGCCGCTGCAGAAGGAGCGCTGGGCGGCGGTGGTCGACGCGCTGGGCAGCCACACGCTGGTGAACGCGCTCGCGCAGACGCGCTACGGCGGCGTCGTCGCGGCCTGCGGGCTGGCGCAGGGGATGGACCTGCCGGGCAGCGTCGCGCCGTTCATCCTGCGCGGCATCACGCTGGCCGGCATCGACAGCGTGATGGCGCCGCGCGCGCTGCGCCAGCAGGCCTGGGACCGGCTCGCGAGCGACCTCGATCCGGCGGCGCTCGAGCGCATCGCGGTCGAGATCCCGCTCGAGCAGGCGGTCGCGCGTGCGCAGGACTTGATGGACGGCAAGCTGCGCGGCCGGCTCGTCGTGCACATTGGCGCCGGAGGTCCGAGATGAACCCTGCTGCCCCGACCCGCTACGCCGACGTCTACCGTCGCTCGCTCGACGACCGCGACGCCTTCTGGGCCGAGCAGGCGGCGCTGATCGACTGGCAGACGCCGTTCACCCAGGTCTGCGACACGAGCCGGCCGCCGTTCGCGCGCTGGTTCGTCGGCGGCCGACACGAACCTGTGCCACAACGCGGTCGACCGCCATCTCGCCGCGCGCGGCGAGCAGAACGCGCTGATCTTCGTCTCGACCGAGACGGACCAGGAGCGCGTCTACAGCTACCGCGAACTGCACGCCGAGGTCCAGCGCATGGCGGCGACGCTGAAGAGCCTGGGCGTGAAGCAGGGCGACCGCGTGCTCGTCTACATGCCGATGATCCCCGAGGCGGTGTTCGCGATGCTCGCCTGCGTGCGCATCGGCGCGCTGCACTCGGTCGTGTTCGGCGGCTTTGCCAGCCACAGCCTGGCGAGCCGGATCGACGACGCCGAGCCGATGGTCGTCGTCAGCGCCGATGCCGGCAGCCGCAGCGGCAAGGTCGTGCCCTACAAGCCGCTGCTCGACGAGGCGATCCGGCTGGCCGCGCACAAGCCGGCCCGGGTGCTGATGGTCGACCGCGGGCTGGCGCCGTTCGAGCGCGTCGCCGGCCGCGACGAGGACTACGCGGTCTGGCGCGACGGCCATGCCGACACGCCGGTGCCCTGCGCCTGGGTCGAGTCCGACCACCCGAGCTACACGCTCTACACCAGCGGCACCACCGGCCGGCCCAAGGGCGTGCAGCGCGACACCGGCGGCTACGCGGTGGCGCTGGCGGCGAGCATGAAGCACATCTTCTGCGGCGAGCCCGGCGAGACCTACTTCTCGACCAGCGACATCGGCTGGGTCGTCGGCCACAGCTACATCGTCTACGGCCCGCTGATCGCACGGCATGGCGACGATCCTCTACGAGGGCCTGCCGACCCGCCCCGACGCGGCGATCTGGTGGCAGCCTGGTCGAGAAGTACAAGGTCACCGCGATGTTCTCGGCGCCGACCGCGGTGCGCGTGCTGAAGAAGCAGGACCCGAGCCGCGCTGACGCCGGCACGACCTGTCGTCGCTGCGCGCGCTGTTCCTCGCCGGCGAGCCGCTCGACGAGCCGACCGCGAAATGGATCGCCGAGGCGATCGGCAAGCCCATCGTCGACAACTACTGGCAGACCGAGACCGGCTGGCCGATCCTGACCATCGCCAATGGCGTCGAGAAGGCGCCGAGCAAGTTCGGCAGCCCGGGCGTGCCGATGTACGGCTACGACGTCAAGCTGGTCGACGAGACGACCGGGCAGGACCTCACCGGCGCGCACCAGAAGGGCGTGCTGGTGATCGAAGGCCCGCTGCCGCCGGGCTGCATGCAGACCGTCTGGCGCGACGACGCGCGCTTCGTCGAGACCTACTGGAAGAGCATCCCCGGGCGCATGGTCTACAACACCTTCGACTGGGGCATCCGCGACGAGGACGGCTACTACTTCATCCTCGGCCGCACCGACGACGTGATCAACGTCGCCGGCCACCGGCTCGGCACGCGCGAGATCGAGGAGAGCATCTCGGCCACCCGAACGTCGCCGAGGTCGCGGTGGTCGGCGTCGCCGACGCGCTGAAGGGCCAGGTCGCGATGGCCTTCGCGGTGCTGAAGGACGCCGCGCTCGCGGCCGACGCCGGCCGGCGGCGCTGAAGCTCGAGGGCGAGATCATGAAGCTCGTCGACAGCCGGCTCGGCGCCGTCGCCCGGCCGGCGCGCGTGCGCTTCGTGCAGGCGCTGCCGAAGACGCGCTCGGGCAAGCTGCTGCGCCGCGCGATCCAGGCGGTCTGCGAGCAGCGCGACCCGGGTGACCTGACGACGATCGAGGACCCGGCGACGCTGCAGCAGATCAAGACGCTCCTCGGCTGACGCCACGGGTCGCGGCCGGTCGCGGGCCGGGCGCCGTTCATGCCGCGGGCGGTGTGGCTCGTCGCACCGCTGCCCACGTGCCGGCGCCGCTGCGTACCATGCGCGCTTTCGCCGCGAGGATTCCACGCATGTTCGACTTGCCACGCCGGCGCCTGGAGGCGCTGACCCTTGTCCTGTTCGTCGGCGCTGCCGTCTGGCTGCCCGCCGGCGCAGAAGCCAAGCCGCGCATCGAGAAGGCGGCCGACCTGCCGCGCTTCAGCTATCCGGTCAGCGGCAAGCTCGACGAGATCCTGCGTTCGCCGGAACGCTTCGCGCCGCTGGCGGCGGCGATCCGGCGCGACACGCTGGCCGTGCTCGACGGCTACGACATCCCCGACAAGGCCACCCGGCGCGGCCTGATCACGACGCTGGCGCTGCTCGA
Organism: uncultured beta proteobacterium; assembly: GCA_963788635.1. GTDB lineage: Bacteria > Pseudomonadota > Gammaproteobacteria > Burkholderiales > Burkholderiaceae_C > Rubrivivax. The sequence continues at coordinate 137,611 of CAWBHE010000018.1, read as the reverse complement.
CTTCCTGGACGGCCGCTACGCCGACGCGGCGCGCCGCGCGGCCAGCCTGCGCGAGCTGCGAGGACAAGCCCGCCGACAAGCTGCTCTCGGGCGTGCGGCTCGAGGTGATGAGCCGCGCCGCGCAGGCCGACGGCCTGAACACGGCCGCCTACCGCAAGGCGGTGGCGGCGGGCATCACGCAGGCGATCGACGCGATGCCCTACCCGGTGATCGCGAACGACATCAAGGAAGCCAAGGCCGGCGCCGAGCTGATCGGCGAGGCGCTCGTGCTGGGCCGCCCGCGCGAGGTCTGGCAGCCTATCGTCGACGCGAACGGCGCGCTCAGCTCGGACTTCGCGCCCGGCCTGGTCGGCGTGCGCTTCGCGCTCGTCGCGACGCTGCCGCTGAAGGCGACGCTGGTCGACACCTACGGCCGCTATCTGGCCGCGCACCAGGTCGTCAAGCCCGACATCTGGGCCGCGCGCGACGTGGCGCTGCCGCCCGGCAAGCCGTACACGCCGGTGCGCATCGCGGTCTGGGACAGCGGCGTCGACACCCGGCTCTACGGCGACCGCGTCGTGCGCGACGCGAAGGGCGAACCGGCGCTGATCGCGTTCGACAAGTACAGCCGCCCGGCGCAGGGCGAGCTGATGCCGCTGCCGCCGGCGCTGCGCGAGAAGCTGCCGCAGATGAAGGCGCGCACCAAGGGCTTCTCGGACCTGCAGTCGAACATCGACAGCCCCGAGGCGAGCGCGGTCAAGCAGTTCCTGTCCACGCTGCCGGCCGACCAGTACAAGTCGGCGATCGAGGAGATCGGCCTGGCCGGCAACTACGAGCATGGCACCCACGTCGCGGGCATCGCGCTGGCCGGCAACCCGTACGCGCGCCTGGTCGTCGGCCGCATCGAGTTCGGCTGGACGCTCAAGCCCGACCCCTGCCCGAGCGAGGAACAGGCCGAGGCCGACGCCAAGGCGTCGCAGGCCTACGTCGACTTCTTCAAGCGCGAGCAGGTGCGCGTCGTCAACATGAGCTGGGGCGGCAGCGTCAAGGGCATCGAGAGCGACCTCGAGCAATGCGGCATCGGCAAGACGCCCGACGAGCGCAAGGCGCTGGCGCGCAAGTACTTCGAGATCGGCGCGAAGGCGCTGAAGGACGCCTTCGCCGGCGCGCCCGGCATCCTGTTCGTCACCGCGGCCGGCAACAGCGACTCGGACGCGAGCTTCGTCGAGGACATCCCGGCCGGCATCGTGCTGCCCAACCTGCTCGCCGTGGGCGCGGTCGACCAGGCCGGCGACGAGGCGCCGTTCACGAGCTACGGGCCGACGGTGAAGGTCCATGCCGACGGCTACCAGGTCGAGAGCTACCTGCCCGGGGGCGACCGGGTCGCGCTGTCGGGCACCTCGATGGCGTCGCCGCAGGTCGCCAACCTGGCGGCCAAGATCCTGGCCGTGAACCCGGCGCTGACGCCGACCCAGGTGATCGCGCTGATCGTCGACACCTCGGACGCCAGCGCCGACGGCCGGCGTCACCTGATCGACCCGAAGAAGGCGCTCGCCGCGGCCGGGATGAAGTGATCCCGCGCCGGGGCGCCCCCGTTCGGTGGGGCGCCCGGCCTTCCGCCGGGCGATGGTGCCGGCGCCCTTCGCGATCCACAGTGGCTGCCATCACGAACGGCGGAGGCAGCGATGGACGGGGACACGATGAACGCGACGCGGCGGCGGCTGCTGGGCGGGATGGCCGCGCTGGCCTGGGCACCAGGCTCGGGCTGGGCGCGGCCGTCGGCGCCTTCGGTGATGCTGGCGCGCGAGGCGGCGGCCGACATCGACCCGGCCGGGTTCCTGGTGAGCGAGAAGTACGACGGCGTGCGCGCGGTCTGGGACGGCCGCGCGCTGCGCTTTCGCAGCGGCCTGCCGGTGCGCGGCGCCGGGCTGGTTCACGCGCCGGCTGCCGCCGCTGCCGCTGGACGGCGAGCTGTGGCTGGCCCGCGGCCGCTTCGAGGCGCTGTCGGGCATCGTGCGCAAGGCCGCGCCGGTGGACGCCGAATGGCGTTCGCTGCGCTACCAGCTGTTCGACCTGCCTGGTCAGGGCGGGCGTTTCGCCGAGCGCGCGCAGCGCATCGAGGCGATCGTCCGCGAGCGGGCCTGGCCGCAGCTGCTGGCCGTGCCGCAGCAGCGGCTGGCGAGCCGCGCCGCGCTGCAGCGCCGGCTCGACGAGGTCGTGCGCCGCTGGCGGCGAAGGGCTGATGCTGCACCGCGCCGACGCGTTCTGGCGCGCCGGTCGCAGCGCGGACCTGCTCAAATTCAAGCCGCTGCAAGACGCCGAGGCGGTGGTCGTCGGCCATCTCGCCGGCCAGGGCAAGTACGCCGGCCGGCTCGGTGCGCTGCGCGCGCGGCTCGACGACGGCCGCGAAATCCTGATCGGCACCGGCTTCAGCGACGCCGAACGCGCGGCGCCGCCAGCGGTCGGTGCGACGGTGACCTTCACGTACCGCGGCACCACGGCCACCGGCGCGCCGCGCTTCGCGAGCTACCTGCGCCTGCGCGAGCCGTAGCCGGCGATCAGAGCACCTCGCTCGCGAAATCCGCCAGCCGCGAGCGCTCGCCGCGCGCCAGCATCACGTGGCCGCCGTGCGGCCAGCCCTTGAAGCGGTCGACCGCATAGGTCAGGCCCGAGCTGCCTTCGGTCAGGTAGGGCGTGTCGATCTGCGCCAGGTTGCCCAGGCAGACGATCTTCGTGCCCGGGCCGGCGCGCGTGATCAGCGTCTTCATCTGCTTGGGCGTCAGGTTCTGCGCCTCGTCGATCAAGACGAACTTGTTCAGGAAGGTGCGCCCCCGCATGAAGTTCAGGCTCTTGATCTTGATCTTGCTGCGCACCAGGTCGTTGGTCGCCGCGCGGCCCCATTCGCCGGCGCTCGCATCGGTGCGTGCCAGCACCTCGAGGTTGTCGTCGAGGGCGCCCATCCACGGCCCCATCTTCTCTTCTTCGTTGCCGGGCAGGAAGCCGATGTCGTCGCCGACCGGCACCGTGACCCGGGTCACGATGATCTCGGTGTAGCGGCGCTCGTCGAGCACCTGGCTCAGGCCGGCGGCCAGCGTCATCAGCGTCTTGCCGGTGCCTGCGGTGCCGGTGAGGGTGATGAAGTCGCACTCCGGGTCCATCAGCAGGTTGAGCGCGAAGTTCTGTTCGCGGTTGCGCGCGGTGACGCCCCAGACCGCGTTCTTGCCGTGGGTGTAGTCGCGCAGCGTCTTCAGCACCGCGGTCTTGCCGGTGATCTCGCTCACCCGCGCGTAAAGCGGCGTCGCGCCCGGCGCCTCGAGGTAGACGAACTGGTTGATCAGCAGTGCCGGCACCAGCGGGCCGCTGATGCGGTAATAGGTATGGCCGGCCTGCTGCCAGCTTTCCATGGTCTTGCCATGGCGCTCCCAGAAATCAGGCGGCAGCGGCAGCACGCCGGTGTAGAGCAGGTCGCCGTCTTCCAGCGTCTTGTCGTTGAAGTAGTCCTCGGCGGGCAGGCCCAGCGCGCGCGCCTTGACGCGCATGTTGATGTCCTTGGACACCAGCACCACGTCACGCGGCGGCTGTTGCTCGCGCAGGCTTTGCACCACGCCCAGGATCTGGTTGTCGGCCTTGCCCTGCGGCAGGCCGGCAGGCAGATTGATCGCCAGCAGCTGGGTCTGGAAGAACAGCTTGCCGCCGGCCTCGCGGTGGCCGGTCTTGGCCAGCGGGATGCCGATCTTGGGGTCCAGGCTGCCGTCGTCCTTGGTGAAGGATGCCAACTGGTCGAGCTCGCGGCTGACCTGGCGCGCGTTGCGCGCGACCTCGCTCATGCCCTTCTTGTGGTCGTCCAGTTCCTCCAGCGTGATCATCGGCAGGAAGACGTCGTGCTCCTCGAAGCGGAACAGGCTCATCGGGTCGTGCATCAACACGTTGGTGTCGAGCACGAACAGCCTGGCCGGGCCGGCGTGGCGCGGTGGGCGCACGCGCGGCTTGACGGCCGGAGCCGGCGCGGGCGCGGCGGCCGCGGGTGGGCGCGCGAGCGGCCGTGCCGACACGGCCGCGGCTTCGCTGTGCAAGGCCAGCGGTGCGGGCGTCGGCTCGGCACGGGCCTTCAGGCTGCGCTTTTCGGCCTTCGGGGCGGCCTGCGACTCGAAATCGACGTTGCTCAGCAGAGCAGCTTTCCTGGACGGCGGCTTGGGCAGGGGCATGGGGCGTGGTGTGGGTCGGAAAAAGACAAAAGCCGCACAGGCGGCTGTGCGGCTTTCAGGGGGTGATCGGGGTCGGCGCGTCGGGCGTGCCGGCGGAGAGGACTTCGTTCGATCTCAGGCCGCCTTCTTCAGCGCCTTGACGGCCTTCAGCACGTCGTCGACATGGCCGGCGACCTTGATGCCACGCCACTCGGCGCGCATCACGCCTTCGGCGTCGATCAGGAACGTGCTGCGCTCGATGCCCTTTGACCTTCTTGCCGTACATGATCTTGTTCTTGACGACGCCGAACATGTGGCAGAGCTTCTCCTCGGTGTCGGCGATCAGCTCGAAGGGCAGTTCGAGGTTCTGCTTGAACTTCTCGTGCGACGCCATGTTGTCGCGCGAGACGCCGAACACCACCGCACCGGCCTTGACGAAGTCCTTGTGGCGGTCGCGGAACTGCATCGCCTCGGTCGTGCAGCCGGGCGTGGCGTCCTTCGGGTAGAAGTACAGCACCACGGCATGTCCCAGATGGGATTGGGGCGTGAACTTCACGCCGCCGGTGGCGAGGGCCTCGAATTCCGGAAGGGCTTTGTTGAGGACAGGCGTCATGGATGGTTTTCTCGGCAAAGCGGCCTGCCGAAGCCGGCGCAACGAAGATTATAAATCGGACGCGTTACGCTTCCTCACCGTCGAGCAGCAGCGCCGCCAGCACCGACCGCCGCTCGCTGACGAGCACGTTGTAGGTTCGGCAGGCTGCGGCGGTGTCCATCGTCTCGACGCCGATGCGGCGCTCGATCAGCGCGCGCAGCAGCGACGGGTGCGCAAAGCGCAGCCGGCGGCCGCTGCCGAAGATCACGACCTCGGGCGCCAGCGCGACGATGCGCTCGAAGTGCTCGGCCGTCAGCGCTTCGAAGCGCTCCACCGGCCAGGGCAGGATCTCGCCGCTCCATGGCACGAGCAGACTGCTGCCGTGCATGGCAGCGCCGACCCACACTCGGCCCGGCTCCTGGCGCGAGATCATGTTCACGCCGGCGAGGCTGTCGGGCTGGAATTTCATGCGTGGATAATTCTAGTTCCTCCGCCACAGCACCCGCGCCGTGAAGCCCATCGTCAAATCCAGCAAGCTCGCCAACGTCTGCTACGACATCCGCGGACCGGTGCTCGACAAGGCGCGCCAGATGGAGGAGGAAGGGCACAAGATCATCAAGCTCAACATCGGCAACCTGGCCGTGTTCGGTCTCGAGCCGCCCGACGAGATCGTGCAGGACATGATCCGCAACCTGCCGCATGCCGCCGGCTACACCGACAGCAAGGGCTTGTTCGCGCCGCGCAAGGCGGTGGTGCACTACATGCAGGAGAAGCACGTTCCGGGCGTGACCGTCGACGACGTCTACCTCGGCAACGGCGCCTCCGAGCTGATCGTGATGAGCCTGAACGCGCTGCTCGACAACGGCGACGAGGTGCTGGTGCCGGCACCCGACTACCCGCTGTGGACCGCGGCCGTCTCGCTGTCGGGCGGACGCCCGGTGCACTACCTGTGCGACGAGGGTGCGGGCTGGCTGCCCGACCTGGACGACATCCGGCGCAAGATCACGCCGAACACGCGCGGCATCGTCGTCATCAACCCGAACAACCCGACCGGTGCGCTGTACCCGGACGACCTGCTCAAAGGCATCGTCGAGATCGCACGCCAGCATCAGCTGATCGTCTTCGCCGACGAGATCTACGACAAGACGCTGTACGACGGCAACACCCACACCAGCATCGCGTCGCTCGCCGACGACCTGCTCTTCGTCACCTTCAACGGCCTGAGCAAGAACTACCGGTCCTGCGGCTACCGCGCCGGCTGGATGGTCGTCTCGGGCGACAAGCGCCATGCGGGTGACTACATCGAGGGCCTGAACATGCTGGCCTCGATGCGGCTGTGCTCGAACACGCCGGGCCAGCTGGCGATCCAGACCGCGCTGGGCGGCTACCAGAGCATCAAGGACCTGGTCGCGCCCGGCGGACGCCTGTGCCGGCAGCGCGACCTGGCTCACCAGTTGCTGTCGCAGATCCCCGGCGTCAGCGTCGTCAAGCCGAAGGCCGCGTTGTACATGTTCCCGCGCCTGGACCCGAAGCTGTACCCGATCAAGGACGACCAGCAATTCGCCTACGAACTGCTCGCCGAGGAGAAGGTGCTCATCGTCCAGGGCAGCGGCTTCAACTGGCCGGCGCCGGACCATTTCCGCCTCGTCTTCCTGCCGAACTCGGACGACCTGACCGAGGCCATCGCCCGCATCGAGCGCTTCCTCTCGCATTACCGCAAGCGGCATTCCGTCTGAATCCAAACATGAAAACACCAAGTGTTTCGGCGCAGAGTCATGTCGCGGAGCGACGTGATGTCGACGCCAAACCCATCCAGGTCGGCCTGCTCGGTATCGGCACCGTCGGCCGCGGCACCTTCGAGGTGCTGCGGCGCAACCAGGAGGAGATCCGCCGCCGCGCCGGCCGCGGCATCGCGATCACGATGGTCGCCGACCTCGACGTCGAGCGGGCGCGCCGCATCGTCGGCGACGCCGCACAGGTGGTGGCCGACGCGCGCCAGGTCATCGCCAACCCGGCCATCGACATCGTCGTCGAGCTGATCGGCGGCTACGGCATCGCGCGCACGCTGGTGCTGGAGGCGATCGCCGCCGGCAAGCATGTCGTCACCGCGAACAAGGCGCTGCTCGCGGTGCACGGCAGCGAGATCTTCGCTGCGGCGCGCGCGAAGGGCGTGATGGTGGCGTTCGAGGCTGCGGTGGCCGGCGGCATCCCGATCATCAAGGCCCTGCGCGAAGGTCTGACCGCGAACCGCATCGAGTGGATCGCCGGCATCATCAACGGCACCACCAACTTCATCCTCTCCGAGATGCGCAGCAAGGGACTGGACTTCGCCACCGCGCTCGGTCAGGCGCAGGCGCTGGGCTATGCCGAGGCCGACCCGACCTTCGACATCGAAGGCGTCGACGCGGCGCACAAGGCCACGCTCATGAGCGCCATCGCGTTTGGCGTGCCGGTGCAGTTCGACCGCGCCTACGTCGAAGGCATCACCGCGCTGCAGGCGGCCGACATCCGCTATGCGGAGCAACTCGGCTACCGGATCAAGCTGCTGGGCATCACGAAGCGCCGCAAGCAAGGCATCGAGTTGCGCGTGCACCCGACGCTGATCCCGGCGACGAGGCTGATCGCCAACGTCGAGGGCGCGATGAACGCCGTCGTGGTGCAGGGCGACGCGGTCGGCACCACGCTGTACTACGGCAAGGGCGCCGGTTCGGAGCCGACCGCCAGCGCGGTGATCGCCGATCTGGTCGACATCACCCGGCTCGCCACCGCCGACCCCGACCACCGCGTGCCGCACCTCGCGTTCCAGCCCGGCGAGTTGCAGGACACGCCGATCCTGCCGATCGACGAGGTCGTGACCGCGTTCTACCTGCGGCTGCAGGTGGCCGACGAGAAGGGCGTGCTGGCACGCATCACCGGGATCCTGGCCGACAACGACATCTCGATCGACGCCGTGCTGCAGCGCCCCGGCACCGAAGGCGACGGCCTCGGGGCCCTCGCCGCGGGCGAGGGCAAGACGGATCTCATCATCCTGACGCACGACACCGTCGAAGGCCGGATGAACGCGGCATTGGCGCAGATGCAGGCGCTGCCCACCGTGCTGGCGCCGATCGTCCGCATCCGCAAGGAAGAATTGAATTGACCCCCCCCCGTAGCGCCTTCGGCGCCCCCCCTCGAGGGGGCCGAGCAGCGACGAGAAGCAGTCCCTGCGGACTGTTTCTCGCCTGCGAGGGCCCGCGGGCATGCTTGCCCGCGGGCGCCGCCAATGGCCCGGCGAAGCCGGTTCCATGGCGGCCGCTTGCCAGCCGCGAGGAGATCGGCGCGTGAAGTACATCAGCACCCGCGGCGACCGGACCCAGCGCGGCTTCTCCGACATCCTGCTCGAGGGCCTCGCGCCCGACGGCGGGCTGTACCTGCCGACGCATTACCCGACGATCGATGCCGCCACGCTGCAGCGCTGGCGCGGGCTGTCCTACGCGGAGCTGGCGTTCGAGATCCTCTCGCTCTACATCGACGACATCCCTCCCGCCGACCTGAAGCGCCTGGTCGACGCCACCTACACCGAGGCGGTCTTCGGCACGAAGGCGATCACGCCGCTGAAGCCGCTCGAGCGCGGCGTCTGCCTCGAAGCCCTGTCCAACGGCCCGACGCTGGCCTTCAAGGACATGGCGATGCAGTTGCTCGGCAACCTGTTCGAATACGAGCTGGGCCGCCGCGGCGAGACGTTGAACATCCTGGGCGCGACCTCGGGCGACACCGGCAGCGCGGCCGAATACGCGATGCGCGGCAAGCGCGGTATCCGCGTCTTCATGCTCAGCCCGCACGGCCGGATGAGCCCGTTCCAGCAGGCGCAGATGTTCAGCCTGCAGGACGCGAACATCCACAACCTGGCAGTCGAGGGCGTGTTCGACGACTGCCAGGACATCGTCAAGGCGGTCAGCAACGATCTCGACTTCAAGCGCCGCCACAAGATCGGCACCGTCAACTCGATCAACTGGGCGCGCCTGCTGGCCCAGGTGGTCTACTACTTCGCCGGCTACTTCCAGGCGACGAAGGGCAACGACGAACCGGTGAGCTTCGCCGTGCCGTCGGGCAACTTCGGCAACATCTGCGCCGGCCATGTCGCGCGCAGCATGGGCCTGCCGATCCACCGCCTCGTGCTCGCGACGAACGAGAACGACGTGCTCGACGAGTTCTTCCGCACCGGCACCTACCGCGTGCGCGCCGGCACGGTCGAGACCTCCAGCCCGTCGATGGACATCAGCCGGGCGAGCAACTTCGAGCGCTTCGTGTTCGACCTGCTCGGCCGCGACGGCGCGCGCACGCGCCAACTGTTCGGTGACCGGCTGGCAAAGGACGGCGGCTTCGCGCTGGCACCCGACGAATTCGCCCGCGCGGTGGGCTTCGGCTTCGTCTCCGGCAAGAGCAGCCACGCCGACCGGCTGGCGACGATCCGCGACACCTGGCAGCGCTTCGGCCTGATGATCGACACCCACACCGCCGACGGCCTGAAGGTCGGCCGCGAGCACCTCGATCCCGGCGTGACGACGATCGTGCTCGAGACCGCATTGCCGGCCAAGTTCGCGCAGACGATGCGCGAGGCGCTCGGCCCCGACGCGCCGCCGCCGCCGCTGCCCGCGGCGCTGCGCGGCATCGAGTCGCTGCCGCGCCGCTTCACCGTCGTGCCGGCCGACGCCGACCAGGTCAAGCGCCTGATCGAAGCCCGCACCGAGTGAACCCATGAAAGACACCCGCCCGCTGCTCAGCCTGGACGACGCGCTGGCCCGCCTGGTCGAAGGCGCGGCGCCGTACCGTCTCCGGCAGACCGAATCGGTCTCCACCTTCGACGGCCTCGGCCGCGTGCTCGCCGCCGACGTGCTGTCGGCGCTGCACGTGCCGCCCGAGGACAACACCTCGATGGACGGCTACGCGCTGCGCAGCACCGACGTGCCGGTCGCCGGCACCGTGCTGCCGGTCTCGCAGCGCATCCCGGCCGGCGTCGTCGGCTCCGAGCTGCAGCCGGGCACCGCGGCGCGCATCTTCACCGGCGGCCAGGTGCCGGCCGGCGCCGACGCGGTGGTGATGCAGGAGCAATGCGAAGCCCTGCCTGCCCAGGGCACCGGCGACGGCCTGGGCGCGGTGCGCGTGAACACCGTGCCCGAGTTCGGCCAGTGGATACGCCGCCGCGGCGAGGACGTGCACCAGGGCGCGATCGTGCTGCACCGGGGCGCGCGGCTGACGCCGCAGGCGCTGGGCATGGCGGCCTCGGTCGGCGCGGCCACGCTCGCGGTCGTGCGCCGGCCGCGCGTGGCGCTGTTCTCGACCGGCGACGAGCTGATGATGCCGGGCGAGCCGCTCAAGCCCGGCGCGATCTACAACTCGAACCGCTTCACGCTGCGCGCGCTGTTCCAGGCCGCGGGCTGCGAGATCACCGACCTGGGCATCGTGCCCGACCGGCTCGACGCGACGCGCGCGGCGCTGCGCGAGGCGGCGGCCGGGCACGACCTGATCGTCACCTGCGGCGGCGTCTCGGCCGGCGACGAGGACCACCTGAAGCCGGCGGCGCAGGCCGAAGGCACGCTCGAGCATTGGCAGATCGCGATCAAGCCGGGCAAGCCGCTCGCGTTCGGCACGATCCGCCGTCCGGGCGACGGCGGCTCGGCGCTGCTGATCGGCCTGCCGGGCAACCCGGTGTCGAGCTTCGTGACCTATCTGCTGTGCGTGACCACCGTGCTGCGCGCGATGCAAGGCTCGGCATCGGCGTTGCCGGCGGCGCTGCCGCTGCGCGCCGACTTCGACTGGCCGCGCCCCGACAAGCGGCGCGAGTTCCTGCGCGTGCGCCTCAACGAGCGCGGCGGTCTGGACCTGTTCGCGAACCAGAGCTCGGGCGTGCTGACCTCGGTCGTCTGGGCCGACGGCCTGGTGGACAACCCGGCGGGCCAGGCCATCCGCGCCGGCGACACGGTACGCTTCCTGCCGATGTCCGAACTGATCAACCGCTGATGAAGATCCAACTGCGCTACTTCGCCTCGCTGCGCGAGGCGCTCGGTCCGACCGAAACGCTGGAGCTGCCGGCCGGCACGACGTTGGGCGCGCTGCGCGACCGGCTGCTCGAGCGCGGCGGCCGCCACGCCGAGGCGCTGGCGCGAACGCGCGCCGTGCGCTGCGCGCTGAACCAGGTGATGAGCGACGAGGCCGCGGTCATCGAGGACGGCGCCGAGGTCGCGTTCTTCCCGCCCGTCACCGGCGGCTGAGCACCATGTCCCGCGTCGCGATCCAGACCGCCGACTTCGACCTCTCGACCGAGGTCGCCGCGCTGCGCGCCGGCGACGCCGGCGTCGGCGCGGTCGCGAGCTTCGTCGGCACCGTGCGCGACCGCAACGACGGCGCCGGCGTCAGCGAAATGGAGCTCGAGCATTACCCCGGCATGACCGAGCGTGCGATCGAGGCGATGATCGACGCCGCGATGCAGCGCTTCGACATCCTTGGCGCGCGCGTGATCCACCGCGTCGGCCGGTTGCTGCCGCAGGACCAGATCGTGCTCGTCGCGGTCTCGTCGGCGCACCGCGGCCAGGCCTTCCAGGCCTGCGAGTTCCTGATGGACTACCTGAAGACGCAGGCGCCGTTCTGGAAGAAGGAGCTCACGCCCGAAGGCGCGCGCTGGGTCGACGCGCGCGTCGCCGACGACGACGCGCTGCGCCGCTGGGGCATCGCAGCGGACAACTCGACGTCCGGCGGCTGATGGACACGACCGCGCTGCGCAGCGCGCTCGGCCGCTTCGCCACCGGCGTCACCATCGTCAGCTGCGTCGATGCGCGCGGCGAACGCGTCGGCCTGACCGCGAACTCGTTCCAGTCGCTGTCGCTGGTGCCGCCACTGGTGCTGTGGTCGCTGCGCCGCGTCAGCCCCAGCCTGGCGGCGTTCCAGCAGGCGCGGCATTTCGCCGTCAACGTGCTCGGCGAAGCGCAGGTCGACCTGTCGCGCCGTTTCGCGACGCGGCGCGAAGCCAAGTTCGACGAGGGGCTGTGGGCGAGCGGCGCGACCGGCGCGCCGGTGCTGTCCGGCTGCGCCGCGGTGTTCGAGTGCGAGGCCCACTCGCACCAGACCGTCGGCGACCACGAGCTCTTCATCGGCCGCGTGCTGTCGATGAGCGAGGCGCCGGTGCCGCCGCTCGTGTTCCAGGGCGGGCATTACCACTTGCTCGGGGAGATCCTGTGAGCCGATCGCCGGTCCGTCCCGACTTGGGTGGCGCCCGCTCCGGAGGCCGGCGTGCAGCGACGGGGAGGTCGACATGAAGCTCGAGGCGAAGTGGATCGAGATGTTCGAGCAGGTGTTCGGCCTGTGCGGCGTGAAGCCGGGCGATGTCTGCGCGGTGCTGTCGGAGCACGCCACCCGGCCCGAGCTGGCGCAGCTCGCCGAACTGGCGCTGGCGCGGCGGGGAGCGCGGCCCTTCCATCTGGTGCTGCCGGGTCGGCCGCTGGTGGCGCCGGTGCCGGTGCGCTCGACCGGCGCGTCGGATGCGATCGGCGGCCTCGAGCCGGTGGTCGCGGCGCTCGCCGGCACCACGTTCTTCGCCGACTGCACGGTCGAAGGGCTGATGCACGCGCCCGAGCTGGCGCGCATCCTGGACGGCGGCACGCGCGTGCTGTACGTCAGCCACGAACACCCGGAGATCCTCGAGCGCTGCCTGCCGCGCGCCGACGACGAAGCGCCGGTGCGCGACGCGATGCGCCGGCTGAAGGCGGCGCGCGAAATGCGCGTCACGTCCGCGGCCGGCACCGACCTGCGCGTCTCGCTCGCCGGCGCGCGCGTCGGCGGCGTCTGGGGCTTCACGACGCGGCCGGGCAGCTTCTCGCACTGGCCCGGCGGTCTGGTGCTGGCCTTCCCGGCCGCCGGCAGCGTCAACGGCACGCTGGTGCTGGCACCGCGGCGACGTCAACCTGACCTTCAAGCGCTACCTGCAGGACCCGGTGCGCGCTGCGCATCGAGAACGACCACGTCGTCGAGCGTCGAAGGCGACGGCGTCGACGCCGAGATGATGCGCGACTACTTCGAGGCCTGGGGCGACCCGGCGGCGTATGCCGTCTCGCACCTCGGCTGGGGCCTGAACCGGCGCGCGCGCTGGGACGCGATGGCCTTCTACGACAGGTGCGACTTCAACGGCACCGAGCTGCGCGCCTTCGCCGGCAACTTCCTCTACTCGACCGGCGCCAACGAGGTCGCCGGCCGCCACACGCTGGGCCACTTCGACCTGCCGCTGCGCGGCTGCACGGTGCGGCTCGACGGGCAGGCGGTCGTCGAGCAGGGGCGCCTGTCGTGACGGCAGCCATCGAACAAGGGCAGGGCAGCACCGCGGTGCTGCTGCTGCACGGCATCGGCGGCGGCAAGTCGGTCTGGGCCGAGACGCTGCCGGTGCTGGCGGCGGCCGGGGTTCGCGCCGTGGCGATGGACTTCCCCGGCTACGGCGATTCGCCCGGCGCGCCGACGCTGGCGGCGATGGTCGACGCCGTCGGTTCGCTCGTCGCGCGCCTCGGTGCCGCGCGCACCGTGCTCGTCGGCCACAGCATGGGCGGCATGGTCGCGCAGGAACTGGTCGCGCTGCACCCGGGTGCCGTGCAAGGCCTGGTGCTGGCCTGCACCTCGGCGTCGTTCGGCCAGGCCGATGGTGCCTGGCAATCGAAGTTCGTCGCCGAGCGACTGGCGCCGCTGGACGCGGGTCTGGGCATGGCGGACATGGCGATGCGGCTCGTGCCGGGCATGGTGGCGCCGATGGCGAGCGTTGCGGCGCGGCAGGCGGCGATCGCCGTGATGTCGCGCGTGCCCGAAGCGAGCTACCGCGTCGCGCTGAAGGCCATCGCCGCATTCGACCGTCGCGCGGCGCTGGCGGCCATCGCGGTGCCGACGCTGTGCCTGGCCGCCGAGCACGACCGCACCGCGCCGCCGGAGGTGATGCAGCGCATGGCGCAGCGCATCCCGGGCGGCGAATATCAGTGCCTGGCGGATGCAGGCCACATCGCCAATGTCGAGCAGCCGGCGGCTTTCAACGCCGCCGTCACGGCGTTCCTGCAGCGCCACGCCTTGTGAGGAGACATGCAGCCATGCACATCGCCGGCAACCCGAAGGCCCTGACGCCGCAGCAGCGAGAGCTGATCGAGATCGCCGCAGCGCTGGGGGCGAGCAGGTTCGCGCCGCGCGCGGCAGCGTACGACCGTGACGCGAGCTTCCCGTTCGAGAACTACGACGACCTGCGCGAGGCCGGGTTCCTGAAGATCTGCGTGCCGCGCGCAGTACGGCGGCCTGGGCGCCGACTTCGCCACCTACGTGATGGTGGCGGCCGAGATCGGCCGCCACTGCGGTGCCACGGCGCTGTCGTACAACATGCACGTGTGCTCCTGCATGTGGTCGGGCTTCATCGCCGACGCGCTCGAGATGACGCCCGCGCAGCGCGCCGACCACGAGGCGAACCGCGCGATCCACTTCGCCAACATCGTCGAGCGCGGCCAGGTCTATTCGCAGCCCTTCTCCGAAGGCGGTGCCGCGGCGGCCGGCAAGGCGCCGTTCGGCACGCTGGCGCGCCCGGTGGACGGCGGCTACCTCGTCAACGGCAAGAAGATCTTCGCGTCGCTGTCCGGCGCGGCGGACTTCTACGGCGTGCTGTGCACCTCGACCAGCCCCGCGGCCACCCAGCGCGACTCGCTGTACCTGGCGGTGCCCGCCGAGGCCGACGGCGTCGAGGTCGTCGGCGACTGGGACCCGCTGGGCATGCGCGGCACCGTCAGCCGCACGCTGCTGCTGCACGACGTGTTCGTGCCCGACGACCGCGCGGCTGATGCCCGAGGGTCTGTACTTCCAGGCCGCGGCGCGCTTCCCGCACATGTTCGCGACGCTGTCGCCCACCTACATGGGCATCGCGCAGGCGGCCTACGACTTCACGGTCGCCTACCTGCGCGCCGAGGTGCCCGGCATGCCGCCGGTCAAGCGGCGCATGTACCCGACCAAGCAGATCGCGGTGGCCGAGATGCGCGTCAAGCTCGAGCAGACGCGGGCCCTCTTCCTGCAGAACGCGCGCGAGGCGATGGTCGACCCCGACAAGGACACGCGCATGCGGCTGTACGCGGCGCACTACACGATCATGGAGAACGCGAACGACATCGCGCGACTCGCGATCCGCACCTGCGGCGGCCAGAGCATGCTCAAGAGCCTGCCGCTGGAGCGGCTGTACCGCGACTCCCGCTGCGGCTCGCTGATGCTGCCGTGGACGGCCGAGCTGTGCCTGGACCGGCTCGGCCGCGAATGCCTCTACGAAGCCGGCGAGCGCGACGAGCACATCGAGTAGCGAGTAGCCGCCCGAATGTTCGACCGCCTGGTCCCGGAACCGCTGGCTGCAGGCGCGCTGCATCACCTGCAGCAGGACGGCGTGCGGCGCGGCGCGATCGTCGCCTGGATCGGCCACAACAGCTGGGACATGCTGGCCACGCTGGTGGCCTGCGAAAGGCTCGGCGCCGTGCTGCTGCCGCTGAACTGGCGCCTCGCGGCGGCCGAACTGGCGCAGATCCTGGGCCATGCCGGGGCCGGGCACCTGATGGGCACGCCCGAGATGGAGGGTCTGGCCCAGGAGGTGCTGGCGTCGTCGACGCTGCAGCCCGGGCCGGCCGAGGGGGTGCAGAGCGACGACCTGCTGCTGGTCTACACCTCGGGCACGACCGGGCGGCCGAAAGGCGCGATGCACACGCGCGCCGGGATGCAGGCCAACGCCGTCGCAGCCATTGCCGCGCAGGGGCTCGGCGCGCGCAGCCGCGCTCTGGCGGTGCTGCCGCTGTTCCACATGGGCGGGCTGTGCATCCAGACACTGCCGGCGCTGGCCGCCGGCGGCCAGGTGCTGCTGCACCCTCGTTTCGAGCCCGGTGCCTGGTTCGACGCGGTCGCGAACTGGCGGCCGACGACCACGCTGCTGGTGCCGGCGGTGATGCGCGCGCTGGTCGAGCACCCGCGCTGGGCCGAGGCCGACCTGTCGTCGCTGCAGTTCGTCAACAGCGGCTCGCAGATCGTGCCACTCCCGCTGATAGCCGCCTTCCACGCCCGCGGGGTGCCGGTGGCCCAGGTCTACGGTGCCACCGAGACCGGGCCGGTGTCGATCGTGCTGCGACCCGACGAGGCGCTCGCCCATGCCGGCCACGCGGGCCGCCCGGCCGTGGGCGTGCAGATGCGGCTGGCGGCGGATGGCGAGATCCTGCTCAAGGGCGCGAACCTGATGCGCGGCTACCACCGCGAGTCCGAGAGCGGCTTCGACGAGCAGGGCTGGTTCCACACCGGCGATCTGGCGGTGCGGCATGCCGACGGCTGCGTCGAAGTGGTCGGCCGCTCGAAGGAACTGATCATCTCGGGCGGCGAGAACATTCACCCGGCCGAGATCGAGAACCTCGTCGCCGAGCGGCCCGAGGTGGCCGACTGCGCGGTGGTCGGCCTGCCCGACGCGCGCTGGGGCGAGGTGCCGGTGCTCGCGGTCGTGCCGCGGCCGGGATTCTCGATCGACGCCGCGGCGCTGCAGCACCTGTTCGACGCGCGGCTGGCGCGCTTCAAGCACCCGCGCGAGGTGGTGGTGGTCGACGCGTTGCCGAAGACGGCGCTGGGCAAGGTGCAGCGCGCTGCGCTGGCGCGGCGATTGATCCAGCGCAATCTGCCGCCGGCTTGAAAACCCGACGCTTGCGCCCCATGTGCAGCGCAACCGGAGGATTCCCCACATGCGAGCCGAAAAGTTCACCACCGCCTTTCAGCAGGCACTCGGTGACGCCCAGAGTCTGGCCGTCGCGCGCGACAACCCGTACATCGAGCCGGCGCACCTGCTGGCGGCGATGCTGGCCCAGCCCGATGGCCCGAAGGCGATGCTCGATCGCGCCGGCGCCAACACCGCGGCGTTGGCCACCGCGATGGACACCGCGATGCGCAACCTGCCCGAGGTGCAGGGCGGCGGCCAGCCGGTCCAGCCCGGGCGCGATCTGGTGAACCTGCTGCAGACGGCCGACAAGGAAGCCACCAAGCGCGGCGACCAGTTCATCGCCAGCGAGATGTTCCTGCTCGCGCTGGCCGACTCGAAGACCGACATCGGCGGCGTCGTGCGCGGCCATGGCCTGACGCGCAAGGCACTGGAAGCCGCGGTCGAGGCGGTGCGCGGCGGTCAGAAGGTCGACTCGGCCGAGGCCGAGGGCCAGCGCGAGGCGCTGAAGAAATACACGCTCGACCTCACCGAGCGCGCGCGCCAGGGCAAGCTCGACCCGGTGATCGGCCGCGACGACGAGATCCGGCGCGCGATCCAGGTGCTGCAACGGCGCAGCAAGAACAACCCGGTGCTGATCGGCGAACCGGGCGTGGGCAAGACCGCGATCGTCGAGGGCCTGGCGCAGCGCATCGTCAACGGCGAGGTGCCCGACAGCCTGAAGGACAAGCGCGTGCTCGTGCTCGACATGGCCGGGCTGCTGGCCGGTGCCAAGTACCGCGGCGAGTTCGAGGAGCGGCTCAAGGCCGTGCTCAAGGAAGTGGCGGCCGACGAAGGCCGAATCATCCTGTTCATCGACGAGCTGCACACGATGGTCGGCGCCGGCAAGGCCGAGGGCGCGATGGACGCCGGCAACATGCTCAAGCCCGCGCTGGCACGTGGCGAGTTGCACTGCATCGGCGCGACCACGCTCAACGAATACCGCAAGTACGTCGAGAAGGACGCCGCGCTCGAGCGTCGCTTCCAGAAGGTGCTGGTCGACGAACCCAGCGTCGAGGCGACGGTGGCGATCCTGCGCGGCCTGCAGGAGAAGTACGAGGTCCACCACGGCGTGGAAATCACCGACCCGGCGATCGTTGCCGCGGCCGAGCTGAGCCACCGCTACATCACCGACCGCTTCCTGCCCGACAAGGCGATCGACCTGATCGACGAGGCGGCGGCCAAGATCAAGATCGAGATCGACTCCAAGCCCGAGGCGATGGACAAGCTCGACCGCCGGCTGATCCAGCTGAAGATCGAGCGCGAGGCGGTGCGCAAGGAGAAGGACGAGGCTTCGGTGCGCCGCATGGGGCTGATCGAGGAAGAGATCGCCAAGCTCGAGCGCGAAGCGGCGGACCTGGAAGAGATCTGGAAGGCCGAGAAGGCCGCGGCCCAGGGCTCGGCCCACATCAAGGAAGAGATCGACCGCATCAAGGGCCAGATCGAGGACCTCAAACGCAAGGGCGACTTCAACCGCGTGGCCGAGTTGCAGTACGGCCGGCTGCCCGATCTGGAGAAGACGCTGCACGAGGCGCAGGCCAAGGAAACGAGCAAGGCCAAGGGCGCCAAGGAAGGCAAGGGCCCGCAGCTGCTGCGCACGATGGTCGGCGCCGAGGAGATCGCCGAGGTCGTTTCGCGCGCGACCGGCATTCCGGTGAGCAAGCTGATGCAGGGCGAGCGCGACAAGCTGCTGCAGATGGAGGACAAGCTGCACGAGCGCGTGGTCGGCCAGGACGAGGCCATCGTCGCGGTGGCCGACGCGATCCGCCGCTCGCGCGCGGGCCTGAGCGACCCGAACCGGCCGCTCGGCAGTTTCCTGTTCCTCGGCCCCACCGGTGTCGGCAAGACCGAGCTGTGCAAGGCGCTGGCCGGCTTCCTGTTCGACAGCGAAGATCACATGATCCGCGTCGACATGAGCGAGTACATGGAGAAGCACTCGGTGAGCCGGCTGATCGGCGCGCCGCCGGGCTACGTGGGCTACGACGAGGGCGGTGCACTGACCGAAGCCGTGCGCCGCAAGCCGTATTCCGTGCTGCTGCTCGACGAGGTCGAGAAGGCACACCCGGACGTGTTCAACGTGCTGCTGCAGGTGCTAGACGACGGCCGCCTGACCGACGGCCAGGGCCGCACGGTGGACTTCAAGAACACCGTCATCGTGATGACCAGCAACCTGGGCTCGCACCTCATCATGCAGATGAGCGGGCAGTCCAGCGAAGACATCCGCGATGCGGTCTGGGTCGAGGTCAAGCAGCACTTCCGGCCCGAATTCCTGAACCGCATCGACGAGACGGTGGTCTTCCACGCGCTGGATCAGAAGAACATCGAGAGCATCGCGAAGATCCAGCTCAGGCTGCTGCAGCAGCGGCTGGACAAGCTGGAGATGAAGCTCGAGGTCTCGCCGGCGGCGCTGGCCGAGCTGGCCAAGGCCGGCTTCGACCCGGTGTTCGGTGCGCGGCCGCTCAAGCGCGCGATCCAGCAGCGCATCGAGAACCCGGTCAGCAAGCTGATCCTGCAGGGCAAGTTCGGCCCGAAGGACGTGATCCCGGTCGACGTGGAGAACGGCGAGTTCGCGTTCTCGCGCGTCGTTCACTGAGGCAGGACGTGCAAGCCCGGAAGGGCTTGCACGCCTGCCGAAGGCCCGGGCGCGATACAAGCGACCGGGCTGAGGCCGCCTGCGCCAGCCGACCCGGCGCTCAGTTCGGCGGCGCGACCCGCTCGAGCTGCATGCGGGCCAGCGTGAGGTTGCTCGCGCTGGCCTGCAGCACCAGGTGCAGCACGAGGCCCGGGTGGCCCGGCACCGGGCGCAGCAGCAGGTGCTGCTGGCCGATCGTGATCGCGGCTTCGGGTGGCGTCGAGCCCAGGCCCAGCGCGCGCGCGGCGTTCGCCATCGCGTCGACGAGCAGGCCGCCCTGGATCGCGAGCCGGTCCGCTGCCGGCAGGCCGCCGGCATGGGCCAGCGGCTGCTGCGAGCCGAGGTCGAAGACGCAACTGCTGACCACGCCCTTGATCGCCGCGCAGCGGCGCGCGTAATCGACCCAGCGCGCGGCGCTGCCGGGCACGGCAGCCGCGGGCGGATGCGCGCCGCCGGGTGCGTCCAGCGGCATCGGCTGCGTGGGCGCCTCGGGCAGCGGCACCGGCGGCTTGGGCACGGCGTGCTCGATGTCGGGGTTGAGCGCGGCGGCGGCCGGTCCCTGGGCGCCGTGCAGCCGGTTCCAGGCGCCGCTGATGAAGGACCAGGCGTCGTTCGGGCGTGCGGCCTGCGGCGTGACGCGCACGCCGACGCCGCTGCCGCCGACCAGTTGGGCCGCCTGCGCGGCCAGCGTGGTGGCCGAACCCAAGGGCAGCAGCAGCATGTCGCGATTCGGCCAAGGGCTCTTGGCGAGCGCGTCGCGCAGCGGCTGCAGCGCGGTCGTCAGCGCGTGCGGCGGCAGCTCGCCGACGAGCAGCGCGGCGAGCTTGCTGCGCGCGAGCAGCACGAGCGCGATCGCATGCCGCGTCTGGGTGTCGGCGTTGACGTCGGTGGTGTAGATGCGCACGTGCTGGCCGTCGGCGAGCGGCACCTCGACGAACTGCAGCACCGCCAGCGCCACGCCATGGCCCTGGCGGCGCACCGACAGCCGCTGCACGCGCGCGCCGGCCGCGCCGGCGAGCGCGCCGAGCAGGCGCAGCGACGCGCTGGTGCCGACGTCGTGCAGCGCGATGAACTCCGGTGCCAGCCGCTCGAACTGCTGCTGCAGCGCCGCTGCCGGCTCGCCGCTGACGAACAGCTCGACCTGGTCGTCCGCGATGCGGCGGCCGATGTCGTGCAGGCCCTGGCCGAGGTAGTCCTCGCGGTCGCGCACGATCTGCGTCGCCGGCGCGGCCAGCTCGGCCCGGCTGGGGCGGTGCGGCTGGGGCGGCCAGGGAAGGTCGTCGTCGAGGCGGGGCATGGTGAGCGGTGGTGGGCGCATGGCTGGGTTGCGCCCCGCGGTGCGCCGTGTTTCGACCGATGATAGAAGTTCGGTCGCCGGAAAGCACGTCGGTGCGGGCGGCACGGGGCGGTTCGTAGAATGGCGCATGGACGGGATATCGGCCAAGCCCCAAGAAGCATGA
This sequence comes from uncultured beta proteobacterium, assembly GCA_963788635.1. GTDB lineage: Bacteria > Pseudomonadota > Gammaproteobacteria > Burkholderiales > Burkholderiaceae_C > Rubrivivax. The sequence goes on along the minus strand of CAWBHE010000018.1, from coordinate 117,015 downwards.
GAGAGATGTCGACAAACACAGCCCCGGTGGTCGTCATCGGCGCCGGACTGGCCGGCCTGACGGTGGCGCTGCAGCTCGCCGCCGAGCGCCGCGTGATCGTGCTCGCGAAGCGTGGCCTGCACGAGGGCGCGACCGCCTGGGCCCAGGGCGGGATCGTCGGCGTGCTCGGCAGTGACGACAGCATCGATTCGCACGTGCGCGACACCCAGGAGGCCGGCGCCGGCCTCGTCGACGAGCACACCGCGCGCTTCATCGCCGAGCACAGCGCGTCGGCGGTGGAATGGCTGGTCGAGGCGGGGGTTCCGTTCTCGCCCGATCCGCAGGGTCCGCTCGGGCTGCATCTCACGCGCGAGGGCGGCCACGCGGTGCGGCGCATCGCGCATGCGGCCGACGCCACCGGCCGCGCGATCCACGAGGCGCTGCTGGCCCAGGCCGCGCGTCACCCGAACATCTCGCTGCGCGAGCGCTGGATGGCGGTCGACCTGATCACCGAGCGCCACCTGAAGCGCAGCGACGGCGGCGACGGCGAGCCGCGCTGCCACGGCGTCTATGCGCTGGACATGGACCAGCGCCGCGTCGAGACGCTGGCGGCCAGTGCCGTGGTGCTGGCGACCGGCGGCGTGGGCAAGGTCTACCGCTACACCAGCAACCCCGACACCGCCACCGGCGACGGCATCGCGATGGCCTGGCGCGCGGGTTGCCGGGTCGCCAACATGGAATTCATCCAGTTCCACCCGACCTGCCTGTACCACCCGCAGGAGCGCAGCTTCCTCATCACCGAGGCGATGCGCGGCGAGGGTGCGCACCTCACCCTGCCCGACGGCACGCGCTTCATGACCGCGCACGACGAACGCGGCGAGCTCGCGCCGCGCGACATCGTCGCGCGCGCGATCGACTTCGAGATGAAGAAGCACGGCCTGGACCATGTGTGGCTCGACGCCACCCACTTGGGCGAGGCGTTCCTGAAGGCGCATTTCCCGACCATCCATGCGCGCTGCCTCTCGCTGGGCATCGACATCGCGAAGCAGCCGATCCCGGTCGTGCCGGCGGCCCACTACACCTGCGGCGGCGTCGTCACCGACCTCGACGGCCGCACCGACCTGCCGGGCCTGTACGCGGTCGGCGAGACGACCTACACCGGCCTGCACGGCGCGAACCGGCTGGCCAGCAACTCGCTGCTCGAATGCGTGGTGCTCGGGCGCACCTGCGCCGAGCGCATCCTGCAGTCTGGCGCGCCGGCCGTGCGCGAGCTGCCGGCCTGGGACGAAAGCAAGGTCGAGGACGCCGACGAGCAGGTCGTGATCGCGCACAACTGGGACGAGTTGCGCCTGCTGATGTGGAACTACGTCGGCATCGTGCGCACGACGCGGAGGCTCGAGCGCGCGCTGCACCGGATCAAGCTGCTGCGCGACGAGACCCTCGAGTACTACGCGAACTTCCGCGTCACGCGCGACCTGCTCGAGCTGCGCAACCTGGTCGTCTGCGCCGAGCTGATCGTGCGTTCGGCATTGCGCCGCCACGAAAGCCGCGGCCTGCACTTCAGCCGCGACTTCCCGCACACCTTGCCGGTCAGCTTCCCGACCGTGCTGACGCGGCCGGCGAAGAGCGCGCGCCGCTAGGCGCGCCGCGTCTACAGGGCGCCGAAGGCCGTGGCCTGCGCCTGTTCGATGCGCGCGCGGCCGGCGTTCTTCGCGCTGTACAGCGCACGGTCGGCACGCGTGAGCAACTGGTCGAGCGAGCCGCCCTGGTCGGGGAACACGGCCAACCCGGCCGAGAACGAGCACGGCGGCAGCAGCTGGCGGCCGACCGGGTGGTACAGCGAGCGGTAGGCCTCGAGCAGGCGCAGCAGCGTGCTGTGCGCGCCGTCGACGCCGATCTCGGGCATCAAGATCACGAATTCCTCGCCGCCGTGGCGGCAGATCACGTCGCTGCGGCGCAGCGTCTGCAGCAGCAGTTGCGCGAAGCGCCTGAGCACTGCGTCGCCGGCGTCGTGGCCGTAAGTGTCGTTGACGGCCTTGAAGTGATCCATGTCGAGCAGCACCACGCACAGCTGCGTGCTCTGGCGGCGCGCCAGCTCGAGCAGGCCGGGGGCCACCTCGAACAGGTGGCGGCGGTTGTTCAGGCCGGTGAGCGGATCGCGCAACGCCTGCTCGCGCAACTGCTGGTGCAACTGCTCGGTCTCGGCGATCTTCGCTTCCAGCGCGCGGTTCAGCTCGGCCAGCCGGCGGCGGTCGTCCTCGACCAGCCGATGCGAGGCGAGCGCGAGGTCGCGCTCGCGTTGGGTCGCCGCGACGTCATGGCTGACCTGCAGCGCGATGAAGCGCGCGCGCGCGCTGCGGCCGACGAGCTGCTCGTAGATCGAGTGCGCACGGCGCGTGAAGTCCAGCGCGCCGGCGAGGTCGCCGAGCCGCTCGCAGGCATCGGCCGCGGCGCGCAGCAGCTCCATCAGGTCGTAGGGCTGGTCGTGGACACGACTCTGGCGCCGGCTTTCCAGCGTGCGCTCGGCCAATGCGCGCGCCGCCGCGGCGTCGCCGCGGGCCAACCAGCAGCGTGCCTGCAGCCAGGACCACAGCACCAGACCGTCGCCGTCGCCGACCACGGTCACGGCGCCGCGCTCGAGGTAGCCCTGAGCCGTCTCGATGTCGCCGACCGCCAGCGCGGCCAGCGCCAGCGGCAGCGCGAGGTGCTCGAGCACGCCGGGCAGCAACTCCTGCGGGTGCTCGCGCAGGAAGTCCGCCATCTCGCGGCAGCGTTCGGGTTGGCCGGCCGCGTGGTAGATCACGATCAGGTTCGCCGCCACCGTGCCCACCGACTGGCGCGCGCCGACCGCGCGCCCGGCCTGCAGCGCCTGCTCGCAGAGCGCGCGTGCGTCCTCCAGGTTGAACAGGTCCTGGTGGTGGCTGCCGAGGTTGCCCAGGGCCGTGATCACGGCACCGCTCCAGCCGGTGCGTCGTGCCGCATCGAGCGCGCTGTAGAAGTGGCGCAGCGCGTCCTCGGCATTGCCGAGCAGGTTGTGCGTGATGGCGCGCGAGTTGTGGGCGATGAAGCGGTCGTGGTCGGTCCAGGCGATGTCCGGGCGCGCGTCGATCTCGGCCTGCAGCCGCTGCGACGCCGCGTAGTCGCCCGCGCGGCGCAGCAGGATCGCTTCGACCTCGTCGCACAGTGCCGCTCCGCGCGGGTCGTCGACATCGCGCAGCAGCGAGCGTGCCCGCGCCAGCGCGTCGCGGGCCTGGGCTTCGTCGCCGACCCGGACCTCGGCCAGCGCGACGTGCAACCAGCCGAAGGCGATGGCGGGCTCGGCGGCGTCGCCCTGGCCCAGCTCGACGATGCGATGGCCGAGCGCGAGCGACTGGCGCGGGTCGAGGTAGGCCTGCTGCCAGGCCTGGTCGATCAGCGACTGCAGCGAGCCGGCGACGGCCATCGCGGGTCAGCTGCGCGCGCGCATCGCGGCGCGCGCCTGCACGAAGCCGAACGCGTAGTCGACGGCCTCGGCCACCTGACGCTGGCTGTCCTCGCGCTCGCCATCGGTGAGATAGAAGGCGAAGTCGACCGGGTGCCGGATGTAGCGCGGCTGCAACCGGTTCAGCGCGACGCAGGCGACGTCGGCGAGCAGGTCGTGCTGGTCGGCAAGGCCCGGAAAACGGGGCGCCGCGGACAGCACCGCGTCGAACACGGCGCGTTCGTTGTGGTTGTTGATCGAAGCGAAGTCGACGCTCATCTCGGCCCTTTCGCAATGGCAGGCGTACCGGCTTATCGGCGGCGGCGTGACGAAGTTGAGTGGGTGGGCGGCACTCGCGGGCTCAGCCTGCGGACAGCCGGGGCAGGCCGCGCGCATCGCCGAAAACGAGGTGCATCGACGCGGCGGCCCCGTGGACGCTACAGCCGCGCCAGCCCGCGCATCGAGAAGTCGACCGCCTTCACGTCCTTGGTCAGGTGGCCGATCGAGATCCGGTGCACGCCGGTGGCGGCGATCTCGCGCAGCTGCTCGAGCTGCACGCTGCCCGACACCTCGAGCAGTGCGCGACCCTCGTTGACGGCCACCGCCTCGCGCATCCGCGCGAGGTCGAAGTTGTCGAGCAGGATGCTGCCGGCGCCCTGCGCCAGCGCCTCGCGCAGCTGGGCCAGGGTCTCGACCTCGATCTGGATCTCGACGCCAGCGTTCAGCGCGCGCGCGTTCGCCAGCACCTGGGCCACGCCGCCGGCCGCGGCGATGTGGTTTTCCTTGATCAGGATGCCGTGCCAGAGCGCGAGCCGCTGGTTCTGGCCGCCGCCGACGCGCACCGCGTACTTCTGCGCCTGGCGCAGCCCCGGCAGCGTCTTGCGCGTGTCCAGGATCGCGCAGCCGCCGGGCAGCGGCGACGCGCCGGCGACCGCCTCGACATGGCGCCGCGTCTCGGTGGCGGTGGCGCTGAGAAGCTGGAGGAAGTTCAGCGCCGGCCGCTCGGCGGCGAGCAGCGCGCGCGCGTCGGCTTCGACCTGCAGCACCGGCTGCGTCGGCGACGGTCCAGGCGCCTTCGGCGACCTGCCAGGCCAGCCGCGCCGCGGGGTCGAGCGCGCGCACGACGCTGTCGAACCAGTCGCGCCCGCAGAGCACCGCGCGCTCGCGCGCCAGCACCTGGGCGCGCACGCGCTGGCCGGCGGGCACGAGCAGGCCGGTCCAGTCGCCGTCGCCGATGTCCTCGGCGAGCGCGTCGCGCACGTTGCGCTCGCGCGCCGTCGCCAGGGTCTCGTTCATGCGGCGCCGACGTTGGGGACGAGACCGCGCGTCGGTGCGCGCAGCGCCGAAGGGTTGCGTTTGACGTAGTCGAGCATGCGTTCGATGCAGCCCAGCGCCTGGCGCCGCACCGGCTCGTCGACGAGGATCTCGCCCTGGCCGCTGTCCAGGCAGTCGATCACGCCTTGCAGCGAGTTCATCGCCATCCACGGGCAATGCGCGCAGCTCTTGCAGGTGGCGCTCTTGCCGGCGGTGGGCGCCTCGATCAGCGTCTTGCCCGGCGCGAGCTGGTGCATCCGGTGCATCAGGCCGTTGTCGGTGGCGATGATGTAGGCCGGCGCGCTGCCATTGACCACCGCGTTGAGCAGCTGCGTCGTGCTGCCGACCACGTCGGCGAGCGCGACCACGCTGCGCGGCGATTCCGGGTGCACCAGCACCTGCGCCTCGGGGTGCTCGCGCTTGAGCAGTTCCAGCTCCAGGCCCTTGAACTCGTCGTGCACGATGCAGGCGCCGTTCCACATCAGCATGTCGGCACCGGTCGACTCCTGGATGTAGCGGCCGAGATGGCGGTCCGGCGCCCAGAGGATCTTCTGGCCCTGCGCCTTCAGGTGCTCGACGATCGCGAGCGCACAGGAGCTGGTGACCATCCAGTCGGCGCGCGCCTTCACCGCGGCGCTGGTGTTGGCGTAGACGACGACCTGGCGGTCGGGGTGCGCGTCGCAGAAGGCGGCGAACTCGTCGGCCGGGCAGCCGAGGTCGAGCGAGCAGGTCGCGTCGAGGTCGGGCATCAGCACGCGCTTGTCCGGCGACAGGATCTTCGCGCTCTCGCCCATGAAGCGAACGCCGGCGACGACCAGCGTCGTCGCCGGGTGGTCGCGGCCGAAGCGCGCCATCTCGAGCGAATCGGCGACGATGCCGCCGGTCTCGAGCGCCAGGTCCTGCAGATCGCCGTCGACGTAGTAATGCGCCACCAGCACCGCGTTGTGCGTCTCGAGCAGCGCCGCGGCACGGGCCTTGGCTTGCCGGCGCTCGTCGGGGTTCAACGGGGCCGGCACCTTGGCCCAGGCATGCGCGGTACAGCTCGCGCCACTGGCGTCCTGGCGGGTGTAATCGAACTCGTGTTGTTCCATGTCGGAATGGTAGCCGGCCGACCCGTTCACGGGCGCGTCAGGGCTTGCTGCCGAAGAAACGACCCGGCGGTGCGCCGACCGAGCGCCGCACCATCGCGGTGAACGCGCTCGCGCTCGCATAGCCCAGGTCGGCCGCGATCACGCCCATCGGCCGGCCCTGCGCGGCCAGGGTCAGCGCATGGGCGAGCAGCACCTGCTGCCGCCAGGGCCCGAACGTGGTGCCGAGCTGCTGGCGGAACAGCCGCGCCACCGTGCGCGGGCTGGCGCCGGCCTCGGCCGCCCAGCCGGCAAGCTGGGCGTGGCGGCCCGGCTCCGCCAGCACCGCTTCGCACAATGCGCGCAGCCGCTTGTCCCGTGGCAACTCGATGCCCAGCCGCACCGGCGCCGCGCGCTGCAGCTCGTCGATGGCGAGTTCGCCCAGCCGCCGCTCGCGTGCCAGCAGGCCTGGCGTGGGCGCTGCGCGGCCGTCTGGCTCGACGTCCATCTGCAGCGCCAGCTCACGCAGCAGGGCCGACACTTCGAGCACCCGGCAGGCGAGCCAGGGCGGGGTATCCATGCCGAAGGCTCCCGCCCGGACGTACAACGTGCGCAGCTCGGCCGCTTCGACCGCCGTCACCGCATGGCCGACGCCGGCCGGGATCCACACCGCGCGCGACGCGGGCACGAGGTAGGTGCTGTGCTCGGCGGTGATGCGTGCCACGCCGGTCACCGACCAGGCCAGCTGCGCCCAGGGGTGACTGTGGGGCGTGATCTCCGAATCGGTGGCCAGCCGGCGCGCCTTGGCACGCACCGGGCGCTCGGTGGTCGGCGCATAACCGTCGGGGTCCAGCGGCGCCAGCGTGGCTCGCGGTGAACGGGCTATTGGCATGATCTCGACAGAAAATGACGGTCTATCGTAACTCTGCCGTCTCGCGGCCGCCTACATTGCGCCCATGAACACCGCCGCCATGCCTGCCTCCAGCCTGCGCAAGGACGCCACCGTCATCGGCCTGGTCAGCGTGGCGCACGGCATGAGCCACTTCAGCCAGTTGCTGCTGGCGCCGCTGTTCCCCTGGCTGAAGACCGCGTTCGGCGTCAGCTACGCCGAGCTGGGTTTCCTGCTCACGATCTTCTTCGTCGTCTCGTGCTCGGTGCAGGCGGCGTCGGGCTTCTGGGTCGACCGCTACGGCCCGCGGCCGGTCCTGTTCGCCGGCCTGGGCCTGCTGTTTCTGGCGGCGCTCGGCTTCGCGTCGAGCCGCAGCTACGCGATGCTGGCCGGGTTCTCGGTCCTGGCCGGGCTCGGCAACGGCGTCTTCCATCCGGTGGACTACACCTTGCTCAACCGCAAGGTCGCCAAGCCGCGGCTGGGCCATGCCTACAGCGTGCACGGGGTCAGCGGCAGCCTGGGCTGGGCGCTGGCGCCCGCGCTGCTGGTGCCGCTGACGATGGCGTTCTCGTGGCGCGTTGCGCTCCTCGTCGCGGCCGCGCTCGTGGCCTCGGTCTGGATGCTGCTGTGGGTCAAGCGCGATGAACTCGAGCTGGCACCGTCGGCGCCGGTCGCGCGCCAGGCGGGTGACGGCTCGCTCGATTTCCTGAAGATTCCCGCCGTCTGGATGTGCTTCGCGTTCTTCTTCTTCAACGCCGGCGCCTTGTCGGTGGTGCAGAGCTTCGCCTCGGAGTCGGCGCGCCAGCTGCACGCGGTGCCGCCGTCCTGGGCCGCGATCTGCCTGACGATCTACATGGTCGGCAGCGCCGGCGGCATGGTCATCGGCGGCTTCCTGGCGTCCAACGCCGAACGCTGCGAGCGCGTCGTCGGCGCCGCCTTCGGCGCCGCGGCGCTGGTCGCGCTGGCGATCGGCTTCACCGACGTGCCGGCCTGGGCGGTGCCGGTGATGTTCGGCGCGATGGGCGTGGCCAGCGGCATCGCCGGCCCGTCGCGCGACCTGCTCGTCAAGCGCTCGTCGCCGGACAACGCGACCGGCCGCGTCTACGGCGTCGTCTACGCCGGGCTGGACATCGGCCAGGCGGTGGTGCCGCTGTTCGTCGGCTCGCTGATGGACCATCACCAGTACCGCGGCGTCTGGCTCGCGTTGGCCGTGCTGCAAGGCGTGCTGATCGTCAGCGCGTTCAACGTCGGACGCGTGCGGCGCACCGCGCTGGCGCCGGCCTGACGCGCCGCCTGGCCATCCCTAGGGGGTGGCCTTGTATTTACAAGCCCGGGGGGTCGACCTAGCATTTGTGTCCGAATCAGACACCGGTGCAGGCGCATGGCGAACGAACGTTCCGCACTTCGACCCGGCCGCTTGATCGCATGGGTCGGCATCGCCGGCCTGGCCATGCCAGCGTTGGCCAGCGTGCCGACGGATGTGGATGCCCAGCGCAACGCACTTCGGGCACGCGTCGAAGCCGTTCGCCAAAGCCTGAAGGGGCCGGCCGGCGCGCCGGCCACCTTGCTCGCCCAGGCCGCCGACTGGAACAACTGGCCCAAGTGGAGCAAGTGGAGCAACTGGGCCAACGAGTGATGCTCGCCGCGGCCGATTTCTCTCCGGCGCTGCGCACCCGGCTGCTCGTCCTGCAAGGCACGCCGTTCTGCAACATCGATTGCGACTACTGCTATCTGCCCGACCGCGACCGGCGCGACCGGATGAGCCTTGCCACGCTGCGCCGGGTGGCGCAGCGGCTGCGCGATGACGACCTGGCCGGCACCGAGCTGACGGTCGTCTGGCATGCCGGCGAGCCACTGGTGCTGCCGCCGTCCTTCTACGAGCAGGCGTTCGCCGCGCTTGCCGAGTTGCTCGCGCCGCAGACCCTGGTGACCCATGCCGTCCAGACCAACGGGATCCTCATCGACGATGCCTGGTGCGGCCTGTTCCGCCGCCATGCGGTGTCGGTCGGTGTCAGCGTCGATGGCCCGCGGGCCCTGCACGACGCGCACCGGCGCAGCCGCAGCGGCCACCCCACCCATGCCGCGGTGATGCGCGGCATCGACCGTCTGCGCGCCAACGGCGTGCCCTTCCACGCGATCGCGGTCGTCACGCGCCAGACGCTGGCCGAGCCGGACGCGTTCTTCGACTGGTTCGTCGGGCAAGACATCCGCGAAGCTGGGCTGCAATTTCGACGAGGCCGAAGGCGGGCACCGATGCTCCAGCCTCGCGGGTCTGGAGGCGGCACACGCCGCCTTCCTCGAGCGCCTGCTCGAACGCTCGATCGCCAGCGGCGGCCGGGTCGTGATCCGCGAGCTGGCGCAGGCCTGGCAGCGCATCGTCGAGCCGCTGCCGCAGGTGCCGGCACAGCGGCCGGACCTGGCCGGACAACGCGCAGGTGCTGCCCTTCGCGCTGCTCTCGGTCGCGAGCAACGGTGACTTCGGCACGTTCTCGCCGGAGTTCCTCGGCCAGCGCTGGCCGGCCTACGACGACTTCGTGCTCGGCAACGTGCACCGCAGCGGCTTTCTGGAGAGCCTGGACGGTGACGCCTTCGCGCGCCTGTGGCGCGACGTCCAGGCCGGCGTCGAGGCCTGCGCGCGCGACTGCGCGCATTTCGACTACTGCGGCGGCGGCGCGCCGGTGAACAAGCTCTACGAGCACGGCGACCTCGGCGCGACCGAGACGCTGTACTGCCGCAGCATGATCCAGCGGCCCTTCGAGGCGGTGCTGCGCCGCCTCGAGCGCGAGTCCGTTCCCTGCCGCGAGGTCGCCACGCCATGAAGTCCCTGAGCGACTGCGAGTTCACCGCCTTCATCAGCTACGCGCATGCCGACGACGTGGCCTGGTTCAACTGGGTCAGCGACTTTCGCACCGAACTCGAGCGCGGCCTCGGTGCGCGGTTGCGCGGCGTGCGCCTGCCGCGCATGCACATGAGCGGCGACAACGGCCCGGTCGGTGGCCTGCTCGGCGAGGAGCTGAAGGAGCGCATCGCCGACTCGTACGCGATGATCATCGTCGTCCACGACAACTACGCGCAGTCGGGCTGGTGCCTGAAGGAGCTGGAGTACTTCCAGGCCTTGTTCGGCGAGCAGGGCTTTCGCGACCGGCTTTACATCGTCGCGCTGTCCGAGCCGGCGATGGAGCAGGTCACGCGCAGCGCGGCGTGGAGCCGGCTCGTGCCGCATGCCGACCAGCTCTGGATCCCGTTCTACGAGGCCGCCGACCCCGACCGGCCGGTGCCGATCTACCTCGACAAGGGGCTGGTCTCGCCGCAGTTCCGCGAGCCCTTCGAACGCCTGCGCGAGGACTTCGTGCGCAAGCTGCGCCGCGCCGCGGCGGCCAGCGGCGTGCCGGACTCGGCGGTCGTGACGGCCGTGACGGGCGCGCCGCCCGCGGCCAAGAGCGGCGATGTGATCTTCGGTTTCTCGCAGCCGGAGCTGGCGTCGGCCGCGTCGGCGGTGGCCGACCGGCTGCGCGCTTTCGGGCTGACGGTGCGCTTCCTGGACGCCGACGCGGTGTTCAGCGACTTCGCCGACTTCGCTGGCGCCGACCGCCTGGTGCTGCCGTTCGACGATTCGCCGCCGCTGATGCCGTTCTACCCCGGTGGCCACCTGGCGCTGCAGCGCGACAGCTGGCTCAAGAAGGGCAAGGCCGCCGACCGGCTGCACTGGCTGGACCTGCGCCCGGCGCCGGTGGGCGCACCGGCCGCGCAAGGCGGCGCCGCGTTCGTCGCCGCGTCCGGCGCATCGGCGCAGAGCGCCGATGCGCTGGTCGACGCGCTGCGCCCGCAACCGCCGGCCGCCGCGGCGGAGCAGGGCGTGCACATCTACATCGAGAGCAACCGCAACGAGCGCACGCTGTGGGAGTCGCTGGGCGAACAGATCCGGCGCAAGTGGGACGAGGTCTTCGAGCACCTCGAGCCGGCGCGCGTGCCGCCGCTGTACCTGCGCGCGCGCGGGCTGCCGGTGGACCAGATCGACAGCTTCCCGCCGCTCGACGACGCCGACGGCGTCGTGCTGCTCTGGGGCAAGAAGACCTCGGACGCGCTGGTCGCGCAGATCAACAAGGTCGAGGGCAAGCTGCCCGGCCGCGACGGTGCGCCCGGCATGGTCGCCTATCTGATGCCGCCGCAGCAAGGCCATGAGCCGATTCCCGCCTGGGGCTGGAAGGTGTTGCGCTTCAACGCGCTCGACGAGCAGGCGATCGACGTCGTCGACGAGGAGCAGGACGAGCTGAAGCGCTTCCTGCAGCAGGTGTTCGAGCGGCGCAAGAAGCGCGATCCGATCGCCGCGCCCTGATGGACCGCGCCGCCACGTCCGCTGCCGCGCCGCCCGCCAAGGGCGTGCGCCTGCCGCGGGAGCCGTACCCGGGTCTGCGCCCGTTCCTGGACTTCGAGGCCGCGCTGCTGTTCGGCCGCGAGCGTCAGGTGCGCGAGGTCATCGAACGCCTGCGCGCGACCCAGTTCGTCGCCGTGCTCGGCGGCTCGGGTTCGGGCAAGTCCTCGCTCATCCACGCCGGCGTGACGCCGGCGCTGCGCAGCTTCGGCATCCCCGGCGCCGGCGACTTCTGGGTCACGATGGTCTGCACGCCGGGAACGAACTCGGCCCGGGTCGAAGGCGGCCGGCGCCGGCACACGCCGATCACGCGCCTGGCCTGGAAGTTCGCCGCGCTGCTGCGCACGCGCGGCAGCGCCGAGCAGGACGCACGCCGCCTCGACGAGATCGCCGAGGTGTTCCGCCAGGAGGCGGGCTTCGCGCGCCTGATGGACACCTACGCCGAGGAGCTGGCCGTGCCGCCGGGGCCCGACGCCACCGACGTGCGGCTGATGTTCGTCGTCGACCAGTTCGAGGAGATCTTCCACCCGACCAACGCCGGCGTCGACGATGCGGCGCTGCTGGTCGAGCGCGTGATCGATCATTTCTTCAACCCGCACCCGCGCTGCTACGTCGTGCTGACGATGCGCAGCGAGCACCTGAACGACTGCGCCGGGTTCCTGGAGCTGCCCGACGCGATCAACCGCTCGTCCTACCTGGTGCGCCGGCTCGACCAGGACGAGCTGCGCGAGGCGATCGTCGCGCCCGCGCAGCGCTTCCTGCGCCTGTGCGCGCGTGCCCCCGACGCCGATCCGGCCCTGCCCGAGGCGGTGGGGTTCGAGCCGGCGCTGCTCGAGCGCATGCTGCGCGACGTGGGCGCGATCACGCACGACCCCGACCACCTGCCGCTGCTGCAGCATCTGCTCGCGCGGCTGTGGCAGACGGCGCGCGAGCGCGAGGGCGGCCGTCTGCCGGTGCCGGCGCAGATCACGCAAGTCGACCTGGCCCGCGCCGTGGCCGGCGGCGCGGCGCAGCCGCTCGACGACCAGGCCAACACCTTGCGTGCCAGCCTGGAGAACTGGGCCGAGGCGGCCTGGCAGCGCCATCCGAGCGCGCAGCGCCCGCAGCTCGACGCGCTGCTGCGCCGGCTCGCGTTCAAGGACCCGAACACCGGCATGTACACGCAGCAGCGCGTGAACGTCGACGACGCGGCGTCCATCCTCGGCGCCGGCCGCGCGCGCGACGACCTGCGGGCGCTCATCCAGGACGGTTTCATCGGCTCGGTGGACTACCTGTTCTGGGACGACGAGGACCCGTCGCGCGTGACGCTGAAGGTGTCGCACGAGTCCTTCATCCGCGGCTGGGCTCGCTTTCGCCACCTGATCGACGCCGAGGCCGAGCGCTTCGACGAGTTCGTCGCCGCGCTGCGCAAATGCGCCGACTGGGTGGCGCACGGTCGCAGCGCCGAGCTGCTGCTCGAAGCCGGCGACATGCGCCGGCTGAACGACGTCGACCTGGCGCTGCTGCTGCGCTCGCCGGCCGACCGCGCGGCCTGGTTCCGCTTCCTGCTGCTCGACCGCGACGGCGTGCGCCTGGCCCGGCTGGAACCCGAGCTCGACGGCTACATCGCCGCGTCCGCGGCGCGCCAGCGCTCGCTGGAGCGGGGCGCGCGCAACGTCCGCGTCGGCTGGCTGGTCTCGGCCGCGGTGGCGCTGGTGCTGCTGCCGTCGGCGATGTTCTCGCTGCTCATCCAGGAGCCGGTGACGCAGCGCGCGCTGTTGTTCTTCCAGGCCGGCAACGTGGCCAACCGGACGGCGCAGGCGCAGACCTATGTCGACGCCCGGGCCGGCCGCGACGCGCTCGGCGCGCTCGTCGGCGCGGCCGGGCTCATCGCCCAGGCGCGCAGCGGCGAGGGCGGGATGATGTCGCGCCTGTCGGAGACCTTGCTCACGCGCTTTGCCGCGATTCCGGCCGTCAAGCGCCAGCAGGTGCTGCTCGACGGCGTGGCCGGGCTGGTCGAGCCGCAGGTCAACGGCCGGCTGCGCGCAATGCAGACCTCGTGGCTGTGGCCGTCCGACGCGCCGCAGTCGGTGGCCTTCGCGGCGCCGGACGACGAGCACCGCGACTGCGTGGTCGGCGTCGAAGGCGAGCGGCCGCAGTCGGCGACCGGCCGCCTGATCAGCGCCGCGGGCGGCGGCAACGACGGCACGCGCCGGCGCTTGTTCATCGCCGACGTCGACGCTGCGCGCGACGAAACCATGGTCTTGCGCGTGGCCCGGGTCAGCGCCGGCGGCGGCTGCCTCGCGACCCGGTCGGTGATGGCGATTCCGCTGTTCATCAGCCCTTCGCTGGTGCTCGACGCCACGCTGCGCTACTTCATGGTCACCCAGGCTGGCGCCGAACGTCGAGGTGCCTTCGGTCACGGTGCACGAAATCGTCTGGTCGCGCACCGCCGACGGCAGCGGCCGGGTGACCGGCCGCCAGCAGCGCGCGGTGGTGCTGGATCCGACGCTGGTGGACGCCGTCACCGTGACGGCCGGTCCCGGCCGGGTGGGGCTGATCGGCACCTACCGCGCCAGCGGCGGCCGGATGTTCGCCTTCGGCGCACGGCACTGGCGCATGGTCTCGGCGTCGGCGCAGCGCCTGGACCGTGCGGCCGACGCGCCGTTGACGCCCTTGGCGCGCGCCGCGGCGTCGTCGGGCTGTGGTCTGCTCGGTCGGAGCCGGCCGGTCCAGCCGGGCTTCGAGGCGAGCATGTTCGACGACGGCCGCTTCTGCTACTCGGTGACGATGCGCCAGGCCCAGGGCGACACCCCCCGCGAGGTGCTGGCGGCTGTCTTCGCTCGGCCCGACGACGGCGATGCCGACACGGTGCGCAAGAGGCTGTCCGAGAACCCGCCGGTTGCCATCGCGACGATGAACCAGTTCACGCGTCTGGTGCGCGATCCCTCGGCCTGGCTCGTCGGCGGGCCCGGCCGCTACGAGGGCTGGCTCGCCTTCCGCACGCGCACCCGCGACGGTGTCGACGCCGAATTCGGCGCGCCCTGGAGCACCTGTGCGCTGGCCCGGCAGGGCGCCGGCCTGGCCGGCGGCGCAGCTCCCGACTGTGCGGGCCGCTAAAGTGCGGTGATGACCGCACCGACGACCACGTCAAACCCGCGCCGCCTCGCCGGCCACGCCCTCGTCGAAGCCCTGATCGCCCAAGGCGTCACCACCTGCTTCGGCGTCCCCGGCGAAAGCTACCTCGCGGTGCTCGACGGCTTCCACGAGCACCGCGACCGCATCCGCTTCATCGCCTGCCGGCAGGAAGGCGGCGCCGCCTTCATGGCCGAGGCGCAGGGCAAGCTCAGCGGCCGCCCCGGCATCTGCTTCGTCACGCGCGGGCCCGGCGCCACCAACGCCAGCATCGGGCTGCACACCGCGTTCCAGGATTCGACGCCGATGATCCTGTTCGTCGGCCAGGTCGCGAGCGACCAGCGCGACCGCGAGGCCTTCCAGGAGATCGACTACCGGCAGATGTTCGGCCCCGGCACGCTCGGGCTGGCCAAGTGGGTGGGCGAGGTGCAGAGCGCCGACCGCCTGCCCGAGTACGTCGCGCGCGCCTTCCACACCGCGCTGCAGGGCCGGCCCGGCCCGGTGGTGCTGGCCTTGCCCGAGGACATGCTGACGACGCCGACCGCGGCGCCGGTGCTGCCGCGCGTGCAGCCGGTGCTGGCCTGGCCGGCGCCGGGCGGGCTGCGCGAGCTGCGCCGCATGCTGCTCGCGGCCGAGCGGCCGATCGTCATCGCCGGCGGCAGCGGCTGGGACGCCGAGGCCTGCGCCGCGCTGCAGCGCTTCGCCGAGAACTGGCAGCTGCCGGTGGGCTGCGGATTCCGCTTCCAGGACAGCTTCGACAACCGCCATCCGCTGTATGCCGGCGATGTCGGCATCGGCATCAATCCGAAGCTGGCGGCGCGCATTCGCGACGCCGACCTGGTGCTCGCCGTCGGCGTGCGGCTGGGCGAGATGACGACCGGCGGCTACACCTTGCTCGAGGCGCCGCGGCCGAAGCAGACGCTGGTCCATGTCCATGCCGGGCCGGAGGAGCTGGGCCGCGTCTACGCCGCCGACCTGATGCTGCAGGCCTCGATGGCCTGCGCCGCGAAGGCGCTCGAGACGCTGGCCGCACCGAACACGCGTGGCCTGGGCCGGCCAGGCCGAGGCCGCGCATGCCGACTACGAGGCCAACCTCGTCGCGCCGCCGGTCGCGCCGCTGGACCTGGCCGTCGTCGTGAAGACGGTCCAGCGTCTGGCGCCGCCCGATACGGTCTTCACCAACGGTGCCGGCAACTTCAGCGGCTGGCTGCACCGCTACTGCCGCTATCCCGGGCTGCAACACCATGGCCGGAGCCAGCTCGCGCCGACCTCGGGCGCGATGGGCTACGGCCTGCCGGCGGCGGTGGCCGCGGCGCTGCTGCACCCCGAGCGCTGCGTCGTCAACCTGGCCGGCGACGGCGACTTCCTGATGACCGGGCAGGAACTCGCCACCGCCACCGGCTACGGCGCGAAGCGGCTGATCAGCATCGTCGTCGACAACGGCAGCTACGGCACGATCCGGATGCACCAGGAGCGCGAATACCCCGGCCGCGTGAGCGGCAGCGACCTGTTCAATCCGGACTTCGCCGCGCTCGCGCGCGCCTACGGCTGGGCCGCCGATCGCGTCGAGCGGACCGAGGACTTCGAGGCCGCGTTCGCGCGCGCGCTCGAAGGCGGCCGGCCAGCGCTGCTGCACCTGAAGCTGGACGCCGAGGTCAGCACCAGCCGCAGCACGCTGTCGGCGATCCGCGCGGCGGCGCAGGCGCGGCGCTGAGCGGCCCTCAGCGGCGCGCCGCGACCAGCAGCACGACCCCGGCGGTGACGACGCCGGCGGCCAGCCATTCGAAGGCACTCACCCGCTCGCCGCCGAAGGTGACGCCGAGCACCAGCCCGATCACGGGGTTGACGAAGCTGTAGCTCGACGCGAGCGCGGTGCTGGTGCGTTCGAGCAGCAGCATGTAGGCGCTGAAGCCGACCAGCGACCCGGCCAGCACCAGGTAAACCCAGCAGGCCAGCGAGCGTGGGTCCGGCGGCGAGCGCGGCTGTTCGCCGGTCAGCCAGGACGCTGCCAACAGCAGCGCACCGCCGGCGAGCATCTGGCTCGCGACGCCGGCGGCACCCGGCGCCACCGCCAGACGTCGCCCGCCGGGCAGGCCGTGCTTGGACCAGACGCTGCCCAGCGACCAGCTCACGGTGGCCGCGACCATCGCCAGCAGGCCGGGCAGCGACGCGGCGAAGCCCTGGCCGCGGGTGAGCAGCAGCACGCCCGCCAGGCCGAGACCGATGCCGGCCGCCTCCAGCCGCGAGGGCCGCAGTCCGTAAGGCCATTCGAACAGTGCCACCAGGGCCGGCACGACGGCAATGAAGGCGACGACCAGCCCGGAGCCGAGATGGGACTCGGCCAATGCCGTCGCCCCGTAGCCGCCGCCCAGCAGCATGGCGCCGAAAAAGGCGGCGCCGAGCCACTCGCGCCGCCTCGGCCAGGCCGCACCGCGCCAGCGCGCGAAGGCACCGAGCAACAGCCCGGCGGCGACGAAGCGCGTGCCCATCTGGAAGAACGGCGGGAAGCTGAGCAGCGCCCACTTGATGGCCAGGTAGGTCGAACCCCAGATCAGCCAGGTGGCCGCGAGGCAGGCCAGGATCAGCGGGGACAGGCGCGCGGTGCGCGCGGCGACGGCGGTGTGGGGCAGGGCAACGGACATGGCGCGCATCATAGAAAGGTCGCAAGGCTCCTCGCCGTCGGCCTGCGGCGAGCCCAGAATGACGGCCTGTGTCGAACGATGAGACGTTTTCGGCCATGCTCTGGCTCGCCCTGCACCTGCCGCAACTCTCCCTCGAAGCCTTCTGCGCCACGCTGGCGTCGACGGATGGCGAGCGGCCGGTGGCGTTGCTGGCCGGGCCGCGCGTCATCGCGGTCGATGCCGTGGCCGCGCAGCGCGGCGTGCAGCCGGGCATGACGCGCTCGACCGCGCTCGCACTGGCGCCCGAGTTGCAGCCCGGCCAGGCCGACCCGGCGCGCGACGCCGCCGCGCTGCTCGCGGTGGCGCATGCGGCGCTGGCCTTCACGCCGATGGTCGCGCCGGGCGGCCCGGCCACGGTGCTGATCGAGGTGCAGTCCAGCCTGCGCCTGTTCGGCGGCCTGCCACGCCTGCTGGAGCGGCTGCGCGAGGCGCTCGCGCCGCTGGGCCACCGGGTGCGCATTGCCGCCGCACCGACCCCGTGCGCCGCCGAGCTGCTGGCCCGTTGGCGCGACGGCTTCGCCGAGGGACCGCATGCCACCGGGTTGCCCGCGCTGCAGTGCCTGCTCGACGGCGCGCCGGTGGTCCTGCTCGACCCCGCCGGCGCGCACGGCCCGGCGTTGCAGGCGATGGGCGTTTCGACGATCGGCGAGCTGCGCCGGCTGCCGCGCGCCGGCCTGGCGCGGCGCTTCGGCGAGGGCTTGCTCGACAACCTGGACCGCACCCTCGGCGCGCGTCCGGACCCGCGCCAGCCGCTCGTGCCGGCGCCGGTGTTCGACAGCCGGCTCGAACTCTTCGCGCGTGCCGACAGCACGGCCCAGGTGCTGCAGGGCGCCGGCGTGCTGCTTGCCCGGCTCGTCGCCTGGGCCGCGGCGCAGCAGTCGCGCATCGCCGGCTTCACGCTGCGCATGCAACACGAGCCGCGTCATCGCAGCGACGTGGCCGAGGCCACCGAACTGGTGATCGCGTTGGCCGAACCGGCGCTGGACATCGGCCATCTGCAACTGCTGCTGCGCGAGCGGCTGGCCCGGGTCGAACTGGCCGCGCCGACGCTCGAACTGCATCTGCACTGCCGCGACCTGGTGCGCCGTGCCGCGCCCAACGCCGAGCTGTTCCCGACCCGGCACGGCGAGGCCGAGGGCCTGACCCGGCTGCTCGAACGCCTGCGCGCGCGGCTCGGCGACGACCAGGTGCAGCGCCTCGTGCCGGTGGCCGAGCATCGGCCGGAACGGGCCACGCGCGGCGAGCCGGCCGTGGCCGTGCGCCCGGCCGCCGCCGTCCGTCCCGCGCCGCCGGCCACGGCGCTGCCGCTGCACCGCCCGGTGTGGCTGCTGCCCGAACCCCTGCCGCTGGCCGAGCGCGACGCGCTGCCGCTGCTCGACGGCCGTGCGCTGCAGCTGCTGTCCGGCCCGGAACGCGTCGAGTCCGGCTGGTGGGACGGTGCGCCCGCGGCGCGCGACTACTTCATCGCCGCGGCCGAGGACGGCGCCCTGGTCTGGGTCTTCCGCAACCGGCTGCCGCAGGCGGCGGGCGGTTGGTTCCTGCACGGGCGCTTCGGCTGAGCGACGCGGCGGCCGGTGCTGGGCGCCGCCGTCAATCCTCGATTGCGACGCCGGCGCCGTGCCGCCGCACCGGTTCGCGCATCAGCACGAACTCCTCGGCCGCGGTCGGGTGGACGGCGACGGTGCGGTCGAAGTCGCGCTTGGTCGCGCCGCAGGTCAGCGCGACGGCCAGGCTTTGCACGATCTCGGGCGCGTCCGTGCCGATCATGTGCACGCCCAGCACGCGTTCGTTCAGCCCGTCGACGACCAGCTTCATGTAGCTGCGCGCCGGGCTGCCGGCGAAGGCGGTCTTCATCGGCCGGAAGTCCGACTCGAAGACGTCCACCGGGCCGCGCATCGCGGCCTCGGCCTCGCTCAGCCCGACGGTGGCGATCGGCGGGTCGCTGAACACCGCGCTGGCCACGCTGCGGTGGTCCACGCGCGTGGGCCGGCGGCCGAACTCGGTGTCGGCGAAGGCGCGGCCCTCGGCGATCGCCACCGGCGTCAGGTTCACGCGGTGCGTCACGTCGCCGATGGCCCAGATGCCGGCCGCCGTGCTGCGGCTGTCGGCGTCGACGGCGATCGCACCGCGCGCGTCGAGCCGCACGCCCAGCGCCTCGAGGCCGAGGCCGGCGGTGTTCGGATGGCGGCCGGTCGCGTTGAGCGCGGCGTCGGCCGTGAGCACCGAACCGTCGGCGCGGTGCAGCGCGAAGCCTGCGCCGCGGCGCTCCAGCGACTGCAGCGCGACGCCGGCGGCCAGCAGGATGCCGCGCGCGGCCAGCGCATCGGCCAGGCGATGGCGCAGATCGGCGTCGAAGCCGCGCAGCGGATGCGTGTCGCGGAAGGCCAGCGTGACGCGACCGCCCAGACCGGCCAGGATGCTGGCGAACTCGACCGCGATGTAGCCCCCGCCGACGACGAGCAAGGTCTTCGGCACCTCGCGCAGGTCGAGCAACTCGTTCGAGCTCATCGCCTGCGCGAGGCCGGGCAGCGCGTCGTGCGCCGGCGCGCCGCCGGTGGCGACGAGCACGCGGCGTGCGTGCAGCGTCCTGTCGCCCACCGCCACCGTGCCCGGCGCGACGAGACGGGCCCGGCCGCGGGCCAGTTCGACGCCTGCGTCGGCGAGCAGCTTGCCGTAGAGGCCTTCCAGCCGCGCGGTCTCGGCCGCCTTGGCGTCGGCCCAGCGCGCCATCTCGAAGCGGCCGGACACGTCGACCCAGCCGAAGCCGCGCGCGTCCTCCAGCGCCTGCGCGAAGCCGGCCGCGTACATCATCAGCTTCTTCGGCACGCAGCCCCGGATGACGCAGGTGCCGCCGACGCGGCCGGCCTCGGCGACGAGCACGCGCGCGCCATGCGCCGCGGCGCGCCGTGACGCGGCCACGCCGCCGGAGCCGGCGCCGATGACGATCAGGTCGTAGGGTTCTGACAAGACGAGCTCCTCGCCGGGGCGACCGGCGCGCGCCAGCATAGCGGCGAACCGGGTTCGGTGAACGGGGCCCCAACGACCGGCCGCGCGCGCCGTGGCACGACGGTCGCGCCATCGACACGGATTTGCGCCAAGCCGGCCTGAAGCAATATAGTTGGTGCATCTTTGGGGCCTGCATGCGACTTGCCGAGTACACCGACTACACCTTGCGCGTGCTGATGTACTGCGCCGAGCGGCCCGGCGAGCGGGTCACGATCGGCGCGCTGGCCGATCACCACGGCCTCTCGAAGAACCACCTGATGAAGGTCGTCAACGAGCTCGCTCGCCAGGGCCTGCTCGAGACGACGCGCGGCCGCGGCGGCGGGCTGCGGCTGGCGAAAGAGCCAGCCGAGATCGGCATCGGCGATGTCGTGCGTGCGTCGGAGACCGACTTTCGCCTCGTCGAGTGTTTCGACGCGCGCAGCAACCAATGCACGCTGACACCGAACTGCCGCCTGCGCACGCTGTTCAGCGGTGCGTTGCGCGCCTGGTTCAGCGCGCTCGACGGCGCCACCCTGGCCGACATCGTCGGGCCCGGCGGGGGTGGTGGCACCGCGGACCGCGGCCCCAGTGCGGTCCCGCTCAGCCTGCCCGGCAACCGGAAGGAGACAAGACTTCATGCTCAACCTCCAGCCCCACCCGCCCGCGCTCGACAACGAGGGCTACCTGGTCGACCCTGAGACCTGGGACGAGCCGCTGGCCGTCGAACTGGCGCGCACGCAAGGCGTCGAACTGACGGACGACCACTGGTTCGTGGTCCGCTTCATGCGCGACTATTACCAGGAGCACCGGATCTGCGCCGATGCCCGCCACGCGATGAAGCACTTGTCGCAACGCTACCCCGGCCAGGGGCGCCAGCGGTTGTTCGAGCTGTTTCCGTACGGCTACGTGGCGCAGGCCTGCCGGATCGCCGGCATGCGACGCCCGCGCACCTGGAGCACCGGCTGAACCGCGTTCGCGCGCGCGACCGGGGGCTCGCGCGCATGGCCGGCGTGCGCATCGGCTTCGCGCTGCGGCTCGGGCTCAGTGCCGGTGCTGGTGGTGCGCGTCCGGAAAATGCGCGTGCGAATGGCTCAGTGCCGGGTGGCGGTGCCGATGCGAATGGCGTGCCGGCACGCTGGCGTCGGCATGCGGGTGCGCATGGTGAGCGTCGTGTTCATGCTCGTGTTCGTGCTCCAGCGCCAGGTGCGCATGCTCATGCTCATGCTGCTCGCTCAGGTGCAGCCAGACACCCAAGGCCATCAGTGCAGCGGCGGCGAGCAGCGGTGCGCTCAGCGGCTCGCCCAGCCAGGCCACGGCCAGCAGCGCGCCGAAGAACGGTGCCACCGAGAAATACGCGCCGGTGCGTGCCGTGCCCAGGTGGCGCAGACCGACGACGAACAGCGCCAGGCTGACGCCGTAGGCGGCGAAGCCCAGCCCCAGCGCCCCGGCCAGCGCGGGCGCCACCGGCAACCTGTCGCCCAGGGCCAGCGCGAGCAACAGGTTCACGGTGCCGGCGGCCAGCCCCTTGACGGCCGCGATCGCGCTGGCGTCGTTCAGCGCCACCTTGCGCGTGAGGTTGTTGTCCAGCGCCCAGGCCAGGCAGGCGCCGAGCACCGCCAGCGCCGGCCAGGCATCGCCGAAGCGAGCCTCGCCGGGCCAGCTCAGCACCGCGGCCCCGGCAACGATGGCGAACATGCCGATGGCGATGCGGCGGTCGAAGTTCTCGCGGAACGCGAACCAGGCGAGCAAGGCGGTGAACACGCCTTCGGCGTTCAGCAGCAGCGACGCGCCCGACGCCGGCATGCGCGTCAGCCCGAACATCAGCAGCACCGGCGCGACCACGCCGCCCGCCAATACCGCACCGGCCAGCCAGAGCCGTTCGCGCACCGGCAGCCGAAGCCTGGGTGCGCGGCGGGCCAGGCGCAGCAGCGTCAGGCCCAGACCGGAGCCGAGGTAGAGCAGACCGGCCAGCATCCACGGGCTGACGTCCGCGAGCAAGCGCTTGGCCAGCGGCGTACCGGCGCCGAACAGCGCCGCCGCCAGCAGCGCTGCGGCGACGCCGGGCCCGGGGCGGCTCAATGCGCTCCTTACTGGCTGCCGAACTTGTAGTCGGTCTTCGCCTTCGCGCGCAGTTCTTCCTGGTACTGCTGCAGCTTGGCCTGTTCCAGGCGCTGCTTGAGCTGGGCCTTGACGTCGTCGAAGGCCGGGAACTGGGCTTCACGGGTGTCGACGAGCTTGATGATGTGCCAGCCGAACTGGGTCTTCACCGGGGTGTCGGTCATCTCGCCCTTCTTCAGCTTGACCAGCGCCTGCGCGAATTCGGGCACGTAGGCCTCGGGCTTGGCGAAGTCGAGGTCGCCGCCCTTGGCGCCGGACCCGGGGTCCTTGGACTTTTCCTTGGCCAGCTTCTCGAAGCTGGCGCCGGCCTTGATCTGCGCGATCAGCGCCTTCGCCTCGGCCTCGGAATCGACCAGGATGTGGCTGGCCCGGTACTCGGTGCCGCTGGCCTGAGCCTTGAACTTGTCGTACTCGGCCTTCGCCTCGGCGTCGCTGACCGGGTTGTTCTTGCTGAACTGCTCGAACAGGTCGTGGATCAGGATGCTCTGGCGTGCCAGCTCCATCTGCGCCTTGTAGTCGGGTGTCGCGCCCAGACCCTGCTTTTCGGCGGCCTGCGTGAAGATCTCGCGCAGCACGACCTGATCGCGGGCCTGCTGCTGCAGTTCGGGGCTGATCTGCTGGCCGGCGCGTGCGGCCTGCTTGAGCAAGGTGTCGACACGCGCGGTGGGCACCGGCTTGCCGTTGACGACGGCGATGTTCTGCGCCTGCGCCGACAGGGCGAGCGCGGACAGCGCCAGCGCCGCGAGCGCGGCAAGGATCTTCGACTTCATGGGTGGTTGGACTTTCGGGTGGGTTCGCCGGAGCAAAGGTCGCTGCGACGAGGGGCACGCCTTGGGCGGCGGCAATGGCTTCAAGCGTCTTCGGGGGCCCGCGCCTCGATGGCCAGCGCGTGGATTCCGTGCGCCATCAACGGGCCCAGAAGATCATACACGAGGCGGTGCCGCGCGATCGGTGTCAGCCCGGTAAAGCGCGCGCTGCGCACGCGCACGGTGTAGTGGCCGCCCTCGCGCGCGCCCGCATGGCCGGCATGGCGGTGGCTGTCGTCCTCGATGCTCAGCGCCAGAGGCGCCAGGCCGGCGCGCAGCGCTTCCTCGATCGCCGCGACATCGGCCTTCATGGCGTGCTCGCCGGCGGCCCGCCTTCGGCGCGCGGTGTCTCGTCGATGTGCCGGCTCAGGTACAGGCCTTGCGCGATCGTGAAGACGATCATCAGCCCGATGCCGCCGAAGAGCTTGAAGTTGACCCAGGCGTCGGTGCTGAAGCTGTAGGCGACCCACAGGTTGAGCAGCCCCATGCCGGCGAAGAACGCGACCCAGGCGAAATTCAACCGGTGCCAGACCTTGGCCGGCAACTGGAGCTGTTCGCCGAGCATCACCTTGAGCAGGTTCTTGCCCGCCAGCAGCGGGCTCAGCCAGAGCGCGGTGCCCATCGCCCAGTACAGCACGCTGGGCTTCCACTTGATGAAGGTCTCGTTGTGGAACCAGATCGTCAGCCCGCCGAGCACGACGACGAGCACCAGGCTGATCCAAAGCATGGTGTCGACCTTGCGGCCGCGCAGCTTGAGCCAGGCCACCTGGGCCAGCGTCGCGACGATCACGACCAGCGTGGCCAGCAGCACCGGCGCCTGCTTGGGGCCGACGCTGCCGCCGGAGACCAAGAAGCCGAAATGCTGGGTCGCGAACGCAGCCGCCCAGTCCTTGTGGGTCTCGGCGTACTTGAAGCAGCCGAAGAAGAGGGCAATGGGCAGGAAGTCGAACAGGAACTTCATGCGCTGTGCAGGACGGGGTCAGGCGACATGGGGCCCGATTGTGCCGGGTCGGCCGGGCCCGCCGGAACGGCGGCCGCGAAGCCTGTCACGCCTTCGGCGCGGCGTCTGGCGCGCCGGGCTGGAAGTCGATCGCCGCCGAGTTGATGCAGTAGCGCTCGCCGGTCGGCTGCGGACCGTCCGGGAAGACATGGCCCAGGTGGGTGCCGCAGTTCTTGCAGCGCACCTCGACGCGGACCATGCCGTGGCTGGCGTCGCGCACCTCCTCGACCACCTCGCTGTTGACCGGCGCCCAATAGCTGGGCCAGCCGCAGCCGGCGTCGAACTTGGTGGCCGACTCGAACAGCGGCGTGCCGCAGCCGACGCAGTGGTAGCGACCGTCGGCAAAGTGGTCCCAGTACTTGCCGGTGAAGGCGCGCTCGGTGGCCGCGTGGCGCGCGACCTGGTATTGCATGGCGTCGAGCTGGGCGCGCCACTCGGCGTCGGATTTGCGCACCGGGTAGCGCGCGTCGTCGTGCTCGTGCGGCGGCTGCAGCGGCTTCTTCGTGGACGGGCTCATGATGTATGGGGGATCTTCAGGGGTTGCAGCGACGGCCCGGGCGGCTGCGCGACACGGAACTCGGCGCCGAGGCGGCGCACGAAGCCGTCGTGCTCCCGGGCCAGGGCGGCCAGCGTGCGGTGCGGTTCGGGCGCGTTCATGGCCGCATTGTCGGCGCGCGGCCGGCGGCGCAACCGCGTGATGGTCAATCCGGCCGGGTCCCGCGCGCAAGGGCGGCTCGTTCGCGCGCTGTCCCGGTCGCGACAGGGCTTCGGGGTAGTCCCTGAACCCAAGGGCCATGCTCTTCCGCTACCTTCCGCCGGCGTCATCGATTCTTTGGAGACAAAACCATGAAATTCACCTACCGCCTCTTCGGCCTGCCGATCGCCGCGTCGCTGGCGCTGGCCTCGGGGCTGGCGTTCGCGCAGGCCGGGCAGACCGTCAAGATCGCGTTCATCGACCCGCTGTCCGGGCCGTTCGCCAACGTCGGCCAGAACCAGCTGAAGAGCTGGCAGTTCATGGCCGAGCATTTCGCGAAGAACGCCGCCGGCGTGACGTTCAAGATCGTGCCCTTCGACAACAAGGCCTCGCCGCAGGAGAGCCTGAACGCGCTGACCGCCGCGATCGACCAGGGCATCCACTACGTCGTGCAGGGCAACGGCTCTGGGGCGGCGGCGGCGATCTCCGACGCGGTGACGAAGTACAACGCGCGCAACCCGGGCAAGGAGGTGGTCTACCTCAACTACGCCGCGGTCGACCCGGACCTGACGAACAGCCGCTGCTCGTTCTGGCACTTCCGCCTCGACGCCGACACCTCGATGAAGATGGAGGCGCTGACCAGCTTCATGAAGGACCAGCCGGAGATCAAGAAGGTCTACATCATCGGCCAGAACTATTCGCACGGCCAGCAGGTGTCGCGCTACTTCAAGGAAGACATCAAGCGCAAGCGCCCGGACATCCAGATCGTCGGCGACGACCTGCACCCGATCGGCCAGGTGAAGGACTTCGCGCCCTACGTGGCCAAGATCAAGGCCTCGGGCGCCGACTCGGTGGTCACCGGCAACTGGGGGCAGGACCTGACGCTGCTCGTCAAGGCCGCGCACGATGCCGGTCTGAACGCCAACTTCTACACCTACTACGCCGGCGTCAGCGGCACGCCGACGGCGCTGGCCAGCGGCGTCGGCGGCAAGGTGCGCATGGTGGCCTACGGTTACACCAGCATGCCCGGGGTCGCGAAGCTCGAGGGCGAGTTCAAGAAGCAGTTCAACGACGACTGGTACACCTATGCCACCTACAACGGCATCGAGATGCTGGTCGACGGCATGGCCAAGGCCAAGTCCACCGAGCCGCTGAAGGTGGCGCTCGCGATGGAAGGGCTGCAGTTCAAGGGCTTCGCGAGCGAGGTCGAGATGCGCAAGAGCGACCACCAGCTGCAGATGCCGCTGTACATCGCCGAGTGGCGCAAGGCCGACGCCGCGCACCCGTACTCGGTCGAGAACACCGGCTACAACTTCCAGATGGTCAAGGAGATTCCGGCCTACGTGGCGAGCACGCCGACCTCGTGCCAGATGAAGCGGCCCTGATCCGGCATCTGCCCTGAGACCCGCACAGCGCGGCGCCGCCCTCCGGCGTCGCGCTGCTTCTTTCGCCGGCGCAGCGCCGGCCATCGGCCCGGATGGACGCTTCCTACTACCTCATCTCCCTGCTCAACGGGCTGTCGCTCGGGCTGCTGCTGTTCATGGTGGCGTCCGGGCTGACGCTGATCTTCAGCATGATGGGCGTGCTGAACTTCGCCCATGCCAGCTTCTACATGCTCGGCGCCTACGTCGCGTACTCGATCAGCGTCGTCGCCGGCTTCTGGTGGGGTCTGCTGCTCGCGCCGCCGATCGTCGGCGCGGCCGGTGCCGCGTTCGAGCGCTTCGCGCTGCGCAAGGTGCACAAGTACGGCCACGTGCCCGAGCTGCTGGTCACCTTCGGGCTGAGCTACATCATCCTCGAGCTGGTGCAACTGGTCTGGGGCCGCCAGGCGCTGGACTTCCAGCCGCCCGAGTCGCTGCGCGGGCCGCTGTTCACGATCATCGAGGCCAGGGCCGGCCTGGCGCTGGCCTGGGGCGCGCCGCCGGCGGTCTGCCAGGCGGCCGACTCGATCTGCACCACCTTCCCGGCGTTCCGCGCGTTCGGCATGGGCGTTGCGGTGCTGATGCTGGTGGCGGTCTGGCTGCTGCTGACGCGCACGCGCATCGGCCTCGTGATCCAGGCCGCGCTGACGCATCCGGAGATGGTCGAGTCGCTCGGCCACAACGTGCCGCGCGTCTTCATGCTCGTCTTCGGCGGTGGCACCGCGCTGGCGGCGCTGGCCGGCGTGATCGGCGGCGCGCTGCGCGTCACCGAACCGTCGATGGCGCTCGCGGTCGGCGCCGTCGTCTTCGCCGTCATCGTGATCGGCGGCATGGGTTCGCTGGCCGGGGCCTTCATCGCCTCGCTGCTGCTCGGCGTGATGGACTCGTTCGCGGTCGGCAGCGACAGCTCGCTCGTCGACCTGTTCGCCAGGCTGCATCTGAGCGTGACGCCCGACAGCTTCGGCTACGCGGTGTGGAGCGTGAAGATCTCGCAGGTCGCGGCGATCCTGCCCTACCTGCTGCTGGTGCTGATCCTGATCCTGCGGCCCAAGGGCCTGCTCGGCAAGCGGGAGGGCTGAGGGTGGACACGAGACAAGACCTGCGTCTCGGCGAATGCCTGGCGAAGAGGCACCGCGTCCTGCGATGCTCCGGCCTGGAAGGCTGACGATGGCGCCGAACCCTGTCAGCCGCTGGCGCGATCGCCTCGGCCGCGTCGACGGCGGCCGCTGGCTCGTCTGGGGCCTGTACGCGCTGGCGCTGCTGGTGGCGCCGATGTTCTTCACGAGCAGCTTGTCGCTGACGCTGCTGTCGCAGATGGGCATCGCGATCATCGCCTGCCTGGCCTTCAACATGCTGCTCGGCCAGGGCGGCATGCTCAGCTTCGGCCATGCGGTCTACTCGGGGCTGGGCGCGTTCTTCGCGATCCATGCGCTGAACAAGGTCTCCGACGGCTCGCTCGCGCTGCCGGTGAGCCTGATCCCGCTCGTCGGCGGGCTCGGCTCGCTCGCCGTCGCCGCGCTGCTGGGCTACGTGACGACGAAGAAGGCCGGCACCACGTTCGCGATGATCACGCTGGGCATCGGCGAGCTGGTCTCGGCGATGTCGCTGATGTTCCCCGGCTTCTTCGGCGGCGAGGGCGGCGTCAGCGGCAACCGGGTCTCTGGCCCGACCCGGATGGGCATCAGCTTCGGGCCGCAGATCCAGGTCTACTACCTGATCGCGGTCTACTGTTTCGTCGCCACCGCGCTGATGTTCGCCTTCACGCGCACGCCGCTCGGGCGCATGCTCAACGCGGTGCGCGACAACCCGGAGCGCGTCGAGTTCATCGGCTACAGCACGCGGCGCGTGCGCTACCTGGCCTTCGTCGCGTCGGGCTTCTTCATGGGTATCGCCGGCGGCCTGGTCGCGCTGAACTTCGAGATCGTCACCTCCGAGGTCGTCGGCGCGTCGCGCTCGGGCGCCTACCTGCTGTTCACCTTCCTCGGCGGCGCGGGCTTCTTCTTCGGCCCGATCATCGGTGCGGTGCTGCTCGTGCTCGCCGGCGTGCTGCTGTCCGAGCTGTCGCAGGCCTGGCTGCTCTATCTGGGGCTGGCCTTCCTGCTCATGGTGATCTACGCGCCCGGCGGCATCGCGAGCCTGATCATGATGAACCTGCGCCTGGCCGCGATGGGCAAGCTGCGCCGGATCGCGGCGTCGTATCTCGCGCTAGCCGGCACCGCGCTGGCGGTGCTGCTCGGCTCGGGGCTGATGATCGAGATGGTCTACCACCTGCAGCTCAACGAATCGCTGGGCCCGACGATGCGCTTCCTCGGCGCGCGGCTGGACACGCACGCGCTCGACACCTGGTTCGGTGCCGCGCTGGTGCTGGTCACCGGCGTGCTGTTGTTCGAGCTGGTGCGGCGCGAATTCGCGCGCCAGTGGGGCACGATCCACCAGGAGATCGAAGCCGAGACGCAGCGCGCGGAGGGCACATCGTGAGCGCCGCGATCGAACTGCGCGACGTGCGCAAGAGCTTCGGCCGCACCGAGATCATCCGCGGCGCGAGCCTGGCGGTGCAGCCCGGCGAGCGCGTCGCGATCATCGGCCCCAACGGCGCGGGCAAGAGCACCTTGTTCAACCTGATCAGCGGCCGCTTCGGCCCGACCTCGGGCGAGATCCTGCTCGACGGCCGGCCGATCGCCGGGCTGAGCCCGTTCGAGATCAACCGCCGCGGTCTCGCGCGCAGCTTCCAGGTCAGCAACCTGTTCACGCGCCTGTCGGTGTTCGAGAACATCCGCTGCGCGGTGCTCTGGAGCCTGGGCTACAAGTACAGCTTCTGGAAGTTCCTCACCGACCTGCGCGACGCGAACGAGCGCGCCGAGGAGGTGCTGGCGATGATCAAGCTCGACCGCCGGCGCGACGTGCTGGCGATGAACCTGACCTACGCCGAACAGCGCGCGCTCGAGATCGGCATCACGATCGCCGGCGGCGCCAGCGTGATCCTGCTCGACGAGCCGACCGCCGGCATGAGCAAGAGCGAGACCGGCCGCTTCGTCGACCTGATCCGCGACGTCACGGTCGGCAAGACGCTGCTCACGGTGGAGCACGACATGGGGGTCGTCTTCGGCCTCGCGGACAAGATCGCGGTGCTCGTCTACGGCGAGGTGATCGCGTTCGACGAGCCGGCCGCGGTGCGCGCCAATTCGCGCGTCCAGGAGGCCTACCTCGGCTCGGTGCTCGCCGAGGCGCAGGCCGCCGCAGTTGGACATTGAGATGCTGCAACTCACCGGCGTCCACGCGTTCTACGGCAAGAGCCACGTGCTGCACGGGGTCGACCTGGGCGTCGGCGCGGGCGAGATCGTCGCGCTGCTCGGGCGCAACGGCTCCGGGCGTTCGACCACCGTGAAGACGATCATGGGCCTGGTCCACGGCCAGGGCGCCATCACCTGGCGGGGCGAGACCATCCTTGGCCGGCCGGCGTTCGAGATCGCGCACCGCGGCATCGGCTACGTGCCCGAGAACCGCGATATCTTTCCGAACCTGACGGTGCAGCAGAACCTGCTGCTCGGCTGCAAGCGCGTGAACCGGCGCGGCGGCAAAGCGGCGCGCTGGAGCTTCGACGAGATGTACGCGATGTTCCCGCGCCTGAAGGAGCGCCAGCACACCGAGGCCGGCTTCCTGTCCGGCGGCGAGCAGCAGATGCTGACGCTGTGCCGCACGCTGATGGGCGACCCGGAACTGATCATGATCGACGAGCCCACCGAAGGCCTGGCGCCGAAGATCGTCGAGCAGGTCGCCGAGTACCTGCGCGAACTGCAGCGGCGCGGCATCGCCGTGCTGCTCGTCGAGCAGAAGCTGACCATCGCGCTCGAGGTCTCGCAGCGCTGCCTGGTGATGGGCCATGGCCAGATCGTCTTCGAGGGCACGCCGACCGACCTGCGCACGAACGCGGATATTCGCAAGGAGTGGCTGGAGGTTTAAGCTTCCGCGTCATCCGCTGGGGCGGAATCGGCCGGCCATGTCACGACAGCGACACGGACCGGCCTTTTTCGGCCCCTAGAATCGAACGACCGTTCTATTTGCTACCCACGCCAGAGGAGTCGCCATGGGCGCCAGCTATGAAATGCGCGGCAACGTCGCCGTCATCACGCTCGACAACCCGCCGGTCAACGGCCTCGGCTACGACACCCGGCGCGAGTTCAGTGCCGGGGTCGAGCGCGCCCTGGCCGACGACGCGGTCGCCGCGATCGTCGTCACCGGCGCCGGCCGCGCGTTCTCCGGCGGCGCCGACATCAAGGAGTTCGGCAGCCCGAAGGCGGTCGCCGAGCCGAACCTGCTGTCGCTGATCCGCCAGCTCGAGGCGAGCACCAAGCCGGTCGTCGCCGCGGTGCACGGCGTCTGCATGGGCGGCGGTCTGGAACTCGCGCTGGGCTGCCATTACCGCGTCGCCGCGCCGGGCACCAACGTCGCGCTGCCCGAGGTCAAGATCGGCCTCATCCCGGGCGCCGGCGGCACGCAGCGGCTGCCGCGCGTGCTCGGCGTCGAGACCGCGCTGAACATGATCGTCAGCGGCGAGCCGGTGAAGAGCGAGGTGCTCGCCGCGCTGCCGGGCCAGAAGCTGTTCGACCGCATCGTCGACGGCGACCTGATGGCCGGCGCGCTGGCCTTCGCCGCCGAGGTCGCTTCGGTGCGGCCGCTGCCGCTGGTGCGCAACCTGAAGGCCACGCACCCGAACCCGGACGCCTACTTCCAGTTCGCGCGCAACATGGTCAAGGGCATGGCGAAGAACTTCCCCGCGCCGGCCAAATGCGTCGACGCGGTCGAAGCCTCGGTGCGGCGCAAGTTCGACGACGGCATGGTCTACGAGCGCGAGGTCTTCATGGCCTTGATGCTGACGCCCGAATGCAAGGCGCTGCGCCACGCCTTCTTCGCCGAGCGCGCGGCGAGCAAGATCCCCGACGTTCCGGAGGACACGCCGGTGCGTCCGATCGCGAAGGTGGCCGTCATCGGTGCCGGCACGATGGGCGGCGGCATCAGCATGAACTTCCTCAACGCCGGCATTCCGGTGACGATGCTCGAGACGAAGCAGGAGGCGCTGGACCGCGGCGTCGCGACGATCCGCAAGAACTACGAGAACCAGGTCAAGAAGGGCAAGCTCAAGGCCGACAAGTACGAGCAGCGCATGGCGCTGCTGAGCACCACGCTGGCCTACGACGCGATCAAGGACGCCGACCTCGTGATCGAGGCGGTGTTCGAGGAGATGGGCGTCAAGGAAAAGGTCTTCAAGACGCTGGACGAAGTGATGAAGCCGGGCGCGATCCTGGCCAGCAACACGAGCACGTTGGACGTCAACAAGATCGCCGCGTTCACGAAGCGTCCGCAAGACGTGGTCGGCATGCACTTCTTCAGCCCGGCCAACGTGATGAAGCTGCTCGAGGTCGTGCGCGGCGAGAAGACCGCGAAGGACGTGCTCGCCACCGTGATGCAACTGGCGAAGAAGATCCGCAAGACGGCGGTGGTGTCGGGTGTCTGCGACGGCTTCATCGGCAACCGGATGATCGAGCAGTACAGCCGCCAGGCCGGCTTCCTGCTCGAGGAAGGCTGCACGCCGCAGCAGGTCGACCGTGCGATCGAGAAGTTCGGCTTCGCGATGGGCCCGTTCCGCATGGGCGACCTCGCCGGCAACGACATCGGCTGGGCGATCCGCAAGCGCCGCTATCTCGAGAAGCCGGGCATGCGCTACAGCAAGACCGCGGACCTGCTGTGCGAGATGGGCCGCTACGGCCAGAAGACCGGCGCCGGCTGGTACGACTACGCGCCGGGCAAGCGCGACGCGATCCCGTCCGACGTCGTCGTCAAGATGATCGAGGACCACCGCAAGGAACTCGGCATCACGCCACGCAAGATCGGCGACGACGAGATCGTGCACCGGCTCGTCTATTCGCTGGTCAACGAAGGCGCCAAGATCGTCGAAGAGGGCATCGCGAGCAAGGCCAGCGACATCGACATGGTCTACCTCACCGGCTACGGCTTCCCGCTCTGGCGCGGCGGCCCGATGTGCTACGCCGACACGCAGGGGCTGTTCAACGTCGTCCAGGCGATGAAGCAGTTCGCGCGCAACCCCCTCGACGATGCGTCGTTCTGGCAGCCCGCGCCGCTGCTGGCCCGGCTCGCCGCCGAAGGCAAGTCGTTCTCTTGAGTTGAAGGAATCACCATGAGCCAAGCCGTCATCGTCTCCACCGCGCGCACCCCGCTGGCCAAGAGCTGGAAGGGCGCCTTCAACATGACCCATGGCGCGACGCTGGGCGGCTTCGCGGTCAAGGCCGCGGTCGAGCGCGCCGGCGTCGACCCGGGCGCGATCGAGGACGTGCTGATGGGCTGCGCCAACCCCGAGGGCGCGACCGGCATGAACATCGCGCGCCAGATCGCCTTGCGCGCCGGGCTGCCGATCACGGTCGGCGGTGTCACGGTCAACCGCTTCTGCTCGAGCGGTCTGCAGACCATCGCGATGGCCGCGCAGCGCGTCATCGCCGGCGAGGGCGAGGTCTATGTGGCCGGCGGCGTCGAGAGCATCTCCTGCGTGCAGCAGGAGATGAACCAGCACATGCTGTTCGACCCCGCGCTGCAGAAGATGAAGCCCGAGATCTACTGGAGCATGCTCCAGACCGCCGAACAGGTGGCCAAGCGCTACGGCATCGCGAAGGAGCGGATGGACCGCTACGGCGCCGCGAGCCAGCAGAAGGCCTGCGCGGCGCAGGAGGCGGGGCTGTTCAAGGACGAGATCGTGCCGGTCACCGTGACCGCCGGCGTCGCCGACGCGGTGCTCGGGCTGCGCAGCAAGGAAGTCACCATCGGCCAGGACGAGGGCCTGCGCCCGGGCACCACCTACGAAGGCATCAAGGACATCCGCTCGGCGCTGCCCGGCGGCGTGGTCACGGCCGGCAACGCGAGCCAGTTCAGCGATGGTGCCGGCGCCTGCGTCGTCGTCAGCGAGACCTATGCGCAGCAGAAGGGCCTGAAGCCGCTCGGCCGCTTCCTCGGCTTCGCGGTCGCCGGCTGCGAGCCCGACGAGATGGGCATCGGCCCGGTCTTCGCCGTGCCCAAGGTGCTCAAGCGCCTCGGGCTGACGGTCGCCGACATCGACCTCTGGGAGCTCAACGAAGCCTTCGCCGTGCAGGTGCTGTACTGCGCCGACAAGCTCGGCATCCCGATGGACCGGCTCAACGTCAACGGCGGCGCCATCGCCGTGGGTCACCCCTACGGCGTCAGCGGCCAGCGCCTGACCGGCCACGCGCTGATCGAAGGCAAGCGCCGCGGCGCGAAGAAGGTCTGCGTCACGATGTGCATCGGCGGCGGCATGGGCGCGGCGGGCGTGTTCGAGGTGCTGTGACGCGCCTGCAGGCACACGGCCGCGGCGAGCTGTTCGCGGTCGCGCGCGGCCAGATCACCCGGCGCGGTGGCGCGTAATCCCATGCAGGCCGACCTCGCCGCGCTGCGCCGGTTCTTCAGCCTGTCGCCGTTCATGGTCGACCTCGGCATCGAGCCGATGGCGGCGGGCGAGGGCCGCGTGACCACCGTGCTCGCGCTGGCGCCGCGTCACCTGCAGCACACCGGACAGGTTCATGCCGGCGTCAGCGCGGCGATGGCCGACCACACGATGGGCGCGGCGGCGCAGACGATGGCGCCGGACGGCTTCTGGATCGTCACCGCCGAGCTGAAGACGAGCTGCCTGCGGCCGGCCCGCGGCGAACGCCTGGTCTGCGAGGCGCGCGTGCTGAAGGCCGGCCGCCAGCTCAGCTTCACCGAGGCCGAGGTCTTCGTCGAGAGCGGCGCGCAGCGCACGCTGGTCGTCAAGGCCTCGGCGACGATGGCCGTCACGGCCCGGACCTGAACCCATGCGCGCGACCCTCGATTTCCTGCTCCACGACTGGCTGGCCGTGTCGTCACTGCTCGCGCGGCCGCGCTTCGCCGACCATTCGACCGAGACCTTCGCGTCGGTGCTGGACACCTGCGAGCGCATCGCGCGCGAGAAATTCGCGCCCTTCAACCGGCTCGCCGACACGCAGGAGCCGCACGTCGTTTCGGATGCCGACGGCGAACGCGTGCAGCTGCCGGCGAGCACGCATGCGGCGATGGCAGCCTATGTCGAATCCGGCATGCTGGCGGCGATGCAGGACCTCGAGGTCGGCGGCATGCAGCTGCCCTGCGTGATCGAGATGGCGGCCAACGCCTTCTTCAGCAAGGCCAGCGTCGCGATGGGCGGCTACGCCATGCTCACCAGCGGCAACGCCAGCCTGCTGATGGCGCACGGCACGCCGCTGCAGCGCGAGGTCTTCGCGAAGAACGAGTTCGCCGGCCGCTGGTTCGGCACCATGTGCCTGAGCGAGCCGCAGGCCGGCTCGTCGCTGTCCGACATCGCCACCCGCGCCGTCTTCGACGGCGACGACGCGCTGGGCCCGCGCTACCGGCTCAAGGGCAACAAGATGTGGATCTCGGCCGGCGAGCACGAGATCACCGAGAACATCGTCCACCTGGTGCTGGCCAAGATCCCTGGCGCCGACGGCAAGACCGTCTCCGGCACCAAGGGCATCTCGCTGTTCATCGTGCCGAAGAAGCTGGTCGACGAACGCGGGCAGCTGACCGGCGAGCGCAACGACGTGGCGCTGGCGGGCCTGAACCACAAGCTGGGCTACCGCGGCACCACGAACACGCTGCTCAACTTCGGCGAGGGCCGCTACCCGGTGCGCGGCGCGCCCGGGGCGATCGGCTACCTCGTCGGCCGGCCCGGCGAAGGGCTGCGCTGCATGTTCCACATGATGAACGAGGCGCGCATCGGCGTCGGCCTGGGGGCGGTGATGCTGGGCTACGCCGGCTACGAGGCCAGTCTCGACTACGCGAAGCAGCGGCCGCAGGGCCGCTCGATCCGGCCCGAGGGCAAGGACGCGGCGCAGCCGCAGGTGCCGATCATCCGGCACGCCGACGTGCGCCGCATGCTGCTGGCGCAGAAGAGCTACGTCGAAGGCGGGCTCGCGCTCGAGCTCTACTGTGCCCGCCTCGTCGACGAGCAGCAGACCGGTGATGCCGCCGCGGCCCAGGACGCCGGGCTGCTGCTCGAGGTGCTGACGCCGATCGCCAAGAGCTGGCCCAGCGAATGGTGCCTCGAGGCCAACTCGCTCGCGATCCAGGTCCACGGCGGCTACGGCTACACGCGCGACTTCATGGTCGAGCAGTACTGGCGCGACAACCGCCTCAACATGATCCACGAGGGCACGCACGGCATCCAGGCGCTGGACCTTCTCGGCCGCAAGGTGGTGATGGACGGCGGCGCCGGCCTCAAGCTGCTTGCCACGCGCATCGACGCGACGATCGAACGCGCCGGCCATGTTGCCGGCCTGGCCGAACCGGCGAACGCGCTCGCCGCCGCACTGCACAGGCTGGGCGCCGCGACGAAGGCCGCCTGGGCCACCGGCGTGCCCGAGGAAGCGCTGGCCAACGCGACGCCCTACCTGCAGGCTTTCGGCCATGTCGTGCTGGCCTGGATCTGGCTCGACGTGGCGCTCGCCGCCGAGCGCGTGGCCGGTGCGCTGCGTGACGGCAAGCTCGGCGCGATGCGCTACTTCTTCGCCTACGAGCTGCCCAAGATCGACGCCTGGCTCGCGGTCGTCGCGAGCCGCAACGACGTCTGCCGCACGCTGGCCGAGGACGCCTTCTGACCATGTCGACGTCAACGCTGGACAAGCTGATCTGGACGCTGATCTACGGCGGGCTGCTCGGCCTCTGTCTGGGCCTGTTCGTGCTGCGCGAGCATGGATCCAGCGGCGCGCTCTTCGTCACCGTCGGCGCCATCGCGGCCGCGGTCGGCGCCGTGCTGATCTGGGTGCGCTCGCGCATGCAGGAACCTCCCGTCCCCTCCATCCAACGGAAACGACCGACACCATGAGCACACCGATCGCCAAGCTCTTCGACCTCGGCGGCAAGACCGCGCTCGTCACCGGCGGCTCGCGCGGGCTGGGCCTGCAGATCGCCGAGGCGCTGGGCGAGGCCGGCGCGAAGATCATGCTCACCTCGCGCAAGGCCGCCGACCTGGAAGAGGCCGTGGCCGACCTTCAGGCCAAGGGCATCGACGCGCGCTGGGTCGCCGGCGACGCGAGCGACCCGGCGCAGGTGCAGCATGTCGTCGACGAGGCGATGCAGCGCCTCGGCCGCATCGACATCCTCGTCAACAACGCCGGCGCGACCTGGGGTGCGCCGGCCGAGGACCACCCGCTCGAGGCCTGGGACAAGGTGATGAACCTGAACGTCCGCAGCATCTTTCTCTTCTCGCAGGCGGTGGCCAAGGCGAGCATGATCCCGAACAAGAGCGGCCGCATCATCAACGTCGCGTCGATCGCCGGCCTGGCCGGCAGCCTGGAGATGAAGTTCATCGCCTACGGCACGAGCAAGGGCGCGGTGGTCAACTTCACGCGCACGCTGGCCGGCGAATGGGGGCCGTACGGCATCACCGTCAACGCGCTCGCGCCGGGCTTCTTCCCGAGCAAGATGACCAAGGGCGTGCTCGCGGCCATCGGCGTCGACAAGCTGTCGCGCGCCGCGCCGCTGCGCCGCATCGGCGACGACGACGATCTGAAGGGCGCCGCGCTGCTCTTCGCCAGCGCCGCCGGCAAGCACATCACCGGCCAGATCCTGGCCGTCGACGGCGGCGTCAGTGCGGTGCACGCCGGCGCCTGAGCCACGGCACGTCGAGCATGGAATTCAAGGTCCGCATCCCTTTCGTCGAGCTTCTCGGCATGGAGCTGCAGCGCTTCGACCCGGGCGAGTCGGAGATCCACCTCGAGCTGCGCGACGAGCTCACGAATTCGTGGAGCGTGGCCCATGGCGGCGTCACGATGACGCTGCTCGACGTCGCGATGGCGCATGCCGCGCGCAGCCCGCTCGCATCCGGTGGCGAGCCGCAACCGGGCGTCGTGACGATCGAGATGAAGACCAGCTTCATGCGCCCCGGCCAGGGCCGGCTCGTCGCGACCGGCCGGCGGCTGCACATGCACGGCCTCGCTCGCCTTCTGCGAGGGCTCGGTGCACGATACGCAGGGCCAGCTCGTCGGCCACGCGACCGGAACGTTCAAGTACATGAAGGGCCTGCCGATCGGCGGCGGGCGCCGCATCCAGCGCCTCAACGGAACGGACTGACACCATGACCCAGAACCAGCAGATCCAGCTTGCCTCGCGCCCCCAGGGCGAACCCAGTGCGGCGAACTTCCGCCTCGTCGAAGCGCCGGTCCCGGCCTTGGCCGACGGCCAGGTGCTGGTGCGCCACCACTACCTGAGCCTCGACCCCTACATGCGCGGGCGCATGAACGAGGGCAAGAGCTACGCCCAGCCGCAGCCGCTGGACCAGGTGATGATCGGCGGCACGGTGGGCGAGGTCGTCGAGTCGCGCCACCCGGGTTTCGCCGCCGGCGACAAGGTCGTCGGCATGGGCGGCTGGCAGTTGTATTCCGTCGTCGACGCTGGCCAGCCCGGCCTGCTGCGCAAGGTCGACACGACACACGTGCCGCTGTCGGCCTACCTCGGCGCGGTCGGCATGCCCGGCGTCACGGCCTGGGTCGGGCTGGTCAAGATCATCGAGCCCAAGGCCGGCGAGACGGTGGTCGTCAGCGCCGCCAGCGGCGCGGTCGGCAGCGCGGTGGGCCAGCTCGCCAAGGCGCGCGGCTGCCGCGTCGTCGGCATCGCCGGCGGCACGGACAAGTGCGCCTACGTGGTCGACGAACTCGGCTTCGACGCCTGCATCGACTACAAGGCCCACCCCGACCTGAAGTCGCTGTCGGCGGCGCTGAAGGAGGCGGCGCCGAGCGGCATCGACGGCTACTTCGAGAACGTCGGCGGCGTGATCCTCGACGCCGTGATGCAGCGCATCAACGCCTTCGGCCGCATCGCCTTCTGCGGCATGATCTCCGGCTACAACGGCGAGCCGATCCCGATGGCGCAGCCGCAGCTGATCCTGACCCAGCGCCTGAAGCTGCAGGGCTTCATCGTCAGCGAGCACATGCAGCACTGGCCCGAGGCGCTGAAGGAGCTGGGCACGCTCGTCGCCACCGGCAAGCTGAAGTACCGCGAGTCCGTGGCACAGGGGCTGGCGAGCGCCCCCGAGGCCTTCCTCGGCCTGCTCAAGGGGCGCAACTTCGGCAAGCAGCTCGTCAAGCTCGATCTGACGCCGTCGGCCGTGGACTGGACCTGGTCGCGCTTCGCCGAGCTCGGCGTCGACAACCTCTACGACGCGCTCGCGCTGCGCTGCCGGGTCTTCATCCTGGAGCAGGGCGCCTACCAGGACCCGGACGGCCTGGACCGGCAGGCCTGGCATCTGCTCGGCCGCGACCCGAACGGCGTGCTGCAGGCCTACGCCCGCGTCGTCGACCCGGGCGTCAAGTACGCCGAGCCGTCGATCGGCCGCGTGATCACCTCGCCCGAGACGCGCGGCACCGGTCTGGGCCGCGCGCTGATGCGCGAAGGCGTGGCGCGCTGCGCCGCGTTCTGGCCCGGGCGCGGCATCCGCATCAGCGCGCAGGCGCATCTGGCGCGCTTCTACGCCGAGTTCGGCTTCGTCGCGGTCGGCGAGCCGTATCTCGAGGACGACATTCCTCACGTCGAGATGGTCAGGAGCGCGACATGAGCAGCACCCACGAGGTCTTCAACCAGAGCACGCCGCTGGCGGACACGAACCTGTTCGCCGCCAACCGGCCGCTGCAGGACGCGCTGCGCTTCCATCTGCCGGCGCTCGACACCGCCGCGCTGGCCGCGCTCGGCGCCGAAGCCGGCTCGGCCGCGATGCAGGCGCACGCGCGGCTGGCCAACACCCACGCGCCCGTGCTGCACACGCACGATCGCTTCGGCCGGCGCATCGACCGCGTCGAGTTCCATCCGAGCTACCACGCGCTGATCGGCAGCGCGCTCGGCCACGGGCTGCACGGCACGCCCTGGTCGCGCGGCGCCGGCGCGCACGTCGAGCGCGCGGCCGGCTTCATGCTGTTCACCGAGGCCGAGCCCTCGGTGCTGTGCCCGGTGTCGATGAGCTACGCGGTGACGCCGGCGCTGCGCGCGAACCCGGCGCTGTCGGCCGACTGGACGCCGCGCCTGTCGGCGACCGACTACGACCCGCGCTTCCTGCCCTTCGCCGACAAGCGCGCGGTGACGATGGGCATGGGCATGACCGAGAAGCAGGGCGGATCGGACGTGCGCGCGAACACGACGACGGCCGGCTTCGACGGCCGCGACGGCTGGGGCGAACGCTGGCGCCTCACCGGCCACAAGTGGTTCCTCTCGGCGCCGATGTGCGACGCGTTTCTCGTGCTCGCCCAGACCTCGTCGTCGTCGGCCGGCCTGAGCTGCTTCTTCCTGCCGCGCGTGCTGCCCGACGGCAGCGTCAACGCCTTCGCGATCCAGCGCCTCAAGCACAAGCTCGGCAACCACGCGAACGCGAGCTCGGAGGTCGAGTTCGACCAGGCGGCCGCCTGGCTCGTCGGCGAGGCCGGCCGCGGCGTGCCGCAGATCCTCGCGATGGGCGCGCTGACGCGGCTCGACTGCGCGCTGGGCACCGCCGGGCTGATGCGCCAGGCGCTGTCGCTCGCGTTGCACCACACCGCGCAGCGCCGCGCCTTCGGCAAGCCGCTCGTCGAGCAGCCGATGATGAAGAACGTGCTCGCCGATCTGGCGCTGGAGTGCGAGGCGGCCACCGCGCTCGCGCTGCGTCTGGCCGCCGCGGTGGACCGCAGCGAGAACGGCTCCGGCGAGCACGAAGCTGGAACCGTGGATGACGGCCACGAGGCCGTCATGCGCCGGCTGCTCACGCCGGTGGCGAAGTTCTGGATCTGCAAGCGCGGCAGCCACTTCGCCCAGGAGGCGATGGAATGCCTGGGCGGCAACGGCTACGTCGAGGAGCAGGGCGAAGGCGTGATGGCGCGCATCTACCGCGAGATGCCGCTGAACAGCATCTGGGAAGGTGCGGCCAACATCATGGCGCTGGACCTGCTGCGCGCGCTGCGCGGTGCGCGCGTGGCCGATGCGCTGGAGCACGAGCTGGCCCCGGTGCGCGGCGCGCACGCCGCGCTGGACCGCGCGATCGCGCGCGTTCTCGGCGGCGTCGACGGCGTCACCGAGGAGGCCCAGGCGCGCGGCCTGGCGCGCGAGCTGGCGCTGGTGCTGCAGGCCTCGCTGCTGCGCCGGCATTCGACCGACGCGGTGTTCGCCGCCTTCTGCGCGTCGCGCCTGGCCGCCGCGGCGGACGT
Source organism: uncultured beta proteobacterium (assembly GCA_963788635.1). Classification (GTDB taxonomy): domain Bacteria; phylum Pseudomonadota; class Gammaproteobacteria; order Burkholderiales; family Burkholderiaceae_C; genus Rubrivivax. The sequence continues at coordinate 76,857 of CAWBHE010000018.1, read as the reverse complement.
GTTCGGCCTGCTGCCGGCGGCGGCCGATCTGGACGCGATCATTGCCCGTGCAATGCCACAGGAAGCTTGATGAACGATCTCATCCTCCATCACTACGACGGCTCGCCGTTCTCGGAGAAGCTGCGCCTGATCCTCGGCTTCAAGGGCCTGGCCTGGCGCTCGGTGACGGTGCCGGTGATCCTGCCCAAGCCCGACGTCTTGGCGCTGACCGGCGGCTATCGGCGCACGCCGATCATGCAGGTCGGGGCCGACATCTATTGCGATACCGCGCTCGTCGCGCGGCTGCTCGAGGCGCGTGCGCCGACGCCGACGCTGTTTCCAGCCAGCGCGCCGCTCGCACCGTTGCTCGCGCAGTGGGCCGACAGCACCCTGTTCTGGACCGTCATCCCGTACACGATGCAGCCCGCCGGCGTCGCGCACATCTTCCAGGGCGTCGCGCCGGAGGTCGTGAGGGCCTTCGCCGCCGATCGCGCGCCTTTCACCGCCGGCCTGAAGCGGCAGACGGTGGCCGACGCTGCCGCGAACCTGGCCGTCGAACTGGCGATGCTCGACGCGCAACTCGCCGACGGCCGCGACTTCCTGTTCGGGCCTGCGGCGTCGATCGCCGATTTCTCGGTCGCGCATTGCCTGTGGTACGTGCGGCGCGCGCCACCGGTGGCCGCGATCCTGGCGCCGCATGCACACCTTGGCCGCTGGCTGGAGCGCATGCTCGGCTTCGGCCACGGCCGCAGCGAGCGTCTGCGCAGCGACGAGGCGATCGCCATCGCCGCCGGTGCCACGTCGCACGCGCCGACCGCGGTGGCGGCCGGTCTCGGCTTCGACGCCGGCCGGGCGGTCACGGTGACGCCCACCGACTACGGCTGCGACCCGGTGGCGGGCGTGCTGGTCGGGTTGTCCAACGACGAGGTGGTGCTGGAACGGCAGGACGCCCGCGCCGGCACCGTGCACGTGCACTTCCCGCGCCGCGGGTTCCAGATCAAGCAGGAGCAGACATGAGCGATTGGACCGGCCGCACTGCGGTCATCACCGGGGCCGCCTCGGGCTTCGGGCTGGAGGCGAGCCGGATCGCCGCGCGGCGCGGCATGAAGGTCGTGATGGCCGATGTGCAGCCCGAGGCGCTGGACCTCGCCGCGCGCGAGATCGAAGGCCTGGGTGCCCAGGTGCTGCCGTTCCGGCTCGACGTCGCCAAGCCGGCCGAGGTCGACGCGCTCGGTGCCGCGACGCTGCAGCGTTTCGGCGCGCCGAGCTTCGTCTTCAACAACGCCGGCGTCGGCAGCGGCGGCCTGGTCTGGGAGAACACGGCGAAGGACTGGGACTGGGTCGTCGGCGTCAACCTGATGGGCGTGGCGCATGGCGTGCGCGTGTTCGCGCCGATGATGCTGGCCGCGGCCGCGGCCGACCCCGGCTGGCGCGGCCACATCGTCAACACCGCGTCGATGGCCGGGCTGCTGAACCCGCCCAACATGGGCGTCTACAACGCGACCAAGGCCGCGGTCGTGAGCCTGAGCGAGACGCTGTACCAGGACCTCGCGCTCGTCACCGAGCAAGTCCACGCGCACCTGCTGTGCCCGTTCTTCGTCCCCACCGGCATCCACCAGAGCCAGCGCAACCGGCCGGCCGAACTGAGCGAGACCGTCAAGCCGACGCGCAGCCAGCTGATCGGCCAGGCGATGACGGAGAAGGCGGTCAGCAGCGGGCGCGTCACGGCCGCGCAGGTGGCGCAGATGGTGTTCGACGCGATGGACGAGCGCCGCTTCTACATCTACAGCCACCCGAAGGCGCTGGCCGGCGTGCAGACGCTGATGGAAGACCGGATGCTGCTGCGCAATCCGACCGACCCGTTCAAGGACCGGCCGGAGATCGGCGCCAAGCTGCGCGCCGACCTGCGCGGCTGAGGCCGCGGCGTTCAGCAGCCCAGTGCCAGCGCCTGCAGCGGTTTCATCGTCGCCGCGTCGGTGACGACGAAGACGACCCGGCGCGGGTGCTCGGGGACACCTCGCGACACCGTCAGCGCGGCGCTCAGGCCCGAAGCGGCGGGCCAGGCGGGGACGGGTCGGACCAGGCGCACGACGTCGTCGTGCCTGAGCGTCGCGCCCGCGTTCTCGCCCGCGCCGACGCGGGTCTCGAAGCCGTCCTCGACCACCGCCCAGTACGCCGGCCAGGCGTGCCGGCGCACGAGCGCTCGGCGCGACCCGCACGCTGACGCTGTCGCCGGCACGGAACAGGGTCAGCGTGACCGGCGCCGGGGTGGCGGCGCGCGGCAGCTCGCGCCGCGCCCAGCCCGGCCAGTCCTCGCCGTTCACGACGACTTCCGGGGTGTAGACGTTGGCCCGCGCCGCGGCTCGCGCCAGCGCGTACTGGCGCGCCGTGCCTTCGGGCGTCGCGAAGCGGTCGACCCAGCCCAGCCGGTCCCAGTAGTTCACGTGAAAGGCCAGCGGCAGCAGCGTCGGGCTCGGCTTCAGCCCGAGCAGCCAGCGGTCGGCCGGCGGGCAGGAACTGCAGCCTTCCGAGGTGTAGAGCTCGACCACGGTCGGCGCCATCGCACCGCTGCGGACCCGGCAGGCGCCGGGCGTCGCGGCATTGGATTTGCCGAGCGCGCAAGCCAGCGTTGCGCAGGCGACGAAGAGGACGTGCAAGCATGGCTTCATCCGAATGAGTCGGGCCAGCGTCGCCGACATTACAGCGGGGTCGCGGGTCAAGCGCTTACAGTGGCGGTGCCGGCGGGTGCCGGCATACGTCTTCAGGGCGGGGTGGAATTCCCCACCGGCGGTAGGCGGCGCGAGCCGCGAGCCCGCGAGCGCCCGGCCGGCAACGGCCGGGGTCAGCAGATCTGGTGCGATGCCAGGGCCGACGGTCACAGTCCGGATGAAAGAAGACGTGCGATCGACGCCGGCATTGCGTTCGCGCAGTGGCGGCGTGCCGTCGCGCGTTCCCTGAAACGTCTTTTCGCCGACCCTTCACGCGAGGAGCGTTTCCATGTTCGATACCGACATTTCCCTGGCGACGGCGCAGCCGCCCGCGCCAGCCCTGGCCGAGCGCTTGCGCCTGGCGGCCGCCGCGCTGCGCGCCGGCCGCCCGGTGCTGCTGACCGACGACGACGACCGCGAGAACGAGGCCGACCTGATCGTCGCCGCCGACCGGCTCACGGCGCCGGTGATGGCGATGTTGATCCGCGAATGCAGCGGCATCGTCTGCCTGTGCCTTCCACCCGATGCGGTGGACCGGCTGCAGCTGGCGCCGATGGTGGCGCGCAACGAGAGCCGCCACGGGACCGCGTTCACGGTGTCGATCGAGGCACGTCTCGGCGTCTCGACCGGGGTCAGCGCCGAGGATCGGCTGACCACGGTGCGCGCGGCGATCGCGCCCGATGCCCGCCCCGGCGACCTGGTCAGTCCCGGCCATGTCTTCCCGCTGCGCGCGGCCGCCGGCGGCGTGCTCGAGCGGCGCGGCCACACCGAAGGTGCGATCGAACTGTGCGATCTGGCCGGCCTGCCGCGCGCGGCCGTGCTGTGCGAGCTGATGAACCCCGACGGCACGATGGCCCGCGACGGCCCAGGTCACGGCCTTTGCGCTGACGCATGGCGTGCCGCTGCTCTGATCGCCGACCTGGTGCAGTGGCGGCGCGACGCAGGGACCGCCGGTGGCTGACATCGTCGCCGTCGTCGGCGCCGGCCCGGCGGGCCTGATGGCGGCCGAGACGCTGGCCGCGGCCGGGCATCGCGTCGAGGTCTTCGACGCGATGCCCTCGGTCGGGCGCAAGTTCCTGCTCGCCGGCAAGGGTGGGCTGAACCTCACCCATTCGGAAGGCTTCGAGGCCTTCGTCGGCCGCTACGGCACGCGCGCGGCAGCGCTCTATCCGCTGCTGCGCGAGTTCGGTGCGGACGCGCTGCGCGCCTGGGCCAAGGGTCTGGGCGTCGAGACCTTCGTCGGCAGTTCGGGCCGCGTCTTTCCGGTCGACATGAAGGCCGCGCCGCTGCTGCGCGCCTGGCTGCACCGGCTGCGCGGGCAGGGGGTGCAGCTGCACATGCGGCAGCGCTGGCTGGGCTGGGACGCCGACGGCGCGCTGCGCTTCGCGACGCCCGACGGCGAGATCCGGCGGTCACCGCGGGCGACCGTGCTCGCGCTGGGCGGCGCGAGCTGGCCGCGGCTGGGCTCGGACGGCGCCTGGTGGCCCTGGTTGCATGAGCGCGGCGTCGAGCTGGCGCCGCTGCGGCCGTCGAACTGCGGCTTCGACGTCGGCTGGAGCGAGCATTTCAGCAAGCGCTTCGCCGGCGAGCCGCTGAAGTCGGTGGCGGTCGCGTTCGACGGCTGGCGCCAGCCGGGCGAGTTCGTCGTCACCGCGCACGGCGTCGAAGGCAGCCTGGTCTACGCGGCGTCGGCGGCCTTGCGCGACGCGATCGCGCGCGAGGGCCAGGCGGTCTTCACGCTCGACCTGCTGCCCGCGCGCAGCGCCGAGTGGGTGGCGCGCGAGCTGGCGCACCCGCGCGGCCCGCGTTCGCTGTCCACGCACCTGAAGACGCGGCTGCACCTGTCCGGCGTGAAGGCGGCGCTGCTGCTGGGAGATCGTGCCCAAGGAGGTGCAGGCCGACCCGGCGCGATTCGCGGCGATGATCAAGGCGCTGCCGATCCGCGTGACGGCGCCGCGCCCGATCGGCGAGGCCATCAGCAGCGCCGGTGGCGTGCGCTTCGAGGCGCTCGACGACAACTTGATGCTGCGTGCGCTGCCCGGCGTGTTCTGCGCCGGCGAGATGCTGGACTGGGAAGCGCCGACCGGCGGCTACCTGCTGACCGCTTGTTACGCGACCGGCCGCGCGGCGGGTCAAGGCGCGGTGCGCTGGCTGCAAGGGCCGCCTTAAACTCCGCCGCTCCCGAAATCTCTCCCGTTGCCCTTGGACAAGATCGTTCTGCAAATCGCCGCCGAGCTGAAGGTTCGGCCGGCCCAGGTGGCTACCGCCGTCGAGCTGCTCGACGGCGGGGCCACGGTGCCCTTCATCGCCCGCTACCGCAAGGAAGCCACCGACGGCCTCGACGACATCCAGTTGCGCGAGCTGGAAGCGCGGCTGACCTACCTGCGCGAGCTGGAAGAGCGCCGCGCCGCGGTACTGAAGAGCATCGAAGAACAGGGCAAGCTGACGCCCGAGCTGCGCGGCGCGATCGAGGCCGCGCCGACCAAGCAGGAGCTGGAAGACCTCTACCTTCCGTACAAGCCCAGGCGCCGCACCAAGGGCATGATCGCGCGCGAGGCCGGTCTGGAGCCGCTGGCCGACAAGCTCTTCGCCGACCCGACGCTGGTGCCGCTGGACGAGGCCGCCGCCTTCATCGCCGTGCACCCGGGTGGACAAGCCGCGCTGGCCGAGGCCGGCTTCGCCGACGCGCATGCCATGCTCGACGGCGTGCGCGACCTGCTGTCCGAACGCTGGGCCGAGGACGCGCTGCTCGTCGGCAAGCTGCGCGAATGGCTGTGGGCGGAAGCGCTGTTCCAGAGCAAGCTGGTCGACGGCAAGGACGGCCAGCATGCCGACGCGGCCAAGTTCCGCGATTACTTCGACTATGCCGAGCCGATCCGCACCGTGCCCAGCCATCGCGCGCTGGCGGTGTTCCGCGGCCGCACGCAGGAGTGGCTGGACGCCAAGCTGGTGCTCGACGAGGAGGTCGTCCCGGGTCAACCCACGCTGGCCGAAGGCCGCATCGCGAGCCATCTCGGCTGGCGTCATGCGAAGCGCGTGGGCGACGAACTGATCCGAAAGACCATCGCCTGGACCTGGAAGGTCAAGCTCTCGCTGAGCCTGGAGCGCGACCTGTTCGCGCGGCTGCGCGAAGACGCGGAGACCGTGGCGATCAAGGTCTTCGGCGACAACCTGCGCGACCTGCTGCTTGCCGCGCCGGCGGGCAAGCGCGTCGTGATGGGTCTGGACCCCGGCATCCGCACCGGCGTCAAGGTTGCGGTGGTGAGCGACACCGGCCGCGTGCTGGACACGGCCACCGTCTACCCGCACGAGCCGCGCTGCGACTGGGAAGGCTCGTTGCACACCCTGGGCCGCCTGGTGGCCACGCATGGCGTGAACCTGATCGCGATCGGCAACGGCACGGCCAGCCGCGAGACCGACAAGCTGGCCGCCGACCTGATCAAGCGCATCCAGCAGCTCGCGCCTCGCGACGAACCGGCTTCGCCGGGCGTCGTGAACCCCCTTGGGGGGCGGATGGGCGGCAGCCCGGCCTGGGGGCTCAATGATCTGAAGCTCGACAAGGTGGTGGTCAGCGAGGCCGGCGCGTCGGTCTACTCGGCGAGCGAGTTCGCGAGCAAGGAGCTGCCCGAGCTGGACGTGAGCCTGCGCGGCGCCGTGAGCATCGCGCGCCGGCTGCAGGACCCGCTCGCCGAGCTGGTGAAGATCGACCCGAAGAGCATCGGCGTCGGCCAGTACCAGCACGACGTGAACCAGAGCGCGCTCGCGCGTTCGCTCGATGCAGTGGTCGAGGACTGCGTCAACGCGGTCGGCGTCGACCTGAACACGGCGTCGAACGCGCTGCTGACGCGGGTCTCGGGGCTGTCGCCCGCGGTCGCGGCGAGCATCGTGCGCTGGCGCGACGCGCATGGTGCCTTCCGCAACCGGCAGCAGCTGCTCGAGGTCACCGGCCTCGGGCCCAAGACCTTCGAGCAGGCGGCCGGCTTCCTGCGCATCCGCGACGGCGACAACCCGCTCGACCTGACCGGCGTGCACCCCGAGACCTACCCGGTGGTGCACAAGCTGCTCGCGTCGACCGGCCGCCCGGTGCAGGAGCTGATGGGCCACGCCGACGTGCTGCGCGCGCTCAGGCCCGAGGCCTTCGCCGACGAGCGCTTCGGCGCGATCACGGTCAAGGACATCCTGGCCGAGCTCGAGAAGCCGGGCCGCGACCCGCGCCCGGACTTCGTCGTCGCGCGCTTCAACGACGGCGTCGAGGACCTGAAGGACCTGCAGCCCGGCATGGTGCTCGAAGGCACGGTCAGCAACGTCGCGCAATTCGGCGCCTTCGTCGACCTCGGCGTGCACCAGGACGGCCTGGTCCACGTGAGCCAGATGTCGAACAAGTTCGTCAACGACGCGCGCGAGGTGGTGAAGACCGGCCAGGTCGTCAAGGTCCGCGTGCTCGAGGTCGACCTGGCGCGCAAGCGCATCTCGCTGACGATGAAGCTCGACGCGCCGGCGCCCGCCAAGGGGGCCGCGCGCGCCGACAACAGCTTCCGTCCGGCGGCTCGCGGTGAGCGCCCGCGCGCGGCGGAAGCTTCAGGGCAGGGCGCGATGGCGGCGGCCTTCGCCAAGCTGCAGGGCCGCGGTTGACGCAGGCGCTGCAGGTTTTCGCCGGCCCGCTCGCGCTGGCGCACCTGCGCGAGCGTGGCCTGTCGCCGGCGGACGTGCGCGTGATCCCCGGCGCGGCCGGCGGCCCCAAGGGGCTGGCGCTGAACCCGCTCGACCGCTTCCTCTTCGGCCAATGGCTGCCGGCGTCGACGCAGACCGTCCACCTGGTCGGCGCCTCGATCGGCGCCTGGCGCCTGGGCTGCGCCTGCCTCCCCGACGCCGACGCGGCGCTGGCCGAGCTGGCCGAGGACTACATCACACAGCGCTACGAGCACGCGCCGGGCCGGCCTCCGAGCAAGCGCCAGGTCAGCCAGTCCTTCGGCCGCGTCGTCGAACGGCGGCTCGGTGCGCGCGCGGCCGAGGTGCTGGCGCACCCGCGCTTTCGGCTGCACGTGTTCACCAGCCACGGCCGCCATCTGCTCGGCCGCGAGGGGCGCTGGCGCACCCCGGCGGGCTACCTCGGTGCCTTCGTCGCGAACGCGGCGAGCCGGCGCGCGCTGGGCGGCTGGCTCGAGCGCGTGGTCTTCGGCGACCCGCGCGACCCGTTGCCCTTGCCGCTGTCGGACTTGCGCAGCCGGCGCGCCGAGTTGACGGTGGCGAACCTGAGCACCGCGATCCTGGCCAGCTGCTCGATCCCGTTCTGGCTCGACGCCGTGCACGACGTGCCCGGCGGCCCCCCGGGGGCGTACTGGGACGGCGGCATCACCGACTACCACCTGCACCTGGACTACGCCGCGATGGACGAGGGTGCGGTGCCCGGCTGGCGCGGCGGCCCCGGCCTCGTGCTCTACCCGCATTTCCAGCCCCAGATCGTTCCCGGCTGGCTGGACAAAGCGTGGACGCGGCGTCACCGCGCCAGCCCCTTTCTGTCCAACGTGGTGGTGCTGGCGCCGCATCCGGACTGGGTGAAGACGCTGCCCGGCGCCAAGCTGCCCGACCGCAGCGACTTCAAGGCCTGGGGCGAGGATGTCGAAGGCCGCATGCGCGCCTGGCGGCGCGCGCTGGCCGAAAGCCAGCGCCTGGCCGACGAGTTCGCGGCGCTGGTGGCATCGGGGCGTGCGGTCGAGGCGCTGCCGCTGCGCTAAAATTCGCGCACGATCAACCTGCAAGGACGAGAAAGGCAGCCTGGTTATGACACCGCGGACTACTCGCTTCTTCACCGAGACCTAGTCGGCCGCGCCGTCGTTCCCTGTCTTTCCCTGAACGAAGCGCGGCTCACCCCCGCGCTTCGTCGCTTCTCGAGGTTCCAGACATGATCCAGATCACGCTGCCGGACGGTTCCCGGCGAGAGTTCGAACATCCGGTCACGGTGGCCGAGGTCGCCGCGTCCATCGGCGCCGGGCTGGCCAAGGCCGCGCTGGCCGGCAAGGTCGACGGCCAGCTCGTCGACACCAGCCACCGCATCGAGGCCGACGCGGCACTTGCCATCGTCACCGACAAGGACGCCGACGGGCTGGAGATCATCCGCCACAGCACGGCGCATCTGCTGGCCTACGCGGTCAAGGAGCTGTTCCCCGAGGCGCAGGTGACGATCGGCCCGGTCGTCGAGAACGGCTTCTACTACGACTTCGCCTACAAGCGCCCGTTCACGCCCGAGGACCTCGCGGCGATCGAGCAGCGCATGGCCGAACTGGCCAAGAAGGACGAGCCCGTCGTGCGCCGCGTGTTGCCGCGCGACGAGGCCGTGGCCTATTTCAAGTCGATCGGCGAGCAGTACAAGGCCGAGATCATCGGCAGCATCCCGGCCGGCGAGGACGTCTCGTTGTACCGCGAAGGTGCGTTCGAAGACCTGTGCCGCGGCCCGCACGTGCCGAGCACGGGGCGGCTCAAGCACTTCAAGCTGATGAAGGTGGCCGGCGCCTACTGGCGCGGCGACCAGGCCAACGAGCAGCTGCAGCGCATCTACGGCACGGCCTGGCCGACCAAGGACGCCTTGCAGGGCTACCTGCACATGCTGGAAGAGGCCGAGAAGCGTGACCACCGCAAGCTCGGCCGCGAACTCGACCTGTTCCACCTGGACGAGCATTCGCCCGGCACGGTGTTCTGGCATCCGAAGGGCTGGACGGTCTGGCAGCAGGTCGAGCAATACATGCGCGCCGTCTACCGCGACAACGGCTACCTCGAAGTGAAGGGGCCGCAGATCCTGGACCAGGGGTTGTGGGAGAAGACCGGGCACTGGGGCAAGTACCGGGAGAACATGTTCACGACCGAGTCGGAAAAGCGCGAGTACGCGCTCAAGCCGATGAACTGCCCCGGCCACATCCTGATCTACAAGCAAGGCATCAAGAGCTACCGCGACCTGCCGCTGCGCTATGGCGAGTTCGGTCAGTGCCATCGCAACGAGCCCACCGGCGGCCTGCACGGCATCATGCGCGTGCGCGCGTTCACGCAGGACGATGGCCACGTCTTCTGCACCGAGGACCAGATCCTCGACGAATGCGTCGCCTTCACGGCGCTGCTGCAGAAGGTCTACGCCGACTTCGGCTTCACGAACATCATCTACAAGGTCGCGACCCGGCCCGAGGCGCGCATCGGCAGCGAGGAATCCTGGGACCGCGCCGAGCAGGCACTGATCGAAGGCCTGCGCCGTTCGGGCTGCGAGTTCGAGATCGCCGCCGGCGAAGGCGCGTTCTACGGCCCGAAGGTCGAGTACACGCTGAAGGACGCGATCGGCCGCCAGTGGCAATGCGGCACGATGCAGGTCGATCCGAACATGCCCGAGCGGCTGGGCGCCGAGTTCGTGGCCGAGGACGGCAGCCGGCGCACGCCGGTGATGCTGCACCGGGCGATCGTCGGCAGCCTGGAGCGGTTCATCGGCATCCTGATCGAGCAGCATGCCGGCGCGCTGCCGGCCTGGCTGGCGCCGGTGCAGGCGGTCGTGACCGCGATCACCGACGGTCAAGTCGGCCTACGCGGAAAGCGTGGCGAAATCGTTGCAAAAACAAGGAGTTAGAGTCTCCCTCGATTTGCGCAACGAGAAAATAAACTATAAAATCCGCGAGCATTCAATGCAAAAGGTCCCGTACATCCTGGTCGTGGGCGACAAGGAAAAGGCAGACGGGACCGTTGCGGTGCGCGCACGGGGCAACCAGGACCTCGGTGTGATGCCTCTCGCAGACTTCCAACAGAAGCTCGCCAGCGACATTGCGCTCAAGACCTGAGGTGGCTTCCCGCGGGCATCGTTCATTGGTTGGTGGCCCGTCCTTGCCTTCGGGTCGCTCGAGGAGTTGACACATCGCTACCTTCATGGACCGTCGCACGCCGAACGCGGAGCGCAAGCACAGGCTGAACCGGGAAATCATGGCGCCGCAGGTGCGCCTGAACGGGGTCGAGAACGAACCCCTGGGGATCGTCCCGACGATCGAGGCCTTGCGCATGGCCGGCGAGCTGGACGTCGATCTCGTCGAGATCGCAGCCACGGCGGACCCGCCGGTGTGTCGGTTGATGGACTACGGCAAGTTCAAGTACCAGGAGCAGAAGAAGGCGGCCGAGGCCAAGTCCAAGCAGAAGGTCATCGAGGTCAAGGAAGTCAAGTTCCGCCCCGGCACCGACGAGGGCGACTACGTGATCAAGATGCGCAACCTGCGCCGCTTCATTGCCGAGGACGGTGACAAGGGCAAGGTCACGCTGCGCTACCGCGGCCGCGAGATCACCCACCAGGACATCGGCATGCGGCTGCTCGAGCGCATTCGCGATGAGCTGTCGGACGTCTCGGTGGTCGAGCACATGCCCAAGCTGGAAGGGCGCCAGATGATCATGGTGCTGGCGCCGAAGAGGAAATAGTTGGATTTCGCGGGCGCGGTCTGGTCACCGTGCCGGCGAGAAGAAGCGGCTGCAGGCCAGCAAGCGCATCGGGAACCGGTGCCGCCTGCAGCAGCAAACGAAGCAGGAGCAGTCATGCCCAAGATGAAGACCAAGAGCGGCGCGAAGAAGCGTTTCCGCGTCCGTCCGGGGGGTACCGTCAAGCGCGGTCAGGCGTTCAAGCGCCACATCCTCACGAAGAAGAGCACCAGCCGCAAGCGCGACCTGCGCGGCCCGGCGAACGTGCACGAGACCGACACGGGCCGCATCGCCGCGATGCTGCCCTTCGCCGGTCTCTGATCTTCCACTGACGGACAAGGAGAACACACATGCCTCGCGTCAAACGTGGCGTCACCGCCCACGCCCGCCACAAGAAGATCCTCGCCCTCGCGAAGGGCTTCCGCGGCCGCCGCAAGAACGTCTTCCGCATCGCCAAACAGGCGGTGATGAAGGCCGGCCAATATGCCTACCGTGACCGCCGCACGCGCAAGCGCGTGTTCCGCCAGCTCTGGATCGCGCGCATCAACGCTGCGTCGCGCGAGCTGGGCGTCACCTACAGCAAGTTCATGGCCGGGCTGAAGAAGGCCAACATCGAGATCGACCGCAAGGTCCTGGCCGACATGGCCGTCAACGACCCGGCTGCGTTCGGCAGCATCGTTGCCAAGGTGAAGGCCCAGCTGGCTTGATTCCATGCCGCCGGGCGCGAGCCCGGCGGTGGAGCGAGCGACCAAAGGCCGTCACTTCGGGACGGCCTTTTTTGTTTTTCATTGAGACCATGAACGATCTCGAACTGCTGGTCGACGCCGCCGTCGCCGACTTCGGCGCCGCGCCGAGTCCGGCCGAACTGGAGAACGCGAAGGCGCGCTTCCTCGGCAAGAGCGGTCGCGTGACCGAGTTGCTCAAGGGCCTGGGCGCCTTGCCCCCGGACCAGAAGAAGACGCGCGGCGCCGAGATCAACCAGGCCAAGGCGCGCATCGAAGCCGCGCTGCAGACGGCGCGTGAGAAGCTCGCCGAGGCCGAGCTCGCGGCGCAGCTGCACGCCGAAGCGCTGGACGTCACGCTGCCCGGTCGCGGCCGCGGCATCGGCGGGCTGCACCCGGTGAGCCGAACGATCGAGCGCATCGAGGCGATCTTCGCGTCGATGGGTTTCGACGTCGCCGAGGGCCCCGAAATCGAGACCGACTGGATGAACTTCACCGCGCTGAACAGCCCGGAGAACCACCCGGCGCGTTCGATGCAGGACACCTTCTACGTCGACGTCGACGATGCCCAGGGGCGTCCGCTGAACCTGCGCACGCACACGAGCCCGATGCAGGTACGGTATGCCAGGGCGCACGCCGCGCGCCACGCGCGCGAGATCGAGGCCGGCCTGCCGATGCCCGAGATCCGCGTCATCGCGCCGGGCCGGACCTACCGCGTCGACAGCGACGCGACGCATTCGCCGATGTTCCACCAGTGCGAAGGCCTGTGGATCGGCGAGAACGTCAGCTTCAAGGACCTGAAGTTCGTGTTCAGCGAGTTCGTGCGTCAGTTCTTCGAGACCGACGACTTCGACGTGCGCTTCCGGCCCAGCTTCTTCCCGTTCACCGAACCCTCGGCCGAGATCGACATCGCCTTCCGCAGCGGACCGCTGGCCGGCAAGTGGCTGGAAGTGGCGGGCTCGGGCCAGGTGCACCCGAACGTCGTGCGCAACTACGGGCTCGATCCGGAGCGCCATATCGGCTTCGCGTTCGGCATGGGCCCGGACCGGCTCGCGATGCTGCGCTACGGCGTGTCCGACCTGCGCTTGTTCTTCGAGAACGACCTGCGCTTCCTCACCCAATTCAAGTAACAGCGCCATGCAGTTTCCCGAGTCGTGGTTGCGCGAGTTCTGCAACCCTCCGCTTTCGACGCAGGCGCTGGCCGACCTGCTGACGATGTCCGGCATGGAGGTCGAGGACCTTCGTCCGGTGGCGCCGCCGTTCAGCGGCGTCGTCGTCGCCGAGATCCTGAGCGCCGAGCCGCACCCGCAGGCCGACCGCTTGCGCGTCTGCCAGGTCAGCATCGGCAGCGGCGAGCCGCTGCAAATCGTCTGCGGCGCGCCGAACGCGCGTGCCGGGTTGCGCGCGCCGCTGGCCCTGGTCGGCGCGGAACTGCCACCGGCCGACGACGCGGACGGCAAGCCGTTCCGGATCGGCGTCGGCAAGCTGCGCGGCGTCGAGAGCCGCGGCATGCTGTGCTCGGCCAAGGAACTCAAGATCGCCGACGACCACGGCGGCCTGCTCGAACTGGCCGCCGACGCGCCCGTCGGCGCCGACATCCGCGCGCACCTCAAGCTCGACGACACCGTCTTCACGCTCAAGCTGACGCCCAACCTGGCGCATGCGCTGAGCGTCTACGGCATTGCGCGCGAGGTCTCGGCGCTGACCGGCGCGCCGCTGAAGACGCCGGCCATCGCGCCGGTGGCGCCCGCGCACGACCAGCGCCTGCCGGTCGAGGTGCAGGCGAGCGACCTCTGCGGCCGCTTCAGCGGCCGCGTCGTGCGCAACGTCGACACGAAGGCCAGGACGCCGGCATGGATGGTCGAGCGTCTGGCGCGCTGCGGCCAGCGCAGCGTCACCGCGCTGGTCGACATCTCGAACTACGTGATGTTCGAAGTCGGCCGGCCGTCGCACATCTTCGACCTCGACAAGATCCACGACAAGCTCGTCGTGCGCTGGGGCCGCCCCGGCGAGACGCTGAAGCTGCTCAACGGCAGCACGATCGAAGTCGACGAGCGGGTCGGCGTGATCGCCGACGCGAAGGAGGTCGAGTCGCTGGCCGGCATCATGGGCGGCGACGCCACCGCGGTGTCCGACGCCACGCGCAACGTCTACGTCGAGGCCGCCTTCTGGTGGCCCGAGGCGGTGGCCGGGCGCTCGCGCCGCTTCAACTTCGCCACCGACGCCGGCCACCGCTTCGAGCGTGGCGTCGACCCGGCGTTGACCGTCCTGCACCTCGAGCGCATCACGCAGCTGATCCTGGACATCTGCGGCGGCGAAGCCGGCCCGATGGACGACCAGGTGCTGCGCCTGCCCGAGGCCGCGCCGGTGACGCTGCGCGTCGCGCGCGCGGCCAGGATCGTCGGGCTGCCGCTGACCCAGCCGCAGTGTGCCGACGTGATGCGCCGCCTCGGCCTGCAGTTCAGCGAGGCGCCTGGCACGCTGACCGTGACGCCGCCGAGCTGGCGCTTCGACCTGAAGATCGAGGAAGACCTGATCGAGGAAGTGATCCGCGTCATCGGCTACGACAAGCTGCCGGCGACGCCGCCGGTCGCACCGGTGACCGCGCACGTGCGGCCCGAGGCCCGGCGCGGCGCGAACGCGCTGCGCCACGCGCTGGCGGCGCTGGACTACCAGGAGACGATAGGCTTCAGCTTCGTCGAGGAGCGCTGGGAGCACGAACTCGCCGGCAACCCGGACCCGATCAAGGTGCTGAACCCGATCGCCGCGCCGATGTCGGTGATGCGCTCCAGCCTGCTCGGCAGCCTGGTCGCCGCGCTGCGCCACAACCTCGCGCGCCGCGCGTCGCGCGTGCGCGTGTTCGAGCTGGGCCGCGTGTTCCGGCGCGATGCCAGCGTCGTCGACGGGCCGCTCGCGGTGGCCGGCGTCGCGCAGCCGCAGCGCGTGGCCGGGCTGGCTTTCGGTCCGCGCCTGCCGCTGCAATGGGCGAGCCGCGAGCAGGTGGTGGACTTCTTCGACGTGAAGGGCGACATCGAGGCGCTGTTCGCACCGCGCCGGCCGGTTTTCGTGGCCGGCACGCACCCGGCGATGCACCCGGGCCGCTGCGCGCGCGTGCTGCTCGACGGTCGCGAGGTCGGCCATGTCGGCGAACTGCACCCGCGCTGGCGTCAGGCCTACGAGCTGCCGCAGGCGCCGCTGCTGTTCGAGCTGGACCAGGACGCGCTGCTCGAGCGGCCGCTGCCGGTGTTCGAGCCCTTGCCGCGCCAGCAGGCCGTCCAGCGCGACCTGGCGCTGGTGCTGAGCGACGATGTTCGCCACGACGCGCTGATCGCCTGCCTGCGCGAGGATCCGGCCGGCCTGGTTCGATCGGCCACGCTGTTCGACGTCTTCAAGCCGGCCAGCGCCGCTTCCGGCTTGCAGGCCGGCGAGCGCAGCCTGGCGGTGCGGCTGGAATTGCTAGACCAGGACAACACGCTGACCGACGAGCGCATCGAGGCCGCGCTCGCCGCGGCCGTCGCGCGCGCGGCGGCGAGCCTGGGTGCGCGGCTGCGCGCCTGACATCCAACGCACCGAAGGGAGCCAGACCATGGGGTTCGAGGAGACGCCGGCCGAGCGCGTGATCCTGCCGTCGCTGGAGACGCCAACGCTGACCAAGGCCGAGCTGGCCGAACTGCTGTTCGACCGGCTGGGTCTGAACAAGCGCGAGTCGAAAGACATGGTCGAGGCCTTCTTCGAGATCGTCCAGGGCACGCTGGTCCAGGGTCATGACGTCAAACTCTCGGGCTTCGGCAACTTCAACATCCGGCGCAAGGCGCCGCGCCCGGGGCGCAACCCGCGCACCGGCGAGGCGATCCCGATCAAGGCCCGCCAGGTCGTGACCTTTCACGCCAGTCACAAGTTGAAAGCCATCGTGCAAGGCGACACGCCGACCGGCGAAGACTTCGAGTAGAGTCTAGATTTGCTGAGAGATCCCATTGATTTCAATGGAGAAAACGCTCCCCTCCATACCGGCCAAACGCTACTTCACGATTGGTGAGGTCAGTGAGCTGTGCGGCGTGAAGCCGTATGTGCTGCGCTACTGGGAGCAGGAGTTCACCCAGCTCAAGCCGATGAAGCGGCGCGGCAACCGGCGCTACTACCAACACCACGAGGTGCTGCTTGTCCGGCGCATTCGCGAGTTGCTCTACGACCAGGGCTTCACGATCAGCGGCGCCCGCAACCGATTGGCCGACGGCGGTGCGGCGGCGCGCAATGCGGCCCTTGGTGATTCCGACCGCACCGCGCCCGAGGAAACACCTGACGCGGCCGAGGGGGCCCCCGAGGGCCTGACGGTCGAACCGTCGGGCGCGGAGCCGGAACTCGCCGTGGGTCCGCGGTCGGCGGTGACTTGCGACACGCCGACTCTCCGCGCCGAGCTGCTCTCGATCCGCGAACTGCTCACCGCGTGAGCTGCGCCGGGTGGGCCGTATAATCTCCTCACTCGTCGGGGTGTAGCGCAGCCTGGTAGCGCACTTGCATGGGGTGCAAGGGGTCGCGAGTTCGAATCCCGCCACCCCGACCAAAGACAGTCGAAAGCCCGGTACCTTCTTGGTGCCGGGCTTTTTGCTTTCTGGAATCGGCTTGAGTCCCAAGCAACTGGGCACTTCGCCTCGAGTCCCTGCATCGCGTGCCCGAGCGCCGACCGGCTCAGCCGAAATCGGACATCAGACGAGTTGTAGCGTCAGACCTTGCGCGTCCAGCGTACGAGCTCGACCTTGCGCCTTGGCGCGGTACAGCGTTGCGTCGGCGCGGCCGAGCATGGCTTGGAGCGTGTCGTCGCGGCCGTCTCGCATCGCGATGCCGGCGCTGTAGGTCATGGCAAAGCCCAGCTCGCGTTCGGCGCCAGAGGACAGTTGCTCGCGCAGGCGCCGGTCGAAGGCATTGGTCGCCGCCAGGTCGGCGTGGTTCATCAGCACGCAGAACTCTTCGCCGCCATAGCGACCCACGACATCGCCCACCCGAACGGAACTCTGAATCGCCTTGGCGGCGAACTGCAATGCGCGGTCGCCTGCCTCGTGGCCGAGGGAGTCGTTGATTCTCTTGAAGTGGTCCAGGTCAATCATCAGCACGGCCAGCGGATGGTCGTAACGCAGGCTGATGGCCAGCTGGAGGTCCGAACGAGCGAGCCAGGCCCGGCGGTTGAGCACACCGGTGAGGCTGTCGATCGCCGCCAGACGCTCCAGCGCTCGCGAGGCTTCGTCTCGGTGGGCCAGCAGAATGCCGACCAAGGTCAACACGCTCGTCGCATTGGCCACCACGGCGAACACCCAGTTCACCGGATGGGGCGTCAGGAACGTCGGATAGCTATCGGTGAAGAAGGCGCCGAGAACGCCGCGCCAGGCCGTGACCACCATCTGTGCCAGCAGACTCACGACCAGGAGCCAGCGCCATCGGCCCACGGGCGCCGCGGGCTTGCGCCACAGCGCCGCGGTCACCAGCACCATCTGCAGCGCCAGCAGACCGTTGGCCCAGCCCACTCGGAACGCGTAGTTCGAGAACCCGAGCGCGTAGCCGAGCGGCATCAGGACGGCAACGAGAACGGGTCGGCGGTCGTGTGCGGCGCGGCCGCACCACAGGTCGAAAGCGGTCGCCAGATACGCCAGTCCGCCGGCCAGGCCGGCCATCGAGAGCGTCGACAGCGCGCGGTCGGTCCAAGCGCCCGGCTCGACGAGACCCGACAGAAGGAGCAGCACCCAGCCGGCAGCTTGGAGCGTGACGCCGTACTGCGCGCGCCGGGCTGGCTCGTTCACCGGGCCCATCACCGCGGGCAACGCGATGGCCATCGTCACCAGGCTCGTGGTCAGCGCGAAGAGCAGGGAGGCGATGTCGTGGGGCATGGGCGCGTTGGACCCCAGCGTGCGCGGGCGCGTTGAAGGTCAGCGCGGGATTTTGGGCTGCGACGACGCAGTCGCCGGCAGCGACGCGCGTGCGCCCGGTTCGTTCGTCGACTGTTCCCGAAATCAGGCGAGGCTGCCGAGCCCCGGCTGGCCAGTGACCTCGAACCGTCGTCGACTGCCCTTCGCTGGCATGACGAAAATGGGGCCAATCGACGGCGAAGCGGCAAGTTCTCCAGGTCAACCCGTCGTCTTCGACGGCGACGCTTACCGGTAGACGCGCGTCCAGATACCGAGTGCGAACGGCACGTCGGTGCGCTGGAACCAGACGACGACCGCGTCGCCGTTCGCGTTGACCGAGATTTCCGGCGCCTGCGAAATGCTGCGCATGGCGTAGGCGTCCGGGTCGGTCATCAGCTTCATCGGCGCCGCCCACAGGGCACCGGCAGCATCGAAGTTCGAGGCCCAGACCTCCTGCCTGGCGGCGTTGCCCGGTGCGCCCTGCAGCCACACGGCGATCGCGTTGCCGGCGCCATCGAGCGCGACCTTGGGCAACACGCCGGCGCTCGCGCCGACCGGCTGCACCCTGGCTGCGCCGCTCCAGGCCGCCGTGGACGCGGTGTAGCGGCTGGCGACGACGCCGTGGTCGACGATGCCGTTGGCCTGCGCGCCGTCGCTCGCCTCGTACCAGACGACGAGGGTGTCGCCCGTGCTACCCATGGCCAGTTCGGGTTCATAGGCATGGCGGGTGCCGTCATTGACGGAGACCGGCGCGCTCCAGACGCCGCTGGCGGCGTCGAGCCGGGTCGCGCGCACCACGGAACGCGTGGCCGGGCGCTCCTGCCATACGGCGATCGCATCACCGGCCGCGTCGGCGCGCAAATGCAGGAACGCCATCTCCTTCGCACCGGTCACGATCGACACCGGCGCGGACCAGCCGGCGCCGAGGTTGCGGCTCGCCCACAGCGAGCGGGTCGAAGCGGTGTCGCTGACGAGCCAGACCATCACCGCGTCGCCGTTCGCCGCGACGGCGACCTGCGGCTCGTACGAACTGGCCGCCCCGACCACGTCGGGCGTGGCCCAGACACCGGCCGTGCTCGACCGAGATGCCGTCGCCCGCCGCCCGGTGACGTTGTCCGACTGGTTGAACGCGAGCGTCGCCGCACCGGTCGGGGCGATCGCGACGCGATGGTCGACGTCGATGGTGGCATCGAGCACGTCGACCCTGCCCGGTGCGCCCCAGGTCGCCCCGTCGAAGCGGTTGGCGATCATCCGAACGC
Source organism: uncultured beta proteobacterium (assembly GCA_963788635.1). Taxonomy (GTDB): domain Bacteria; phylum Pseudomonadota; class Gammaproteobacteria; order Burkholderiales; family Burkholderiaceae_C; genus Rubrivivax. The sequence goes on along the minus strand of CAWBHE010000018.1, from coordinate 57,865 downwards.
CGCCACCGTTGTTCGACGTGCTCTGGACGAAGGTCGCCACGGCCACGCCGCCGGGCGCCATGGCGAGCTGCGGCGCGGCGCTGTTGCCCACGGGGTCGTCGATCGTCGCCGCCGGGCTCCAGCCGTTCCCTGCGACGTAGCGGCTGGCCCATACCGCGTCGCGGACCGACAGGCCCACGGCCTCCTGCCAGACGCTGATCGCGTTGCCGGCAGCGTCGATGGTCACGCGCGGGTCGGCCGGTGCGTGCAGCGCGTCGCCGCTGCTGACGAGGACGGCCGGCCCCCAGGACTTGGCGAGCGCGGCGACGCTCAGCATCGCGGCGGCGCTGCTCAGGGTTCCGGCGGGATTGATCACGTCGACGGCGAAGCTGGCCCCGTCGTCGCCGGTCGCCGTGGCCGCGAGGCTGTAGCTGGCCGCCGTGGCGCCGGCGATCGCGACGCCGTTGCGCTTCCATTGGTAGCTCACCGGCGTGGTGCCACCGCTGATGCCGACCGCGAAGCCTGCCGGCGCGCCGACGCTGACGGTCGCATTCGCCGGCTGCACCGTGATGGCGGGCGCCACCGGCGTGACCGTCAGGAGCGCGTTGTTGCTGACGGCGTTGCCCGCGGCGTTGCTCACCACCACCGTGATCTGGCTGGCGTTGAACGCATAGGGCGCACCGAGCGAGAGCGTGACGCCGGTCGCGCCGGCGACGGCGGCACCGTCGACCAGGTCGGCGCCGTTGCGCCGCCACTGGTAGGTCAGCGGGGCTTCGCCGCTCGCAGTGACCGAGAAGGTGGCGGTCGCGCCGTCCGCCACGCTCGCCGGCGCGGGCTGGGACACGATCGCGGGCGACAGCGCGGCGCCGCCCCCGCTCCCGCCACTTCCACCGCCACAGGCGGCGATGACACCGGCCGCGACGAAGCCCAGGAAGAAGGTCCGAAGACGGCGCGTGATGGTCATGACTGTCCCTTGATCGATCGAGAAGGCGCGATGGGCCCGGTGTCGTGTTCGGCGGCCCCGGGGCGGCGCGCGGCCGTCAACAGCAGTTCGTTCGGACCCTCCCAACCCGAAGGCGTCGTGAACACCGACAGCCGCGCCTCGATCTCGGCCCAGGCGGCGTCGGCAGCCGCGTCGTCGAGGCGGCCGAGGATCTGCTGGATCGGGCTCGCCGAGCTGCGGACGAAGTCCAGGTAGGCCTTCGCCGAAGGCAGCCGGAACGGGGCGTCGATCGTCGTCGTCGCCACCTCTTCGAATCCCGCGGCGGCGAACAGCTCGCCCACCAAACCGGGCCGGCCCAGACTGAGCAGGCCGCCTGGCGCGAACGGATCGCGCGGCGGCAGGCCCGCGTGCTTCATGGCCGTCGACATCAGCATCGTGATGCACGGGTTGCGCTCGGGCCGCGAGAACACCATCGTGCAGATGCCGCCTCCGGGCCGGAGCGCCCGATGCATCTCGCGCAGGCCGCGCAGCGGGTCGGGGAAGAGCATCAGGCCGAGCCGGCACACGGCGGCGTCGAAACTGGCCGCGTCGACCTGGAGGTCTTCGCCGTCGGCGACCTGCGTCTGCACGTTGGCCAGGCCGGCGCGCGACGCGTTGTCCTGGGCCAGCGCCAGGATCGCCGGCGACAGGTCGGTGGCGAGCACGCGCCCCTTCGGGCCGACGCGAGCCGCGATGGCGAGCGTCTGATCGCCGGCGCCAGCGGCGACGTCGAGCACGCGCGAGCCGGGGCCGACGCCGGCCATCCCGAGCATGCCCTCGGTCGCGCGCGCGAGCCACGCCCCGATCTGCGGCCCGTGCGCGTTCCACCCCGCAGCGGCCTGGTCCCACTGCGCGCGCACGGCCCGTGTCGACGATGTCGTCATGGCATTCACTCCCGACGACCGAAGTGACGCGCGGCGACCCACTGGGCGACGCGGGTTCCGAGTTCGACCCCGGCTGCGGTCGAGAAGTCGAAATGCATGCCGCCGTAGACACGGGCGATGCGGCTCTCGTCGTCGAGTGCGTCGGTCGTGGCGTAGGTCCGCGTCGTTCCGGTCACCGCACTGTCGAAGGCATACACGACCCGGTGCGTGCCGTAGTACTGCCGCAAGGTCTCGCCGAGCGCGCCCGAGGTACACGAGTGCGCGGCCGGGTACTCGGGATGGTTGGGTGTCGCGCTGACCGCGTCGTAGATCGCGACATGCACGCTGGCGAGATCGACGTGATACGAAGGGCGCTGCTCCTCGGCCGTGGTGTTCACGGCCGACGCGGCGTTGACGGTCTTGTTCGCGATGTCGTTCCAGTAGGACACCACGTTCGATGCGGTCGACGTGATCGTGACCGTCGGCTCGGCTCGGCTCGATCCGGCGCACGCCGCGAGGCCCAGGACGACGGTGGCGACGCCGAGCAAGGGGCTGCGTCGTGGGCGGCCCGTCGTCGACAATGGTCGCTGGGTCATGGCCGATCTCCTGAAGTCCTGGGGTCGGCGTCAACCTTGAGCCGATGTGCCTGCAGCGTAGGCCGCAGGGCGGGGCCGCGTAAGGCGCAGGTTTGCAGGAGGGGGCCGCGGTGGCGCATAGCTCGCACAAGTTCGACTGGGACGACCTCCGGCACCTGTTGGCGGTCGCCCGCCATGGCAGCACGCTGGCCGCCGGCCGCGCGCTCGGCGTCGACCAGTCCACCGTGCAGCGGCGGCTGGTCGAGCTGGAGCGGCGCATCGGGCAGTCGCTCGTGCAGCGGCAGCCGACGGGCTACCGCCTGACCGAGTTCGGCCAGGAGATGCTGCCCTTCGCCGAGGCCGTCGAGCACGCGGTCCTCGCGTTCGAGCGCCAACTCCAGACCCTGGGCTCGGAGGCCGCCGGCGTGATCCGCATGACGTGCCCCGAGCCCATCGTGCATCGCATCACGCAGACGGGGCTGCTCGATCGCTTCCACGCGCGCCACCCGTCGCTGCGCGTGCAGTTCGTGATGAGCGACAAGTACCTCGACCTGAGCCAGGGCGACGCCGACGTTGCGCTCCGGTCGGGCGATACCGAAGACGGCGAGCTCGTCGGCCGCAAGATCGGCGACTCGATCTGGGCCGTCTACGCGAGCAAGACCTACATCGAGCGCCATGGCCGGCCCGAGCGCATCGAGGACCTCGCGAACCACGCGCTGGTCGGCTTCGACGACACGATGGCCAAGCATCGAATCGCCCAATGGTTGCGCAAGGTGGCGCCGGAGGCGCCGCTGGCAGCGCGCAGCAACAGCGTGCTCGGCCTGATCTATTCGGTGAAGGCGGGGATCGGCGTCGGGCCGCTGCCGACTCCCCTCGGCGATGCGGAGCCCGATCTCGTGCGGGTGCTCGAGCCCGTGGCCGAACTGACGCGGATCTGGCGCTTGCTCACGACCCGCGAGTTGCGACGCACGCCGCGCGTCTGCGCCTTCTTCGACTTCATCGTCGAGGAGATCGAGACCTTGCGGCCCATCATCACGGGATGAAATCCGGAGCCGCGACGCCTTTCATCGATCACCGGGCGGGAGTGGCGGGCCTTTGGTTCCGGTCGCCGATCGGCTCGCGCTGCTGCGCTACTGGACCAGCGGCGTGCTTGCCGCTTCGAGGTCTACGCCTTCGATCCGGGCCTGGCCCGCGAGCAACTGCAGGTACTGCCGCAGCGCGGTGGCGAACGCCTGCTGACGAAGTGCCTGCGCCACGGCCGACCGAACGGCTTCGTAGGGTTTTTGTGCGCCGGGCTCGCGTGCCCGCACCTCCACCACGTGCAAGCCGAAACGCGTGGCCACCAGACGCGGCAGTACGCCGATCTCGGCGTGGCCCAGCACCTCGCGTGCGAATTCGGGGGCGCAGTCTTCGGCCGTCAGCCAGCCGAGTTCGCCGCCGTCGGCACCGCTGGGGCAGTTCGACGTGGCGGCGGCCACCTCGGCAAAGCGGGTCGCGCCGGCGTCGCAACGCAGATCCAGCAGGCAGCCTTCGGCGCGCTGGCGCAGCGCGTTCACGTCCGTGCCCGGCGTGACCGCGAACAGCACGTGACGGACCCATGCGCGCTCGCCCACGGCGTAGCGTGCCGGCTGGGCGGCGTGGTAGCGGCGGCAGGCGTCGTCGGACGGCTCCGGCAGCAGGAGTTCGCGGTCCAGCAGCGCTTCGATGGCGGCGCTGGCCGCCTCCGTGATCGCACCGTCCCGCGGTGCCGGGTCGTCGGCGGGCAGCAGCCCGCTGCCGATGGCGGCCTGTCGCAGCAGTTCGGTGCAGGCGCGCTGGCGCAGGGCTTCCTCGTCGACGGCCTCTTGCGCTTGGGCCAGCGCGACGCCGTTGATGCTCGGCAGGGTTGCGGGGGCGTGCATGCGGTCTCCTCAGGCCTGGCGGCGCGGTGGGTTGTGTCCGGCGGGCACGTTCAGGCGACGCGAGCGCACGATCTGGTACGGGCGGAACAGGTACGTGACCGAGGCCAGGCCACTCCACACATGCACCAGACGACTGAAGGGGAAGAGCAGGAAGATCGTCATGCCCAGCACCATGTGAACCTTGAACGGCCACGCGATCACCGCCAGCGCGCTCGCATCGGGGCGGAAGGTGACGATGTGCTGGGCCCAGTCGGCGAGGATCAACATCGCTTGCGCGTCCGTCCGATGGGCGAACGAAAACGGCAGCGTCACCAGGCCGAGGCTCAGTTGCACCCACAGGATGACGAGAATGGCCAGGTCGGTGCGGTGGCTGGTGAGCCGGATGCGCGGGTCGAAGATGCGCCGATGCAGCAGCATCGTCAGGCCGACGAAGCAGACCAGCCCGGCCAGCCCGCCCGAGACGACCGCCACCATCTGCTTGTTCGGCGCGCTGATGAAGGGCTCGTAGACGAAATGCGGCGTCAGCAGGCCCACCGTGTGCCCGAACAGCAGGAACAGGATGCCGACGTGGAACAGGTTGCTGCCCCAGCGCAGTTGGCCCGCGCGCAGCAGTTGCGACGAGTCGCTCTTCCACGTGTACTGGTCGCGGTCGAAGCGCGCCAGGCTGCCCATCAGGAACACCGCCAGGCAGATGTAGGGGTAGACGGTGAAGAAGAAGTTCTGGACGGCGACGTTCATGTGCGGGCTCCCCTCGGGGGTTGGATGGCGATGTCGGCCGGCCGCCGTCTGACGATCTGCATCGTTCGAGGCTGTCCGGGACTTGCCTGGCCCTGCGTGGAGCAGCCGGCGAAGGCCAGCGGTTCATCCCAGCTCTCGTCGAGGGACGGCTCGGCGGGCAGCGTGACGGCCTGGGCTGTCTCGCCGGCGAGGTCGAGCACGGCCGCCAGCACGCTGGCGTAGGGGCTGTCGCGCTCGAGCAAGGCGCTGAAGATCGTCTGCAGGATGTGGGTGAGTTCGCGCAGGAACTCGCGCGCCTGGACGGGCGGCTGGGTCGACGCATATTCCAGCACCACCGTCAGGTGGTCGGGGAGTTCCCCTGGCGCGACGTACAGGCCAGCCTGTTCGTAGGTCTTCACCAGGTCCACCATCGCCGGGCCGCGGTCGCGCGAATCGCCATGCACGTGCTCGAACAGGTGCAGCGCGGTTGCGCGCCCGCGGTCGAACATCTCGACGTAGTGTTCCTCGGCGTTCATGGTCCGCGCGGTGCCCAGGCGATCGATCAGCGCATCCAGTTCGGCCAGGCGGCCCGTCGAGAGTGCACGCTCCTGGTGAAGCGCCTCGCGCATTTCCTGCAAATGCTCGCGCAGCGCCGCGTCGGGATAGCTCAGCAGGTGCGCCAGCACGCGCAGCGTCAGGGAAATCGTCTTCACGTCAGACCTCGGCCTTGATGGGAATGGTGCGCTTCTTCTCGCTGCCGAACAGGCTCGTCTCGGTCGTGCCTTCGCTGCAGCCGTTGCCGAAGCTGAAGCCGCAGCCGCCGCGCACGTTGAACGCGTTCTCGGCGTACTCGCGGTGCGTGGTCGGGATCACGAAGCGGTCTTCGTAGTTGGCGATGGCCATCACCTGGTACATCTCCTCGACTTCGTTCACCGACAGCTTCACCTGGTCGATGGCGGCATGGTTGGCAACACCGTCGACGTGCTTGGCACGCTGGTAGGCGCGCATGGCCAGCATGCGCTCGAGGGCCCGCACCACGGGTGCGGTGTCGCCCGCGGTGAGCAGGTTGGCCAGGTACTTGACCGGAATGCGCAACTGGCTCACGTCGGGGATCTCGCCGTTCGTTCCCATCTGCCCGGCATTGGCCGCGGCCGTGATGGGGGACAGCGGCGGCACGTACCAGACCATCGGCAGCGTGCGGTATTCCGGGTGCAGCGGCAACGCGACCTTCCACTGCACCGCCATCTTGTAGACCGGGCTGTTGCGGGCCGCGTCCATCCAGTGGTCGGGGATGCCGTCCACGCGGGCCTGTTCGATCACCTTGGGATCATGCGGGTCGAGAAAGATGTCGAGCTGGGCCTGGTACAGGTCCTTGTCGCGCTCGACGCTGGCCGCCTCCTGGATGCGGTCGGCGTCGTACAGCAGCACGCCGAGGTAGCGGATGCGGCCGACGCAGGTCTCGCTGCACACCGTGGGCTGGCCGGCCTCGATGCGCGGATAGCAGAAGATGCACTTCTCGGCCTTGCCGCTTTTCCAGTTGTAGTAGATCTTCTTGTACGGGCAGCCGCTGACGCACATGCGCCAGCCGCGGCACTTGTCCTGGTCGATGAGGACGATGCCGTCTTCCTCGCGCTTGTAGATGCTCCCGCTGGGGCACGACGCCACGCAGGCCGGGTTCAGGCAGTGCTCGCACAGCCGGGGCAGGTACATCATGAAGGTGTTCTCGAACTGGCCGTAGATGTCCTTCTGGATGTCGTCGAAGTTCCTGTCCTTCGAACGTTTCGAGAACTCGCCGCCCAGGATCTCTTCCCAGTTCGGGCCCCAGACGATCTTCTCCATGCGCTGCCCGGTGATCAGGCTGCGCGGCCGCGCGGTCGGCGCATGCTTCATCTCCGGCGCCGATTGCAGGTGGTCGTAGTCGAAGGTGAAGGGCTCGTAGTAGTCGTCGATCTGCGGCAGGTTGGGGTTGGCGAAGATGCGCATCAGCAGCTTCCACTTGCCGCCCTGGCGCGGCTCGATCGCGCCGTTGGCCTTGCGCACCCAGCCGCCGTTCCACTGGTCCTGGTTCTCCCACTCCTTGGGGTAGCCGATGCCGGGCTTGGTCTCGACGTTGTTGAACCAGGCGTACTCGACGCCCGGTCGGCTCGTCCAGACGTTCTTGCAAGTGACGCTGCAGGTGTGGCAGCCGATGCACTTGTCCAGGTTCAGAACCATGCCGATCTGTGCACGAATCTTCATGCGCCTTCTCCCTGGGCTTGGACGAGGGCAACGCGCTCGTCACCGCGCGGCGTGTCCAGCCAGTCCACCTTGTCCATCTTGCGCACGACGACGAACTCGTCGCGGTTGGAGCCTATGGTTCCGTAGTAGTTGAAGCCGTAGCTCAACTGCGCGTAGCCGCCGATCATGTGCGTGGGCTTGAGCACGATGCGCGTCACGCTGTTGTGGATGCCGCCGCGCACGCCGGTGATTTCCGAGCCCGGCGTGTTGATGATCTTCTCCTGCGAGTGGTACATCATCACCATGCCGGATTGCACGCGCTGGCTGACCACCGCACGCGCCGCCACGGCGCCGTTGACGTTGAACAGCTCGACCCAGTCGTTGTCGACGATGCCGGCCGACTTCGCGTCGTCCTCGCTGAGCCAGACCACGGTGCCGCCGCGGTTCAGCGTCAGCATCATCAGGTTGTCGCTGTAGGTGCTGTGGATGCCCCACTTCTGGTGCGGCGTGATGAAGTTGAGCAGGATCTCCGGGTTGCCGTTGCCCTTGATGTTGTGGATGCCCGACGTGGTCTTCAGGTCCACCGGCGGGCGGTAGGTCGAAAAGCTCTCGCCAAAGGCGATCATCCAGGGGTGGTCCTGGTAGAACTGCTGTCGTCCCGTGAGGGTGCGCCAGGGGATCAGCTCGTGCACGTTGGTGTAGCCGGCGTTGTAGCTGACGGTCTCGCTCTCGATGCCGCTCCAGGTGGGCGAGCTGATGATCTTGCGCGGCTGGGCCTGGATGTCGCGGAAGCGGATCTTCTCGTCCTCGCGGTACATCGCCAGGTGGGTGTGGTCGCGACCGGTCTGCTTGCCCAAGGCCTTCCAGGCCTTCACCGCGACCTGCCCGTTGGTCTCGGGCGCCAGTTGCAGGATCACTTCGCAGGCGTCGATGTCGGTGACGATCTTCGGCATGCCCTTCGTCACGCCCTCGGCCAGCGTCTTGCCGTTGAGCTGGCCGAGTTGCTCGACCTCGGTGCCGGTCTTCCAGACGATGCCCTTGCCGCCGTTGCCGAGCTTGTCCATCAACGGACCCAGGGCGATGAAGCGCTTGTACACATTGGGATAGTCGCGCTCGACCACCGCGATCTGCGGCGCGGTCTTGCCAGGGATCAGCGCGCACTGGCCCTTCTTCCATTCCTTGACGTCGAAAGGCTGCGCCAGTTCGGCCGGCGTGTCGTGCATCAGCGGCGTCAGCACCACTTCCTTCTCGACGCCCAGGTGGCCGACGCAGACCTCGCTGAAGGCCTGGGCGAAGCCCTTGTAGATCTCCCAGTCGCTCCTCGATTGCCACACCGGGTCCACCGCGGCCGAGAGCGGATGGATGAACGGATGCATGTCGCTGGTGTTGAGGTCGTTCTTCTCGTACCAGCTCGCGGTGGGCAGCACGATGTCGCTGTACAGGCAGGTCGTGCTCATGCGGAAGTCGAGCGTGACCAGCAAGTCGAGCTTGCCCTCGGGCGCCTGGTCGTGCCACACGACCTCGGCAGGTTTCGCGTCGTCCTTGCCGAGGTCCTTGCCCTGCACGCCGTTTTCGGTGCCGAGCAGGTGCTTGCAGAAATACTCGTGGCCCTTGCCACTCGATCCCAGCAGGTTGGAACGCCAGACCAGCAGGTTGCGCGGCCAGTTCTGCGGCGCGTCGGGATCCTCGCAGCTCATCTGCAGCGTGCCGTCGCCCAGGGCCCGAACGACGTAGTCCTTGGCGTCCAGTCCGGCGGCGGTGGCGTCCTTCACCACCTGCAAGGGATTCGTCTTGAGCTGCGGCGCCGAAGGCAGCCAGCCCATGCGCTCGGCGCGCACGTTGTAGTCGATCATGCTGCCGGCGTACCGCTTCCGGTCGGCCTCGCTCAAGGTGGGCGAGACGATCTCCTCCAGGCCGAGCTTCTCGTAGCGCCACTGGTCGGTGTGGGCATAGAAAAAGCTGGTGCCGTTCATCTGGCGTGGCGGACGGATCCAGTCCAGCGCGAAGGCCAGCGCTGTCCAGCCGGTCTGCGGGCGCAGCTTTTCCTGGCCCACGTAATGCGCCCAGCCGCCGCCGCTCTGGCCGATGCAGCCGCACATCATCAGCAGGTTGATGACGCCGCGGTAGTTCATGTCGGCGTGGTACCAGTGGTTCACGCCCGCGCCGATGATGACCATCGACTTGCCGTGCGTCCGGTCGGCGTTGTCGGCGAACTGGCGCGCCACGGTGACGATCTGGTCGCGCGGCACGCCGGTGATGCTCTCGGCCCAGGCGGGCGTGTAGGCGGCATCGTCGTCGTAGCTCCGCGCCCCCGATCCCAGTCCGCGGTCGATGCCGTACTGCGCGGCCTGCAGGTCGAACACCGTGGCCACCAGCGCATGGCGTTCGTCACCGGCCTTGCCCAGACGCAGGCGCAGCGCCGGCACCTTGACGCGGTTCACGTCGCCCTGCAGAGCGTTGGACGCGAAATGCGGCGCGCTGACGCCGCCGAAATAGGGCAGCGCGACATCGACCACCTCGTGCTCCTGCGGCCCGTCCTCCAGCAGCGAGAGCTTGAGCTTCACGTCGGCGCCGTGGCGCGCCTCCTTGGCCTCCAGGTTCCACTTGCCGAGGTCGGCGCGCTGCTCGGCACCCCAGCGAAAGCCGATGCTGCCGTTGGGCAGCACCGCGCGGCCTTCGGTATCGAAGGCGACGGTCTTCCATTCGGGGTTGTTGTCCTGGCCCAGCTTGCCGTTGAAGTCGCTGGCGCGCAGGTAGCGGTCCGGCACATGGGTGACGCTGCCGTCGGCCAGGGTGTGCGTCTTGAGCATGACCAGCAAGGGCAGGTCGGTGTAGCGACGCGCGTAGTCGTCGAAGTAGGGGCTGCGCGGTCGTGAACCCCCAGCGGCGCCTTGCGGCGACCCGCTCGCCGGCGAGGTTCGCTCGCCTGGGAGCGGCCCGGCGCTCCCGCCGAAGTAGAACTCGTTCAGCACCACGTGGCCCATCGCCATCGCCAGCGCCGCGTCGGTGCCCTGCTTGGGGTGCAGCCAGAGATCGGACAGCTTGGCGACCTCGCTGTAGTCCGGCGTCACCGCCACCGTCTTCGCGCCCTTGTAACGCACCTCGGTGAAGAAGTGCGCGTCGGGCGTGCGCGTCTGCGGCACGTTGCTGCCCCAGGCGATGATGTAGGTCGAGTTGTACCAGTCGGCCGACTCGGGCACGTCGGTCTGCTCGCCCCAGACCTGCGGGCTGGCCGGCGGCAGGTCGCAGTACCAATCGTAGAAGCTCAGGCAGACGCCGCCGATGAGCTGCAGGTAGCGGCTGCCGGCGGCGTAGCTGACCATGCTCATCGCCGGGATCGGCGAGAAGCCGACCACGCGGTCCGGGCCGTGCGTCTTGATGGTGTAGACGTTGGCCGCCGCGACGAGCTGGTTCACCTCGTCCCAGCTGCTGCGCACGAAGCCGCCCATGCCACGGACCTGCTGATAGTCGCGCCGGGCCTCGGGATCCTCGACGATCGACGCCCATGCATCCACCGGCGTCTTGCTCGCCTCGAGCGCGGCACGCCAGCGCTGCAACAGGCGGCCGCGCACCATCGGGTACTTGACCCGGTTGGCGCTGTACAGATACCAGGAGTACGACGCACCGCGGGCGCAGCCGCGCGGCTCGTGGTTGGGCATGTCCCAGCGCGTGCGCGGGTAGTCGGTCTGCTGGGTTTCCCAGGTGACGATGCCGCCCTTGACGTAGATCTTCCACGAGCAGCTGCCGGTGCAGTTCACGCCGTGCGTGCTGCGCACGACCTTGTCGTGCGCCCATCGGTTGCGGTAGGCGTCCTCCCACGTGCGGTCTTCGCCGGTGACCACGCCGTGGTCGCCGGCGAAGCTTTCCTTGGGCAGGCTGAAGTGCGTGAGGCGGTCGAGGAAATGGCTCATGGTCGTGGGTCCGAATTCAGCAGGGCATCGGTGCGTTCTTGCGGGCGTAGTGCCACCAGGTCACCGCGATGCAGATCAGGTAGAAGACGATGAAGACGTAGAGCGCCGCCTCGGGCCCGCCGGTGAGCGAGATCGAGCTGCCGTAGCTCTTGGGGATGAAGAAGCCGCCATAGGCCGCCATCGCCGCCGTGAAGCCCAGCGTCGCCGCCGCCTCGGTATTGCCTTCCTTGGTGGCGCGCTGCATGGCGGCGCCGTCCTTCGGGTCCACGCCGCGCAGCCTCTGGTTCAGGAAGATCACCGGGATCATGCGGAAGGTCGAGCCGTTGCCGATGCCGGTGGTGAAGAACAGCACCAGGAAGCTGATGAAGAAGCCCGCGAAGCTGCCGCCGGCGGGCCCCCAGGGCAGGGCCAGCGCGGTCGCCGCGCCCTTGGGCAGGAAGATCAGCACGCCGACCACCGCGCAGGCCATCACGACGAAGTTCCACAGCGTCACGCGCGCCCCGCCCAGCTTGTCGGCCAGCCAGCCGCCGAAGGGCCGCACCGCCGCGCCCACCAGCGGACCGAGCCACGCATAGGCCAGCGGGTTGATGCCGGGGAACTGGCTCTTGATGAGCAGCGGAAAGCCCGCCGCGTAGCCGATGAAACTGCCGAAGGTGCCCAAATACAGCAGGCACATCAGCCAGTTGTGCTTGCGTCGGAAGATCACCGCCTGGTCGGCGAAGCTGGCCTTGGCCTCGGCCAGGTCGTTCATGCCGAGCCAGGCCACCACGGCCGCGATGGCGATCCAGGGCACCCAGACGAAGGCTGCGTTCTGCGTCCACACCTGGACCGGCTCGCCGGCCTTGACGATGGTCTGCGGGTCGCCGCCGAAGATACCGAAGATCCCGGCCGTGACGACCAGCGGGCTCAGGAACTGCACCACCGACACACCCATGTTGCCCAGTCCGGCGTTGACGCCCAGCGCCGATCCCTTGCGCTCCTTCGGGAAGAAGAAGCTGATGTTGGCCATGCTGGAGCTGAAGTTGCCACCGCCGAAGCCGCACAGCAGCGCCAGCACCATCATCGTCGGATAGCTGGTGGTGTTGTCCTGCACCGCGAAGCCGATACCGATGGCCGGGATCAGCAGCGATGCGGTGGAGATCGCGGTCCAGCGCCGGCCACCGACCAGCGGGACCATGAAGCTGTAGAAGATGCGCAGCGTTGCGCCGGACAGTGCCGGCGCCGCGGTCAGCCAGAACAACTGGTTGGTCGAGTACTTGAAGCCGAGCGAGGGCAGGCTCACGGCCACCACGCTCCAGACCTGCCAGATCGCGAAGGCCAGGAACAGCGCCGGCACCGAGATCCAGAGGTTGAGCTTGGCGATGGCCTCGCCCTGCTGGGCCCAGAAGGCCTTGTCTTCGGGCGTCCAGACTTGCAGCGTGCTGCCGCGCGTGGCGCCCAGGGGAGTCGGGTTCATGAGGGGTCTCCGTGGAGGAAGCGGCTGTCAGCGCGCGAAGCGGCGCGACAGCGGCGAGGCGGGGGCGTTGGCGCCCATCATTTCGGTCTTGCGCACCTCGGTCCAGTACATCCAGATCAACGAAATCCAGACCACGCCGTACATCAGCATGAAGGCGCTGGAGCGGATGCCGGTCAGGTCCATCAGCACGCCGAACAGGATCGGCAGCACGAAGCCGCCCAGCCCGCCGGCCAGCCCTACGATGCCGCTGATGGTGCCGATGTTGTGCGGGTAGTCGTCGCTGATGTACTTGAAGGTGCTGGCCTTGCCGAATGCGAAGGCGATGCCGAGCGCGAACATCAAGGCCGTGAATGCGTAGACGTTCAACCCGATGTGGAAGGTGCGTGGGCCGTTGACGGTGAGCACCGTGAAGTCGGTCTGCGGGTAGCTCAGCAGGAACAGGCAGATCCAACTCGTCCACATCACCCACCAGGTGACGCTGTGCGCGCCGTACTTGTCGGAGAGGATGCCGCCGATGGCGCGCAACACGCCCCCCGGCAGCGAGAAGCAGGCCGCCAGCAACGCGGCGATGCGGATGTCGAGGCCGTATTCACCGACGTAGTACTGCACCATCCACAGGCTCAGTGCGACGTAGCCGCCGAAGACGATGCTGTAGTACTGGCAGTACTTCAGGACCTTGGGATCCTTCAGCGACTGGAGCTGGACGGTGAACTTCGTCTGGCTGGCTACGAGGTGCGAGGGGTCGCTGCTGCTGAACAGCCAGAACACGATGACCGTGCCCAGCATGATCGCGGCATACACCTGGGGCACCATGGTCCAGCCGAAGGCCACCACCAGTGCCGGTGCCAAGAACTTGTTGACGGCCGCACCGGAGTTGCCGGCGCCGTAGACGCCCATCGCCGTCCCCTGGCGATTCTTCGGGAACCAACGTGCGACGTAGGGCGTGCCGACCGAAAACGAGCCGCCCGCGAGGCCCACGAACAAGCCGATGACCAGGAAGTGCCAGTATTGGGTGGCGTAGGACATGAGCCAGATCGCCGGCACGGTGACGGCCATCAACACCGTCATGACGATGCGTCCGCCGTACTTGTCGGTCCAGATGCCCAGCGGCACGCGGATCAGCGAACCGGTCAACACCGGCATGGCGGTGAGCAGGCCGAATTCGGTCGCGTTGAGACCCAGCGTCTTCTTCAGCGGGATGCCGATGACGCCGAACATCATCCAGACCATGAAACACACCGTGAAGGCCAGCGTGCTGACGATCAGCACCTGCCAAGCCTGGCGTGGAAGGACGGTCGGTGGAGCCGGGCGGGATGCGGAAGTCATGACACGGACTCGCGAGAAGCGGTGACATGACTCTGGCCCACTCAGGAGCCTTTGCCCATACACCGCACGACGCGGCGGCGCACGGCAGAAGGACTAGCGGGGCCGCACCCGCATAGTTCTGAATGACTATCGAAATCGATCGCCTCTAGCGCCGAGCGCTTCCGCTACCGCGTGATGAGCAGGCGTTGATGTGCAAGAGGTCGGACCAGCGTGGCGAAGGATCTCGGACGCGAAGTGCGCGAGCTGTGGCAGGATTGTTTTCGCATTCAGTCGATAGGCGGCTGTGGAGGTCCTCATGGACGACTTGCTAAGGCAGAAGATCCTGGCTCTGCTCGAGGGTCACAGGATCATGACGATTGCCACCGTGCGGCCGGACGGTTGGCCGCAGGCTACGACGGTTGGCTACGTGAACGAGGGCCTCACGCTCTGGTTCCTCTGCGGCCTGGAGAGCCAGAAGGCCGCGAACCTCGCGCACGACAATCGCGTGTCGATCACGATCGACCATGACACGCCGGACATCATGTCGATCACCGGCTTGTCGATGGCGGCGCGCGCCCATCGCGTGAGCGACCGGTCCGAGGCGGAGAAGGTGATCGGGATGATGCCGCTGAAGTACCTCGACGCGCCGCCCGCGACCGCACAGATGAAGATGCCCGCGCCGGAGGATGTCGCGCTCTTTCGCGTCGTTCCGGAAATCGTCTCCGTGCTCGACTACACGAAGGGGTTCGCGCACACCGACCTCGTGACCTGCTGAGGCGACGCCGCGCGCAGAAGACCGCAGTTGGCCGGGTGAGCCCGCGCACCTGGAGCAACCGTCCGCTTTGGAGGCCTCGCGACCACGACGCTCATTCAGTGCTGGCAAGCTCACGCCAGCCCGATGCGCCGAAGCGCAGGCCCGGATCACGCATCGGCTGGCGGCACTGCGCCCTGCAAGCGCCGACAATCGCCAGCCACTCGCCACGAGACAGCCCTGGGACCGACGACGATGCTGACCGCGACACCCGAATCCATGGGCCTGTGCTCGCAGCGCCTGGCGCGCGTGGACCGCCTTCTGGCCGAGCGCTACGTGGACGCCGGCAAGCTGCCGCACGCGCTGCTGCAGGTCGCGCGCGGTGGCCGGCTCGTGCACCAGAGCGTGCTCGGCCGGGCTTCGCTCGAGACCGGTGCGCCGCTGGCCGAGGACAGCATCGTGCGCATCTACTCGATGACCAAGCCGATCACCAGCGTCGCCTTCATGATGCTCGTCGAGGAAGGAAAGGTCGCGCTCGACGACCCGGTGCACCGCTACATTCCCTCGTGGCGCGAACTGGGCGTTTACGTCTGCGGCGTGCCGGGCGCGTTCCAGACCCGGCCGACGGCACGCGCCGATGCGCATGATCGACCTGCTGCGCCACACCTCGGGGCTGACCTACGGCTTCCAGATGCGCACCAACGTCGACGCCGCGTACCGGATGGGCAAGATCGATCTCGCCGAGCAGACGCAAGGGCTGGAGGGTTGGGTGCAGGCGCTGGCCAAGCTGCCGCTGGAGTTCTCTCCCGGCAGCGCGTGGAACTACTCGGTCTCGACCGACGTGCTGGGCTACCTGGTCGGCCAGATCTCGGGGCTGCCGTTCGAAGACTTCGTGCGCCAGCGGATCCTGCAGCCGCTGGGCATGATCGACACCGACTTCCACGTGCCGGCCGAGAAGGCGGCGCGGCTGCGCCGGGTGCTACCAGGCCTCGGCCAGCGGCGCGCTCGAGCCGGCGCCGATCCGCAGCTTCCTCCAGCCGCCGAACGCGCCGTCGGGTGGCGGTGGGCTGGTGTCGACGGCAGCCGACTACATGCGCTTTTGCGAGATGCTGCGCCAGGGCGGCGCCGCGGGCGAGGTACGGCTGCTCGGCCCGAAGACGCTGCAGCTGATGCGCGCCAACCACCTGCCCGGCGGCGCCGACCTGGCCGACCTCTCGGTCTCCATGTTCTCCGAAGCCACCTACAAGGGCGTCGGCTTCGGACTCGGCTTCGCGATGACCACCGACGTCGCGAAAACCCAGGTCGCGGGATCGCCGGGCGAGTACTGGTGGGGTGGCGCCGCGTCGACCGCGTTCTGGATCGACCCGGTGGAGGACCTCTGCGTCGTCTTCTTGACGCAGTTCATGCCATCGTCCAAGTACCCCCTCCGCCGCGAGCTGCGCACGATGATCAACGCCGCGGTGCTCGAATCGAGAGCCTGACGCGCCGGGTCAGACCCGATGCGACGGATGGCCCGCGTGCAAGATGCCGGGGCCGTCGGGAATTGGCCGGCAGCGTGGCGTTGCGGCCGAATGGCGACATCCACGGATCCCGGGTCGAGCCTGGCCGGGCCACTGCCTCGTCGTTCGTTCGCGGGCGGCGAACGTCCGTGATCGTTGGTCGGTGGTCAGCAGGCGTCGCCAGGTCGCTACAGAACAGCGTGGCGCAATGCACTGGACTTCGAGCGCACTGCCCTATTCACCAAGGCCGCGGACGACGTGGTCGGCGGAATCGGACTGATTCGCAACGGCGCGCGAGCGACGATGAAGGCCCTCGGCAGCCTTGCGATTGCCGCGACCACCCCGAACGCGCTCGATACCAAGACGAAGGAACTGATGGCGCTCGCGATCAGCATCGCCGTGCGTTGCGGCGGCTGCGTCGCCTATCACACGCTGGCCGCGATGAAGGCAGGGGCAAGCCGCCAGGAAGCCGTCGAGACCGTTGCGCTAGCGGTCTGCATGGGCGGGGGCACGGCTGCAGTCTATGGCGCCGGTGCGCCGCGCGCGTTCGATGAGTACGCAGGCCTCGGAGGATGACGCGGCACGCGCAGGCGCGCGAGCGAGTTCTTCGAGTGCGCTCGTCCCGTTGCCATTGATCTGTCCGCGTGATCCGCGAGTCGTCCTTCCGGCCCTGGTGCGGATGTAGGGCTTGCTGGCGGCTGGCGCATCGATCGCGGCCTTCGTGCTATTGCACGCCGCGTATCGATGACGCAGCGGCGAGCTCGGTGACGAAAGCCTCGGGTAAAGGCCGCGCTCGCGCCGCGACCTTGCGCCGGGTCACCGTGCCGATGTTGACGCAGCAGACCGGCACTTCGCCGTCACCCAGACCGCACAGCTCCCGCAGCCTTGCCGACGCCATCGCCTGGCCGCTGGTCAGCCCCGCGCCGAAACCCATCGCGTGCGCGCCCAGCTGCAGGTTCTGGATCGCGGCCCCCATCGACACCAGTCGCTCCAGGGCCGGCGTGTTCGGCTCGCGTTGGCCCAGACAGGCGACAGCCACCATCAGCAGCGGCGCACGGTGGGCCTTTTCGCGGGCCGACTCGATCTGCTCGAGCGTGGCACCGGGATCGCGGTCGATCAGTGCCAGCGCGAAGACCTCCGCCAGGCGGTGCCGCTCGGCCGGCGGCACGACGATGAAGCGCCAGGGCGTGAGAAGCCCGTGATCCGGCGCGGCGGCAGCCAGCGTCAGCAAGGCCTGAAGCTGCTCGGCGGACGGCCCGGGCTCGACCAAGCGCTTGGGCGAGACGTTCTGGCGCGAGCTGATCAGGGCCTGCGCGATCGAGAAGATCTCGCCGTCGCCCTCCGACGCCTGTGTCACACCTCGAGGTCTTGGTTCGCCGCTCGAAGCGAGCGGATGCGCTGCGCCAGCCTCCGAGCCGGGCGCCGCCATGCCGTCGATGCTCATCGTGTTTGGATCCTTCGAAAAGAGGGGTGCCGTCAGACACCCCCCGGGGAACCCGGCGCACCGCGCCGGGAGGAGACAGCTCTGCTCGCCGTCGCTCAAGCGAAGCGACGGTCCTTCAGGCTCACGGTCTGCTTCCATTCCTCGACGTTGCCGACGCGCCGGATGTCGCCCCAGGTGCCCTTGTAGTACGGCACCACGTTGCGGTCGACCCAGGACGTGACGACGTGGCCGTGCACGCCCTTGATGTAGCCGAAGAGCATGAAGGTCTGCCCCGGCTTGGCCGAGACCAGCGGGTAGGCCATCGCGTAGGTGCTGCCGAAGTCGTTCCAGACCTCGACGATGTCGCCCGGTGCGACGCCGAGCGCCTTCGCGTCGTCCGGGTTCATCTCGAGGAAGGCGAGCGGGAAGCGGTCGCGCACGAAGCTGTTGAACTCGTCGTGGTAGGCCGTCTGCCAGACCTCGTTGGCGCGGCCGCCGTTGATCCAGAACTTGTACTTCGCCTTCTGCCCGGCCACCATGTCGGGCAGGCCGTTCCAGGGTGCGGGCTTGAAGTGGGCGCGACCGTCGGCGGTGCTGAACTTGTTGTCCTCGTAGACCATCTCGGTGCCGACGAGCTTGTCGCCTTCGACCTTCTTGATCGGCAGCTGCACGCCATTCGTCCCGGCCTTGCGCAGCAGCGCGTAGGTGGCCATGTAGCCGGTGTCGCCGCCCTGGCTGTCGATCGGCCCGACGCCGGGCCGGCCGGCGCGGCGGAAACCGTCGTTGAACGCGTCCTCCTCGGTCTTCCAGTCGAAGCCTTCGAAGCGCTTGGCCATCGCCGCATTGCCTTCCTTCGCGTACATCGCCTTCAGCGTGTTGGCGATGTCGGCGGCGATCAGGCAGTCGGGCTTGGCCGAGCCGGGCGGGTCCATGAACTTCTCGGACAGGCGCAGCCGGCGCTCGCCGTTCATCGACGTGAGGTTCATCTCGCCGGGCTGGGCGGCGGGGAACATCAGGTGCGCTTCTTCGGCGACCGTGGTCGGGTAGAGGTTCATCGCGGCGACGAACATGCCGCCCTTGTTCTTGCACGCGTCGTAGATGACCTCGACCATCTGCTCTGCGCTGGCGCCGCGGGCCTTGGCCATGGCGTCGCTGACGATGCCCGCGCGCCTGTGCAGCACCTGCTGGTGCTGCTCGGCGTTGAGCGTGGTCTGGAACGGATTCGTGCCCCAGAGCGTGTACATCAGGCCGCGGCCGGCGATGACCTCCTGGTCGATGTAGATCTTGTGGTCGCCCGGGTACGGCGGCCGCGTGTAGCCCTCCTGGTGGCCGCCCATGCGGCACACGCCGGTGCCGCGGCGGCCCACGTTGTGGGTGGCGATGACCAGGCTGACCAGCGCGCTCTGGATGACGTAGTTGTCGTTGCCCCAGATGATGCCTTTCTCGTAGGGGTGGAACGTGCGCTTGCGGTGGCCACCGGCCTTCGGTGCGTAGGCCCATTCGGCCGCCTGGCGGATCTTCGCCGCCGGCACGCCGCAGATCTTGGCCGCCTCGTCGATCGCCATGCGGTTCGTCTTGACGGCGTCGTCGAAGCCCGCGCTGTGCTGTTCGATGAAGGCCTTGTCGTGCCAGCCCTTCTCGACCACGTAGGTGAACAGCGCGTTGAACAGCGCGGTGTCGGTGCCGGGCTGGATGTCCAGGTGCAGCACGTTGTCCTTGCCGGCCACCTGCTCGGCGATGGCCACCGTGGCCGAGCGACGCGGATCGATGATCACGATCTTCGCCGGCGCGGCCGAGGCCGCCTCGGCCGGGAACCATTTCTTCTTCTTGTCCACCGTGCCGCCGTTGAGGTTGGGCACCCAGTGGTTGAGGAAGTAGTTGGTCTGCGTCTCGTACGAGTTGCAGCCGGTGGCGACGATGCAGTCGGCGAGCTGTGCGTCCTCGTAGCTGTTGTTCAGCTCGCCGATGCCCATCTCGCGCGTGGCGTGGCACTCGCTGTTGTAGGCGGGGCGGTTGTGGATGCGCACCATCGGCGTCTGGATCGCGCTGAACATCAGCTTGCCGGTGCCCCAGGTGTTCTCGAAGCCGCCGCCGGCGCCGCCATGGTCGAAGCAGTCGAACAGGATGCCGCTCGGGCCGTCGGTGTCGAGGATCTTCTTCGTCAGCCCGGCGTAGATCGCCAGCGCGTTGTCCCAGCTCGTCTCGAGTTGCTGATCGCTGTGGGCGATGCGCGGGTTCTTCAGCCGTTCGCGACCGACCCCGTCGTGCGAGTACATGTAGGTCGCCATCTTGCCGCCGCGGGTCGAGGACAGGCCGCTGTTGACGACGCATTCCTTGTCCGGCACGACCATGATGTTCCAGCGCTTGCCGCCGCGGTCGGTGATCGTGTTGGTCATCGCCGGGGTCATCGTCAGATCGCCAGCGGCGGCACCTGCCGGGTGAAGTCGATGCCCAGCGCGTTCTGTCCGGCGGCACGGCCGCCCTCGGTGTTGGCGTCCCACTTGTACACGTGGTAGCCGCAGCCCACGATGCAGAAGTGGCAGGTCATGTTGGTCTTCGCGGCGTCCTTCGGGGGCAGCGCGATGCGGTCGTCGATGCGGGTGCTCATGGCATGCGCTCCTTACAGGATGTTGGCCTGGCGGCCGTAGATCAGGCCGGCGATGCCGATCGCGGCAACGGTGTCGGTCGCGGCGTCGTAGCTCAGCATCACGCGCGGCAGGTTCTCGGTGGCCTGGCCACAGACCATCTGGCCGCCATGCTCGGCATCGAACATCGAGAAGTGGCAGCCGCACTTGAAGACCATGCTATCGGGCTGGTACTGCACCGGGCAGCCCATGTGCGTGCACAGCGAGCTGTAGGCCACGATGTCCTGGTTCGGCCCCACGCCGCCGGGCACGGCGTGGCCCATGCGGATCGCCACGCAGGGCGAGCTCTCGTCGGGATAGCTGAAGGCCACGGCTTCGTTCACCGGCATGCCGGCGGCCTTGCCGACGCCGCGGCGCGGGTAGTCCAGCGTGAGCGAGGTCGGTGCTCTCGGGCGTCGCCGCCTGCGCGCTGCCCGGCATCAGCACCGCGCCGGCGCTGCCGACGACGGCGGCGGCCGAGGTGCTCGACTTGAGGAATATCCGGCGACTGAGCTTGAGCTCTTCCATGCTGTCTCCTGTTTGGTTTTGGAAAGGACCGCGCAGGAATTGCAAGCCCGATGCCACGCCATCAGGCCAAGAAAATCAACGACTTGCGTTCGATCACTCCGTGACGGTCCGGATTGCGTAACTCGTGAGCGCCGCGTTACGTTACGGAATCGTGACAGCATGGAGTGCCGATGAGACGCCGCACATGGATGACTGCCAGCGCTGCCTGGCTCGCCGGCACTGCGGCGTCCGGCGTCACGACGCCGCGCAGCACCACGATGCCGGCAAGGCTGCGCATCGGTCTGACCGCGGTGATGCTGGCCGACCAAGCCGCATTCCTGGCCCGCTGGGCCGAGTACCTGTCCCAGCGGCTCGGCCTGACGGTCTCGTTCGCGGTTCGCGACGAATACCAGCCGATCCTGGACCTGTTGTTCGGCGGCGACCTCGATGCCGCCTGGATCTGCGGCTACCCGTACGTTCGCTTCCAGCCGCGGCTGCAGCTCCTGGCGGTGCCGATGTACCGCGGCCGGCCCCAGTACCAGTCCTACCTGATTCGCTCGGCCGGCGTCGGCTCGCTCATCAACGGCTACGCCGACCTGCGCGGCAAGGTGTTCGCCTATTCCGACCCACTGTCCAATTCAGGATGGCTGGTGGCTCAGGGCGAATTCGAGGCGGTCGGGCTGGTGCCGTCGCGCGACCTGAAGCGGACCTTCTTCGCCCATGGCCACCGAAACGTGGCCGAGGCGGTGGCGGCTGAACTGGCGGACGCCGGGTCGATCGACGGCTACGTCTGGGAGACCATGCGCGTGCAGCACATGACGGCCGCCCTGCGCACCGAGGTCGTCTGGAAGTCAAGGCTGCACGGCTTTCCGCCACTGGTGACGCGGGCACGCGATTCGCGATCCGAGTTGCAGGTGCTGCGTTCGACGCTGATCGGGATGCAGGACAGCGTCGACGGCCGGTCGCTGCTCGATGCGCTGAACCTGGACGGCTTCATCGCAGGGCAACCTTCCATCTTCGATTCGATACGAGAGTTGGCGCTGCGCGTGCCCGACTCGGGCGTGCAGGCATGATCGTGCCGCGACTGCCCTACCGCGTGCAGATCCCGCTCGGACTCGCGCTGGCCGTGGTGCTCGGGGCCTTGCTGGTCACCGCCGTCTCGGCCCGATTCGGCATGCAGGCGGCGCGCGTCGAAACGCTGGCCACCGTGGACCGCGCCGCGCGGCTGGTCGACGCGCAGGCACTGCCGATGCTGGCCGCCGACGACACTTGGCTGGTATTCGCATTGCTGCGCAGCACGGCTGCCCTGCTGCCCGGGGCCGGGGCAGGCCATGCTCGCGCGGCGGTGCTCGACCGCCAGGGCCGCGTCTTTGCCAGTTCCGAACCGGCGCGGCTGGCCACCGAGCGGCCCCTGCTGGGCCACACCATCGATGGCCTGTCGCTGCCGGCCGCCCGTGCGGTGACCGGGCGCCTGCGGCTCGAGCGCCCGGATGGCGGCAGCACCCTGCTCGAGCCAATCCTCAGCGAAGACGGCGAGCGACTTGGCTTCACCTATATCGAGGTCGACGGCCCGGTGTTCGCCCCCCAATGGGCCGCGCTGATGCGGCCGGCGCTGATCGGCGTCGGCCTGGCGGTGCTGTTGCTGGTGCCGGCAGGCTGGTGGATCGGCCGCCGGATGACGGCACCGGTGGCCGCCGTGGCCCAGGTGATCGAGCGCATCGGCCGCACCGACGCGGCCAGCTTGCGCGCACAGCTGCCGCATCCGCGCGACCCCGAACTCGGCCGCGTCAGCGCCGCCGTGGCGCAGCTCATCGACGAGCTGCAGGCGCGCCAGCAGGCCGAGCGGCGTGCCTTGTCGGCCGAGCGGATGGCGGCGATCGGTCGCATCACGGCGGCCGTGGCACACGAGATCAACAACCCGCTCGGCGGGTTGCTAAACGCCACCCGCACGTTGCATCTGCATGGCGGCGAGCCGGGCGCACGGCATCGCACGCTGGACCTGCTGCAGCGCGGGCTGCACCAGATCCGTACGACGGTCGCCGCGCTCGTCCCGCAGGCCCGCGTCGAGGACCGGGCGCTGGAGATCGACGACTTTGCCGACGTCGTGACGCTGGCCACGTCGGCCCGCGGCAGCCGTGACGTGGAGGTCACGACCGAGTTCGACGTGCAGACCGCGCTGCGCGTGCCCTCGGCGACGATGCGCCAGGTCATGCTGAACATGCTGCTCAACGCGGTGCAGGCGGCCGGTGGCGCGGGCCCCGTGCATGCCGTGTTGCGCGCCGACGCGACCACGGTGAGCTTCAGCGTCGCCCACGGCGGCGAGCAGCTCACGCACATCGCGCTGGCGGCCATCGTCGCGGCCGAGAGCGGCGAGGATCCACGCGGCTTCGGCCTGTGGGTCTGCCGCGAACTGGCCACCCAATACGGCGGTGGCTTCGACGTCGACGCCGACCATGCACCGGGCACGCGGGTCGTGTTCTGGATGCCCAACCGGGAACACCATGAACAGCCTGCTGCTGCTTGAAGACGACCCGATCATGGGCGAATCGCTGGTCCAGCGCTTCGAGCTCGAAGGCTTCGAGGTCTGCTGGTGTCAGCGCATCGGCGCGGCCGCCGAGCAGCTGGGACGGGGCTGGGGTGCCGTTGTCAGCGACGTGCGCCTGGCCGACGGGCTGGCCACCCAATGGTTCGTCGAGCTGCCCGAGGCCGCGCGCCGGCTGCCCTGGTTCTTCATCACCGGCTACGGCAGCGTGAACGATGCGGTGGCCGCGATCCGCGCCGGTGCCCGCGAGTACGTCACCAAGCCCTTCGACATCGAGCACCTGGTCGCGCTGGTGCAGCAGGCCAGTTCATCCGGGCCGCCGCAGCCGCAGGATGGTGTGCTGGGCATTTCGCCCGCGATGCGCCACGCCGAGGCCCTGGTCCGCAAGGTGGCCCGGCAGCGCGTGCCGGTGCTGCTGACCGGCGAGTCCGGCGTCGGCAAGGAAGTCGCGGCGCAGTTGATCCATCGCCTGGGGGACCGCTGCGCGACGGGCGAGTTCGTCGCGGTGAACTGCGCCGCCGTGCCGGAGACGATGATGGAGGCCGAGTTCTTCGGCTACGAGAAGAATGCGTTCACCGGGGCGGCGCGCATGCACCGGGGTTACCTGGAGCGCGCCAACGGCGGCACCTTGTTCCTGGACGAGGTCGGCGAACTGCCCGCAAGCATGCAGGCCAAGCTGCTGCGCGCGCTGCAGGAGCACAGCTTCTTCCGCCTTGGCTCGGAGAAGGTCACGCGCAGCGACTTCAGGATCATCGCCGCCACCAACCGCGACCTGCATGCCGACATGGCGGCCGGAACGTTCCGCGAGGACTTGTACTACCGGCTGGCGGTCATCCGCATCGGACTGCCGCCGCTGCGCGAGCGGCCCGAGGACATCCGCTGGTTGACCGAGCGCATGTTGCAGGAGTTGGCCGCAGAACAGGGCCGGCCGGTGGCCATGTCGGAAGCCTTCCTGCGCGATGTCCTGGGCCGCAGCTGGAAGGGCAATGCACGCGAGTTGCGGTCGTACCTGGAGGAAGCGGTGGTGCTGAGCGAAGCCGGGATCCTCGACGTGACCGAGACACCGACCAACGTTAGTCCCGTGGGCTCTTCTGACGCCGAGTTCGTGCCCTTGCACGCGATGGTGGAAGAGGCGGAGCGGCGGCATATCCGCAGCGCACTGGAGCGCACTGGTGGCAGCGTCATGAAGACCTCGGAGCTGTTGGGCATCAGCCGCAAGACGCTGTGGGAGAAGATGAAGAAGCTACGAATTGGCAACGGGTTCGTTCACGAGGCGGGCGCCTGAGCACGGACAATGCTGGCACTTGGACCTGCGCGGTCCGGCACCCTACACTTGAAGCGCCCTGGCTAGACAGGCTGCCCAAGATGTCCATCGTTCTCTACCACCATCCCTATTCCCGCGCCGCAAACGTCGTCTGGATGCTCGAAGAGGTCGGCGTGCCGTACGAAGTGCGTCCTGTCGACATCATGAAGGGCGCCCACAAGGCGCCGGAGTTGGTGGCGCTCAACCCGATGGGCAAACTGCCCGTCCTGACCGACGGCGACGCGGTCGTGACCGAGTCTGCGGCCATTGCGCTCTATCTGGCCGATCGCTACGCCTACGGCCGCTTGGCACCACGGGTCGATGATTCGGCGCGCGCCACCTATCTGCGTTGGTCGCTCTTTGCGCCATCGGTGATCGAACCCGGGTCCATGGCCAAACAAGCGGGCTGGGCCTACAAGGAAAGTCAGGCCGGATGGGGGTCTTACGACGCCATGCTGCAGGCCATGGAGTCGGCCATCGCCGGCCGCGCCTACATCTTGGGCGACAGCTTCTCGATGGCCGACGTCATCTTCGGTGGCACGCTGCGCTTCATGCTGACCTTCAAGACGATTGAAGCACGTCCCTCGTTCACCGCCTATGCCGAGCGCCTGGCGCAACGGCCCGCCCTGCAAAAGGCTGAGGAGCGCAACGCAGCTCAGCGCGCCCAGCTGGGTCTGGCCTGAGGCCGGTTGTCCTGGCGCCATTGCTGGATCGAACAAGAGACACCGGGAAGCTGCTTGTTGCCAGCGGCAGGAAGTGGCCGGGATGCGGTGCTGGTGTCCGGCGGCTACATGGCGGTCCGGCGTGACCGACAGGTTCAGGGCGCCGTGATCGAACGAGGGAGGACTCGCCCTCGGCCCGCCGCCGACATTCACGGGAACGAATTCGCTGCCCCGAAGCTGACCTTCGGCGTAGATCGTTCAAACGTTCCCATCGTTGCTTGCGGCCTGGTCAGAGACGAGTTCCAACGATCAGAAAGAAGCGGCCTTCGACCAAAGCCAAGCAAGCCATGGCTTAGCCCGCCGCGCGTCAACGCACCAAACCTGGGTACAGCTTCACGGCCACTGCCATCAGCAGGGCGAAGAGCACCGTCAGCACGACGAAGTCGGTTCCCCAGTTGGCGAAGGCGGAATCGCCAGGCACCATCAGCCCGCGCAGCGCATCGACGAGATACGTCAGCGGGTTGAATCGGGCGATCGCCCGCAGCCATTGGGGCATCAGGTCCAGTGGATAGATGGCACTGCTGGCGAAGAACAGCGGCATCGTCAGCACTTGGCCCACGCCCATGAAGCGCTCGCGCGTCTTGACGATGCACGCGATGATCAGCGAAAAGGTCGAGAACACCGCCGAACCAAGCACTACGGTGGTCAGCACCGCGACAACCGCAAGAAGTTCGTGGCGTATCTCCACCTGCATCAGAAGGGCCAGCAGGTAGATCACCCCGGCCTGCACCAGGCCTCGAAAGCCCGCCGAAAGCGCCTTGCCCAGCACCAGGGCGCTGCGATAGGCCGGGCTGACCAGCTGCTTGTGGACGACGCCGAGGTCGCGCTCCCAGATCACCGCGATGCCATAGAAGATGGCGCTGAACAGGACGCTTTGCGCCAGGATGCCCGGCGTGATGAACACGAGGTAGCTCACCGCTCCGGCGTGGATCCCGCGCACGCGCTCCATCACCTGCCCGAACACCGTCAGCCACAACACCGGCTGCACCGCGCGTGAGACGAGTTCCGTCGGGTCGCGCAGCAGCTTGCGCATCTCGACATCGGCCACAGCGGCTGTTTGCAGGAGGAATCGGCGCAGCCCCAAAGTCGTCCCTTTCGTCAGCCCAGGCGCCGCGCCGTGGCGCGTGCCTCGCGCGTGTCGGCGAAGCCGCCGCCGTGAACGATGGTGCCGCCGCAGTGGCGCGCGAACACGTCGTCCAGCGTGGCCTCGGGCGAGATGGCGGCACGCAGGTCGGCCGGCCGCCCGCTGACCGCCAGGCGGCCCGCGTGCAGGATGGCGAGTTCGTCGCACAGGTGCTCGGCCTCTTCCATGTCATGCGTCGTCAACAGCACGGTCATGCCGAAATCGCGTTGCAGGCTCTGCAGGTGGTCCCAGACTGCATGGCGCGCGAGCGGGTCCAGCCCGATTGTCGGCTCGTCCAGGAACAGCACCGCCGGCCGATGCAGCATGGCCTGCGCCAGTTCCAACCGCCGGATCATGCCGCCCGAGTAGGTCTTGACGAGGCGGTCGGCGGCGTCCGCCAGCTCCATGAATTCCAGCGCGTCGACGATCCTGCGGGAACGCTCGCCCGCCGGGATGTCGTACAGGCGCGCAGAGAACACGAGGTTCTCGCGACCGGTCAGCATGCCGTCGGCCGACAGCATCTGCGGCACGTAGCCGATGCGCCGCCGCACCTCGGCCGGCGCATCCAGGACGCTCGCGCCGGCCACGAAGGCCTCGCCCTCGCTTGGCGGCAGCAGCGTGGTCAGCATCTTGATCAGCGTGGTCTTGCCCGCACCGTTGGATCCCAGCAGCCCATAGATCTCGCCGCCGCGTACCTCCAGCGTCAGGTCGTCGACCGCCGTGACGCTGCCGAATCGCCGCGTGAGATGCCGCACGTCGACCGCGCGGACCAGAGCTTGGGCTGTCGTCATTCAGTCAATGCGGATGAAGTCGACGAAGCCGCGCTCCACGTCCGTCAGCACCAGCTTCACGCGCAGCTGGTGGCCTACCTCGAGGCCGTGCGTGCCCGCCACCAGCCGGCCCTCGACCGGCGGGGTAAAGATGCGCACCCAGGTGCCTGCATCGGAACAGCCGGTGACGATGGCATCGAAACGCTGGCCGACACGGGACTCGAGAACGAGTGCCGCCTCGGACTTGCGCATGCGCCGCTCGACCTTGCGGACTGCGTCCTCCTGCGCCGTGCAGTGATCGGCCAGCGCCGCCAGTTCCTCGAGGCTGTAGGGTGGCCGACTTCCGGCCAGGTGCGCCTTGACCATGCGCTGCGTGATCAGGTCGGGGAAGCGGCGATTCGGCGCGGTCGAGTGCATGTAGTCCTGAACCGCCAGTCCGAAGTGCCCCACCGGCGTGCTGCCGGCGCGCTCCACGACGTACTCCCCCGGACCCATCAGCTTGACGATGACCAGCGAGAGGTCGGGAAAGCGCAGTGGGTCGGCCCGATGCCGCTGCGCGAGGAAGTCGCCGAGCGAGCGGGACGAGGGCGACTTCGGCAGGTTCACGCCGTAGCGGCGCGCGACATCCACGATGCGCAGCCACCGCTCCGGTGAACGCACGACGCGGCGCAACGACGCGCCGCCCGCGCTCGCCAGGTACTGGGCGCTGCACTCGTTGGTGGCGATCATCAGCTCCTCGATCAGCTGGCGCGCACGGTTGTGCTCCTGTTGCCGGATGTCGACCACGCGTTCACCGTCGAACACGGCACGGGGCTCGAAGGTTTCCAGTTCGAGCGAACCCTGGGCATGGCGTCGCACGCGCAGGCGCTGCGCCACCTCGTCCTGGGCACGCAACTGCGCTTCGAGACCCGCGATGCGGCCCGCCGAGTCCGGCAGCGGGCCGTCGCCGTCAAGCCAGGCCGAGATCGCGTCGTAGGCCAGCTGGGCCTTGTTGCGCACCATCGCACGGTAAATCGTGGCCTGCGTGATCGACGCATCGGTGGCAATCACCATCTCGGTCACGATGGCCAGCCGGTCGTGGTCGGGATTGAGAGAGGTCAGGTCGTTCGACAGGCGCTCGGGCAGCATGGGGAACATCCGCGCCGAGGTGTAGATCGAGGCGGTGTTCACCCAGGCGTGCATGTCGATCGCCGAGTCCTTGGCCACCAGAACATCGACATCGGCCACGGCCACGAGGACCTTCACGGCCCCGGCGGGAAGGTCCTCGCAGACCGTGAGCTGGTCGAGATCGCGGGAATCGTCGTTGTCGATCGAGCACCAGCACAGCGCGGTGAGGTTGCGAATGCCCGGATCGTCGTCTCCGCCCGATCCGGCGATCGCCGCAAGCTGCGTCAGGGCCGCCGTCGGGTACTCAGGCTCCAGGCCGCGTTCGATCATGGCCTCGGCGGCGATGCGGATCAGGTCGCTGCGGTGGTGATGGTGACCAGATTGAGGCACGTGAACTCCGATGTCCTTGCTCATCGTCAGTCGAGCCGGCGGATGTCGACTTGCTTCATCGCCAGGGTCAGCACACTGTAGCCCGTCGGGATGCCCGTCAACCAAGGACGGACGGCCATGGGCAAGGCCTGCAGCATGAAGTATCCGCCCAGCGGCCCGGCGCTTCGGTCACGCTGGCAGAGCGGGAACCGATGTGGCAGCGCCTGTCCGATTTGCGCCCTCGGCCCTTCGACGGGACCATGGCAGTGTCGGCGTGGCCACGACCAAACCAAGCCCTTCGTCTACGCCGCCGAAATTGCTTCCGGACCGGAAACCCGCAAACCTGCGATGGCTCGCGTTCGCGCAGGTGGCGCTGTTCTGGATGCGCGACCTCTGGGGCACCTCGGCCCAGAGGCAACGGATCCCTCGCAGCGAATTCCTCACCCATCTGAAAGCGGGCCGGATGGAATCCGTCTTGTTCGGCAGCCCGTTCATCGAGGGCAAGCTCAAGGTGCCGACACCCGATGGTCACACCCGATTCGTCAGCACGCGCGTGGCGCCCGACCTGTCGCGTGAACTGACGCAGTACGAAGTACGCTTTGCAGTGTGTCGTCGAGAACACGTTGCTGCGCGATCGGTTGTCGTGGGTGGCCGATGCAAGGAGCCGCAGATCCGTACACCTAAAGCGGACGGTCAGGAGCACCCGCTCTTGGCCGTTATGGATAGCTCTCCATTACGGCCAGGAGCAGACAGCGTCCGACGCCGAGCGCGCGCATCCGGCCGAACGCGGGTCACAGGGGCAACAGAGCACCACGGGCGGCGGCCAGAACCCCGCGACTCAATCCGTCGAGCAATGCCGACGCGGCGCGCGCGTGCTGCCAGTACAGCGGTACGTCCAGCGGGGTATCGGGTACCAACTCGACGAGCGAACCGTCTTCCAAGTGGGAGGCGATCAGCGCCTGGGGTTGCAGGCCCCAGCCCATGCCGGCCAAAGCTGGTGGCGTATGCGCTGCTCAGGACGATGGGGGAATCGGCCAGCACTTACGCGACGCTGTTCCTGGTGGCCTTCGTGCCCGCCGTGCTCGGCGTGGTGATGCTGACACGTGTCACCGACAGGCCCGGCGACGTCCACGAGCGCGAGAGCCTGCGCCAGAACTGGCAGCACCTCGCGCCGGGTTTCAAGCGCTTCCTGTGGCCGAGCGGCGTCTTCGCGCTCGCGTACTTCAGCCTCGGGTTCATTCTTCTCAAGGCGCACGACGCGGGGTTCGGCATGACCCAAGTCGTGCTGCTCTATGCGCTGTTCAACACGACCTGCGTCGTCGCGGCACCGCTGGTCGGCCTGCTGGGCGACCGGGTGGGCCGCCGCCGCATCGTCCTGCTGGGCTACGCCTTGTATGCGGGTATCGACCTGTGGCTCGTGGTCGCCAGCAGCCGCTGGGAGATCGTTGCCGTGTTTGCCGTGTACGGCTTCTTCTACGCGATCGACGAGTCGCAGAGCAAGGCCTTCATCACCGACCTCGAACCAGAGCGGCGCGCCACGGCCGTGGGCGTCTACAACTTCGTCACCGGCGTCCTGTACCTGCCGGCTTCGTTGGTGGCCGGGATGCTGTGGGCGGTATCGCCGGACACCGCCTTTGCCGTGTCCGCGGCATTGTCCGTGGCTGCCATGGCCATCTTCTTGCTGATGCGCTCGGTGGCCGACGGCGCTCGCTGATTCGTCCGACCCGCCTTCGCCGGCGCGGCGCATGGGCGATCGGGAGCCCTGGGGCACTTCGGACTAGCCCGGTGACGCGCCAATCATCTTCAGGATCGGTGTGGGAGCCTCGCCTTCTGGCCTGTGCCTGTTCCGGCGAGAGCCGCCGACACGTCTGGAGATGGAGCGCGCCTGGGCCGTGATTGGAGACGAGACGAGGTGACGCGGCTGGCCCGATGACACCCTCGGGCATCGGTTGAAATTGCAGGTCCAGGCCCTGTCGGAGATGTCACGGGTCATGGGAAGGGCGATTGTGGTGTCCGCCATGACCGACAATCCTGCGCCTTCATCTACTGGTCTTGCGCTCGTGCCGCCCTCGGCTCCCGCATCTTCCATGCATCTTCTGCAAGTCCTGATCCTCGCCATCGTCCAGGGAGCCGCCGAGCTCCTGCCCGTCTCCAGTTCCGCCCACGTGATCGTGGCCGAGAAGCTGATGGGGATGGATCCGACCGCCCCCGGGATGACGTTGTTGCTGGTGATGCTGCATACGGGGACGATGTTTGCCGTGATGGTGTATTTCTGGAAGGCTTGGCGCGAGAGCTATTTCTCGTCGGCGCAGACGCTGCGTGTCCGGGGTTGGCCGCTTCTGGTCGGCACCGCCGCCACGGGCGTGGTGGGCCTGGCCCTGATGCAGGCGATCAAGCACGTCTTCGCCAAGAACGACCCGACGTTCCAGATCGAGCAGCTGTTCGGCAATGCTCGTCTGATGGCTGCGTCGCTCGCTGCAGCGGGCGTGTTCATCCTCGTCGCATCGCGCATGGATCGAGCCGGAGGCACCGACATTTCAATGCGCAGTGCGCTGTGGATCGGCTCCGTGCAAGGTCTGTGCTTGCCGTTCCGCGGATTCTCGCGTTCCGGTGCAACGATCTCGACCGCTCTCGCGCTGGGCGTCACGCGCAGGCGGGCCGAGGAATTCAGCTTCGCCCTGGCTGTCGTTCTCACGCCCGCCGCCATCGCCAGAGAGGCGTGGCGCCTGTACGAGGCGCAAAGCAAGCTGCCCATCGCGAGCGCCGGCGGGTTGGCCGGGATGGTAGGGCCGAGCCTGCTGGGCATGATGTTCAGTTTTGCGGCCGGACTGATGGCCCTTCGCTGGCTGTCTCGCTGGCTCGAACAGGGACGCTGGTACCTGTTCGGAATCTACTGCCTGCTGGCTTCGTGCGTCGTGCTGGTGGTCGGCTGAGCAACCCCGCAAAGTCGCACGCGCCAGCGCCCGATCCGGGGACCCGGAGCCCGCCCGACGACGCGTACAACAAGGTCATGCGCATGAACTTCCGGAGAAACCGCTTCTATCGTCAACTGCAGGCGCGGCCGCGCCTCTTCATTGCCGCAGCCGTTGCCGTCGCCGTTGGAATGACGTTGCCGGTCGGGGTTGCCAGCCACGCGGTGACGCGATGGCTGGTCGCGTGGAACGTCGGTACGTGCCTGTACGTTCTTCTCGCCGCGATCATGATGATCCGGTCGTCGGATCACCACATGAGACGGCGGGCCCAGCTCCAGGACGAAGGGCAGCTCGCGATCCTGATCCTGGTGGTCGTCTCCGCCGTGGCGAGCCTGGCGGCGATCGCTGGGCAGCTGACGGTCGTCAAGGACATGCACGGCGTTCTCAAGGTTGCCCATATCGGGCTGGCCGGTCTCACGGTCGTCTCGTCATGGGCTTTCATCCAGGTGATGTTCACCCTTCACTACGCGCACGACTACTATGCGGCGACAGGTCACGGCTTTCCGGCGGGGCTGCAATTCCCGAACGACGATCGGCCGACCTACGGGGACTTCTTCTATTTCGCGTCGGTCATCGGCACCTCGGGGCAGACCGCCGACGTGTCGTTCGTGTCGAAGTCCATGCGTCGCATCGGTTCTGTCCACTGCATCCTGGCGTACCTGTTCAACACGACCGTCCTGGCCTTGCTCATCAACATCGGCGCCAGCCTGTTCTGAGCCTGTGCGCTTCGGGACCGCAGTCGCACGACCGTCGCTCCATGTCCTGACCGCGACCGATCAGGGGGCACCGCCTGCCTGCGCCGCCGACCGTGGCTGCCCGACGACCTGCCACACAGCCCGCAGATGCGAAAGTTGCAGCGCGACGTGCGCCTCCGGATGCGCCGCGACCTGACGCGCAAGAGGCAGCCTCGGTCAGGGGCCCCGCAATGAGGGGTGGGAAAGGTCCGGCACCGCATCGGAACCAGCCGGCGCGTTTGCATGAATATACAAGTTCGACACCTTTCTTCACGACCCGCGCGGCTGCCTGACGCGAGGTCCGTCCCCCGTGGCGCATTCCCTGAACTTTGCCCCAGTCGACCGTCGGCGCACCTGGGCGCTGTCCATCACCGCCCAGCTTGCGGCGCTGCTGGCTGTCCACGTGATGCTGTGGACTTGGGTCGGCGTCTCTTCGCGCTCCAATTTCGACGCGCCGGGCGACATGGTCGAGGCCTACGTCTGGTCGCAAGGCTGGCAATGGGGCTACTACAAGCATCCGCCGCTGTCGGCCTGGGTCGCCGGCCTGTGGTTCTCGGTGGTGCCGGCATCGCAGCTCGGGTACTCGCTGCTGGCCGCGCTCAACGCGGCAGTGGGCCTGGCGGGGCTGGCGGTGCTCGCGCGCGAGTTCCTGCCGCGCCCCTGGGTGCTGTTGGTGGTCGCGGTGGCCTCGCTGGCACCCGGCATCACGGCGCTGGCGATGCGCTTCAACGCCAACGCGATCCTGATCTCCAGCTGGCCGTGGGCGATGGCGTTCTTCGTGCGGCTGATGCAGCGTGGTCGCCCGCGCGACGCCGTGCTCTGTGGCCTGGCCTGCGCGCTCGCGATGCTCGGCAAGTACTACTCGGGCGTGTTGCTGCTGTCGCTGCTCGGCGCGGCGCTGTGCGTACCGGAGTGGCGACGGCGGCTGTTCACCGCCCCAGCGGCGCTGGCGGTGGTGGTGTTCGCGGTCTGCATGGCGCCGCACGTCGTCTGGCTGCTGAGCCAGACGCAGGGGCCGTTGCAGTATGCGTACGAGGCAACGTCCCAGGAAAGCCATTCGCAGGCCATGGTGAGGGCGCTGCACTTCGGGTTGGTGCAATGCATCTTCCCGATGCTTGCGTTCGTGGCGCTGCGCGTGGCCTTGACCGGCCCCAGGGCGGGCAGCGCCTTCGTGCAAGCCGTCATCGCCCCGCTGCGACCGCACCTAGACCGCTTCTGGCTGCTGGCCATGCTGCCGATCCTGCTCACGATGCTGGTGACCGTCGTCACCGAAGCGCGCACGGCCTGGGTCTGGGGCCTGCCGATCGCCGCGGGCTTGGCGCTGCTGGCCAGCAGCCGCGCGCGTGACGCAGGCGCTCGATCTCAGCCTGCCGCGACTGTGGCGCACGCTGTTCGTGATCTGGACCTCGGTCGCCCTCGCTATCGCCGCTCTGGTGGGATGCGCAGGGCGGCGACGCACAGCCCGACCATCGCCGAGCCGCGCGAAGAACTCGCGATGGCCGTCGCGAAAGCCTGGCAGACCCGGTTCGACCGGCCTCTGCCCGAGGTCACGGGCACGCGCTCCCTCGCCGCGTCGGTGGCGTTCTACGCTCCAAGTCATCCCCGCTACTGGAGCTTGTGGAACATGACGATCGAGACGCCCTGGGTCGCGTCCGGCTCGGTCCATGCCAACGGCAGTGCCATCGTCTGCGACAGTACCGACCGCGCGTGCGAGGCGTTGGCCGAGCAATGGTCGACCGATCGACAGACGCTGGTGGTGGCCAAGCACGAGCGCGGCTTCCACTTCGAACCGCGCGGCTACGCGCTGACCTGGTGCCCCCGTCGGACCCTCCGAGCGACCAGGATCTTCGCGAACCAACGGCGGCGCCCGCGGTGCTTTCGCTGTCGAGGTTTGCGGGTCCGTCCAGGTGGGTTGGCGGCATGCTGGCAAAGCACCCCGAGTTGGCGACTTTCGGGGTCGACATCGGGGCGGGCGTCGGCGTTGACGGTCTATGAGGCGCAATGATCATGCCAGCGAATCGTGGCCACCGTGGATTGGTGGCGATCCTGGCATTGCCCAGTGGTGCCGGCGCCGGTCCGATCCGCCTGTCTCGCACGGCATTGAGCGCCGGGGCCGCGGCGTGCCGTGGATGTCTGAGCGCTACAAGGTTGCGCGCTGACACTGCACTGGAGCCCGCCCCGATGGGGCATGCCATCGCGATGCCTCAAAGGTGAAGGTACGCAGCGCCCCCACCACCAGACCCAGGCCGCTCATCACGAAGACAGCTTTCTCCAGCCAACAACGCCTGGTGAGCAGCGCCATCGCTGCCATCGCGATGGCAATCTGAAGCAAGGTCGTAGCCTGGGCCCAGCGATGATGCTGGTGCATCTGCGCCTCGCTTTTCTCGTCGAATTCGACCGATTGCTTCTCGAGCTTCTCGGCCGCCAGCTTGATCTCGGCCTTCTCGGCCGCGTAGCGCTTCGCTTCGACCTCGAACAGAGGCTTGCGCGCGTCATCGACAAGCTGCAAACCGAGCTCGCTCAGATTCTGCTTGTTGCTCTTCGTCCAGAGTTTCCATTGATTCGACGCTTCGGTCTTCTTGATCGCCGCATCGTTCTTGAGCAGGCCGGCATCGGCCTGCGTGGCACCGGCCATGTACGAAAAGATTGACCCAACGGTCGCGAGGATGGCCGTCATCACGGCCAGTTGGCCTGCCATGCCCTTGGGCTCGCGCTCGGCCGCGTCATCCAGATGGGCCTCATGGGCCCCGCGCACTTCGAATTCTTCCGCCATTTGCCCCTCCCTCGTGCGCGTCGATTGTGAACTGGGTCTGGTGCACCGCGCCGTAGACGCCTCGACCCGGCGCGACGGGTCTCCAATGTGGTAGGCGCAGCTTCGCCCACGTCCGGTATACCAAGTATGAGCGGTAGCATCCCGACGATGTCGCCGACTTTCGTCGTCGACAAGCTCGACGCGCATGACGCGTGCCCAGATCCTCGGGCTGTCGACATTCGGTGTTGCAGCGATCGGCGTGCTCGACGAACTCCGCGGCTACGAGCTATCGCTGTCTCTGCTGTACCTGCCACCCGTGGCGCTCGCCGACTGGTACGTCGGACGTGGCGCCGGCGTCACCGTCGCGGCTTGGCGGGCCTGGCTGGATGGCCGCCGCGTGGAGTGCCGGCAGACGATTCCCGACCATCGAACTCGCCCTTGGAATACCTTCGTCCGATTCGGGTTCTTCGTCGTCACCGTTCTGCTGCTGAGCGCCTTGCGCGCGAGCCAGAATGAACTGCGTCGATTGGCTCGTACCGATTCGCTGACAGGCCTGTGGAGCCGGCAGGGATTCGAGGACCGCCTCGAGCACGATCTGGCCCTCTCGCTACGGCGCGCGACCCCGTCACGCTGGTCTATATCGATGTGGACGACTTCAAGTCGATCAACGACAGGTTCGGTCACGCCGCCGGCGACGACGTCCTGCGCACGATCGGGCAGGTGCTTCGGGCCGCGATTCGACAGGCCGACAGCGCGGCCCGGTTGGGTGGCGACGAGTTCGCTCTCGTTCTGCCCGAAACGGATGCAAGCGGTGCAAGGCAGTTGGTCGGAAAACTGGCAGGCCAACTCAAGGCGGCAATGGCTGACGGCCCGCAAAGCGCCAGTTGCAGCATTGGCGTCGTGACCTTGCGGCGGCCGGGCGCATCGACGGTGGCCATCGTCGCGGCGGCCGATGCGGTGATGTATCGGGTCAAGCGCGACGGTAAGGCGCACGTTGCGTTCAGCGTCGAGGACTTGCCTCCGTCAATCCCGAGTTCGGATCCCCGCTGCGGCTGATTCGCGACCATGGTCGTGGGCCTCGGGTGAAGGCAGGCTACGGGCGCCGTCGTTCGAAGTCGAGCTTCGACCGGGGGGTGGTCCAGGCCATCAGCTTGCACCCGGACCAGCTTCTTTACGTCTGATCGATAGGATCTGCGTTAGCGGGTCTGCGGCTGGCGCCTTGGTGGGTGCCTGGGCATGGGTGATCCGCGGTTGAGCGGGGCCCGGCCCGCCAGGGTGGGTGAGCAAGTGAACAATTTCAATGGTGGACCCGCCGGTGTGGCGACGCACTGCGTCGTGGAGCCGCCCAAGGACGCCTGGGACGTCCTCCTCAAAGCCGTGATCGTGCTCAGCCTGGTGGCTCTGTTGGCGATGTGCATTCGCCGCCATCTTCTCGCCGTTGGTTCGGATCGCGCAGCGCCATGGCTTGCTGGCCTTGCTGATCAAGCCCAGCGTGATCTGGTTCGACATGGGCGCGCTGCTGCTGGACGTTTCGTACCTTGCTTTGGTTTTCCTACCGCCCGTTCGCACCGGCCTCGATGGGCAGTGCACCGACGATGACCGTGGTGATCCCGGCCTTCAACGAAGGGGCGATGGTGGCCCAGGCCATCGACTCGGTGGCCGCCGCCCGTTACCCGGTCGGCCGGCTGCAGGTCATCGTCGTCGACGATGGCAGCACCGACGACACCTGGGTGCACATCCAGAGAGCCGCGGCGCGTCACGATGATCGCGTCCAGGCGGTGCAACTGCCGCGCAACCGCGGCAAGCGTCAGGCCCTGGCCGAGGGTTTCCGCCGCACGCACGGGCGAAGTGCTGGTGACGGTCGACTCCGACAGCGTCATCGAGCCCGACGCCCTGCTCGCGCTGGCCGGCCCGTTCAGCCAGGCGCGCATTGGCGTCGTCGCCGGTCGCGTGCTGGTCTACAACCGCCACGAGGGGTTGATCCCGCGCATGCTCCACGTGCGCTTCATCCTCGCCTTCGATTTCCTGCGCGCGTACCAGTCCACCTTCGGCACGGTCTACTGCAGCCCGGGTGCCCTGTCGGCGTATCGGGGCAGCGCCGTGCGGCGCGTGCTGGACGGCTGGCTGAACCAGCGCTTCCTCGGGGCGGCGGCGACCTACGGCGAGGACCGCGCGTTGACCAACGACATCCTGCGCCTGGGATACGACAGCGTGTATCAGCGTGCGGCTTCGGTGCTCACCGTCGTGCCCACCACCTACAGGAAGCTGTGCATGATGTTCCTGCGCTGGGAGCGCAGCTTCGTGCGAGAGGAGATGCGCTTTGCCTTCATCGTCTGGCGGCGACCGCCGCGGGCTCGCCTTTTCGCGCTTTTCGACATGGCGATCACGAACCTTCGCTACCCGGCGCTCTATGCCTCGTTGATCATCCTTGGCTTCGCCGTCTGGGACGATCCGCTGGCTCTGCCGCGGATGGCCCTGGCGATGGGCGCGGTCTCGCTGCTGTACTCGCTGTACTACCTGCGCAGCGAGCGCTCGATGGACGTCGTCTACGGTGTCGTGTTCGCGTACTTCTCGTTCTTCTGCCTGTCCTGGATCCCGGCCTACGCGGTTTCGACGGTGCGTGCACGCGGCTGGCTCACCCGATGAAGCAAGTACGCCAGGCGCCGCTGAAGGACGACTGGCGGCTCGAATGAGACCGTCGGTCGCGCCATCTCGAAGGTCGGGACGTGGCCGGCAAGGCAAGTTCAAGCAAGGGCGAGGCGGACACAGCCGGCCCCAACGGGCTCTAGCCCTTCGAGCGCACCGCACTGGCGCAGGCCGTACAAGCGGGCGATGCGCACCGCCGTACGTCGCTTGGGCGGGTCGAGCTTCGCGCTGACCCGCAGAGACCGATTCTTGGCGCAGACACTGCCGCCTTGCCCCGCGCTGATGCCCAGTGATGTTATCGAGGCAGACTTCGAACGCGCCTACATGAAGCTTCGCTTCGCCGAGCAGCCTGCCTTTGAGAACCACTTCGGCAACATCGCAGGCGGCTTTGCGGTCGCCCTCATCGACGACCTCACCTCGGTGGCTGCATTTGCCAAGACGCGGCAGTGGTGCCACACGATAAAAATCCACAGTCGGTTCAGCGGGCCGGCAAAGATCCGTGTCTGCGAGGAGGAGGCTTGGGTCGTCAAGGGAGGAGAGGACTTGGTTATTGTGGAGGCCAACTTGTGGGGATCCGACGGCCGGCATGCGCTTCACGCCACGGCCATCGCCGCCAGCCGCGGCACATAGGCAGTGAACTCGCGGGAGACGGTCTCCTGCAATCGACGGCTCCTGGCCGAGACTGCGAGTTCGAGGAGGCGCCGAAAGCCAACGCACTCCTCTCACTGCGGGGCGTGGTCGAAGTCGAAGGCTCGGTCATTTGCATCAACGCAGCGTCTCGCGCTTCACCGCCACGTCGAAGCGCAGCGCGCTCTGCGCCTCGCCGCGGCCCGCCAGCTTGCTGCGACCGACCCACAGCCACGTGCGGCCGTCACTGCTTCGCGCATATTGAAACTTGCGCTTGAGCGTAGCGCCGATGCGCGGCACTTCTTCTTCCTCGATCAGCAAGGTGTCATCGTCGGCCATCGGATGCAGCGGGTCACGTCGCAGCATCCAGCCGCGCGGATAGAACACATACGAGCGCAGCCCATCGCCGATGTCGACCCGGCTGATGAAGTCGGTCTCCGCATCGAGGAGCGCGAGGAAGTCGACATACGCAGGGTCGACCGCGCCGATCACCTCGATGCTCGCCTCCGGATAGAAGCGCTTCATGCCGGCCCGCGCGAGCCGAATCGTCAGCGGGTCGGCGGCGTTGAACGGCAGCGTCGCGCACGGGCAGCAAAGGCGTCCAGTTCGCGGGCACCGGCGTCTGCAGCCGGTAGACGAGTTGCGGGCTGTCGATGCCGCCATCGAAGGCGATGCGCTGCTGGAACGCGAGCGCCTGTGCCTCGAGCCCGCGATCCAGCGGTTCGCCCGAGGCGCCTTGCACCGTGTGCTCGATGGCCCACGCGAGATTGGCCATCTCGTCGCGCGCGAGCGTCGTCTGTTCGAGCACCGCGCCCTCGAGCACCCCGTCGAGGCTGTCCGGAAGGTACAGCGCATGTTGAAGACGACCCTGCAGCGCTGGATCGGCGGTCATCGAGTACATCGACCATTGCGTGCCGTCGGGATTCACGATGGCGTTGGCGGAAGACGGCACGCCGAAGCTGTCGGTGATCACGAAATCCGAGACCTGGTGGATCCAGCCGACGGGCAGCCGCACCGGCACGAGGAACCAGTCGTTGCCGAAGGTCAGCGCGAACTCGGTGACGCTCATGCGCAGCAGGTCGGTGACGCCGGCTTCGGCACCCGCGAAGTTGACGCCGCCGTCCTCGAACTCCCAGAAGCGCTCGGCCGGCATGCCGGGATAACGCACCGGTGTCGGGTGGCGCGAGGCGACGGCGAAAGTCTGGCGCACCGGCTCCCCGGACGGAGCAACCGCGGTTGCCTCGAAGTCTTCCCAGTCGAGGTGGCCGTCCGTGTATTCGGCGGCATCGAGCTGCGTGTCGCCGGCCTTTAGCGCGAACGCGTATTCCATGCGGTTGCGCTGCCATGAGGGCTGCGTGGCGTCGCCCTCGTAAAGCAGCGCATCGAGCCAGGCGATCCATTTGGCGAGCATCGCCTTCGCGTCGTCGGCATCGGCGCCACCGAGTGCGAGCCCCGCTGGCAGTGCGCCCAGCGCTCCGCTGGCATCGAGCAGGGGCCGCAGTTCGGCCGCGAGCGCGATCGCGTCGATGGTTCGCGCGTTCAGCAGCGTCGACCACATCAGGCCCGCGCGATCGGCATCGGCATCGGTGGGCGCGGCCAGCACGAACGGATAGGCCGCGAGGAGGGCGGCGCGAACTGGCGCGCTGGCCATGCGCAGCGCGTGCAACCCCGCTTCGCCACGCAACCGCGGGTGAGTGGCCCATGCGGGTTCGGCCTCGACGCGAGTCTCGATCGGCACGTCGTGGTCGGCGATGGGCTGCCACGCCGCTGCCGGATCGGTGCCCGCGCGAAAGGCATCGACCTTCACGCCCTGCACCTGGAACGCGAGGCGCAGCGGCGTGCCCGCATCCTCGCCCTGAAACTCGTTGAACTGCCACTGGCGCGACAGCAGCCACAGCGGATCGGCGAGCGGCGCCGCCAGGCCGGCCTGGAGGTTGATGGCGGTCGGCTGGGTCTCGAGCCGTGTGATGCCGGTGATCGACGGCGTTCGCACGCCGACGAGGGTCTGCGATGCGACGTTCTTGGAGAGTTCGTAGCGCACGGGCTGCTCCTCGCTCAGACCTTGCCGAGCGTGAATATCGCGCGATCGCGCTTCTCGAACGTGACCAGTTTGCCGGCCGCTCCGCGCAACAGTTCGAGCATGCGCACGCTCGGCAAGTCGTCGGTGTAGCTGTGCGGCAGGTAGTTGCCGGGCAGCACCGCGCCGAGGCCACCGGCCAGGTCGCGCGGCCGCACGCCGCGCAGCCTTGCCAGGTCGAAAGCCTCGTGGATCACGTCGACGGCGTCATCGAAGCTCCACGCCGCCTGGCCGAGGCTCGGTGGCAGCGCGAGCACGACGGTCTGCGGCGGGCGAACGCCCGGCGCGTCGAAATGGAAGCCGATCGCAGCGGTCTGGAACGGGTCGGGGATGAACTCGGGCCAGTCGTCGCAAACGAAAGCCGCGATCGCCTGCGCGGCGTCGACGGCCTGCAGGCCGGGTGCATGCAGGGCGATGGCCAGCGATGGCGCGGCGCGTTGGATGTTTCTGTACGGCGTGCCGGGCTTGGCCGCGAGGTAGTCGTGCAACTCCTCGGGCACATCCTTCGGATCGAAGGCGGCGCCTTCCGCCTCGAGCCAAGCCTGCGGCAGCGCCGCCCAGATCTGCCCGGCCTGGTGCGGAAACTGCACGAGCTTCAGATCGCCCGCCGCGAGCGGCGCGCACAGCGCCTCGTGCGCCGACACGACGGCCGCGAAACGGTCCGCGCCTTCGCGCACCCGACCGATCTGCGTGAGCCAGCCGTTGATGCGCCACGGGTCGGCCACGGTCAGCGCGTCCTGCTCCGCGAGCGACGCATTGAACTCGGTCGCGTAAGCGCCGAGCGCGAATTTAGGCAGCACGGGGAAGTCCTTGCCGAACACGCGCTTCAGCCGGTCCATCGCGTGCTGGGCGCGCTGCGCGTCGGTGGGCGCGGCCTGGCCGGCCTGTAGCGGCGGGGCGGCATGCAGCGCGGCGCCGATCGCATCGAGCACGGGCTTCAAGGCGGTGATCGCGTCCACCGCGCGCGCGTCTCGGCTCGCTGGATCGGCACCGCTGGAGTCGATCGCGAACACCTGCGCCGGCCAGGCCACCTGCGGCAGCAGGTCGGTCATGCCTTCGAGTGTCGCGAGCAGCGCGTCGGCCCCGACGCTGGCCAGCACGGCGGCGCTCGCCGCATCGAAGTCCCCGGCCAGTGCATCGGCGCGGCCGACGATCTCGTCGACATCGACACCGGGATACTCACCCATCGCCGGCAAGGTCAGCTCGATCTTGTCGTCGATGCGCACGAGGTCCTTGCGCGTCGCGAAGCGCGACTTGTCGAGCAACGCCTTCAAGGTCATCGCGATGGCCTCGAAGTGTGCGAGGCCCAGCGATGCCGCGTCGTCGGAGGCCGGCGCGATGTCCAGGCCGGTGACGTTGCCGACATCGGCCAGCCTGGCGATCAGCGCCGACGCAACGACGCTGCGGAAGCCGGTCTCGGCCCGGTCGGCGAGGCGTTGCGCGGCAACGCCCTCGGCCAGCATCACCGCCGACAGCGGCGAGATCGCGAGATCGGTCCAGGTCGCGATCAAGGGGGCGGCATCGATCACCGGATTACCGGCGACGTCGGTGCGATGCACTCGGGCCACGAATCGATAGCGCCCAGGCTCGCCGAGCAGGGCCGCGATCCAGGCGTTCACGGCCGGTTCGGCGCGCGAGCGGCGGTCTTCGGGCCAGCCTTCGGCCGCGGCCGGGCAGAGCACCGCGATGCGTTGCGTGTAGCTCGCGCCGCCGCGCGGCGTGCGGTCGACCTGCGTCTCGATCGGCAGCGACTGCTTGTCGGCCACCGCCATCGCCGCGGCAGCGCGTTCGGGGTTGCCTTGCACGATCTGGTACGCGCCTTCGGCGAGCAGCAGGTCGCTGACGCTGTCGGCCAGGTCGAGCGCATCGGCGACGACCGCCCGGATCGCCTGCTGTTCGGCCGACGTAGGCGGGGCTGCCGGCGGGTTCATGGTATTCAGCGTCGCCGCGAGCTTCGTGAAGACCTGGGCCGGCGCGTTCTCCCAATCGGCCAGCAACGCGACGCCATCGACGACATCGCGCGCGCCGATCGAGTCCGTCGGATCGTTCGACGCCGCGGCGCTCCCGGGGCGCCACGGATAGGCCAGGCGCAGTGGCCAGATGAACTTGCCGAGCCGCGCGTCGCGCAAGGCACGTTCGATCCGGTAGCCGTAGAGCGCGGCGAGCGGCTGGTCGCGCGTGAGCCCCTGCAGAATGTCGAGCGCGCGTCGCGTGCGCCTCGAATCGAGCGATATGTCGAAGGCGCCCTGTTCGTGGTTGGCCATGAAGCCGCTGCGCAGGATCGCGGCGGCTGCCGCCTGCCCCTGCGAAGGTGCGAGCAGGAAGCCTTCGCTCGCAGGGCGGGCGTCGGGCTTCAGGTTCTCGACCCACGCATAGGCGCCGACGTACAGGCCGCTCGGCTGCTTTGCGCGCATCTGCTCCAGACGGCGGTTCGAGCGCGCGGTGATCCATGCATCGAGGCGGTACGAGAACGCGTCGAGCGTCGAGCGCAAGGCGATGTTGAGTTCACCGACCGTGCGCGTGGCCAGATAGTCGAGGCTCAGCTTGACGCCACCGAGATCACGCGTCTGCGGGAAGATCTGGTTGACGGCGTTGAACAGCGCGTCGGAGGCCTGCCAGGCCACGCTTGGGGTTGCCTTCGGCAGCTGGGCGGTGAGCGTGTTGGCCACGTGCTCGCCGAGCGTGGCGCGGCCCGTGATCGCGGGTATCGAGACGCTGGCCAGCTCCTTTGGCGTCTGCACCGTGAACATGGCTTCGTTCTCGGCAACGGCCTCGACGTAAGGCATCGTCGGTGTCGCACGCGAGAGCACGCGGTTGACGGCGCCGCTCGTGCCGACGAACCGATCCACCGCGTCGCCCTGTTCCTTTTGCACCGAATAGGCCGCGAGCGCCTGCAGCAGCGCCGGCCCGGCCTGGTACGCGTCGAGCAGGGACTTGCCCGCGGCGGGGGGCTGGATCGCCGCCGCCGCGATCGCGGCGAGGTAGTTGTTCGCCGGCGCGAAGTTCGCCGTGTCGCTCGCTTCCCTGGCCGGATCCTTGTCGTCCGCGAGCACCCACGGCACACCGGCCAGGTACCCCGGCGAATACGGCGGATCGGGCAGGAAGTCGTTGCAGCTGCCGATGTGCACGTCCCAACGGTTGAACGGCCCGAGCGCCGCCATCACGTTCTGCACCAACTGGTCGCGGCCGTTGCCCTGGGCGCCGCTGAACGGGGTCGGCTCCATGCACAGGCTCTTCGAGTCCTTGTCGCGATAGAACGCGGTCTGCGACCACGCGGCGGTCTGCAATATGTCTTTCGCCTTGTCCACGTCTCCATCGCTCAAACGGGGCACCTCGGCGCTCGCCAGCTGCCACATTGGCCGCAGCACGCCGAGCACCTTGCCGAGAGCGGTCTCGACGGGCAAGTCTCCGGAGTCGGCGAAGCGCTTGCCGGCCAGCGGCAGCAAGCCGTACGGCTGCTTGTTCGCGCGCAGGATCGGCAGCGCGCCGGTGGGACGCACAAAGGACGCGGCGTAGCGGCGCAACGCGTAGAGCCCGGTGGTGTCGAGCAACGGCTTGCCGTCGACATACGGGTTCCACATCTCCATCAGGTAGTCGCCGAACGTGCCGCGCCAGAGCACGTTCATGATGTGCAGCGCGGTGCGCTGGTCGGTGAGGTGCGCGTTGTCGATGTTGTCGGCGGGCAGTGCCTTGGGGTCGATGCCGAGTGCCCAGTTCAGGAGTTGGAGCGCGTCCTGGTCTTCGGGGCCGTTGCCCGGCGTCGCGGGCGCGGGCAGCTTCTCCGAGCCCGGGCTGTAGCCGGCCGATGCGGCCTCGGTGTTGTTGGTCGGCGTACCGAGCGCGGCGAAGCCCAGGCCGCTGGAGTCGCGGTGCGCAGCCAGCAGATCGGCGAAGTCGGCCGCGCTGTCTGCCGCCGTCTTGGTCCATTCGAAGCCCAGGACGACGAGCCGCTCCAGCGTGCCGATCGCGAGATTGAACGGCGCGCCTTCGAGCTGCGGCGGAGCCGCCTCGATCTGCGCTTGCGTGACTTCGATCGCCATGCCCTTCGCGACCGCGGCGTCGAAGTCGACCATCCAGGCGCGGTCGCCGCCCAACAGCGCCTCGGGGTTGTCGGTCGCGAGCCAGTCGGGTGACAGGATCAGTTCGTCGGGGATCGTGTTGCCCCAGACGCGGAACACTTCGCGCCGGCCGGCCGAATAGCCGATCGCGCAGAAGCGCTCCGGCAATAGCACGGCGCGCGTCGCCTTGGACAGGCTGTCGATCGTTTCGGTTGGCGGGAACTCCGGGGCGTCTTGTGCCTCGACGGGTGGCACGACGTTGGTCGGCGTGAGAATGCGCAACAGCCAGTTGGCGCGCCCGCGCCCATAGGT
Organism: uncultured beta proteobacterium; assembly: GCA_963788635.1. Classification (GTDB taxonomy): domain Bacteria; phylum Pseudomonadota; class Gammaproteobacteria; order Burkholderiales; family Burkholderiaceae_C; genus Rubrivivax. Next base: position 13,041 of record CAWBHE010000018.1, on the reverse strand, counting down.
CGCGGTGAGGTCCCGGAGGATGCGAGCCGCCTCGTCGTCCTCGTGCGCGAAGCGGGCGGACCAGCAGGCCATGCCGGCTTGGAGTTCGGCGGCCGTCGGCGTCGGCTCGTGGTCGATGGTGTTGAGGTCGTCGGGATAGATGCGGATGCGCAGCACCACCGGTGTCCCCGGCGTGGAGACGTAGCGTGTCTCGATGCGTACCGGCAGCATCGCAATCGGCTGGTGGCCGTCGAGGCTGGCAACGAGTGTCGACGGGTCGCGACCGGCGGCGGCGCGGTTGGCCAGGTCGTCGAACTCGCGGTTGAGCGCGCGCCGTTTGTCGACGAACGCGGCGCGCCTCGCCTGTGCCTCGGTGACGCGGGCCCGCAGCGATGCCGCACCTGCAGGGTCCGCGCCGGCGCGCACGGCTGCGTCGAGCGCGAGCCGGGCGGCGGCCACGTCGGCCTCGGCGCCGCGTTGCTTCGTGGCGAGCTGTTCGAGACCGGCCCGCGTCGATGCGAAGGTGCTCAGGTCGATTTCGATGCGGGCCATGTGCTTGCCTCTCGGTTCAACCGCCCGGTGTCTTCAGCGCGGTCCCGCGCCAGTAGCCGCGGAACGGTCGCTGCAGCGCCGCGTCGGCGACGATGGCCGCATGCGGGTCGTTCCAGCGAGGCCGGGCAGCGGCCTGCGCCTTCTGCAGCGCCGCAAGTCCGAAGTAGCTGCCGTTGTCGACGCCGATGTCTTGCCAGTCGACGTCCTGCCAGCTCGTGCTGCTCTGGCCGTTGCCCACGCGCTCATCGAAGCCGAAGCGTGGCTCGGTCATGTGCTCCTCGACGATGAAGAAGAAGGTGTCCATGACTTGCGGGTCGATCGGGAAGCCGACGTAGGTGATGTCGGCGTTGAGGTGGCCGTGAATCACGGGCATGACGGCCTTGGCCGGATCCATCTCGGCGCTGTCGGTCCCGGCCGGCGGTGGCGTCGTGCCGCCGGGGCGGTTCTCCTGCCCGGCGATCGGGTATGCGTAGATCGAGAGGTTGGGGAAGCGCTCGAGCAGGCGACCGCGGAACAGCAGCACCGTCATCGGCGTGTTGCCTGGCTGCGAGCCGAGCGGCAGCGCGGCGTTCCATTGGTGGATGAAACCGATGTCGGGCTTGCCGTCGAGCCGCTGCCAGAAATGCTGGAACGGCGTGCCGCGCTGATCGGTGGGCAGGCCTTGCCACAGCATCTCGCGACCCATCTCGTGATTGGCGCCGACCATCAGTGCCTCGACGAAGCGCGGGTTTGTCTGCACCGCCATGATGAAGTCGTTCGGCAGCACGCCGACGCCCGGAAGGAACACGTCCGGCGCGAGCGTCTCGAGCTTGCGCGACAGCGGGAACAGCAGGTGCGGGAACGCCATCACGCGATCGAAGGTGTGCGGCACGACATAGCGCAGCCGTTCGACGAGTGCGCTGTCGAGCGTGGCGCTGATGAAGGCGTTCGTCATCGCGCCGCCTGCCCAGTTCACGGCCTGAGCCCCGAGACTCAGGCTGCTGGCGAGCCGCGCCGGTACGGTGCGATCGGAATCGATGCGCGCGCGCGTCTGCGTCGCGTTGGCGACGGTCGCGAAGTCGACGGCCGAGATCGGCACGACGGTGGAGGCCGGTGGCACGATGACCTGCTGGTACTGCTTGAACGCTTCGGAGTAGCGGTGCAGGGTGGCGCGGTCCTTGATGGCCGGCGGCAACGTGATCGTTGGCAGCGCGTCGGCACCGGCGAGCGGGGCCCTGGAGAACTCTCCCGGCCCGCCGAGGTCGATCTTGACCTCGCCGGCGCTTCGGCCGAGCGTCGACGGTGGCAAGGTGCTGAAGACTGCCGTGTTGCCATAGAGCTTGAGCGCGTGCAAAGGAACGGTGGCCACCGCCGTCATCGGCGCGCCGGCGCCACGCTCCGTGCGCAAGGGCTTGCCGGTGGCCGCGGCGCGCAGCGCGTTGCCGACTGCCTTGATCACGCCGCTGCGCCCGTCGATGCGCAAGGCCTGGCCCACGACGACGCCTCGCCGCGCCGACAGAAGAACGCCCTCGGTGCCGCGCCGGCTGCTGTGCTGGATGACGCTGCCGATGTCGCCAGCGAGCGGGGCGCCGGCCACGCCCTGCAACTGGGCGATGCGGATCGCGTGGGTCTCGGTCAGCAGGCCCAGGTGCCACACGTCGCCCATCCGCGGCGCCTTCCTCGTCATGCCGGACGCGAGCTTGCGTGCCGCGGCATTGGTGTCCTGGATCGCCTTGATGTCGGCGCCGGTCATCGACGACGCGAGGCCGGTGTACGGCATCAGGTCGATCACCGTGTCGAGGTTCGCCGGCAGCGGCACCTTGTCGTAGGAGCGGCTGCCGAGGATGCCGTCGGGCACGAAGCGATTCGGGTCGACGACCGCGAGGCGCTTCGACGCGTTGGCGAAGTTGTCGACCAGCGCGCTCATCTGCACGGTGACCGATGCGATCCCGAGGGCGCGTTCGCGCCAGCGCGCCATCTTCAACGCCGCGCGGCGCGGGCTCGCGAGCCTGCGCATCGCGCCGTCGAACAGTTCCTGTGGCAGCGTCGCGTTCGCGATTCGGCCGTACAGTGACTCGCCGGAGGCCACGGCGATGCGGGCGCGGGCCGGTGACATCACAGCGAGCACGCGGTCGGGCGAGAGTTTCGCCAGGTGCCGAACCTCGACGCGCTTGAGCACATCGCGCGCCAGACGTGCGAGCGAGAAGGCGCGCTCCGCAGCGAGCACGTCGCCGAGCTGCTCCCAGGCGGCCTGCATGAATTCGTCCTGGTTCTGACGGACCACCTCGGCACCCCATCCGGCCGCGAGCCGGTAGCGCGGCTGCAGCGACAGGCCGTCGAGCCAGTGCGTGGTGGTCTTGGTCGTGTCGACGGTGTGGCGCTTCGCCGGGAACTCGCCATAGATCGGCGGCGACAGCGTCGGCACGTGCGCGGCGGGATCGGTGCCATTGGCCAGGTTCATCGCGCCGCTGTTGAGAATCTCTGCGAGCTTGCCGGCATAGGTCGCGTTGCTCGCGGCGGGCGTGAATCCGAGCGCGACCATCGCGCCTTCGAACACCGTCTGGCCGGGCGTCGGCCCGTCAAAGAGAAGGTGGTCACCATCGACGAAGACCTTGCGCTCGCCGATCTCGCGCAACTGCTCCAGAAGCGCCGCGTCGCCGCCGTACTGCGCGGGCGTGCGCAGGCGCCGCGCGAGGGTCTCGATGTCGCCAACTGGGCCGGTGGAAAACGCCCACGAGAAGAAGACCGGCAACTCGATGTCGTTCGGCGCCTGCTGCGACCACGCGGGGCCGAGCGTGGCCAGCGTGACCGGCTGGCCGAGGCCGCGCAGTCGACCGCCGTCGGTCGCCGGGACGACGCACGCGACGTAGTCGGTGCGCGGCGTCAGGCGGCGCGGGCAGAGCAGACGCGAGATGTTGCGCTCGGGCGACTGCTGCATCTCGGACGACAGCGTCTGGGCGGCGCCCGGACTGGCCGCGTCGACGGTCGAGAGCGCCTGCGAATGCGCCCACAGCGAGGACTCCTCCAGATCGGGCAGCTCCGTCTTCATCAGCGCTGCCGTCAGGCTGATCGACGGCAGCGGCCGGCCGCTGCGCAGTGCCGGTGCGCCAACCTTCGCTCGCTCGACGACGACCAGCACGAGCCAGGGGCGCAGGTGGTGGGTGGCGTTGGCGCGTGCCGGTGTGAGCATCCACGGAAAGTCGGGTGGATCGAAATCGACCGCCGCGAGGTAGTTGGGCTCGAAGTCGGTCGCGTTCGGACGTGGTTCGGTGCGCACGATCAGGCGCTGATCGATGCCGATCACGTCGGCGGGGCCGTAGAGCGTGAGGTCGACGTTGCCGGAGACGGCGGTCACCACGTTGCCATCTTGTTTGGCCTGCAGCGTGAGGCCGACCTGGATCCGCGGGCGCGTCGCGAGCGCGCCGCCCGCGGCGTCGGGGTTGATGTGCGCGCGCGCCAGACCGCGGCGCGTCCAGGGCATGAAGCGGTAGGGGATCGTCATGCCGCGAGCTCCGCGAGTTCGACCACGTGCAGGCTCGTCGTGGCGACCGCGGTGACCGCGTCGCGCGCCTGCACCGCGCGCCAGACGCTGGCGAAGCTGCGGCCGCCGGCAGTGACGGCGAGCGTCGACTTGCTGGCCACCGCGACCGGCGCGGGCGAGACCTTCAGCGCGGTCGATTGCGCGGGCTGGGTCAGCGCCCGGTCGCGCAAGGTCGAGCGACCGGCGGCACCGAATGCCATCGTGGCCCCGTGGATCGACTCGAGATAGACGTCGGCTGCTCGGCGGCGTTGCAGCTTTGGTGCGGGCACCGCACCCAGATCGACCTCTTCGTAGCCGATGTCCTCGGGGAGGATCTCGCCCACGTCGAAGTCCTCGCTGGCCAGCCTGTAGCCCGCGGCATAGGACTCGAACGACGGCCTGGCGAGCCTGTCGGCCTGCGACATATCGATGAACTGCGCGGCGGCGAAGAAGTCGTTCGTCGTCTGTGCCGCCGCGGTTCCGACCGATGTCACAGCGCCACCTTGCGAGAGCGCGAGCGCGCCGCCTGAGAACTCGTTTGCACCATCGATCTTGCTGCCGCTCGCCTTGTCGAGGTGCAACTCGAACGGGACGAGCCTCTGCTGGAACGTCAGCGACCCGAGCGGGTGCGCGAGAACGTCCGTCCCGGCGTCGATCTTCGCGAGGCTCAGGAAGCTGTCGCCGCCGGTGGGCAACTGGGCGCTCCAGTTCGCGATCTTCTCGATCTCCTTCGCAAGCAGGCCGGCGACGTTGACCGTGACCTGTGGCGTGTCGATGTCGGTGCCGAAGTGCTCGTCGATGTGCACCGAGAAATCCGGCAGCGGCCACGGCGTGTGCACTTCCGCATTGCCGGCGATGTGCCAGCGCCCGGGGCCGGCAAAGGTGCCATCGAGATGGATCGACGCGAAGTCGATGCCGAAGACGTGCACGTCGAGGTAGGCGAAGACATCGACTTCGAAATAGAACTTCGGCACAAGGTAGCAGATGGCATCGAAGCCGATTCCGCCGGCGATGCTCGCGATGCCGATGTCGGCCCAGGCACGCAGCTCGGCGCCGGCCTGCACGGTGGCCGAGGTGACGGCGAAATAGCCCTTGAAGGTGATGCCGACGATGCCGATGTCGTAGCTCGTGCCCACGCGCTCGAACGGCGACGGGATGTCGGACGGGATCTCCTTGAAGTGGGGGTTGAAGCCGCCCGCGCTGATGATGAACGTCGGGTTGTCGCCGAAGCGCGCGCGGAACGCGAACTGACCGAAGATCGACGTGAAGCCTACGCGCGAATGGATCAGCTTCGCGTCGAACGAGATGCTCAGCGGATCGAAGACGACCGAGCCGACGAAGTCGAGCCGCAGGTACAGCAGGGCGAGGTCTGCGGAGATCAGCGGAGGCAAGGCAACGATGCCCTGGCCGAGCAGCGTGAACTGGCTCGCCTCGACGAGCAGGCCCAGGCGCACCGTCACCAGGCTCGGCGTGCCCCAGCCGAGCTCGAGCATTGGGCCGATGATGAAGCCACCGGCCTTCACCGGGAACATCGTGCGCAGCGTGTTGACAATCTGCGGCGCGTTCGCGACCGGGTTGTCGGGGAACAGCACCGCATCGAGTTGGCCAGCGCTCAAGGCCTGCGACAGAGCCGGCGGGCTGGCGGTGTGCTGCACGCCGATCAGCCCGCCGATGCCGGTGAGCGTGAAGCCGAACGACAGCTGGATCGCGGGGAACTGGCCGAAGATCAGCAGCAGCAGCGAGAAGCCCGCGTCCGAATGCGTGTCGAGCAGCGCGATCGCCTTCACGTCGACCGCGAGCATCTTCAGTTCGAGCACGCCGGCGTAGCCGTGCTGATCGACGGCGAGATAGCCGCCGCCCTTCACGATGCCCGCGTCGAGCGACAGGCCGATGCCGTTGGGCGGCTTGAACGCGAAGGCAATGGGCGTGCCGCCAGCGAGGTCGAGCTTGAGCAGCACGCCGAGGCGATCGACCGAAGCGTCGAACGGACCGAGCGAGACGCCGAACGAAGCCGAGATCTCCACCGCCAGTCTGGAGAAGCTGCCGCCTTGCGGATCGAGGCCGATGTTGATCAGCTGGAGTTCGAACGGGCCCGTGGGCAGGGTTGGTACGGCAGGCTCGCGTGCAGGCCCGTGCCGTTGATGAGTCGCAGTTTGCCCGCCGCGTCGGCCTGCGCCGAGACGTCCATTCCAATGGTGATGCCGTCGCCAAGGACGAGCTTGAGGAAGCCATCGCTGGGCTTGATGACGACCTTCGTGCCGTGCGCGAAGAACTGCAGCGCGGGGGCGCCGTTGGCGAGCGTCAGGGCAACGCCGAGTTCGTCGATCGAAATCTTTACGCCAAGTGCGTCGCTGCCGATCGTGAGCGCGTTGCCTTTGCGCCTGAGGTCCAGGCCGATCGCATAGGCGCCGCTGACGGCCACGCCCGAAGCGGGCAATACCGGCACCAGGACGTCCACCCCGGCACTCGCCGTGAATCCGAGCACGATGCCTGTTCCGTCGATCGGCTGGGAGCGGTTGAAGGCGAGTGCCAGCGAGGCCTTGATCGCGCTCGGCAGACCGGTGTCGAAGGCCAGCGTTCCACTCAAACCTCCGGGGACCGACAGCGACAAGGTCGGCTTGCCCGCGAAAGGCGGGATCACCTGCGGAACGAAGCCGGCTGCCGTGCTCGACGATGGCACGGTGAACGAGCGGTCGAGCATGCTGCCCACCAGGAGCGCGACGATGCCGAACGCCGACTGCGCGTTCGCGACATCGGCCGCTGACGTGGCCCCCAGAAGCGCCGCGAGCTTGTCCGCTTCGTGGCCGGCGGCCGGGTTGGCCTGCGCGTCTCCGGTCAGCATCAGCAGCATCTTGCCGATCGAGAATGCGCTCGGATAGCGGCTGTTCGCCTGCAGCTGCGTGAGGCGGTCGATCTGCTGCATCACCGGGCCGATGACCGCCAGCGCGGCGGCGGGGCTGCCGCCGTCGAGTGCGTCGACCGCCTGCTTCACGTAGCCGAGCGCGGCGAGCGCTTCGGCGATGACCTCGCACGCGATGGCCAGCGACTCCGCCGCTGCGCCGTTGTCCTTGAAATCGGACAGATCGGGGTTTGCCGGCGGCGCTGACGGATTGAGCACGCCGAGCACCTGCCAAATCAATTGTTCGACCGCGGGCCGCTCGGCCGCGGGAATCACGCTGGCACCCAGCAAACGATCGATCGACGCCCCATACCAGGCGTAGGTCTGCGCGAAGACCTTGTCGGGCGTCGACATCTGAGAGGCCTCCAGGGTGCTGGTTGCCGAAAGCAGGTCGCAGCCTAGACACGAATGACAACCGTGTATACAGCGGTACTTGGGGGTAGGTCGGTTGTGGTCGGATTCTGGATGGGAGACACGCAAGGGCGGAGCGGACCCTGCCGCTCCCTGCAGGGTCTGGAATTTCGAGCGCGCTCTAGAGCAGCCCGTACAGCCGGGCAATGCGCACCGCCGTGCGTCGGTTGGGCGCGTCGAGCTTCGCGCTGACGCGCTGGAAGCGACAGTCGACCGTCTTCGCCTCGATGCTGAGCGCGGCGCCGATGACCTTGCTGCTGTGGCCGGCGTTCTCGTGCCGCAGCAGCTCGATGTCCGCAGCCGTGAGCTTCGACCTGATGAGCAGCTCGCTGCGGATCGACTGAAGCAGCCAGCGATGAAGCTCCATCGCGAGCGCTCGTGCCAGCACTCGCAGCGTCGCGTAACCCTCGTCGTCGAAGAAGCCGGGGTGGCTCGACCCGATGCACAGCACCCCCACCCGGGACAGGCCGACGCAGGTGGGGGCGGGCGCGATCACCGCCGAGGCGAACCCGAACGCTGCCGAGGCCTCGACAAACGCCTCCTCGTCCACCGACAACAGCACCAGCTCGCCGGACCGCACGGGCTCTGTGTCATGGGTCGCATGGCGCAGCCAGGGGTCGCATTCGAACCATCCGCGGCGCGCGTATTCCGACGCCCACACCGGGTCGCAGGCCAGCAGCGATCGGTACGACGCACGCGTCGCGTCGTCGCGCAGGTAGCTCATGAACACGCCGGCATCGGCGCCCAGGTTCGCCACTGCCTGCGCGAACAGGCTCAGCACGGTCTCGGCGGAGTCGGCGTCGCCAAGACCGCGCAGGATGTCGACGACGCGCGCGCCATAGGCCGGCGAGCGCGTCATCGCCGCCAGGCTCGACATCTCACCGTTTGCCGTCGAGCGCTTCATGACCTTGGCGGCGAAGCCGGTCGTAGAGCACCGGGTCTTCGAAGCGCATCGGCTCGGACTCGCACCAGCGGTCGAAGCCGCCCAGCTCGCGGAACACCATGCATTGAACGAGACGAGCGCCGGCGGGCTGAGGCTGTGTGCGCTGGACAAGCAGACCGCCTGGCGACGCCCGCAGAAGGAGTTCGACCGATCCGTCGGTGGACGCCAGAAACAGTGCGTCCGTGGCGAACGTCTGCCGCTGGCCGGCGGCTCGTGTCGCGCCGTTGCATTGCCGGCGCAGTTGCAGCGCCGCACGCTTGGCTCCCAGCGTTTGCGCAGGCTCGTCGATCCGGTCCAGGCGTCTCCGGCCCGGTGGCACGGGCGCATCTCTCGCCGCCGCCGGCGTCGCGGCGGATGGTTGGCAATCCAGGCTCATGGCGTGCTCCCAGCAGGCACTCTGACCTGTGGGCCGCTCGAAGCGGCGGCTGTGCGGCGGCTGGCCAGGATGGGCTGCCGCCATGGCCGAATTCGAGAAATTGAGGGCGTGCGTTATCCACGCTGCGCTTGTATCGATCTTGTGACGAAAGTTACCGTGGCGTGCGGGACGTTGTCGTCCCATGACGTCCCGCCGCTGCGGATGGGTGTCCGCAGCGGCCCGATGCCGGCGGTGATCAATGGCGTCCTCCACGAATGCACGCCATCCCGCGTCGGCAGCTTGAGCAGGCCCGCATTCGCCGGCCGCCTCTCGTGCGAACCGTAGCGCCGCGCGGCGCGGATGCCCAGGGCCTTTCGCGGCATAAGCGGCCGCCTTCCCGCCGTCGCTTCGCTCTGGCGGGCCCCTTCCATTTATTCCACGCTGCCCTGGACATACGCGCTTCATCGCGGCGCTCTCGGTCTCGCGCGGCGACCGACGAATGCGGGGCAGGGCACAGCTCAACAGCAAACCCGACGCCGAGGGATCAACAGCCATTCCAGACCCACGAAGGCGGCTCCCTCGGAAATTGGGGCAGGGCGCTTTGCGGAACTCGACGGGCAACGACGTGGCAATGCGAAGTGACCTCGGGAAGGACCGCGCTGGACGACAGTTCTTACGAGCGGTTGCCGTGCTCTTCGAAAAGTAGGGTCTTCTACGGTCTGGAGTGCCGCCAGATTGACAGACGCGTCGGAGTCGTCGGCAATGCCGGGCTCCCAGCCAGACGGGATGCCGGTCGGGGTCATTGAGGAAGGACGCGCGGGCGGTCCAGGTGGCGATGGCCGCACAGTGAAGGCGGCAGCTGCCGCTGTGGGGGCCGTCGGTTTGACCGGAGCGCTCAGGCGGCGTCAACGTGCCTGGGTGCCCCGGGGTGGAGGGATCATGTGGCTGCTGGTTGCTCGCGAACCTCGGCCGGACGTGCCGTACTGGCCTGGCCGGCGCTGGCTCGCGGCCGTCGATGCGGGCCTTTGGCCGCTGGTGTGGGTGCTGGTCATTGGACACGCACCCGGGTCTGTCGGCCTCGTGGGACCGGTCGTCGCTGCCGTGGCGACGCTATCCGCGTTGGTGCGCCTGCATCGGGCGCTTTGGGCCAACCACCGCTACCGGTTCACGACCTGGCGCTGGGGCCGGATCGCGGCGGCGTCGATGTTGATGGGCGCCGTGTTGAAGCTGACCCTGCCGGGCTGACGTGACCGGGTGACCCGGCACCGCGGGCGCGACCTCAGTGGGTGACGACGGGCCGCGCCTCGCTCCATTGATCGAGGTCCGAGCGGCGCCACGCGACCGCGCGCGGGCCGAGTCGGACGGGGCTCGGGAACTTCCGGTCCGCGATCAGGCGGTAGATCGTCGACCGGCCGAGTCCGGTCAATCGCATGACGGTAGGCATGCGAAGAAAGACCGGCGGAACGGAGTCCGCACTGCCGGATGTTGTCGCGGATGGGGTGCGCTGCACGGACAGTCTCCGGAGTGAGCCATGGCGGCAACTCTAGGACGCGGGCGGGATCGGTGAGGTGCTGGATTCGGGCCGAAATCTCGCAGCGGCCGACGTCGGGCAAGGCGGCCATGCTCAGCTGCCAGGCTGGCTGAGCGCTGCGTTCGAGTCGGTGCGGCGCCGCTCCAGCCGGGTCGCAGATGCTTCGACAGCGGCGGTCCGGCCGCGCCCGGATCTTCAGCCCGTCAGACGGTGAAGTCCTTGAGATCCTTGCCCGCGGCCAGCGCATCGCGCAGCCACTTCGGCCGCGGCCCGCGGCCACCCCAGGTGTTGCCCGCTTCGTCCCTGAACTTCGGCGCCTTCGTGCCCTTTGCGGCGCCGGGCTTGGCCTTGCCGGCCGGGCCGCGCCGCCGGATGAGCGACTTGCCACGCGTTGCGCTGCGGAACCCCAGGTCGCTGGCCGTCAGGCCGTACGCCTCGATGGCTTCTTTGATCCGGCCGATCACCCCCCGGACTTCCTTCTCGCGCACGCGCTCGGCCTCTCGTTCCAGGTTCTGGATTTGCTTCTGGATCTGCGTATAGCTCTTGGGCATTGGGATAGGGTGTGAATGGATTGGGAAGTCTTTGCGGCCTTCAGCTGGCAGCCTTGGGCGCAAATGAGAGTATCCCATCCGCGTGAATGATGGCTCGCGCGATGTCTTCTGTCGATGTGCGTTTGCTCATGGCCTGTTCGCGGATGATGCGGTACGCGTCGTCGTCACTGACGTTGCGCGTCCGAACAAGAATGGCTTTGGCTTGGCTGATCTGGTTAGCACCAAGAAGCTTCTGCTGCAGGCGGTCGATGCGACGTTCCATCTCGCACCGCTCTTCGTGCAGTCGCTTCGCCATCGCAAGCGATGAAAGGATGCCCGACGACCGAACTGGGCTGGTAAGAATGGCCAATGCACCCATCCGCATCGCCGCGTCGATGACGGTGGGATTTTCGTAGTTGATCAAGGCGACAACGGGAATCGTCGATCCGGAACCTACCCAGTTGAACTGATTCGCCGCATGATCCGGCCTGACGGCGCAGAAAATCACATCGACCGTGTCGGGAAGGTCCGGCAAAGGTGGCCACATCGTGATCACCTGACAGCCGATGCGCTGCAACTGTTGGGACAGCACCTCGCCGTCGGCATCGCGTGGATGAAAGACGAGGACCCGAAGGTTGCGCAGGTTCCGAAACAGGGAAGGCGTCGAGTGCTGCACCCTGCCAGCGACGACGCGGTCCTTGCCCTCTTTATGCACCGACTTCTCCCACCGTGAGTCCGTGGGTGCTCCAGTCGTCGCTGGCATGATTCACCAGGTAAGGATCAGCCTCGATGCCCCGAAGTGATTCCGCAACGATGATGAATTGACCATTTGCATTGATTCGACCGATGCGCGGATAGAGCCGCGTGTGGTGGTTGTGCGGATTGATTCGCACGCGACCTTGCGGCGCGTCGAATTCACTGCCGAGTAGGTGTGGCAGCAATTGATCGATCTCGTCTGACCCGGACTCGCGCATCGCGCGGGCGAAGAGGTGAACCTGGAAGTACGCGGCCTCCCAGCACATGTTGGGCTCGTCTTCGGTACCGAACCGAGTTCGAAAGCGCGCCAGCGCATCGCGGTTCAGATCGCTGTCGACCGACTGGAAGTAGGTGGCCGCGGTGAAATGACCTGCGGCAACTGCAGCTCCCATCTCGGAGACCTCGGCTTCGCTGGTCGTCAGGCTTGCAATCGGCATTCGCGCTGGATCGAGACCGGCATCCGCAAAAGCCTGGTACAGGAGCCTCGTGCCAGAACCGACCACCGTGGAGAAGACAAAGTCGGGTTGCTTCGCCTTGATGTCACGCACGATCGAAACGAAGTCCTTCTCGGTCGCGTCCAGTCTTACGTACCGCTCGCCGAGCTTCTCGCCGCCTGGGCGCTCGAGGATGAAGTCGCTCATGATGCGATTCGACTCGTACGGATAGATGTAGTCGCTGCCCACGAGGTACACACGGGTGCCAAAATGGCGAGTCATGTAGGCGGCAAGCAAGGCACTGTTTTGGTTCGGCGCTGCACCGGTATAGATCACATTTCTCGAGAACTCGAATCCCTCATAGAGCGTGGGGTACATCAGGAGTCGCTGCCACTTCTCGCAACCACCGGGATCACGGCCTTGCGCGTGCTCGACATGTAGCAGCCGAACAGGACGTTGACCTTGTCGTCGTGGACCAGCGACGCCGCCAGGTCCCGGTAGTTGCGCGGATGCACTGAGGGTCCCGATGTATCGGCACCAACTCGCGGCCGTTGACGCCGCCAGCCTCGTTGATCTCTTGAATCGCGAAGAACGTACCCATGAGTTGGGAGCGCTCGACGCGTGACGTGATTCCGGCGCGTGAGAAGAGTACGCCGACCTTGATGGGGTCTATGTTGGCCACGATGGTGAGGGTCCGGGCGTGTCGCAAGCGGACAGTGTCGCCGCTCATGGTCTACTACTCGTTTACTGGAGAAAAGTTGCCAAGGGACTCTTCTACAGCCTGTCCGAAGGTCTACTACTCTTCGGTCACATCATTGCTGCGGTCGCCAATATCGTCGACTAGCAGCGCGGCACCAACGCCCGACCGGAACTCGTCCCGCTCGGGCGTTTTTGTTTCCTAGTCTCTCGAAACTGTTCACCGCTTCCACAACCCCGGGGGCATGCCGCGGGCGTGGGATTCCCTTTGTCCATCGACCCGTAGGAGTGAAACGATGACCGACGCGAAGAAGCAGCCCAGCGATTCTCTTTCCCACGCTGCCAAGGCAGGCGCCGCCCTCGGTGCAACCGCAGGTGTGGCGTGGAGCGGGCCAGCCGCTGCCCAAGACACTGTGAAAGGTGGTGTCCTCCATTCACTGACCGGCACGATCGCGA
>CAWBHE010000017.1:0-531673 GCA_963788635.1 uncultured beta proteobacterium | reverse complement strand
CTGGTGCGGCCTAACGTTTGAGCTGAGCGGGCCGCCGCCGGCATGGCGCTTGGGCCGCGAGGCCGATGATAGACAGCACGGCCTCGCGGCCCAAGTGCCATGCCGGTGGAGGTCCGCTCGAGCGAAGGGTTAGGCCGCGCCTGCGCTGGTACAAGCATGGGAGTTCTGCTGCTTGCACACCATGGTCGTCACCACTTTTGCTCGGTAGCAGTGCCCTGGTGATAGCGAAGTTGCCAACCAACGGCAGACTTGACCCAGAGCGACGAACGAAGCGTGTGATTTGCCAGCCCACCGCCTGGAACGACATGCGCAGAGCGGTAGGTTAGAAGCGCAACTTCAGGCCCGAGGCCGGCTACGGCGAAGCCATCAGATGCCACAGTGGGCTGCGACGCCTGTGCGCCGAGGTAGCCAATGACGGTGTCGCGGTTGTACGCGCAGCCAGAACGACCCACCTCGTGAAACTCTGGGTGCAGCAGTTGCTCCAGCCGATCACGGCTGCACCGAACGCCAGGATGGTGAAGCTCGACTTCGAGGGCTTGGATCTGCTGAAGCAACGAGATCATGGGCGGGTTGCTTTGTGCGGCCTAACGTTTGACTTAAGCGGACCGCCGAAGGCGGGTCCGCTTGAAGGAAGGGTTAGCCGGCTGCTTGAGAGCGAGCAAGTGGGAAGACATGCATTTGCCTCCAAGTGCCAGACGAGTTTCCCATCAGCACCAGTGAACTGCAGACGGAGATGATTGGACCATGCAACGCCAGCGAGGAGGCGAGTTCAGATTCGGCGACCTCTGCTTCAGCGGCGCTGCCGTGAGCGACGGTGAGGTGCGGAATGATGGTTGGAAACTCTCCACCGAAGGGCGGAAACTGCGGGAACGCCCGGGCCAAGCTCTCGGTGAGCGCGATAAATGGCGCGGCAGGCTCAGGCTCGAGGTAGGCTGTCGCTGGAAAGCGAGCCGCCTTTGCAAGTGAGAACTCAAACACTCGGGCCTCGCGCAGAACGCCTTCAATGCGCCGAACGACCAACGCAGTGACGTTCTCGGGAGACATGAAGGGAAACAGCACTGTGACGTGTGCGGGTACGCCAAGCCTCGCGGAGGAATCAAAGCGCTCGCGGAGGCTGCCAACCATTGCCTCGGCTTCGGGGACGCAGACGATGAAACCTGACTCAGCCAATGATGAAGCCGGCTAACGTTCGAGCATGAGTGGCGACTGGAGGCAAGCGCAGCTTGCTGGAAGACGTCCGCTCGATGGAAGGGTTAGGCCGCAGTTTCTGCACGTGGAATTCCACTGTCGTTGACGAACAACTGGTTCACAAGGTCCCCGCACCGTTCGAGGTACCAGTGCAATCCGGACTGAGGTCTGACGAGCCATGAGCCGACGTGTTGCGTAAATCAGGAAGCGTTGTAGGTAGGCTGCGACAGTATGGATTGTCGGGCTGCGGGTTCTCGATGTGGCGAAAGCCGGAATCTTCGATACACCGCTCTCGTACCGCACGTTCGAGGAGAGGACGCAGGGTGAGTTTTCTCTTTGCGGCAGCCCGTAACCTCAGCGCAAGCTCAATGACGGTATAGGTCTTGTGCTGCACCTCAGGTGCGAGCGCGTAGAAGAAGTACGTGTAGAGCGCCATGTTGCGCGCGACGTCGAATTGTCCACGGACGGATTCGGGGACTCCATCATGCAGTTCGATGGACGCGACGCAGGCATACAACTGGACAAGGTCAATTTGACTGCCAGTCACCTGCCCAAGGAGAACATGCATCTCGTCGATCTGTGTCAGTTCTCCGAAGCGCTTAAGTTGACGCGTCATGCTTCTTCCGCAGGTGGCTGCACCGACCTCGGCTCCTGCGGCCTAACGTTTGAGCTGAGCGGACCGCAAGGGCAGGCCGCGCGGAAGTGACAATGGCGAAGCACTGTAGCGCGGCCTGCTCTTGTGGGTCCGCTCGAGCGAAGGGTTAGGCCGCAGCATCGACGCCTCGCCATTCGTACAGGACGTCCGGACACCGCTCTTCGTTGCTAGAGCCGTCCGAAAACTCGATTGCCTTGTAGCCATGGCATTCGTAGAAACGTCGCGCACCGGCGTTGGCTTGGAACGTGTACAGACGAATGGGCGGCTTGAGCTTGCCATGGGCGGTTTGGAGCAACAGCGCGCCGATTCCTTGGCCCGTATGACCTGGCAGGACGTAGAGCTGGTCTATCCACTGCTGCTCTTGCCCGCTCGAGATGGCAAGCATGGCAACGACTTGATCTCCATGCGTGGCGACATAGACGCCGCCTCCTGGGATGAGGACTTCGGCAATCCATTCGCGGACTTCTTCGGGCGCGTGGGCCATAGGCGCGAAAGCCAAGAACGTGCGCCGCGACTCACAGAGCACCCGGACGACGGCGTCTGCGTCCTGTGGACTTGCCGGGCGCGCGGTGACTTGCATCTGCGGCCTAACGTTTGAGCTGAGCGGACCGCAAGGGCAGGCCGCGCGGAAGTGACAATGACGAAGCACTGTAGCGCGGCCTGCTCTTGTGGGTCCGCTCGAGCGAGGTGTTAGGCCGCACTGAGCGCGAGCCGAATGCGTTGAGCAACACTTACCCGCTCTGTCAACGACGCCACGCTCTTAGCCGTGGCCTGGAAGTTGTCGTCGACGAACCGAGGGGTGATGTGGACGTGATAGTGCCAAACATCCTGGTCACCCGCAGGTTCATTGTTCTGGCGCACGGTGATGCCTTGACACTGAAGCGAAGCCTTGAGGCATAGGCTCAGCGATTTGGTGACCTTGAACAGGTGTGCACCCAGCCGCTCCGGCAGAACGTATAGGTTCTCGTAGTGCTTCCGGGGAAAGAGAAGCAAGCTACCGAGATTGCGTGGCTTCTGGCGAGGCGCAACCGCGGCGATGCATACATCGTCCTGCCAAACTAGAGTCTCCGGGTCTTCGCCCCCTGCCACGATGTTGCAGAACGGGCAGTGATACGCGGGTGGTTCGTGGGTTTGCATTTCGCGCGGGGCCCTGACGCCGAGTGTCGTTTGTGCGGCCTAACGTTCGAGCTGAGCCGCCCGCGGAGGCAGGCGCCGACTGGCCGCGGAGGGACGATAACCACGATGGCCCGGAGCGGCCAGGCGGCGCCTGCCGTAGCGGGTCGGCTCGAGCGAGGGGTTAGGCCGCATTGCTGAGTGAGAGCAACTCGTCTACGTGGCCCAGGATCAACTGCGGACCGGCGCCGACCAACTCTTGCCGACTCCCATGGCCCCAAAGAACCCCAACCGACGAGAGCCCGTTCAGCTTGGCTGCGTTGATGTCGACTGCACGGTCACCAATCATTGTCGCGCGCAAGTCGACGCCCCCTCTTGAGACCAGATGCGCAAGCTGCTGCGCCTTTGAGACCCCGATGTCGCCGCCGCTGACGAACTGAAAGTAGCGGCGGAGACCGAACAGCTCAAGGATCTTCTCTGCGAAGTCAAGTCGCTTAGACGTGCAAACGCCCATAGGATGCCCCCGCTCGGCGAGCGTAGCAATTGCTTCCGGTATGCCCGGGTACAGTGAGTTCTCTGCGAAGCCGATCTCAGCGTAGCGCTCGCGATACTTGGCGACCAACTGAGCGATGGCATTAACTTCACTTTCACCAGTGATGATGCGAAAGCTCTCGTCCAAAGGTGGTCCGATGTACCGCGAGACCTCAGCAGCCGGAATTGGACGATGACCGAACGCCTCCAACGCGAAGTTGAGCGATCTACCGATGCCGACGGCAGGGTCACTGAGGGTGCCGTCGAGATCAAACACCAGTGTTTGCGTAGCGCGGGACTTTTCGCTCATGCGGCCTAACGTCGGGGATGACCCGCAGCCGCAGGCTGTCGGGTCCATCCGTGGGTTAGGCGCCATTCTCGGCCAAGACGACGGGGGGCCAGGGGGGAGACCGGGGGACCTCCCCCGGTTGCGCTGTAGGCCCGTCCAGACCCCTCGCCGGGCTTTCTCGAGCCCCGAAGTCCGGGCGCGCTCTCGCGGGCCCGACGACTCGGGCTCGGGCTGCTCCGGGTTCGGGCGTCTGGCGCAGCCAGTCGCCCCGGGAGGTTCCCCGTCAGTTCTGGTCGACGTCCTGGCGGCGCAGCCGCGAGGACATCGGCACGCAAGCTGGCACGCTGATTGCTACGCGTGTGCGGGGGCGCGCGATACCGCGCGGTATTGCTGGGCTTGTCTCAGTTCCAACAAGTCGGACGCACTGCCTCTTTCCGCAGCAGCCACCGAGGTAGGCGAACCCCCGGCAGGGCGCAGCCCGCCCACCCTGGTCGCAGTCTTCGGAGGTGCGCAGCCGGCGTGCCGGCCGCCGCAGGCGGCGGGCGCGGCGGTTGCTCTCCCTGGATTCGCCCCCCGGCTCCCCGCCCCCGGATGGGGCGGGGGGGTGAATCCTCACGCCATGCAGTCCTCGGTGTCCCACGCCAGCAGCAGGGGGCCCGGCGACACCTGGCGTGACTTCCGCCGCAGGCGGTAGGCGCGACGGGTGCGGCCCCCGACGAGTTCCCAGAAACGGGTACACGTCAGGCCTCGCGGGCTCCCTCGTCCCGACCCGCCGCATGACGCCTAACGTTTGAGCTGAGCGGACCGCAAGGGCAGGCCGCGCGGAAGTGATAATGACGAAGCACTGTAGCGCGGCCTGCTCTTGTGGGTCCGCTCGAGCGAGGGGTTAGCGAAGTAATCGGCCCGCTGCCGCAAATCGCGCCGAAGAAACACCTGGCGCCTGGGCTTGCCGCGTGGCAAGGTGGAATGCGGTGCCGCGGAAGACCGATGTAGCAATGGTGCGCACTGCCCGCGGGTTAGCGTGGTCCTGGGTGACGTCATCGACATTGGTGAATCGTCTCGGCAGCTCGCATCTGCTGTGGCGATATCCCGTTTAAGAGAGTGAGCAAGACGACGTACCCGAGGCGGCACCACATTCCGCAACGAATGATGGAGCAAGCCATGGCCCAACGCAATCGAAGCATCAACCTCAAGCCCGGCCGGTCCCGGGCGTCGCTGACGATCACCCATCCCAACGCCGCCGGCATCGATATTGGCAGCGCGGCGCACTTCGTGGCGGTGCCGCCGGACCGCGACGATGAGCCGGTGCGCGAGTTCCCCAGCTTCACGGTCGACCTCAACGCCATTGCCGACTGGCTGGCGGCGTGCCGCGTCGACACCGTGGCGATGGAATCCACGGGCGTGTACTGGATCCCGCTGTTCGAGCTGCTGGAGTCGCGCGGCTTCACCGTGCTCCTGGTGAATGCCCGGCACGTCAAGAACGTCTCCGGGCGCAAGTCCGACGTGCTGGACTGCCAGTGGTTGCAGCAGCTCATGACCTACGGCCTGCTGCGCGGGGCGTTCCGTCCGGCCGAGCAGGTATGCGTGCTGCGCTCGCTGTGGCGCCAGCGCGCGATGCTGCTCAAGAGCCAGGGCCGCTACGTGCAGCACATGCAAAAGGCGCTCACCCAGATGAACATTCAACTGGCCAACGTCATCGCCGACGTCGTGGGCGAGACCGGCCAGAAGATCCTGCGCGCCATCGTCGCCGGCGAGCGTGACGGCCAGGTGCTGGGCGCGATGAAGAACGTCCGCGTGCGCGCCAGCGTGGACGAGATCGCCAAGAGCCTGCAAGGCAACTGGCGGGCCGAGCATCTGTTCGCGCTGAAGCAGGCGCTGGACGCCTTCGACTTCATCGGCACGCAGCTCGCCGAGTGCGACACCCAGATCGAACAACAGCTGCAGACCTTGCAGGCCCACGAAGGCGAGCCGGCCAAGGGCAAGAAGCGCGGTCGCGCCCGCAATGCGCCGAGGTTCGATCTGCGCACCCAGCTCTTCAAGATGTGCGGCGTCGACTTGACGCGCATCGACGGCATCGATGTCACCACCGCACTGGCCGTCATCAGCGAGACCGGTGCAGACATGTCGCGCTTCCCCACCGTGGCGCACTTCGCAAGCTGGCTGGGTCTGTGCCCTGGCACCAAGATCACCGGCGGCAAGGTGATGAGCAGTGCGACCAAGCGTTGCGCGAATCGTGCGGCACAGGCGCTGCGGCTGGCCGCCGCCGCACTGCGCACGAGCCAATCGGCGCTGGGCGCCTACTTCCGACGCATGTGCTCGCGCATGGACAAACCCAAGGCCGTCACCGCCGCGGCCCACAAGCTCGCGCGGCTCATCTACACGATGCTCACCAAGGGCCAGGAGTACACCGACCAAGGCCAGGCCTACTACGAAGAGCGATACCGAGAGCGGGTGTTGCGCCAGCTCTCCCAGCGTGCCCACAAGCTCGGCATGCATCTCGTCGCCATCGAGCAAGCCGCGTGAAAACCCCGTTCAAGATCAATCACTTGAGAGGTGTTTCTTAAGAGGCGTCACTTGCGAGTGATGACCTGATGGGCGTTGCTCCGCAGAGGGCGAGGCGAGGCTCGAAGTACTCTGCGTCACTAACGTCGAAATAAGCGCGAAACACTGCCTACTACTACACACATAGCTCCTGCGACAACCGACAGCTGGACGGCGAACCGAGGCCATGACCAGTTGGTATAGAGCAATAGCGCGAAGGATGAGAGTGCGAGCACAAAGGAGGCGACCGCGACCTGAATGAGATGCTTGTCAAGTGGCGAAGCGATGTTTGAAGCGAGTCGCTCGGTCGGAACAGCTCGTTCCAGTGCAAACGCCAGCGCGGTGATACCGAAGCCGACCGCGAACGCTGTCCACGAAAATGTAGCCGACTCACCATGCAGGCCTGTCATTCGCGCAGCAATGAGCCCGATGAGGCACGCCAAAGACAGCGCAATGGAGACTCGGAGCATTGGGAAGGAATGGGTTCAGTGACGCCTAACGTTCGAGGTGAGGCGGGACCGACGGTGGGACGCCAGGCCCGACGGGCGGATGATAGACAACCGGACTCGGCGGGCCTGGTGGCCCGCCGTTGGGCCTCGCCTCGACCGAGGGGTTAGGCGTCTCTGTGAGATGGCTACCGATGGAACCCCATGTGGCCGTTCTCGTTGCGCGCACAGGTGCAGCACGCGGCGGCCACTTCCTCTGTCTCAGTAAAGATCCAGTTTGTGGGGATCGTGACACTTCTATCGATCTGATCCTTCTTCTTGGGAACGATGGTCAGACGACGGTCCGCATGCTCCGTGCATTCCGTCATCTCTTCGTCATCTGCGACCTCGAAGTGCTTGTGAATCAAGAACATGCCGAATCGGTGAAGCGCCTTGTGCTTCACAAGCACGTCTCTGATGTCCTTGAAACACTGCGCATCCTTGTCGCTAAAGACTTCGAGCTCGATCGCTTCCCATGTAGGGAATGTTGCCCCACTGCATTGTCTGTAGTTGAACCGAAGACATTGAGGACTCCCGTCTTGCGCTCTACACGGAAAGCGTTGTCGCCGGAGCGCCTGCAGCGACGCGCTTTGAGACGCCTAACCTAATGTCGGGCGCAGTTGTGCAGCGTAGCAGTGCGGTTCGCACCGCAGGGCTGCTGCGTAACAAGGTTCGCTGCGTGCCATCGCAGCGGGCCGGGAGGCTCGCCGTAGCTCTTGCCTTCCAGGGGGTGAGCGTCTAAGCTGTACAAAAGCACAGTATATGGGCGCCATGTTACGCAGCACTTCGGATCCTCCGCTTCCGCCCTTGCAGTCGGTCCGCTTGCTGGACCAGGTGCGCGAGCGCATTCGCTATTTGCATTACAGCTTACGCACCGAGCAGGCCTACGTCCATTGGGTGCGGGCGTTCGTGCGCTTCCACGGCGTGCGCCATCCGCGCGACATGGGCCGGGCCGAAGTCGAGGCCTTCCTGTCCTGGCTGTCGGTCGAGCGCGGCGTGGCCGTGTCCACGCACCGGCAGGCGCTGTCGGCGCTGCTGTTCCTGTACCAGCAGGTGTTCGGGCAGCACCTGCCGTGGATGGAATCCATCGGCCGCCCGCAGCGCAAGCCGCGTCTGCCGGTGGTGCTGTCGGCCGACGAAGTGGCGCGCGTCCTGGCGCTGCTGCAGGGCGAGCAGCGCCTGCTCGCGCAGCTGCTCTACGGCACCGGGCTGCGCATCGCCGAGGCGCTGCAGCTGCGCGTCAAGGATGTCGACTTCGACTACCGCACGCTCGTCGTGCGCTGCGGCAAGGGCGGCAAGGACCGCGCGGTGATGCTGCCCGCCACGCTGATGCCGGCCTTGCAGGAGCAGATGGCGCGCGCGCAGGTGCTGTGGACTGCCGACGCGCAGTCGGGCCGGGGCGGCGTCTTCATGCCCGACGCGCTGGACCGCAAATACCCGCAGGCGGGGGCGCAGTGGGCCTGGTTCTGGGTCTTCCCGCAGGCCGATCTGTCGGTCGATCCGCGTTCGGGCGTGCAGCGCCGCCATCACCTGCACGACCAGTCGCTGCAGCGCGCCTTCAAGCGCGCGGTGGCGCGCGCCGGCATTCACCGGCCGGCCACGCCGCACACCTTGCGCCACTCGTTCGCGACGCACCTGCTGCAGGCCGGCGTCGACATCCGCACGGTGCAGGCGCTGCTCGGCCATGCCGATGTCGGCACCACCATGATCTACACCCATGTGATCGAGGTCGGGGGCGGCGCGGTGCGCAGCCCGCTCGACCGGTTGCCGGCCGCGCCTGCCGGGCCGCTCGTGCGCACCTTTGCGCCCGACCGCCCGCTGCGCGCCCGCGAGCCTGCCCCGTGCTACGCCGTTCTCCGCCGCTTCCCGGTTACGCCGAGCTTCACTGCCGCAGCAACTTCAGCTTCCTGAGCGGGGCTTCGCGCCCCGAGGAGCTGGTCGTGCGCGCGCATTCGCTCGGTTATGCGGCGCTCGCGCTCACCGACGAATGCTCGCTCGCCGGCGTCGTGCGCGCGCACGCCGAGGCCGAGCGCCTGCCGCTGCGCCTGATCGTCGGCGCGACGATGCAACTCTCGCCGCCGGCGCTGGCACGGGGTGCGCCGGCAGCGGCGGGCCCGGCGCCCGAGCCGCGGCTGGTGCTGCTCGCGCAGTCGCGCCGCGGCTACGGCAACCTGTCGCAGTGGATCACCGTCGCGCGCCGGCGCGCGCCCAAGGGTCAGTACCTCGCGCAGCGCGCCGACCTCGAAGGCCGCGTGCCCACCGCGCCCATGCTCGCCGGTCTGCCCGGCTGCGTTGCGCTGCTCGTGCCCGACGCGGCGCAGCCCTTCGAGACCGTCTTCGCGCACGCGATGTGGCTCAAGACCTGGTTCGGCCCCGAGCGTGCCGCGATCGCCGTCGAGCTGCTGCACCGCCCGCACGACGCGCTGCTCGTCGACACGCTGCAGCGCGTGGCCGCCGTCACCGGGCTGCGCCTGGTGGCCGCCGGCGGCGTGCTGATGCATGCGCGCTCGCGCAAGCCGCTGCTCGACATGCTCACCGCGACGCGGCTCAAGCGCCCGGTGGCCGACTGCGGCCTCGCGCTCGAGCCCAACGCCGAGGCCCACCTGCGCTCGCGCGTGCGCCTGGCCGCGCTGTACCGCCCCGAATGGCTCGACGCCACGCTGCAGATCGCCGGCAGCTGCGTCTTCTCGCTCGCCGAGCTGCGCTACGAGTACCCGCGCGAGATCGTCCCCGACGGCCACAGCCCCGCGAGCTGGCTGCGCGCGCTCACCGAGCAGGGTGCGCGCGAGCGCTTCCCGGCCGGGCTGCCCGATACCGTGCGCGCGATGATCGAGCACGAGTTGGCACTCATCGCGCAGCTGCGCTACGAGCCTTACTTCCTCACCGTCGCCGACCTCGTGCACTGGGCGCGCAGCCAGGGCATCCTGTGCCAGGGCCGCGGCAGCGCGGCGAATTCGGCGGTCTGCTACTGCCTGGGCGTGACCGCGGTCGACCCGGCGCGCACGACGCTGCTGTTCGAGCGCTTCATCAGCGCCGAGCGCAACGAGCCGCCCGACATCGACATCGACTTCGAGCACCAGCGCCGCGAAGAGGTCATCCAGTACGTCTACCGCAAGTACGGCCGGCACCGCGCCGCGCTCACCGGCGTCGTCATCAGCTACCGGCCGCGCTCGGCGCTGCGCGACGTGGGCCGCGCTCTGGGCATCGACCTCGACCGCATCGCCGCGGTCGCCAAGAGCCAGCACTGGTTCGACGGCCGTTCGATCGCCCCCGAGCGCCTGCGCGAGAACGGCTTCGACCCCGATTCGCCGCTGTGCCGGCTGTGGGTCGAGCTGACGGCCACGCTGATCGGCTTCCCGCGCCACCTGAGCCAGCACCCGGGCGGCTTCGTCATCGCGCGCGACACGCTGGCCGAGCTGGTGCCGGTGGAGAACGCGGCGATGGAAGGCCGCAGCGTGATCCAGTGGGACAAGGACGACCTCGACACGCTCGGGCCTGATCAAGGTCGACCTGCTCGCTCTGGGCATGCTCAGCGCGATCCGGCGCGCGCTCGAGATGGTGGGCGCCAAGCGCGGCGCGCCGCTGGCGCTGCACCAGATCCCGGCCGAGGACGCGGCCAGCTACGAGATGCTGTGCCGCGGCGACAGCGTCGGCACCTTCCAGGTCGAGAGCCGGGCGCAGATGAGCATGCTGCCGCGGCTGCAGCCGCGCTGTTTCTACGACCTCGTGATCGAGGTCGCGATCGTGCGCCCGGGGCCGATCCAGGGCGGCATGGTCCACCCCTACCTGAAGCGCCGCGCGGGCGAGGAGCCGGTCGAGTTTCCGAGCGCCGAGGCGCGCCAGGCGCTCGAGCGCACGCTGGGCGTGCCGATCTTCCAGGAACAGGTGATGCAGCTCGCGATCCTGGCCGCCGACTTCACGCCCGGCGAGGCGGATCAATTGCGCCGCGCGATGGCGGCCTGGAAGCGCAAGGGCGGGCTCGGGCCGTTCCACGAACGGCTGGTCGGGCGCATGGTCGAGAAAGGCTATGCACCCGAGTACGCCGAGGCCATCTTCCGCCAGATCGAGGGCTTCGGCGAATACGGTTTCCCCGAGAGCCACGCCGCCAGCTTCGCGCTGCTGGTCTACGCCAGCGCCTGGCTCAAGTGCCACCACCCCGACGCCTTCCTCGCCGCGCTGCTGAACAGCCAGCCGATGGGCTTCTACGCGCCGGCGCAGCTGGTGCGCGACGCGCGCGAGCATGGCGTCGAGGTGCGGCCGGTGGACGTGCTGCGCAGCGACTGGGAAAGCGACCTGGAACAGGGCGCTTCGGTGCAGGCTGACATCGCGCAGCGATGTCAAGGTGCCGCAGGCACCGGCCGGAACCACAGCATCCCGGCAGGCGAGGGCGGCCCGCTGCGCCCGGTGCGCCTGGGCTTCAGCCGCATCGCCGGCTTCGGCGAGGACGCGGCGCAGCGCCTCGTCGCGGCGCGTGCCGAAGCCCCGTTCGCCGGCGCCGAAGACCTGGCGCGCCGCGCCCGGCTCGACGCGCGCGAGCTCTCGCTGCTGGCGCAGGCCGATGCGCTCGCAGGCCTGGCCGGCCACCGCCACCAGGCCGCCTGGGCGGTGGCCGGCGTCGACACGCGCGCCACGCCGCTGCTGCGCGCCACGCGCACGCACGAGGCCGCGGCCGAGCTGGCGCCGCCCGACGCCGCGGCCACCGTGCTCGCCGACTACCGCAGCCAGGGCCTGAGCCTGACGCAGCATCCGGTGGCGCTGCTGCGCGAGCAGCTCGCCGCGTTCAGGGTCCAGCCGGCGGCGGTGCTGCGCGAGTACCCGCACGGGCGGCTCGCGCGCGCGAGCGGCCTCGTCACGCACCGCCAGCGCCCCGAGACGGCCAAGGGCGTGGTCTTCGTGACGCTGGAAGACGAGACCGGCGCCGTCAACGTCATCGTCTGGCCGGCGCTGGCCGAGGCGCAGCGCCGGCCGCTGCTGGCGAGCACGCTGCTCACCGTCTACGGCATCTGGCAGCGCGAGGGGAACGACGGCCACGAGGTGCGGCACCTGGTGGCCAAGCGGCTGATCGACCATTCGGCGCTGCTGCAGGGGCTGGCGCCGGCGAGCCGGAACTTCCGCTGAACCCTGCCGCCTCGGCGCCCTCGGCGCCGGCGCCGAAATCGCCGCGACAATCGCCCCCCATGCAATTGCCGATCGAATGGCTGCCCGCCGAGGGCGCGCCCGAACAGCTGATCCTGCTGCTGCACGGGGTCGGCGCCGACGGTGCCTCGATGGCGCCGCTGGCGCAGGCCTTGCGCGCCGAATTCCCGCAGGCCGCGCTGATCGCGCCCGACGCGCCGCACCCGTTCGACGCCGGCGGCCCGGGCCGGCAGTGGTTCTCGGTCGCCGGCATCACCGAGGCGAACCGTGCCGAGCGCGTCGCCGCGGCGCTGCCGCCGCTCGTGGCCTGGGTGCGGCAGACGCAGGACCGGCTGCGCGTGGGCCCGGCGGCGACCGCGATCGCCGGCTTCTCGCAGGGCGCGATCCTCGCGCTCGAGACGGCGCTGCGCGAAGACGGCCTGGCCGGCCGCGTGCTCGCCTTCGGCGGCCGCTTCGCCGCGCCGCCGATCGCCGCGCCGCGCCACACCACGGTGCACCTGTTCCACGGCGGCGCCGACCCGGTGATCCCCGCCGCCCACGCGCGCGCCGCGCTCGAAGCCCTGGGCGCGCTGCAAGGCGACGCCACGCTCGACATCGCCGAAGGCACCGGCCACGCGATCCACCCGGCGCTGGTGCAGCGCGCGCTGTTCCGGCTGCGCAACCACATCCCCGCACGCACCTGGGCCGCGGCGCTCGGCGCGGTGCCGCGCCCGGCGCAAGACAACGACGACTGACGATGCTCTACCTGCTGTCCCCCGCGAAGACGCTCGACTACGAGACGCCGATCGCGCCCGCGATCGCGAAGAAGGCCACCGAGCCGCTGTTCGTGGCGCAGGCGGCCGAGCTGATCGAGGTGCTGAGGAAGAAGACGCCGGCGCAGGTGGCCGCGCTGATGGACTTGTCGCCCGCGCTGGCCGCGCTCAACGTCGCGCGCTACGCCGCCTGGCAGCCCGACGCGACGCCGCTGAACAGCCGGCCCGCGCTGCTGGCCTTCGACGGCGATGTCTACGCCGGCCTGGCCGCGCCCTCGCTGAAGGCCGCCGACCTGGCCTGGGCGCAGCAGCACCTGGTCGTCCTCTCGGGCCTGTACGGCGCGCTGCGCCCGCTCGACCGGCTGCAGCCCTACCGGCTCGAGATGGGCACCGCGCTGAAGACGACGCAGGGCCGCGACCTTTACGCCTTCTGGGGCGACCGTATCGCCGAGCACCTGAACGAGCGCCAGGCCGGCGCGCGCGCACCGGTGGTCGTGAACCTCGCGTCGATCGAGTACTCGCGCGCCGCGCTGCGCCCGGCGCTGCGCGCGCGCGTGATCGACTGCGTGTTCGAGGACTGGAAGGGCGAGCGCTACAAGATCATCAGCTTCTTCGCCAAGCGCGCGCGCGGGCTGATGGCGCGCTGGGCAGTGCAGCAGCGCATCGACCGGCCGGCGCGGCTGGCCGAGTTCGCGGCCGAGGGCTACGCCTTCGACGCCGCGGCGTCGGCGCCCGAGCGGCTGGTGTTCCGCCGCCGCGAGCCCTTTGCCAGAATACCGGCATGACGACGACCGCCTCTTCGCAGACCGTGGCCCAGACCGGCACCCAGACCGTCACCGACGAACTGCGCCGCTGGATCATCGCCCAGGCCGAGGCCGGCTGCCGCCCCGAGGACGTGGTCGCGGCGATGGTCAAGAGCGGCTGGGACGAGGGCGTCGCGCTCGCGGCAATGGAGACCACCTTGCGCGAGCGGCTCGACGAGGTCGCGGCGAGCCGCGAGCCGGCGCCGCCGGCGGTGCCGGTGCCCGAGCCCAAGCTCGACGGCGCGCCGCCGTTCCTGACCGTCGGCGGGCACCGGATCCAGGTGCTGACGACGATGCGCAACCCGCGCGTCGTCGTCTTCGGCGGCCTGCTCAGCGACGACGAATGCGACGGCCTGATCGAGCTCGCGCGGCCGCGGCTCGCGCGCTCGGAGACGGTCGACAACGCGACCGGCGGCAGCGAGGTCAACGCCGCGCGCACCAGCGACGGCATGTTCTTCGAGCGCGGCGAGTCGCCGCTGATCGCTGCGCATCGAGCAGCGCATCGCCGACGCTCGTGCACTGGCCGCTGGACCATGGCGAAGGGCTGCAGATCCTGCGCTACCGGCCGGGCGCCGAGTACCGGCCGCACAACGACTACTTCGACCCCAAGCATCCCGGCACCGCCGCGGTGCTGCAGCGCGGCGGCCAGCGCGTCGGCACGCTGGTGATGTACCTGAACACGCCCGAGGCCGGCGGCGCGACGACCTTCCCCGACGTCGGGCTCGAGGTCGCGCCGGTCAAGGGCAACGCGGTCTTCTTCAGCTACGACCGCCCGCACGCCGTGACGCGCACGCTGCACGGCGGCGCGCCGGTGCTCGCGGGCGAGAAATGGGTCGCGACCAAGTGGCTGCGCGAAGGCGTGTTCACCTGATCAGCAGAACCGCCCAGGCGACGCCGGTGGATGCCGCCAGCGACGCCCCCACGCGCGCACCGTAGGCGACGCCGCCGGCGACGAAGGCCGTCGCCGTGCGCGTGAGCGCATTCGTCGCGACGGCCACGCCGACCCCGAGCAGCACCGCGCCGGTGTCGGCGCGGCCGGCGGCGTGCAGCGCGCCGAGCGCGGCGATGCTCGAATGCGCGTCGGCGAGCGCGCCGATCGCCGCGCCGGCGAGCAGCCCGGCCTCGCCGAAGCGCTGCTGCGCCCAGCCGACCGCGAGCGACACGGCGCTGAGCAGCAGCGTGACGACCACCGCCTCGCGCAGGCGCAGCGGTCCGCGCAACGACGGCGCAGCCGCCGCGGCCGGCGCCCGCCAGGCGCGCCACGCACCGCCGGCCAGCGCGACCGCCACCGCGGGCAGCGCCACCGGCAGCAGCGCCGCGGCGGCGGTCGGTGCCAGCAGCGGCCAGCATCAGCAGCGCCTGCATCCAGGTCGCCGCGGTCGAGAGCATCGCGCCGGCTTCGCAGGCGGCGTGCTGGGCCGGCTCGGCGCGCGCGCGCGCGCCCATCGCCGCGATCGCGGCGGTGCTGGAGACGAAGCCCGAGAACAGCCCCGACAGCGCCAGGCCGGCGCGCGGCCCGAACAGGCGCAGCGCGACATGGCCGGCACCCTGCAGCGCCAGGATCAGCACCATCAGCAGCGCCAGCGTGCGCGGGCGCTGGCCGGCAAGCCAGGGCAGCGGCTGGTCGGGCATCAGCGGCAACAGCACGAGCACCAGCGCGGCGAGCAGCAGCGCGTCGTGCAACTCGGCCTCGCTGAGCGCACGCGTCGCGAAGCGGTGCAGGCGTTCGCGTGCGGCGAGCAGCACCGTCACGACGACCGCCGCGCCGGCGCCCAGCGCCGGCTGCTGCACCGAGAGCACGCCGACGAGGTAGGTCACGAACAGCGCCAGCTCGGTGGTCAGGCCGGGGTCGCGCGTGCCGGTGGCGGCGCGGCTGCGCCAGTAGGCCACGCCGACCAGCACCAGCACCAGCGCGCCGCCGGTGGCGACCAGCAGCGGCAGGCCGACCGCCTGCGCCAGCGCGCCGGCGAGCGCGGCGAGCGCGAAGCTGCGGATGCCGGCCGCGGCACGGTCGGCGCCGCGGCCCTTGCGCCGTTCGCGCTCGAGCCCGATCAGCAGGCCGCTGCCCAGGGCCACCGCCAGCCCGGCGACGAGCGGCAGCGCGGCGTCGTCGGCCATCAGGCGGCGACGCTCTCGCCGTGCTGCGGCACGCGTGCCGGCCAGCCGAGCTGGTCGCGGATGCGCAGCCGCAGCGCGTCGCTCGCGTCGGGCTCGCCGTGGACGACGAAGACCTGGCGCGGCGCGCCGGGCATGCGGCGCATCCAGGCGAGCAGCTCGTCGCGGTCGGCATGGCCGGAGAAGCCCTCGAGGTGGCTGACCTGGGCGCGCACCGGCACGTATTCGCCGTGGATCTTGACCTCGCGCTCGCCGGCCACGAGGCGCGCGCCGCGGCTGCCGCCGACCTGGAAGCCGGGGAACACGATGTGGTGGCGCTCGTCCGGCGCCATCGCCTTCAGGTGGTGCAGCACGCGTCCGCCGGTGGCCATGCCGCTGGCCGAGATCACGATGCGCGGCCAGCGCGACGCGACCAGACGCATCGACTGCTGCACCGTCTCGATCATGCGCACGCCCTCGATCAGGCCGCTGACCTCGGCCGGCTTCACGCGCAGCAGCCGGCCGTTGCGGCGGTAGAGCAGCGTCGCCTGCAACGCCATCGGGCTGTCGACGAAGATCGGCAGCTCGGCCGGGATCGCGCCGCTGCGCCGCAGCCGCTGCAGCACGAGCAGCAAGGCCTGCGCGCGGCCGACCGCGAACGACGGCATCAGCACCGAGCCGCCGCGCGCGAGCGCCGCGTTGACGATCTCGGCCAGCGCCGCGCCGACGTCCTGCACCGGGTGGACGCGGTTGCCGTAGGTCGACTCGACGAGCAGCACGTCGGCGCCCGGCGGCGGCTCGGGCGGCGGCATCAGCAGGTCGTTGTCGCGCCCGACGTCGCCGCTGAACAGCAGCCGTTCGCTGCCCGCCGACAGCGACACCATGCAGGCGCCGAGCAGGTGGCCCACCGGCGTCAGCTGCGCCGTCACGCGGCCGAGCTTGAGCGCGCGGCCGGGCGCGAGCGGCACGAACTGCGCCAGCGCGCGCTGCGCGTCGGCGCGCGTGTACAGCGGCAGCGCCTTGCGCGTGGCGCGAGTAGCCGTAGCGGTTCGCGCGCCGCGCGTCTTCCTCCTGCAGGTGCGCGCTGTCGAGCAGCATCACTTCGGCCAGTTCGCGCGTCGCCGGCGACGCATAGATCGGCCCCTTGTAGCCGCGCTTGACGAGCAGCGGCAGCGCAGCCGCTGTGGTCCAGGTGGGCATGGCTGAGCAGCACCGCGTCGATCTCGCGCAAGGCCTCGGGAAACGGCTGCCAGTTGCGCTCGCGGTGGACCTTGAAGCCCTGGAACATGCCGCAGTCGAGCAGCACGCGCTGGCCGGCGAGTTCGACCAGGTGCTTGGAGCCGGTGACGCCGTCGGCGGCGCCGAGGAAGCTGATGTTCATCGGGTGCGTTCCCTCTCGAGCGACGGTGGATTCAATGTTTCGATGCGGCTTGGCCCAGAGACTGCAGCTCGGCCGAGCCGACGATGCGCACGCCGGGCCTCGGCCTGCGCCACGGCGCGCAGCAGCGCGCGCGCCACGCTGGCGGCTTCGATCGGGCGCCAGGCGCGCGGGATCAGCGGCCCCAGCGGCCGGGAGAGTGCGAACGCGATGCGCTCGCCGCGGCGCACCGGCTGGCCGATCGCGGCGCGGTCGCCGATCAGCATCGACGGGCGCGCGATCACCAGCGACGCGAAGCCGATCTCGCGCAGCGCGGCCTCGGCTTCGCCCTTGACGCGGCTGTAGAAGTTGGGCGAGCGCGCGTTCGCGCCGAGGGCCGAGACGAGCGCGAAGCGCTGCACGCCGGCCGCGCGTGCGGCGCGCGCGAAGGCCAGCACGGCGTCGAAGTCGACCGCGCGGAACGCGGCCTGCGAGCCGGCGGCCTTGATCGTCGTGCCCAGGCAGCAGAACGCGTTGTCCGCCGGCGGCAGCGCGGGCAGGGCGGCGAAGTCGACGACGTGTACGGCGCGGCCGGGTGCCGGGTCCGGCACGGGCCGACGCACGAGCAGGTGCAGCGTGCCGGGCCCGGCCCAGGCGCGCGCGAGCTCAACGCCGACGAGGCCGCTCGCGCCGGCGAGCAGGGCGTCGCTCACCCGGGCGTCCTCTTCACGGCGCTGCACCGAGCGCCGGGCTGTCGAGCCAGGTGATCCATTGCCTGCCTTTCCGCGGCTTGTCGATGAACGCATCGTAGCGCGCGGCCCCGCGCCCGCCGGCCCAGCGGCACGACCCGCAGCCCATGTCGCCAGCGTGGCGCCGACGGAAGGCGGCTGTCAGCGCGCGTCGGCGGCGCGCCCGAGCCAGGCCGCGCCGCGCACGCCGGACGCGTCGCCATGGCGCGCCGGCCGCAGTGGCGTGCGCACGGGCTCGGCCGAGCCGGCGCCGAAGACCCAGCCGCCCCACAGCGCCGGCACGCGCTCGTACAGGTGCGGCAGCCGCGACAGCCCGCCGCCGAGCACGATGACGTCGGGGTCGAGCAGGTTGATCACCGCGGCCAGCGCGCGCGCGAGCCGGCTCGCGTGGCGTTCCAGCGTCGCTGCCGCGCGCCGCGTCGCCGCGCGCGGCCGCGGCGACGATCTCCGGGCCGTCGAGCCGACCGCCGTTGACGAGCGCGTGGTCGCGCGCCAGCCCCGGGCCGCTGACCAGCGTCTCGATGCAGCCGCGCCGGCCGCAGTAGCAGGCCGGTTGCGGGTCGTCGGCGCGTGGCCCAGGGCAGCGGGTTGTGGCCCCATTCGCCGGCGAGGCCGTTCGGGCCGCCGAGCACGCGGCCGTGCACCGCGATGCCGGCGCCGGTGCCGGTGCCGAGGATCACCGCGAAGACGACCTCGGCGCCGGCGCCGGCACCGTCGGTGGCCTCGGACAAGGCCAGGCAGTTGGCGTCGTTCGCGATCGCCACCGGTTGACCGAGCAAGGCCTGCAGGTCGCGCTGCAGCGGCTGCGCGTTCAGGCACTCCGAGTTGCAGTTCTTCATCAGCCCTGACGCCGTCGCCGTGCCCGGCGTGCCCAGGCCGATGCTGAACGGGCCGTGGCCGGCGGCGCGCGCCGCGTCGACGAGCGAGCGCATCGCCTGCAGCGTCTCGGCATAGCGGCCGGCGGGGGTCGCGATGCGCCGGCGCCAGCGCTCGCTGCCGTCGGCGCCGAGCACGACGGCCTCGATCTTGGTGCCGCCGAGGTCGATGCCGAGCGAGTTCAAATCGCTTCGGTGCGCTCGTTCAGCCAGGCCAGCGCGGCGCCGGCGACGCGCGGTGCGAGGCGTTCGCGCACCGTCGCGTGGTAGGCGTTGAGCCAGGCGATCTCGTCGGCGCGCAGCAGCGAGCGCTCGATGCAGCGGGTGTCGATCGGGCACAGCGTCAGCGTCTCGAACTCGAGGAACTCGCCGAACACGCCGTCGGTCGCGCGCCGGCACGTTGAGCACCAGGTTCTCGATCCGCACGCCCCATTGCGCCGGGCCGGTACACGCCGGGCTCGATCGAGGTGATCATGCCCGGCTCCATCGCCATCGTCGCGTCGGGGATCGCCTTGCTGATGCTCTGCGGCCCCTCGTGCACGTTGAGGAAGTAGCCGACGCCATGGCCGGTGCCGTGGCCGAAGTCCAGGCCCTCGGCCCACAGCGGCGCGCGCGCCAGGCTGTCGAGCATCGGGCTCAGCGTGCCGCGCGGGAAGCGCGCGCGCGACAGGTTCATCGTGCCCTTGAGCACCAGCGTGTAGTCGCGCTTCATCGCCGCGCTGACGTTGCCGATCGGCCAGACGCGCGTGATGTCGGTCGTGCCGCCGAGGTACTGGCCGCCGCGAGTCGATCAGCAGCAGGCCGTCGCCCTCGATCACCGCGTGCGACTCGTCGGTGGCGCGGTAATGCGGCATCGCGCCGTTGGCGTCGAAGCCGGCGATGGTGTTGAACGCAGGCCGACGAAGCCGGCTGCGCTTCGCGCGCTCGGCCGATGAGCTTTTCGTCGACCGTCAGCTCGGTGACGCGCTCGCCGCGCGCCAGCGCGGCCTCGAACCAGGCGTAGAACTCGCACATCGCGGCGCCGTCCTCGGCCATCGCCTCGCGCACGAAGCGCGGCCTCGGCCGCGCTCTTGCGGCTCTTCGCCAGCGTGCTCGGGTTGATCGCCTCGACCACCGCGCACGCCGGCGGCGACGCGTTCGCGCAGGCCGAGCGTGATGCGCTTCGGGTCGACCAGCAGCACGCTGCCGTCGCCGCAGCGCCGCGAGCGCGTCGCCGGCCTCGGCGTAGGGCGCGAGGCGCAGGCCGTCGGCGGCGAGATCGCGCTGCAGCGCGGCGTCGATCTTGCCGGCGCCGACGAACAGCGTGCGCGCCGTCGACGTCCAGCAGCAGGTGGGCCAGGAACACCGGGTTGTAGCTCGACGTCGGCGCCGCGCAGGTTGGTGATCCACGCGATGTCGTCGACGGTCGAGACGAAGTGATGCGTCGCGCCGTGGCGCGCCATCGCCTCGCGCAGCGCGCCAGCTTGTCGCGCGCGCGCGGTGGCGGCTTGCGGCGCGCGGTGTTCGTAGACCGGCTGCGCGCGGCAGCGCCGGGCGGTCGGGCCAGATCGTCGGCGAGCAGGTCGAGGTCGGTGCGCAGGCGCACGCCGGCGGCGTCGAGCGCGCTGCGCAGTGCCTTGCGCCGCGGCCAGGCCGAGCACCTGGCCGTCGACCGCCACCGTCGCACCGGCAGCGACGTTGCGCGCCAGCCAGTCGACGTGGCAGTGGCGAGTTGCCGGTCGGGATCTTCACCAGCTCGATGCCGCTGCCGTCGCAGCTCGGCCTCGGCCTGCACCCAGTAGCGGCTGTCGGCGAACAGCGCCGCGCGGTCGACCGTGACGACCAGCGTGGCCATCGAACCGGTGAAGCCCGACAGCCATTGCCGGCCCTGCCAGCGCTCGGGCAGGTACTCCGCTCAGGTGCGGGTCGGCCGACGGCACGAGCAGCGCGTGCACGCCCTCGCGCGCCAGCACCTCGCGCAACTGGGTCGATGCGCAGGCGGATCGGGGAGGTGCGGGTGTCCATGGCGGGCGCCTTCGGTCGCGGGAGGAGGCCGGATTTTAGGTGGCGGCCGGGCGCCGACTGCCGCCGTGCCGGCCTCGGCCTGCGCGATCAGCCGCGCGCGCACCAGCTGCAGATGGCTGCGCAGCTCGTACAGCTCGTGCGCGTAGGCGAGCGGCACGCCGATGCGTTCGATCTGCGCCTCGACGCGCCCGAGCTCGGCGAGCAGGCGGGTCAGGTCGGTGCCGGGCTGGGCGAGCTCGTGCTCGACCGCGCGCAGGTGCGCGTACCAGCGGAACACGCGCGAGCGCAGGCGCAGCTCGACCAGCGGCGGCAGCACGCGCGACAGCGGCAGCAGCGCGGCCAGCAGCGGCAGCAGCACGATCCACATCCGGTCGACGAAGTTCGCGAGCCAGAACGGCAGCACGCGCTGCAGCCAGGGCGGGCCGTTGCGGTAGTAGCGCTCGGCCTCGGGTGCGAGCGTGAAGCCCGGCGTGTCCGGGTTCGGGAACTCGCCGCGGCGCGCGAACCAGCCCGGCTCGCCGTGCACCTGCTGCGCCGCCTGCACGAGCAGCTGCACCAGCGCCGGGTGCAGGTCGGCGCGGGCGACGAGCTGCGCGGTGGCGGCCATCAGGTGCAGGTCCTGCGCCGGGCGGTCGGCGGCGAGGTCGATCACGCCGCGCGGCAGCACGAGCGGGCGCAGGAACGGGAAGCGGCGCGCATAGGCCTCGGCCTGGACGAAGTCGAACAGGCGCACGCCGGGCGTGCTGAGCAGGTACTGCACCAGCGGCGCGTCGGCCGCCGACACCAGCGCCAGCGCATCGACGCGGCCCTGCACCAGGTCGACGACGCTGTTGACCAGGAGCGCGTCGCCGGGCAGCAGCGTCGCCGCCGGCAGCCCGCTCGCCGCGGCGAGCTCGCGGAACAGCGGCCCCGAGCCGCCGCCGGGCGGGCCGGTGGCGATGCGCCAGCCGGCGAGCTGCGCCAGCCGCGTCGGCGCCGCGCCCTTCAGGTGGCGGCGTGCGCTGTCTTCGCGGTAGAACAGCCACAGCGGCTCGTAGGCCACGCTGCCCAGCGAGACCAGCGCCGGCGCGTCGGCGGACGGCTGGTCGTCGATGCCGCCCTGGACGAAGGCGACCTGGACCCCCGAGCCGGGCTCGCGCAGCAGGGCCAGGTTCTCGCCCGCGCCTTGCGTCGGCCGCAGCTCGAGCGCGACGCCGTTGGCGCGCAGCAACGGCAGGTAATGCTTGGCGAACTCGGCGTAGGCGCCCTGCGCCGGGCCGGTGGCCATCACGATGCGCTTGACCGGTGTCGGGTCGAGGACGCGGTAGCCGAAGTAGAGCGCCGCCGCCAGCGCGAGCAGCAGCAGGCCGACGGCGAGCGGCCCGGCGGTGACGAGCGCGTCGCGCCAGTGGCGCCGCACGTGGGGCGGGGAGGGCGGGGCGGGTGGCATGCGGGGCACGATAGCGCAGCCCCGGGGCCGCAGTCTCAAGCACATGTGGCTCTGCCACTGTGCTTGAACCCCCTCGGGGGCGGGCTGGGCGTAGCCCGGCCCTAGGGGCGCTCACAAATCGGTGCGCAGCTTCCAGATCTCGGGGAACAGCACCATGTCGAGCATCTTGCGCAGGTAGCCGACGCCGTTGGTGCCGCCGGTGCCGCGCTTGAAGCCGATCACGCGCTCGACCGTCGTCACGTGGCGGAAGCGCCAGAGGCGGAACGCGTCCTCGAGGTCGGTGAGCTCCTCGCCGAGCTGGTACAGGTCCCAATGCGCCTCGGGCGCGCGGTAGACGGCGAGCCAGGCCTGCTTCGACCTCGTCGCTGCCGGCGTAGGGCTGGGTCCAGTCGCGTTCGACGTGGCTGGCCGGCACCGGCAGGCCGCGCCGCGCGAGCAGGCGCAGCGCTTCGTCGTAGAGCGACGGCGCGCGCCACGCCGCCTCGACCTGGGCGAGCAGGTCGGGCGCGGTGCGCGTGGGGCTTGAGCATCGCCGCGTTCTTGTTGCCCAGGCATGAACTCGATGCAGCGGTACTGCCAGCTCTGGAAGCCGCTGCTGTTGGCCAGGTACGGCCGGATCGCGCGGTACTCGGGCGGCGTCATCGTCGCGAGCACGTCCCAGGCGTGGACCAGCTGCTCCATGATCTTGCGAGACGCGCGCGAGCATCTTGAACGCGGCCGAGAGCTCGTCGCGCCGCGACCGCCGCGATCGCCGCGTGCAGCTCGTGCAGCATCAGCTTCATCCACAGCTCGCTGGTCTGGTGCTGGACGATGAACAGCATCTCGTTGTGGTCGGGCGAGAGCGGGTGCTGCGCGTTCAGCACCTCGTCGAGGTGCAGGTAGTCGCCGTAGCTCATCTCGGCGCTGAAGTCGAGCTTGGCGCCGTCGGCGTGCGCCGATCTTGCGTCGGCGCGCGTCGTATGCGCCTTGCGGCTCGGCGGTCATGTCACGGCCGCCCGCTGGTTGAATTCGCGGCGTCGCGCCATTCGCCGGTCGCGAGCACCTGCTGCAGGTGCTCGGCGGCGTCCCAGACGTCGACGAAGCGCAGGTACAGCGGCGTGAAGCCGAAGCGCAGGATGTCGGGCGCGCGGAAGTCGCCGATCACGCCGCGCGCGATCAGCGCCTGCATCGATCGGCGTAGCCGCCCTCGGGGTGGGCGAAGCAGACCTGGCTGCCGCGCGCGGCGTCGTCGCGCGGCGAGACCAGCGTCAGCGTGGCCGGCGCAGCGCGCCTCGACGAGCGCGGTGAAGCAGCTGCGTCAGCGCGAGCGACTTGGCGCGCAGCGCGGCCATGCCGCCGTAGCGGCTCGGCGGCGAGCACGCGTGTCGACGCCGCACTCGAGCGCCGCCAGCGACAGCACCGGCGGCGTGCCGCACGAGGTAGCGCGCGATGCCGGCGGCGGGCCGGTAGTCGGGCATGAACTCGAACGGCGCCGCATGGCCCATCCAGCCCGCGAGCGGCTGCCAGAAGCGGTCGGCATGGTCGCGGGTGCACCCAGACGAAGGCCGGCGCGCCGGGGCCGCCGTTGAGGTACTTGTAGCCGCAGCCGACGGCGAAGTCGGCCGCGCGCCGTTGCAGGTCCACCGGCACCGCGCCGGCCGAATGCGCCAGGTCCCACAGCGCCAGCGCGCCGGCCGCGTGCGCGGCGCTGCGTGAGCGCGGCCATGTCGTGCATGCGGCCGGTGCGGTAGTTCACGTGCGTGAGCATCAGCACCGCGACGTCGTCGTCGAGCGCGGCCGGCGATCTCGTCGGCGTCGGCCAGCACGCAGCTCGAAGCCGCGCTCGCGCGCCAGCGCCTCGGCGATGTAGAGGTCGGTCGGGAAGTTGCTGCGCTCGGACAGGATCACGCGGCGCTGCGGCGACGTCCGCCTGCGCGATGGCGAGCGCGGCGCTCAGCACCTTGAACAGGTTGACCGAGGTCGAGTCGGCGACCACCAGCTCGCCGGCGCGCGGCGCCGACCAGGCGCGCGATCTTGTCGCCGATGCGCTGCGGCAGGTCGATCCAGCCGGCCGTGTTCCAGCTGCGGATCAGGTCCGCGGCCCCATTCGTCGCGTCACCACCTGCTGCACGCGCGCGGCGGTGGCCTTGCGGCAGCACGCCGAGCGAATTGCCGTCGAGGTAGATCACCCCGGCGGGCAGCGCGAACTGCTCGCGCAGCGGCGCCAGCGGGTCGGCGGCGTCGAGCGCCAGGGCGTCGTCTCTCGTCATCTCAAGGTCTCCGGCGGGTCGGGCCCGCGTCGCGTGTCGATCGAGGCGCTGGCAGCGCGGCCGGCCGCTGTCGGCCCGCTGCCGACGTTCGCCGAATGCTGGCTCGACGTCCGCGGCATGCAGGCGCGGGCGCGTGCCGCGGTCGCGGGGTGGCCGCCTCCGCTCATGTCCCCCGACGACGGCCTGCCGGCCGTCGTCTCCTCCTTTACTTCGCTACAGCGGCCACCCCACGCCCACGGCCACCGGCGACGGTGGCGTTCGACGGTCGAGAACAGCCGTTGCCCGAAGATCGGGCCGGTGGGGTGCCGCTGTGCAGCGAAGTAAAGGAGGAGCGTGCGGGCGCAGCGCCGACGCCGGGGGACATGAGCGGAGCAGCGGCGCCCCGCGCGGCCCGATCCCGCGCCGAACCCTGCACGCGCGGACGTGGCCTCTGAACGTCCGCAACGGGCCGCATCCCGCCGCTCAGTGCGCCGGTCATCGCAGCGCCCTCAGCACCGCGCGCACCGGCGACGCGTCGGCGGTGGTCAGCTTCAGGGGCAGGGCGATCAGCTCGTAGTCGCCTTCGGGCACCTCGTCGAGCACCAGGTTCTCGAGCACGCGCAGGCCGCGGCGCCGGACGACCTGGTGGCTGTCGAGCGTCTTGCTCGCGCGCCGGGTCGATGCTCGCGGTGTCGATGCCGATCAGCGTCACGCCCCGGTCGGCCAGGCGCTCGACGGTCTCGGGTGCGAAGGCGGCGAGGTCCGGGTCCCAGCGGTCGACCGGCGCGCGGCGGTAGGTGCGCACGAGCACGCGCGGCGGCAGCTCGGCGAGCGCATGGGTCAGGTGCTCCCAGCGACGAGCGGCCCGGCATCGAGGGCATGGATCACGCGGCAGCGGCCGAGGTAGGGCGCGAGGTCGAGCGTGCCGATCGCGGCGCCGTCGGCGTCGTAGTGCAGCGGCGCGTCGGCATGGGCGCCGGTGTGCGGCGACAGCGTCAGCGTGCTCACGTTCACCGGGCAGCCGGGGCCGATGCGCGCGGCCCAGACGCTGGCGAAGGGCGCATCGCCCGGGAACACCGGCGCAGCCGGCGTGCACCGGGGGCGAGATGTCCCACAGGCGCAGCGACATGCCGCCGATGATAGTCGTGCCGTCTCCGAAATAGTTGACAACTAAACTATCGCGCCGAAGAATGGCCTTCATGCGCGGCCCCGACCCTGCCCCCAGCGAGCCCTTCGACAGCTTTGCGCGCGACCACCTGCCGCCGCCCGAGGCGCTGCCCGAGTTCCTGTTCGAACGCCCGAGCTGCAGTTCCCGGCGCGCCTGAACTGCGCCACCGAACTGCTCGACCGCTGGGTCGAGCGCGGCCAGGGCGACCGGCTCTGCGTCCAGGGGACGGGGCTGCGCTGGACCTACGCCGAGCTGCAGGCGCAGGCGAACCGCATCGCCCGCGTGCTGGTCGACGAGCTCGGCCTCGTGCCGGGCAACCGCGTGCTGCTGCGCGGCGCCAATTCGCCGATGCTCGCGGCCTGCTGGTTCGCGGTCGTCAAGGCCGGCGGCATCGCGGTCGGCAGCATGCCGCTGCTGCGTGCGCGCGAGCTGACGCAGATCGTCGTCAAGGCGCAGGTCACGCATGCGCTGTGCGACGCCAGCCTCGCGGCCGAGCTGGACGCCGCGCTGCCCGACTGCCCGACGCTGCGCCAGGTGCTGCACTTCGGCGGCGAGCTCGAGGCGCGTGCGGCGGCGCGGCCGGCGCAGTTCGACAACGTCGACACCGCGGCCGACGACACCTGCCTGATCGCGTTCACCTCGGGCACCACCGGCGTGCCCAAGGGCACGATGCATTTCCACCGCGACGTGATGGCGGCCTGCGCCTGCTGGCCGCCGCACGTGCTGCGCGCGACGCCGGACGACGTCTTCATCGGCAGCCCGCCGCTGGCCTTCACCTTCGGGCTGGGCGGCCTGCTGCTGTTCCCGCTGTCGATCGGCGCGTCGACCGTGCTCGTCGAGCGCGCGTCGCCCGACGCGCTGCTGCCGGCGATCGGCGCAGTACCGCGCGAGCGTGCTGCTTCACCGCGCCGACCTCGTACCGCGCGATGGCGATGCAGCTCGCCGCGCATCCCGGCGCGCACGACCTGTCGTCGCTGCGCAAGTGCGTCTCGGCCGGCGAGGCGCTGCCGGCGGCGACGCGCGCGCTGTGGAAGCAGGCGACCGGCATCGAGATCATCGACGGCATCGGCTCGACCGAGATGCTGCACATCTTCATCTCGGCCGACGAGGCGCAGGCGCGCGGCCCGGCGCGACCGGCGTGCCGGTGCCGGGCTACCGCGCCGCGGTGCTCGACGACGACGGGCGCGAGCTGCCGCGCGGCCAGGTCGGGCGGCTCGCGGTGAAGGGCCCGACCGGCTGCAAGTACCTCGACGACGCGCGCCAGATCGAACTACGTGCAGGACGGCTGGAACCTCACCGGCGATGCCTACCGCATCGCCGAGGACGGCCAGTTCGAGTACCAGGCGCGCACCGACGACATGATCATCTCCGGCGGCTACAACATCGCCGGCCCCGAGGTCGAGTCGGCGTTGCTGCTGCACCCGGCGGTGGCCGAATGCGGCGTGATCGGCCGGCCGACGAGGCGCGCGGCCAGATCGTCAAGGCCTTCGTCGTGCTCGAGCCCGGCGAGGCCGCCGACGCGACGATGGTGAAGACGCTGCAGGACTTCGTGAAGGCGAGCATCGCGCCCTACAAGTACCCGCGCGAGATCGAGTTCCGCGCCAGCCTGCCGCGCACCGAGACCGGCAAGCTGCAGCGCTTCCGGCTGCGTGCGCCGTGACGCCGTTCCAGGCCACGCGCCAGGTGCGCTTCTCCGACTGCGACCCGGCCGGCATCGTCTTCTTCCCGCAGTACCTGGTGATGCTGAACGGCTTCGTCGAGCAATGGTTCGACGAGGCGCTTCGCATTCCCTACGCGGCGCTGATCGGCGCGCGCCGCCTCGGGCTGCCGACGGTGCGGCTGGAGGTGGACTTCACCGCCGTCAGCCGGCATGGCGATGCGCTGGTGCTGCAGCTCGCGGTCGAGAAGCTCGGCCGCAGCTCGCTCGCGCTGCGCCACGAATTCCGCGCCGGCGACGGCAGCGACGAGCTGCGCCTGCGCGCGCGCCAGGTGCTCGTCTGCACCTCGCTCGCCACTCACCGCGCGCAGGCGCTGCCCGACGACGTGCGCGCGGCGATCCGGGCCGTCGAGCCTCGGCCGTGAACCCACGCATGAGCAGGTCGAGATCGAGGTCACCGCGGTCCGGCGCCCAAGCGCGGCCGGTTCAGGCGCGCACGACGGTCACGGTGCAGTCGGACTGCGCCACGACCTGCGAGCTGACGCT
Source organism: uncultured beta proteobacterium (assembly GCA_963788635.1). Taxonomy (GTDB): domain Bacteria; phylum Pseudomonadota; class Gammaproteobacteria; order Burkholderiales; family Burkholderiaceae_C; genus Rubrivivax. The sequence continues at coordinate 504,073 of CAWBHE010000017.1, read as the reverse complement.
GCCCAGGTAGCGGCGCAGTGCGGACGCCCCGCGCGCGCCCATCACGATGTGGTCGACCTGGTTGCGTGCGGCGAACTCGACGATCGCCGCCGCGGCGTCGGGGGCTTCGAGCACGTGGAAGGTGAGCCGGCCATCGCCGAGGTCGAGCGCCTTGCTGATCGGACGCGCCCAATGCTTCAGGCCGACGAGCTGCGTGACGTGGCGGCTCTGGCCGGCGTCGTCGACCCGTTCGTCGATGCCGATGCGGGCGGTCTTCATCACGCTGACGCAGGCCAGGCGCGCGCCGGGCTCGGTGACCATGATCCGGCGCACCGTCTCGCGCAGCTGTTCCAGCAGCCCGGCCGCGGCGTGGTCGACGTCCACCGCGGCGAGGATGATCGGGCTCTTCATCAGCTGGCTCACCGCGCCCAGCGGCGCGTCGCTGCGGGCCTCGGCGCCGAGCGCGAAGAACCAGCGCTTGAAGGTCTTCAGCGTGCCGCTCTGGCGGCTGCGTTCGGCGCGCGCGGTGAGCGCCACCTGGCCCGGGTTCTGCAGGTCCAGCGCGAGCTGCGCCGCGCTCTGGTAGCGGCGCTCGGGCTTGACCTCCAGGCATTTCAGGATCACCTCCTGAAGCCAGGGCGGACAGTCGGCGCGCAGCGCGCGCGGCGGCACCGGGTCGACGTAGAGCCGGCGGCGCAGCCCGCGCACGCTGTTCGGTGCGCCGAACGGGCGCGCGCCGGTGACGAAGTGGTAGAGCATCACGCCGAGTGCGAACAGGTCGCTGCGCGGGTCGTTGCGGACGAACTGCACCTGCTCGGGCGACATGTACGGGCCGGTGCCCATCGGCAGCGTGAACTCCTCTTCGAGCAGGTCGGGCAGCTGGTCGTGGCGCGACAGCCCGAAGTCGACCAGCACCGCGGTGCCGTCGGGGCGGAACATGATGTTGCTCGGCTTGATGTCCAGATGCACCAGGCGCTGGCGGTGCAGGTCGTGCAGCGCGGTGGCGACGCGCGAGCCGATCTCGATGACTTCGTCGATCGCGAGCGGCGCGGCGTCGAGCCGCGGCCGCAGCGACGGCCCCGGGATGCGCTCCATCACGATGTAGGGCTGGCGCGTGAAGTCGCCGCGGGCGACGAACTTCGGCACGTGCGGCCCGCTCAGCGCCGGCAGCAGCATCTGCTCGACCTCGTAGCCGACGATCGTCGCCGGATCCTCGCCGCCCTTGATGCGCGGCACCTTCATGATGAGCGGCATCGCGTCGGCGCCGTCGCCTTCGCGCGTGACGCTCCACAGGTGGGCCATGCCGCCCTGGTGCAGCCGCTCGCCGAGGCGAAAGCCGTCGATCAACTGGCCGGCGGCGAGCGCGGCCGGTGCGGCGGCGGCGGACGCAGGCTCATTCGCCATCGATCAGCCTCTCGGCCAGGCGCTGCGGCAGCTGCGCGGCGCGGATCTTGGCGCCGGCGGCCTCGGTGTCGTAGGGCACGCGCCAGTAGGTCAGCTCGCTGCGCTGGTCGTCGAAGACCGCGTAGCAGGCGGCCGGGTCGCCATCGCGCGGCTGGCCGGCCGAGCCCGGGATCACCAGCCACTGGCGCAGGCCGGTGAGCGGGATCGTCACGCCGGGCACGGGCAGGAACTCGCCTGCCTTGCCGACCGCCGACAGGTGGTACAGCCGCGGCTCGTGCATGTGGCCGCAGAAGCTCAGGCGGCGGTTCGTCGCGTGCAGGCTGCGCACCGCGTCGCTTCGGCTCTGAACGTAGTCCCAGTCGGCCGGCGCCCAGGCGTTGGCGTGCACGTAGAGCACGTCACCCTCCTCGTGCGTGAGCGGCAGCGAGGCGAGGAAATCGAGCTGCGTGGGGGTCAGCTGCGCGCGTGACCACTCGACCACGTAGCGCGGGTCGGGGCGCATCGACGGCAGCGGGCCTTGCACCACCGCGGCGTCGTGGTTGCCCAGCACCGCGATCGCACCGCGCGCGACGAGTTCGCGCGCGCGGTCGACGACCCAGCCCGGGTCGGCGCCATAGCCGACGAAGTCGCCGAGCAGCGCGTAGCGGTCGACGCGTTGCGCGGCGGCATGGTCGAGCACGGCCTGCACCGCCTCGCGGTTGGCGTGCAGGTCGGTCAGGATCGCGATTCGGCTCACGGCCCGAGGGTAGCGCGTCGCGCTGACGGAAGGCCGACAAGCGCCGCGTGCCGGCCCGGCCTCACATCACGGCGCCGAGTTGCCAGGGCACGAACTCGCTCTGCCCGTAGCCGTGCCCTTCGCTCTTCGTCTTGTGCCCCGACGCGGTGGCGAGCATGAGCCGGAAGATGCGCTCGCCGGCTTCGTCGACCGTCTCGAGGCCGTCGACGATGCCGCCGCAGTCGAGGTCGATGTCGTCCTGCTGCATCGTCCACAGCGCGGTGTTGGTCGAGAACTTGAGCGACGGGCTGGGCGCGCAGCCGTAGGCCGAGCCGCGGCCGGTGGTGAAGCAGATCAGGTTCGCGCCGCCGGCCACCTGGCCGGTGGCCGAGACCGGGTCGTAGCCCGGCGTGTCCATGAAGACGAGGCCGCGCGCGCTCACGGCCTGCGCGAACTCGACGACGTCGACCAGGTTCGTCGTGCCGCTCTTGGCGATCGCGCCCAGGCTCTTCTCGAGGATCGTCGTCAGCCCGCCGGCCTTGTTGCCGGCCGAGGGGTTGTTGTCCATGCGCATGCCGTTGCGCGCGGTGTAGGCCTCCCACCACGCGATGCGCGCGAGCAGCTTGTCGGCGACGTCGCGGCTCACGGCGCGGCGCGTGAGCAGGTGCTCGCCACCGTAGATCTCGGGCGTCTCGGACAGGATCGCGGCGCCGCCGTGGCGCACCAGGCGGTCGACCGCCGCGCCCAGCGCGGGGTTGGCGCTGATGCCCGAATAGCCGTCGCTGCCGCCGCATTGCAGGCCCACGGTCAGGTGGCGCGCCGGCACCGGCTCGCGCCGGACGCGGTTCGCCTCGGGCAGCATCGCCTTGACGATCTCGACGCCGCGCGCGACCGTCTTCGCGGTGCCGCCGCTGTCCTGGATGCTGAAGGTGGCCAGGCGCGCGCCTTCGTGCAGCCCTTCCTGCGCGATCAGGCCCTGGATCTGGTTCGTCTCGCAGCCCAGGCCGACGACGAGCACGGCGGCGAAGTTCGGATGCCGCGCGTAGCCGCCGAGGGTGCGGCGCAGCACGCGCAGTTCCTCGCCGTCGCTGGCGGTCGCGCAGCCCATGCCGTGCGTCAGCGCGACGACGCCGTCGACGTTCGGGAAGGCCGCCAGCGCATCGGGCCGGATGTCGCGGCGAAAGTGGTCGGCGATGGCGCGCGCCGCGGTCGCCGAGCAGTTCACCGAGGTCAGCACGCCGATGTAGTTGCGCGTCGCGATGCGGCCGTCGGCGCGCACGATGCCGTCGAACGTGGCGGGCCCGGCGACATAGTCGGTCGGCTGCACGCCGGCGCCCGGTTCGTGCGCGCGCTCGAAGTCGCTGAACGCGAGGTTGTGCGTGTGCACGTGCTGGCCGGGCGCGATGGGCTGCGTCGCCGTGCCGATGATCTGGTCGTAGCGCCGCACCGGCTCGCCGGCGGCGATGGCATGCGTCGCCACCTTGTGCCCCGGCGGCACCAGGCCGGCCACGGTCACGCCTTCGCCTTCGAGCACGGTGCCGCCGACGAGCTGGCTGCGCGCGATGACGACGTTGTCCTTCGGGTGGATGCGGATGTATGGGTTCATCTCATGGGCCTCCATCGAGCCGGACACTTGCGGGGGGTTGAGAGTGCCGCAGCGGCCGTCGATTGTCGACTTGCGGCCCGTTGCGGACGGTCGTTCTGCGTACCGGCATGGGCGCGAGATCGGGCCGCCGGGGCGCGCTGCTCCGCTCATGTCCCCCGCGTCGGGCTTCGCCCGCCGCTCCTCCTTTACTTCGCTCCGCAGCGCGCCCCACCGGCCCGATCCGATACCGCGGTGGCGGGGCACCGATCGCGTGCCACCCCTGCCTGCGGCCAAGGGCGGCGGGTGGCCGGCGGAGCGAAGTAAAGGAGGAGGGCTGGGCCCAGCCCAGCCCGGGGGACATGAGCGGAGTCGGCCACCCGGCGACCTTGGCTTGCGCGGTGGCAACGCGAACGTCGGCAACGGGCCGCAACCGGACTTCCCACCGCCGCTCCCGGCGCGATTGCCAGCCTGCTCCGGCAGTGCTTCAGCCATCGATCAGCGCCGGGTCCCAAGCGTGCACGCTCTGCTGCTGCTCGCCGAGCTTATCGATGCCCAGGCGCATCACGTCGCCGGGCTCGAGGAACACCGGCTTCGGCTTCACGCCCATGCCGACGCCGGGCGGCGTGCCGGTGCTGATCAGGTCGCCCGGGTACAGCGTCATGAAGCGGCTGCAGTAGCTGACGAGCTGCGCGACGCCGAAGACCATCGTCGCGGTGCTGCCGCTCTGGTAGCGGCGGCCGTTGACGTCGAGCCACAGGCCCAGGCGCTGCGGGTCGCCGACCTCGTCGGCCGTCACGAGCCAGGGGCCGACCGGGCCGAAGGTGTCGCAGCCTTTGCCCTTGTCCCAGGTGCCGCCGCGCTCGATCTGGTATTCGCGCTCGGAGACGTCGTTGACGACGCAGTAGCCGGCGACATGCTTCAGCGCGTCGGCCTCCGAGACGTAGCGCGCGGTGCTGCCGATGACGACGCCGAGCTCGACCTCCCAGTCGCTCTTCACCGAGCCCTGCGGCAGCACCACCGGGTGGTTGCAGCCGACCGCGGCGTTGTTCGGCTTCATGAACAGGATCGGTTCCTTGGGCAACGGCAGGCCGGCCTCGGCGGCGTGGTCGGCGTAGTTCAGGCCGATGCACAGGAACTTGCCCATGCCGGCCCAGGGCACGGCCAGATCGCCCGGCTCGACGATGGGCAGATCGTCGACGTTGATCTCGCGCAGCCGCTGCAGCGACTGCGGCGACAAGGCGTGCGGCGTGATGTCGAGCAGCACGCCGGAGAGGTCGCGCACGCGGCCCTGCTCGTCGAGCAGGGCAGGCTTCTCCTGGCCTCGCGGGCCGTGGCGCAGCAGTTTCATGGGGCAGGTCCTTCGCGGTCTTCGGTTCGGTTGGGGCCGCACTCTACCGCGCGCCGAAGCGGCCTATGCTTGCGCGCCGCCACCGTCCCGATGCCGCCCGCCATGGACAAGTTCCTGAAAACCATCCTCTACACCGACCTCGACGGCCGCGCGCGCTGGCGCGACGAGCCGCTGGCGCTGACCGAAGGCAAGCCCGCGGCGAGGCTGTCGCCGCTGATGCCCAGCGGTGGCTACCAGCTGCGCGCCAGCCCGGTCGGCTTCCGCAGCGAGTTCCACTGCACCGAGCAGCCGCAATGGGTGTTCATCCTGGGCGGGCGCATGGAGATCGGCCTGCAGGACGGCAGCGCCCGCGTGTTCGGCCCGGGCGAGCATTTCTATTCGGCGGACCTGCTGCCCGCGGGCGCGAGCTTCGACCCGGCGGTGCACGGCCACCGCAGCCGCCAGGTCGGCGACGAGCCGCTGGTGACGCTGTTCCTGCGCGGCTGATCAGCCGATCCGTCCGAGCAGAAGGTACTCCATGAGTGCCTTCTGCACGTGCATGCGATTCTCCGCCTCGTCCCAGACGACCGACTGCGGGCCGTCGATCACGCCGGCGGTGACTTCCTCGCCGCGGTGCGCGGGCAGGCAGTGCATGAAGAGCGCGTCGGGCCGGGCCACGGCCATCATCTCCTCGTCGACGCACCAGTCGACGAAGGCCTTGCGGCGCTCCTCGTTCTCGGCCTCGTAGCCCATGCTCGTCCAGACGTCGGTGGTGACGAGGTGCGCGCCTTCGCAGGCCTGCATCGGGTGGTCGAAGACCTTGAAGCAGGACGTGTCGCGCACGCCGGCGACCTTGGGGTCGACCTCATAGCCTCCCGGCGTGCTGACGTGGACCGTGAAGCCCATCACTTCCGCTGCCTGCAGCCAGGTGTTGGCCATGTTGTTGCCGTCGCCGACCCAGGCCACGACACGGCCCTTGATGTCGCCGCGGTGCTCGATGTAGGTGAAGACGTCGGCCAGGATCTGGCACGGGTGGTACTCGTTCGTGAGCCCGTTGATCACCGGCACGCGCGAATGCGCGGCGAAGCGCTCGATCATCGACTGCTCGTAGGTGCGGATCATCACCAGGTCGACCATGCGGCTGATCACGCGCGCGCTGTCCTCCACCGGTTCGGCACGGCCGAGCTGGCTGTCGCCGGTGGTCAGGTGCACGACCGAGCCGCCCATCTGGTACATGCCGGCCTCGAAGCTGACGCGCGTGCGCGTGCTCGCCTTCTCGAAGATCATCGCCAGCGTGCGGTCCACCAACGGCTGGTATTTCTCGTAGTTCTTGAAGCGCGTCTTGATGATGCGCGCGCGCTCGAACAGGTAGGCGTATTCCTCGGCGCGCAAGTCCTTGAACTGCAGGTAGTGCTTCATCAGCGAATGGCCCGGTTTCATGCGTCGGCGAGAAAGTCTTTCACCAGCGGGCACAGGATGGCTGCGATCTGGCGTGCCTCGTCGGCCGACAGGATCAGCGGCGGCAGCAGCCTGATCACGCGGTCGGCGGTGACGCTGATCATCAGCCCGGCTTCGGCGGCGCGGCCGAGCAGCGCGCCGCAGGGGCGGTCGAGCTCGATGCCGATCATCAGGCCCTGGCCGCGGAACTCGACCACGCCCTTCACGCCGGCCAGCCCCGACTCGAGCGCGTCGCGCAGCACCTGGCCGACCGCCGCGGCGTTGGCGAGCAGGCCGTCCTCTTCCATGATGCGCAGCGTCTCGACGCCGGCGCGCATCGCGAGCGGGTTGCCGCCGAAGGTGGTGCCGTGGTTGCCCGGGCCGAGCACGTTCTGCGCCTTCGGGCCGACGACGATGGCGCCGATCGGCACGCCCGAGCCCAGGCCCTTGGCGAGCGGCATCACGTCGGGCTGGATGCCCGCCCACTGGTGCGCGAACCACTTGCCGGTGCGGCCGATGCCACATTGCACCTCGTCGAGCATGAGCAGCCAGCCGCGCTCGTCGCACAGCTTGCGCAGGCTTTGCAGGTAGCTCGCGCGCGTCGGGTTGATGCCGCCTTCGCCCTGGATGACTTCCAGAAACACGGCGACCACGTTCGGGTTCGTGCGCGCCACCTGCTCGATCGCGGCCAGGTCGTTCAGCGGCACGCGCACGAAGCCTTCGACCAGCGGCCCGAAGCCCTGCTGCACCTTCGGATTGCCGGTCGCCGAGAGCGTGGCGATCGAGCGGCCGTGGAAGGCGCCTTCGTAGACGACGATCTCGGGCCGGTCGATGCCCTTGTCGTGGCCGTACTTGCGCGCGATCTTCAGCGCGCCTTCGTTGGCTTCCAGCCCCGAGTTGCAGAAGAAGGCCGCCGACAGGCCCGACAGCTCGCACAGCTTGGCCGCGAGCTGTTCCTGCAGCGGCACCTCGTAGTAGTTCGAGCAGTGGATCATCTTTGCCACCTGGTCCTGCAGCGCCGGCACCAGCTTCGGGTGGCCGTGGCCCAGCGTGTTGACCGCGATGCCGCCCAGGCCGTCGAGGTACTTTCGGCCTTCGGTGTCCCAGACCCAGCAGCCTCGACCGTGCGACAGCGCGATCGGCAGCCGGCCGTAGGTGTTCATCACGTGCGGCATCTTTGATGCCACGGCGGGTTCGGGAGCGTTCATCGAAGGTCCTCGGCAGGGGCGGCGCACGCGGCGCCGTGCATCGATTCTAGAGGTCGCATCCGACGTGCTGCGACGCAACATTTTGCGGGCACAATCGCGCCTTGACGAGTTCCGCATCGATGACGATCAACCCGCTGCGCCAGGTCTTCATCCGTGGCCTCACCCAGGACGGCCGCACATTTCGCCCGAGCGACTGGGCCGAGCGCCTGGCCGGCGCGATGTCGAGCTTCCGCCCTGGCGGCGCCCAGCGCGGCATCGGGGCCTTCATCGGCTATTCGCCGTACTGCGTGCCGCGCATCGTCGGCGGCGTGAAGGGCGTGGTCGTGAACGAGGCGCTGCGCGGCATCGAGCCGATGGCCTGGGACTTCGTGATGAACTTCGCGCGTGACAACGACCTGCAGGTCGCCGAGCATGGGTCGGGGGACGAAGCGGGGGGCGCGCCGTGACCGGCCGATCGCAGCGTCGGCCGGAATGACGAAGGGCCTGCAGAGCAGGCCCTTGGTCGTGCGTCGACGGAACCGGTCAGGCGGCGAGCGCGAGCGCCTTGACCTTGGCGGCCAGGCGGCTCTTGTGGCGCGCGGCCTTGTTCTTGTGGAAGATGCCCTTGTCGGCCACCGAGTCGATGACGCTTTGCGCCGACTTGAAGGTCTCGACGGCCTTCGCCTTGTCGCCGCCGGCGACGACCTTCTGCACGTTCTTCACGACGGTGCGAAAACGCGAACGCAGCGAGGTGTTGTGCGCGTTGAGCTGGACGTCTTGACGGGCGCGCTTGCGGCCCGAGGCGAGGCGGACGGTCTTCTTCTTGGCTTTGGACGAGGTGGCCATGCTGGAGTGTCGAAGTGCTGAAGGTGCAAAGACTTTCAAGTATAGCATGCACGAGCGAGCCCGCACGGGGCCGGCGAGGTGCCCGCCTATAATGGCCGACCGACCCGGCTTCGGGCGCCGCCATCCGTCCCGTCCCGCCCTCGTGAACCTGCTCCGGGCCGCTTCCACCGTCTCCCTGCTGACCCTGGCGTCCCGAGTCACCGGGCTCGTGCGCGATCAGCTCATCGCCGCCCACTTCGGCGCCGGCGCAGCGACCGACGCCTTCAACGTCGCGTTCCGCATCCCGAACCTGCTGCGCCGACTGTTCGCCGAGGGCGCCTTCTCGCAGGCCTTCGTGCCGCTGCTGGCGGCGACGCGCGAGCGCGACGGCGACGAGCACACGCGCGCCCTCATCGACGCGGTCGCCACGGTGCTCGCCTGGGTGCTGCTGCTGACCTGCGTCGTCGGCGTCGTGGCCGCGCCGGTGCTGGTCTGGCTGATGGCCTCGGGGCTGGAGCGCTTCGACGTCGCGGTGGTGATGACGCGCGTGATGTTCCCCTACATCGGCTTCATGTCGATGGTCGCGCTGTCGGCCGGCATCCTCAACACCTGGCGGCGCTTCGCGCTGCCGGCGATCACGCCGGTGCTGCTCAACGTCGGGATCATCATCGCGGCGGCAGCGGGTGCGCCGCTGTTCAAGCGGCTCGGCGTCGAGCCGATCTGGCGCTGGCGGCCGGCGTGATGCTCGGCGGCGTGCTGCAGGCGGCGGTGCAGATCCCGGCGCTGCGCCGGCTCGGCCTGATGCCGCACATCGGCTGGCGCGTCGCGTCGCTGCGTCGCGCCTGGCACCACCCGGGCGTGCACCAGATTCTGCAGCGCATGGCGCCGGCACTGCTGGGCGTGTCGGTGGCGCAGATCTCGTTGCTCATCAACACCCAGATCGCGTCGCACCTGGCCGTCGGCGCGGTGTCCTGGCTGACCTACGCCGACCGGCTGATGGAGTTCCCGACCGCCCTGCTCGGTGTGGCGCTGGGCGTGGTGCTGCTGCCGCAGCTGTCGGCGGCGCAGGGGCGTGGCGACGCGCAGGCCTATTCCGACATGCTCGACTGGGGCCTGCGCCTGGTCGTGCTGCTCGCGCTGCCGTGCGCGGTGGCGCTGGTGGTGTTCCCGAAGGCGCTGGTCGCGGTGCTCTTCCATTACGGCGCCTTCAACGCCGTCGACGTGGCGCAGACCGTGCGTGCGTTGATGGGCTACGGCGTCGGCCTGATCGGTCTCATCGCGGTCAAGGTGCTCGCGCCCGGGTTCTACGCGCGCGCCGACATCCGCACGCCGGTCAAGATTGCCATCGGCGTACTGCTTGCGACGCAGGCCTTCAACGTCGTCTTCGTGCCGCTGTTCGCGCAGGCCGGGCTGGCCCTGTCGATCAGCCTGGGGGCCTGGCTCAACGCCGGCCTGCTGCTGACCGGCTTGCGTCGGCGTGGCGTCTACCGGCCGCGGCCGGGCTGGGGACTGTTCCTGTTGCGCGTCGGCCTGGCCTGCACGTTGCTCGGCGCCGCGCTCGCCTGGGCCGCGCAGTCCGTCGACTGGATCGGCCTGCAGTCCCATTACGGACTGCGCGCGGGCTGGCTGGCGCTGGTGCTGGTCGGCGTGGCGCTGGGCTACTTCGCGGTGCTGGCGGCGACCGGGATGCGCCTGCGCCAGTTCGCCCGTCGGGCCTGACCTACACTTCCGGCGATGGGTGGACCCCTGCAATTCGCGGTGCCGACGGCGCTGCAGTACTTCGCGGCCCTGGTCGCCGACGACGCCGGCTTCGCGGTCACCGAAGCGGCGGTCGCGATCGCGCAGGACGACGATCCCGGCCTCGACACGCAGGCCGTGCTGGCGCAGATCGACGCGCTCGGCGAGCGTTTCCGCCGGCGCCTGCCGGCCGACGCCGCGCCGTTGCACCGGCTGCGCCTGCTCAACCGCTTCTTCTTCCACGAGCTGGGTTTCGCGGGCAACGTCAACGACTACTACGACCCGCGCAACAGCTACCTGTCGGAGGTGCTCAAGTCGCGCCGCGGCATCCCGATCACGCTCGCGCTGCTCTACATCGAGCTCGCCGGCCAGGTCGGGCTGACGGCCAGCGGCGTGTCGTTCCCGGGTCATTTCCTCGTCAAGCTGCGCATGCCGCGCGGCGAGGTGCTGATCGATCCCTTCAGCGGCCGGTCGCTGTCGCGCGAGGAGCTCGACGAGCGGCTGATTCCGTTCCGGCGCGAGCGCGGCCTGGTCGGCGACGACGAGGTGCCGCTCGGCCTGTTCCTGCAGACCGCGCCGCCGCGCGACGTGATCGCGCGCATGCTGCGCAACCTGAAGGAGATCCACCGCGCGGCGGCCGACCTGCCGCGCCTGGTGGCGGTGCTGGACCGGCTCGTGATCCTGCTGCCCGAGGCCTGGGACGAGCGCCGCGACCGCGCCATGGCGCTGGCCGAGCTGGGCCGCCGGGAGCCTGCCGCCGACGACCTGGCGGCCTACCTCGAACATTGCCCCGGCGCCGCCGACGCACCGGCGCTGCGCCGGCGGCTGGTGACGTGGCACGCGCTGCGCCGGCCGCGGCTGCACTGAACCGCGATGAAGCAGATCCCGCTCGCGATCGGCCCCGATCCGCTGCCCACCTTCGACAGCTTCCTGCCGGGCGCCAACGCCGCCGCGCTGGCGCATCTGCGGCGGCTGGCGATGCCCGCGTCGCCGGTCTACCTGTGGGGGCCGTCGGGCAGCGGCAAGACCCACCTGCTGCATGCGCTGGCCCACGCGTGCCAGCAGAGCGGACAGCGCGTCGGCTGGTTCGAGGCGGGCGACGCGACGCCCTGGCCGATGGCACCGGGATGGTCGTTGATCGTGATCGACGGCTGCGACGAACTCGACGCGGCCGCGCAGCAGGCCGCGTTCGCGCTTTTCGTCGAGGCGGCCACCGAAGGCGTGCAGGTGGCCGCGGCGGGCCGGGTGCCGCCGGTGGACCTGCCGCTGCGCGACGACCTGCGCACCCGGCTCGGCTGGGGCCATGTTTTCGCGATGCAGCCGCTGGCCGAGGCCGAGACGCGCGCCGCGCTGCGCCGCGAGGCCGACCGGCGCGGCATCTTCCTGTCCGACGAGGTGATGGACTACCTGCTGACGCGATTCGCGCGCGACCTCAAGCACCTGATGGCGCTGCTCGACCGGCTCGACGAATTCGCGCTCGCCCGCGCGCGCGCCGTCACCGTGCCGCTGCTGCGCAGATGCTCGCCGAGGAAGGGGCCGCGCCGTGAGGCTGACCTTGTTCGACCTCGACGGCACCTTGCTGCCGATCGATTCCGACCACGCCTTCGGCGAGTTCGTGATCGGCCTCGGCTGGGTCGATGGCGACGCGCACCGGCGCCGCAACGACGCCTTCTTCGAGGACTACCAGGCCGGCCGCCTCGACATCGCGCCTACGTCGAGTTCTGCACCGCGCCCTGGCGCGACCGCGCCCCGGCCGAACTGGCGGCCGCGCGCGAGCGCTTCATGCCGAGGTCGCGCGGCCGGCGCTGCGTCCGGCCGCGCTGGCGCTCGTGCGGCGCACCAGGACGCGGGTGACCTGATCGCGATCGTCACCGCGACCAACGATTTCGTCACGCGGCCGATCGCGGCGCTGTTCGGCGTCGAGACGCTGATCGCGACCGAACTCGAGTGCGACGCCGCCGGCCGCGCGACCGGGCGCGATCCGTGGCGTGCCGGCGTTTCGCGAGGGCAAGATCGTGCGCGTGCGACAGTGGCTGGCGGCGCTGGGTCGCTCGCTCGACGACTTCGAGCGCAGCACCTTCTACAGCGATTCGACGAACGACCTGCCGCTTGCTCGAGCATGTCAGCGACCCGGTGGCCACCAACCCCGGCCCGGCCTTGCGGCAGGTCGCGCTCGAGCGCGGCTGGCCGATCCTGAACCTCTTCCCATGATCAAGAAATTCATCGACCAGCTGCTCGGCAAGGGCCGAAAGCCGACCCCGTGTCGCCCGCGATCCCGCTCGGCGAGCGTGTCGAGGTGCCGGTCGAGCAGCACGGCATCGACCCCAAGCTGGTCGACGACAACGCGGTGCGCGTCGTCAAGACGCTCAAGGACGCCGGGCACGAGGCCTACATCGTCGGCGGCGCGGTGCGCGACCTGCTCGTCGGGCTGCGGCCGAAGGACTTCGACGTCGCCACCAATGCCACGCCCGAGCAGGTGAAGGCGCTGTTCCGGCGCGCTTTCATCATCGGCCGGCGCTTCCGGCTCGTGCACGTGGTCTTCGGGCGCGGCCGCGAGCACGAGGTGATCGAGGTCTCGACCTTCCGCGCCTACCTCGACGCGGCCGCGGCCGAGCAGGTGGTCGGCAACGAGAAGACGGCCAAGCGCGAGATCGCCGACAAGACGCACGTCGTCGACGCCAGCGGCCGCGTGCTGCGCGACAACGTCTGGGGCCCGCAGGTCGAGGACGCGGCGCGGCGCGACTTCACCATCAACGCGATGTACTACGACCCGCTGACGCAGATCGTCGTCGACTACCACGGCGGCATGGCCGACGTGCGCGCCAAGCGGCTGCGCATGATCGGCGACCCCGAGACGCGCTACCGCGAGGATCCGGTGCGCATCATCCGCGTCGTGCGCTTCGCCGCCAAGCTGGGCTTCGAGATCGACCCCGCGACGCGCAAGCCGATCCGCGCGATGGCCGCGCTGCTGGCCAACGTGCCGCAGTCGCGCCTGTTCGACGAGATGATCAAGCTGCTGCAGACCGGCCATTCGCTGGCCAGCATCGCCGAGCTGAAGAAGCAGGGGCTCGAGCGCGGCGTCTTCCCGGTCCTCGACGCGGTGCTCGACCCGGAGACGCCGAACCCGGCGCGCGAACTCTTCGTGCGTCTGGCCCTCGAGGACACCGACCGTCGCGTCGCCGAGGGGCGCAGCGTGGTGCCCAGCTTCATGCTCGCCTGCATGCTGTGGCACGACGTGCTCGGCCGCTGGACCGCGCTGCGCGATGCCGGCGAGCCGTCGTTCCCGGCCCTGCAGCAGGCCATCGATGCCGTCTTCGACGCCCGCATCGGCGACATCTCCGGCCGCGGCAAGCTGGCCGCCGACATGCGCGAGATCTGGCAGATGCAGCCGCGCTTCGAGCGCCGCACGGCCAGCTCGGCGCACTCGCTCGTCGCGCAGCCGCGCTTTCGCGCCGGCTACGACTTCCTGCGCCTGCGCGCCGATGTCGGCGAGGTGGCGCCCGAGCTGGCCGACTGGTGGGAGGACTTCCACCTCGGCGACGACGACGAACGCGAGGCCTTGTTGCAGGACGTGAAGGCGAGGTCGGCCCCGCCGGCGCGCCGGCGCGTGGCCGGCCGCGGCGCCGCCCGTGACGTCCGCGCCGCCCGACGAACAGGCCGCCGAGCCGTCGGTGGCGCCGGACGCCGACGCGCCGGCACGCAAGAAGCGCCGCCGCCGGCGCCGGCCGGCCGCCGGCGCGACCCCCGCCGTCGAATGAGAGCGTTCGTCGGCCTCGGCGCGAACCTCGGGGATCCGCAGGCGACGCTGAGGCAGGCGCTGGCCGAGATCGCGGCGCTGCCGGACACCCGGCTCGTTGCCGCGTCGCGCCTGTACCGCAGCGCGCCGGTGCAGGCGCTGGGGCCGGATTTCATCAACGCGGTCGCCGAGGTCGAGACCGCGCTCGAACCGATGCCTCTGCTGCGCGCGCTGCAGCGCATCGAGGCCGCGCATGGCCGCGAGCGCCCGTACCGGAACGCGCCGCGCACGCTCGACCTCGACCTGCTCTTCTACGGCGACCGCGTGATCGACGAGCCCGGGCTCACAGTGCCGCACCCGCGGCTGCACGAGCGCGCCTTCGTTCTCGTGCCGCTGCTCGAACTGGCGCCCGGCTTGGAGCACCCGGTCCTCGGTCTGCTGGCGCCCTGGCGCGCGCGCGTCGCCGAGCAGACGATCGAGGCCTTGCCGCGCGTCGGCGCGGATTAGATGCGCCGATCGGCCGACGCGGCCGGAGCCGCCAGCGCGTCGGCGCCTTCGGCCTGAGACTCGAAGTAGCGCTGCGCCGAGAATGCGATCGTGCCCATCAGCACCGCACCGCCGACCAGCAGCGCGAGGATCACGCCGAACACCGGCATCCAGGCGGTGGCATGCGCGGGCTGGCCCGGGTTGTGGCGCGCGTCCCATTTCTCGTCGGGCGTCAGGCCGTAGACGATCGCGCAGAGCATGCCTTGCGCGATCATCAGGCCGAGCAGCGGGATGAGCAGCCAGGCGAGGCGATCGTCCTGGCCGAAGGTCGACATGCGCTGTGCACCGACCAGTCCTGCCGCGGTGGGCAGCACGTGCAGCCAGCCGAGCCTGTCGCCCCAGCCTTTCAGGTAGAAACGGTGGATGCCGAGCGCGCCGAAGGCGAGCGCGAGCCAGGTGGCGATGGTCTTGGAGCGGTAGGGGTTCATTCGGAAGGTCCGCTGCGGTCGCCGGCGCCCAGCGTCCGCTGCATGAGGATGACGTCGAGCCAGCGGCCGAACTTCCAGCCGGCGGACTTGAGCACCCCGGTACGCTCGAAGCCCAGCGCGCGGTGCACGCCGATCGAGCCGGCGTTCGCCGCATCGCCGATCACGGCCAGCATCTGGCGCGCGCCGTGCGCCTCGCAGCGCGCCACCAGTTCGGCCAGCAGCAGGCGGCCGATGCCGCGGCCTTGCGCGGCCGCGGCGAGGTAGATCGAGTCCTCGACGCAGAATCGGTAGGCCAGGCGGGGGCGGAAATGGTTCGCGTAGGCGTAGCCCAGCACCTGACCCTCGGCTTCGGCGACGAGCCAGGGCAGGCCCTTGGCCAGCACATCGGCCCGGCGGCGCGCCATCTCGGCCGCGTCGGGGGCTTCGGTCTCGAAGGTGCCGGTGCCGCCGAGCACGTTCTCGGCATAGATCGCGGTGATCGCCGGCAGGTCGGCGTCGGTGCTCGGGCGGATCGTCAACGCGCCTGGGTTCATGGAAGCTGGTGACATCTGAAGATCGAAGTTTATAATGCGCGGTTTTCGGCGCCGGCCTGCACCAGTTCTCGATGCGGGCGTATCTACGGCGGCGAGCCCCTTGATGGCCGAACGACGGGCGTGTCCCCGACGGTACGGCGGTCGCCCAAGATTCGAGGAATCATCCCATGGTCGTGATCCGTCTGGCCCGCGGCGGCGCGAAGAAGCGCCCCTTCTACAACATCGTCGTCGCCGACTCGCGCGAGCGCCGCGACGGCCGCTTCATCGAGCGTCTGGGTTTCTACAACCCGATGGCCGCCGGCGCGCGAGCAGCCGCTGCGCGTGGCGATCGACCGCGTGACCTACTGGGCCGGCGTCGGCGCGCAGCTGTCGCCCACCGTCGCCCGCCTGGTCGACCAGGCCAAGAAGGCGGCCTGATCGCCCGTTGGGTGATCGTTCCGGTTTCGCCGCCAGGGTGAGCCTCCCCACTCACCCAATGCCGGACTCCTTCGAGCCGGTCAAGCCGCAGGACGCGGTCGAGGTCGGCCGCATCCTGGGCGCCTGGGGCGTCAAGGGCGGGATCAAGGTCAAGCCTTTCTCCGCCGACCCGCAGGCGCTGTTCTCGTCCAAGCGCTGGTTCATCGAGCCCTCCGAGGCCAAACCCGGGCATGCGGTGCCCGCGCTGCTGCGCGTGGTGCAAGCGCGCGGGCAGAACGATGCCGTCGTCGCCACCGTGCAGGAAATCGTCGACCGCGACGCCGCGCAGGCGCTGGCCGGGGCGCGTGTCTTCGTCGCCCGCGCGAGCTTTCCGACGCCGGACGCCGACGAGTTCTACTGGGTCGACCTGATCGGCCTGTCGGTGCTCGACCAAGAAGGTGCCGATCTCGGCCACGTGATCGGCCTGATCGACACCGGGCCGCATTGCGTGCTGCGCGTCCAGAGCGCCGATGCCGACGCTGCGGAGGTCCTGATCCCTTTCGTCGACGCCTACGTCGGCCGCGTCGACCTGGGCGGTCGAACGATCCACGTCGACTGGCACGCCGACTACTGATCGGGGGGCGCCGATGCGCTTCGACGTCATCACGCTGTTCCCCGAACTGTTCGCGCCGCACCTGGCCAGCGGCATCACGCGGCGCGCGTTCGCGCCCGATCGCATCGACGTGCGCCTGTGGCCGCTGCGCGACTTCGCCGACGACGCCTACCGCCGCGTCGACGACCGCCCTTACGGCGGCGGCCCCGGCATGGTGATGCTGGCCGAGCCGCTGCTGCGCGCGCTGGCCGCGATCGCCGCCGACGGTGGCGGGGTGCGGCCGGTGGTGCACTTCACGCCGACGGGGCGCCGGCTCGACCAGGCGACGGTCGAGGCCTTCGCCGCCGGGTCGGGCGCGGTGCTGCTGTGCGGCCGCTACGAGGGCGATCGACCAGCGCGTCATCGACCGGCACGTGACGCACGAAGTGAGCCTGGGCGACTTCGTGCTGTCGGGCGGCGAACTGCCGGCGCTGGTGCTGCTGGACGCCGTCGCGCGACTGCAGGGCGGCGTGCTGAAGCCGCCGTCGCACGAGCAGGACAGCTTCTCCGACGGCCTGCTCGAAGGCCCGGCCTACAGCCGGCCGGAGCGGCTCGAGGTCGACGGCCGCGAACTGGCGGTGCCGCAGGTGCTGCTGTCGGGCCACCATGGCGAGATCGCGCGCTGGCGGCGCGAACGTTCGCTCGAACTGACGGCGCGGCGGCGCCCCGACCTGATCGCCGCGGCGCGCGCCGCCGGGCGGCTGACGCTGGCGGACGAGCGCTTCCTCGAGTCGCTCACGCTATAATCATCGGCTTTTCGATCCTCTGCCGGCAACAGGAGCGCGCCTTCGGCGCCCTCTCCACCTCATCCAAGCCCGCGCAAGATCGCTTCGGAGAAACCCCCTTGGACCTCATCGCCACCCTCGAGCAGGAAGAAATCACTCGCCTTGCCAAGACGATCCCGGCCTTCGCCCCCGGCGATACCGTGATCGTCAACGTCAACGTCGTCGAAGGCACGCGCAAGCGCGTCCAGGCCTACGAAGGCGTCGTGATCGCCAAGCGCAACCGCGGGCTGAACAGCAGCTTCATCGTGCGCAAGATCTCCAGCGGCGAGGGCGTCGAGCGCACCTTCCAGCTCTACAGCCCGCTGATCACTGGCATCGAGGTCAAGCGCCGCGGCGACGTGCGCCGCGCCAAGCTGTACTACCTGCGCGAGCGCACCGGCAAGTCGGCACGCATCAAGGAAAAGCTCGCCTGACCCGAGCTTAGCCTGCGGCGAAGCCGGCCGCGTGTCAGGTGCCGGCCGCCGCTCCGCCCGCGCCCCTTGCCCAACCCACCGCGCATCCTCGACCCGCGTTCGGTCCCGGTCGTCGGCACCGACGGCAGCCTGCCGTCGGTGCCGCCCGAGCGGCTGACGCCGGGCGCATTGCGCGAGCGCTTCGCGTCCGCCGGCGCGTGGGAGCCCGAACTGGTCGGCGACGGCCGCTTGATCGTCGACCGCGGCATGCCGGCACCGGCCTCGGTGCTCGTGCCGCTGGTCGACCGCGCGCAAGGCCTGCACGTGCTGCTGACGCGGCGCACCGAGCATCTGCGCGACCACGCCGGGCAGATCAGCTTCCCGGGCGGCCGGGCCGAGACGCACGACGCCGACGCCGCGGCGACCGCGCTGCGCGAGGCGCAGGAAGAGGTCGGCCTGGCGCGCGAGCGCATCGACGTCATCGGTCGCCTGCCCGACTACACGACCGTGACGCATTACGTCGTCACGCCGGTGGTCGCGCTCGTCGCACCACCGTTCGAGCTGGCGCTGGACCGTGGCGAGGTTGCCGAAGCCTTCGAGGTGCCGCTGGCCTTCCTGATGGATCCCGCGAACCACCGCCGCCACCTGTTCCGATTTGAGGGCGGCGAGCGCCAGTTCCTGTCGATGCCCTGGGGTCGCAGCGTACTTCATCTGGGGCGCGACCGCGGCGATGCTGCGCAACCTGTACCGCTTCCTGAGCCGATGACGCGCTGAGCGCGGCACGGGCGTCGGTATCATCGTTGCGCGATGAGCTTCTTCGCCGTCCTGTTCGCCCTGCTGATCGAGCAGCTCAAGCCGCTGCCGCGCGACAACTGGGTGCACCACACGCTGATGTCCTGGGTCGGCTGGACGAGCCGCAACTTCGACGCCGGCCGTCCGCACCATGTGCTCGTCGTCTGGTGCGTCGCGGTGCTGACGCCGACGCTGACGGTCGCTGCGCTGTACCTCGCGGCGAGCCATTACAGCCTGCTGCTCGCGCTCGGCTTCGACGTCGCGCTGCTGTACCTGACCCTGGGCTTTCGCCAGTTCAGCCACTACTTCACCGACATCCGCGACGCGCTCGACCGCGGCGACGAGAACCTCGGCGCGCCGCCAGCTCGCCGAATGGCGCCACCTCGACGCCAGCGAGCTGCCGCGCACCGAGCTGCTGCGCCACGTGATCGAGCACTCGCTGCTCGCCGCGCACCGCCACGTGTTCGGCGTGTTCTTCTGGTTCGTCGTGCTGTCGGCGGTCGGCCTGGGACCGGCCGGCGCCGTGCTGTACCGGATGGCCGAGTTCGCCAGCCGCTACTGGGCCTACCGAGCAGTTCCGCATCGACGCGCCGGCCAACGACGAGTTGCTGTCGCTGTCGCGCCGCCTGTTCGGCGTGATCGACCACGTGCCGGCGCGCCTGACGGCGTTCGGCTTCGCGGTGGTCGGCAACTTCGAGGAGGCGATCGGCAGCTGGCGCCGCGATGCCGGACTCTGGCAGCACGCCAACGAGGGCATCATCCTGGCCGCTGCCGCCGGTGCGGTGGGCGTGCAGCTCGGCGGCAGCGCCGCGCCGGGCGTGACGCCGGACCGATCGAAGACCTTCACCGTCGGTGCCGATGCGGCCACCGTCGCGGCCGAAGGCTCGACCGGCGGCGCGCCGCCGCAGGTGGCGCACCTGCAAAGCGTGGTCGGCCTGGTCTGGCGCTCGGTCGTGCTGTGGATGCTGCTGCTGGCGCTGCTGACGCTGGCCAACGTGGTCGGCTGACGAAGCCGCCGCTTCAGCGGCTTGCGGCGCCCGAGAGCTCCTCGAACAGCTCGCCGTAGATGCGCTAGCGCGACTCGGCGATCTCGCCGCGCGCCAACGCGTCGCGCACGCCGCAGCCCGGCTCGTGGCGGTGGCTGCAGTTGTAGAAGCGGCAGTCGCCGAGCGCGGCGGCGAGGTCGGGCATCAGCGACGCGAGCTGCATCGGCTCGATCTGGCGCAGGCCGAATTCCTGGAATCCCGGCGAATCGATCAGCGCCGCCTGGCGCGTGCCGTCGAGCCAGTACCAGGTGGTGGTCGTCGTCGTGTGGCGCCCGGTGTTGAGCGCCTGCGAGATCTCGCCGACCTGGGCCGCGGCCTCCGGCACGAGCAGGTTGATCAGCGTGCTCTTGCCGATGCCGCTGGCGCCGAGCACGAGCGTGGTCTTGTGCTCCAGCAGCGGCATCAGTGTCGCGCGCGCGCCGGCCGGGTCGGCCTTCAGCGCCAGCTCGACGACCTCGACGCCCATGCGCCGGTAGGGTTCGAGCCGCGCGCGCGCCGCCGCGGCGGCCGGCAGGTCGGTCTTGTTGAGGACGATGAACGCCGGGACGCCGGCCTGCGCGGCCGCGATCAGCGCGCGCGCCAGCTGCGACTCGCCGAACACCGGCTCGCCGGCCACCAGCACCAGCAGCTGGTCGAGGTTGGCGGCGAACGACTTGGTGTTCCACTCGTCCTGGCGGTAGAGCAGGTTGCGGCGCGGTTCGAGCCGTTCGATCACGCCCTCGTCGCCCGCGGGCTGCCAGTGCACGCGGTCGCCGACGACGAGCTCGCTCTTCTTGCCGCGCGGGTGGCACAGCACGCGCGCGCCCTCCGGCGTCTCGACGACCACGTGGCGGCCGTGCGCCGCCACCACCAGACCGGCGGTCAAGCGAGCAAGGCGTCCACCCTGGCCGCGCAGATGAAGTCGTTGATCGAGATGCCCGCCCACCGAATGGGTGTTGAAGCGCACCGTGCAGCGCGAATAGCCGACGAGCAGGTCGGGGTGGTGATCCTCGCGGTGCGCGATCCACGCGAGCGCGTTGACGAAGGCGATCGTGCGGTGGTAGTCGGCGAACTCGAAGCGCTTCTCGATCGCGCCGTCGACCAGCGCCCAGCCGGGTGCCGTGTCCAGGTGGCGTTGCACCTCGTCGGCGCTCATCGCGTTCTGGCCTTCGAGGGGCTGGCAGTGACGTGTCGTCAGGTCGCTCATCGGTGTCTCACGAGGCGGGCCGGGGCAGCGCGGCGAGGCGCTCGCTGGCCGGCGGGTGCGAATAGTAGAAGCGCACGTACAGCGGGTCGGGCGTCAGCGTCGACGCGTTGTCCTCGTGCAGCTTGAGCAGCGCGCGCGCGAGGTCGCGGCCGTCGGCCTGCGCGCAGGCGTAGGCGTCGGCCTCGAACTCGTGCCGGCGCGACAAAAATGCCGTCAGCGGCGAGACGAAGAACGCGAACGGCGGCAGCGCCAGCATGAACAGCAGCAGCGCCAGCGCGTCGTTCGGTGCGCGCAGGTTCGGCGCCACGCCCAGCCCGGCGTAGAAGCTGCTCTGGCCCGACAACCAGCCCAGCAGCGCCAGCCCGGCCAGGCTGAAGCCGAAGATGCCCAGCATGCGCTGCAGCACATGCCGGTGCTTGAAGTGGCCCAGCTCGTGCGCGAGCACGGCCTCGACTTCGCCCGGCGACAGCCTCGAGAGCAGCGTGTCGAAGAAGACCACGCGCTTGGCCGCGCCCAGCCCGGTGAAGTAGGCGTTCGCGTGCGCCGAGCGTCTGCTGCCGTCCATCACGAACAAGCCCTTCGCGGCGAAGCCGCAGCGCTGCATCAAGGCCTGCACGCGCGCCTTCAGCGCCTCGTCGGGCAGCGGCTCGAACTTGTTGAACAGCGGCGCGATCACGGTCGGGTACAGCACCAGCAGCGCGAGGTTGAACGCGACCCACGCGCCCCAGGCCCACAGCCACCACAGCCCGCCGGTGGCGCCCATGATCCACAGCACCAGCGCGGCCAGCGGCAGGCCGACCGCCGCGCCGACCGCCGCCCCCTTGAGCAGGTCGGCCAACCACAGCCGCCAGGTCATCCGGTTGAAGCCGAAGCGCTGCTCGATGCGGAAGGTCGAATACCACTCCAGCGGCAGCTCGACCAGGCCGCCGATGACGGCAAACGCCGTCAGCAGCGCCAGCTGGTAAGCCAGGCCGCCCCAGCGCGGTTCGATCGCGTCGCGCAGCAGCAGGTTCAGCGCGTCCAGCCCGCCGAGCAGCGTCCAGGCGAGCAGCACCATGCTGCCGAAGGCGGTGCTCAGCAGCCCGAAGCGGCCCTTGGCCAGCGTGTAGTCGGCGGCCCGGCGATGCGCCTCGGGCGTGACCGTGCCGGCGAAGGCCGCGGGCACCTCGTCGCGATGGCGCGCCACGTGGCGCATCTGGCGCGTGGCCAGCCACAGCTTGACCGCCAGCGAGGCCAGCAGCGCGGCGGCGAATGCCAGCGTGACGGAAGAGGCTTGCATGGGGCGCAAGTGTAGGCTTGGGCGAGAATCGACCATCGCCCCCGCGCATTGAGCCCATGACCGACGCCACCCTATTGCCCAGCGACCAGAACCTGGTCTGGATCGACCTCGAGATGACCGGCCTGCTGCCCGACACGGACCGCATCATCGAGATCGCCGTCGTCGTCACCGATGCGCAGCTCACCCAACGCGTCGAAGGCCCGGTGTTCGCGATCCACCAGAGCGACGCGACGCTGGACGCGATGGACGCCTGGAACAAGGGCACCCACGGCCGAAGCGGCCTGGTCGACCGAGTGAAGGCGAGCCTGGTCGACGAGGCTGCGGCCGAGGCGCAGGTGATCGAGTTCCTCAAGCGCTACGTGCCCAAGGGCAAGAGCCCGATGTGCGGCAACTCGATCTGCCAGGACCGCCGCTTTCTCGCCCGCACGATGCCGGCGCTGGAGGCCTTCTTCCACTATCGCAACGTCGACGTCAGCACGCTGAAGGAGCTGGCCCGGCGCTGGAAGCCGACCGCGCTGGACGGCTTCAAGAAGGCGCAGGCGCACACCGCGCTGGCCGACATCCACGAGTCGATCGACGAGCTGCTGCACTACCGCGCCACCTTCCTGCAAGCTTGACGCTCACCGCGCGGCCGTCCGTGAAAACCCGAACTGGGTTATACTCGCCGGCTGGCTTGCAAATGAAGCCTTTCGTTCATCCCCTCTGACCTTCCGTCGTCCCGTCTGTACTGTCGGGATCGCATTTATTCAGGTCGGCGGCGATGCCGTCGCCCCCTTGATGGATGCGACTTCACCATGACGGTGTGGCCGGGATTGCCCGTGTGCGCCGTCGTTCCCGAAAGACGACGATGAGTTTCGACACACTGGGCCTGCACGCGGCCCTTTCCCGCGCCGTGGCCGATGCCGGCTACACCACCGCCACCGAAGTGCAGTTGCGCGCGATTCCGCTCGCGATGCAGGGCCAGGACCTGATGGTCAGCAGCAGCACCGGCAGCGGCAAGACCGCCAGCTTCGTGCTGCCCGCGCTGACCCGCGTGCTTGCCGCCCGCGAAGCCCAGAAGAAGGACGCCGCCGGCGCCCGTTCCGATCGCAACGTGCCGCAGGGCCCGCGTGTGCTGATCCTCGCCCCGACGCGCGAACTCGCGATGCAGGTCGCCAAGGCCACCGTCGACTACGGCCGCCACGTGCCGGGCCTGCGGGTCGCCACCGTCGTCGGCGGCGTGCCTTACGGCGCGCAGCTGAAGGCGCTGCGCGGTCCGCTCGACGTGCTGATCGCGACCCCCGGCCGCTTGATCGACCACATGGAATCGGGCCGCGCCATGCTGGCCAACATCGAGACTGCTGGTGCTCGACGAAGCCGACCGCATGCTGGACATGGGTTTCATCGACCACATCCACCACATCGCCGCCGCGACGCCGGCCACGCGCCAGACGATGATGTTCAGCGCCACGTTCGCCGGCCATGTCGGCCGCCTGGCCGAGCAGCTGCTGCGCGACCCGCAACGCATCGACATCTCGTCGCACACCGACGCCCATGCCGACATCGAACAACGCCTGCACTGGGCCGACGACCTGCAGCACAAGAACGCGCTGCTCGACCACATCCTGACCGAGCGCAGCATGGAGCAGGCGGTGGTCTTCACCAGCACCCAGCGCGACGCCGACTGGCTGGCCGACCGCCTCGCCGACATGGGCCACCATGTCGCGTCGCTGCACGGCGGCCATCCGCAGGGCCGGCGCACGCGCGTGCTGCAAGGCCTGCGCAGCAAGCAGCTGAAGATCCTGGTCGCCACCGACGTGGCGTCGCGCGGCATCGACGTGCCGAGCATCAGCCACGTCATCAACTACGGCCTGCCGATGAAGGCCGAGGACTACGTGCACCGCATCGGCCGCACCGGCCGTGCCGGCCGCGCCGGCCTGGCGGTGACGCTGGCCGAGCGCACGCGACGCGCAGATGATGCACCGCATCCAGCACTTCACGACGCAGCGCATCCCGGCGGCGACGATCGCCGGCCTCGAGCCCAAGCGCGTCGAGCCCAAGCCGTTCGCGCGCACCGAGCGTCCGGCCGGCAAGAGCTTCGGCCCGCGGCCGAGCGGCCGGCCGTTCAAGCCGGCCGGCAAGACGTTCTCGAAGACCGGGCCGACGCGCGCGCCGCGCTAGACGGCGAGCAGCTCGACCTCGAAGACCAGCGTCGCGTTCGGCGGGATCACCCCGCCGGCGCCACGCGCGCCGTAGCCCAGCGCGGGTGGGATCAGCAGCACGCGCGTGCCGCCGATCTTCATGCCTTGCACGCCTTCGTCCCAGCCGCGGATCACGTGGCCGGCGCCGAGGGGAAACGAGAACGGATCGCCGCGGTCCTTGCTCGAATCGAATTTCGCGCCGCGGCCGTCCGGCGCGGCGGCGTCGTGCAGCCAGCCGGTGTAATGGACGCTGACATGCGCTCCGGCGCTGGCCTCGGCGCCGCTGCCGGTGACGCGGTCGTCGTACTGCAGGCCGGACGGGGTGGTGATCATTCAGGGCTCCTGGGTTCGGGGGCCCGCATCATGCCAGCCCAGGCCGCCGTTGCCTCGGCCAGCCATTCACCGAGCGTGCGCCCCGGCAGCGGCGGCAGGCCGAGAACGGTGGCCGCCGCGCGCAGCGCCGCCAACGGATCCGCCAGGTCGAGCGCGCGCGCACCGTTCTGCTTCGACAGCTTGTGGCCGTCGGCGCCCAGCACCAGCGGCGTGTGCAGGTAGCGCGGCGTGGGCACGGCGAGCGCGCGCTGGAGCAGGATCTGGCGCGGGGTGTTGTCGGCGAGGTCCTCGCCGCGCACGACGTCGGTGATGCCTTGCGCTGCATCGTCGACCACGACCGCGAGCTGGTAGGCCCAGAGGCCGTCGGCGCGCTTCAGCACGAAGTCGCCGACCTCGCGCGCGACGTCCTGCGTGCGCGTGCCCAGCCGCCGGTCGTGCCAGGTCACGATGCCGTCCGCCGGTGCGAAAGCGCCAGGCGCGTGCCGGCTTGCCGTGCAGCCCGGCGCGGCAGGTGCCGGGGTAGGGGCGCTCCGTGAAGCGCTCGTGGTTGACGCCGCGCGCGGCCAGCGCGTCGTCGATGTCGCGCCGCGTGCAGCCGCAGGGGTAGGCCGCGCCCGACGCGACGAGCGAGGCCAGCGCCGACGCGTAGGCCGCGTCGCGCGCCGACTGCCACAGCGGCCTCTCGTCCGGGTGCAGCCCGCAGGCGGCGAGCTGGCGCAGGATCAGTTCGTCGGCGCCGGCCACGCAGCGCGGCCGGTCGACGTCCTCGATGCGCACCAGCCAGCGGCCGCGCTGCGCGCGCGCGTCGAGCCAGCTCGCCAGTGCCGCGACCAGAGAGCCGGCATGCAGCGGCCCGGTCGGCGATGGCGCGAAACGGCCGACGTAGGCCACGTCACGCCAGCGGCCCGGCATGCCGCTCCAGCAGCGCGCGCCGCGTCGTCGGGCTCTCGAGCTGCGCCAGCCACCATTGCAGCGCGCGGCCGACGCCGAGCGGCCCGCGCTCGGCGCGCCACGCATAGTGCAGCAGGCCGACGCGAGCGCCGCGCACGGTTTCCTTGCGCACCAGGTGGCCGGCCTCGAGGTGGACGCGCGCCAGCGGCTCGGGCACGAAGCCGCAGCCCAGGCCGCGCAGCAGCGCCTCGAGCTTGCTGCGCATGCTCGGCACGGTCAGCACGTCCTGCCCGGGCAGCAGGTTGACGGTCAGCGGCGTCATGCGCTGCGCGGTGTCGGCGACCGCGACCGCGCGGTGGTGCACCAGCTGCGCGTCGACGAGCGGCTCGTCGAGCGCGGCCAGCGGGTGGTGCGGCGCGACGCAGAAGACGAAGCGCAGCGGGCCGAGCGGCCGCAGCTCGATGCCGCCCGGGTTCGCATGCTCGCCGGCCACGCCGATGGCCAGGTCGACCTGGCCCGAGACCAGTGCCTCCCAGGTGCCGGCGAGCACGTCGCTGCGCAGCCGCAGCCGCGTGCCCGGGCCGCCCTGGCTGCCCGGCGCGACGCGGTCGTCCTTCGTCTCGCACAGCCCGCAGAAGGCCTCGACCAGCTCGAACACCGTCGGCGCGAGATCACGTCCTCGACAGCGATCGACAGCGTCGCCTCCCAGCCGTTGGCCACGCGGCGCACCCGGTTCGCCACCGCGTCCATCTCGTGCGAGCAGCCGGCGCCCTTCGTGCAGCAGCTCGGTGCCGGCGGCGGTGAGCTGGGCCTGGCGCGAGCTGCGGTCGAACAGCAGCACGTCGAGCGCGTCCTCGAGCTGGCGCACGCTGTAGGTCAGCGCCGACGGCACCTTGCCGAGTTCGCGCGCCGCGGCGGCAAAGCTGCCGGTGCGCGCGATGGCGTCCATCATCGCCAGCGCGTCGGGGGTCAGGGCTTGGCGTCGATCGGCTCATCGGCTTCATCTTATTTGAACGCGACCTTCAAGGCGCGGCCACCCTCGCGCGCCGGGTCGCTGCCTAGAGTCACGCCATCGACTGGAGCCCACCATGATCACGCTTGCGCAAGTCCGCCGACCGCGGCTATGCCGACCACGGCTGGCTGAAGAGCTTCCACAGCTTTTCGTTCGCCGACTACCACGACCCGGCCCACATGGGCGTCGGCAACCTGCGCGTCATCAACGAGGACCGCATCGCGCCGGGCACCGGCTTCGGCACCCATGGCCACCGCGACATGGAGATCGTCAGCTACGTGCTCGACGGCGCGCTCGCGCACAAGGACAGCATGGGCAACGGCACGGCCGGCGGCGCGCACGCGGGCGTGATCCGCCCCGGCGACGTGCAGCGCATGAGCGCCGGCACCGGCGTGCGCCACAGCGAGTTCAACCATGCCGCCGACGCAGACCACGCATTTCCTGCAGATCTGGATCCTGCCCAGCCGTGCCGGCATCGCGCCGGGCTACGAGCAGAAGCATTTCGACGCCGCCGGCCAAGCGCGGCCGGCTGCGCGCTGGTGGCGTCGCCCGACGGCCGCGACGGCTCGGTGACGATCCATGCCGACGCGTCCATTCGCGCCGGCCTGTTCGACGGCGCCGAGCGCGCCGAACTGGCGCTGACGCCGGGCCGTCTGGCCTACGTGCAGGTCGTGCGCGGCAGCGTCAGCGCCAACGGCCAGCCGCTGAAGGCCGGCGACGCGGTCACGCTGGACGGCGAGACGCGGCTCGTGCTCGACGCCGGCGACGACGCCGAAGTGCTGGTCTTCGACCTCGCGCGCTGAGTCCGCCCTTTCACCCCTTCACCCTTTCCCAACCCACCCCACCGATCCCATGAAGACACCCGCTCCCCTCGTCGCCCTCGCCCGCGTGCTGCTCGCGCTGATGTTCGTGCTCGCCGGTCTGTCCGAAGTTCGCCGGCCTGGCCGGCACCGCCGGCTACATCGCGAGCAAGGGCCTGCCCTTCCCGATGCTGCTCGCGGTGGCCGCAGGGACGCTCGAGGTCGTCGGCGGCGTCGCGCTCGCGGTCGGCTTCCAGGCGCGTCTGGCCGCGCTCGCGCTGGCGCTGTTCACGATCGTCATCACGCCGATCTTCCACGCCTTCTGGGCCGTGCCGGCCGGCCAGGCGATGGTCAACCAGCTGATGTTCATGAAGAACCTGTCCGTCGTCGGCGGCCTGCTGTTCGTCTTCGCGCTCGGCGCCGGCCCGGCGAGCTTCGACGCTCGCCGCGCTTCGGCGGCCTGAGAGTCCGTTCCCCCTCGTCACCCAAGGAGTCCCCCGAATGAGCAAGATCGTCATCGTCTACCACAGCGGCTACGGCCACACGAAGAAGGTCGCCGAGGCCGTGGCCCAGGGCAGCGGCGGCGCGCTGCTGGCCATCGACGCCGAAGGCAACCTGCCCGAAGGCGGCTGGGAGCAGTTGGCGGCGGCCGACGCGATCGTGTTCGGCTCGCCCACCTACATGGGCAGCGTGAGCTGGCAGTTCAAGAAGTTCGCCGACGCGTCGAGCAAGCCGTGGTTCGTGAAGGCCTGGCGCAACAAGCTCGCCGCGGGCTTCACCAATTCGGCCACCCTCAACGGCGACAAGCTGTCGAGCCTGCTCTACATGTTCACGCTGTCGCAGCAGCACGGCATGCTCTGGGTCGGCACCGGCATGCACCCGAGCAACGCCAAGCAGCACACGCGCGACGACCTGAACAACCTCGGCGGCTACTCGGGCCTCATCACCGCCACGCCGTCGGACGCGTCGGTCGACGAGATGGTGCCGGGCGACCTGGCCACTGCGCGCGCGTTCGGCCAGCGCGTCGCCGAAGCCGCCACGCGTTTCGCCGGCTGACCCGGTGAACGCCCCGACGCGCCTGCTCGTCACCGCCGGCAGAGCGTGTCGGGGCTCGTACAACGCCGCCGGCATGCCGGCCGGCGCGCTGCCCAGCGCGCCTCGCGGCCTCTCCGTACACTCTTCGGTCAAGTCGTCGCACGGGTCCTGTGCGTACCGGCCCTCCGCCTGGAGCTCACCGCATGACTGATTCGTCCCCCTACACGCCGCCCAAGGTCTGGACCTGGAACAAGGACAACGGCGGCCGCTTCGCGAACATCAACCGTCCGATCGCCGGCCCGACCCACGACAAGGACCTGCCGGTCGGTCGCCATCCGCTGCAGCTCTATTCGCTGGCCACGCCGAACGGCGTCAAGGTCACGGTGATGCTGGAGGAACTGCTCGCGCTCGGCCATCGCGGCGCCGAGTACGACGCCTGGCTGATCCGCATCAACGAGGGCGAGCAGTTCGGCAGCGGCTTCGTCGCGGTCGAACCCGAACTCGAAGATCCCGGCGCTGGTGGACCGCAGCGGCCCGGCGCCGATGCGGGTGTTCGAGTCCGGCGCGATCCTGCTCTACCTGGCCGAGAAGTTCGGCGCCTTCCTGCCGACCGACGCTGCCGCGCGCGCCGAGTGCCTGTCGTGGCTGTTCTGGCAGATGGGCAGCGCGCCGTTCCTCGGCGGCGGTTTCGGCCATTTCTACGCCTACGCGCCGACCAAGATCGAATACGCGATCGACCGCTACGCGATGGAGGTCAAGCGCCAGCTCGACGTGCTCGACCGGCGCCTCGCCGAGAGCCCCGTACCTGGCGGGCGACGACTACACGATCGCCGACATGGCGGTCTGGCCCTGGTACGGCACCCTCGTCAAGGGCCAGCTCTACGAAGCGGGCGAGTTCCTGCAGGTGCAGGACTACACCCACGTGCTGCGCTGGACCGACGAGATCGCCCAGCGTCCGGCGGTGCAGCGCGGCCGCATGGTCAACCGCACCTGGGGCCAGCCGGCCAGCCAGCTGCACGAGCGCCACGACGCCGGCGACTTCGACACCCGGACCCAGGACAAGCTGGACGCGCCGGGCTGACGCCCCAGGGTGGCGCCCCGATACCCCCACGCGAAGGCCGTGACGATGATCACCCTCTACGACTGCGCCACGGCGCCGAGCCCGCGCCGCGCCCGCATCCTGCTCGCCGAGAAGGGCGTCGCGCACGAGACGGTCCCGGTGGACCTGAGGAGCGGCGAACAGCTGGGCGAGGCCTACCGCACGCTGAACCCGCAATGCACCGTGCCGGCGCTGCGCACCGACGACGGGCTGCTGCTGACCGACAACGCGGCCATCACGGCCTGGCTCGAGGCGCGCTACCCCGAGCCGCCGCTGCTGGGCAGCACGCCGCACGAGAAGGCCGAGATCGCGAGCTGGAACTGGCGCGTCGAGTTCGAGGGCCTGCTGGCCATCGCCGAGGCGCTGCGCAACAGCGCGCCGGCGATGGCCAACCGGGCGCTGCCCGGGCCGGTGGGCTATGCGCAGATCCCCGAACTGGCCCAGCGCGGTCTGGCCCGGGTGCAGCAGTTCTTCGTCGCGCTGAACGAGCGTCTGGCCGGGCGCGACTTCATCGCCGCCGACCGGTTCAGCATCGCCGACATCACCGCGGTGGTGGCCGTCGACTTCGCGCGCGTGGTGAAGGTCAAGCCCGGCGAGCCGCACCCGCACCTGCAGCGCTGGCGCGCGGCGATGGCGCTGCGGCCGTCGATGTCGCTCTAGGGAAAGCGCGACGTCAACGGTGAGGTGGACTTCGAGCCCACCTTGGCCTTCGGGTCCCGGAGGAACGGCCGGTCGCACGAGGGGGCTTGTCGGCGACTCATGACGCAAGGCGTCCGTGAGCCTTCGTGGCCGAGCGGCAAGGCCGCCGTCGCCTCGAGTTCGGCTCTACGGGTCAACGCGCAGGAGAACGGCCACAGGGCCGCCGCCGGGCGGACCCTGGTGTTCGGCCCCACCAGAAACGTACAGCGCGGTTTGTCCAACCACCGAAGCGAGCACGCCGCCGACGACCGCGCGCGCATGCCGCGTGGCGTTGATGTCCGAGTCGTTGAGCATCGTGTGGCGCTGGCCGCGCACGCAGCCGTCGGGGCTGGCCTCGGCCTTGGCGAACAGGTTGACGAGCCTGGCCGCCAGCACCTCGGCGTCGCGGTCGGCGTCCAGGCCGAAGCGGTCGCGCAGCAGCGCGCGCACCGCGGCGGCGTCGACGGCGTCGCGCATCACGGTGTGCGCGATGCGCAGCGGCGACGCCGCCCCGGCCGCCTCGCCGAGGACGATGACGACGTTGCCCTGCAGTTCGATCCCCGCCGACGCCGACGCGCGCGACGAGAACAGCGTGGGGTCGGCCAGGACCGCGGCGTCGCCGATCGCGTCGCGCGGCAGTTCGCCGAGTGCCAGCGCGACGCCCAGCGCCGAAGCCCCGCGCGAATAGCCCATCGATGCGTAGCTGTCCTGCGTCACCGGGAGCGCGCCGCGCCGCAGCGCGTCGCTCACCTTGGCCGAGGTCAGCAGCGGGCACTTGACCTGGACGAAGTGCACGTCGGCCGCGTCCGCGATGCCGGCGTCGGCGATCGCCGCGTGCACCGCCTGCGCGGTGGCGTCGATCTGTGCGGCGCGGCCGATCTCCTCGGGCGCGAAGTCGCGCGTCGACGCGATGCCGATCACGAGACGCTTATGCCCATGCACCGGCGCGCTGTCCACCCAGCGCCGCGCGAACACCGTGAAGTGCGGCGACAGCACGCCCTCGGTGCCGCCCGACATCACGAGCGCGACGCGCTGCGCGACCTCGGCCGGCGCGCAGCCCAGGCTCGGCGCGAGCAGCTGGCACCAGGCCTGCGCCGCGTACTCGCGCGTGTAGTCGTTGACGCAGCCGTTGCCCTCGGTCTTGCCCATCACCGCGACGATGTCCTGCGGCACCAGGTCGCCGGCGTCGATCAGCGCCCGCGCGGCGCGCAGGTCGCCCGGACCGCTGCAGCCGATGCGAAAGACGTCCACCCTTTGGTGCCGGGTCGGGTTCATGCTGCAGGCCCCGGGCGCGAGGCGGGGCGAAGTGGTCGACGGCGGGGGTGAATGCAAGTGGCGCGCCACCCGCGCCCGGCCGTCACCCCGGAATCGTCGCGCCGCCGGCGCCCGGGTCGGCCGCAAGCCCCAACCGGGCGCGTCGCGCCTCGCTGCGGTGCGGGCGGCGGTGTGGCGCCACGCCCCCGTGGCGCACGCGCTGCGCACGCTGCCGCCGAAGCGGAGAGCGCGCCCGCGTGCGCCCCAAGACCTTACTTCACCCGCTTGGCCGCGGCCTCGACGAGGCTGAGGTCCGTGTGCGACTTGACGTCGAACCGGGTCTTGAGCAGTCCGAGCTGGTGCTGCAGGTCGACGTTGGCCTGCAGCGCGGTCAGGTCGGGCACCAGGTTCGGGTCGCGGTAGTAGTCGCCTTCCTGGCCCTTCTTGAGGAACAGCCAGCTGTCGAACGACGCCGCCGGGCGCTTGCTCACGCGCGCCGCGATCTCGACCGCTTCCTTGTGGTTCTTCGGGTCCAGCCACCAGTGCACGGCACGGATCGCGTCCTCCATGAAGTCTTCCATCGCGGCCCGGTTCTTCTGCAGGAAGCCGGCGCGCGCGACCCAGACGATCATCTGCGTGCGCCCGACCGCCTCCTTCTGCGTGAACAGAACCCTGGATTCCTCGCGCAGCTTGGGGTTGAACGAGAACGGCACGACGCCCGGGATCGCGTCGACCTTCTTCTGCGACAGCATCGCGTACATGTTCGGGAACGCCGCCTCGACGACGGAGACGTCGCGCTGGTCGTCGAGCCCGTTCTTGCGCAGCATCGCGCGCATCACGATGTCGACCGCGCTGCCGGCGGCGTTCGTCGCGACGACCTTGCCCTTCAGGTCCTTGACGGTCTTGATCGGGCCGTCCTTGAGCACGAAGAACTCGTCCGAGTAGTAGCCGTCGACGCCGTCCTGGAACTCGTCGGCGATCACGCGCAGGTCGTCCATGCCGGCGTTCTCGACCGCGAGCGGGAGCGACGAGAACGCGAGGTCGGCGATGTCGAGCTCGTTGTTCGCGAGCGCGGTGATCTGCGGCGGCGTGCCCTTGTACTGGGTGACCTCCAGCGTGTAGGACTTGCCCATGTGGCGGGCGAGGCCGGGTTTCTCGAACAGGATCGAGGCCCAGTTCGCGACCGGCACCACGTAGGCCATCCGGATCTTCAGCGGTTCGGCCGCCGTGGCCGAGACGCAGAACGCGACGCCGGCGAGCATGGGAGAGATGAACCTGAGAAAACGCATCTGACGCTCCTTCGTGAAATGAACCATGGGTCCTCCTCGTCGCGGTGGCGTGCCCCTGGCGCCACCCGCGTGCCCCGTGCGACGCCGACTACACCGTGGGCGGCGCCAATGCCTCCTGGTGCCAGATCAGCAGCCGGCGCCGGGCGACGGCCATCAGCTTGACGAGGACGTAGCCGACGGCGGCGATCTCGACGATGCCGGCGAAGACGCCGGGCGAGTCGGCGAAGCGCGACGCGGTGAGCATCGCGCCGCCCAGGCCGACGCCGCCCATCATCATCTCGGCGACGATGCAGACGATGAGCGAGATCGGCAGCGCCACCTGCAGCCCGGTCATGATCCTGGGCAGCGCGGCGGGCAGGATGATCTCGCGCAGCAGATCGCGTTCGCGCGCGCCGAGGTTGCGCGCCGACCAGAGCAGTTCCTTCTCGACGCCGGCGGTGCCGATGACCGCGGCGGTCAGCACCGGGAAGATCGCGTCGAGCACGACCATCGTGATCTTCGAGACGTCGTGAAAGCCGAGCCACAGCGTGACGATCGGCAGGAAGGCGATCTTCGGCATCGGGAAGCCGACCGAGACGAGCGGATCGAAGAACCAGTGCACCGCGCGGTGGCGCGCCATCAGGATGCCCGAGCGGAACGCCGATCGCGGTCGCGATGACGAAGCCGGTGAGCGCGCGGTAGAGCGTCAGGCCGAGGTTCTGCGCGAGGTCGCCCGAGGCGGCGTCGCTCCAGATCCGCGCCAGCACGACGCTCAGCCGCGGCAGCATGAACGGCGTCACGAGCCCGCTGCGCGCGGTCAGCTCCCACGCGAGGGCGAACGCGATCACCGAGAGCCAGGGCGCGATGCGCCAGATCATTCGCGCCATCGCAGCACCCGGCGCTCGAGCCTCTGGTAGAGGCGGTCGGCGAAGAAGCCGAGGAAGGCGACCGTCAGCACGGCCGCGAACATCGCGTCGTAGACGCCGCCGTCGCCGAGAAAGCCGATCAGGTAGCCGAGGCCGGAGCGCGCGACGATCAGCTCCGAGCTGACGAGCAGCACGAACGACAGCGCGAGCGCGGTGCGCACGCCGTTCAGCAGCTCGGGCAGCGCGCTCGGCACGCACCACGTCCCACAGCACGCGCAGCGCGGCTCGCCCCCATGCTGCGCGCCGACCAGACGAGCACCTGGTCGCTGGAGCGCGCGCCGTTGAACGCGCCCAGCGTGACCGGCAGCATGCAGCCGAGGAAGATGAGCAGGATCTTCGAGCCGTCGCCGAAGCCGAGCCACAGCGCGGTGACCGGGATCAGCGCCGACTTCGGCATCGGGTAGAGCATCTCGACGAGCGGGCTCGCGAGCGCGTTGACCGGGCGCTACCAGGCCATCGCGATGCCGAGCACGGCGCCGACGACGACCGCGAGCGCCAGCCCGGCGCCGGCGCGGTACAGCGAGACGGCGGTGTTCAGCCAGAGGTCGCCGCTGTTCATCAGGCCGAACCAGGCCCGGACGACGTCGACCAGCGACGGCAGCGCCGAATCCGAGACGAGCCCGAACCGGACCACCGCCTCCCAGGCCGCGGCCAGGATCAGCAGCGGCGCGTAGCGGACGAGCGCGGCTTTCACGGCGCGCGGCTCCGCTCGACCGCGAGCGCCTCGTCGCGCACCAGGCCCCAGATCTCGTCGACCTTGTCGAGGAAGGGCCGGGACTTCGCGACGTCCGGGTCGGCGTGGTCGACGCCGGTCTCGATGATCGCCTTCACGCGGCCGGGCCGCGCCGACATCACGACGATGCGCTGCGCGAGGTAGACCGCCTCGTGCACGTCGTGCGTGACGAAGACGACGGTCTTCGGCGAGCGCCGCCAGATCGTCAGCAGCTCGGTCTGCATCAGGCTGCGCGTCTGCGCGTCGAGCGCGCCGAAGGGCTCGTCCATGAGCAGGATCTCGGGGTCGATCGCGAGCGTGCGCGCGATCGCGGCGCGCTGCTTCATGCCGCCGGAGAGCTGCGACGGAAGGCTGTCCTCGAACCCGCTCAGGCCCACCATGTCGATGTAGGCCTGCGCGCGGCGCTCGCGCTCCGCGCGCTCGACGCCGAGCTTCTCGAGGCCGTAGAGCACGTTCGCGCGCACCGTCTTCCACGGGAAGAGCGCGAAGTGCTGGAACACGATGCCGCGGTCGGGCCCGGGGCCGCCGACCGGCTTGCCGTCGACGAGGATCTGGCCGAAGCGCGTCGGCATGAACCCGCCGATCAGGTAGAGCAGGGTCGACTTGCCGCAGCCCGACGGGCCGAGCAGCGCGATGAACTCCTGCCCGCGCACCTCGAGCGAGATGTCGTCGAGCGCGAGCACCTCGCGCCCGCGCGGCGGGCGGTAGGTATGGCTCACCCGGTCGATGACGATCTGGGAGGCGGCGGGGTTCGCGGGCGCTGCCATCAGCGCGCCACCCGGGAGACGTTGCGGTCGGACGGCGTGTCGCCGGCCAGCGTGGGAAGGTTCATGTTCATTCGGTTCCAGTGGCCGCGACCGATCGCGCGGATCAGGCCGCGCGTGGCGCGAACAGCGCGGGGTCGTCGCGGATGACTTTCGCGGTGCGCTCGAAATGCGCGCGCAGCAGGGCGACCGCGTCGTCGGCACGGCCTTCGATCGCGGCTTCCAGCAACTGCTGGTGCTCGTTCTTGACGCCGCGCTTGGCGAAGGCGCGCGGCGCCGACAGCCGCCGGTAGCGGTAATGCTGGTCGGCGAGCTGGTCGCAGAACGACAGCAGCCAGCGCGAGCCGCAGCCGCGCGATCAAGGCGCGGTGGAACGCGCGGTGCCGCGGCTCCCACTCCGGGTTGTCCTCGAAGCGGCTGTCCGACAGCGAGCGCGGCGTGCGCGCGAGCCGGTGGTGCGCGAGCACGAGCGCCTCTTCCCATTCGGTCGTGCGCGCCGCGATCGACTCGCGCAGCGCGATCGCCTCGAGCCAGCAGCGCGTCTTCGTGATCTCCTGCAGATCGGCCGCGCCGATGCCGGCGACATAGAAGCCGCGCTGCTCGCGCCGCTCGACCAGGCCGTCGGAGACGAGCCGGTTCAGCGCCTCGCGCAGCGGCGTCGCGCTCGCGCCGTAGCGCTCGGCGAGCGCCTCGATCGCGAGCTTGCTGCCGGGCTCCAGATCGCCGCCGACGATGTCCGCGCGGAGCAGGTCGTAGAGATTGGTCGCCCGGGTCGCGGTGCCGTCGACGCTGACGATTGCGGGGGTGCGTGCCATCGGCGTGAAATATACGATGCCCGTCCGAAATGGTCAAGTTGGGACAAACCTCTTGTCGATCTGCGTTTTATATACAAAAATGAGTTCGTCACTCGACTTCGATAGATCTCATGCCATGCCCGCGCTGACCCTCGCCCAAGCACGCATCGTGATCGACGCGGCCCTCGCCGCCGCGCGGCGGCAGGGCTTCAAGCCGATGGCGGTCGTCGTCGTCGACGCGGCGGCGCAGGTCGTCGCCTCGGCGCGCGAGGACGGCGCGAGCGCATTGCGCCTGGACATCGCGCTGGGCAAGGCCGCGGCCGGCATCGGCATGGGCGCGAACAGCCGCGTGCTCGCCCAGCGCGCGAAGGACCTGCCGGCGTTCTTCGGCGCGATCGCGTCGGTGGCGCAGCAGAAGTTCGTCCCGCAGACCGGCGCGGTGCTGATCACCGATGCCGACGGCGCGGTGGTCGGCGCGGCCGGGCGCTTCCGGCGGCAGCGGCGACGAGGACGAGCAGATCTGCATCGCCGGCATCGCCGCCGCCGGGCTGACGCCACGCGTGAGGCTCGTCCCGACCTGCGCCTGCGGCATCGACGTGCATGCGCACGTCGTGCCCGAGCGCTTTCCGGCCTACCTCGGCCGCAGCGCGCCGTCGCCCTGGCCCGAGACCGCGCCGGCGCCCGACGCGAACGGCCTGTGCCACCGGCACGTGCTCGTCGGCGGCAAGCATTACCGGACGGTGTCCGAGAAATGCTGGTCGGCGCCGCGGCGGCTCGCGGACTTCGACGCGATGGGCCTGGCGCACCAGGTGCTGTCGCCGATGCCCGAGCTGCTGTCGTACTGGCTAGCCCTTGCCGACGCGCAGGGCCTGATCCGCTTCCTCAACGAGCAGACCGCGGCGATCTGCGCCGACTCGCGGCGGGCGCCTGCTCGGCCTGGCCGCGGTGCCGCTGCAGGACGTCGACGCGGCGATCGCCGAGCTGCGCCACGCGGTCGAGACCACTCGGCCTGATCGGCGTCGAGCTCGGCAGCAACGTCAACGGACGGCCGATCGGCGACCCGCGCTTCGAGCCCTTCTTCGCCGCCTGCGTCGCGCTCGACGTGCCGGTCTTCGTGCATGCGCTCAAGCCCGCCGGCATGGACCGGCTCGTCGGCCCGGCGCCGCTGCAGCAGGTGCTGGCCTACCCGACCGACGTCGGGCTGGCGGCGGCCTCGGTGATCACCGGCGGACTGCTGCTGCGCCACCCGACGCTGCGCATCGCGTTCAGCCACGGCGGCGGCACGCTGGCGCTGCTGCTGCCGCGGCTGCAGCAGGGCTGGCAGGTCTTTCCGGCGCTGGCCGAAAGCATCGCCGAGGCGCCGCGCGACCAGGCGCGGCGGATGTTCTTCGACACGCTGGTGTTCGACGCGCCGACGCTGCGCCACCTCGTCGACGCTTTCGGCGCGACGCAGCTGATGCTCGGCACCGACTACCCGTTCAACTTCCACGAGCGCGACCCGGTCGCGCGCCTCGCCGAGGCCGGCTTCGACACCGCGACGCGCGACGCGCTCGCCTTCGGCAATGCGCGCCGCTTCCTCGGCCGGCGCAGCGCCACCGCCTGGCAGGAGACCGCATGAAATCACCCTGGATCCAGAACCTGCGCAGCGTCGCCTTCGACGTCCCCGACCTCGCCGCGGCCGAGACCTTCTACACGCGCGTCTGGCGGCTCGAGGTCGCGGCGCGCGAGCCGGGCGCCGTCTGGTTTCGCGGCAGCGGCAGCGACCACCACTTGCTCGCGCTGCACCAGCGCGAGGGCACGCCGCGGCTGCGCCAGGTCACGCTGCGCGCGCGCGACGCCGCGGCGCTCGACGCGATCGCCGCCGCCGCGCCGGCCGCCGGCGGCCGCGTCGAATCGCGCGGCGCGGCGCGCGACCCGGCCGGTGGCGAGGTCGCTCGTCGTCGTCGACGCCGACGGACGGCGCTTCGAGGTCGTGCACGGCGACCTGCGCCGCGCGGCCGACGAGCCGGCGCCGCCCGACCAGCCGATCCGTCTCGCCCACGCGGTGCTCAACAGCCATGCGGTCGAGGCGACGCGCGCCTTCCTGGAGCGCGCACTCGGCTTCGTGCTCGCCGACCGGACCCGGATCATGGCCTTCATGAACTGCGACCGGGACCACCACAGCCTCGCGCTCGGCGACACCGACAACGATGCGCTGAACCACGTCGCCTTCCTGATGCCGACGCTGGACGCGGTGATGCGCGGCGGCGGCCGGATGAAGGACGCCGGCCATGCGATCGAGTGGGGCCCGGGGCGCCACGGCCCGGGCGACAACGCGTTCAACTACTTCGTCGACCCGTTCGGCATCGTCATCGAGTACACCGCCGAGGTCGAGCAGATCGACGACGGCTACGTGGTCGGCGGCCCGTCGGACTGGACCTGGCCGCCCGGCCGGGTCGACCAATGGGGCATCTCCGCCCCGCCCAGCGCGCGCCTGAAAGAGGCGCAGCGGGCCGTCCTGTTCGCCCCTTCCCTCTGAGGATTCCTGCCATGCGATTCACCACCTACCTGCGCGACGGCCGGCCGCGCCTGGCCGTCGTCGACGGCGACGCCGCCATCGACATCGCCGCCGACCTGCGCGCGGAACTCGAAGCCGGGCGCGACCCGGTCGCCGCCGGCCGCGCCGCCATCGCCTCGGGCGCGCCGCGCCTGCCGCTGGCGTCGCTGAAGCTGGCGCCGCTCGTTCCCGAGCCCGGCAAGATCGTCTGCCTGGGCCTGAACTACTTCGACCACGCGAAGGAGGGCGGACGCGAGAAGCCCGATTACCCCTGGTTCTTCTTCCGCGGCAAGAGCTCGCTGGTCGCGCACGGCGCGCCGGCGCTGCTGCCCAAGGTGTCGGGCAAGTTCGACTACGAGGCCGAGATGGCGGTCGTCATCGGCCGCACCGTGCCGCGCCATGTCGTCGCAGGCCGATGCGCTGCCGCTACGTCTTCGGCTACACCTGCTTCAACGACATGTCGGTGCGCGACTTCCAGAAGCGCACGCCGCAGTGGACGATAGGCAAGAACTTCGACGCCACCGGCGGCTTCGGGCCGGTGCTGGTGACGGCCGACGAGCTGGCGCCGGGTGCGACGGGCCTGCGCATCCAGAGCCGACTGAACGGCCAGGTGATGCAGGACGCCGACACCAGCGACATGATCTTCAGCGTCGCCGAGACGATCCACCTGCTCGCGCAATGCATGACGCTCGAGCCGGGCGACGTGCTCGTGATGGGCACGCCGGCCGGTGTCGGCCAGGCGCGCACGCCGCCGGTGTGGATGAAGGCCGGTGACACGATCGAAATCGAGATCGAGAAGATCGGCACGCTGAGCAACCCGGTCGTCGCCGAGGGCGGCTGATGGCCGGCGCGTCTACGACGTCGCGATCGTCGGCTTCGGGCCGGCCGGTGTCGTCGCCGCGGCCTTGCTCGGCCAGGCCGGCCTGAAGGTGCATGTCTGCGACCGGATGGACGCGGTCCACGAGATCCCGCGCGCGATCGCGCTCGACCACGAGATCATGCGTGTCTTCCAGCAGATCGGCGTCGTCGACGCCGTGTCGCCGTACTGCGAGCCGTTCACGCCGTCGGAGTACTTCGGCGTCGACGGCCAGCTGATCCGCCGCATGACGATGGTCGACCCGCCGTATCCGCAGGGCTACACGCCGTCGATCGTCTTCACGCAGCCGCCGGTCGAGCGCGTGCTGCGCGAGCGCGTCGCGCGGCTGGCCGACGTGACGGTGGCGCTGTCCACCGAAGTGACGGCGCTGGCGCAGGATGCCGAAGGCGTGACGCTGACGCTGCGCCACGCGGACGGCGCGCGCAGGAACCGGTGCGCGCGCGCTGGGTCATCGCCTGCGACGGCGGCGCGAGCGCCGTGCGCGCCATGGTCGGCATCGACCTCGAGGACCTCGACTTCGACGAGCCCTGGCTGGTCGTCGACGTGATGCGTCAACGAGCGCGGGCTGGCGAAGCTGCCCAAGACCAGCGTGCAGTACTGCGAGCCCGAGCGGCCCTGCACGCTGGTGATCGGCCCGGGCCAGCATCGCCGCTGGGAGATCTCGCTCAAGCCCGGCGAGGACCCGAAGCAGGCCGCCACGCCCGAGGGCACCTGGAAGCTGCTCTCGCGCTGGCTGACGCCCGAGGACGGCACGCTCTGGCGCCAGTCGAGCTACCGCTTCCACGCGCTCGTCGCGCAGCGCTGGCGCGCGGGCCGCGTCTTCCTCGCCGGCGACGCGGCGCACATGCAGCCGCCCTTCCTCGGCCAGGGCATGTGCCAGGGCGTGCGCGACGTGAGCAACCTCGCCTGGAAGCTCGCCGCGGTGGTGCAGGGCGGCGTCCAGGGCGACGCCGCGCAGCGCCTGCTCGACAGCTACGGCGACGAGCGCAAGGCGCACGTGCGCGAGCTGACGCGCCGCATCAAGGCCATCGGTGCGGTGATCTGCGAGCGCGACGTCGCGAAGGCGCGGGCGCGCGACGCGCAGCTGCTCGCCGACTGCGGCGGCGTCGTCAAGGACACGCCGCGCCAGGACGTGCTGCCCAGGCTCGAGACCGGGCTGCTCGCGCCGGTGGCCACGAGCGGACGCGGCACGCTGTTCCCGCAGCCGCGCCTGGCCGACGGCATGCTGATGGACGAGCGCTATGGCCACGGCTGGCGCCTCGTCGTCGACGCGACGCTGCCGGCGCCCGCAGCGACGGCCGGATCTCGCCGTGATCGTCGCGCGACGCACGGCACCGACCGCGACGGCGTCGTCGCCGGCTGGATGCAGCGCCACGGCTGCCACGCGGCGCTGGTCCGGCCCGACCACTACGTCTTCGGCACGGCCGCGAGCGCCGGCGAACTCGAGCACCTGCTCGCGGCGTGGACGGCCTGGCTTCATTGACGCGAGTCCGGGAGCAGCCATGAGCTTTCTCACCGACGTCTGGTATGCGGCCGCGTGGGCCGACGAAGTCGGTGC
Source organism: uncultured beta proteobacterium (assembly GCA_963788635.1). GTDB lineage: Bacteria > Pseudomonadota > Gammaproteobacteria > Burkholderiales > Burkholderiaceae_C > Rubrivivax. The sequence continues at coordinate 463,368 of CAWBHE010000017.1, read as the reverse complement.
GGCCTTGCTGCCGCGCCAGATCCTCGGCGAGCGCATCGTGCTGTTCCGCACCCGCGACGGCAAGGCCAGCGCGCTGGCCGACCGCTGCCCGCACCGCTTCGCGCCGCTGTCGATGGGGCGTCTGGTCGACGATCGCATCGAGTGCGGCTACCACGGCCTGCGCTTCGACGGCACGCGGCGCGTGCACGTTCAATCCGCACGGCAACGGGATGATCCCGCCGCGCGCCGTGGTGCGCCGCTATCCGCTCGTCGAGCGCGATGCGCTGCTGTGGATCTGGATGGGCGACGAAGCCCGGGCCGACCCGGCGGCGATCCCCGAGTTCGCGTTCCATGTCGATCCGGAGTTCCAGAACGTCAAGGGCTACACGCTGGCCGAGGCGAACTACGAGCTGCTGACCGACAACCTGATGGATCTCGGCCATATCGAGTTCCTGCACGCCGGCCTGCTGGGCAGCGACGCCGTGCGCAAGGCCCGCACCGAGGTGGTCCAGGAGGGCACGACCGTTCTCTCGAAGCGCCTGACGAGCCACGAGATCCTGCCGCCGGTGCTGCAGAAGTGGTACGAGGCCGGCGACAGACCCGTGCAGCGCTGGCTCGACATGCGCTGGCAGCCGGCCGCGTCGATGAAGCTGACGGTCGGCGTCTGGCCCGACGGCGAGCCGCGCGAGAGCGCACACGAGAGCCAGGGTGCGCATCTGCTGACGCCGGCCACGCCGACGACGACGCATTACTTCTGGTCCCAGGGGCGCAACTGGGGCGGGCGCGACGCCGGGATGGACGCGCTCCGGCTCGAATCGCTGCGCAAGGCCTTCGACACCCAGGACAAGCCGATGATCGAGGCGGTCCAGCGCAACATGGGGCCCTTCGACCTGGATGCGCTGGCCCCGGTGATGCTGGCCACGGACGCCGGGCCGGTGCGCGCACGACGCGTGTTGCGGCAGCTGCTCGAACCGAAGCGCCAGGACCTGGACGCAGCGACGTGACGGTCCCCGACGACATCGCCGTGCGGCGGTGTGGGCTCGGTCGGGCTTCAACCGGGTGCAGGTGCAGGACCTGCCTGCACGCGCCACGGCTCGCACGGTAGCCGCTCCAGGTTCGGATCGGCCACCTGGCCAATGCCCAACTTGCGGCAGACATGGCAGCCGCGCGGCTGGCCTGCGCTATGTCGCAGCGTGCCCCGTCAGATCGCCCGCTGTTGCGCCAGCCCGTCCAGAAACGCCTCGCAGCGCGCCAGCTGCTCCAGCGTGACGTACTCGTCCGCCTGGTGCGCCTGCGCGATGTGGCCGGGTCCGCAGACCACGGTCGCGATGCCGGCGCGCTGGAACAGGCCGGCCTCGGTGCCGAAGGCGACCAGGGTCGTCGCGTCGGTGCCGGCCAGCCGCTGCGCCAGTCGGACCGCGGGGTCGCCGGGTGGCGCGCGGAAGGCCGGGATCTCGCAGATCGGCTCGAAGCGGAAGCCCGTCGCCGGATCCACGGCCTGCATCGCCGGCTCCAGCGTCGCGGCGTAGTCGGTCACGCGGCGCTGCAGCGCGCGCACGTCGACGCCGGGCAGGTCGCGGAACTCGTAGTGGAAGCGGCAGTCCTCGGGCACCACGTTGTCGGCGATGCCGCCCTGCATGACGCCGACCGCCGCGGTCGAGTAGGGCACGTCGAAGCCGCTCTGGCGCGGCTCGCGCGCGCGCAGTTCGTCGGCCAGGTCGGCGATGTGCGCGACCACGCGCGCGCCGGCCTCGATCGCGTTCACCGCCTGCGGCGTCAGCGACGAATGCGCCGCGCGGCCCTTCACGCAGCAGCGCCAGCGGTGCACGCCCTTGTGCGCCACGGCGGGCAGCATGCCGGTGGGTTCGCCGACGATGCACAGCCGCGGCGCGACGCCGGCCTCGCGCAGGTCGGCGATCAAATGGCGCACGCCGAAGCAGCCGACCTCTTCGTCGAAACTGAACGCGTAGTGCAGCGCGAACGGCAGGTCGGCGTCGAGCCAGGCCGCGCTGCGCGCGACGACCAGGCCGATGAAGCCCTTCATGTCGGCGCTGCCGCGGCCCCAGAGCCGGCCGTCGCTCACCTGGGCCGACAGCGGGTCGCGAGTCCAGGCCTGGCCGTCCCAGGGCACGGTGTCCGTATGGCCGGAGAGGATCACGCCGCCGGGTTTGCCCGCACCCAGCGTCGCGAACAGGTTGGCCTTGCGCCGCTCGTCGTCCCAGGTCAGGCGCAGCGGCACGCCGAGCGTGCGCAGATGGTCGGCGATGGTCTCGATCAGCGCCAGGTTCGATTCGTGGCTGACGGTGTTGATGCGCACGAGGCGCTGCGCCCAGGCTAGGCCGGCGGTGGAAGGGGTGGCGTCGCTCATGGCGCGAATGTAGCGGCTAGCATTCGGCGATGCCCGTGACCCGCGACGACATCCTGGCCGCCCAGCGGCGCATCGAATTCGACGTTCGCCACACGCCGCTGTGGCGGCTGCCGGGGCGCGCGCTCGGCCTCGACGTCGCCGAGGTCTGGCTCAAGCTCGAGCAGTTGCAGGTCTCGGGCAGCTTCAAGGCGCGCGGCATGTTCAACCGGATGCGCGCGCAGCCGCTGCCCGCGGCCGGCGTGGTGGTCGCGTCGGGCGGCAACGCCGGCATCGCGGTGGCCGTCGCGGCCAGGGCGCTGGCGGTGCCCTGCGAGGTGTTCGTGCCCGAGGTCTGCAGCGCCGCCAAGCGTGCGGCGCTGGCCGCGCTGGGCGCGCGCGTCGTCGTCGTCGGCGCGGCCTATGCCGACGCGCTGGCCGCCTGCCTCGCGCGCCAGCGCGACAGCGGCGCCTTGCTGATGCACGCTTACGACCAGCCCGAGGTGGTGGCCGGTGCCGGCACGCTGGCGGCCGAGATCGAGGCCGACGCCGGCCTGCCCGACCGCGTGCTGGTCAGCGTCGGCGGCGGCGGGCTGGTCGCCGGCATCGCCGCCTGGTTCGAAGGCCGCGCCCATGTCGACGCGCTCGAGCCGGCACTCGCGCCGACCTTGCACGCCGCGCGGGCCGCCGGCCGGCCGGTGGACGTCGAGGTCTCGGGCATCGCCGCCGATTCGCTGGGCGCGCGCCGCATCGGCGCGATCGCCTGGGACGCGGACCGGCGCGGCTTCATCGCGGGCTCGCATCTGCTCGCCGACGACGCGATCCGCGACGCGCAGCACCGGCTGTGGCGCGAGTTCCGGCTCGCGGTCGAGCCGGCCGCGGCGCTGCCGCTGGCCGCGCTGTGGTCCGGCGCCGTGCGTCCGGCGCCGCACGAGCGCGTGGCGGTGGTGGTCTGCGGCGCGAACCTGGACCCGGCCAGCCTGGTCTGATACCGACTTGCGATCGATTGACTCGGAATGAGGGGCCACTCGCGGCCCATTGCCGGCCTTCGCCGACGGTTGATTCCGAACAGCCGCATGCAGGCATGGGCGCGTGCCGCGGTCGCGGGGTGGTCGCTTCCGCTCATGTCCCCCGACGACGGTCTGCCGACCGTCGTCTCCTCCTTTACTTCGCTACAGCGGCCACCCCACGCCCACGGCCACCGGCATCGGTGGCGTTCGACGGACGAGAACAGCCGCGGCTCGAAGATCGGGGCGGTGGGGTGCCCTGCGCAGCGAAGTAAAGGAGGAGGTGGCGGCCGCAGGCCGCCACCGGGGGAGCGAGCCTGGGCACGAACAGTCCTGTGGACTGTTCGTGCCTGGCGAGCGCCAGGGGCTCCGTCCCCTGGCATGAGCGGAGCAGGGCACCCCGCCGCCCGATCCCGCGCCGATGCCCGCACGCCCGGCCACGGTCACCGAACGTCCGCAACGGGCCACCAGCCGACACGCGGCTTTTCTTGACGATCGATCGCGAATGGGTATGAGCGGCCTGGCTCAGCGCAGGCCGAGGAATTCGCGCACCGGCTGCACGGTGCGCGCCGGGTCTTCTTCCTGCGGCACGTGGCCGAGGTCGTCGAACACGACGAGGCGGCTGCCCGGGATGAGGTGCTGGAACTCGCGCCCCGCGGCGGGCGCGATGAGGTGGTCGCGGCCGCCCCAGAGGATCAGCGTCGGCAGCCTCAGCGTCGGGATTCGCGCCGCGTCGGCGCCGGGGTCGGCCTGGCGCAGCCGCTGCACCAGCGCGCGCCGGTTGCCCTCGCGCAGCGTCAGCTCGTAGTAGCGGTCGACGAGCGCCGGCGTCACGCGGTCCGGGTGGCCGTAGACGTCGACCAGCCCTTGCGCGACCAGCGCACGCGGCAGCACGTGCTCGAAGATCCGGCCCAGTCCCGGAATGCGCGCGATGCGCCAGCCGATCGGCACCGAGGCCGGCTCGACGGCGAGCCCGCCGGCGTCGACCAGGATCAGCTGCGCGACGCGGTCGCGCGCCATGAACGCGACGCGCCAGGCGATCTCGCCGCCGAGCGAGTTGCCGCCGATCACGAAGCGCTGCACGTGCAGCGTGTCGAGCAGGTCGAGCACGAAGCGGGCGTAGGTGTCGCCGCGGTAGTCGCCGGGTTGGTACTCGCCGCTGAACGGGCCGGTGAGGCCGAAGCCCGGCAGGTCCAGGGTGATCACGCGCCGCTGGCCCTTCAGCGCCCGCACCCAGCCTTCCCAGGTGTGCAGGCTGGCCGAGGTGCCGTGCAGCAGCACCACCGGCAACGGGTCGTCGCGCGGGCCCTCGTCGCGCAGGTGGACGATCTGGCCCTTCACGTCGACGAAGTCCGACGGTGGCGGCGCCCAGCGCGCGACCAGGCTCGTCACCGGCCGGTCCGGCGCCTGCGACAGCGCGAGCGCGACGGCGCTCAGCATCAGCAGGATGCCGAACGCCTTGACGAGCGCGGCCTTCATGCCGGGGCGAGTTGGGGCGAGCGTTGTGGGGAGAGCTGCGGATCGACCGCGCCGCGCGCGTCGAAGACGACGCAGTGGCCGCGCCACCCGGGCGCATCGCCGGTGGCGGCGAAGTAGCCGAGGATGCCGCCGTCGAGCTGCAGCACGTGGTCCAGGCCTTGCTCGCGCATCAGCAGCGCGGCCTTCTCGCAGCGGATGCCGCCGGTGCAGTAGCTCACGACGGTGCGGCCTTCGAGCTCGGCGCGGCGCGCGTCGAGCGCGGCCGGGAAGTCGCCGAACTTCGCCAGGCGCCAGTCGATCGCGCCTGCGAAGGCGCCGGCGTCGACCTCGAACGCGTTGCGCGTGTCCAGCAACGCCAGCGGCCGGCCGGCGTCGCAATGGCCTTGCGCCAGCCAGCGCGCCAGCGTCGCGGCATCGACCGCCGGCGCGCGGCCGGCGGCCGGGCGCAGCGCGGGCCGGTCGATGCGGATGATCTCGCGCTTGAGGCGCACGCGCAGGCGCTTGAACGGCGCCTCGGCGCTGAAGCTCTCGCGCACCGGCAGCGCGGCGAAGCGCGGGTCGGCTTCAAGCCGCTGCAGCCAGCCGCGCACGCGCTCGGGCGCGCCGGCGACGAAGAGGTTGATGCCCTCGGGCGCGATCAGGATCGTGCCTTTCAGGTCCGCCGCGGTGGCGTTTGCGAGCAGGCGCTCGCGCAGCACGGCCGCGTCGGCGATGTCGACGAAGCGGTAGGCGGCGGCATTCAGGACCTCGGGCACGCGGAGGATTGTAGGCAGCCGGCCCGGGCCGCGCCAGACTCCTAGAATGCCTTCATGCCCTTCGTCCACCTGCGCACCCACACCGAATATTCCGTCGTCGACGGCACGCTGCGCGTGCCCGACGCCGCGGCCGCGGCGCGTGCCGACGGTCAGGGCGCGCTCGCCATCACCGATCTGAACAACCTGTTCGGCGCGATCAAGTTCTACAAGGCCTGCCGCGGCGCCGGCATCAAGCCGCTGATCGGCGCCGACGTCTGGATGGAGCCGCTGGCCGAGGCCGGCGGCGCCGACAAGAACCCGAGCCGGCTGCTGCTGCTGGTGCAGGACACGCAGGGCTACCTGAACCTGTGCGAGCTGCTCGCGCGCGGCTGGACGCGCAACGCGCAGCGCGCGCAGGCGTGGATGAAATGGGACTGGCTGGCCGAGCTGGGCGGCGGGCTGATCGCGTTGTCGGGCGCCGATGCCGGCGCGGTCGGCGCGGCGCTGCTCGCCGGCGACAACGCTCGCGCCGAAGCGGTGGCGCTCAGGCTCGCCGGCCTGTTCCCGGGCCGCTTCTATCTGGAGTTGCAGCGCGCCGGGCTGCCGACCCACGAAGCGCATGTGCGCGCCGCGGTGCCGCTGGCGGCGCGGCTGAAGCTGCCGGTGGTGGCCACGCAGCCGGTGCAGTTCCTCGAACCCGACGACTTCGAGGCCCACGAGGCGCGCGTCTGCGTCGCCGAGGGCGAGCTGCTGTCGAACCCGAAGCGCATCAAGCGCTTCACGCGCGAGCAGTACCTGAAGACGCAGGCGCAGATGGAGGCGCTGTTCGCCGACGTCCCGTCGGCACTGGCCAACACGCTCGCGATCGCGCGCCGCTGCAACCTGGGTCTGGTGCTCGGCAAGCCGCAGCTCCCCGACTTCCCGACCCCCGACGGCCAGCCGATCGAGGCCTATTTCCGCCAGGCCTCGCACGAAGGCCTGGAGCGGCGGCTGGCCGCGCTGTACCCCGACCCGGCCGCGCGCGACCGCGAGCGTCCGCGCTACGTCGAGCGGCTCGAGTTCGAGATCGCGACGATCCTGAAGATGGGTTTTCCGGGCTACTTCCTGATCGTCGTCGGACTTCATCGTCTGGGCCAAGGAACATGGCTGCCCGGTCGGCCCCGGGCGCGGCTCGGGTGCGGGGTCGCTGGTCGCCTACGCGCTCTTCATCACCGACCTCGACCCGCTGCGCTACCAGCTGCTGTTCGAGCGCTTCCTGAACCCGGAACGGGTGTCGATGCCCGACTTCGACATCGACTTCTGCCAGGCCAACCGCGACCGCGTCATCGACTACGTCAAGGACAAGTACGGCCGCGACGCGGTGAGCCAGATCGCGACCTTCGGCACGATGGCCGCGAAGGCCGCGCTGCGCGACGTCGGCCGCGTGCTCGGCATGGGCTACGGCCACGTCGACAGCATCGCCAAGCTGATCCCGGCGCCGCCGGGCAAGACGGTGACGCTGGCGCGCGTGCCCGAGAAGCCGGATCCCGGCGTGATCTACGCGCGCAGGGAGGCGCCCGAGCTCGAGCAGCGCGAAGCGGCCGAGGAAGAGGTGGCCGAGCTGCTGGCGCTGGCGATGCGCGTCGAGGGCATCGTGCGCAACGTCGGCATGCATGCCGGCGGCGTGCTGATCGCGCCGGGCAAGATCACCGACTTCTGCCCGCTCTACCAGCAGCCCGGCAGCGACAGCGCGGTGAGCCAGTTCGACAAGGACGACGTCGAGGCGATCGGCCTGGTCAAGTTCGACTTCCTCGGCCTGGCCACGCTGACGATCCTGGAGCTGGCCAAGGACTTCATCGTCGCGCGCCATCCCGAGCGGCCGACTTCAGCTACGAGGCGCTTGCCGCTCGACGACGCGAAGGTCTACCAGCTCGTTCGCCGACGGCCAGACCGAGGCGGTGTTCCAGTTCGAAAGCCGCGGCATGCAGGGCATGCTGCGCGACGCCCGGCCGAACCGGCTCGAGGACCTGATCGCGCTGAACGCGATGTTCCGGCCCGGGCCGATGGAGAACATCCCGAGCTTCTGCGCGCGCAAGCACGGCCGCGAGGACGTGAGCTATCCGCACCCGCTGCTCGAGCACCGTGCTCGACGAGACCTACGGCATCTTCGTCTACCAGGAGCAGGTGATGCAGGCCGCGCAGATGCTGGGCGGCTACTCGCTCGGCGGCGCCGACCTGCTGCGCCGCGCGATGGGCAAGAAGAAGGCCGAGGAGATGGCCGAGCACCGCGCGATCTTCCGCGAGGGCGCGGCCAAGCAGGGCATCGCGGCCGAGAAGGCCGACGAGGTCTTCGACCTGATGGAGAAGTTCGCCGGCTACGGCTTCAACAAGAGCCATGCCGCGGCCTATGCGCTGCTCGCCTACCACACGGCCTGGCTGAAGGTGCATTGCACGGCCGAGTTCTACGCCGCCAACATGACGATCGAAGCTCGACAACACCGACAAGCTGAAGGTGCTGCTCGCCGACGCCAAGCTGTTCGGCATCGCCTTCGAGCCGCCCGACGTCAACCAGCGGCACGCTACGCTTCGAGCCGATCAGCGACCGACGTGTCCGCTACGGCCTGGGCGCGATCAAGGGCACCGGCGCAGGGCGCGATCGAGGCCATCGTCGCCGCGCGCGAGGGCCGCGACGGCGAAGGCGGCGGCCCGTTCCGCAGCCTGTTCGACTTCTGCGCGCGCGTCGACCGCCAGCGCGTCAACAAGCGCGTCGTCGAGGCGCTGGTCAAGGCCGGCGCCTTCGACGCGCTGCACCCGGACCGCGCGTCCGCGTTGGCCAGCGTGCGGCCTGGCCTTCGACTGGGCCGACACGCAGGCCGCGCATGCCGACCAGGGCGGGCTGTTCGACTTCGGCGACGCGCATGGCTCGAGCACGCAGGAGCCGGCGCTGCGTGGCCGTCGAGCCGTGGAGCATCCGCGAGCGGCTCACGCAGGAGAAGGCGGCGATCGGCTTCTACCTGTCGGGCCACCTGTTCGATGCCTGCCGCGACGAAGTGCGCCGCTTCGCGCGGCGCGCGATCGCCGACCTGGTGGACACGCGCGAACCGGTGCTGCTGGCCGGCATCGTGAGCGAGCTGCGCGTCGTCAACGGCCAGCGCGGCCGCGTCGCGATCTTCAAGCTCGAGGACGGCAGCGAGGCGATCGAGTCGGTGGTCGCGGAGGAACTCCTCGACGCGAACCGCGAGCGGCTGCGCGACGACGAGCTCGTCGTCGTCCAGGGCAAGCTGCAGCCGGACCGCTTCTCCGGCGGGCTGCGCCTGAACGTCAACCAGGTCTGGGACCTGCCGGCCGCGCGCGCGCGTTTCGGCCGCTATCTGGCGGTGGACGTCAACGGCGGCGTGCCGCCGGTGGCCGAGCTGCTGCGCCTGTGGCCGGTGCGCCGCGTCGCCAGCGACGAAGGCGAACTCGTGCAAGGCCTTGGCGTGCGGTTTCGCCTGCGGCGGCGTGCCGCGACCGCCGAGCTCGACCTCGGCGACGATGCACGCTTCTGGCCCAGCGACGAGGCGCTCGCGCGCTGGAAGAGCCTGGCCGAGGACGGCGTGGCATCCATCGTTTACGAATGAAAGGCTTTGTAGTCGAGCCCTTGTCCGACAGCCGGATCGCGTGGCCGCGCGTTGTAATCGGGGTCAGCCACTCATCGACGGAAACCCCATGAAAGTCTTGATCGCTGCGACCTTGATCGCCGCCAGCCTGCCGAGCTTCGCGGCCGATGTCGGCGTGTCGGTGCAGATCAGCCAGCCCGGCGTCTACGGCCGCATCGACATCGGCCGCTTTCCGCAGCCCGAAGTCCTGGTGCAGCAGCCGGTGATCATCGGCCGCCCGGTCGTCGCAGCGCCGGCGCCGGTGTACCTGTGGGTGCCCCCGGGCCAGCAAAAGCATTGGGGGCGCTACTGCGGGCGCTATCACGCCTGCGGCGTGCCGGTGTACTTCGTGCAGGACCGCTGGTACCGCGACCACGTGATGGCCCCGCGCCGCGACCGCCGCGAGGATCGCCGCGAGGACCGCCGGGACGATCGGCGCGATGACGGGCGCGGTGATCGGCACGACGACCGCCACGATCGCGGCCGAGGACACGACCGCGGCGACTGACGCGAGCGTCGCCGGGCTTGCCCTGAGCCGGCGCGCCCCGCGCCCGGCCTACAGTGGCGGACCATGTATGAAACCCCGCTCACCGGCCTGGTTCTCAGCGGCGGCGGTGCCCGGGCGGCCTACCAGGTCGGCGTGCTGCGCGCCGTCGCCCGTCTGCGGCGCGACGCCCTCGGGCCGCGCGCACGCCTGGTCAACCCCTTCGGCGTGATCTGCGGCACCTCGGCGGGTGCCATCAACGCGGCCGCGCTGGCCTGTCATGCCGACCGTTTCGACGCCGCCGTCGATGTCATCGGGCGTGTCTGGCAGGGCTTCTCGGCGGACCAGGTCTACCGCGCCGACTCGCTGGGGGTGATCCGCAGCGGCGCGCGCTGGTTGACGATGATGTCCATCGGCTGGGTCATCGCGCGCTGGCGCCGAGCGCGGCCGCGCTCGCTGCTCGACAACGAGCCGCTGGCCGGCCTGCTGCAGCGCCTGGTGCCGCTGGATCGGCTGCCGACGCTGCTGGCCGCCCGCCACCTGCATGCGCTGGCCGTCACCGCGTCGAGCTACAGCAGCGGCGAGCACTACACGTTCTACAGCGCCGCGCAGCGCATCGATCCCTGGGAGCGCTCGCAGCGCGTGGCGGCGCCGACGCGGCTGACGCAGGCGCACCTGCTCGCGTCGTCGGCGATCCCGTTCGTCTTCCCGGCCACGCGGCTGGAGCAGGGCGCCGGCAGCGGCTGGTTCGGCGACGGCTCGATGCGCCAGACTGCGCCGCTGTCGCCGGCCATCCACCTGGGCGCGCAACGCCTGCTCATCATCGGCGCCGGGCGCATGCACGAACCGCCGAACCGGCTGGTCGCCGACACCGGCTATCCGAACCTGGCGCAGATCGCCGGCCACGCGATGTCGAGCATCTTCCTCGACGCGCTCGCGGTGGACATCGAACGCATGCGGCGCATCAACCGCACGCTGGCGCTGCTGCCCGACCGCGTGCTGACCGACACGCCGCTGCGGTCGATCGAGGCGCTGGTGATCTCGCCGTCGCAGCGCATCGACGACATCGCCGCGCGGCATCTGGGCAGCCTGCCGGCGCCGGTGCGCGCCTTGTTGCGCGGCGTCGGCGTCGGCGGACAGGGCGCGTCGGCGCGCGGGGCCGCGCTGGCCAGCTATCTGCTCTTCGAGGCGCCGTTCACCGGCGAACTGATGGCGCTTGGCGAGGCCGACACGCTGGAGCGGCGCGACGAGGTGCTGCGCTTCTTCGGCTGGGACGTCGCGGGCCGGCCGCAGGTGGCCGGCGCCGCGCTCGACATCAGCCTGCCCTAAGGCATCACGACTTGGCGGCGGGCTTGGCCGGGGCGACCGGCTTGTTGCCCGGCTGGGCCGCCTTCGGCGCCGCGCTGTAGGCGGCGCCGGCGACCGTCAGCCCGGCTTTCGAGAAGCGCGCCGCGTTGCCGTCGCCGATGCCGGGCACGCGCTCGACCATGTCGGCCCAGTTCCTGAACGCGCCAGTCTTGCGCGCGGCGAGGATCTTGCCCGACAGGCCGGGGCCGATGCCCTTCACGGTCTGGAGTTCGGCCTGGCTGGCCTGGTTGGCTTCGACGGCGACGGCGTTGAGCGCGAAGGCGGCGAGCAGGCTGGCGATGAGGTGACGGATCATGGAAGTCTCCTTGGGTCGGGTTGCGGGCCGGGCCCCGTGCGGGGCCCGGTGGGCCCGGTACGACGGGCCGACGCCAAGTCTGCGCATCCGGCCCGCACCCGCCATTCCCCCTGCGGAGGCGGTCGCGGCGGGCCCCTGGGCGGGGGGCGAGCGACGCCCCCGGTCGAGGGTCAGGCCAGCGCCGCCGCGACCGCGTCGCGCACTTGGTCCCGGCCGGGCCAGCCGCCGGCACCCTGCAGCAGGCGCACGTTCGGACCCCAGGCCCGCCACTGCGCGGGGTCGCTCGGTCCCAGCACCGACAGCAACGGTGTGCCCAGTGCGGCGGCGACATGGCCGGGGCCGGTGTCGTTGGAGATCATCAGCGCGGCGTCGCGCAGCAGCGCCGCATAGGTGCCCAGGTTCACGCCTTCGAGCCGCTTCGCGCTGCCGAAGCGTTCGCGCGCGATCGCCTCCTCGCCTGGCCCGGGCACGACGACGACGTCGCGGCCGAAGGCCGGCAGTTCGTGCTGGACGAAGTCGGCGAAGTCCGGCCAGGTCTTGTCCAGGCCTTCGAAGGTGCCGCCGGCGAAGGGGCAGACGACGAGGTAGCCGGGCGCGATCGCATTTCGCTCGCGCAGGACCCGAGCCTGCTCGGCATGGCGCGGCGCGACGCGCAGATCGATGCGCGGTGGCAGCGGCGCGTCGGCGCCGAGCAGCGCGCTGCCGAGCTGCCAGTAGACCTCGATTTCGTGACGGCCGGTCGGCCTGGCCACGCTGCGCCCGAGCAGCAGGCCACGGCCTTCGTGGGCATGGCCGATCGCGCGCAGCCCGGCCAGCCGCATGTCGAGCGCGCTCGAGAACGAATACGGGAAGCAGACCGCGTTCAGGCGCCGCCCGAAGCCCGGGTCCGCGGCCCGCGCCTGCTGGCGCAGCGCACGCAGCTGGCGCACCCGATCGGGCAGGGACTTCGCCAGCACGGTCACCGGCCAGCCGTGGCCGGCGAGCAGCTCGCGCGCCCAGCCCTTGCCGACCAGCTGCAGATCGAAGCCGGCGTCGGCCAGGCGCTGCAGCGTCGGCAGGCCGAGCGTGACGTCGCCGACCCAGTTGCGCAGGCGCACGATCAAGGTGGGGCGGGGAGGCGGCATCGGCGACAGATAATCGGCGGCGATTCTGCCAGCCCGGACGATTCATGCCCGCACCCCTCCCGAGCGCCGCCGACGTGAGCGCGCTCCACGACCGCCTGCTCGCCAGCCCCGGCTGGCCGCAGCACGAGCCGGCGACGCCTGCCGCCGTCGCCGATGTCTGGCACTGGGTGCAGACGAACCACCGCTTCAACAGCCGGCTCTGGGCCGAAGAGGACCTGGCGCGCCGCACCACCGTGGCCGACGCCGAGATCGCCGCCAACAAGCGCGCGATCGACGGCTTCAACCAGGCGCGCAACGACGCCACCGAGCGCATCGACGAGCTGCTGCTGGTCGCACTCGGTCTCGTCGACGAGGCGTCGGCGCGCACCGACGCGCCGGTCGCGCGCGTGCCGGCCGGCGCGCGGCTGAACAGCGAGACCGCGGGCAGCATGGTCGACCGGCTGTCGATCCTGGCGCTGAAGATCCACGCGATGCGCTGGCAGACCGAACGCGCCGATGCCGACGAGGCGCACCGCGTCGCGAGCCGCGGCAAGCTCGAGCGGCTGCTGCAGCAGCGGCGCGACCTCGGCGACTGCCTGGACGCGCTGCTCGCCGATGCGGCCGCCGGGCGCGCCTACTTCAAGGTCTATCGCCAGTTCAAGATGTACAACGATCCGCGCTTCAACCCCGCACTTGCGAAGGAACGGAGCGCGCACCGGTGAGGGTGGTGACACGGGATCGCGCCCGATGAGGGTGCTGGTGGTCAAGACCTCGTCGATGGGCGACGTGGTGCATGCGCTGCCGGCGGCCAGCGACATGCTGCGCCACGTCCCCGGGCTGCAGCTCGACTGGCTGGTCGAAGCGCCGTTCGCGGCGATTCCGCAGATGCACCCCGGCGTCCAGCGCGTGCTGACGATGGCCTGGCGCAAGTGGCGGCAGAGCCTGTTCAAGCGCAGCACGCGCGACGCGATCGCCGCGCTGCGCGCCGAACTCAAGCGCGAGCCCTACGACCTGGTGCTCGACCTGCAAGGCCTGCTCAAGAGCGCGCTCTGGGCGCGCCAGGCGCGTGGGCCGCTGGCCGGCTTCGATGGCGCCAGCGCACGCGAGCCGCTGGCCGCATGGTTCTACCAGCGCCGTGCGGCGGTCCCGCGCGCGATGCAGGCCGTGCAGCGCTGCCGGGTGCTCGCCGCCGCCCACCTCGGCTACCCGGTGCCCGACAGCGCACCGGACTTCGGCCTGCGCCCGCCGCCGCCGGGCTGGATGCCGCGCGGGCCCTACGCGGTGCTGATCCCGAACGCCAGCCGGCCCGAGAAGCTCTGGCCCGAAAGGCGCTGGGCGGCCGTCGGGCAGCGCCTGCGCTCGCGCGGCTGGACGCCGATCGTGCTCTGGGGCCGGGACGACGAGCAGACGCTGGCCGAGCGCATCGCGGCCAGCTGCGACGGCGACGTGCCGCCGTTCCTGAAGGTCGGCGAGGCGGCTGCGCTGCTCGCCGGAGCACGCCAGATCGTCGGGCTGGACACTGGCTTCACCCATCTGGGCGCGGCGCTCGGTCGGCCGACGCTGGGCATTTACTGCGACCACGATCCGGGCCTGGCGGGCATCACGGGCCACGGGCCCGACCCGGTGGTCGCCAGCATCGGCGGCAAGGGCCAGGTGCCTGCGCAGGCCGAGGTGATGGCGCTGCTCGAGCGGCAGCTGGCACCCTGACGCCGACCTACAGTTCTTCGATGCGCTGCGGCGGGTAGCTGTCCCAGCTCAGACAGCCGGGGCATTGCCAGAAGTAGTGCTGGGCCTCGAAGCCGCAGGCCGCGCAGCGGTAGCGCTGCAGCGGCCGGGCGGCATGGGCGATCGCGCTGCGGACCGCCTGCGCACCGTCGTCGGTCCACGCGGCGCGCGGCTGGGCCAGCCATTGCTGGGCCGCCGACAGCGTGGGGTGCTGCTGAAGGTAGGGCAGCAGCGGCGGCGCGGCGCCCAGCCGTTCCAGAGCGCGCAGCAGGTCGATCGCCGGTGCTCGAGCGAACAGCGCTGCCCAGCATGTCGCGCGCCCGGTCCGCCTGGCCGCAGGCCAGCGCGCTGTCGGCATAGTCGCGTGGCGACGAGCGCGAAACGCGGCCGGGTGCTGCCGGCGCAGCTCGTCCCAGACGGCCAGCGCCTGCCGCGTGCTCGCCGGCACGCGCGACGCGCTCGCCGGCCAGCACCAGCGGCCGCGGGGCGCTGCGGCGCGGCCTCGCGCGCACGGCGCAGCGCGGCCTCGGCCTCGTCGGGGTGGCCGTGTTCGTCGGCCTCGAGCGCCAGTTCGCACCAGTGGTGCGCGATGCGCGTCGCGAACGAGCCGCCGCCGGCTTGCTCGAGTCGGCTGGCGACCTCGGCCGCGGTGCGCCAGTCGCGCGAGCGCTCGTACAGCGAGAGCAGCGCCAGCCTCGCCTCGGTGTCGAAGCGGCGTGCCGTCGAGCGCGCGGTAGGCGTCCTCGGCGCGGTCGAACAGGCCGGCCTTCATGAAGTCCTGCGCCAGCGCGTGCTGGGCGCGGTCGCGATCGCCGGCTTCAGGTCGGCGCGCCGCAGCAGGTGCTGGTGCACGCGCACCGCGCGCTCGAACTCGCCGCGGCGGCGGAACAGGTTGCCGAGCGCGAAGTGCAGCTCGGTGGTGTCGGGGTCGTGCTGGACCGCCTCGATGAAGGCGTCGATCGCCTTGTCGTGCTGCTCGTTGAGCAGCAGGTTCAGGCCCTTGAAGTAGGCGTTCGGCGCGTCGCGGCTGTCGCGCCTGACACTGGCGCAGGTCGAAGCGCGAGGCGATCCAGCCGAGCGCGAAGGCGATCGGCAGGCCGATCAGCAGCCACTGGAGGTCGAAGTCCATCGGCGCGGCCGTCAAGGCCCTTCGCGCGGCGGATGCTCGGGCGCGAAGTCCGACGGCGCGGCGGCCGGTCGGCGCCGCGGCATCTGGCGCGGGCGGCGCGCGCGGCTTGTGCCGCTTGCGCGATGCGCCGGTGGCGCCACCAGCTGCGGCACCATCGCCAGCACGCCGAAGGCGCAGCCGGCGGCGAACGCGGCCAGCACGACGATGACCATCGGCGCATGCCACTCGGCACCGAAGAACCAGTGCACGATGGCGACGCTGCTGGTTGTTCAGCGCGAACGCGAACAGCGTGAAGAAGATGAAGGCGCGGAACAGCCAGACGAGGATGCGCATCGGCGCCGATTCTACGGACGCCGGCCCGGCTCCGGCGTCCGGTGGGCTGCGGCGTCAGGGCGCCGGCGGCTCGCGCCGACGCCTGCGCGTCGACCGCTTCGCGCAACGCCTTGCCGGGCTTGAAGTGCGGCACCAGCTTCTCGGGGATCGACGACCTGCTCGCCGCTGCGCGGGTTGCGTCCGACGCGCGGCGGCCGGCGGTTGATCGAGAAGCTGCCGAAGCCACGGATCTCGATGCGGTGGCCGCGCGCCAGCGCGTCGGACATCGCGTCGAGGATCGTCTTGACGGCGAACTCGGTGTCGCGCTGCGTCAGCTGCGCGAAGCGCTCGGCGAGACGGGCCACGAGGTCGGAGCGGGTCATCGGCAGTGGGTCACGTCGGCAGCGGGAAATCGCATGGAAGCAAAGGGGCGAGCACGACGCAAGGCCCATGCGCCGCCGGTCGGCAGCGCATGGGCCGAGCAGACGGCTTGCTCCTTCTGCGTTGTCCAGCTTGGCGCGCAGCAGGGCGCCCAGGCTGGTGGTGCCGGCGTTCTCGCGCTCGCTGGTCTGCGACAGGCGCTGCATCGCCTCCTGCTCGTCGGCGTTGTCCTTGGCCTTGATCGACAACTGGATCGAACGCGCCTTGCGGTCGACGTTGATGATCATCGCCGAGACCTCGTCGCCTTCCTTCAGCACGTTGCGCGCGTCCTCGACGCGGTCGCGGCTGATCTCGCTGGCGCGCAGGTAGCCGGTGACGTCGTCGTTGAGCTGGATCTCGGCGCCGCGCGGGTCGACCGTCTTGACCTTGCCGGTGACCACCGCGCCGCGGTCGTTGAGCGACGTGAAGCTGGTGAACGGATCGACGTCGAGCTGCTTGATGCCCAGGCTGATGCGCTCGCGCTCGACGTCGACCGCCAGCACGATGGCCTCGACCTCCTGGCCCTTCTTGTAGTTGCGCACCGCGCTCTCGCCCGGCTCGTTCCAGGACAGGTCGGACAGGTGCACCAGGCCGTCGATGCCGGCGGCCAGGCCGACGAACACGCCGAAGTCGGTGATCGACTTGACCGGGCCCTTGACCTTGTCGCCGCGCTTGACGTTGACCGCGAACTCTTCCCACGGGTTGGCCTTGCACTGCTTCATGCCCAGGCTGATGCGGCGCTTGTCCTCGTCGATCTCGAGCACCATGACCTCGACCTCGTCGCCGAGCGAGACCACCTTGCTCGGGGCGACGTTCTTGTTCGTCCAGTCCATCTCGGAGACGTGGACCAGGCCTTCGATGCCGGGCTCGATCTCGACGAACGCGCCGTAGTCGGCGATGTTGGTGACCTTGCCGAACAGGCGCGTGCCGTTCGGGTAGCGGCGCGAGACGCCGTGCCACGGGTCGTCGCCGAGCTGCTTGATGCCGAGCGAGACGCGGTTCTTCTCGGCGTCGAACTTGAGCACCTTGGCCGTGCAGCTCCTGGCCGACCTGGACCACCTCGCTCGGGTGGCGCACGCGGCGCCAGGCCATGTCGGTGATGTGCAGCAGGCCGTCGATGCCGCCGAGGTCGACGAAGGCGCCGTACTCGGTGATGTTCTTGACCACGCCGTGGACGATCGCGCCTTCGTGCAGCGTCTCGAGCAGCTTGGCGCGTTCCTCGCCCATCGAGGCCTCGACGACGGCGCGGCGCGACAACACGACGTTGTTGCGCTTGCGGTCGAGCTTGATGACCTTGAACTCCATCGTCTTGCCCTCGAACGGGCTCATGTCCTTGACCGGGCGCGTGTCGAGCAGCGAGCCGGGCAGGAAGGCGCGGATGCCGTTGACGAGCACCGTGAGGCCGCCCTTGACCTTGCCGCTGACGGTGCCGGTGACGAACTCACCCGACTCGAGCGAGTTCTCGAGCGACATCCACGACGCCAGGCGCTTGGCCTTGTCGCGCGACGAGGATGGTGTCGCCGTAGCCGTTTTCGACGGCGTCGATCGCGACCGAGACGAAGTCGCCGACCTGGACTTCGAGCTCGCCCTGGTCGTTCTTGAATTCGTCGATCGGAACGTAGGCCTCGCTCTTGAGGCCGGCGTTGACCACGACGTAGTTGAACTCGATGCGCACGACCTCGGCGGTGATGACCTCGCCGACGCGCATGTCGTTGCTCTTCAGCGATTCTTCGAACAGGGCGGCGAACGAGTCGGCGCCGCTGGTGGTGGTCACGGTGGTGGTTGCAGACATGGATTTCCTGTGCCCGGGGAAGTTGGAAGCAGAGCCGGGCGATGCGTGCAGCGGGATGCTGCGGTCGGGGTGGGAGACACCAACGCGCCCGGGAGGGCCTGACGGCCGCGGCGGAGGGCGCGATGGACCGGTTCGCCCGCTTCAGGCGGCCGTCTGGGCGACGGCAGTATCGAACGGGCTGCGCTGTGCCCACCAAGCCAGCACCCGAGCCACCGAATCTTCGATGCGTCAGCGGCGAGTTGTCGAGCAAGCAACGCATCTTCGGCCGGCCTCAAGGGCGAAACGCTGCGCGACCTGTCGCGGGCGTCGCGCGCCTCGAGATCGGCACGAAGACTGTCGATATTAGCTGAAATTCCCTTTGAAATCAACTGCTTATACCGGCGCTCGGCGCGCTCGGCGGCGCTCGCGGTGAGGAAGACCTTGAGCGGCGCGGTCGGGGAAGATCGACGGTGCCCATGTCGCGCCCGTCGGCGACCAGGCCGGGCGCGCGGCGGAACGCCAGCTGCAGGCCGGTGCAGCGCGGCGCGCACCGCGGGCAGCGCCGACACGCGCGAGGCCAGCTGCCCCGCCGATTCGAGGCGCAATTCGGCGCTCACCTCGACGCCCGCGCAGCCAGGTGCGGCTGCCCTCGGCCCGTGGCCGAACCGCAGGTCGAGCACCGCCGGCCAGCCGCGCCAGCGCCGGCCTCGTCGTCCGGCGCCACGCCGTCCCATTGCGCCGCCAGCGCGGTGGCGCGGTACAGCGCGCCGGAATCGAGCAGGTGGTAGCCCAGCCGGTCGGCGACCGCCGCGGCCAGCGTGCCCTTGCCCGAGGCGGTGGGGCCGTCGATCGTGATCACCGGGACGTCGACGGCATCGGTGGTGCGCCAAGCCGAACAGCGTCTCGAAGTAGTCCGGGAAGGTCTTGGCGACGCAGCGCGGGTCGAGGATGCGCACCGGGCAGGGCGGGGCCGCCCGGCGAGCGGGTTGAACGCGGCCAGCGACAGGCACATCGCCATGCGGTGGTCGTCGTAGGTGTGCAAGCGTGGCGGCGCGCCAGCGCCGCGGCGGCGCGATCTCGATGAAGTCGGCGCCCTCGACCACCGCGGCGCCGAGCTTGCGCAACTCGGTGCCCATCGCCGCGATGCGGTCGGTCTCCTTGACGCGCCAGCTGGCGATGCCGGTGAGGCGCGTCGGGCCGTCGGCGTACAGCGCCATCGCGGCCAGCGTCATCGCGGCGTCGGGGATGTGGCTGCAGTCGAGCGCGATGCGCCTGCAGCGGCCAGCGGCCGCGCCGCACCTCGATCCAGCCCGGGCCGCTCGTGACCTGCGCGCCCATCGCCTGGGCGGCGTCGACGAAGCGGATGTCGCCCTGGATCGAGTCGCTGCCCGACGCCTTCGATGCGCACCGGCGCGTCGCCGTGCGCGGCGATCGCGCCGAGCGCGACGAAGTACGACGCCGACGAGGCGTCGCCCTCGACATGGATCGCGCCCGGCGCTGCGGTAGCGGCTGCCGGCGCGCAACGTGAAGCGCTGCCAGCCGTCGCGCTGCGACCTCGATGCCGAAGCGCGCGAGCAGGTTGAGCGTGATCTCGACGTAGGGCTTGGAGATCAGCTCGCCGTCGACCTCGATGACGATCGCGCGTTCGTCGGTGACCAGCGGCAGCGCGAGCAGCAGCGCGGTCAGGAACTGGCTCGAGACGTCGCCGCGCACGCGGATCGGGCGCTCGGTCGCGAGCCGGCCGCCCGGCTCCCCGCGCACGCGCAGCGGCGGATAGCCCGGCTGGCCGAGGTAGTCGATCGTGCAGCCGAGCGGCCGCAACGCGTCGACAAGATCGCCGATCGGCCGCTCGTGCATGCGCGGCACGCCGGACAGCTCGAAGCGGCCGCCCTGGGTCGCGGCGAGCACCGCGAGCGCGGCGGTGAGCGGACGCATCGCGGTGCCGGCGTTGCCCAGGAACAGCTTCGCCTCGTGCACCTGCAGCCGGCCGCCGAGGCCGGTGACGTGCAGCTCCGGCCCTGTCGCGATGCGCGCAGCCCAGCGTGCGCAGCGCGTCGAGCATCACGCGCGTGTCGTCGGAGTCGAGCAGGTCGTGGACGACGGTCGTGCCTGCGGCGCAGCCCGGCGAGCAGCAGCACGCGGTTGGAGATGCTCTTCGAGCCCGGCAACCGCACCGTGCCGGAAGCGCCGCGCAGCGGCGGCAGGTCGAGGAACGGGATGTCGTACATCAGCGCCCGCCCGGCCGCCCGAAGGGCGCTGAGCGCCCCCGGCGAACGCTGCGGGTCCGGCGTCGCCGGAACGCTAGTGCCGCCCTGAGCGGGGCCCGACATCAGCGCCCGCCCGGCGTGCGCGGCGCCCCCATCTGCCAGCCCGCACGGCCTTCGGAGGCGCTGCGGATCAGGTCTTCCAGCGCGTCGGCGTTGCCGCCGTGCATGACGTGCTCGATCGCGTCGAGCGCGTGGCGGAAGCGCTGCGACTGCTTGAGGATCTCTTCGCGGTTGGCCATCAGGATGTCGCGCCACATCTCGGGGTTGCTCGCGGCGATGCGCGTGAAGTCGCGAAAGCCCGGGCCCGCGAGCGAGAGGAAGTCCTTGCCCGCCGGCTGGTTGACGACCGCGCTGAAGTAGGCGAAGGCCAGCAGGTGCGGCAGGTGGCTGACCGCGGCGAAGGCCGCGTCGTGGTTCTCCGGCGTCATCCTCAGCACCTGCGCGCCGATCGCCGACCAGACGTCGGTCGCCTTCTGCACCAGCTCGGGCGCGGTCTGCGGCAGCGGCGTCAGGATCACCTGCCGGCCGCTGTAGAGCGCGGCGTCGGCATGCTGGATGCCGGCCTGTTCCTTGCCGGCGATCGGGTGTGCCGGCACGAACGACGCGACGCGCTCGTTCAGCACGCGCCGCGCGGCGTCGACGACGTCGCGCTTGGTGGTGCCCACGTCCATGAACAGCACGCCGGGCTCGACCAGGTGGCGGATCGCCTTGAAGGTGGTCTCGGTGGCCGCCACCGGCACCGCGAGCAGCACGATGTCCGAGCCCGACACCGCGAGCAGCGCCGATTCGGCGGCGACGTCGATCACGCCCAGCTTCTTCGCGCGCTCGGTCGTCGACGGCGACTTGCTGTAGCCGACCACCCGCTTGACGAGCCCGGCGCGCTTGAGCGCGAGCGCGAACGAGCCGCCCATCAGACCGCAACCGATGATGCCCAGCTGATTGAACATGGTCAGCGCTGCCGACCGCGACAAAGCAGACGCCGCGGAGCCGGTTTGCCGGTCCGCTGTCGTCCGGCTGGCAGGTCGGACGCCCTTGCAGGCGAAGAACAGTCCGCAGGGACTGTTCTTCGTCGCTGCTCGGGGGGAGCGCCGAAGGCGCTGCGGGGGGGAGTCATTTGACGTCGATCGGGTAGGTGCCGAGCACCTTGAAGAAGGCGCAGGCGTCGCGCAGCTCGCGCAGCGCGGCGCCGACCGGCGCCTCGTCGGGGTGGCCCTGCAGGTCGATGTAGAAGTAGTACTCCCACTGGCCGGAGCGCGCCGGCCGCGACTCGAAGCGCGTCATCGAGACGCCATGCGTCTTCAGCGGCACCAGCATGTCGTGCACCGCGCCGGGCCGGTTCGTCACCGAGACGACCAGGCTCGTGCAATCGTGCCCCGACGCCTTCGGTGCCGGGTGCTGGTCGGGGTGCGTGACGATCGCGAAGCGGGTGCGGTTGTGCGCGTCGTCCTGGATCGCCGGCGCGAGCACGTGCAGGCCGAATTCGCTCGCCGCGCGGGTGCTGGCGATCGCCGCGAGCGTGGCGTCCTGGCCGGCCAGCCGGGCGCCTTCGGCGTTGCTCGCGACCGGGCGGCGTTCGACGTCGGGCAGATGGTGGCTGAGCCAGTCGTGGCATTGCGCCAGCGACTGCGGGTGCGCGCAGACGGCCTGGATGCCGGCCATCGAGTTCTCCTTGCGCAGCAGGTTCTGGCGGATGAACAGGCTGGTCTCGCCGATGATGAACAGCGGCGTGTGCAGGAACAGGTCGAGCGAGCGCGCGACCACGCCTTCGGTGCTGTTCTCGACCGGCACCACGCCGAAGTCGGCGGCGCCGGCGCTGGTCGCGTGGAAAACCTCGTCGATGCTCGCGCAGGGCACGCGCGCGATCGAGCTGCCGAAGAAGCCGAGTGCCGCTTCCTCGCTGAAGGTGCCGGCCGGGCCGAGGTAGGCCACGCGGGTCGGCGTCTCCAGTGCGCGGCAGGCGGACATGATCTCGCGCCAGATCGGCGCCACGCTGGCACTCTGCAGCGGGCCGGGGTTGGCGGCCTTCAGCCCGTCGATCACCTGCGCTTCGCGCTCCGGACGGAAGACGACCGAGCCTTCGCGCTTCTTCAGCTCGCCGACCGCCAGCGCGAGCGAGGCGCGGCGGTTCAGCAGCGCGAGCAGTTCGCGGTCGACGGCGTCGATCTGCCCGCGCAGCGCGAGCAGGGTCTGCGCGTTGTCGACCGGCTCGGGCTTCACTTCTTGGGTGCGCTGGCGGCCGCGGGTGCGCTCGCTGCGGCGGCAGCGGCATTGATGCGCCGGATCACGCTCTGCTCGAGCGCCTGCACCTTGGGCTCGACGCTGGTGCGCGTGTCGGCGACCAGCCGCTCGCCCAGCGAACGCTGCATCTCGCCGCCGAGCGACTGGAACTTGCGGTTCACCGGCGATTCGAGGATCGCGATGATCTGCTTGAGCTCGTCCTCGTTGAAGTTCTGCGCCAGCACGGCGCCGATCGTCGAAGGCGCCAGCTTGATGGCACGGTCGCGCACGATCGGCGTCGCCTCGTCAGCGTACTTGCGCGCGTCGGCCTGGATCTCCTTCGCGGCGGCTTCGCGTTGTTCGACGGGCAGGCGTTGCAGCGCGGCGGCGGCGCGCTGCAGCATCTGCACCGCGGGTTGCTCGGCCAGCTGGCGCGCCAGCGCCTCGATCGCCGGCTGCTGCAGGTGCAGCACCTTGTCGATCAAGGCCTTCTTCGCCGCGCTGACAGGCGCGGCGGCCGCCGCACTGGTGGCCGGCGCAGCGGGCTTGGCGGTCGGGGTCTGGGCTTGCGCCGCGGCGGACGCCAGCACGAAGGCCAGCAGCAAGGGGGTATGTTTCAAGGGTTCTCCGAACCGGCGTCGCCGGCAGTGTTGTTGTCGGTGGAGGGGTCTGTCGCCGCGTCGGGTTGGGCGTCGTTTTCGACCAGGCGCTGCAGGCCGGACAGCTTGCTGCCGTCGTCGAGCGCGATCAGCGTCACGCCCTGGGTCGCGCGGCCGAGCTCGCGGATCTCGCTGACGCGGGTGCGCACGAGCACGCCGCGGTCGGTGATGAGCATGATCTCGTCGGCCGGCCGCACCAGCGTGGCGGCGACGACCTTGCCGTTGCGCTCGGTCTGCTGGATCGCGATCATGCCCTTGGTGCCGCGGCCGTGGCGGGTGTACTCGACGATGCTGGTGCGCTTGCCGTAGCCGTTCTCGGTGGCGCACAACACGCTGACAGGCGCGTTGTCCTGGCCCACGCTCTGTGTCTCGTCCTGTTCGGCGACCAGCATCGCGATCACGCTCTGGCCTTCGTCGAGTGCCATGCCCTTGACGCCGCGCGACTGGCGGCCGTGCGGCGTGACCTCGTCCTCGTCGAAGCGCACCGCCTTGCCGCCGTCGCTGAACAGCATCACGTCGTGCTTGCCGTCGGTCAGCGCGGCGCCGATCAGCACGTCGCCCTCGTCGAGCGTGACGGCGATGATGCCGGCCTTGCGCGGGTTGCTGAAGTCGTCGAGCGGCGTCTTCTTGACGATGCCCTGCGCGGTGGCCATGAAGACGTAGTGGTCGGCCGGGAAGCTGCGGAACTCGCCCGTCAGCGGCAGCACGACGGTGACCTTCTCGCCCGGCTGGAGCGGGAACATGTTGACGATCGGCCGGCCGCGCGACGCGCGCCCGCCCTGCGGCACTTCCCAGACCTTGAGCCAGTAGACGCGGCCGCGGTCGCTGAAGCACAGGATCCAGTCGTGCGTGTTGGCGATGAAGAGCTGGTCGATCCAGTCGTCTTCCTTGGTCTGCGTCGCCTGCTTGCCGCGCCCGCCGCGCTTTTGCGCGCGGTACTCGCCGAGCGGCTGGCTCTTGACGTAGCCGGTATGGCTGAGCGTGACGACCATGTCGGCCGGCGTGATCAGGTCCTCGGTGCCGAGTTCCTGCACGTTGCGCTCGATCACGCTGCGCCGCGCGCCGACCTTGGTCTGGCCGAACTCCTGGCGCAGCGCGGTCAGTTCGTCGGCGATGATCGCGGTCACGCGGTCGGGACGGGCCAGGATGTCGAGCAGGTCGGCGATCTGCGTCATCACCTCGCGGTACTCGCCGATGATCTTGTCCTGCTCCAGTCCGGTCAGCCGCTGCAGTCGCATCTGCAGGATTTCCTGCGCCTGCTCGTCGGACAGCCGGTAGCCGCCGTCGGCCTGCAATCCGTAGTGGCCGGGCAGGCCCTCGGGGCGGAAGGCGTCGCGGCCGCCGGTGGTGTCGCCTTCGACGCGCGCGAGCATCTCGCGCACCAGCGAGCTGTCCCAGCCCTTGGCCATCAGCGCCGCCTTCGCGACCGGCGGCGTCGGCGAGGTCTTGATCGTCTCGATGAACTCGTCGATGTTGGCCAGCGCGACGGCCAGGCCCTCGAGCACATGGCCGCGCTCGCGCGCCTTGCGCAACTCGAACACCGTGCGCCGGGTGACGACCTCGCGCCGGTGCTCGAGGAAGATCTCGACCAGCTGCCTCAGGTTGCACAGCCGCGGCTGGCCGTCGATCAGCGCGACCATGTTGATGCCGAACGTGTCCTGCAGCTGGGTCTGCTTGTACAGGTTGTTCAGCACCACCTCGGGCACTTCGCCGCGCTTCAGCTCGATGACCACCCGCATCCCGGACTTGTCGCTCTCGTCCTGGATGTGGCTGATGCCCTCGAGCTTCTTCTCGTGGACGAGCTCGGCGATGCGCTCGAGCAGCGTCTTCTTGTTCACCTGGTACGGGATCTCGTCGACGACGATCGACTGGCGCTGGCCGCGGTCGATGTCCTCGAAGTGGCACTTCGCGCGCATCACCACGCGGCCACGGCCGGTGCGGTAACCCTCGCGCACGCCGGCCAGGCCGTAGATGATGCCGGCGGTCGGGAAGTCCGGCGCCGGCACGATCTCCATCAGTTCGTCGAGCGTGGCCTCGGGGTTCTTCAGCAGGTGCAGGCAGGCGTCGACGACCTCGTTCAGGTTGTGCGGCGGGATGTTCGTCGCCATGCCGACCGCGATGCCGGCCGAGCCGTTGACGAGCAGATTCGGCAGCCGCGCCGGCAGCACCAGTGGGCTCGCGCTCGGAGCCGTCGTAGTTGGGCGCGAAGTCGACGGTGTCCTTGTCGATGTCCTCGAGCATCTCGTGCGCGATCTTCGACAGGCGGATTTCCGTGTAGCGCATCGCCGCCGCGTTGTCGCCGTCGACCGAGCCGAAATTGCCCTGGCCGTCGACGAGCATGTGGCGCAGCGAGAAAGGCTGCGCCATGCGCACGATGGTGTCGTAGATCGACGCGTCGCCGTGCGGATGGTATTTGCCCATCACGTCACCGACGATGCGCGCGCTCTTCTTGAACGGCCGGTTCCAGTCGTTGTTCTGCTCGTGCATCGCCGAACAGCACGCGCCGGTGCACGGGTTTCAGGCCGTCGCGCGCGTCGGGCAGCGCGCGGCCCACGATCACGCTCATCGCGTAGTCGAGGTACGAGCGCCGCATCTCCTCTTCGAGGCTGACGGCGAGGGTTTCCTTGGCGAACTGGGTCATGGGTATCGACGGCGCGCGGTGCACCCTGGCGTGCTCGCGGTGCGCGCGGTGCTGGCGCAGAAAAGCCGACGATTCTAAGGGGCAGGTCATGTCGCGCATGCGCAACAATGCCGTCGGGAGCCGCATGCGCTGGGACCAAAATGCGGCCTATCCGACGCCCTATGGCACAATGCTTCGTCCGTGGTAAGTGCCCGCAGCCGTGGGGATTTGCCCAGGTTTCGGCTTGTCGTTTTGGACGTTACGCAGGCTTGCTGCGGCTTTCCTCGAGAGGAGAATCATGAAGAAACTGAACAAGGTGGCGGTGCTGTTCGCATCCGTCGCACTTGCCGCCCCGGTCGCCGTTTTCGCGCAGGCGAAGTCGAACGACAACTGGCGCGCTTCGGACGGCACCGTTTGGAAGAACGGCGGCGGCGATCTGTGCTGGCGCGATGGCGTTTGGACTCCGGCCACCGCCGACGAGGCCTGCGACGGCGCGCTCAAGCCGCCGCCCCCGCCGGCCCCGGCTCCTCCGCCGCCCGCGCCCGAGCCCGCCCCGGCTCCTGCGGCCCCGCCGGCCCCCGCCCCGGCGCCTGTCGTGCCCCCGTGTCCGAGAAGGTCACCTTCGCTGCGGACGCGTTCTTCGACTTCGACAAGTCGGTGCTGAAGCCCGAAGCGAAGGCCAAGCTCGACGACCTGGTCGGCAAGACTGCGGCCATCAACCTCGAAGTCATCATCGCCGTCGGCCACACCGACTCGGTCGGCACCGCCGCCTACAACCAGAAACTGTCCGTTCGCCGTGCCGATGCCGTGAAGGCCTATCTGGTCAGCAAGGGCGTCGAGAAGAACCGCGTCTACACCGAAGGCAAGGGCGAGAAGCAGCCGGTCGCGGACAACAAGACCACCGAAGGCCGCGCGAAGAACCGTCGCGTGGAAATCGAAGTCGTCGGGACGCGCGCCCGTCCGTGAGATCCGCGATTCGCGCCTTCGGCGCGTGATCCCGAAACCCCGCCTCGGCGGGGTTTTTTACTTGTTTCCGCCCGGTGGAGTTTTGTCTTCATTCCCGTCTCGGCCGGCTTCGTCGTTTCAGCCGCTACGATCACGACCATGATCAATGCCGACGCCCAGGAACTCGCCAAGTTCAGCGAACTCGCCCATCGCTGGTGGGACCCGGACAGCGAATTCCGCCCGCTGCACCAGATCAACCCGCTGCGCCTGGACTGGATCGACGAGCTGGCCGGGTTGCGTGGCAAGGCGCGTGCTCGACGTCGGCTGCGGCGGCGGCATCCTCGCCGAGTCGATGGCGCGCGCGGTCCCGGTCGGTGACCGGCATCGACCTCGCCGAAGCCGCTCGACGTGGCACGCCTGCATGCGCTGGAGACGGGGGTCGCGAACCTCGACTACCGCGAGATCGCCGCCGAGGCGCTGGCACCGAGCAACCGTCGGCCTTCGACGTCGTCACCTGCATGGAGATGCTCGAGCACGTGCCGGATCCGGCGTCGGTGGTTCGGGCCTGCGCGACGCTGGTCAAGCCCGGCGGCTGGGTCTTCTTCTCGACGCTGAATCGCAATCCGAAGGCGTTTCTGTTCGCGATCGTCGGCGCCGAACACGTGCTCCGGCTGCTGCCCCGCGGCACGCACGAGTACGCGCGCTTCATCCGGCCGAGCGAGCTGGCCCGCTGGTGCCGCGACGCCGGGTTGGTGGTCGAGACCAGCCGCGGCATGCAATACAACCCGCTCACCCAGCGCTACGGCTTGTCGGCAGACACCAGCGTCAACTACCTGCTCGCGTGTCGGCGCCCGCTGTGACGCTGCGTTGCGATGCGGTGCTGTTCGATCTCGACGGCACGCTGGTCGACAGCGCCCCCGACCTCGCCGGTGCGGCAACGAGCAGCGTGCGTCGCACGGTCTGCCGGCGCTGCCCTTCGAGCGGTTGCGGCCTCGCGTCGGTTCCGGCGCACGCGGCATGGTCGGCGTGGCCTTCGGCCTGGCGCCGGGTGACGACGGCTACGAGGCGCTGCGCGACGACTTTCTCGCCCGCTACGAACGACGGCTGTTGCGCGAGACCACCGTCTTCGCGCGGGTCGCCCCGGTGCTCGAGCGGCTGGAGGCGCTGGCGCTGCCCTGGGGCATCGTGACCAACAAGGCGTTGCGCTACGCCGAGCCGCTGGTGCAAGGTCTCGCGCTGCACCGGCGCAGCGCGGTGCTGGTCGGCGGCGACAGCACGCCGCACACCAAGCCGCACCCGGCCCCGCTGCTCGAGGCCGCGCGCCGGCTCGGCGTGACGGCGCAGCGTTGCGTCTACATCGGCGACGACCCGCGCGACATCCGCGCCGGCCGCGCCGCGGGCATGGCCACGCTGGCGGCGGCCTGGGGCTACCTGGGCGACGGCGAACCCATCGCCGATTGGGGCGCGGACGCGGTGATCGAAGAACCCGCATCGCTCTTGCACTGGTTGGAACTGCCCTAAACTACGGGTCTGGGACCGACTTGGCTTCGACGTGGGTACGGAGTCGGCGCGGGGCATGCCGAGCACCAGTTCGCTCGTAAATCCACTGGAAACAAAGTAACTGCGAACGATCAAACGTACGCCCTCGCCGCTTAAAACCGGTGAGCCTTGCAACAGCTGGCCGA
Source organism: uncultured beta proteobacterium (assembly GCA_963788635.1). GTDB lineage: Bacteria > Pseudomonadota > Gammaproteobacteria > Burkholderiales > Burkholderiaceae_C > Rubrivivax. Next base: position 435,208 of record CAWBHE010000017.1, on the reverse strand, counting down.
TGGGCTGGGTCTGAGGTCGCAAGACCAAGGACTGCGAGGTCATTTACATTGGCTCGTCCCGTGCTGCGTCATTCAGCACGGGCCTAAAACCAAGTGACTCGGGGCCCAGGTAGCGTGCTGCTGCGCGACCAGGGTCCTCAAATCCAAATCAGTCAGCTACGCATGTAGAACTGTCCGGCGATGGCTTGCGGACGGGGGTTCGATTCCCCCCGGTTCCACCATTCATGGCTCACCGAAGAGCCTTCATCGACTTCATGGCAGACAGCAACCGACCCGCTTCGACGCCGACCCGCAGTGCGCGCGCCGCGGGTCGGCTCGATGGCCGCCAGCTCAGCTGCCGGCGTGGCCGGCGCCGGCTGTTCGAGCGCCTCGACGTGAGCGTCGAGGCGGGCACGATCACCTGGCTGCGCGGCACCAACGGCGCCGGCAAGACCAGCCTGATGCGCATCCTGGCCGGACTGTCCGCGCCGGAGGCGGGCGAGGTCCGCTGGAACGGCCGTCCGCTGCACGAGGCCGGCGTCGAGGCGCGCGAGGGCATCGTTTACGTGGGCCACTCGAACGCGCTGAAGGACGACCTGACGCTGCGCGAATCGCTCGCGTTCCTGGGCCGGCTGTCCGGGCTGGACGACGCGCCGGCGCGCGCCGATGCCGCGCTCGCGCGCGTCGCGCTCGGCGACTGGCGCCACGCGACCGTGCGCACGCTGTCGCAAGGCCAGCGCCGGCGCGGTGCGCTGGCCCGGCTGGCGCTCGACGATGAACCGCGCACCTGGATCCTCGACGAGCCCTACGACGCGCTCGATCAGGCCAGCATCGCGATGCTGTCGGCCCTGCTCGTCGAGCACGCCGGCCGCGGCGGCTCGGTGCTGCTCACCAGCCACCAGCCGCTGACACTGCCCGGTCAGCGCGAGTACGACCTGGAGTCGCGGCAAGCGCAATGAGTTCCGTGCTGCTGGCGATCACGCATCGCGACCTGCTGCTGGCGCGGCGCCGACGTGTCGAGGCCTTGCTGCCGCTGGGCTTCTTCATCGTCGCCGCCGGGCTGTTCCCGTTCGGCGTCGGACCCGAGCCGCAGATGCTGCGCCAGATCGCGCCCGGCGTGGTCTGGGTCTGCGCGCTGCTGGCGGCGATGCTGTCGGTGACGCAGATGTTCGCGAGCGACCTGCACGACGGCTCGCTCGAGCAGATGCTGCTCGCGCCGCAGCCGCTGATCCTGCTCGTCGCCGGCAAGGTCGTCGCGCACTGGCTGACGACCGGGCTGCCGCTGGTGCTGGCCGCGCCGGTGCTCGGCCTGCTGTTCGACATGCATGCGCCGGCGATCGCGACGCTGACCGCCAGCCTGCTCGTCGGCACGCCGATCCTGAGCCTGTTCGGCGCGCTCGGCGCGGCGCTCACGCTGGGCCTGCGCAGCGGCGGCGCGCTCGTCTTCCTGCTCGTGCTGCCGCTGACGATCCCGGCGCTGATCTTCGGCACCGGCGCGGTCGGCGCGGTCGACAGCGGGATGTCGCCGAAGGCGCATTTCTCGATCCTCGGCGCGCTGCTCATCGTCACCGCGCTCGGTGCGCCGCTGGCCACCGCCGCGGCGCTGCGCATCTCACTGGATTGATCGGCGATGAACACCTTGCGCCTGCGCTGGTCCACCTTCGCCGCCCCGTCGCGCTTCTACGGCCTGGCGGGTCGGCTCGTGCCCTGGTTCTGGGTTGCGGCGATCGCGTTCGCGCTGGCCGGGCTGTACGTCGGTTTCGCGATCGCGCCCACCGACTTTCAGCAGGGTGACGCCTACCGCATCATCTTCGTCCACGTGCCGGCGGCCTGGATGTCGATGCTGATCTACGTCGTGCTGGCCTTCTGGGCGGCGTGGGGCTGGATGTTCAACGCGCGGCTGGCGTCGATGTACGCGCGCGCGCTGGCGCCGACCGGCGCGATGTTCACCTTCGTCGCGCTGTGGACGGGGGCGCTGTGGGGCAAGCCGACCTGGGGCACCTGGTGGGTGTGGGACGCCCGGCTGACGTCCGAATTCATCCTGCTGCTGCTCTACCTGGGTTACATCGCGCTCACCGAGGCCATCGACGACCCGCGCCGCTCGGCCAACGCCGGCGCGCTGCTGGCGCTGGTCGGGGTGGTCAACGTGCCGGTGATCTACTTCTCGGTGATCTGGTGGAACACGCTGCACCAGGGTGCCACGATCAGCATGACGACCGCGCCGAAGATGGTTTCGACCATGCTCACGTCGATGCTGCTGCTGACGCTGGCGTTCTGGGCCTACAGTTTCGCCGTCGTGTTCACCCGCACCCGGGCCATCATCCTCGAGCAGGAGGCCGATACCGAATGGGTGCGCGTGCTCGCCACCGGCGCGAAAGGAACCTGATGCACTGGAATTCGTTCGACGACTTCGTCCACATGGGCGGCTACGGCCTCTACGTCTGGGGTTCGTATGGGGTCACGCTCGTGGTGATGCTCGCCGAGGCCGCGCTCGTCGTGCAGCGGCGCCGGCGCGCGCTGGCGGCGCTGCGCTCGGGAGGCCGGCCATGAAGCCGCGCCACAAGCGGGCGGCCATCGTCGTCGGCGTGCTGGCGGCGGTCGGCGTCGCGGTCGCGCTGGTGCTCAACGCCTTCAACAGCAACCTGGTCTTCTTCTACACGCCGTCGCAGGTGGCGTCGAAGGAGGCGCCGATCGGGCGCACCTTCCGCATCGGCGGGCTGGTCCAGGCCGGCAGCCTGCAGCGCAGCGGCGTCACCGTGCACTTCGTCGTCACCGACACCGCGAAGACCATTCCGGTGCGCTACGACGGCGTGCTGCCCGACCTGTTCAAGGAAGGCAAGGGCGTGGTCGCGCAGGGCAAGCTCGGTCCGGACGGCGTGTTCGTCGCGCGCGAGGTGCTCGCCAAGCACGACGAGAACTACATGCCGCCGGAAGCGGCCGACGCCGTTCAGCGCGCCGAGAAGGTGAGGGCCCAGATGGCGGGCACCTCGCTCGCCGAAGGAGGCAGCCGATGATTCCCGAACTCGGTCACTGTTCCTGATCCTGGCGCTGGCGGTGGCGCTGGTCCAGGGCGTGCTGCCGCTGGTCGGCGCGCAGCGCGGCCGTGGCGACTGGATGGCGCTGGCGCGGCCGCTGGCCACGGCGCAGGCGTTGCTGATCGCGGGCGCCTTCGTCTGCCTGGCCTCGTCCTTCGTGCGCGACGACTTCTCGGTGCTCTACGTCGCCGAGAACTCGAACACCGCGCTGCCGCTGCACTACCGCATCGCCGCCGTCTGGGGCGGCCACGAAGGCTCGCTGCTGCTGTGGGTGTTCATGCTCAACGTCTGGACGCTGGCGGTGGCGCGCTTCAGCGCGCGCCTGCCGCTGCCTTTCCTGGCGCGCATCCTGTCCGTGATGGGCCTGGTCTCGGTGGGTTTCCTGCTCTTCATGCTGCTCACCAGCGACCCGTTCGATCGCCTGCTGCCGGCCGCCGCCGACGGGCGCGACCTGAACCCGCTGCTGCAGGACCCGGGCATGGTCGCGCACCCGCCGATGCTCTACATGGGCTATGTCGGCTTCTCGGTCGCGTTCGCGTTCGCGATCGCGGCGCTGCTCGGCGGCAACCTCGACGCCGCCTGGGCGCGCTGGACGCGGCCCTGGACCACTGCCGCGTGGCTCTTCCTGACCTGCGGCATCGGCCTGGGCAGCTGGTGGGCCTACAACGAGCTGGGCTGGGGCGGCTGGTGGTTCTGGGACCCGGTCGAGAACGCGTCCTTCATGCCCTGGCTGGTCGGCACCGCGCTGATCCACTCGCTGGCCGTGACCGAAAAGCGCGGCGGCTTCAAGGTCTGGACCGTGCTGCTCGCGATCATGGCGTTCTCGCTCTCGCTGCTCGGCACGTTCCTCGTCCGCTCCGGCGTGCTGTCGTCGGTGCATGCCTTCGCGACCGACCCGCGCCGCGGCCTGTTCATCCTGATCTTCCTGGTCGTCGTGATCGGCAGCTCGCTCGCGCTGTACGCGTGGCGCGCGCCGAAGATCGGCCTCGGCCAACGCTTCGGCCTGCTCTCGCGCGAGTCGCTGCTGCTCGTCAACAACATGCTGCTCGCGGTCGCCTGCGGCGCCGTGCTGCTGGGCACGCTTGTACCCGCTGTTCCTCGACGCGCTCGGGTTGGGCAAGATCTCGGTCGGCCCGCCGTACTTCGACACCGTCTTCGGCCTGCTGATGATGCCGCTGGTCTTCGTGATGGGCATCGGCCCGCTGACGCGCTGGAAGCAGGACGAGCCCGGCGCGCTGGCGCGCCGGCTGCGCTGGGCGGCGCTGGGCTCGGTGGTCGCGGCGCTGGTGGTGGGCTGGCTCGCCGGCCGCATCTCGCTGCTCGCCACCGGCGGGCTGGTGATGGCGTTCTGGATCGTCGCCAGCGTGCTCGTCGACCTCAAGCAGCGCCTGCTACCGCCGGGCGGCACGTTCGCGCAGGTCGGCCACCGCCTGCGCCAGATGCCGCCGGCGATGGTCGGCATGATCGTCGCGCACCTGGGCGTGGCGGTGTTCGCGTTCGGCGTCTCGATGGTCAAGACCTATTCGACCGAGCGCGACGTCAAGATGGGCCCCGGCGACCACACCGAGATGGGCGGCTACAGCTTCCGCATGCTCGGCGTGCGCGACGTCCAGGGCCCGAACTACGTCGCCGCCGAGGGCGAGATCGAGATCACGCGCGACGGCCGCAAGATCGGCATGCTGCACCCCGAGAAGCGCATCTACCAGGTGCAGCAGAACCCGATGACCGAGGCCGCGGTGAACAGCAACCCGCTGCGCGACCTCTACATCTCGATGGGCGAGCGGTTGCCCGACGGTTCGTGGATCGTGCGCGTGCAGTACAAGCCCTTCATCGTCTGGATCTGGGGCGGCTGCCTGATCATGATGGCCGGCGGCGTGCTCGCGATGAGCGACCGGCGCTACCGCGTGCGCCAGCGCCAGGCGGTGCCGGCGGCGACGGAGGGCGCGGCAACGTGATGCGATTCATCTGGCCACTGGCGATCTTCATCGCGCTGGTGGTGTTTCTCGCGGTCGGTCTGAACCTGAACCCGCGCGAGGTGCCCTCGCCGTTGATCGACAAGCCGGCACCGGCCTTCAGCGCGAGCCTGATGTCCACGCCCGACAAGCGCATCAGCGAGAAGGACCTGCTCGGCAAGGTCTGGCTGCTCAACGTCTGGGCCTCGTGGTGCGTGCCGTGCCGCGAGGAGCATCCGCTGCTCGTCGAGTTCGCGCGCCGCCACGAGGTGCCGATCTACGGCCTGAACTACAAGGACAAGCGCGAGGCCGGCCTGGCCTGGCTGCAGCGCCTGGGCAACCCGTACACCGAGGCGCTGTCCGACCCGGACGGCCGCATCGGCATCGACTACGGCGTCTACGGCGTGCCCGAGACCTTCGTCATCGACCGCCAGGGCGTCGTGCGCTACAAGTTCATCGGCCCGCTCACGCCCGAGGCGATCCGCGACAAGCTCGAACCGCTGCTGAGGCGCCTGAATGCTTGAACGCCTGCCCACCCGCTGGTTCGCGCCGCTGCTCGCCGCCGGCCTGGCGCTGGCGCTGGCTTTGTCGCCGGCCGCCGCCAAGGAAGCCGCGCCGTCCGTCGCCGACCCGGCGCTCGAGGCGCGCATGATGGCGCTGGCCGGCGAGCTGCGCTGCCTGGTCTGCCAGAACGAGACCATCGCCGCCTCGCAGGCCGACCTGGCCTCCGACCTGCGCCAGGAGATTCGCGAGATGCTCCAGCGCGGCATGACCGAGGCGCAGATCCGCCAGTACATGACCGACCGCTACGGCGACTTCGTGCTCTACGACCCGCCGTTCAAGGCCACCACCGCCTTGCTCTGGCTCGGCCCCGCCTTGCTGCTGGCGATCGCGCTGAGCGCGCTGTACGCCGTTCTGCGCCGGCGCCAGCGCCTGAGCGCCGATGCCTTCGACCCCGAGACCCCCGACGATGACGAACTCCCCGGCGCGAATCGATGAACTCAAGCGCCAGCTCGCGCAACTCGACGGCCTGATCGCCAGCGGCACGCTGACCGGCGACGCCGCGCGCAGCGAGCGCGAGCGACTCGAACGCGAGATCCTCGGCGAGGTGCTCGGCCGGCGCGCCGAAGCCGCCGCGCCGTCGGCGTCCAGCGTGACGGCGCCGCGCCCGTCGCGCGGCCTGGTCGCCGCCATCGTCGCCTTCGTGCTGCTGTTCGGCGCCGCCGGCTACGCCTGGCGCGGCAATCCCGACGGCTGGCACGCCGGCCCCGGCGACGGCCAGCGAGCGCCCGACCCGGCGCAGATCGAGGCGATGGTCACCAAGCTCGCCGACCGGATGAAGGGCCGGCCCGACGACGTCGACGGCTGGAGCATGCTGGCGCGGTCCTACAGCGCGCTGGGCCGCTACGCCGACGCGTTGCCCGCCTACAAGCACGTGCTCGACCTCCGCCCCGACGATGCCCAGGCGATGGCCGACTACGCCGACGCACTGGCGATGGCGAACAACCGCAATCTGGAGGGCGAGCCCGAGACCTACGTGATGAAGGCCTTGAAGGTCGATCCGAAGAACGTGAAGGCGCTCGCGCTCGCGGGCACGATCGCCTTCAACCGCGCGCAGTACCCGCAGGCGGTGAGCTATCTGGAACGCGCGGTGCAGGCCAGCGACCCGGCGAGCGACTTCGTGCGCGAGCTGCAGGCCGCGCTCGACGAAGCGCGCAAGCGCGCCGGCATGCCGGCGCTGCCGCCGACCGCGGGCGCCACCGCACCGGGCGCGGCCGCCGCCACCCCGGCGGACGCCGCGTCGGCCGCGATCAGCGGCGAGCTCAGCCTGAGCCCGGCCCTGAAGGCGCAGGCCGCACCCGACGACACGGTGTTCGTCTTCGCGCGCGCGGTCCAGGGCCCGAAGATGCCGCTCGCCATCCTGCGCCTGCAGGTGAAGGACCTGCCCGCCAAGTTCAGGCTCGACGACTCGCTCGCGATGAGCCCGGCGGCACGCCTGTCGTCGGCGGCCGAGGTGATCGTCGGCGCGCGCGTCAGCAAGACCGGCAACGCGATGCCGCAGCCCGGCGACCTGCAGGTGCTGAGCGCGCCGGTCAAGGTCGGCACCAGCGGCTTGCGCCTGGAAATCAACGACACGGTGCGCTGAAACCGGCGCCGCCTGCAAGGTGGGCCGGCTTTTGGTACCGTCGGCCCTCATTCCAAGAGGGAGACGCGTTTGACCGAGATGACTGCGAGGCTGAGGGCGCTGTCGCCGCAACGCCTGAGAGGCATGCGCCGCGGCATCGAGAAGGAGAGCCTGCGCTCCGATGCCGCTGGCCGCCTGGCCATGACGCCGCATCCGGTCACGCTCGGCTCGGCGCTGACGCACCCGCGCATCACCACCGACTTCAGCGAGTCGCAGCTCGAGTTCATCACCGGGGTGCATGACGGTGCCGAAGCCTGCCTGGCCGAGCTGCGCGACATCCACCGCTTCGTTTACCCGGAGATCGGCGACGAGCTGCTGTGGGTCGCGAGCATGCCGTGTCGGCTGCCGATCGACGAGACGATTCCGCTCGGCCGCTACGGGTCGTCGAACGTCGGCCGCACGAAGAGCGTCTACCGGATGGGCCTGGGCTACCGCTACGGCCGGCGCATGCAGACGATCTCGGGCATCCACTACAACTGGTCGCTGCCCGGGTTGGGCGACGACGACTATCTCGCGCTGATCCGCAACTTCCGCCGCCATTCGTTCCTGCTGCTGTTGCTCTTCGGCGCCTCGCCGGCGGTGTGCTCCAACTTCGTCGAAGGCCGGCCGCACGAGCTGCAGACTATCGGCGACGACACCTTGTTCCTGCCCCACGCGACCTCGCTGCGCATGGGCCGGCTCGGCTACCAGAGCGATGCGCAGGCGTCGATCGCGGCCAGCTTCAACAGCCTCGAGAGCTACGGCCGGTCGCTCGAGCAGGCGCTGATGCAGCCCTACCCGCCGTACGCCGCGGTCGGCGTGCGCAACCCGGGCGGCGAATACAACCAGCTGTCGACCAGCCTGCTGCAGATCGAGAACGAGTTCTACGGCACGATCCGTCCGAAGCGCACGATCCGCTCCGGCGAGCGTCCGCTGCACGCGCTGCGCGAGCGCGGCGTCGAGTACATCGAGGTGCGCTGCATGGACCTCGACCCGTTCGAGCCGGTCGGCATCGGCGCCGAGACGATGCGTTTCCTCGACGTCTTCCTGCTCCACGCCTTGCTCGCCGACAGCCCGCCCGATTCGCCGGCCGAGATCGCCGCGCTGGCGCGCAACCAGCACCGCACCGCGGCGCAGGGCCGCATGCCCGGGCTCGAGCTCGAGCGCGACGGGCGCGACGTGCCGCTGATCGACTGGGCGCACGAGATCGTCGCCGGCTGCGCCGCGCTGGCGCGCCAGCTCGACGAGGCGCTCGGCGGTCAGGCCTACCGGGCCGCGGTCGACGCTGCCGGCGCGCGGCTGCGCGACCTCGACAGCACCCCGTCGGCGCGCGCGCTGCACGCGATGAACGCCGACTTCGGCGGGTCCTTCCCGGCCTTCGCACGCGCCTGCTCGGCCGCGACGCGCGCGCAGTTTCTGGCCGAGCCGCTCGATGCGGCCGGCCGCGAGCGCTTTCTGGCGATGGCCGCCGAATCGGTGGCCGCGCAGCGCGCGATCGAAGCCGCCGACCGGCTGTCCTTCGAGGACTACCGCCTGGACTACCTGTCCGCCGAGCGGCTCCAGGTCGCGCGCACGGCAACCGCCTGACCGGGCGGCGCGCCGATCAGGACTTCATGCGCAGCAGGCGCGAGATGTCGGCAGCCGCTTCGCGCAGCCGGGGCAGGAAGCGCTCGCGCATCTCGCCCGCCGGCGTGCGGTTGGCCTGGCCGCTGATGTTCAGCGCCGCGATCGTGCGCCCGCCGCGGTCGACGATCGGTGCGGCGAGCGAGACCAGGCCTTCTTCGAGCTCCTGATCGACCAGGCACCAGTGCTGTTCGCGCGCGGCGTCCACCGCCCGCTGCAGCGCCTGCGGGTCGGTCAGCGTGCGCGAGGTGTAGGGCGGGCGCGGCGTGGCGTCGAGGCGCCGGCGGCATTCGTCGGCCGGCAGCCCGGCGAGCAGGACCCGGCCCATCGAGGTGCAGAAGGCCGGCAGCCGGCTGCCGGTGCCGAGGTTGATGCTCATGATCTTGTGCGTCGGCACGCGCAGCACGTAGACGATCTCCATGCCGTCGAGCACCGCGACCGAGCAGGATTCCTTGACCTCGGCGACCAGCGCCTCCATCACCGGCTCGGCCAGGTTCCACAGCGGCAGCGAGCTGAGGTAGGCGAAACCGAGGTCGAGGATCTTGGGCGTGAGCCGGAACTGGCGGCCCAGGCTCTCGACATAGCCCAGCTGCACCAGCGTGAGCAGGATGCGGCGCGCGCCGGCGCGCGTCAGCCCGGTGCGCTGGGCGACCTCGCTCAGCGTCTGCGCCGGCGCGGCGGCACTGAACGAGCGGATCACCGTCAACCCGCGCGCGAACGACTGCACGTAGCTGTCGCCGGGGCGCGGCGGCGGAGCGGGGGCGGGCGGGGCGGCGTCGGGCATCGGGGTGGGCCACCGATTATCCGCAGCGGCGCCGCCCGCACGCTCAGCAGACGGTCAAACCCAGGCGCTGGCTTTCGCTGAACACCGGTTGGTCCTCGTCGCCATGGGCCGCGACGGCGCGCGAGCGGCCCTGGCGCTTGGCCTCGTACAAGGCTTGGTCGGCGCGCCGCAGCGCGTCGTCGACCGCCTCGCCGGGCAGCAGCTGGACGATGCCGAAGCTCAGGCTCAGCGGCGGCAGCGCGGCGCCTTCGGCCTGCAGCTGGAGCCGCGCGACGATGCGCCCGGCGACGCCCATCGCGTCGTCGATGCCGGTCTGGCGCAGCAGCAGCACGAACTCGTCACCGCCCTGGCGGCCGGCGACGTCGCGGGCGCGCAGGCTGTCCAGCATGCTGTCCGAGACCAGGCGCAGCGCGCGGTCGCCGGCGGCGTGGCCGAGGTGGTCGTTGATGCGCTTGAAATGATCGACGTCGAACATCAGCAGCGTCGCGCTGCCGGGCGTGTCGGCGCGCAGCGCCAGGTCGGCCAGTTCATGGAAGTGGCGCCGGTTCGGCACCCGGGTCAGCGCGTCGATGTTGGCCAGCACGCGCAGCCGGCGCTGCGAATCGCGCAACTGGCGCTCGGTGCGCTCGCTGGCCAGCGTGATCGCGACGAAGGCCATCACCACCGCCCCGAGTGCCGTGGCGACGGTGTGCAGGCCGATCGCCGCCGCCGGGTCGTGCCCGGTCCAGCCCGCCGGCAGCGGCGCCAGCGCGACCATCGCCATCGTCAGCCCGAGCAGGTTCAGCGGCAACGCGTCGCGGCCAGGTGGCCCGCAGAAGAACAATGCCGCTGCATACAGGTGCACCAGCACCGCCGCCACGCCAGGCACCAGCGCGCCGGCCACGCCGTCGGCCGGCCACAGCGGGCGGCTCACCGCCAGCAGCCCGGCGGCGGCCAGCACCGCCCAGTCGCTGCGTTCGTTCAGGGGCAGGCCCAGGCGGGCATCGAAGCGGCGCAGCCCGATCAGCGTGACGATGGGCCACTGCAGCAGCAGCAGTTCGGTCACCCGGTACGCAGCGGGGACGGCCGCCGCCAGCGCCGCGCCGGCGGCGGCCAGCCACAGCGCCACCATCCACCACCGCCAGCCGCGGTAGCGTCGCTGGCGCCGCTCGAATCCGCCGAGCGAGGCGGCCAGCAAGGCCAGCGCCATCGCCGCGAATCCCAGGACTGTCGTGCTGCCGTTCATGGTGTTCGGGGATTCTCCGCATCGACCGGGTCGCGGGGTCGCCCGCGCGGGGTGGATTGCAACCGGTTGCGACAGCGCCCGGCGCGCGCTTGGGTACCATCACGCGGTTCGACACCGGCAGGGGCCGGCCGATCGCGAAGGGGCTGATGGATGGCGATGGACGTGGTGGACTACGAGATCAAGGGCGCCGAGATGCAGTACGTCGAGGTCGAGCTCGACCCCGGCGAGGCCGCGGTCGGCGAGGCCGGCAGCATGATGTTCATGGACGAGGGCATCGCGCTCGAAACCGTGTTCGGCGATGGCAGCCGCAACGCCGGCAGCGGCCTGTTCGGCAAGCTGCTCGGCGCCGGCAAGCGCCTGGTCACCGGCGAATCGCTCTTCACCACCGTTTACACCAACCAGGCGCCGGCCAAGCAGCGCGTGGCCTTCGCCGCGCCCTACCCGGGCAAGATCCTGGCGATGGACCTGCGCCAACTCGGCGGCACGCTGATCTGCCAGAAGGACGCCTTCCTGTGCGCGGCGCGCGGCGTCGCGCTCGGCATCTTTTTCCAGCAGAAGCTCTCGGTCGGCTTCTTCGGCGGCGAGGGCTTCATCATGCAGCGCCTGGACGGCGACGGCCTGGCTTTCGTGCATGCCTGCGGCACCGTGGTCCGGCGCGAGCTGAAGGCCGGGCAGACGCTGCTCGTCGACACCGGCTGCATCGTCGCGCTGACGCCGGACGTCAACTTCGAGATCAAGTACGTCGGCAAGATCAAGACCGCGCTGTTCGGCGGCGAAGGCCTGTTCTTCGCCCGCGTCACCGGCCCGGGCACGGTCTGGCTGCAGAGCCTGCCGTTCTCGCGCCTGGCGTCGCGCGTGTTCGCCGCCGCACCGCAACGCGGCGGTTCGCGCGAGGAGGGCTCGGTGCTCGGCGGCTTCGGCGCCGGCGGCCTGCTCGGGGCGGTGCTCGGTGGCGATGACGAATAGCCTGCGCCGCAGGCTCGCGGCCGCGCTGGCTGCCCTCTCGTGCGCGCTGCTCGCCGGCGTGGCGCAGGCCGCGGCGCCGGCCACCGTCCAGTTGGAGCGGTTGACCTGGACCGAGCTGCGCGACCGCATCGCCGCCGGCGCGACGACCGCGCTGCTGCCGATCGGCGGCACCGAGCAGAGCGGCCCGCACATGGCGCTGGGCAAGCACGACGTGCGCGCCCAGGCGCTGGCGACCGAGATCGCCGACAAGCTCGGCAACGCGATCGTCGCGCCGGTGATCGCCTACGTCCCCGAGGGCGCGATCGAACCGCCGACCCAGCACATGCGCTTCCCGGGAACGATCTCGATCCCGGTGCCGGCCTTCGAGGCCACGCTCGAAGGCGCTGCGCGCAGCCTGTGCCACGCGGGATTTCGCGACGTCGTCTTCCTCGGCGACCACGGCGGCTACCAGACGAGCCTGAAGCGCGTCGCGGCGCGGCTCGACCATGGCCGCGGCCCGCGCTGCCGCGTGCATCGCGCTGACCGAGTACTACGAGGCGGCGCAAGAGCCGTTCACGCGCATCCTGCTCGCGCACGGCATCCGTGCCGACGAGGTCGGCGTCCACGCCGGCGTCGCCGACACCTCGTTGATGCTGGCCGTCGATCCGACGATGGTGCGCATGGACGTCGCCGCCGCGCGTGCGCCGGGCACCCGCGGCGACGGCGTCACCGGCGACCCGCGCCGCTCGAGCGCCGCGCTGGGCCGGCTCGGCGTCGAGCACATCATCGACGTTTCGGTGGCGGCGATCCGCCAGCGCACCGCGGCGCCCCATTGACTCCCGAACCTGGAATCCCCCGTGAACATCTTGTCTAGACAGGGCGGGTTCGCCGCCTTCGCGGCGGCGGCGCTGGCCGCCGCGCTGGTCCACCACGCCGGTGCGCAACCGGCATCGGCATCCGTGCCGGCCGTCGTCACCGTGCCCGGCATGCCGCCGGTCGTCGACCCGCGCGACCTGTACAGCGAGACGGCGGCCGGCAAGCTCAGCCCGGCGGTGGCCGGCGACCCGGCGCGCGTCTACGTGCCCAACCTGCGCGCCGACAGCGTCGACGTGATCGACCCGGCGACGCTGAAGATCGTCGAGCGCTTCAAGGTCGGCGAGTCGCCGCAGCACATCGTGCCGTCGTGGGACCTGCGCACGCTGTGGGTCACCAACAATGCCGAAGGCCGGCTCGACGGCAGCCTGACGCCGATCGACGCGCACACCGGGCGGCCGGGCGCGCCGATCGCGGTCGACGACCCGTACAACATGTACTTCACGCCGGACGGCAAGTCGGCGATCGTGGTCGCCGAGGCGCGCAAGCGGCTGGACTTCCGCGATCCGCACACGATGGCGCTGCAGTATTCGATCGCGACGCCCGGGCTGCCCGGGCATCAACCATGCCGACTTCTCGATCGACGGCCGCTACGCGATCTTCACCTGCGAGTTCTCGGGCGCGCTGGTGAAGATCGACCTGCCGGGCCGCAAGGTGCTGGGCTACCTGCAGCTGAAGATGCCGCGCCTGCGCTTCAAGGAGGCCAAGCTCGCGCCGGGCAAGGTCTGGGAGCCGGGCGAGACCGAGATCTGCACCGTCGAAGAAGGGCATGCCGCAGGACATCCGGATCTCGCCCGACGGCCGGCGCTTCTTCGTCGCCGACATGCATGCCGACGGCGTGCACGTGATCGACGGCGACACGTTCACCGAGGTCGGCTACATCGCCACCGGGCTCGGCACGCACGGGCTGTACCCCAGCCGCGACGGCAAGCGGCTGTACGTGACGAACCGCGGCACGCACAAGATCCACGGCGGGCGCGGCGGCGGCGGCGGCGTCGCGGTGATCGACTTCGCGACCGAGAAGGTCGTCGCCTACTGGGCCATCCCCGGCGGCGGCAGCCCCGACATGGGCAACGTCAGCGCCGACGGCCGCTGGCTCTGGCTGTCGGGCCGCTTCGACGACGTCGTCTACCGCTTCGACACGAGCAGCGGCAAGGTCGCCGAGGTCAAGGTCGGCGCCGAGCCGCACGGCCTGACCGTGTGGCCGCAGCCCGGCCGCTACAGCCTGGGCCACACCGGCAACATGCGCTGATCGGGATCGATGAACGCGATCCTCGACGCCTTCTGGCGCGCGGCGGCCTACTGCCTGCACCCGCGCGTGATCCTCTGGTCGCTGCTGCCGCTGGCGGTGGCCGGTGGCGCGACCGCGCTGCTCGGCTGGTGGTACTGGGAGAGCGCCGTCGCCGCGGTGCGCGCGTCGCTCGAGCAATGGTCGCTGATTGCCGCGCTGATGCAGTGGCTGGACTCGATCGGCGCGCAGATGCTGCATGCGCTGGTCGCGCCGCTGATCGTCGTCGCGCTCGCGGTGCCGGTGATCGTGGTCGCGTCGCTGCTGCTGGTGGCGACGCTGATGACGCCGGCGATCGTCAAGCTGGTTGCGGTGCGCCGATTCCCGCTGCTCGAACGCAAGCGTGGCGGCGGCTGGTTCCAGAGCCTGGCCTGGTCGCTGGCCTGCACGCTGGCCGCGCTGGCGGCGCTGATTCTGAGCATTCCGCTGTGGTTCGTGCCGCCGCTGGTGCTGGTGCTGCCGCCGCTGATCTGGGGTTGGCTGACCTACCGCGTGTTCGCTTTCGACGTGCTGGCCGCGCATGCCAGTGCCGCCGAGCGACGCCGGATCCTGCACGAGCAGCGCTGGCCGCTGCTCGCGATCGGCGTCGTCTGCGGCTACCTCGGCGCCGCGCCGTCGCTGCTCTGGGCGGCGGGCGCGGCCACGCTCATCTTCGCGCCGGTGCTGGTCGTGGCCTCGGTCTGGCTGTACACGCTGGTGTTCGCGTTCGCCGCCGCGTGGTTCGCCCATTTCGCGCTCGGCGCGCTGCAGCGGCTGCGCGCCGCACAGGCCGCCGCAGCGCCCGCGCCGGTCGACGAATCCCTGGAGATGCTGCCCCCGCCATGAACATCGGCCTCATCATCATCGGCGACGAGATCCTGTCCGGCAAACGCCAGGACAAGCACCTCGCGAAGGTCATCGAACTGCTCGCCGCCCGCGGCCTGTCGCTGGCCTGGTCGCTCTACCTCGGCGACGACCGCGAGCGCATCACCGCGGCGCTGCGCCAGGCCTTCGCCAGTGGCGACCTGGTCTTCTCCTGCGGTGGCATCGGGGCCACGCCCGACGACCACACGCGCCAGGCCGCGGCCGCGGCGCTGGGCGTGCCGCTCGAACTGCACCCCGAGGCGAAGGCGCTGATCGAGCAGCGCATGCGCGAACTCGCCGCCGAGCAGGGCGTGGCGCTGGAGCCCGACCGCGCCGACAACCTGCACCGGCTCAACATGGGCCGCTTCCCGGCCGGCGCGAGCATCGTGCCCAACCCGTACAACAAGATCCCGGGCTTCTCGGTCGGCGACGTGCACTTCGTGCCCGGCTTCCCGGTGATGGCCTGGCCGATGATCGAATGGCTGCTCGACCACCGTTACGCGGCGTTGCAGGGCGGGGCGCGCCAGCTCGAGCGCTCGCTGATCGTCTTCGGCGCGATGGAGGCCACGCTGACGCCGCTGATGGAGGAGGTCGAATCGCGCTTTCCGGGCGTCAAGGTGTTCAGCCTGCCGAGCGTGGACCACCCCGAATACGGCCGCCACATCGAGCTCGGCGTGAAGGGGACCGCGGCGCTGGACGACGCCTTCGCGGCGCTGCGCGCCGGTTTGCAGGCCTTCGGCGTCCGCCTCGGCCCCGAAATGGTGCGCTGACGCTGCTCGTGATGCACCGCCGACGGGCGTTGCGGCGCACGAATCTGGTGTTTCAACGGTCAGGGTCGAACCCAGCGCCGGCATGGTTTCTGCTAGATTTCGGTGCGCCTTTGGGGCCTGTCTCCATGCGGCCACCCCAACCTGAATCCCCCTTATCCGCGAGCCCCGCGAGGAGAAAACCGAATGGCAAAGACCGTTGCCGATGTGATGAAGATGGTGAAGGAGAGCGAGGTCAAGTTCGTCGACTTCCGCTTCACCGACACCCGCGGCAAGGAACAGCATGTGTCCGTGCCCGTGTCCGCGTTCGATGAAGACAAGTTCAGCGCCGGCCATGCCTTCGACGGCTCGTCGATCGCCGGCTGGAAGGGCATCGAAGCCTCCGACATGCTGCTCATGCCGGACCCCAACACGGCCAACATCGACCCCTTCTTCGAAGAGCCGACGCTGATCCTGAGCTGCGACGTGCTCGAGCCGGGCGACGGCAAGCCCTACGAGCGCGACCCGCGCTCGCTGGCGCGCCGTGCCGAGGCCTACCTGAAGAGCAGCGGCATCGGTGACGCCGCCTACTTCGGCCCCGAGCCCGAGTTCTTCATCTTCGACCAGGTGCAGTGGAGCAACGACATGTCGGGCTGCTTCGTCAAGGTGACTTCGGAAGAAGCGCCCTGGAGCACCGGCGCCACGTTCGAAGGCGGCAACATGGGCCACCGCCCGGCCGTCAAGGGCGGCTACTTCCCGGTGCCGCCGGTCGACAGCTTCCAGGACATGCGCAGCGAGATGTGCCTGATCCTCGAATCGCTGGGCATCCCGGTCGAGGTCCACCACCACGAGGTCGCGGCCCCGGGCCAGAACGAACTGGGCACGAAGTTCTCGACCCTGGTGCAGCGTGCCGATTGGCTGCAGCTGCAGAAGTACGTGGTGCACAACGTCGCGCATGCCTACGGCAAGACCGCGACCTTCATGCCCAAGCCCATCGTCGGCGACAACGGCAGCGGCATGCACGTGCACCAGAGCGTCTGGAAGGACGGCGTCAACCTGTTTGCCGGCGACGGCTACGCGGGCCTGTCGGAGTTCGCGCTGTACTACATCGGCGGCATCATCAAGCATGCGCGCGCGCTGAACGCGATCACGAATCCGGGCACGAACAGCTACAAGCGTCTGGTGCCGGGCTTCGAGGCGCCGGTCAAGCTGGCCTACTCGGCGAAGAACCGTTCGGCGTCGATCCGCATCCCGTACGTGGCCAACCCGAAGGGCCGCCGCATCGAGGCGCGCTTCCCCGATCCGCTGTGCAACCCCTACCTCGGCTTCAGCGCGCTGCTGATGGCCGGTCTGGACGGCGTGGAGAACAAGATCCACCCGGGCGAGGCCGCGACGAAGGACCTCTACCACCTGCCGCCCGAAGAGGACGCGAAGATCCCGACCGTCTGCCACAGCCTGGACCAGGCGCTCGACTACCTGGACAAGGACCGCGCCTTCCTGACCAAGGGCGGCGTCTTCACCGACGGCTACATCGATGCCTACATCGAGCTGAAGATGCAGGAGGTCACGCGCTTCCGCATGGCCACCCACCCGCTCGAGTTCGACATGTACTACAGCCTGTAAGCACTTGCTGCTGAAGTGCCAGGGGACGGCTTGCCGTCCCCTTTTTCATGTGCGCGACAATCCAACCCCATGAAGACCGCATTCCTCGCCGTCCTGCTGCTGGCCGGGGGCGCGTCGGCCCAGGGCACCGTCTACCGTTGTCCGGGCAGCCCCGAGAGCTACACCAATCTGCTCACCGCCGAGCAGGCCAAGGAGCGCGGCTGCCGGACCGTCGAAGGCGCGCCGATCACCATCGTGCAGACCGCGCGGCCACGCCCGGCGGCGTCTGCCGCGAGCGACGCGCGCGTCGCCCCGGCCGAGCAGCGCGCGCGCGACAGCGACGCGCGGCGCATCCTGAACGACGAGCTCCAGCGCACCGACGGCGAACTGACCGCGCTGCGCAAGGACTACAACAACGGCCAGCCCGAGCGCCTGGGCAGCGAACGCAACTACCAGCGTTATCTGGACCGCGTGGCTGGCATGAAGACCGCCATCGAGCGCAAGGAGGCCGACGTTGCCGCCCTCAAGCGCGAGCTGGCCAAGCTCGCGCCGTGAGCGAAGCCAGCGACGACCTGCCCGGCTTCGAAGCCTTCGACCAGCTGGCGACGATGGTCGCGGTGGCCGACCCCGACGGCCGCTGCCTGCGCGCCAACTCGACGCTGGAAAACGTGGTCGGCCTGTCGCGTCGCGCGCTGCAGCGCGGCAGCGTGCTCGACTGGCTGATCGACCCCGCACGGCTGCGCGACGCGCTGCAGATGGTGTCGCGCAACGAGGTCGCCAGCGGCCGCTTCGACGCCACGATGAGGCGGCCCGCGGCGCTGGGCGCCGGCGGCGCCGAGCTGCCGGTGCACGTGATCGTCAGCCAGACCGACCGCAGTGATCGCGTGCTCGTCGAGCTGATCGAGATCGAGCAGCAGACGCGGCTCGACCGCGAGGAGCGTGCGCACGGCCTGGCGCAGGCGAACAAGGAGCTGGTGCGCAACCTGGCGCACGAGATCAAGAACCCGCTCGGCGGCATCCGTGGCGCGGCGCAGCTGCTGGCGATGGAGATCAACTCTCGCGAGCTCACCGAATACACCCAGGTCATCATCCACGAGGCCGACCGGCTGCAGGCGCTGGTCGACCGGCTGCTCGCGCCGCACCGCCGCCCGCACGTGGTGAGCGACGTCAACATCCACGAAATCTGCGAGCGCGTTCGTTCGCTGATCCTGGCCGAGTTCCCGCGCGGGCTGCGCGTCGAGCGCGACTACGACACCTCGATCCCCGAATTCCGCGGCGACCGCGAGCAGCTGATCCAGGCGGTGCTCAACATCGCGCACAACGCGACGCACGCGCTGGTCGAGCGCATCGCGGCCGGCGACGCGCAGCTGATCCTGCGCACGCGCGTCGCGCGCCAGGCCACGTTCGGCCGCCAGCGCTTCCGACTGGCATTGGAATTGCATATCCAGGACAACGGACCGGGCGTGCCCGAGGCCATCCGCGATCGCATCTTCCACCCGCTGGTGTCGGGGCGCGAAGGCGGCTCCGGCCTCGGGTTGACGCTGGCGCAGACCTTCGTGCAGCAGCATCAGGGCACGATCGAATGCGACAGCGTTCCCGGCCGGACCGTGTTCAAGATGTTGATCCCCCTGCCTTGACGAGACCGTGATCGAATGACGCGCCGGCCCGCATGAAACCCATCTGGATCGTTGACGACGACCAATCCATCCGCTTCGTGCTCGAGAAGGCGCTGACGCGCGAGCAGTTCAGCGTGCGCAGCTTCTCGAACGGCCGCGACGTGCTCGCCGCGCTCGACGACGACGAGCCCCAGGTGCTGGTGAGCGACATCCGCATGCCCGGTGGATCCGGCATCGAGCTGCTCGGCAAGGTCAAGGCGCGGCTGCCGGGGTTGCCGGTGATCATCATGACCGCCTTCTCCGACCTGGACAGCGCGGTCAGCGCGTTCCAGGGCGGCGCGTTCGAGTACCTGCCCAAGCCCTTCGACCTGCCCAAGGCGGTCGAGCTGATCCGCCGTGCCGTCGACGAAAGCCTGCGCGAGGAGGTGCGCGACACGAGCGAGAAGGTGATGCCCGAGATGCTCGGCCAGGCACCGGCGATGCAGGACGTGTTCCGCGCCATCGGCCGCCTCAGCCAGAGCAACGTCACGGTGATGATCACCGGCGAGTCGGGCTCGGGCAAGGAGCTCGTCGCGCGCGCGCTGCACAAGCACAGCCCGCGCGGCGACCTCGGCAACAAGGGTCCGTTCGTCGCGATCAACACCGCGGCGATCCCGAAGGACCTGCTCGAGAGCGAACTCTTCGGCCACGAGCGCGGCGCCTTCACCGGCGCGCAGACCACGCGCCGCGGCCGCTTCGAGCAGGCCGACGGCGGCACGCTGTTCCTCGACGAGATCGGCGACATGCCGTTCGACCTGCAGACGCGGCTGTTGCGCGTCTTGAGCGACGGCCAGTTCTACCGCGTCGGCGGCCACCAGCCTCTGAAGGCCAACGTGCGCGTCATCGCCGCCACCCACCAGAACCTGGAAGAGCGCGTGCGCCAGGGCGTCTTCCGCGAAGACCTGTACCACCGGCTCAACGTGATCCGGCTGCGCCTGCCGGCGCTGCGCGAGCGGCGCGAGGACATCCCGATGCTCACGCGCTTCTTCCTGCAGAAGAGCGCGCGCGAACTCGGGGTCGAGGCCAAGCGCATCACCGACGCGGCGCTCGCCCGGCTCGCCGAATTCGACTTTCCCGGCAACGTGCGCCAGCTCGAGAACATCTGTCACTGGCTGACCGTGATGGCGCCATCGCAGGTGGTCGAAGCGAAGGACCTGCCGCCCGAACTGCTGGCCGGTGTCGAGCCCCGTGCCGCCGCGCCGGCCCCGGCGGCCGCCACGCCCGCCGAAGGCGTGGCGCCGGTGGCAGTGCCGCCGCCCATGCCGGCGCCCGGCGACCCGGCGCCGCCGGCGAACTGGCTCGGCGACCTGGAGCGCGAAGCGCGCCGCCGCCTCGACGCCGGCGAGCCCGAGGTCTGGGAGACGCTGACGCGCCAGTTCGAAGGCCAGCTCATCCACACCGCCCTCGACCTCACGCGCGGCCGGCGCATCGAGGCCGCGCAAAAGCTCGGCATCGGCCGCAACACCATCACGCGCAAGATCCAGGAACTGGGGCTGGACGACTGACGGCCGGTCCGCGCCGCGCGGCCCGCGTTGCCGCCGACAGGTGCAGGCCCGGCGGCGGTTAATATCGTCGATTGGCGATATTTGGAAGTGACGCGAGCCGATCGATGCTGATGCCGCAACAGCCGCTGTACCTGCGCGACGACAGCCATCCGCAGGCGCGCGCCTGCGCCGCCTGCGAGGTGCGCCGCAGCGCGCTGTTCGGCGCGCTCGACGCGACCGGGCTCGAGCGCGTCCACGTCCACATCGCCTCATCGCTGCTCGCACCGGGCGAGCGCGTCTACGCGCGCGGGGAAGCCGGCGGCGCGGTCTTCACGATCCGCGCCGGCATCGTGCGTTTCGAGCGCGTCACGCCGGGCGGTGCGCGCCGCATCGTCCGGCTCGCCGGCCGGGGCGACCTGATCGGCACCGAAGCACTGCTGACGCGGCCCTACCACGACGAAGCGGTCGCCTGCACCGAGGTGCAGCTGTGCCGCATCCCGCAGGCCTTGGTCGGCGAACTCGGCGGCGCCCAGGCCGGCCTGCTGCACGAACTGATGGCGCGCTGGCAGCGCGCGCTCGACGCGGCCGAGGCGTGGGCGGCCGATCTGAGCGCCGGCCCGGCGCGGCTGCGCATGCTGAGGCTGCTCGCGCTGCTCGATCGCCATCGCGACGACGAAGGCCTGATCTGGCTGCCGCGCCGCGACGAGATCGGCGCCATGCTGGACCTGACCTTCGAGACCGCGAGCCGCCTCGTCAGCCGGCTGCGCCGCGAAGGCGTCCTCGAGCCGCTGCCGCCGCGCGCCGCGCGCCTCGACGCCGGGCGGCTGGCCGCGGCGCTTGTAGCGGCGGACGCCTGAGGCCGGTCAGCCGGCGAGCTCGACGATCACCGGCGCGTGGTCGCTGGGCCGCTCGTTCTTGCGCGGCAGCTTGTCGATCGTGCAGGCCTGCGCCTGAGCGCGCAGCGCCTCGCTGACCAGGATGTGGTCGATGCGCAGGCCCTGGTTCTTGCGGAACGCGAGGTTGCGGTAGTCCCACCAGGTCCAGGACTTCGGCGGCTGCTCGAAAAGGCGGAACGCGTCGACCAGGCCGAGCCCGAGCAGGGCCCGGAACTGCGCACGCTCCTCGGGCGTGCAATGGATCTGCCCGGCCCACGCGACGGGGTCGTAGACGTCGCGGTCCTCGGGTGCGACGTTGAAGTCGCCCATCAGCACCAGCCGAGGATGGGCCGCGAGTTCGGCGCGCACCCATTCGCGCAGCGCGTCCAGCCAGCGCATCTTGTAGACGAACTTGTCGCTGTCGGGCGCCTGCCCGTTCGGGAAGTAGGCGCCGATCACGCGCAGGCCGCCCAGCGTGCCGGCGATCACGCGCGCCTGCTCGTCGGCGAAGTCCGGGATGCTCTTCACCACATCGGTCGCCGCAGTGCGCGTCAGCAGCGCGACGCCGTTGTAGGTCTTCTGGCCGAAGCGCTGCACGGTAGTAGCCCGCGGCCTCGAGTTCGGCGTGCGGAAACTTGTCGTCGGTGAGTTTGGTCTCCTGCAGCGCCAACGCGTCGACCGGGTGCTCGGCCAGCCAAGCCAGGACCTGTGGCAGACGCACGGCAAGGGAGTTCACGTTCCAGGTGGCCAGTCGCATGGCACGGGATTATCCGTGCGACATCCCCGTCGCGGGCGGGCGGGCCGGACCGGTGGACGCGCAATCCCTTGCCTCGCGAGTTGCATTTCGACAAATATAATCCGGGCGCTGCCCGGACCCTGACCGGCGATGGGCGGCCAGTAGGAGCGACTTTTCGAGGCCCCCTGGGGCCTCGCTTTTTTAGGCCCGCCGGCGGGCCTTGACCTCGACCATGCCTGTCCGCAACCCCCATCCCGCCGCGGCCATCGCGGCGCCTGCCGACGCGGGCGAATCGGCGGTGCGCGTGCTGCGCCGATTCCGCGTCGTCTTCAACGCCGTGAAGAGCCATTTCCAGCAGGTCGAGCGCAAGTCCGGCGTCGGCGGTGCGCAGCTCTGGGCGTTGAGCGTGATCCAGGCGCATCCGGACATCGGCGTCGGCGATCTCGCGCGTGCGATGGACGTGCACCAGAGCACCGCCAGCAACCTGGTGAAGTCGCTCGTCGCGATGAACATGGTGGCCGCCGTCAAGCAGGGCCGCGACCGCCGCAGCGTGCAGCTGCGGCTGTTGCCGGCCGCCAGCCGCGTGCTGAGCCGGGCGCCGGGGCCGTTCGCGGGCGTGCTGCCGCAGGCGCTTTCGCGGCTGGAGGGCAGCACCCTCGAGCGGCTGGATCACGACCTCGGTCTGCTCATCGACGAGTTGCAGGCCGACGAGCAGGCCGCCGGTATTCCGCTGGCCCAGATGTAGCTCGGTGGCGGCCGAACATGCGCTGCAGCCGGGCGAGCGCGGCATGGCCTGGCCGATAGGCCGGCAGCGGATGGGCGACCCCCTCGTGCGCCTGCAACGCCGGGCTGCTCAGGAAGCGCTGGAGCAGAGCAGCCAGCGCCGATGCGCCGCGCCGCGAACGGGTGAGGAGGGAACTGGGCAGGCATCTGAATCGGCCCGTCGGTACACGAACCGGTGGCGATGCCGGCGCCGTACGCGGTGCTGCGTCGCTCGCGCCGGAGGCTCTTCAGCCGGGACGCCGCTGATCCGGCCTCACGCGCGACGCGAGAAGGGGTTCGGCGTCGTCGGTGCTCACCGGCCGGCCCCGGCCGTCGACGAGCGGCTGCTCGAAGTCGTTCCAGCCGCGCACGCCGGTCTTCAGCGAGACGACGTCGGCGAAGCCCATGCGCTGCATCGCGTCGGCGGCGAGCACCGAGCGGTTGCCCGAGCGGCAGACGACGACGATCTGCCCGCTCGCGTCCGCCGGCCAGCGCCGGCACGGTGTCGTCGTAGTCCCAGTCGCAGGCCGCTTCGAGCAGGCCGCGCGGCACGTTGATCGAGCCCTCGATCCGTGCGAGCGCGAACTCGGCCGGCTCGCGCACGTCGAGCAGCAGCAGCGGCGCGGGCCGGGCGAGGCGCTCGCTCAGTTCCCAGGGCTGGATCTCGCGCACGCGGGTCAGCGCGTCGGCGAGCAGCTCGGCATAGCGAAGCGGCTTCATGGTCGGCGCCGGTAGGTGACGAAATCGAAGCCCAGGTCGCTCGGCGCCGCGGCCCGGTGCGGCTCGCGCGCGACCTCGGCGAAGGCCTCGCGGTCGAAGCGCGGGAAACGGGCGTCGCCGTCGAAGTCGCGGTCGATCTCGGTCAGCAGCAGCTCGTCGGCCCAGGGCAGCGCGGCGGCGTACAGCTCGGCGCCGCCGATCACGAAGGCCTGGTCGGCATCGCGCACGCGCTCGATCGCCTGTGCCGGCGAGGCCGCGGTCTCGGCACCGGCGGCCTGCCATTGCGGGTCGCGCGTGACGACGATGTTGCGCCGGCCGGGCAACGGGCGAAAGCGCTCGGGCAGCGACTCCCAGGTGCGCCGGCCCATGATCACCGGGTGGCCGCGGGTCAGCGCGCGAAAGCGCTGCAGGTCCTCGGGCAGATGCCAGAGCAACTGGTTGTCGCGGCCGATCACGCCGTTGCGCGCAACGGCCGCGATGAGCACGAGCTTCACACCGCGACCGGCGCCTTGATCGCCGGGTGATGCCGGTAGTCGAGGATCTCGAAGTCCTCGTAGGCGTAGTCGAAGATCGACGCCGGCCGGCGGCGGATGTTCAGCAGCGGGAACGGGTAGGGCGTGCGCGCGAGCTGCTCGTCGACCTGCGCGCGGTGGTTGGCGTAGATGTGGCAATCGCCGCCGGTCCAGATGAAGTCGCCCACGTCGAGATCGCATTGCTGGGCCAGCAGGTGGGTCAGCAGCGCGTAGCTCGCGATGTTGAAGGGCACGCCCAGGAAGATGTCGGCGCTGCGCTGGTACAGCTGGCAGCTGAGCTTGCCCCGAGCCGAAGGCGAGTTGCCGGGCGCGACGTAGAACTGGAAGAACGCGTGGCAGGGTGCGAGCGCCATCTTCGGCAGCTCGCCCACGTTCCAGGCGCTGACGATGATGCGGCGCGAGTCGGGGTTGGTCTTCGAGCTGCTTGACGACCTCGGCGATCTGGTCGACGTGGCCGCCGTCGGGCGTCGGCCAGCTGCGCCACTGGACGCCGTAGACCGGGCCGAGGTCGCCGTCGGGCTTGGCCCATTCGTCCCAGATCGTCACGCCGCGTTCCTGCAGCCAGCGCGCGTTGCCGTCGCCGCGCAGGAACCACAGCAGCTCGAGCGCGATGCTCTTGAAGTGGACCTTCTTCGTCGTCACCAGCGGGAAGCCTTCGGCGAGGTCGAAGCGCATCTGGTGGCCGAAGACGCTGGTCGTGCCGGTGCCGGTGCGGTCGGCCTTGGCCACGCCCGAGTCGCGCACGTGGCGCATGAAGTCTTCGTACTGGGTGCGCACCGGGCGCGCGAGGGCGGTCAACGCTTCGACTCCTGGCTCGGCCGGCTTCAGCGCTGCGGTTCGCGCAGGAAGATCTCGACGCGCCGGTTCTTCGCGCGGCCTTCGGCGCTGTCGTTGGAGGCAAGCGGCTCGCGCGAGCCCCGGCCCGCGACCTCGATCCGGTTCGCCGCGATGCCGCGGTCCTCCAGGTAGTTGCGCACGCTCTCGGCGCGGTGCAGCGACAGCGGCTCGTTGATCGCGTCGCTGCCGGTGTCGTCGGTGTGGCCGACGACGCGCACGACCATCCCCGGCTGGCTGCTCAGCCCGTTGGCGAACGCGTCGAGCACCGAGCGCAGACGCGGCTCGATCGCGGCGCTGCCGACGGCGAACGAGATGTCGCTGGGCACGTCGAGCTTGAGCTGGTTGTCGGCCGTGCGCGTGACCTCGACGCCGGTGCCGGCCGTCGCCTGCTCCATCGCGCGCTGCTTGTCCTGCATGTTCTTGGACCACAGGTTGCCGGCCACCGCGCCGAGCGCGGCGCCGATCACCGCGCTCTGGCCCGGACGGCCGCCGGTCATCGAGCCGACGGCCGCACCGGCCAGCGCGCCGACGCCGGCACCGGCGGCGGTGCCTTGCTGGCGCTGGCTCATGTCGGCGCAACCTGCGGTGAGGGCGAGCAGCGCGACGGCGGTCGCGCTGCGAAGGGGGAGCGAATGGGTCTTCATCGGGTTCTCCAACGGCGGGTGCCGTGGTTTCGGAAGGGCACTTTAACGGAGCCCCGGTGGCCCCACGCGCGCCGTCGGCTTGGCAGGCCGCGACGGCGCCGCTCAGGTCGGCTGCGGCCGCGTCGTCGTCGGCCGGGCGGGGGGCTTCCAGGTCGAACTGCATCGCCGCCAGCCGCGCGTACAGGCCGCCGCGCGCGACGAGCTCGTCGTGGCTGCCGATGTCGACGATGCGGCCGCCGTCGAGCACGACGATGCGGTCGGCGCGCAGCACGGTGGCGAGCCGGTGCGCGATGACGATCGTCGTGCGGTCCCGCATCGCGGCGTCGAGTGCCGCCTGCACCATGCGTTCGCTCTCGGCGTCGAGCGCGCTCGTCGCCTCGTCGAGCAGCATCAGCGGCGGGTTCTTCAGCATCGCGCGCGCGATCGCGATGCGCTGGCGCTGGCCGCCCGAGACGCGCACGCCGCGCTCGCCCAGGTAGGTCGCGTAGCCCTCGGGCAGCGCGCTGATGAACTCGTGCGCGAAGGCGCCTTTCGCCGCGGCGACGACCTCGGCGTCGCTCGCGTCGGGGCGGCCGTAGCGGATGTTCTCCAGCGCGCTGGTCGAGAAGATCGTGCTTTCCTGCGGCACGATCGCGATGCGATCGCGCAGCGCCGCGAGCGACGCCTGGTGCACCGGCACGCCGTCGACCAGCACCTGGCCCGCGTGCAGGTCGTAAAAGCGCAGCAGCAGCTGCAGCACGGTGGTCTTGCCCGCGCCGCTGGGGCCGACCAGCGCCACCGTCTCGCCGGGCTTCACGTCGAGCGAGAAGTCGATCAGCGAGGCCTGGTTCGGCCGCGACGGGTAATGGAAGGTGACATGCTCGAAGCGCACCGCCGAACCGCCGCGCGCCGGCGGCAGCGCGATCGGGGCCGCGGGCTCGGCCACCGGCGAGCGCGCGGCGAGCAGTTCCATCAGCCGCTCGGTGGCACCGGCCGCGCGCAGCACGTCGCCGTAGACCTCGGACAGCACCGCGACCGAGCTCACGAAGATGATCACGAAGACCACCGTCTGCCCCAGGTGGCCGGCCGTGATGCGCCCGGCGATGACGGCCTCGGTGCCCTGGAACAGGCCCCACAGCAGCGCGCCGAAAGTCGCCGTGATCATGAAGCCGACGAGCATCGCGCGCACCGTGGTGCGTCGGCGCGCGGTCTCGAAGGCGCCTTCGGTGGCCAGCGCGAAACGGGCCGCCTCGCGCTTTTCCTGCACGAAGCTCTGCACCACGGGGATCGCGTTCAGCACCTCGGAGGCGATCGCGCTCGAATCGGCGACCCGGTCCTGGCTCGCGCGGCTGAGCTTGCGCACGCGGCGGCCGAAGTACAGCGACGGCAATACGACGAGCACCAGGATGCCGAACACCTGCGTCATCACGTAGGGGTTGGTGACGATCAGCGCGACCAGCGCGCCCAGGCCCATCACCGAGTTGCGCAGCCCCATGCTCAGGCTCGAGCCGACGACCGTCTGCACGAGGGTGGTGTCGGTGGTCAGCCGGCTCAACACCTCGCCGCTTTGCGTGCTCTCGAAGAACTCGGGGCTCTGCTCGACGACATGCGCGTAGACCGCGTTGCGCAGGTCGGCGGTGATGCGCTCGCCGAGCCAGCTGACCATGTAGTAGCGCGAAGCCGAGAACAGGCCGAGCGCGGCGCCGACGCCGAACAGTTCCAGGAAATGGTCGCGCAAGGCCATCACGCGCGCGCCGGGGTCGGCGGCGACGAGGCCGTTGTCGATGAGCGACTTCAGCGCGATCGGAAAGACCAGCGTGCTCGCTGCGGCCATCACGAGGAAGAAGATCGCCAGCGCGATGCGTCCGCGGTAGGGTCGCATGTAGGGCAGCAGGCCGGACAGCGAGCGCACGCGGCGGTCGGGGGCGCCGGCATCGGGGGCCGCGGCGGCGAGCGCGGCGGTGGGGGTGGGCAAGGTGGACATGGCGCGAGTGTAGGCAGGGCCGAATGACCGGGCGCTCAAGTCGGTCCCGGTTGTGGTCGAATACGCTCTCAGATCGCATCCGCCGCATGACGCCGTCCGACACCCTCGAGCCGCCCCGCCAGGCGCCGGCCCCGCGCCGCGCGCAGCCTGCCGTCAAGGCGGCGCTGCTGGGCGTGCTGCTCGTCGGCCTGGCCGCATTGCTCGCCTTCGCCTTCGCACTGCTGTTCACCGACGCCGGCCCGCTGGCGGCGCCGCTGGCCGCGGCGCTGGCCAGCGCCGCGGTGCTGCTGCCCGGGGTGGTGCTCGCGCTGCGCCTGGCGCGCCAGCTCGAGACCAGCCGCACCCAGCTCGCGCGCCACGGCGGCCTGGATGCGCCGGCCGGCCTGCTCGCGCGCCCGCATTTCGTCGCCCAGGCCGAACGCGAATGGGCGCGCGCGCGCCGCTACGGCGGCGGTGCGGCGCTGCTGCTCGTCGAGATCGACCGCCACCATCGCCTGGCGCAATCGCGCGGCGAAGACGCCGTCGCGGCGGTGCTGCGCGAGCTGGCGCGCACCATCGGGCCGACGCTGCGCGTGGCCGACGCGCTGGGCCGCTTCGGCGGCGGCCAGCTCGCGGTCTGGCTGGCCGAGGCCGACGCGACCGGTGCGCTCGATGTCGCCGACCGCATCCGCGAGGCGGCCGAATCGCTGGACATTCCCTGGCAGCAGCACCTGCTGCGCGTGACGGTCAGCGTCGGCGTCGCCGGTCTGCGGCCGGCGCACCAGAACCTGACCGCCCTCGTCGCCGACGCCGAAGCCGCGGCCCAGGCCGCACGCCAGGCGGGCGGCAACTGCGTGCGCGCCGCGCCGGTCGACCCGCTGCGGCTGCAGCGCATCGGCCCGTCGGTGGGCGACAACCAGGCGGCCGGACCGAACGTCTGATACCGACTTGCGATCGATCGACTAGGAATGAGGGGCCGCGAGCGGCCCGTTGCGGACGTTCGGTTCCCGCGACCAGGTATGCCGGCGTTCGGCGCGGGATCGGGCCGGCGGGGTGCCCTGCTCCGCTCATGTCCCCCGCGTCGGCGCTGCGGCCGCCACCTCCTCCTTTACTTCGCTGCACAGGGCACCCCACCGCCCCGATCTTCGAGCCGCGGCTGTTCTCGACCGTCGAACGCCACCGATGCTTGCCGCCGTGGGCGTCGGGTGGCCGCTGTAGCGAAGTAAAGGAGGAGACGACGGCCGGCAGGCCGTCGTCGGGGGACATGAGCGGAGGCGGCCACCCCGCGACCGCGGCACGCGCCCTTGACCGCACGCAGTGGTCGTGGACCTACGTTCGGCGACCGTCCGCAACGGGCCGCGAGCCGACACATGGCCTTTATGAACGATCGATCGCGAATGGATATGAGCCCCGGTTCGCGCCACACGGCGCGGCGCGAACTTCGATGCCTTGCGACGACCCAGCCGGCCTGCCGGCCGTGGCGCGCACAACGGGGATAGCCCTATTGCGCGAGGCCTGCCGGTCCATAGCATTCAGCCGTCCGGTAAGGCGAACTCAAGAGAAATTGCCTATCAGAACATGACGCCGGACGTCAGATCCCAGCGGCACGCGCGCCGGGTGTTCCACCTCATTCAACAAGGCCGACCATGTCCCAACCGGAATCGACGCGCGCATCGCAGCGCCGCTCAGTCATCAAGGCTGCCGCAGGCGTGAGCCTGCTTCAGATGGTGCCGCCGTTCATCATCACCGCCCGTGCCGCCGACAAGGTGAAGATCGGCCTGGACAACCCGCTGACGGGCACCTTCGCCGCGGTGGGCAAGAACGAACTGATCGGCTGCCAGCATGCGCTGGAGCAGATCAATGCCAAGGGCGGCATCCTCGGCCGCCAGGTCGAACTGCTGGTCGAGGACTCGACCAGCGGCGATGCCGGCACCGCGGTGCAGAAGGCGCGCAAGCTGATCGAGCGCGACAAGGTCGACTTCCTGCTCGGCAACGTCAACTCGGCGCTCGCGCTCGCGATGGCGCAGGTCAGCAACGAAAAGGGCGTGCTGCACGTCGTGCCCGGCGGCCACACCGACGCGATCACCGGTGCGAGCTGCCACTGGAACGTCTTCCGCATCTGCAACACGACGCAGACCGAGGCCAACGCGGTGACGCCGTCGCTGATCAAGAACGGCGGCAAGAAGTGGTACTACATCACTCCCGACTACGCCTTCGGCCACACGCTGCAGTCGGGTCTGGAGAAGGCCTGCGCGAAGGCCGGCGGCACCAAGGTCGGCGGTGACCTGACGCCGCTGGGCACGACCGACTTCTCGTCCTACCTGATCAAGGCCCAGGCCGCCAAGCCCGACGTCATCATCCTGCTGCCGCAGGGCGACGACATGATCAACGTCATCAAGCAGGCGGTGCAGTTCGGCCTGGACAAGCGCTTCTACATCGCCGGTGCCCAGCAGGAGCTCGAGGCCATGGAGGGCCTGCCGCCCGACGCGCGCATCGGCACCTGGGTCGTCGAGTGGTACTGGAACCAGCCCGGCGTGCCCCACGTGGCCGAGTTCGTCGCCGACGATCAAGAAGAAGACCGGCCGCGTGCCCACCGAGCGCACCTGGTTCGGCTTTGCCGCCACCTGGACCTGCGCGCTGGCCGCCAACGGTGCCAAGTCGCTCGACGCGATGAAGATGGCCAAGTTCCTGCAGGGCTACCACCTGCCGCCCGAGGTGGCGCTGATGCCCGATGGCGCTTTCTTCCGCGCCGGCCAGAACCAGCTCATCCCGAACCTCTACGTCAGCAAGGCGCAGGCCAAGGGTTCGGCACCCGACGACTTCTTCAAGGTCACCGAGGTCGTCAAGGGCGTCGATGTCGCCGGCACGCTCGAGGAGACCGGCTGCAAGATGACCTGGCCGGCCTGAGTCGGGTCTGGCCTGCGCGCGGCGCCCGGTGCGGCGCGCGCAGGCCGGCGCCATTCCTTCGGGCCTGAAACGTGCTTGCGCCGTGTCGCGGTGCAGGCGCGCAAGCCCTTGCCGTGCCGGTCGCTGGCGATCCGCCAGCGTGACCCTGCCCAGAACCAGTTCCTCACGATGACCCAGCTGCTCCTGTTCAATGTCTTCAACGGGTTGATCGTCGGCGCGTTCTACGCGCTGATGGCGCTCGGCCTGAGCCTGATCCTCAACCTCAGCGGGGTGATCAACTTCGCGCACGGCGGCTTCCTCGCCATCGGCGCCTACCTGGCCTACGCGCTGATGCCGTGGATCGGCTTCTGGGGCGCGTTGATCGTCGCGCCGCTGCTGACCGCTCTCATCGGGCTGGTCGTCGAGCGGCTGCTGATCCGCCGCCTCTACGGCCGCGACCCGCTGTACAGCCTGCTGATGACCTTCGGCCTGGCCTACATCCTCGAGGATGGCACGCGCTTCATCTGGGGCGCGCAAAGCCTGCCGTTCCCGATTCCCGATTGGCTGCAAACGCCGCTGTCGAGCGAGCTGTTCTTCCTCACCGGCTACCGGCTGTTCATGGTCGCGCTGGTCGCGGTCGCGGTGGGCGCGCTGTTCTTCATCCTGAACAAGACGCGGCTGGGGATGCGCATCCGCGCCGGCACGCTGGACCTCGAGACGGTCTCGGTGCTGGGCATCAACGTCTCGGTGCTGCGCAACCTGAACTTCGGCCTCGGCATCTACCTTGCCGGCCTGGCCGGCGTGCTGGCCGCCGGCATGCTGGGCTTGCAGCCGACGATCGGCAGCTCGCTGATCATGCCCAGCTTCGTCGCGATCATCGTCGGCGGCCTGGGCAGCCTGCCGGGCACGCTGCTCGGCGGCCTGCTGATCGGCGTCGCCTCGGGCGTGACGACCGTGTTCTTCCCCTCGGCGACCGAGGCGGTGATGTACGTGATGATGGGGCTGGTGCTGCTCGTGCGCCCGCGCGGCCTGCTCGGTGAGGAAGGGAGAGTGCAGTGATGGCGTTCGACAAGCGGGCGGCCAACGCCCTGATCTGGTTGCTGCTGCTGACGATGCCGTTCTGGATGAACGCGGTCGGCGGCTACACCGAACTCGCCACGCGCGTCGTCGTGCTCGGGCTGGCCGCGATGGCGGTGAACTTCCTGCTCGGCTTCACCGGCGTGCTGTCGTTCGGGCATGCGGCCTACTTCGGCCTCGGCGCTTACGGCGCGGCGATGTCGATCAAGTACTTCGCCCCGAGCACCGCGCTGGCGATCGTCGTCGGCGTCGTCGTCGGCGCCGCGGCCGCGGCGGTCATCGGCGCGCTGATCCGCAAGCTGCGCGGGACCTATTTCGCGATGGTCACGATCGCCTTCGGCCAGGTCTTCTACTTCATCGCCTTCCGCTGGAACTCGGTGACCGGTGGCGACGACGGTGTCACCGGCTGGCAGCGCCAGCCGCTGCACCTGGGCTTCGCGACCGTCGACATCCTGCACGACGACAAGGCGTTCTACTACCTGGTGCTGGCGCTGTTCGCGCTCGCCGCCGCGGTGATGGCGGTGCTGCTGCGCAGCCCGCTCGGGCGCAGCCTGATCGCGATCCGCGAGAACGAGCGCCGTGCGCGCTTCCTGGGCATCCCGGTCGAGCGTCACATCTGGCTGTCGTTCGTGATCTCGGGCGGCTTCGCGGCGCTGGCCGGCACGCTGTACGCGCTGCTCAGCAACTTCACCGACCCGCGCTCGCTGCACTGGAGCCTGTCGGGCAACTTCGTGATCATGGCCGTGCTCGGCGGCATGCGCTCGTTCTGGGGTCCGCTCGTCGGCGCGGCGATCTTCGTCGTGCTGCAGGACTATGTCTCCAGCCACACGGAAAACTGGATGTCGTTCATCGGCCTGTTCTTCGTTCTCGTCGTCACCTTCTTCCCGCGTGGCGTGCTCG
Source organism: uncultured beta proteobacterium (assembly GCA_963788635.1). Classification (GTDB taxonomy): domain Bacteria; phylum Pseudomonadota; class Gammaproteobacteria; order Burkholderiales; family Burkholderiaceae_C; genus Rubrivivax. The sequence goes on along the minus strand of CAWBHE010000017.1, from coordinate 403,098 downwards.
GCATCATCAAGCGGAAGGTCGCATCGTGAGCCTTCTGCGGGTGCAAAACGTCTCGCGCCACTTCGGCAACCTGATCGCGGTCAACGGCGTCTCGTCTGACCGTCGAGCCGGGCGAACTGCGCGCGGTGATCGGGCCCAACGGGGCCGGCAAGACGACCTTCTTCAACCTGATCAGCGGTTTCTTCCCGCCCACAGCCGGCACGATCTCGTTCGACGGTCAGGACATCACCGCCTGGGCACCGGAGAAGCGCGTCGCCGGCGGCATGGCGCGTACCTTCCAGATCACCGAGATCTTCCCCGAGCTGAGCGTGCGCGAGAACCTGCGCATTCCGGTCGAGGTCGCCTCGGGGCTGCGCCTGCGGCCCTGGCTGTCGCGCGCCGACGACGGGCGCATCCGCGCCCGCATCGACGAGCTGCTCGCGATGGGCGGGCTGGGCGAGAAGGCCGACCGCCTCGTCGGCGAGCTCTCGCACGGCGACCAGCGTGCGACCGAGATCATGATGTCGATCGCGCTCAAGCCGCGGCTGCTGCTGCTCGACGAGCCGACCGCCGGCATGGGCGACCAGGAAACCTACGACATCACGCGCCTGATCCGCAAGCTGCACCGCGACGAGAAGCTCAGCATCGTGCTGATCGAGCACGACATGCGGGTCGTCTTCAAGCTCGCCGACCGCATCATGGTGCTGGCCGAGGGCGCGGTGCTCGCCGAAGGCACCGGCGACGAGATCGCGAAGGATGAACGGGTGCAGGCCGCCTACCTCGGGAAGACCGAAGAATGAACTTGCTCGAAGCGCAAGGTCTGCAGACCTATTACGGCAAGAGCCACATCCTGCACGGCGTCGGGCTCGAGGTGCGCGAGGGCGAGATCGTCACGCTGCTCGGGCGCAACGGCGCGGGCAAGTCGACCACGCTGCGCAGCCTGATCGGACTGACGCCGCCGCGCGAGGGCCGGATCCGGATCCTCGGCCAGGACACGACCGGCTGGGCACCGTACCGCATCGCGGCGCTCGGCGTCGGCTTCGTCCCCGAGGGGCGGCGCATCTTCGCCAACCTCACGGTCGACGAGAACCTGCACGTGCCGCTCGAACGCCCCGGGCCCTGGAACATCGAGCGCGTGTACCAGCTGTTTCCGCGCCTGAACGAACGCCGCAACAACAAGGGGCGCCAGCTCTCGGGTGGCGAGCAGGAGATGCTGTCCATCGCCCGCGCGCTGCTGCTCAACCCCAAGCTGCTGATCCTCGACGAGCCCTCGCAAGGCCTCGCGCCGCTGATCGTCAAGCAGGTCTTCGAGATCATCGTCGCGATGCGCAAGGAAGGCATGTCGATCCTGCTCGTCGAGCAGAACGTGCGCGCCGCGGTCGAGATCGCCGACCGCGCCTACGTGCTCGACAGCGGCAGCATCGCCTACGAGGGCGCGGCGGCCGAATTCGCGAAGGACGAGGAACGCGTGCGCGCGCTCGCCGGCGCCAGCGCCGAGAGCTGGGACGCGATCGACGCCGATTGAGCCGAACGAGCCGAACGAGCCGAACGAGCCGCGCCGCCGCGGCGCTTCAGCGCAGTCGCAACGCGCCGGCGTAGCCGGTCATCTCGAGATAGCCCAGCCCGACGCGCCGGCCCTGCGCGTCGAGCAGCTCGGACAGGCCTTCCCAGTAGATCGCGCCGGTGCTCGCGCGGCTGTCGAGTTCCTGCGCGTCCATCAGCGCGCGCAGCTCGAAGGCCCCGGCCGGCGTCTCGACCTGCCACTGCATCGGGTAGCGCGCCTGCGAGGCGGGGCTGGTCCAGATTCGCCCGGCCGTGAAGCGCACCGCGTCGGGCGCGAACGAGGTCGACGCCTGGCCGCGCGCGCGAAAACTGCCGCCGGCCCACAGCGCCGAGCCGTCGGCGCGGCGCAGCCTGAACGCGGTGAGCGCGCTGCCGTCGAAGAGGTCGATGCCGATCCAGTCCCAGCCCACGGCCTGCGGGTGCAGCAGCTCGTCGCTCCACTCGTGGTCGAGCCAGGCCCGGCCGGCGACGGCGATGCGGCGTCCGTCCAGCGTCAGCGTGCCCGTGGCCGCGAGCTGCGGCTCGCTGGTGTACTCGCTCGCTTCGCGTTCGTCCGGCCCCTTGCGCGAGAAGCCGGCGTCGCCTTGCAGCAGCAGTGGTTGGGTCGGCTGCAGCCGCAGATCGATCGCGAAGTTCTCGGCGGGCAGGCTGCGCGTGCCAGCCTTGCGCATCGCGGCGCAGCGTCCAGCGGTCGACGCGCAGGTCGGCGTCGGCGGTCGACGCGGCGGCCAGCGCCGTGGGCCCGTCACCCGACCAGCGCGTGATGCGCTGCGCGTGACGATGGCGCTGCGCGGCCAGGTCGGTGATCGCCGCATGCGCGAACAGCAGCTGGCGCGCGGCGAAGCGGCTGTCCACGCCTTGGGCCAGCCCGGTGCGGCTGCGAAAGAAGGTGAGCTGGAAGCCGTAGCGCGGATCGGCCTCGGTGCCGGACCAGCCGGTCGCGTACCACCATTCGGTGCGCGCCTCGAGGTGGGCGCCATGGTCGCGCGGAAAGCGCAGCACGCGGCCGCGCGCGATGCCGTCGGCACGCGCCGCACCGGCCAGCAGCGCGAGCAGCAGGCCGCGCCGCTTCACCAGTCTTCCTTCACCGACAACACCGCCGAGCGCCCGGCCGCGCGGCGTGCACCGAAGGCCGCGGTGGCGACGCCGGCGACGAACACCGCGCCGCACAGCAGTGCCAGCCGCAGCGCCGGCAGCACGAGCGGCATCGTCCAGTGAAAGCTCTGCGGGTTGACGACGAACACCAGCACCAGGCTGACCGCGATGCCGAGCAGCAGCCCGACCAGCGTGCCGGCGGCCATCCACGCCGCGCCCTCGCCGGCGACGACCGCGATCACCTGCGCCGCGCGTGAGCCCGAGGTGGGCGAGCAGGCCGAATTCCTTGCGCCGCGCCAGCACCTGCGCCGACAGGCTGGCCGCGATGCCGACCAGCCCGATCGCGATCGCCACCGCCTGCAGGTAGTAGGTGACGGCGAAGCTGCGGTCGAAGATGCGCAGCGACAGCGCGCGCAACTCGCCGGTCGAGGCGAACTCCAGCATCGCCGGGTCGGGCAGCAGCGCGCGCAGGCGCGCCTGCACCTCGGCCGACGTGGCGCCGGGCGCGAGCCAGATCGCGAGATCGTTGACGCGCGCGTCGCCGGTCAGCCGCCGGTAGTCGGCGGCGTCGATCGCGATCGCGCCGAACTGGCGCGCGTAGTCGCGCCAGACGCCGAGCACGCGCGGCCGCACGGAGGCGTTGCCCAAGGGCAGCGCGATGCGGCGGCCGACCGCAGCCCCGTAGAGCGAGACCATCGCCTCGCTCACGTAGACGCCGACCTCGCCGGGTGCCGGCGCGAGCGGCGCCTCGATCATCGGCAAGGCCTGCGCCGGCTGCGCGAGATCGCGTGCGATCAGCGTCACCGCGGGTCGGTCGGGCGCGAGCTGCAGGCTCGTGACGCGCGACGCCGCGACGCGCTGCACGCCGGGCAGCCGCGCCGCCGCGGCGACGAACCCGGGCGCGAGCCAGGCCTGGTCGCCCGCGCCCGCGCTGGCGGCGCTGCGTGCGTAGAGGTCGGCCGGCAGCACGGTGTCGAGCCAGGCCGAGACGGCGTCGCGAAAGCTCGTCACCATCACCGTCAGCGCGACCGACAAGGCCAGGCTCGCGACGACGCCGGCCACCGCCGCGGTGGCGGTGCGGCGCTGGTAGCGCGCGCGCTGCAGCGCGAGCAAGGGCAGCGCGGAACGCGGCGTCGGCATCAGCGCGAGCAGCGCATGCACCGCGCTGGGCACGAGCGCGACGCCGCCGAACAGCAGCGCCGCGACCGCCCCGTAGGCGGCCAGCGGCAGGCCGGCGATCGGCGGCGCGAAGGCCAGCGCCGCGCCGGCGGCGAGCAGCGCCAGCCCCGGCCAGGCCGGCGGCGCCAGCGCGCCCGGGCTGCCCAGGCCCTTGAGCGCCAGCGCCGGTGACAGCCGCTCGGCCTGCAAGGCCGGCAGCCAGCCGCCGACCAGCGCCGACGCGATGCCAAGCGCCGCGAAGCCCACCGCGCCCGTCGCGCCGACCTGCAGCGCCGGCGCGATGCCTGGGAAATAGCCGCCGCCCAGGTCGCCGGCGAGAAGGTGCAGCGCGGCCCAGGCGAGCGCGGCGCCGAGCAGCAGGCCGAGCGCACTGCCCGCGGCGCCGAGCGTCGCGCATTCGGCGAGCACCAGGCCGCGGCGCTCGCGCGCGGTCATGCCGAGCACGCCGAGCAGCGCGAAGCCCGGCGTGCGCTGCGCCACCGACAGCGAGACCACCGAGAAGACGAGGAAGGCACCGACGAAGAGCGCGACCAGCGCGAGCACGGTCAGGTTGACGCGGTAGGCGCGCGACAGGTTGGCGACGCGTGCTTCGGCCGCGCCCGGCGCGACGGCCACCACGCCGCTCGGCAGTGCCAGCCGCGCGAGCAGCGCCTTCGCGTCGTGGCCTGGCACCAGGCGCAGGTCGATGCGCGACAGCCGCCCCGTCATGCCGAAGCGGGTCTGCGCGCCGGCGATGTCCATCACCGCCAGCGGCGCACCGCCGGCGGCCACGCTGCCGGCGACGCGAAGCCGCTGCCAGCCCGGGCCGGACTGCAGCGACAGCGTCGCGCCGTCGACGGCGCCGGTGGCGCGCCTCGCCGCCGGGTTCAGGAACACCGTGTCCGGGTCCAGCATCGCGAGCCGGTCGGCGCCGGTGGCCGGACGCGGCAGCAGCGCCGGTGCGAGCGGGGCGATCCGCAGCGCGTCGATGCCGAGCACGCGCAGCGAGATGCGGTGGTCGCCGGGGGCGAGCGCGTAGGTGTCGACCTCGACCACCGGGCTGGCCAGCGCCACCGCCGGGTCGGCCGCGACGCGCTCGTAGAGCGCGTCGTCGAAGCCTGCGCCCTGGCCGCGCAGCGTCAGGTCGGGCTGGCCGTTCGCCGAGCGCAGTGCGGCCGAGAACTCGGTCAGCGCCGAGCGGTTGATCAGGTGCACCGAAAAGGCCAGCGCGACGCCGAGCGCCACCGCGAGCAGCGCCACCGCCTGGCGCCACGGGTGGTGGCGCCATTCGCGCGCGATCAGGTGGGCGGCCAGGCGCGCGTTCACGGCGCGGTGATGCCACGGGCCGTGAGGCGCAGCACGCGGTCGGCGCGCGCCGCGGCCGCGGTCGAATGGGTCACGAGCAGGCAGGCCGCGCCGGCGCCGCGCACCTGGGCGACGAGCAGGTCGAGCACGCGCGCGGCGGTCTCGGGGTCGAGGTTGCCGGTGGGTTCGTCGGCCAGGATCAGCCCGGGCGCGTGGACCACCGCGCGCGCGATCGCGACGCGCTGCAGCTGGCCGCCCGACAGCTGCGCCGGAAAGCGTGCGCCGAGCGTGCCCAGACCGACTGCGTCGAGCACCGCCGCGACGCGGCCCGGGTCGGGCCGGCCGAGCAGCAGCAGCGGCAGGTGCACGTTCTCGGCCACGCTCAGGTGCGGCAGCACGTGGAAGGCCTGGAACACGAAGCCGAGACGGGCCCGCCGCAGCCGCGCGCGCGCCGCCTCGTCGAGCGCGCCCAGGTCCTGGCCGGCGACGACGATCCCGCCCCGGTCCGCCGCTTCGAGCCCGGCGATGCAGTTCAGCAGCGTCGACTTGCCGACGCCCGACTCGCCGAGCAGCGCGACGAACTCGCCCGCCTTCAACTGCAGAGAGACATCGCGGAACACGACGGTCTCGCCGAACGACTTGGACAGACCTTCGAGCAGCAGCATCGGCGCCGATGATGCCCGAGGATCGCGTCCGGACTGCCGCCCAGCGCCGCTGCATCGCCGAGTCGCGGCTGGCGAGCCGGCGCAGCGCGTGCAGCGCCTGCGCCAGCGCGTCCGGCGCGTCGGCTTCGATCACGCTGCGCTCCGGCATCGAGCGCAGCCAGGTCAGCTGGCGCTTGGCGAGCTGGCGCGTCGCGGCGATCCCGGTTTCGCGCAGCCCGGTCAGGTCGCCCGCGTCGAGCGCAGCCCAGGCCTGGCGGTAGCCGACGCAGCGCATCGACGGCAGGCCCGGGTGCAGGTCGCCGCGCGCGCGCAGCGCGCGCACCTCGTCGACGAAGCCGGCCGCGAGCATCGCGTCGAAGCGCTGCCGCGATGCGCTCGTGCAGCCAGGCGCGCGACGCCGGTTCGAGCGAGACCAGCGGCAGCTCGATCGCCGCCGCGCGCGGCGCGCCATGCCAGGCCGACAGCGGCCGGCCGCTGAGCTGCCAGACCTCGAGCGCGCGCTGGATGCGCTGGGCGTCGTTCGGCGCCAGCCGGGCGGCGGTGGCCGGGTCGACGCGCGCCAGCTCGGCGTGCAGCGCCGGCCAGCCCTCGATGGCCGCACGCGCGTCGAACGCGGCGCGCACGTCGGGGTCGGCGGCGGGCATCGCGTCGAGCCCGTCGCGCAGCGCCTTGAAGTAGAGCATCGTGCCGCCGACCAGCAGCGCGCAGCCGGCCGCGCGCGTTGATGTCCGCAACGAGCCGGTGGGCGTCGGTGACGAAGCGCGCCGCCGAGTACGCGTCGGTCGGGTCGAGGATGTCGATCAGGTGGTGCGGCACCGCGGCGCGCTCGGCGGCGCCGGGCTTGGCGCTGCCGATGTCCAGGCCGCGGTAGACCAGCGCCGAGTCGACGCTGACGATCTCCACCGGTTGCTCGGCGGCGAAGGCCAGCGCGACCGCGGTCTTGCCGCTGGCCGTCGGCCCGGCCAGGCCGATCGCGCGCGGCTTCACCGGGCGAGCCGCTGCACCAGCGTCCAGCCGACGAGGCTGGTCGCGAGCGCCCAGAAGCCGACGCCGAGCGCGAACGGCAGCACGCTGGCGTCCAGCACCCGGCCGAGCCAGCTGCCGATGAAGAACGCGGTCAGCGCGAGCACGAAGCCGGCGAGTGCCGACGCCGCGCCGGCGGCGCGAGGGAACGGCCCCACCGCGCCGGCCTGACCGCAGGGCTGGTGGATGCCGTGGCCGAAGCAGTACAGCCATTGCGGCAGCAGCACCGCCCAGACGGCGTGCACGCCGGCGACCGCGAACGCGACCATCAGCGCGCCGCCGGCGAGCGTGAAGCCGGCCCCGCGGCGCACCGCGCGCCTGACGCCGTGGCGCAAGATCCAGCGCCGGCAGGCCAGCGTGCCGAGCAGGTAGCACACCGACGCGCTGGCCATCACCAAGCCGTAGGCGCCGGGCGCCAGGCCGAGCATGTTCATGTAGACGAAGGACGAGCCGGCGAGGATCGTGAACAGGCCGCCGTAGGTGCACGAGACGAGCAGCGTCCAGGCGATGAAGTCGCGCTGGCGCACGATCCGCGACCAGGCCGCGAACAGCGGCGCCAGGCGCGTCGCGTGCGGGTCGCGCTGCTGCAGCGTCTCGGGCAGGCACCAGCCGACGAAGGCGAGCGTCGCGGCCCCTGCCGCGGCCACCAGGCCGAACACCGCGCGCCAGCCGAAGGCGGCAGCGATCTGGCCGCCCAGCGCGGGGCCGCAGGCGGCAATCAGCGCCAGCCCGGACAGCGCCAGCGCCATCACCTGCGCCCCTTCGTGCGGCTCGTACAGGTCGCGCACGATCGCACGCGCGACGACCACCGCCGCCGCCAGGCTCGCGCCCTGGACGGCGCGCCAGGCGACGAGGGTGTCGATGTCGGGCGCCATCGCCGCGCCGACGCTGGCCAGCGTGTACAGCGACAGCCCGGCCAGCAGCACCGGCCGGCGCCCGGTGCGGTCGGCGACCGGGCCCCAGAACAGCTGCCCGACGCCGAAGGCCAGGATCAGCGCCGACATCGTCAGCTGTGCGCCGCCCATCGTCGCCTGCAGCGAGCGTGTGAGCAGCGGCAGCGAGGGCAGGTAGAGGTCGGTGGTGATCGGCTGCAGACCGAGCAGCAGCGCGAGCGCGACGGCGGCGAACGCGTGCGAGAGGCGCGGCGCGGGCGCGGCGGCGAGGACGCCCGGGCGCGAGAGGGGATTCATCGGTTCGAGGGCTTCGGGTGGGACGTCGGAGGTCGCGGCGTCAGGCGTCGTCTGCGGCGTCGAAGCGCGCCGGCAGCGGCTGCGGTCCGACCTGCGCCAGCGCGGTCAGACCCAGGAGCAAGGCGGTCGACGACATTCGGATCCTGCGCGCCGATCAGATGAAGCGTTCTTGCTCGCCCAGGTAGCGCCATTGCCCGACCGGCAACTGGCCGAGCGCGACGCTGCCGATGCGCACGCGCTTGAGGCCCAGCACCTTCAGCCCGACCAGCTCGCACATCCGGCGGATCTGCCGCTTGCGGCCTTCACGCAGCACGAAACGCAGTTGGTCCTCGTTCTGCCAGCTCACCCGCGCCGGTCGCAGTGCGTGGCCGTCGAGTTCGAGGCCGTGGCGCAGCCGCGCCAGGGCTTCGTCGGGCAGGCGGTCGGGGCCGGGGTATTGCACGCGGACCAGGTATTCCTTCTCGACCCGGGTCTCGTCGCCGATCAGCAGCTTGGCGATGCGGCCGTCCTGGGTCAGCACGATCAGGCCGGTGGAGTCGATGTCGAGCCGGCCCGCGGGCGCGAGGTGGCGCAGGTGACCGGGGTGGAATTCGAGCCGCGTCGGGTCGGCTTTCCAGCGGTTCGCCGGCGTGACGAGCACCGCCGCCGGCTGGTGGCCGTCCTCGGCCTGGCCGCTGACGAAGCCGATCGGCTTGTGCAGCAGCACCGTCACGCGGCGTGCCTGCTGGACCTTGGCGCGCGCGTCGATGGTGATCACGGCGTCGGGCCCGGCGCGCTGGCCGAGCACGGCCATGGCACCGTTCACGCGCACCCAGCCGGCTTCGATCCATTCGTCGGCCTCGCGCCGCGAGGCGAGGCCGCGCTCGGTCATCAGCTTGGAGACGCGCACGCCTTCGGCGGCGGACTTGGGGAGATCGGCCATGGCGCGATTGGACCATGGCCTCGCCACGGAGTCCGCGCCCCTTGCAAGCCGGCCGCGTTTCGGTACGCTAGGGTTGGCCACCGACGCCAAGGAGAGACCGCGATGAAACCCGTCTCCGAACTGCTCCGCCAGCGTGACAGCACGCTCTGGCACGTGCACCCCGACGACACCGTCTACTCCGCCCTGGAGGTGCTGGCCGAGCACGAGGTCGGCGCGCTGATGGTCATGGACCACGGCCAGCTCGTCGGCGTGCTTTCCGAGCGCGACTACACGCGCAAGGTGGCGCTGCAGGGCCGCAACTCGAAGGAGACGCTGGTGCGCGACATCATGACGCGCCAGGTCATCGTCGTCAGTCCGCGCACGCCGACGCGCCAGTGCATGGCGCTGATGAGCGAGAAGCGGATCCGCCACCTGCCGGTGCTCGACGGCGGCACCGTGCTGGGCATGATCTCGGTCCGCGACATCCTCGACGACATCATCGCCGGCCACGAGATGACGATCGCGCAGCTGGAGAGCTACATCCACTCGTAGCGCTGGTTCAGCGCCCGCGCAGGAACAGCGAGTCCAGCTCCTTCAGCGTCACCTGGCGCCAGGTCGGGCGGCCGTGGTTGCAGGTGTCGGCGCGTTCGGTGGCTTCCATCTCGCGCAGCAACGCGTTCATTTCCTCGAGGCCGAGCCGGCGGTTCGCGCGCACCGCGGCGTGGCAGGCCATCGTGGCCAGCATCTCGTCGCGCGCACGCTGCACCGCGCGGCTGGCGCCGACGCTGCCCAGCTCGACCAGCACGGCGTGGGCCAGTTCGGCGAGGTCGCTCGCCTCGTCGGCGATGGCGGCCGGCCGGCTGCGCAGCACCAGCGTGCCGGCGCCGAGCACGCTGAGGTCCAGCCCGAGCGCGAGCAAGGCCTCGCGCTCGGCCTCGGCGGTGGCGATCTCGGCCGCGCTGGCCGGGAAGCTGAGCGGGATCAGCAGCGGCTGCGCCGGCAGCACCGCGGCGCCGTCGGCCGCGCGCTTGAGCCGTTCGTAGACGATGCGCTCGTGCGCCGCATGCATGTCGACGACGACCAGGCCTTGCTCGTTCTCGGCCAGCACGTAGGCGCCGCCGATCTGCGCCAGCGCGCGGCCCAGCGGCCAGGCCGTCGGTGCGGATTCTTCCGGCCGGGGCAGCGGCTCGCGCAGCGCGGCCCAGGTCGCGAGACCGCCGCCGCCTTGCGGCGACTCGGGCACCGGCGGCCGCGTCGCCGTCCACGCTGCGGCCGGTTCGCGCGCGGCGAGCGGCAGCGAGGGTTGCCAGGCCGATGGGGGTACGGGCACGGCGCTCGGCCGCGGCCGGTGGCGCTGCGGCCAGCGCCCGCGTCGTCGCCAGCGCGTCCTCGACCGCGTGCCGCACCGCCTGGTGCAGCGCGCGCCCGTCGCGGAAGCGGACCTCGATCTTGGTCGGGTGCACGTTGACGTCGACGAGTTCGGGCGCGATCTGCAGGAACAGCGCGTAGGTCGGCTGCCGGCTGCCGTGGAGCTGGTCCTCGTAGGCGCTGCGCACCGCGTGCGCGATGAGCCGGTCGCGCACGAAGCGGCCGTTGACGAACAGGTACTGCAGGTCGGCGCGGGCGCGCGCGGCCTCGGGCTGGCCGACGCGGCCTTCCAGGCTCAGCGGCCCGGCGACGGCGGTGAGCGTGCGGCTGGCGGCGGCGAACTCGGTGCCCAGCACGTCGCGCAGGCGCTGCGTGGCATCGGCGGCGCGCCACTGGGCAACGAGGCGGCCTTCGTGCCAGACCGCGAAGCCCACGTCGGGTCGCGCCAGCGCGTGGCGGCGCACGGCTTCGAGCGCATGGGCCAGTTCGGTGGCGTCGGTCTTGAGGAACTTGCGCCGCGCCGGCGTGCTGAAGAACAGTTCCTGCACGTCGACCGTGGTGCCGACCGCGCGTGCTGCGGGCTGCAACTCGCCGCTGCGCGCGTCCAGCCGCGTCGCGTGCGGCGCGCCGGCGGTGCGGCTGGTGATCGAGACGCCGGCGACCGAGGCGATCGCGGCCAGCGCCTCGCCGCGGAATCCCATCGTCGCCACCGACTCCAGCTCGGCCAGCGAAGCGATCTTGCTCGTCGCGTGGCGCTTCAGCGCGAGTGGCAGCTCGGCGGCTTCGATGCCGGCGCCGTCGTCCTCGACGACGATGCCGCGCACGCCGCCGGCGGCCAGCCGCACCGTGACCTGGCGCGCGCCGGCGTCGAGCGCGTTGTCGACCAGCTCGCGCACCACCGACGCCGGGCGCTCGACCACCTCGCCGGCCGCGATCTGGCTGACCAGTTCGTCGGGCAGTTCGCGGATGGTTCGGCGCGGCGGCGACGACAGCACGGCAGTCATCGACGCATTGTAGAAGTCGGGTCGAGACGGATCGCTGTTGGGTCCACGAGACGGATTGGCCCGAGAATTGCGTTGAGTCTGCGATATTCGGGATGGCTTCCCGCGAGAGAAACATGCTGCCCTTTTTTGCCGAACTGGTCACCGCCACCGACGAGGACCGACGTGGGTTCGAGACGCACCCGATCGTCGTCGCGGCGGTCGCCGACGGGATGTCCGCCCCGCGCTACCGCGCGCTGCTGCTCGAGCTGTACCACGTGGTCTGGCACTTCAACCCGGTCTGCGCCGCGGCGGCCAGCCGGATGGGCGACGAGTTCGCCGGCCTGCGCTATTTCCTCTACGAGCACATGCACGAGGAGTCGGGCCACGAGGTCTGGGTGCGCAACGACCTGGAGGCCATCGGCGTGGCGCCCGAGGTCACGCGCGCCCATGCGCCGAGCGCGAACACGCTGGCGCTGAACGGCTACAACTACTGGGCCGCCGACCGCCGCCACCCCTGCAGCGCGCTGGGCATGCTGTACGCGCTGGAGGTCATCGCGTCGGTCTACGGCGGGCCGTTCGCGTCGGCGATCCGCGAGTCGCTGCTGCTCGACGGCGACCGCGGCGTCTCGTTCATCGACTCGCACTCGACGATGGACGCGCAGCACATGGCCGAGCTGCGCAAGATCCTGAACACGCTGAAGGACTCCGCCGCGCAGGCGGCGGTGATCGAGTCGGTGCGCGTCAACTTCCACCACTTCACGCGCATCATCGAAGCCGTATGACGTCCGAGGCGCGAGGCCGATGAACGCACCCGAGCGAAGCGGGGGCGGGGTCGCGGCGCTGCTCGGCCGGCCGTACAAGACCTTCCGGCTCGAATGGAGCTCCGACCTGCGCCTGCTGCGCGTGCGCACCTGTGTCAGGCCGATCCAGTGCTACAGCCTGGCCGCGATGAGCGAGTTGCAGCTGATGCTGTCCGACATCAGCGCGAATCCGGGTCTGGTGCGCCACTTCGTGATGACCTCGGACGTGCCCAAGGTCTTCAACTTCGGCGGCGATCTGGCGCTGTTCGTGCTGCTCGTGCGCGCCGGCGACGTCGACTCGCTCAAGCTCTACGGGCGGCTGTGCGTCGACCTGGTCTGGTGGATGGAGAACGCCGCGCACCTGGGCATCCACACCACCGTGCTGGTGCAGGGCGACACGCTGGGCGGCGGGCTCGAATCGGTGCTGCCCTTCCACAAGGTGCTCTTCGAGCGCAGCGCGCAGGCCGGCTTTCCCGAGGTGCTGTTCAACCTGTTCCCCGGCATGGGGGCCTGGGACTTCACGATCCGCAAGGCCGGCTTCGCGGTCGCCAACGAGATGATCCTCTCCGGCCGCCTGTACAGCGCCGACGAGCTGTTCAGCCGCCGCCTGGTCGACGTGGTGGTCGACGACGGTGCCGGCGAGGCGGCGATCGAGCAGACGCTGCGCGAGGTCGACCCGCGCCTGCGCGGCACGCTGGCGGCGCTGCGGGCGCAGCGGCTGGCCGCGCCGATCCGGCTCGAGACGCTGCAGGCGATCGTCGACCTCTGGGCCGACGCGGCGATGCAGCTCACCGACCGCGACCTGCGCCTGATGGAGCGGCTGGCGCGCGCGCAGGCGCGCAAGGCCGGCGGCGCCGACGAAGGCGCGGTCGAGGAGATCAAGCGCCTCGAGCTCGAGATGGCCTGGGGCGAGCGCCGCTCCGGCGCCGAGCGGCGCGGCGACGACCGCGGCGACCGGCGCCTGCCGAACTGACGGCACCGGCGCGGCGGCGGTGGCGCCCGCCGCCGGCTACAGCCACTGCTGGAGCAACTCGCGCAGTTGCCCGCGGGTGTAGGGCTTGGCCAGGTGGGCGTCCATGCCGGCGGCGAGCGACTGGGTGGCGTCGTCGTCGAAGGCGTTCGCCGTCAGCGCGACGATCGGCACGCGCGGCAGGCGCAGCCGCGATTCGCGCTCGCGCACCTGCTGGGTGGCGGCATAGCCATCGAGCACCGGCATCTGGATGTCCATCAGCACGAGATCGAAGCGCTGCTCGTCGATCAGCGTCAGCGCCTGCGCGCCGTCTTCGGCCTCGGCCACCTCGACGCCCAGCGAACGCAGCATCTCGACGCCGATCATCCGGTTGACGACGTTGTCCTCGACCAGCAGCACCGTGCCGGACAGCGGCGTGCCGCTGTCCAGCGGCGTGAAGCCCGAGTCGGTGTTCGCCGACGGCAGCTGCGCCGGCGCGCACGGCAGCGTGAGCGTGAAGCCGAAGCGCGAGCCCTGGCCGAGGCGGCTGTCGAAGTCGATGCGCCCGCCCATCGCCTCGACGATGCGCTGGCTGATGGCCAGCCCCAGGCCGGTGCCGCCGCGCAGCCGGCTGCGCGTGCCGTCGACCTGGTGGAAGGGCTGGAAGACATGCCGCTTCGCGGAGTCCGGGATGCCGATGCCGGTGTCGGTGACGTCGAATCGGACGACGCACCGGCCTTCGGGTGACGGCAGCGCGCTCAGGCGCAGCGTGACGCTGCCGTGCTCGGTGAACTTGACGCCGTTGCCGACCAGGTTGAGCAGCACCTGCTTCAGGCGCGGCGCGTCGCCGACCACCGCGTCGACGACGCCTTCGTCGATCTGCAGCGAGATCGTCAGGCCACGGCTTTCGGCGTTCGCGCGGAACAGCGCCGCCGCCGACCCGGCGACCGAGCGAAGCGACATCGGCGTGGCGGCGAGCAGCAGCTTGCCGGCCTCGATCTTGGAGTGGTCGAGCACGTCGTTGAGGATGTCCATCAGCGACTCGCCCGACGCCGCGGCGGTGTTCACCAGCCGGCGCTGGCGCAGGTCGAGCGAGGTCGTGCGCAGCAGTTCGAGCGCGCCCAGCACGCCGTTCATCGGGGTGCGGATCTCGTGACTCATGGTCGCGAGAAACTGCGACTTCGCCAGGTTGGCCGACTCGGCCGCCTCCTTCGCGCGGAGCAACGAGGCGTTCGCGACATCGGCCTCCAGGCTGTGCCGGGTGGAGGCGACGGCGGTCTTGCGAAATTCGCGCGTCGCCAGCCACATCGTGACGCCGAAGATCGCCGCCAGCACCGCCAGCGGGATCGACCGCACGCCGTCGTCGAACAGGCTGACGGCGACCAGCGCGCCGACTTGCAGCACGGTCAGCCACAGGAAGGACTGGCCGGCCATCGACAGGAAGAACGCCGCGGTCGCCACCGAGCCGCAGACGATCACCACGTACACCGTGCCGGTGGATTCCCTCAGCGACGGATAGATGCCGAAGGTGGCCACCGCCCACATCACGCCGGCGAGCAGCGCATTGCCTTCGAGCTGGCGCACGATGCCCTGCAGCTGTGGGTTGGCCAGCCTCGCGGTGTCGCGGTAGCGCAGCGATATCGCCCCGCGCCAGATCGACACCACCACGCCGAGCAGCGCGGTGGCGATCGCCGCGCCGTGGTGGCCGTGAACCCAGCCCAACCACGCGACGAAAGCCACCGCCACCGACAGCAGCCCCACGCTGCGGCCGGAATTGCGAAGCGCGACCTGGAGCAGTTCGCGCTGGACGGCGGTGTCGATGGTGGGGCTGGCGTTCATTGCTGGCGGCAGCATAGCGTGCAGCCCCGATAATCGATACCCGTGGAACTTTTAACTTCGCTGATCGGCTTCATCCTGCACATCGATCTGCATCTCATGCAGTTCGTGCAGGCCTATGGCACCTGGGTGTACGCGCTGCTGTTCGCGATCATCTTCGTCGAGACCGGCGTCGTCGTGATGCCCTTCCTGCCCGGGGACTCGATGCTCTTCGTGGTCGGTGCGCTCTGCGGCCTGGGCGTGATGAGCCTGCCGCTGACGCTGGTGCTGCTCATCAGCGCCGCGGTGCTGGGCAACCAGACCAACTACGCGATCGGCCGGCGCATCGGGCCGCGCGTCTTCCACTGGGAGCAGTCGCGCTGGTTCAACCGGCAGGCGTTCGACCGAACCCATGCCTTCTACGAGAAGTACGGCGGTTTCACGCTGATCGCCGGCCGCTTCATCCCCTTCGTGCGCACCTTCGCGCCCTTCGTCGCCGGCGTCGCGCAGATGACGCGGCGCAAGTTCACTTTCTACGACGTCACCGGCGGCGTGCTGTGGGTCGGCAGCATCACGCTGGCGGGCTACCTGTTCGGCAACATTCCGTGGGTGCGCGAGCACCTGGGCCAGATCATCCTGGCGATGATCCTGATCCCCGGCGTGCTGGTGCTCGTCGGCGCCTGGCGGGCGCGCGGCGTGCGCGCCGAGATCAACTGAACCGCCGCGCCGCCGTTGCGTCACAGCGTGCGCTGGCGGGCGAGCGGCGGGTTCTTCGCGAAGTAGCGGCGGATGCCGCTGGCCAGCGCCTCGACCAGTTGGGCCTGGTAGACGGGGTCGCGCAGCTGGGCTTCTTCCTCGGGGTTCGAGATGAACGCGGTCTCGACCAGGATGCTCGGGATGTCGGGTGCCTTCAGCACCGCGAAGCCCGCTTGTTCGACGACGCCCTTGTGCAGCGGTCCGACGCGGCCGATGCGACCGAGCACCTCGCGGCCGAGCTTGAGGCTGTCCTTGATCTGCGCGGTGGTGCTCATGTCGAGCATCGCACGCATCACCTGCGCGTCCTTCACCGCGCCGACGTTGACGCCGCCGACGAGATCGGCCGCGTTCTCGCGATTCGCCATCCAGCGCGCCGCCGCGCTCGATGCGCCATGGGTCGACAGCGCGAACACGCTCGCGCCGCGCGCCTGCGGACGCAGGAAGGCGTCGGCGTGGATCGAGACGAACAGGTCCGCCTGCACGCGGCGCGCCTTCACGACGCGCTCGCCCAGCGGGACGAAGAAGTCGGCGTCGCGCGTCATCATCACGCGCATGCCGCGCACGGCGTTCAGTTTGTCGCGCAGCTGCAGGCCGATGGCCAGCACGACATCCTTCTCGTGCAACCCGGTCGGGCCGGTCGCGCCGGGGTCTTCGCCGCCATGGCCGGGGTCGAGCGCGACGATGACGAGGCGGTCCACGCGGTCCTGTTCGGCGTCGGACGGCGGCGGCGCGGGCGCCAGCGTGTGCAGCCCGGGGGCCACCGGGGGGCGCGCCGGCGCGCCGGCGTGCGGCTGCGCCACCTGCGCCATCAGTTCGCCGAGCGCGTCCTGCACCGCCTTCGCGGCCTGTTGTTCGGCGCCTTCTTTGTCGCGGATCAGCGCCAGCAGCGGATCGGGCGCGGTGGTCGGGTAGAGGTCGAAGACCAGCCGGTGCCGGTAGGCTGCCACCGGGTCGAGCGTGAACTGCTGCGGCGCCACCGGCTGCTTCAGGTCGAACACCAGGCGCACGACGTTCGGCTGGTACTGGCCGACGCGCACGCCGGCGATGTACGGGTCGTCGGGCTGGACCTTGCCGACGAGTTCGCGCAAGCGCGCGTCGAGCTGCAGGCCGGTGATGTCGACGACCAGGCGCTGGGGACCGTCGGGGGTCAGGAAATGGCTGGCCTGCAACGGCTGGTCGGACTCGATCGTGACGCGCGTGTAGTCCTCGGCCGGCCAGACGCGCACCGCGACGATGCTCGCGCCGAAGGCGATCTGCGGCGCAGCGACGAGCAGCACCAGGCTGCCCATGCGCGCGAGGGCGCTGCGCCGCTTCATGCCCGCTGCTCCACCCCGGTTCGCGCGACCCTTGCCGCACGAAGCCGACGCCGCCAGCGGACGCCGTGGCCGGGCTCGGCCCGGCCAGTGGCGTCGCCCCCTCGAGGGGGAGCGCCGAAGGCGCTTCGGGGGTGGTTCATTTCAGCAACGCGACGCCGCGCGGCGTCATGGCTTCGACGGTGACGGCGCGCGCATCGCCGTCCAGCGGTTCGATGTGCAGGCGCAGGTCGGGCGTGGGCAGCACCGCCGCGGCACGCTCGGGCCATTCGGCGAGCTTGAGCCCGGGCGCGGCGAACAGGTCGCGGAAACCCGCATCGGCCCATTCGCGTGCGTCCTCGAAGCGGTAGAAGTCGAAGTGCGAGATGGCCAGGCCGGGCCGCTCGTAGGGCTCGATGACCGCGTAGGTCGGGCTCTTGATGCGGCCTTCCACGCCCAGCGCGCGCAGCAGGTGGCGCACGAAGGTGGTCTTGCCGGCGCCCAGCGGACCGTGCAGTTCGATGAATGCGTCGCGCAGTTCGGCGTGGCGGGCCAGCGCGCCGGCCCAGGCAGCGCATCCGGCCTCGTCGGCCCAGCGCAGCGAGCGGGTTTCTAGAATCGGCACATGCGACAGCAGCATCACCTCGACGGGCAGTCGCTGTTGCAGCGAGTGCGGGAGTGGGCGCATGGGCTGGGATTCTCCCAGATCGGCGTCGCCGATGTGCAGCTCGGCGCCGCCGAAGCCGGTCTGCAGGCCTGGCTGGACGCGGGATTCCACGGCTCGATGGGCTACATGGCCGCGCATGGCGCCAAGCGCGCGCGGCCGGCCGAGCTGGTGCCGGGCACGCTGCGCGTGATCACGGCGCGCATGGACTACCTGCCGCGCGACACGCCGGTCGGTTGGATGGGCCGCGAATGGCGCGCGCTGGCCGACCCGGCGCGCGCGGTGGTCTCGGTCTATGCCCGCGGCCGCGACTACCACAAGGTGCTGCGTGCTCGGCTGCAGCAGCTGGCCGACCGCCTGGCCGCCGAGGTCGGGCCCTTCGGCCACCGCGTGTTCACCGACTCGGCGCCGGTGCTCGAAGTCGAACTCGCCGCCGGCAGCGGCCTGGGCTGGCGCGGCAAGCACACGCTGGCGCTGCGGCGCGACGCCGGCTCGATGTTCTTCCTGGGCGAGATCTTCGTCGACCTGGCGCTGCCGCTGACCGAAGCCACGAGCGCGCATTGCGGCAGTTGCAGCGCGTGCCTGGACCGTCTGCCCGACGCAGGCCATCGTCGCGCCGTACCGGCTCGACGCGCGGCGTTGCATCAGCTACCTGACGATCGAACACGCCGGGCCGATCCCGCTCGAGTTGCGCCCGTTGATCGGCAACCGCGTCTACGGCTGCGACGACTGCCAGCTCGCCTGCCCGTGGAACAAGTACGCGCGAGCGCGCCACGCTGCCCGACTTCGACGCGCGCGCGCCGCTGGCCGAGCCGACGCTGCTCGAACTCTGGGCCTGGCGCGAGGCCGAGTTCCTGCGCCGCACCGAGGGCAGCGCGATCCGCCGCATCGGCTGGCAGCGCTGGCGGCGCAACCTCGCGGTCGCGCTGGGCAACGCCTTGCACGCGCGCGAGGACGGCGAACTGCGCGCCGCGCTGCAGGCGGCCTGGCCGGACGCCGACGGCCTGGTCGGCGAGCACATCGGCTGGGCGCTGGCGGACGTCGACGCGGGCCGCTGAGCGCGGCCGCTCACGCCAGCCGGTGCAAGACCCACAGCGCCAGCGGCAGGCCGAGCATGCCGATCAGCGTGGACAGCGTCACCAGCCCGGCGACGAAGCCGCCGTGGCCGCCCATGCGCGTGGCCAGCACGTAGGCGCTGGACGCGGTGGGCAGCGCCGCGAACGCGACCACGATCGCCTGCTGCGCCGGCGGCAGATCGAGCGCGACGACGAGCGCGATCGCCAGCGCCGGCAGCAGCGCGTGGCGGATCGCCAGGAAGGCGCCGGCCAGCGCCGGCGACTCGCGCAGCGCGCCCAGGCGCAGCCCGGCGCCGACCGCCATCAGCCCGAGCGGCAGCGCGGCTCCGCCGATGCGGCCGAGCGTGATCGCCGCCAGCTCGGGCAGGCGCAGCCCGAGCAGGTTGCACGCCAGCCCGGCGCCGGTGGCCAGGATCAGCGGGTTGCGCGCCAGTTCGCGCAGGTAGCCGTGGCCGCCGTGGCGCGCCAGCGGCCAGACCGCGGCGATATTGCACAGCGGCACGCACAGCGAGATCAGCAGCGCGATCCAGGCCACGCCCTGGGTGCCGGCCAGGCGCTCGGCCAGCGCGAGCCCGATGTACGAGTTGAAGCGGAACGCGGTCTGCGCGCCCGACGCGTGCAACGTCGCGTCGACGCCGGGCCACAGGCGCAGCGCGTAGGCCAGCGCGATGCCGGCGCCGCACACCGCGACGCCGCTGCCGGCCAGCGGCAGCATCGCCCCCGGCGACAGCGGATACCGCAGAATGGACGCGAAGAGCAGGGCCGGGAACAGCAGGTAGTAGACCAGCCGTTCGGCGCCGTCCCAGACCGGACGGTTCAGCGCGGTGTAGCGACAGATCAGGAATCCGCAGACGATGAGCAGGAAATCGGGCAGCAGCAGGAACGCGTCGGGCATCCGGGCAGTGTGCCAGCGCGCGCCGGTCGGCGGCCCGGCCGTGCCGGACGTTGAAGACGCGATGACCGATTCGACGCCGGGCTGGTTGCGCCGCCGCGACCTGATCGCCGCGTTCGCGCTCGCGGCCGTCGCGCCCTGGACCCATGCGCAGATGAAGATCGCCGGCGAGACCTTCGATGCGAGCCTGCGCGTCGGCGACGCCGAGCTCGTGCTCAACGGCGTCGGCGTGCGGGCGGTGGCCTGGTTCAAGGGCTATGCGGCGGCGCTGTATCTCACGGCGAAGGCGGCGACGCCGGCCCAGGTGCTGGCCACGCCCGGGGCGAAGCGGCTGCAGCTGCGCATGCTGATCGACGTGCCGGCGAAGGAGTTCGTCAAGGCGGTGGACGTCGGCATCGCGCGCAACACGCCCGAATCCGAGCATGCGGCGCTGGCCGAGCGCCAGGCCTCGTTCGATGGCCAGATCCAGGCCATCGGCACGGTGGAGAAGGGCGCCGTCGTCGACCTGGACTACCTGCCCGGGCGCGGCCTGCAGATGAGCCTGAACGGCCGGCCCGGCGGCCCGGCGATCCCGGGCGCGGACTTCTACGCTGCGGTGCTGCTGATCTTCCTCGGCGACAAGCCGGTCGACAAGCGCCTGAAGGCCGGCCTGCTCGGCGCCCGGTCCTAGGCTTTCCGCGTGACGCTGCCGCCCGACAGCCAGGCCTCGATCGACCGCTTCGTCGATGCGCTCTGGGTCGAAGACGGCCTGGCGCCGCTGACGCTGGCCGCCTACCGGCAGGACCTCGCCCTGTATGGCGCCTGGCTCGCCGAGCGCCAGCACAAGGCGCTGGACGCGAGCCGCGAGGCCGACCTGCTGGGCTACATCACCGAACGCCACGCCGGTTCGCGCGCGAGCAGCGCGAACCGGCGCCTGACGGTGTTCAAGCGCTATTTCCGCTGGGCGCTGCGCGAGCGGCTCGTGGCGGCCGACCCGACCCAGCGCCTGCTCGCCGCCAAACAGCCGATGCGCGTGCCGAAGGTGCTGAGCGAGGCGCAGGTCGAGGCGCTGCTCGGCGCGCCCGACCTGGCGACGCCGCTGGGCCTGCGCGACCGCGCGATGATCGAACTGATGTACGCCAGCGGCCTGCGCGTGAGCGAGCTGGTGACGCTGAAGACCGTGCACCTGGGCCTCGCCGAGGGCGTGCTGCGCGTGATGGGCAAGGGCTCGAAGGAGCGCCTGGTGCCGTTCGGCGAGGAGGCGCACGGCTGGCTGCAGCGCTACCTGGCCGACGCGCGCGGCGCGATCCTCGCGGGCCAGGCGAGCGACGCGCTCTTCGTCACCGCGCGCGGCGGGCCGATGACGCGGCAGATGTTCTGGAAGCTCGTCAAGAAGCACGCGCTGCAGGCCGGCATCGGCGCGCCGCTGTCGCCGCACACGCTGCGCCACGCGTTCGCGACCCATCTGCTCAACCATGGCGCGGACCTGCGCGCGGTGCAGATGCTGCTCGGCCACGCCGACATCGGCACGACCACGATCTACACCCATGTCGCGCGCGAGCGGCTGCGCCAACTGCACGCGAAGCACCACCCGCGCGGGTAGGGCCTGCCGGTGCCCACCCGCGGCGCGGCCGGCGCGCAGCGGACAATGCGCCGATGAAAACCCCGAAGCGCCTGCAGTCGCTCGTCGACGAAGGCCTGATCGACGGCGTGCAGCGCCAGCTGATGAGCGGCAAGGAAGCGATGGTCTTCGTCGTGCGCTGCGGCGACGAGACGCGCTGCGCCAAGGTCTACAAGGAAGCCACGCAGCGCAGCTTCCGCCAGGCGGTGGACTACACCGAGAACCGCAAGGTCAAGAACTCGCGCGAGCAGCGCGCGATGGCCAAGGGCACGCGCTTCGGCCGCCAGGCGCAGGAGGCGGCCTGGCAGAGCGCCGAGGTCGACGCGCTGTACCGGCTGGCCGCGGCCGGCGTGCGCGTGCCGCGGCCGTACAACTTCCACGACGGCGTGCTGCTGATGGAACTGGTGGTCGACGCGAACGGCGACGCCGCGCCGCGCCTGAACGACTGCCAGTTCACGCCCGAGCAGGCGCGCGCGCACCACGCCGCGCTGCTCGGCGAGGTGGTGCGCATGCTCTGCGCCGGCGTCGTGCACGGCGACCTGTCGGAGTTCAACATCCTGCTCGCGGCCGACGGCCCGGTGATCATCGACCTGCCGCAGGCCGTCGACGCCGCCGGCAACAACCATGCGCAGCGCATGCTGCTGCGCGACGTGGACAACCTGCGCGGCTTCTTCGGCCGCTTCGCGCCGGAACTGCTGGTCACCGCCTATGGGCCGGAGATCTGGGGCCTGTACCAGCGCGGCCTGCTCCGCCCCGAGGCCGTGCTGACCGGCCGTGTCGCGGCCGACACGACGCCGGTGGATCTGCACGGCGTGCTGCGCGAGATCGACGACGCCCGTGCCGAGGAGGCCGCGCTGCGGCTGCGCCTGCAGACGGCCCACTGACGCACCTTCTTCGCCATCCATCGGGGCCCGTGCCGGCGTGATCGCGGCGCTGCCGGGGTTTTGCCGGCGGCAGGGCGCTGGCGCCCGGGTGAGAATCGGCGCTACCAACAGGGGCCGACAGCATGCATGGGTACGTAGCGATCTCGATTCAGATCATCGGCTATCTCGCTGCCCTGTTCACGTTCATTGCCTACTATTCGAAGTCGATGGTCCGTCTGCGCATGGCGGGCATCCTGGCCAACGTCGCGTTCATCGCCTACGGGGCCGCCGCGGCGGTCTACCCGACGCTGCTGCTCCATGTGGTGCTGCTGCCGATGAACATCGTTCGGCTGCGCCAGATGCGCAGGCTGGTGCGGCAGGTGAGCCGAAGCCGCGAGCGGCGACCTGTCGATCGAGTGGCTGCGCCCCTTCACGCACCGCCGGCGCTTCGACGCCGGCCAACGGCTGTGGCAGCGCGGCGACGCCGCGACCGCGATGCTGTTCGTGCTCAGCGGTCGCTTCAGGGCGGTCGAGGCCGACGTGGCGCTGGGCCCCGGCGACGTGATCGGCGAGATCGGCCTCGTCGATCCGGATCAACGCCGCACCCAGTCGATCGAATGCGTGGAGGCCGGCGAGGCGCTGACGATCAGCTACGACGAAGTGCGCCAGCTCGCGTTCCAGAACGCGAAGTTCGGCTTCTACTTCCTGCAACTCGTCGGCCGGCGGCTGCTGCGCGACGTGCGGCGCTTGGAAGCCGCCGCGCAGCCCGCGCCGGGGTGAGCGCCGCACCGCCTCTGGTTACACTCGGCGCCGATGAATTCGCTGCTGCCGACCCTGATGACGATGCTCGCCGGTTACCTGGTGGGATCGCTGTCCTTCGCCGTCATCATCAGCCGGCTGATGGGCCTGGCCGACCCGCGCAGCTATGGTTCGAAGAACCCCGGCGCGACCAACGTGCTGCGTTCGGGCAACCGGGCGGCGGCGGTGCTGACGCTGGCCTTCGACGCGCTCAAGGGCTACCTGCCGGTGCTGCTGACGCTGCTCTACGGCCCGCGCTGGGGCATCGGCGAGAACGCGGCGGCCTTCGTCGGGCTGGCGGCCTTTGTCGGCCATCTGTGGCCGCTGTACTTCCGCTTCCAGGGCGGCAAGGGCGTGGCCACCGCGGCCGGCGTGCTGATGGCGCTCAACCCCTGGCTAGGGCTCGCGACGCTCGTCTCGTGGGTCATCGTCGCGGCCTTCTTCCGCTACTCGTCGCTCGCGTCGCTGGTCGCGGCGGCTTTCGCGCCGTTCTACCAGGCGCTGATCTGGGGCGCCGAGCCGGCGCTGCTGGCGATCATCGTGATGAGCCTGCTGCTCGTCTGGCGCCACGAGGGCAACATCCGCAAGCTGCTCGCCGGCACCGAGTCGCGCCTGGGCCACAAGACCGCAGCGGCGCATCCGGCGCCGCGGAAAGGACATTCCCGATGATTCAACGCTTCGACGTCGGCACCCGCCTGTCGGAAATGGCCGTGCACAACGGCGTTTGCTACCTGGCCGGCCAGGTGGCCGGCGACGACACGCAGGACATCGCGGGCCAGACGCGCCAGGTGCTGGCGGCCATCGACGCGCTGCTCGCGCGCGCTGGTACCGACAAGGGCAAGTTGCTGATGTGCCAGATCTTCATCAGCCGACCTGGCCGACTTCCCGGCGATGAACGAGGTCTGGGAAGCCTGGCTGCCCGCCGGCCACGCGCCGCCGCGTGCCACCGTGCAGGCGACGCTGGCGCGCCCGGGCTGGAAGGTCGAGATGGTCATCACCGCGGCACTCTGAGCACTCCCAGGGCCGGGCTGCACCCGGCCCGCCCCCCACGGGGGATGAGCAAAGTGGCGAAGCCACATTGGCTCATGACTGCCGCGCCGGTGCGCGCCGGCTACAGGCCCAGGCGGGCCAGCTCGCCGCGCCCCTGGCGCACCAGCACCGGTGTCTCGCCGCTGAGGTCGATCACCGTCGTCGGCTCCATCGGGCAGGCGCCGGCGTCGACCACCGCCTGCACCCGCTTCTGCAGCTGCTCGCGGATCTCGCCGGCATCGTTCAGCGGCTCGTGCGCGCCGGGCAGGATCAGCGTGGTGGCGAGCAGCGGCTCGCCGAACAGCGCGAGCAGTTCCTGCGTCACCTTGTGGTCGGGCACGCGCAGCCCGATCGTGCGCCGCTGCGGGTGCGACAGCCGGCGCGGCACCTCCTTCGTCGCCTCGAGGATGAAGGTGTAGGGGCCGGGCGTGCCCAGCTTGAGCAGCCGGTACTGGCGGTTGTCGACGCGCGCGAAGCGCGCCAGCTCCGACAGGTCGCGGCACAGCAGCGTGAGGTGGTGCTTGTCGTCGACCTCGCGCAGGCGGCGCAACGACTCGGCCGCGGCCTTGTCGTCGAGCCGGCAGACCAGCGCGTAGCTCGAATCGGTGGGCACCGCGGCGACGCCGCCGTCGTGCAGGATCTGCGCCGCCTGCTTCAGCAGGCGCGGTTGCGGGTTCTGCGGGTGGACTTCGAAGAACTGCGACACGTGGCGAAGCGGGGTGGCTACGCAGCGACGACCGGGATCTTGCCGATCCGGGCCTGCCACTCCTTCGGGCCGGTGGTGTGCACGCTGGTGCCCTGGGCGTCGACCGCCACCGTGACCGGCATGTCCTGCACGTCGAACTCGTAGATCGCTTCCATGCCGAGGTCGGCGAAGCCGACGACCCGGGCTGCCTTGATCGCCTTGGCGACCAGGTAGGCGGCGCCGCCGACGGCCATCAGGTAGGCGCTCTTGTGCTTCTTGATCGCCTCGATCGCGACCGGCCCGCGCTCGGCCTTGCCGATCATCGCGATCAGGCCGGTCTGGCCGAGCATCATCTCGGTGAACTTGTCCATCCGCGTCGACGTCGTCGGGCCGGCCGGGCCGACGACCTCGTCGCGCACCGGGTCGACCGGGCCGACGTAGTAGATGACGCGGTTCGCGAAGTCGACCGGCAGCGTCTCGCCGCGCGCGAGCATCTCCTGGATGCGCTTGTGCGCCGCGTCGCGGCCGGTGAGCATCTTGCCCGACAGCAGCAGCGTCTGGCCCGGCGTCCAGCTCGCCACCTGTGCCGGCGTGAGCCGGTTCAGGTCGACCTTGGTGCTCTTGTCGTAGTCGGGCGCCCAGTGCACGTCGGGCCACAGGTCCAGGCTCGGCGGCTCGAGGTAGGCCGGGCCGGAACCGTCGAGCACCACGTGCGCGTGGCGGGTGGCGGCACAGTTCGGGATCATCGCGACCGGCTTGCTCGCGGCATGCGTGGGCCAGGTCGCGATCTTCACGTCGAGCACGGTGGTCAGCCCGCCCAGGCCTTGCGCGCCGATGCCCAGCGCGTTGACCTTCTCGTAGAGCTCGATGCGCAGCTCCTCGAGCTTGTTCGCCGGCCCGCGCGCGAGCAGCTCGAACATGTCGATCGGCTCCATCAGCGATTCCTTGGCGAGCAGCATCGCCTTCTCGGCGGTGCCGCCGACGCCGATGCCCAGCATGCCCGGCGGGCACCAGCCGGCGCCCATCGTCGGCACCGTCTTCAGCACCCAGTCGACCAGGCTGTCGCTCGGGTTCATCATGATGAACTTGCTCTTGTTCTCGCTGCCGCCGCCCTTGGCCGCCACCGTCACGTCGAGCTGGTTGCCCGGCACCACGCTCATGTGGACCACCGCCGGCGTGTTGTCCTTCGTGTTCTTGCGCTCGAAGAGCGGGTCGGCCAGTACCGACGCGCGCAGCGGGTTGTCGGCGTCGAGGTAGGCGCGGCGCACGCCCTCGTTGACGGCGTCCTCGATCGAACCCGGGAAGCCCTCGAAGCGCAGGTCCATGCCGATCTTCAGGAACACGTTGACGATGCCGGTGTCCTGGCAGATCGGACGCCGACCCTCGGCGCTCATGCGCGAGTTGGTCAGGATCTGCGCGATCGCGTCCTTCGCCGCCGGGCCCTGCTCGCGCGCGTAGGCGCGCGCCAGGTGGGCGATGTAGTCGGCCGGGTGGTAGTGGCTGATGTACTGCAGCGCCGCGGCGACGGTGTCGACGAGGTCGTCGTGGCGGATCGTGGTCTGGCTCATGGAGCTTCCTTCGGCAATTCGGGGCCGTTCAGTCGTGCTGGGCCTTGACCATCACGCGGTCGGTGGCGGCGATGGCGAGCGCCGAGAACAGGAACGCGATGTGGATCAGCGTCTGCCACATCAGCACCTTGTCGGTGTAGGCCGCGGCGTTGATGAAGGTCTTCAGCAGGTGGATCGAGCTGATGCCGATGATCGCGGTGGCCAGCTTGACCTTCAGCACCGACGCGTTGACGTGGCTCAGCCATTCGGGCTGGTCGGGGTGGCCTTCGAGGTTGAGCCGCGAGACGAAGGTCTCGTAGCCGCCGACGATGACCATGATCAGCAGGTTGCTGATCATCACGACGTCGATCAGCGCGAGCACGACCAGCATGATGATGGTCTCGTTCAGCGAGTCGACCGGCACGTCGCTGCGGTAGCCGGCGCTGGTGACCAGCTGCGCCAGCGCGGCCTGGTTGCCGAACGCGGCCTCGATCAGGTGCGCCAGCTCGACCCAGAAGTGCACGACGTAGACCGCCTGCGCGAGGATCAGCCCCAGGTACAGCGGCAGCTGCAGCCAGCGACTGGCGAAGATCAGGCCGGCCAGCGACGTCAGTCGAGCCGGCGGGCCGGCGTTGGGGGTGTCCATCGGGGCTGTGCTTCGCGGGGCTGGGTTTGGCGTAAATTGTAGAGGCCGCTTGCCGGCGGGGCCGCGTCAGCGCATCGTAAGAGCCCGGGCCTACCTTCGCCGGCGCCCCAGAACATCGAAACGCAAGGAGACCGTGCATGTCGAGCGCCGATTCCCCCACCGAGTACCCGCTGTACCCGCCGCCCGCTGCCGCGGTGCGGGGCGCGCATGTCTCGGGCATGGCCGCCTACGAGGCCTTGTGCCGCGAGGCCGAGGCCGACAACGCCGGCTACTGGGCGCGGCTCGCGCGCGAGCTGCTGAGCTGGAAGACGCCGTTCACGCGCACGCTGGACGACAGCGATGCGCCGTTCTACAAGTGGTTCGAGGACGGCACGCTGAACGCGTCCTACAACTGCCTGGACCGCAACGTCGAGCGCGGGCTGGGCGACAAGACCGCGCTCATCTTCGAGGCCGACGGCGGCGAGGTCCGCCACGTCAGCTACCGCGAGCTGCTCGCCACCGTGTGCCGGATGGCCAACGCGCTGAAGTCGATCGGGGTGAAGAAGGGCGACCGCGTCGTCATCTACATGGCCATGGGCGTCGAGGGCGTGGCCGCGATGCAGGCCTGCGCGCGCATCGGCGCCACGCATTCGGTGGTCTTCGGCGGCTTCTCGGCCCAGTCGCTGCGCGACCGCATCGAGGACACCGGCGCGGTGGCCGTGATCACCGCCGATCAGCAGCAGCGCGGCGGCAAGGCGCTGCCGCTGAAGGCCATCGTCGACGAGGCGATCGCGCTCGGCGGCTGCGCCAGCGTGCGCAAGGTGCTCGTGCACCAGCGCACCGGCGCCGCGATCGCCGTTCGATGCCGCGCGCGACGTCTGGCTGGCGGACCTGATGGCCGCGCAGAGCGAGACCTGCGAGCCCGAATGGGTGGGCGCCGAGCACCCGCTGTTCCTGCTCTACACCAGCGGCTCGACCGGCAAGCCCAAGGGCGTTCAGCACAGCACCGGCGGCTACCTGCTGCACGCGGCGCTGACGACGAAGTGGACCTTCGACCTGCGCCCTGACGACGTCTTCTGGTGCACCGCCGACATCGGCTGGGTCACCGGCCACACCTACATCACCTACGGCCCGCTCGCGCTGGGCGGCACCGAGGTCGTCTTCGAGGGCGTGCCGACCTACCCGGACGCGGGACGCTTCTGGAAGATGATCCAGGACCACAAGGTCACGATCTTCTACACCGCGCCGACCGCGATCCGCTCGCTGATCAAGGCTGCCGAGGGCCACGAGTCGGTGCACCCGAAGCGCTACGACCTGTCGTCCTTGCGCATCCTCGGCTCGGTCGGCGAGCCCATCAACCCGGCGGCCTGGGAGTGGTACCACAAGCATGTCGGCGGCGGCCGTTGCCCGATCGTCGACACCTTCTGGCAGACCGAGACCGGCGGCCACATGATCACGCCGCTGCCGGGCGCAACGCCGCTGGTGCCGGGCTCGTGCACGCTGCCGTTCCCGGGCATCACGGCGGCGATCGTCGACGAGACCGGCAACGACGTGCCGAACGGGCAGGGCGGCATCCTCGTCGTCAAGAAGCCCTGGCCGAGCATGATCCGCACGATTTGGGGCGACCCCGAGCGCTTCAAGAAGAGCTACTACCCGCCCGAACTGAAAGGCTACTACCTGGCCGGCGACGGCGCGATCCGCGACGCGAAGACCGGCTACTTCACGATCACCGGCCGCATCGACGACGTGCTCAATGTGTCGGGGCACCGGATGGGGACGATGGAGATCGAGTCCGCGTTGGTCAGCTGCACCGAGCTGGTCGCCGAAGCGGCGGTGGTGGGCCGTCCCGACGACACCACCGGCGAGGCGATCTGTGCGTTCGTGGTGCTCAAGCGCTCACGTCCGAGCGGCGACGAAGCGAAGAAGATCGCCAACGAGCTGCGCAACTGGGTGGCCAAGGAAATCGGCCCGATCGCCAAGCCCAAGGACATCCGTTTCGGCGACAACCTGCCCAAAACGCGCAGCGGCAAGATCATGCGCCGGCTGCTGCGCAGCATCGCGAAGGGCGAAGCCATCACGCAGGACACCAGCACGCTGGAGAATCCGGCCATCCTGGAACAGTTGGCCCAGACCAACTGATCCGGGCCGCGAGCCAGCGCGGTGCCGCGCGCAAGGCCCCGAATCCCGCCGCCCAGCGCAAAGCGTCACGAGTGCCCGGGCCCAGGCCCCGGGCCCATCGGCTACAGTGGTCGCGCGCCCTGTGGCGCGTTGATCGCTGAGCGCAAACGCCATGTGGTTCCTCGGACTCGGAGTCCTGTTGCTGTTGCTGAAGGTGGCCGACATCGGCCCGGTCGCGGCCTGGGGCTGGGTCTGGGTGCTGCTGCCCTTTGGCCTGGCCGCCGTGTGGTGGGCGATCTCGGACGCCACCGGCGTCTCGCAACGCAGGGCCGACCGCAAGATGGCCGAGCGCAAGCAGGCGCGCCGGCAGCGCGACATGCAGGCGCTGGGCCTGGACGTGCAGCGCGAGAAGCGCGTGCGCGTGATGCGCGACAACGCCGCTCGCCGGCCGGGCAGCGCGCCGCCCGAGAAGGCGCCGCCGGCCGAGCCGCCGCGGCGCGACCCGCGGCCCTGAATCGCTTGACTCAGTCGTCGAGCACGGCGCCGCGGCTGGCGCTGGCGGCGTTGCGCGCGAACTTGGCCATCACGCCGCGCGTGTAGCGTGGCGCCGGCTGGCGCCAGCCGGCGCGCCGGCGCGCGATCTCGGCGTCGTCGACGTTGAGCTGCAGCAGCAGCCGGTGCGCGTCGATCGTGATCGAGTCGCCTTCTTGCACCAGCGCGATCAGGCCGCCGGCATGGGCCTCGGGCGCGACATGGCCGACCACCATGCCCCAGGTGCCGCCGGAGAAGCGCCCGTCGGTGATCAGGCCGACCGACTCGCCCAGCCCGCGGCCGGTGAGCGCGCTCGTCGGCGCCAGCATCTCGGGCATGCCCGGGCCACCCTTCGGGCCGAGGTAGCGCAGCACCATCACGTCGCCGGCGACGATCTTGCCGTCCATGATCGCGGCCAGCGCCGACTGTTCGTCGTCGAACACGCGCGCCGGGCCGGTCATCACCGGGTTCTTCAGCCCGGTGATCTTCGCGACGCAACCTTCGGGGGCGAGGTTGCCCTTCAGGATCGCGAGGTGGCCTTCGGCGTAGATCGGCTTGGCGACCGGGCGGATCACGTCCTGGTCGGCGCGCAGCGGCGGCACGTGCTTCAGGTTCTCGGCCACGGTCTTGCCGTTGACCGTCATGCAGTCGCCGTGCAGCAGGCCGGCGTCCAGCAGTTCCTTCATCACCTGCGGGATGCCGCCGGCGCGGTGCAGGTCGATCGCGAGGTACTTGCCGCTGGGCTTGAGGTCGCACAGCACCGGCACCTTGCGCCGCACGCGCTCGAAGTCGTCGATCGTCCATTCGACGCCGGCCGCGTGCGCGATGGCCAGGAAGTGCAGCACCGCGTTCGTCGAGCCGCCGGTGGCCATGATCACCGCGACCGCGTTCTCGATGCTCTTCTTCGTCACGATGTCGCGCGGCTTCAGGTCCGCCTTCACCGCCTCGACCAGCACGCGCGCCGCCTCGCGCGTGTGGGCGACGATCTCTTCCTCGACGTTGGCCATCGTCGACGCGAACGGCAGGCTCATGCCCAGCGCCTCGAACGACGAGCTCATCGTGTTCGCGGTGTACATGCCGCCGCACGAGCCGCTGCCGGGGATCGCGCGGCGCTCGATCTGGCAGAAGTCCTCTTCGCTCATCTTGCCGGCGCTGAACTGGCCCACCGCCTCGAAGACGCTGACGATGTTCAGGTCCTGGCCCTTGTAGTGGCCGGGCAGGATCGTGCCGCCGTAGACGTAGATCGCCGGCACGTTGGCGCGCAGCATGCCCATCATGCCGCCGGGCATGTTCTTGTCGCAGCCGCCGACGACGAGCACGCCGTCCATCCACTGGCCGCCGACGCAGGTCTCGACGCAGTCGGCGATGACCTCGCGCGAGACCAGGCTGTACTTCATGCCTTCGGTGCCCATCGCCATGCCGTCGCTGATCGTCGGCGTGCCGAAGATCTGCGGGTTGGCGCCAGCCTCGCGCAGGCCCTCGACCGCGGCGTCGGCGAGCTTCTGCAGCCCCGAGTTGCAGGGCGTGATCGTCGAATGCCCGTTCGCGACGCCGATCATCGGCTTGCCGAAGTCGCCGTCCTCGTAGCCCATGCCGTAGTACATCGAGCGGTTCGGCGCGCGCGCGACGCCTTCGGTGATGTTCTTCGAGCGGCGGTTGAAGCTCATGGCGGGTCTCCTCGGCAACGGTGAGCGTCGGAGTATCGCGACGCGGGCGATCGCAGTCCAATATATTGCCGGCTCGGGATTGATACGCCAGACCACTCAATGATCGAACTCCGAACCCTGCGCCAGTTCGTCGCCGTCGCCGAGGAGCTGCACTTCGGCCGTGCCGCCGAGCGCCTGCGCATGACGCAGCCGCCGCTGTCGCAGGCGATCCAGGGGCTGGAGCGCGCGCTCGGCGCGCCGCTGTTCGTGCGCCACCAGCGTTCGGTGCGGCTGAGCCCGGCCGGCGCCGCGCTGCTGCCCGAGGCGCGCCGGCTGCTGGCGGCGGCCGAGGCGTTGCCGCGGCTGGCGCAGGCGGCGGCGGCCGGGCTGTCGGGCGAGCTGCGCCTGGGCTTCGTCTCCAGCATCGCCTACGGCCCGCTGCCCGGCTGGCTGCGCTCGTTCCGCGCCGCGCATGCCGACGTCGTGCTGCGCCTGCGCGAGGCCACGCTCGACGTCCAGCTCGACGCCTTCGCGGCCGGCGAGATCGACGCCGGCTTCGTGCTCCATGCGCCGGGCGCGGCGCCGGCCGGGCTGGCGGCCTGGCGCGCGCTGCGCGAGCCGCTCGTGCTGGCGCTGCCCGAGAGCCACCCGCTCGCCGCGCGGCGCAGCCTGCCCTTCGTGCAAGTTGCCTCCGAGCCGCTGGTGATCTTTCCGCGCGCGATCGCGCCGTCGCTGTACGACGCCGTGCTCGGCTTCTACCGCGAACAAGGCGTCACGCCGCGCATCGCGCAGGAGGCGATCCAGATGCAGACCATCGTCAACCTGGTCTCGGCCGGCATCGGCGTGGCCTGGGTGCCGGCCGCGCTGATGCAGTTGCAGCGCCCCGGCGTCGTCTACCGGCCGCTGGCGGGTGCGCCGCTGCAATGCGAGACGAGCCTCGTCTGGCGCGAGCCGGCGCCGCCGGTGGTGCGGCGCTTCGTCGAACATGTCGTGGCGCTGCAGACGCCGCCGGGCACCGGCGAGCGGCGACAATCCGCGCTCCGCACACCGTCCCGCAAGAAGGCCCGCTGATGCTCGTGCATCCCCAGTTCAACCCGATCGCGCTGTCGCTCGGGCCGATCCAGATCCACTGGTACGGCCTGATGTACCTGGCCGGCTTCGCGCTCTTCCTGTACCTGGCCGGGCGGCGCGTCAAGATGCCGCAGTTCGCCGACGCGGGCTGGACGCGGCGCGACGTCGAGGACCTGCTGTTCTACGGCGTGCTCGGTGTCGTGCTCGGCGGCCGGCTGGGCTACGTGCTGTTCTACAAGCCGGCGTTCTATTTCGCGCACCCGCTCGAAATCGTCGCAGGTCTGGAAGGGCGGCATGTCCTTCCACGGCGGGCTGCTCGGCGTGATCCTGGCGATGGTCTGGTTCGCGCGCACGCGCCAGCGGCCCTGGCTGCAGGTCACCGACCTGATCGCGCCCTGCGTGCCCACCGGGCTGGCCGCGGGCCGGATCGGCAACTTCATCAACGGCGAGCTCTGGGGCCGGGCCGCCGACCCCTCGCTGCCCTGGGCGATGATTTTTCCGCAGAGCGGCTCGAACATCCCGCGCCATCCGTCGCGAGCTGTACCAGTTCGGCATGGAGGGGATGCTGCTGTTCGTGATCCTCTGGATCTACGCGCGCAAGCCGCGCCCGACGGGCCGCGTCTCGGGCCTGTTCCTGATCGGCTACGGCATCTTCCGCTTCATCGCCGAGTACTTCCGCGAGCCCGACAGCTTCCTCGGCCTGCTGTGGCTGAACATGAGCATGGGCCAGTGGCTGTGCGTGCCGATGGTGGCTGGCCGGCCTCGGGCTGTGGTGGTGGTCGGGCCGGCGCCGAGGCGTGACGACGATGCGACAGATCTTCCTCGACACCGAGACCACCGGCCTGTCGGCCGAGAACGGCGACCGCATCATCGAGATCGGCTGCATCGAGATGCTGAACCGGCGCCTGTCCGGCAACAACCTGCACTTCTACCTGAACCCCGAGCGCTCCAGCCACCCGGATGCGGTGCGCGTGCACGGGCTGACCGACGAGTTCCTGGCCGACAAGCCGCTGTTCGCGTCGGTCGCCGACGAGCTGCTGAGCTTCCTGGCCGACGCCGAGATCGTGATCCACAACGCGGCCTTCGACGTCGGTTTCCTGAACGCCGAACTCGCACGTCTGAAGCGCCCGCCGATCGCGCGTCACGTGGCCCAGGTCACCGACAGTCTGCTGATGGCGCGCGAGATGTTCCCCGGCAAGTCGAACTCGCTCGACGCGCTGTGCAAGCGGCTGGAGGTCGACAACAGCAATCGCGCGCTGCACGGCGCGCTGCTCGACGCCGGGCTGCTGGCCGAGGTCTACATCCGGATGACGCGCGGCCAGGACTCGCTCGTCATCGACGCCGGCGACGAAGGCCGTGGCGAATTGGCCGTGGCGGCGGTCGACCTGTCTGCCTTCGAGTTGCCGCTGATCGAGCCCAGCGCCGACGAGGCCGCCGCGCACGACGCGCTGATCGCCGAGATCGACAAGGCCAGTGGCGGCCGCGCGATCTGGCGCGCTGCCATGGCATAATCCCGCGCTTTCCGGCATGCCCGGACCCGGACATCCGGGCGGTTAGCTCAGCGGTAGAGCACTGCCTTCACACGGCAGGGGTCGCAGGTTCGAACCCTGCACCGCCCACCAAGGAAATCAACGACTTGCGCCACCTTCGGGTGGCGTTTTCGTTTCTGGGACTCCAGCCGGGACTCTGGGGCGTGGCCGCTACCTGGGTGGGGGCTGGGCTGCTCCAACCGCCTCAGCTTGGCGTTAGGATTCAAGGAATCTGGCGTTCTCTCGTCGCGGCGTGATGTCGTGCGGTCGTGTCCCAGCGCATGGTGTAAGTCCACAGCCCGGAGAGAGCTGAGATGCGCGGTGCTCAGCGAGTCACAGCGGACAGCCGAGTGGGAACAGCATCGCTGACGGTCTGCAGGCCCTCAAGCTGCATGTAGCGTCGGTTGGCGTTTCCGTTGGCGGTGGGGGAGAAGTGCGGAAAACTGCGGCTCTCGAACTGCCGTCGACGGATCGCATCGATGCTGGAGCTGGACCTGCGTGATGTGTCCATGGACTCACGCCCGCGAAGAGGCACGCCGCATGCGATGCCGGTCGTCGGCGGTCATCGTGATGACCACGGCCGCCCGACCCGACACCGTCGTGACGGACCCGCCTGCAGGCGCCGGCCGGGCGCGTCGGTCACGGTGAGTTCGCCGGCATGAGCGGAGAGCCGACCTTCATGACCCGTCGAAACAGGCCCGCCGGCCGGACGTGTCGGTGGCGGGTCTTGCGCCGCGTCACGGGGTCCCTGCAAGCCAGGCACATCGCCGAGCGCAGGCGAATGGCTTACGCGCTGCTGCTCTCCCTGGTGATTCACGCGCTGCTGTTGAGCCTGAACTTCGATGGGCAAGGACCCGGGCTTCCGGGCTTCGGCCTCCCCTGGCGAGAACGACGGATCGAGGTGCCCGAGCTGCGCGTCGTGCTCGTTCCGGCGCGGGCCTCGGCCGCGGTGCCGGCGGTCCTGTCGAGCGCGGCGCCGTTGCCGCGCGTGTCGAGCGAGAAGCCTGTTGCCGGCGGGCCGGCCCCGGCGCCATCCACGTCCCCTGCGCCGCCCCGCAGGCGCACATCAGACGCGATCGTGGCCAAGGCCGCGCCGGCGGTGGACGCCGCGCCCAAGGCAGACGTCGCGACGGCCGCGGCCGTCGCGCAGGCGCCATTGCGCGCCGACGGGCCCGGTGACGCGGCGCCCGCACCGATCCCTGAGCCGGCCCCGATCGCTCTGGAGCGATCCGACGAGCCCACATGGGTCGTGC
The DNA here is from genome assembly GCA_963788635.1 of uncultured beta proteobacterium. Classification (GTDB taxonomy): domain Bacteria; phylum Pseudomonadota; class Gammaproteobacteria; order Burkholderiales; family Burkholderiaceae_C; genus Rubrivivax. The sequence goes on along the minus strand of CAWBHE010000017.1, from coordinate 368,329 downwards.
CCTCCGCTCCATCGGTGCCAACGCCCGTCATCGCGCCTTCGCCGAGCGCCGCCTCGAGCCCGGAAGCCGCGCTGCCGGCGCCTCGAGATGCCGCCGGTGAAGCGCCGGAGCGAGTCGACCCGGCGGCGCGAGGGCGAGCTGCTGAAGCTGCCGAGCCCGATCACTCGGAGCTGGAGGCGCAACGGCAGGCGGAGCTGTTGGAAGCGGCGCGGGCCGAGGCCGCGCGGCTGGACGCCGAACGGAAGGACGCCGAGCGCCAGGACGCGGCGCTGCAGGACGCTGCTCGTCAGGAAGCCGCGCGGGTCGAGGCGGCGCGCTTGGAGGCCGAACGCCAGGAGGCCGCGCGTCAGGCGGTAGCCCGGCAGGAGGCGCTGCAAGAGGCGGCGCAGCAGGAAGCGGCTCGTCAGGACGCTGCGCGGGCCGAGGCGGCGCGCTTGGAGGCCGAACGCCAGGAGGCCGCGCGTCAGGCGGCAGCCCGGCAGGAAGAGGCGCTGCAAGAGGCGGCGCAGCAGGAAGCGGCTCGTCAGGAAGCGCTGCGCGCGGGCCGAGGCGGCGACGCTTGGAGGCCGAACGCCAGGAGGTCGCGCGTCAGGCGGTAGCCCGGCAGGAGGCGCTGCAAGAGGCGGCGCAGCAGGAAGCGGCTCGTCAGGACGCTGCGCGGGCCGAGGCGGCGCGCTTGGAAGCCGAACGCCAGGAGGCCGCGCGTCAGGCAGCGGCCCGGCAGCAGTCCGCGCAGGCGCATGCCGCGCAAGACGAGGCGGCAAGACATGAAGCGGCGCTTCGGGCGATCGGTCGGCAGCTCGACGAGGAGGCTGCCCGGCGTGAAGCGGCCTCGACGGCCACGCGCCTGCCCGCCGCGCTTGCGCCGTCGTCGAGCAGCGAACGACGAGGCTGGCTGTTCGGGCACACCGACCCGAACGCCGAACTCGTCCTGTACGCCGAAGCCTGGGCCCGCAAGATCCAGCTCAACATGACCTTCGACATGGTCCGCGAAGCGGCGAAGCGGCCTCACACCGACCCCATCGTGACGGTGGCCATTCGACGCGACGGATCCGTGGAGTCGGTGACATTCGTTCGCTCCAGCGGCGTGGCCGAGATCGACGACGCGATACGGCGCATCGTGCAAAGCCAGGCGCCCTACCAGTCGTTCCCGCCGGGATTGGCCAACGATTTCGACGTGATCGAAATCCGCCGGACCTGGTACTTCGACATGGCCGTCCGCTTGTACTGACGGCAACGCATCGTCAACGCGACTGGCTGCGGCCTCCGGTCCGCCGCGCGGAATGCGTTCGCGCGCGAGGTGCGTTCGCGTGGGGGGGCGAAAGCGTTGCTGCCGACGCATCAGCCTTGCGCTGCCGGGACCACACCGTGCAGCCCCGCGCGGTCGGTCGGCGGCGCGTTGCACGAGCCCTTCGGCCTGCACCGACGCGGCGAAGCGGGTCAGCAAGGGCCGGCCGGCACTGTGGTCCCTGGGAATCCCCTGCGACAAATGCTCCTCGCCCCAGCGGCCCGGCAGCATGCGCGCGCCGGGCACCGACTCCGCCAGCTCGTACAGGATGCCCTTGTCCGTCGCGAACGCGTCCAGGCTGCCGTCATTGAGGGCCGTGCTCGCGGCTTGCAGCGAGGCTCGCCTGCGGCGTCAGTCGCCGGCTGTCGTTGCCAGCGTGGTCCCGGTCGCCGACGACGAACCGGATCGGGCGCCTCAATTCTGCGCAGCCTGCCGGGCCGTGACCGCTGTTGCGGCGGGCCGCGCATGAAGGTATCGCGCGACGCCTGCCAGGATGGCCGCCGTGGCCGCCACCACGACGACCAGCGCGATGGCGAGCGTGGAAAATCCTCGGCGCCTGGCGCGCGCTCGTTCCTGGCTTGCCCGCAGTGTCGACGGGCCGAATCGCGATGACGGCTCCCACAGAGACGAGGGAACCGTTGAATGCTCGAACCCGGTCGGCCGCATGATGCTTGGCTCGGCGTCCCAGTCATAGACGGTCTCGCCCTTGAACTTGCGGACGTCGTTTGAGGGCCGGCGACGATTGTTTGTCATCGGACGATTCTCTGCACCGGCGGCCCGGGCCGTCACCCCGTGATCGCGGGTCGAGCGCCGGCGTTCGGCGTCGATCGTGAAAAAGCGCCGTTGGAAAGTTGGTGATTGCCGGTGATCGTCAACTTCGACCGAGGCGCTGTTCGGCCGTGACGACTGGCAGCCATCTGCGGCGCGTGCCTCACGAAAGGCCGGGGTGGTTCACAACCAGGCCTCGCGCGGCTCGGGACGAGCCAGCGGATCCTGCGCCTGCGGCGTGCGCTCGAAACGACCGAAGCGCAACGACAACGCCGGCAGCACGAGCAGGCTGAGCAGCGTGGACGTGACCAGGCCGCCGAGAATGACGATGGCCATCGGCCCCTCGACCTCGTTGCCCGGCGCACCGCTGCGCAGCGCGAGCGGCAGCAGGCCGAGCGCGGTGACGGACGCCGTCATCAGGATCGGCACGAGCCGCTCGCGCGCACCGCGCAGTGCGGCCTCCGGGCCCCAGATCAGCCCTTCGTGTTCGACCAGGTGCTCGTAGTGCGACACGAGCATGATCGCGTTGCGCAAGGTGATGCCGAACAGCGTGACGAAGCCCACCAGCGAGCCCAGGCTGAGCTCGGCGCCGGTGAGCAGCACCGCCACCACGCCGCCGACCAGCGCGAACGGCAGGTTCAGCAGCACCAGCAGTATCGACCGACGGCTGCGCAGGGCCAGCACCAGCAGCAGGGTGATGCCGCCCAGCGCGAGCCCGGCATCGACGAGCAGGTCTTGCTGCGCGCGCGAACGCGCCTGGGCTTCGCCCTCGAATGCGACGTAGGTGCCGCTGGGCATGTGCACCTGCTGCCGGATGCGGGCCTGCGCGTCCTTGACGAAGTCGCTCACCGGACGGCCGCGCACGCCGGTGGTCACCGTCTGCAGCCGCTGCCCCTGGCTGTGCGCGATCTGGGAGCGGCCGGCGGTTTCGCGGATGTCGGCGATCGCGCTCAGGGGCACCGCCAGGCCCTGGCCGTTGCGCACCATCAGGGCCCCGACATCGGCGGGGCTCCGGCGATGCCGGGCGTCCAGCAGCACCGCCACGTCGGTGACGCGGTTGCCCTCGATCACCTGGGCCACGTCCACGCCCTCGAAGGCCGCCTGCACGGTCTCGAGCACGTCGAGCGGTCGCAACGCATAGCGTTGCAGCAGCGGCGGGCGCAGGCGCACCACGAGCTGCGGCGCGCCGGGAGGCGCCTGCAGGCTGACGCCCACCGCCCCGCGGACCTGCTGAAGCACCGCCATCACCTCGCGCGCCTTGGCGTCGATGATGTCGAGGTTGTCGCCGTAAACGTTGACGATCACCGGCGAAGCGAAACCCGAGATCGTCTCGTCGATGCGTTCGGCGAGGAAGGTGTTGACGGAGGTCGTCATGCCGGGGAAGCCGGCCAGCGTGTCGCGGATGCGCGCCAGCGCCGTGGTCTGCGCGCGTCCGCCCATCGGCTGCAGGTCGACCTCGAACTCGCTGACGTTCACGTCCACCGGGTCCACCACGCCCGTGGCGCGACCGGCGCGCTGCGCCACCCGCCGCACGCCGGGAATCGCCTTCAGCGCCGCGGTCACGCGGTCACCGATGCGCATCGCCTCCGGCAAGGACGTGCCGGGCGCGAGGGCCATGTGCACGGTGTAGTGGCCTTCCTTCAGTTCGGGAATGAAACTGCCGCTCAGCAGTGGCAGGCAGGCCAGCGCCGCGATGCCGAGAAGGGCGACCCCCGCGGCGAGCCGGCCCGCGTGGCGCTCGGCGCGGCCCAGCCAGCGGGCGTGGTGCGCCTTCAGGCGCCGCACGAAGCCCGGCTCGTCGTCGGTCAGCGGCGCATTCCCGAGCATCGCGCAGGCCAGGGCGGGGGTCAGCGTCAGGGCCACTCCCAACGAGGCCAGGACGGCCAGGACGTAGGCCTTGCCCAGCGGCGCGAAGAGCTGGCCGGCGACGCCCGAGAGCAGCAGCACCGGCAGGAAGACCAGCGTGACGATGAAGCTCGCGTAGACCACGGCGCTGCGCACCTCCAGCGAGGCGCGCCAGACCACCCACGGAGCCGGCCGTGGCTGCGGCAGCGCGCGGTTCTCGCGCAGGCGGCGCAGGATGTTCTCGACGTCGATGATCGCGTCGTCCACGACCTCGCCCAGCGCGATGGCCAGCCCGCCGAGTGTCATCGTGTTCAGGCTCACGCCCAGGCGGTGCAGCACGATCACCGCGGCCAGCAGCGACAGCGGGATCGCGCAGGCGGAGATGGCGGCCGTGCGCAGGTTGAAAAGAAAGAGGAACAGCACCGCGATCACCAGCAGGCCGCCGACGAGCAGCGCGACGCTCAGGTGGTCCATCGCCGTGGTGATGAAGGCCGCGGGGCGGAACACGGTGGCGTCGAGCACCACTTGCCGAGCCGACAGCATCGGCTTCAAGCCGGCAAAGGCGTGGTCCAGCTCCCGCGTCACCGTCATCGGGTCCGCGCCGTACTGGCTCTCGATCACCAGCATCACGCCGCGCTGGCCGTCGATGCTGGCCGCGCCCACCGGCGGCTGCATGCCGTCGCGCACCGTCGCCACGTCGCCCAGCCGCACCGGCACGCCGGCACGCCACGCGACGGGCACCTGCGCGAGCTGCGCGGGCGTGCGCAGCTGGCCTTCGGTGCGGATCGCCAGTCGCTGGTTGCTGCCTTCGAGGAACCCTGCGCCGCGCACCCCGGTGGCCTGGCGTGCGGCGGCCAGAACCTGCTGCAGCGTGAGTCCGTACGTCATCAGCCGCTGCGGATCGACCTGCACCTGCCACTGCCGCACCTCGCCGCCGAACACGACGACGTCGGCCACGCCGGGCAGGCCGAGCAAGCTCGGCTCGAGCGTCCATTCGGCCAGGTCGTGCAGCTGCGCCAGCGAGCGCGAGGCCGAGGTCAGCCCCGCGACCAGCACGACGCTGGTCGACGATGTCAGCGGCAGCAGGGCCGGTGGCTGCACACCGGCCGGCAGGCGGGCCGCGAGGCCCCCGAGGCGCTCGCTGACGCTCTGCCGGGCCTGCAGCACGCCAGTGCGGCCCTTGAATGTGATCGTGACCATCGACAGTCCGGGCAGCGACTTCGACTTCATCGTCTCGACGTCGAGCAAGCCACCGAGCGCGCTCTCGATCGGCCGCGTCACCAGCACTTCGACCTGTTCGGCCGACAGCCCGGGCGCCTCGGCCTGCACGATCGCCAACGGGGGCGCGAACTCGGGGAACACGTCGACGCGCGAGACGTGCAGCGTGTACAGGCCATAGCCGAAGAGCAGGCCGGCCAGCGCGATCACCACGCCGCGAAAGCGGATCGAGAAGCGGACGATGGCGCTCAGCATCGTGCGGCGTGTCCCCTGGCGAGGGCGATCAGTCGTCGCATTCCGGATCCTTGCAGCCGGTGCCGCCCGGTGGCGGGATCTGCTCCTGCGACAGCAGCAGGCCCGCGCCGCGGATCACGACTTGCGTACCGGCAGCGATGCCGACCGCGGCGACATAGCCGTCGGCCGTTTCGGCAGCGCCCAGCAGCGGCACTCGCGCGAAATGCGATCGGTCGCGTTGCACGTAGGCCCAGGGCTGGCCCGCATACCAGACCACGGCATCGCGCGGGACGAACGTGCCGGGCGATGCCGCGGCCGGGCCGATCAGGCGGACCATCACGCTGGCGCCGGCCGGCCAGCCGCCATCGGTTTCGTACAGCTGCAGGCTGGCCCCGAGTCGGGGGTCGGCCTGGGCGGCGGCCGACACCCAGGTCGCGCGGTGCGCAGCGGCGTCGTCGAGGGCCACTTCCACGGTTCTGGGAGGCTGGGCGAGGCCGGGCGGCAGCGCCGCACGCACCAGCGCCGCCCGGCGGGAGAACAGCCGGTCGAGGGGCGTGCCGCCTTGCACCGCCCAGCGCGAGACGACGGAGCCGAAGCGTTGAGCGGCTTCGGCGTGCAAGGCCTTCAACAACGCGCGTGCGGCGTCGGCGGCGGCGCTGGCCTGCCGCGCGCTGGCCTGCGCGACCTGCACCGCCTTCAGCGAGACGTTCTGCCCATCGTCGTAGAGCTTGCGGTCGCGCGCCAGCTCGGCCGCGGCAGCGCCGACCTGCGCGCTCGCCCCCGCGGCCTGTGCGAGTGCGGCTTCGTACCGGCCGCGCCAATCGATCAGTGGCCGCAAGTCCATCACCGTGCCATAGGCAATCGCCCCGCCGGGCGGGACGCCGGCGCCGACAGTCTGCGTGGCGAGGCCGCTGCGGCGCTGGACCTCGGGTGCGAGCCGCACCACGGTCAGGCCGTCCACCACCGACACGGCACTGGACGCGGCCGCGGCGGGCACGGCCGCTGCCGCGGCGCCGGCCGGCACCGGCGCGCGATAGAGCCAGGCGCCGGCCAGCGCAAGCATCCCGGCGCCGAGCACGGCCATGGCCAGCGGCCATGCATGGGGCCATCGATTCACGGTGCTTCCTCCCGACCGTCGCGCGCCGGACGGTCGGCGATCGGACGCTGCATGGCGTCCTCCACCTCGCCCGCGGCCTGCTGCAGCCGGGCGAAAGCATCCTGGCGCGCCAAGTCGGCCGAACCGGCCTGCAGCTCGGCAAGCGTGAGTTCCAGGCGGTCGGTCTCACCGGCCGCGAAGGCGCGTTGCGCAGCACGCAGCACGCGGTGCTGCGCTGCCGCGCGCGTGTCGGCCACCTTCAATTGGGCGCGAGCGCCCTGGTAGCGGGCCGCCGCAAGGTCGGCACCGGCGACGCGCTGGGCCATCACGGCCTCGAAGCGGGCCGCCGCCTCCTGGCGCCGGGCGGTGGCTTCGGCAATCGGGCCCTGGTTGCGGTTGAACAGCGGCAGCGCGATGCCCGACAGCGAAAGGGCGTACTTGTGCGCGCCGGCATCGTAGGCAACGCCGGGGCCCAGATGCAGGTCGGGATACTGGTTGGCGACTTCGAGTTGCAAGGCCGCCTGGCTGGCCTCGTAGCGCGCCAGTGCAGCCTGCACGTCCGCGCGGTTGCGCAGCGCCGCGTCGCGAACGCGCGCCGGCGGCAGATCCGGCGGCGCGGCATCGAAGGCGTCGAGCCGGATCCGGGCCTGTTCCAGCGCGGACGCAGGGATGCCGATGGTCGCCGCGGCGCCCGCCAGCGCCTCCCGCGCCTGCTGCCCGGCCTTCGTGGCCTCGAGCCGGGCCTGGGCGAGGTCGGCCACGGCCTGCTGCAGTTCGACCACCGATCCGGCGCCGACGGCCAAGCGCCGATCGAGCAACTGCACCCGCTGTTGACGGACCTGCACCTGCTGGGTCAGCAAGGGCACCGCGCGCCGTGCGACATGAAGCTCGAGCAACTGGGCGCGCAGCCGGCTGCGCACGCGCCATGCCGCCGCGCCGACCTCGAACTGCGCCGCCTTCGACAGTTGCTGCGCGTGCCGGACACGGTCGCCGCGCTTGCCGGCCGTCTCGATCGGGATGTCCAGGCCGAGCCCCAGCGTGTACGGCGACTCGCCGGCCTTGGGGTTCGTCGTGACCGCGAACGGCAACTGCAGCGTCGGGTTGGGCCGTTGCGCGGCGGTCGTCACCGCTGCGTCTGCCGTCGCGCGCGTGGCGCGCGCCAGGTCGAGATCCGGGCTGAAGTAAACCGCGGCCAGTGTCAGCGATGCGAAGTTCCAGGGCGCTGCGGGCGCAAGCTCGTCGCTCCGAAGACGCGATCGCAGGTAGGCGTGCAAGCCGGCGTCGTCCAGCGATCGGGTCTCGAACGCGTGCAGCGACGACTCCGGTGCCAGCGGCTGCGCGACGAACGATTCGCAGCCCGAGAGTGCCGCGGCACAAGACAGCAGGACGGGCCAGGCGAAGCCGTGCAGCGTGCGCCCGCGCCCGCGCCCGAGCGCAAGACGACGACGCGGCGGGATGCGATCGGCCCTCATGCGCTCACCGGGCTTTGCGCCCATCGCCCGGCCCCTTCGTCGACTCGTCCTGCCCGGCGGCCGAACCGGCCCTTTGCAGGATCACCTTGACGCGCAGCCCGTGGCCGAACGTCGGCGAATCGTCGATCTCGATGCGGCCGCCCAGGCGCTCCACCACCGCCTGGACGATCGAGAGCCCGAGTCCGGAACCCGCCTGGTCCGTGCCCAGAACGCGGTAGAAGCGATCGAGCACGCGGCCACGTTCGTGCACCGGGATGCCGGGTCCGTTGTCCTCGACCTGGACGATGGCCAGCGCACCTTCCGTTGCCACCCGCACGTCGATGCGCCCGCCCGGGGGGATGTACCGGATCGCGTTGTCGACGAGATTGCGCACGACGGCGATGAGGTCGATCTCGGCGGCCATCACGTTCACGCTCGCGTCGGTCCCTGGCGTCATTCCGAGGTCGATTCCCCTGGCCTCGGCCAGCGGCAGCAGGCCCTCCAGAACGACGCGGCACGCCTTCTGCAGCGACACCGATAGCGGCGGGCGTGCCGGCGGCGCCCTGGACCCGGGCGAGCCCGAGGAGCTGGTCCAGCAGATGACGCCCTCGCTCGATGCCATGCCGCAGTTGGTGCAGCCGCTCGCGGGCCTCGCCGGACATGTCGGCGGCCTCCAGGCGCTCGGCCTGCAGCGAGAGCGCGGTCATCGGCGAGCGCAGCTCGTGCGCGGCATCGGCGACGAATCGGTGCTGCGCCTTCATCGCCTGGTCGACGCGCGCCAGCAGGCGATTGATGGCGGTGATGAACGGTCGGATCTCCGACGGCACGGGCCGGGTTTCCAGCGCGTGCAACTCATGCTGGCTGCGCGCATCGACGTCGTGCGACAGCGTGGCAACCGGCCCCAGCATCGTGCGCACGAGGTGCGCGACGATGAGCAAGAGCACCGGCACGAGCAACAGCAGCGGCAGCAGCGCGCGCAGCGCACTGTCGCGCGCGATTTCGTCGCGAACTTCCGTCTGCTGGGAAACGGCGATCCGGCTGCCGTCGGCCAGGGTTCTGACCAGCACCCGGTAGGACACGCCACCCACGTTGGCGGTTTGGACGCCGTCGGACAGCATTGCCGGCAGGGCCAGGGCAGCGTGCGCGTCGTCGACCGGCAAGCCGGCCAGCGACTGCACGATCAGCCTCGACTCGGGATCGGCGTCCTTGGCCCTGCTCGCCAGCGCCTGGGCGAACGCGGGCCGCTGCCTCACCAGGGCCGCCACCTGTCGCAAGGTGTCGTCCTGCAGTTCGTTGGCTTCGGCCGAGGCGCCGACGTAGGACAGCACGCTCGCGACCAGCGCCAGGCCCACGATGGCGACCGAAAGCCAGAACGACAGGCGCAGCCGGATCGAGTCTTTCAGCTTTGCCGCGAGACCATCCATCCGACCCCCCGCACGTTCTTGATGGCCTGGGCGCCAAGCTTCCTGCGCAGCGCATGGATCAGAAAATCGACCGCGTTGCTTTCGACCTCCTCGCCCCAGCCGTAGACGCGATCCTCGAGCTCGCTGCGCGACAGGATGGCCCCGGGCCGCCGCATCAGTGCGTGCAGCAGCGCGAACTCACGGTTCGACAAGGTCACCGCGGCCAGACCTTCGGTGCCGGCCTGGTACGTGGCGGGATCGAGCCACAGGGGCCCGTTGCTCAGCACCGGCGACGCCGTGCCCGCATGGCGGCGCGCGACGGCCCGCATGCGGGCCAGCAGTTCCGACATCTCGAAAGGCTTGAGGACATAGTCGTCGGCGCCGCTGTCCAACCCTTCGATGCGGGTCTCCAAGGCGTCGCGCGCCGTGATGACGACCACCGGCACCGCGTTGGCCTGTCCGCGAATCCCGCGCAGCACGTCCAGGCCGTCCCTGCCGGGCAGGCCGAGGTCCAGCAAGACGAGGTCGTAGCGCTGCAAGGCCAGGGCGCTCGATGCGGCCAGTCCATCCTTGACCCAGTCCACCGCGTAGGAGGCGTCTTTCAACGAGCCCTGCACCACGTCGCCGATCATCGGATCGTCCTCGACCAGAAGAATTCGCATCGAACGCGCTCCGTTCCCCGGAAACATCGGGCGGTGTCGGGCCGCATCCAGCCGAAGTGGCACCGAGGCTCAGTGCGAGCTCGTGCTGGCCCGCTGAGGAAACAACATGATGCTCGCGGCAATGACGCCCAGGAGCACCGCCGAGGCGGCGAAACGGTTGAGCGCCAAACCTCCCTGACCGAATGGCTTGTCGAGAAAGTCGCCCACGACGGCGCCGAGCGGGCGCGTCAGCACGAATGCGGCCCAGAACAACAGCGTTCTCGATATCCGCGCCCGGAAGTAGGCCGCGGCGATGACGGCGAGCAGCGCGCCGAAGACCAGCGCCGCGCCGACGTAGCCCAGCCCCGCCGTGTCCGCCGTCCAGTCGCCGAGCGCGGTGCCGAGCGTCTGCGAGAACATGATGGTGACCCAGTAGAACGCCTCTGCCCGGGGCGAGTTGACGCTGTCGACGGACACCGACCCCATCGTGCGGTACCAGGCCGCCAGCGATCCGAGCAACAGCACGAGCAGCAGCGTCGTTCCCCCCGCGTAGCCGATGCCGAGCGACCGGTCCGCGAAGTCGGCGAGGGTGGTACCGACGGTGGTCGTGGCGATGATCGTGATCCAGTAGATCGCCGGGTGGAACTGCTTGGCCTTGATCTGCGCGGCCACGGCGACGAAAAAGACGGCGGCGAATATCGCCGTGCTCAGCAGGTAGCCGAGGTTCATCGACATGGACAGCGCGTCGCCACCGGTTTCGCCGAGCGTCGTTGCGGCGATCTTGATGCACCAGAACAGCAGCGTGACGGCCGGGACCTTGCTGGCCGCGTCGGCCACGGCCCGTGTGTTCGTCCTCATCACTGGAATCCTTCCGTGCCGATGGCGCCAAACGCCATGCTGCCGGCGTTCGGTGACGTGCGAGAACAAGACGAGAATCTGGTGGTCGTGCGGGTCATCGGGGGTCCTTCAGGACAGATTCAGGGCCAGGGTGGGAAACGGAAGTGCCGCCATGGCCGCGCGGGTCCAACGAGCCCCAGCCCGTCTTCACGGCGCGAAAGTCCGATCGGCCCGCTGAAATGTCGCGGATCAGACTTAGCGCACGATTAGGGCCTCGTGGCGCAGAGGACGCAGGCCACGGGTGTCGGCGCCGACCGACAACCGGCCCAGGGCAGGCTGCACCCCGAGCCCTGGGACGAGCCGCAGATCACGATCCCGCTTCGGCTCGATCGCCTGGTGCGACTTGATGGCGCCGTGAGTCCAGCCCACGATCTGCTGCCGCTGCCCAAGCGAGGCCCAAGGACAACGGATGGTGTGTGCCAGGGGCCGCCGATCGAACGCTCTGCCGGGGGTCCCGCTTGCAATCGCTGATCGAGTTTCTTTCGCAGCACGCCTCGCTGGCCCTGGGTGCGGTGTTCGCTGCGTCGTTGTTGGAGGCGGTTGCGGTGATTGGCAGCGTCGTGCCGGGCAGTTCGGTCGTCTTTGCCGCCGGCATGCTGGTCGGTCTGCAGACCCTGGCGCCGTGGCCGGTGGCGCTGGCCGCCGTCAGCGGCGCGATCCTGGGCGACGGCTTCAGCTACTGGCTCGGCCGGCACTTTCACGACCGGCTTCGCGCGCTGTGGCCGCTCGAGGCCTATCCCGCGCTGTTCGACCGAGGCCAGGCCTACTTTTCCCGCAACGGCGGCAAGAGCGTGTTCCTGGGCCGTTTTCTCGGTCCGGTGCGGGCCATCGTGCCGGTGATTGCCGGCATGTCCGACATGCCGGCGCTCAGGTTCACGCTGGTGAACATGCTGTCCGCCGTCGCCTGGGCCGCGGCACACCTGCTCCCGGGTGCGCTCTTCGGCGCGTCGCTGCAGTTGGCCGGCGCCGTGAGTTCGCGCCTCGTCGTCCTGCTGGCGGGGTTGGCGGCGGTCGTCTGGCTGTGCGCGGTGTCGATGCGCGGGGTCTATCGCCGCAGCGGGCCGGTGCTGCAGCGGGCTCGGGAGTCGGCCCTGGCCTGGGCGCGTTCCCGCCGACGCGGCGTGCTCTCGCGCGTCACCTTGTCGCTGCTGGATCCCGAACGCCCGGAGTCGCTGGGCCTGCTCATTGCGGCAGCGCTGCTGCTGGGGGGTGCCTGGGCGTTCCTGGGCATCCTCGAAGACGTGGTGTCGAACGACCCGCTGGTGCGCTGGGACCGCGTCGTGTTCAACGCCTTGCAGGGGCTGCGCACCCCTTGGGGCGACGCCGTGATGATCGTCGCCACCGAACTCGGCAGTGCCGCAGTCGTGATCCCGGTGATGGCCGCCGTGTCGGGGGTGCTCGCGTTCAAGCGATGCTGGCGCGCGCTGGCCTATGTCCTGACGGCGATCGGCTTCGCGCAGGTGCTGGTCTGGGCGTTGAAGACGACCCTCGGACGCGCCCGGCCGACCGCCATGTACAGCGGCATCGAGCAGTTTTCCTTTCCGAGCGGACATGCCGCGTCGAGCGTCGTCGCCTACGGACTGCTGGCCTTTCTGGTCGCACGCAACAAGTCGCCCCGGGTCCAGCTCGTCATCACCTTCGTGGCCACGATGCTGATCGGGCTGATCTCGTTCTCGCGCCTGTATCTCGGCGCGCACTGGCTGTCGGACGTGCTGGCCAGCCTGACGCTCGGCACGGCCTGGGTCGCGTTGCTCGGCATCGTCTACCTGCAGCACGCCCGGCGCGAGCGCTTGCCGGCGCGGGCCTTGTGGCTCACGGCGGCGGGCGTCCTGGTGCTGGCGGGGGTGGCGGTGGCCTCGACGCAGCGCGCAGCGGATGTCGCGCGCTACGCGCCCCGAGTGGCCGCGGCCCCCGTCCTGCTGGCCGATTGGCAGGGCGGGGGATGGCAGCGGCTGCCCGTGCGCCGAACCGAGATGGACGGCGATGTCGAGGAGCCGATGTCGGTGCAATGGGTCGGGACGGCGCAGCGCATCGAGGGCGTCCTGCGGGCCGCGGGCTGGCGCCAGCCGCCTCCCTGGACTTTGCGTGCCGCGCTGTTGTGGCTGCTGCCGTCGACCCCGGTCGAACAACTGCCGGTGCTGGCAAAGTTTCACCAGGGCGAGCCGGCGACCTTGACTCTCGAAGAGGTGCTGGACCCGACGCGGCGCGTGGTGATCCGTCTGTGGCCGACCGCCTACGAGGTCGGTGCCGCCGACGGTGCGCCGAGCCCGTTGTGGATCGGCATGGTGACGGTGGAACGGCTGAGTCATCCGGCCGGACTCGCCACGCTGGCGCTGACCGAGCCCGGCCTCGCGCTGCCGACTTCACGAGTCGCGCGCGCTCTGCAGCGATCCGACGTCGCTTTGGAGATTCGGCACCGGGGCGTGGGTCCGGTGCTGTTGGTTCGGTGAGCCACGGCAGGTCCAGGCTCGGGGGGCCTTCGCCGGACCGTGCGTTGGCTTCGCAATGGCCTCGCGCCGCGGATCGGGGGATCGGTCGTGACAACCGGCTGCCCCGGTCGTGGTGACTAGAACTCGTACTCTGCCTGCACGCGCACCGTGTTGCGCGGCGACCCGTTGGTCACGCCGAACAGAAGTCCTGCATTCCAGTGGATGACCTGCCGGCCCTCGACTCCGAGACGTCCGAACAGCGCCGGGCCGGTGCCGTGCGGCTGCCGGGACGAAGCCTCCCAGGCGGCCCAGGGCCCGACGTCGCCGAACCCCTGCAGCCCGAACTCGAGCGCCGGCCGCCAGCGGTACTTCAGCTGCCATTGGTAGCCGAGTTCCGCATCGCCATCGCCGGTGCCGCGGATGTGCTTCTCGAACAGCAGGTTCAGGTTCGCCTGCACGTGGGTGCCGACATCGGTCTGCAGCAGCGGGCCCCAGCGGTATGCGTAACCCTCGCCACGGTTCGCGGGCCGTTCGACTTCCAGCAGGAAGCCGACGTCCACGGGGTACCGTCCCGTCTCGGTCAGCTGAAACTTGTTCTCCCATTCCCATGCATCGAACACCTGGGTCTCGCCGGGGGCCTTGTGCCAGACGGCATAGAGCTCGGTGAACCAGTGGCTCGTCGCACCCCAGCCCAGACCCAGCGAGGACATGTTTTCGCGCGTGCCGTCGCGCCATCTCGCGCTGCCGGCCTTGAAGTCAATCTCCCGCTCGCCCTTCTCGACGATGGGCGTGGAGACGTAGTCTGCCGGCTCCGCCGCCGCCACGAACGGGAGGCCGAGGGACGAGAAGGCGAGGGCGGCCAACGCCCCCGCGCGAACGGTGGTCTTCATGGGCTTGGGATGGCAGGGTCGAATTGACCGTGGCGCTACGCCCGCACGACGACGGGGGCGGTCGTCGTTCGCCGAAGCCATCGCGTCGTGACGACGATGAAGACGAGCACCGCCAGGTAGGACCCGAGCTGCACCCCCGACGGCTGGGGGTCGTAGCCCACGAGGGCATGGAGGAAGGTCCCGACCACGGAGTTGGCGGCCAGCAGATGGGAGCTATCCCAGACCGGGCTGGTCCAGGTCTCGATGAATCCGGCTTGCGTCAGGGCTCGGGCAAGCTGGCTGGCGATGGAGCCTGCCAGGAGAGCGATGAGGAAGTTGGTGGCGGAGAACAGACTCCGCGCCGGGATTCGGGACAGGCCCGCGTAGACGAGCGCACCCACCAGAGCACCGAGAGCGAGGCCGATGCTGCACGACAGCACGACCGCTCCGACGCTGGATTGGGCCGCCGTCAGCGAACCCCCGACGAACAGCACCGTCTCGGCGCCTTCGCGCAAGACCGCCAACGCCACGGCGCCGAACAGTGCCCAGGGTCGGCGTCCCCCGCTCTGTACCGACAGACCCAGCTGTCGTGCGTCGGCGGCCATGTCCTTGGAATGCGTCGTGACCCAGGTGCAGTGCCACAGCAGCATGGTCAGTGCGACCGACAAGATGGCGATGTTGACGGCGTCCTGGCCAATGCCGTCGAACCAGGTCGCGACCTGCTGGGCCAGCAGGGCGAGCGCAACGGCGCCGAGCACACCGACGCCCACCCCGGCGGCCAACCATCGGGTACGTCCCGCCAGCTGCCTGGTCGCGGCAGCGACGATGCCGACGAACAAGGCGGCCTCGAGAGACTCGCGGAAGACGATGAGCGCGGCGGAAAACATGACTGACGCTCTGCGCCTACTCGGCAATCACGACGCCCTTGGCCGTCGCTTCGTTGTACTCGCCGACGAATTCGTACGTCCCGGGCTCGAGGGGTCCGATGAAGAGGGTTGCCTTGGTGCCGCCTGGGACCACCTTCTCGCGATTGAGGCTGTAGCTGTCGAATTCCTCGGGCGTGGCGTCCTGGTTGTGCACCGACAGCTTCACGCGCTGTCCGGCCGGCACTCTGAGCTGCGCGGGCTCGAAGCGATGGTTCTTGATGACCAGCGATACCTCGGCGTCGGCTGCATACGCAGGGCCCAAGGCCAGTGTCAACGCGAGGACGAAAGCGCTCGAGAGTCTGGGCTGAGTCATGGCGGGGGGTTCGAAGAAGGTCAAGAAGCAACGAGCCAATAGAGTAATGCGAACTACTTCCATTTGCAAGTAGCCGACACGCCAACGGGGCGTGCGGTCTGCGTCTGGGTCGACGGCGACTTGTCCGGCCGCCGTCCGAACACCCGTCATTGGCGACCGGCCTACCCCATGCCGGCCGGTGCCGCTGCAGCTCGAGCGGTAGCGGCGCTGCACGGTCAGAACATGCGCCACAAGTCCAGCGTGAAAGCACCTTGCCGGCGCGTCTGCACCAGCGGCGACGCGGCCGCGGCGCCGAGCAGGCGCGCGGCGACCCACTGCACGTCGACGCGCCAATGCTCGCCCCAGCGGTGCTCGGTGCTCAGCGTGAGGCTGAGGTCCTGCCAGCCCGCCGGCATCCGCGTCTCGGGCAGGCCGCTCGCCGCGGCCTGCTGCGCCGAGATGCCGTAGTAGCTCTGGCGCCAGGCGGGGTTCGCGTAGCTGGCCGAAACGCCGATGCCGAGCAGGTCGTGCGCCGATCGGCAGACCGCTGGTCGCGCCGATCTCGAATTGCGCGCCATCGTGCTTGCGTCCCGCGCCCCAGGACAGGCCGCTCTGCAGCAGCAGCGCCGGCGTGACGGCGACGTTGGCGAAGGCCTCGACCTGCAACCGGTCGCCGATGCCACCGATGCCCGGCGGCATGTCGCGCGCGCGGCGGCCGAACTGCGGCCACAGCCGCCAGCCGGCCTGCACGGTCGCGCGCTGCGAGAGGTTCCAGCCCAGGCCGGTGTCGGTCGACGCGAAGAACCCGTTGCGGGCCTCGAGGTCGAAGGCCGGCAACACGACCGTCTGCGTCCGCCGCCCGCCCGGGCGCTGCGGCAGCGTCCACAGCGCCGCGCCGGCGGCGAGCGTGGTCGTCGCCGGCGGCGGGTCGATCAGCAGCAGGCTGCCCCAGGCTCTGGCAGGCAGCGCCGTCGCCGTCAGGCCGAAGGCCAGCGCGGCGTGGAGCGCGAGCTCGCGCAAGGGAGGGTCGGGTCGCACCGGTCGATTGTGCCGGCGCGCCTGCCGTCGGCAGTTCGGCGCGGCGGCCGTGCTCAGCCGAGCGCGCGCCGCTTCAGGTAGCGCCGCATCGCGAGCGAGGCCCGGTCGGCGTGGAAGCTGATCTCGGGCTGGCGCTCGGCATAGCCGCCGAGCAGGGTCTCGAGCGCCTCCAGCCCGTCGACGTCCTCCTGGAACGCCTTCAGCAGCTGTTCGTGCATGAAGGCGGTGACGGCGTCGTCGGCGAGCGCGAAGTTGCGCGCGTGCTGGATGAAGTAATGCGTGCTCGTCGCCGTCTCGGGCGTCACGATGTGCGCGGTGCGGATCGCGCGCGGCGGCTGCTCGGCCTCGGGCCGGCCGCAGGCGTAGAACTTCACCGCCACCACGTGCAGCGCCGGCGAGTGGAAGGTCGACTCGGCGATGCGCGCCGCGTCCACGCCGTCCAGCCCGGTGGGCCTTGCCCACAGCGGCGGCAGCCGGGTCGGCACGACGCTGCGCCGCAGCGTGAAGCGGCCCTGCGCTTCGTCGAGCGTCGTCTCGAACGGCGCGGTCGCATAGTCCGGTGTGCCGAAGGTTCGGGCGTGCAGGAAGCTCAGGTGCGTCAGGTCGAGCAGGTTCTCGTGCAGGCGCACGTAGCTCGCCTTCAGGTGCAGCCGCTCGGTCGACGAGACCCAGGCGGCGCCGTCCATGAAGTCCTGGTGCGGGATCCGCGCGGCGTCGGCTTGCTCCGGTGCGCCGAGCCAGATCCAGACCAGCCGGCCGCGCTCGACGAGCGGGAAGTCGCGCACCATCGCGCCCGGCGGCACCTGCGCCTGCGACGGCACCGCGGTGCAGCGGCCCGCGGCGTCGTAGCGCGCGCCGTGGTAGCCGCAGACCACGGTGTCGCCGTCGAGCGTGCCGCGCGAGAGCGGGAACGAGCGGTGCGCGCAGCGGTCCTCGAGCGCGACCGGCGTGCCGTCGAGCTTGCGCCAGAGCATCACCGGCACGCCGAGCAGCCGGCGCGCCAGCGGCGTGCGGCCCAGCTCGTGCGACAGCGCGGCGACGTACCAGGCATCGAACACGAAAGGCGTGGTCTCGTCGGCGAGGTCCTGCTGGGCGTGCAGGGCGGCGTCGCGGATGCGGTCGGGCAGGGCGGGCATGGGCGGCGTCCCCTTCGTCGTCGTGATCAGTCGTCGGCCACGGGCGGCATCTCGCCCATCAGCCCGATCAGCTCGTCCAGCGTCGCGTAGAAGCGGGCGATGAACTCGCTGCCGATATGCGCCTCGATGCCCTGGTAGATAACCTCGATCCGGGGCGCGAGCCTGGCCGCCAGCGCCCGGCTCTTCGCGGTCAGGCTGACCTTGACGCGGCGCTGGTCGGCTTCGAGCCGCTCGCGCTTGACGAGGCCCAGATCGTCCATGCGCGCGAGCACGCCGGCGAGGCTGGGGCTGGAGATGCGGCAGACCTCGCCGACCTGGCGCTGCTCGAGCGGGCCGCGCTCGAGCAGCGCGCGCACGACGCGCCACTGCTGCTCGGTCACGCCCTGCGCGTTCAGCACCGGGCGGAAGCGCGCGATCACGCTCTCGCGCGCGTGCAGCAGCAGCAGCGGCAGGTTGCGGTGCGTGAAGCCGGCCTGGGCAAGGTCCGGGGCGGGCTGGTGGCGGCGCGCGGTTGACATGCTCACATGTTAACGAATATATTGCTCCGATGTTAGTGAACATCGGATGATCACGCTGCCCGCTTTCGACGTGCCGCCGTACCGGCTGTCCGGCGTCGTCGTCGGCGCGTTGCTGAACCACGCGCCGGAACTGGCGGCGCTGGGCGACGCGGTGAACCTGCCGCCGTACCAGGCCGCGCCGGTGGCGCCGGTGCTCGCCGTCAAGCCGCGCAACACCTGGGCTGCGGACGGCGCCGCGGTGCGTCGTTCCGGCGGGCGTCGAGGCGCTGGCGGTCGGGGTCACGCTCGGCGATCGTGATCGGCCGCACCGCGTGCCGCGTCGCGGCGGCCGATGCGCTGGGCTGCGTGGCCGGCTACACCCTCGTCGCCGACGATCGCGGTGCCGCACGCGAGCCATTACCGGCCGGCGACGGCGCTGCATGCGCGCGACGGCTTCTGCCCGATCGGCGCGCAGGTCGTGCCGGCGTCGCAGGTGCCGGCGCCCGATGCGCTTGCCGGTGCGCGTGTACGTCGACGGCCTTCTGGCGCAGCAGGACAGCACCGGCGGGCGCATCCGCGGCGTGGCGGCGCTGATCGCCGACGTGAGCGACTTCATGACGCTGCAGCCCGGCGACCTGCTGCTGCTCGGCGCCGACGGCGAACCCGCCGCTGGTGCGCGCCGGTCAGGCGGTGGCGGTCGAGATCGAGGGTCTGGGCCGGCTCGGTTTTCGCTCGTCGCCGAAGGCGGGGCCGGATGAAGACGCGCGCGTGTCGCCTACGCCGGCGCGATCCACGACGCCGAGCCGCACCCGCGAGGCCTGCGCCTGGCCGACGGCCGCGTGCTCGCCGAATCCGAGGTCGTCTGGCTGCCGCCGTTCGAGGTCGGCACCATCGTCGCGCTCGGCCTGAACTACGCCGACCACGCGAAGGAGCTCGCGCGCGAGCTGACGACGAGCGCGCGGACGAGCCGCTCGTGTTCCTGAAGAGCGCGGGCTCGCTGATCGGCCACCGCGGCCAGACGCGGCGCCCGGCCGGCGTGACGCTTCATGCACTACGAGTGCGAACTCGCGGTGGTCATCGGCCGCAGCGCGAAGCGCGTCGCGCGCGCCGACGCGATGCAGCACGTCGCCGGCTACACCGTCGTGCAACGACTACGCGATCCGCGACTACCTCGAGAACTGGTACCGGCCCAACCTGCGCGTCAAGAACCGCGACGGCGGCACCGTGCTCGGCCCCTGGCTCGTCGACGCCGCCGACGTGCCCGACCCGCACGACCTGAGCGCTGCGCACGCTCGTCAACGGCCGCGTCACGCAGCAGGGGCAACACCGGCGACATGGTCAACGACATCCCGGCGCTGATCGAGTACCTGAGCGCCTTCATGACGCTGCAGGCCGGCGACGTGATCCTCACCGGCACGCCCGAAGGCGTGGTCAACGTCGAAGACGGGCGACGAGGTCGTCACCGAGATCGACGGCATCGGCCGCCTCGTCAACCACATCGTCGGCGACGCGCGCTTCGGCCGCTGAGCGCCGGCGTCGCGATCCCAGGAGACTCCGCCATGCGCATCCAGCATCTGATCGACGGCAAGCCGCTCGCCAGTGCCCGCAGCTTCGAGACCGTCAACCCGGCGACGCAGGAGGTGCTGGCCGAGGTGGCCAGCGGCGGCGCGGCCGAGGTGAACGCCGCGGTCGCGGCGGCGAAGGCCGCGTTCCCGGCCTGGGCGGCGCGGCCGGCGACCGAGCGCGCCGCGCTGATGCGCCGGCTCGGCGAGCTGATCGCGCGCCACGTGCCCGAGACTCGCGCGCACCGAGACGCAGGACACCGGCCAGGTGATCGCCCAGACCGGCAAGCAGCTGGTGCCGCGCGCGGCCGACAACTTCCACTACTTCGCCGAGATGTGCACGCGCGTCGACGGCCACACCTACCCGACGCCGACGCACCTGAACTACACGCTGTTCCACCCGGTCGGCGTCTGCGCGCTGATCAGCCCGTGGAACGTGCCGTTCATGACCGCGACCTGGAAGGTCGCGCCCTGCCTGGCCTTCGGCAACACCGCGGTGCTGAAGATGAGCGAGCTCTCGCCGCTGACGCGCGTCGCGCCTGGGCGAGCTGGCGCTCGAGGCGGGCGTTCCGGCCGGGCGTGCTGAACATCGTCCACGGCTACGGCCGCGAGGCCGGCGAGCCGCTCGTGCGCGCACCCCGACGTGCGCGCGATCTCGTTCACCGGCTCGCACCGCGACCGGCAACCGCATCGTCCAGACGGCGGGGCTGAAGAAGTTCAGCATGGAGCTCGGCGGCAAGAGCCCGTTCGTGATCTTCGACGACGCCGACCTCGAGCGCGCGCTCGACGCCGCGGTGTTCATGATCTTCTCGCAACAACGGCGAGCGCTGCACCGCCGGCTCGCGCATCCTCGTCCAGCGCCGCATCTACGCCGACTTCGCGCAGAAGTTCGCCGAGCGCGCGCGGCGCATCACGGTCGGCGATCCGCTCGACGAGAAGACCATCGTCGGCCCGATGATCAGCCCGCAGCACCTGGAGAAGGTGCGCCGCTACATCGAGCTCGGCCCGGCCGAAGGCGCGCACGCTGCTGTGCGGCGGCCTCGACGCGCCCGAGCTGCCGGCGCATCTGCAGCAACGGCAACTTCGTCCGGCCGACGGTCTTCGCCGACGTCGACAACCGGATGAAGATCGCGCAGGACGAGATCTTCGGCCCGGTCGCCTGCCTGATCCCGTTCGACGACGAGGCCGACGCGGTGCGCATCGCCAACGACACCGTCTACGGCCTGTTCGAGCTACGTCTGGACCGAGAACCTCGGCCGCGCGCACCGCGTCGCCGCGGCGATCGAGGCCGGCATGTGCTTCGTCAACAGCCAGAACGTGCGCGACCTGCGCCAGCCCTTCGGCGGCACCAAGGCCAGCGGCACCGGGCGCGAAGGCGGCACCTGGAGCTACGAGGTGTTCCTGGAGCCGAAGAACGTGTGCGTGTCGCTGGGCAGCCACCCCATCCCGCGCTGGGGAGCATAGGCGCTGACATGGGACGCTCGCGCTCGCCGCCAAGATCACCCACGTGCCGTCGATGTACCTGAGCGAGCTCGACGGCCCGCGCAAGGGCACGCGCCAGGACGCGATCGACGGCCACGTCGAGATCGGCCGCCGCTGCCGCGAGCTCGGCGTCGACACCATCGTCGTGTTCGACATGCACTGGCTGGTCAACGCCGAACTACCACGTCAACTGCGCGCCGCAGTTCAAGGGCATCTACACGAGCAACGAGCTGCCGCACTTCATCAGCAACCTGCCGTACGAATTCCCGGGCAACCCGGCGCTCGGGCCGGCTGCTGGCCGCGGCGTGCAACGAGGCCGGCGTCGAGACGCTGGCGCACGACGCGACCACGCTGGACCTCGAGTACGGCACGCTGGTGCCGATGCGCTACATGAACGCCGACCGGCATTTCAAGGTGGTCTCGGTCGTCGGCGCTGTGCACCGTGCACTACCTGGCCGACAGCGCGCGCCTGGGCTGGGCGATGCGGCGCGCGTCGAGGAGCATTACGACGGCACGGTCGCCTTCCTCGCCAGCGGCTCGCTTGAGCCACCGCTTCGCGCAGAACGGCCTCGCCCCCGAGTACGCGTTCCGGATCTGGAGCCCCTTCCTCGAACAGCTCGACGCGCACGTGGTCGAGATGTGGCAGCGCGGCGAATGGAAGGCGTTCTGCGAGATGCTGCCCGAGTACGCGGCCAAGGGCCACGGCGAAGGCTTCATGCACGACACCGCGATGCTGCTCGGCGCTGCTCGGCTGGTCGGCGCTACGACGGCCGCGCCGAGGTCGTCACGCCGTATTTCGGCGCCTCGGGCACCGGGCAGATCAACGCCGTCTTCCCGGTCACGCCGCAGGACGGCGGTGCGATCCCGAAGGCCGTCGCCTCCAGCGCCGAGGGCTACACCTCGGTCGCGACGCGGCTCTGAACCGGACCACCTGCGATGCCCCACCTCGTGATCCTCTACACCCCCGAGCTCGAGGCCGAGACCGACCTGTCGGCGCTGTGCCGCACGCTTGCGCGACACGATGCGCGGCCTGCGCGACGACAACGGTGCGCCCGTCTTTCCGACCGGCGGCATCCGCGTGCTCGCGTATCCGGCGGCGCATCACGCGGTCGCCGACGGCTCGGGCGACCATGCCTTCTGCTGGTTCAACCTGCGCATGGCGCGCGGGCCGCAGCGCGGCCGTGCAGCAGGCGGCCGGACGCGCGCTCGCCGACGCCGCCAAGGCCCATTTCGCGCCCGTGCTGGCGCGCCGCCCGGTCGGCCTGACGCTGCAGATCGACGAAGGCCAGGAGGTCTTCGACGCCAAGTTCGGCAACCTCCACCCGCTGTTCAAGAAGCCCTGAGCCATGCTGCCGAAGACCACCGTCGAAGCCCTCGCGCGCGAGCTCTACGACGGCGCGCAAGACCCGCACCGCGCTGCGCCAGTTCTCGCGGGCGCACCCCGCGATGACGATCGACGACGGCTACGCGATCCAGCGCGAATGGGTGCGGCTCGAACTGGCCGACGGCCGCTGCATCAAGGGCCGCAAGATCGGCCTGACCTCGCGCGCGATGCAGCAGGCGAGCCAGATCACCGAGCCCGACCACGCGCCGCTGATGGACGACATGTTCTTCGACGCCGGCAGCGACATCGAGGTCGCGCGCTTCATCGCGCCGCGCGTCGAGGTCGAGCTCGCCTTCGTCCTCGGCCGGCCGCTCGCCGGTCCGGGCGTGACGCCTGTTCGACGTGCTCTCGGCCACCGACTACGTCGTGCCGGCGATCGAGATCATCGACGCGCGCATCGAGCAGTTCGACCGCGAGACGAAGGCGCCGCGCAAGGTCACCGACACGATCAGCGACTTCGCCGCGAACGCCGGCATCGTGCTCGGCGGCCGGCCGGTGCGCCCGCTCGACGTCGACCTGCGCTGGGTCGGCGCGCTGCTGCACAAGAACGGCGTGATCGAGGAGAGCGGCCTCGCCGCCGCGGTGCTGAACCACCCGGGCAACGGCGTCGCCTGGCTCGCGAACAAGATCGCGCCCTACGGCGAGCAGCTGAGCGCCGGCGACGTCGTGCTCGCCGGCTCGTTCACGCGGCCGACGACCGGCGCGCGCCGGCGACAGCTTCCACGCCGACTACGGCGCGCTCGGCTCGGTGGCGTTCCGCTTCGTCTGACCCGGCCTGCTCGAGGACACCGCACCATGACCGACGCCTTCGTCCGCCCGCGCCGCTTCGGCGCCGATGAATGGGCTGCGCGCGTGCAGCTCGCCGCCTGCTACCGCATCTTCGACCACCTCGGCTGGGCCGAGCTGATCTACAACCACGTCTCGCTGCGCGTCCCGGGCGAGCCGGGGCATTTCCTGATCAACCCCTTCGGGCTGCACTACCGCGAGGTCACGGCGTCCAATCTGGTCAAGGTCGACGCCGACGGCAACGTCGTCGGCGCGAGCGACTGGCCGATCAACCCGGCCGGCTTCAGCTTCCACGGCGCGATCCACGCGACGCTGCCCGACGCGCATTGCGTGATGCACGTGCACACGACGCCGACGCTGGCGGTCTGCTGCCTCGAGGACGGCCTGTCGTTCACGAACTTCTACGCCGCGCAGCTCTGGGGCCAGGTCGCGTACCACGACTTCGAAGGCATCACGGTGCGCGCGCGACGAAGGCGCGCGCATCCTGGCCAGCGCCGGCGCCAAGCCGGTGCTGCTGCTGCGCAACCACGGCCCGGTCGTGATGGGCGCGACGCTGGCGCGCGCCTTCAACCTGATGTGGCTGGTCAACCGCGCCTGCGAGGTGCAGCTCGCATCGCAGGGCCGCGGGCCGCTGCGGGCGATCCCGGTGCCGGTGATGGAAGGCTGCGTGCGCGACTCGCTGAACTTCAACCCCGACTTCGGCGCCGGCGAGGACAGCTTCGCCGCGCTGCAGCGCCTGATCGACCGCGTGGACCCGAGTTACCGCGCCTGAAGGAGCGAACCATGACGATGCCCATCCCGCAGAACCATTTCCGCGACGCGCTGCGCGCCGGCCGGGCGCAGATCGGCCTGTGGGTCGGGCTGGCCGACGCGAACGCCGCCGAGGCGCTGGCCGGCTGCGGCTACGACTGGCTGCTGCTCGACGGCGAGCACGCACCGAACGACCCGCGCTCGGTGCTCGCGCAGCTGCGCGCGATCGCGCCCTACCCGGTGCACCCGTCGTGCGGCCGGTGCAGGGCGAGGTCGCGCTGGTCAAGCAGTACCTGGACATCGGCGCGCAGACCTTGCTCGTGCCGATGGTCGACACCGCCGCACAGGCCGCGCTGATGGTGAGCGCGATGCGCTACGCGCCGGTCGGGCATCCGCGGCATGGGCGCGGCGCTGGCGCGCGCGTCGCGCTGGAACCAGATCGCGAACTACGTCGACCAGGCCGACGAGCAGATGTGCCTGCTGGTGCAGGCCGAGACCGTGACCGCGATCGAGAACCTGAAGGCGATCGCCGAGGTCGACGGCGTCGACGGCGTGTTCTTCGGCCCGGCCGACCTGTCGGCGTCGATGGGCTACCGCGGCCAGCCCACGCACCCGGCGGTGCAGCGTGCGCTGCTCGACGGCATCGCCACCGTGCGCGCCGCCGGCAAGGCGCCCGGCATCCTGGCCACCGACCCGTCGCTCGCGCAGAGCTACCTCGACGCGGGTGCGCTGTTCGTCGCCGTCGGGCTCGACACCAGCCTGCTCGTCGGCGCTGCCACGGCGCTGGCGCGCCGCTTTCGCGCGCCGGGCTGACCGGGCCTCATACCGACTTGCGATCGATCCACTAGGAATGAGGGGCCGCTTCGGCCCGAAGCGGCCGTTGGCCGCCCCGGGCCGAACGGCCCCTTGCACCGCTCCCCCGCGCCCCCTCCGCGAGGGGGCTCCAGCTCGGATGACGAGTCGGCCCTCAGGCCGACCCACTCTCGAGCCAGGCGGCGCTGTGGGTACGTGCAGCGCCTCGAACGACGCGCCGGCCGCGAGGCCGGCCCGACGGTCATGCAGGTGCCCCCTCGCGGAGGGGGCGGGGGGAGCCGTGCGAAACGGCCCTGGCCCGGAGCGGCCAACGGCCGCTCCGGGCCGCGAGCCGGCACATGGCCTTTCTCATCGATCGATCGCGCATGGGTATCAATCCGCCGGCGCGAGCACGAAGCGCTGGGTCAGCGTCGTGTACGGCCCGTCGGCGAGCGGGCCGCTGGCGTGCGGCTCGAAGCGGCCGATGAGCGACGAGCGCACGCCGAAGACGACGTCCGAATCGAGGTAGGGGTCGGGGTCGCGGAAGATGTGCGTGGTCAGCGTCCGGTAGCCCGCGGCGCGGATCAGGAAATGCACGTGCGCCGGGCGCCAGGGGTGGCGCCCGCTGGCGAGCAGCATGCGGCCGACCGGGCCGTCGGTGGGCACCGGGTAGGGCGTCGGCACGACGCTGCGAAACCGGGTGCGGCCGTTCGCGTCGGTGCGCAGCACGCCGCGCGCGCGGCGCTCGCCGCCGAGCTCGGGGCGCTGCACGTCGTACAGGCCTTCGGCGTCGGCCTGCCAGACGTCGACCTCGGCGCCCGCGACCGGTTCGCCGTCCAGGCCGACGACCTCGACCTCGACGAACAGCGGCTCGCCGGGTGCGCCGCGCGCGAGGTCGGCACCGGCCGGCAGCGCCGGCGCGTCGTCGACGTGGAAGGGGCCGAACACGGTGGCCTCGGTGGCGCCGGCCGGCCGCGCCTGGTTCAGCGCGACGGTGAGCATCGAGACGCCGAGCGTGTCGGACAGCAGGATGAATTCCTGCCGCTGCGCGCTGCAGGTCTGGCCGGTGTCGGTGAGGAAACGGATGCCCTGCATCCATTCGTCCTCGGTCAGCCTCGTCTCGCGCACGAAGTCGTGCAGATGCGTGACGAGCGAGGCGAGGATCTGCTTGAGGCGCGGGTCGGCGCAGTTCGCGAAGCGCGCGACGACGGCCGCGGTGATGTTGTGTTCGTCGATGTTGCGCATCTCGTTCTCCTCGTCGCGCCTCAGGCGCTGCTCACCGCGCCGCGGCTGACCGACTCGCCGTCGTTCGCGCGCAGGGTCCAGAACGACAGCGACGACAGGATCGTCAGCGCGCCCAGCGTCAGGAAGGCGTGGTGCAGCGCGCCGCGCACCGCGAGCCGGTCGCTCTGCGGCAGGTCGCCCAGGTACCAGGCCGTGATCAGCGAGCCGCAGGCCAGGCCGAAGCTCAGCGACATCTGCTGCAGCGAACTCGCGATCGTGCTCGCCATGCTCGAGTCCGCCGGCGCGACGTCGGCATAGGCCATCGAGTTCATGCTCGAGAACTGCAGCGAGTTGAAGAAGCCCTGGGTCAGGCTGAGCAGCACGATCAGCGCCACCGGCGTGGCCGGGCCGACGAGCGAGTACAGGCTCAGCGTGACGCCGATCATCACCGTGTTCAGGACCAGCACCTTGCGGTAGCCGAAGCGGCCGAGGATGTGCACCGAGATCACCTTCATGCCCATCGCCGCCGCCGCCGCCGGCATCATCAGCAGGCCCGACTGCCAGGCCGGCCGGCCCAGCCCGAGCTGGTACAGCAGCGGCAGCAGGAAGGGCAGCCCGCCGATGCCCAGCCGGGTGACGAAGCCGCCGACCACCGAGACGCGGAAGGTGCGCACGCGGAACAGCGCCAGCCGCAGCAGCGGGTGTTCGATGCGGCCGGCGTGCAGCGCGTAGGCGCCGAGCAGGCTCAGCGACAGCATCAGCAGGATGCCGGCCGAGGTGACGTCGAGGTGGTGCTCGCCGAAGACCTCGAGCAGCCACGACAGCAGCGCCGCGCCGGCGCCGAACAGCACCAGCCCGACGACGTCCAGCGGCCGCGATTCCTCGCCGTGGTAGTCGGGCATGTGGCGGTGGATCAGCCATTGCGCGACCAGGCCCACCGGCACGTTGACGAAGAAGATCACGCGCCACGACATCCAGTGCACGATCAGCCCGCCGACCGTCGGGCCGAGCAGCGGCCCGATCAGCGCCGGGATGATGACGAAGTTCATCGCGCGCAGCAGCTCGCCCTTCGGAAAGGTGCGGATCACCGTCAGCCGCCCGACCGGCATCATCATCGCCGCGCCCAGGCCTTGCAGGATGCGCGCGGCGACCAGCATCGGCACGCTCACCGACAGCCCGCACAGCACCGACGAGAGCGTGAACAGCGCCACCGCGGCGGCGAAGACGCGGCGCGTGCCGAAGCGGTCGGCCATCCAGCCGCTGACCGGGATGCACACCGCCAGGCTCAGGATGTAGCTCGTGACCACCGCCTTCAGGCTCAGCGGCGTGACCTGCAGGCTGGCCGCCATCGCCGGCACCGCGGTGTTGACGATCGTCGAGTCGAGCTGTTCCATGAACAGCGCCGACGCGACGACCCACGGCAGGTAGCGCTTGACGTGTCGGTCGTCCATCGCGGTTCGGCTTCAGGGGCGGCGCGCGATCGTGGGCGGCAGCCGCTGCCAGGGCAGGTCGGCCGGGTCGGCGGCCATCGGCCCGGGCGCGCGCGCGACGAGGATGTGCGACGCGATCGGCGCGAAGGCGGCGCGGAAGTGGACCGAGCTCTTGTTCACGAGCAGCTTCATCGACGCCGGTTCGACGCCGAGGAAGCGGTAGAGGTCGAGGTCGAGCATCTGCGTCTTGCCGCTGCTCAGCAGCACGCGCACGCCGTCGATCGCTACGCAGGCGCTGGGCCCCAGCCGTGCGGTGTTGCCGGCGGTCATCGGGCCCGACAGCGGCACGCGGCCGTCGCTGAGCGCGGTGACGGTGACGCGGCCGGTCACCGGCGGCTCGCTGAAGCGGCCGTCGAAGCAGCGCACCGACGCGCCCAGGCTCAGGTCCAGCGTCGCGCCCAGGCCGGCCTCGTGCGCCGCCGCCGCGGCGGCCGGGTCGTGCAGCAGGCCGAGCGCGACGCCACCGGGGAAGCGCCGGCCGGCGCCGGCGGCGAGCAGCGCGCGCAGCAGCCCGGTGGTGTTGCCGTCGCCGCCGGCGCCGGGGTTGTCCTGCGTGTCGGCGATGACGACCGGCTTGCCGGCGCGCGCGGCGAGCTCGAGCGCGCGCGCCACCGCGGCGTCGGGTGCGAGCAGGTCCAGCGCCCAGTCCGCGCGCTGCGCGACGATGTTCTCGGCCAGCGCCTGCACGTTGGCCTGCACCGCTGCGGCGTCGCGGCCATGGCCGAAGACGACCGGCCCGCATTCGTCGAAGTCGGCGGCCGGGAAGCCCATCGCGAAGCTCAGCTGCACGCCGCTCTGCGCTTCGAGCGCGGCGAGGTCGGCGAACACGCCGGCGGCGGGCTCCATCAGCGTGCACTGCGCGTTCAGCGGCAACAGGAAGGGCAGCCGCTCGGCATGGGTCGCGAAGGGCCGCGGCGCCCGGCGCCGTCAGCACCGCGAGCAGCGCCGCGGCGCGCGCGCCGGTCTCGGCCATGTCGACATGCGGGTAGGTGCGGAAGGCGGTCATCGCGCTCGCGTGGCGCAGCATCCGGCGCGTGACGTTGGCGTGCAGGTCCAGGCTGGCGACGACGGGCATCTCCGGCCCGACCACGGCGCGCA
This sequence comes from uncultured beta proteobacterium, assembly GCA_963788635.1. Lineage (GTDB taxonomy): Bacteria > Pseudomonadota > Gammaproteobacteria > Burkholderiales > Burkholderiaceae_C > Rubrivivax. Next base: position 339,733 of record CAWBHE010000017.1, on the reverse strand, counting down.
GGCGCTCGAGCAGTTCGCCCTCGGCGTCGTCCACGTGCTCGGCGACGGCGGCGCCGTGCAGGTCCAGGTAGACGGCGTCGAAGCGGTTCGCGCGCGCGTCGGCGAGCAGCGCCTCGGCGATGCGCTCGAAGGCGTCGCGCGTCACCTGGGCCGACGGCGTGGCCGCAGCCCAGATCGACGGCAGGCATTGCCAGCCGCGCTCGGCCGCGTCGCGCAGGAAGCCGCCGATCGGCAGGCTGGTCGGCGCCATGCGCTCCAACATCGCGGCGCCGCGCGTCGTCTCCGGGTAACCGGCGCCGGACTGGAAGGCGGCCCAGTCGGCCTTCGACGGGGCGAAGGTGTTGGTTTCGTGCTGGAAGCCGGCGACGAGGATGCGCATGGGTGTCGTCAAGGTCCTGGGGGAAGGGCGGCGATCTCGGCATCGCTGAAGCCGGCGGCGCGCCGCGCCTCGAGGTTGAACGGGGGCTTGCAGCCGCGGCGCGCCGTGGCGTGCCGCGACGAGAGGGTAATGCCGCAGCGGGTCGACGCCTTCGCGCTCGCACAGCCAGCGGTACCAGCGGTTGCCGATCGCGACATGGCCGATCTCGTCGCGCAGGATCACGGCCAGGATCTCGACCGCGCGCAGGTCACCGGCCTTCGCCAGGCGCGCCTGCATCGGCGGCGTCGCGTCCAGGCCGCGCGCTTCGAGCGTGCGCGGCACCAGCGCCATGCGCGCGAGCGGGTCGTCGGCGGTGGCGGCGCACATCGCCCACAGGCCGTCGTGCGCGTCGAAGTCGCCGTAGCCATGGCCGAGCGTGTGCAGGTGCTCGGCGAGCAGCGTGAAGTGCAGCGCTTCCTCGGCCGCGACGCGCAGCCAGTCGCGGTAATAGGCCTCGGGCAGGCCGGCGAAGCGCCAGACGGCGTCGAGCGCGAGGTTGATCGCGTTGAACTCGATGTGCGCCACCGCATGCAGCAAGGCCGCGCGCCCGGCCGGCGTGAACGGCGAGCGCCGCGCCAGCGCCGACGGCGCGACGAGCAGCGGGCGCGGCGGGCGGCCGGGCAGGACGGCGTCGGTGCGCAGGTTCCGTGCGGTGTCGACCGGCGGCGCCTGCTCGTGCAGCGCGCGTGCGGCGGCGGCCTTGGCGATCGGGTCGGTCAGGCACAGGACCTCGAGGGCGGCGGCGCGTAGCTCCGTCATTGGGCGGAGCGGCCGCAGCGGGCAGCTTTGACGGCAAGAAGGGCCGGCCTTGGGCCATGCGGCCGAACGGCGCCGGGATCGCTCATCACAGCGCGATGCGGTAGCGCAAGCCCGGCTTGCTGCCGAACTGCGGCGGCTTGATGAACTTCTCGTGAAGAGAGCCGCCGGCCGCCTCGATCACGCGCTGCGAGGCCAGGTTGTCCGGGTCCGTCGTCAGCTCGACGAAGGGCAGGCCGACGGCTCGTGCCTCCGGCAGCATCAGGCGCAGCGCCGCGGTGGCGTAGCCGCGGCGCTGCTTCCACGGCACGACGGCGTAACCGATGTGGCCCAGGCAATGAGGCGGCAGGTCTGTCGTTCCCGGCTGCCAGCGCAAGCCGATGCTGCCTGCGAACTCGCCGTCCCACAGCCACCGGCGCAGGCTCGGGATCCGCGCCACGACCGAACCGTCCGGCAGCGTGACCGGCAAGCCCCTGGCCTCGCGGTCCTCCAGGCCCGCCAGAAAGGCCTCGGCATCGGCGCGGATGCGGACGAGCTCTTCCTGAGCCGCGACGACACCGCGCACGTTGTCCGCGGACCAGCCTCGTTCGAGCGCGGCGACGTAGCTCGGGAGGTGCTCTGTGGAGGGGCGGACGAGTTGCATGGTGCCGGGAGGCTCGCCGTCCGACCTCGGCTCGATGGACGCGTTATCTCTCTGCTGCATAGCGCACGATCGCCTTTTGCACAGGCAGGAGCAGTTCCTTCTGCCGGTAGCCCGCAAAGCCTGCGTAGGTCAGCGGGTCGAACGACAGCTCACGTCCAATCGAGAACGGCGGCGTGGGCAATAGTTTGGGGTAGTCCATCCGAGCCAGGTGCTCTTCGGTCAAGGACCAAGGTGAAGCGTCAATTCCAGCTGGCCAAGTGTCGGTGACGACGATGTCGACAGAAGTCGGCGTCGACTCGACGAATCGTACGTTCGTCTTGTGTTCATGAAACCGAGCGTCGCAGACGTGGATGACCGAGAAGCCAAGCACCCCTGCAAGTTCATGCCAGGAGCGCAGGACGTTGGTGGGTGGACCCCAGAGGCAGACTCGCGCGCGCTCCAGGGGGAGCAGCGTTGCATCGACATAGTAGGCATCCGTGAGGACCTCGCAAGGGTGTCCTTCGCTTGACATGGCGTTGATCACCGGACGCCGCGTTGCCGCGGCAAACTCGGTCAGACGGGCGTGGTTCGACTCTCGGATGACGTACATCTCGTAGAACGGATCGAGGTATCCGGCAAGGTCGCGAGGTCGCTCCCCCGTCTTCAGGAAGTTCGGAAGTTCCGTAAACGCGAGGCCGAGGTCACGGAAGGCCTGAATGAACGTCGTGCGGGTGCGAATGCCGTTACCTTCGAAGGACCACGCGACGGTGCCGGTCATCTGCGTTGCTGGGCTGGCGACGAGGCCCCAGATGGCGCGCACGTCTGCGCTACCGAGGTCAGAGAGACGGAGGAGGTTCATTCAGACGGCTGCCATTCGAGTTCGGCCGTCGCCGCAGGCGGTCGACTTGAACGGGCTGGGTTGCTCTTTACGCCTGCACATGAGTGATCGACCCGCCATCGACGTACCAGTTCGCGCCCGCGACGAAGCTCGCCGCGGGGCTCGAGACGAACGCGACAACGCGGGCGACCTCGTCCGGCGTCGCCAGACGCCGCATCGGATTTCTTCCGATCACTTTGGCGAATGCGTCGGGTTCGCTCACGCGCACCCTGTCCCAGATTCCTCCGGGTGCGAGAGTGTCACCAGGGGACACCGTGTTGACGCGGATGGCAGGCAGCAAGCGCAACGACAACGATTTCATGAAATGGGCCATGGCTGCCTTGGAAGCGCCGTACGCCGCTGACTGAGGCGCCGCCAGAGAGCCAGCCTTTGACCCAATGTACGTGATTGCAGCGCACGGTGACCGCGTCAAGTACGGAACTGCGGCCTCGGTCGCGTTGACCGTGGCTCGAACATCGGTGGCGATCGCGGCCTCCCAGTTGCCGGAAAGTGCGCTGACGTTCGGAACGAATATGTCGAAGTGTCCGAGGCTGGCAAGCCAGTCCTCGAAGGCTGAAATTTCTGCGACGTCGAGTGCGCGTGCCGAGACCTTCCCGGGAAGGCCCTCGACGGAAGCAAGCATGCTCGCAATGCGCCCACGATCTCGCGCGCAGAAGGCGACATCGCAGCCTTCCTCTGCGAGGACTCGGACGATCGCAGCGCCGATGCCCGAGGATCCACCGGTAACGACAGCGGTCAGGCCGGAGAGATGGAGGTTCATGGATGGCGTTGGGCAAGCTAACCGTAAAATTATGAGCTTGCCTCCCCCTGAAAGCCCGCCTTGGCCGTTTACCGCATCGGCGACGACACGCCGCGCATCGCTCCGACCGCCTGGGTCGCCGACAACGCCACGGTGATCGGCCGCGTCGCGCTCGCCGAAGGCGCCAGCGTCTGGTACGGCGCGGTGCTGCGCGGCGACAACGACGTGATCACGATCGGCCGCGACAGCAACGTGCAGGACGGCAGCGTGCTGCACACCGACCACGGCTGGCCGCTGACGCTGGGTGCCAGCGTCAGCATCGGCCACCAGGTGATGCTGCACGGCTGCACGGTCGGCGACGGCACGCTCGTCGGCATCCAGTCGGTGCTGCTCAACGGCGCGAAGATCGGCCGCCACAGCATCGTCGGCGCCGGCTCGCTGGTGACCGAGGGCAAGGAGTTCCCGGACGGCGCGCTGATCGTCGGCCGCCCGGCCAAGCTGGTGCGCATGCTGACGCCCGACGAGATCGCGCGCCTGGAGGCGACCGCGGCGCATTACGTCGAGAACGCGCGCCGGCACCGCGACACCCTGGTGCGCACCGATGTCTGAGCTGCACAAGTTCCTGTTCGAAGGCCTGCCGGTGCGCGGCATGCTGGTGCGGCTCACCGACGGCTGGCGCGAGCTGCTGCAGCGGCGCGAGTCGCTTGGTGCGCACCCGCCCGAGGTGCGCGTGCTGCTCGGCGAGATGACGGCCGCCGGCGTGCTGATGCAGGCCAACATCAAGTTCAACGGCGCGCTCGTGCTGCAGATCTTCGGCGACGGGCCGGTCAAGCTCGCGGTCGCCGAGGTCCAGCCCGAGCTCGCCTTCCGCGCCACCGCGAAGGTGGTCGGCGAGGTGCCGGCCGGCGCCCGGCTGGAAGCGCTGGTCAACGCGCAAGGCCAGGGCCGCTGCGCGATCACGCTCGACCCGAAGGACAAGCTGCCCGGCCAGCAGCCCTACCAGGGCATCGTGCCGCTGCACGGCGACCGGCGCGAGCCGCTGCAGCAGGTGTCGCAGGTGCTCGAGCATTACATGCTGCAGTCCGAGCAGCTCGACACGCGGCTCGTGCTGGCCGCCGACGACAGCGTCGCCGCCGGACTGCTGATCCAGCGCCTGCCGGTCGAAGGCGAGGGCAACCTGGGCCGACGCAACGAGGACGAGATCGGCCTCAGCGAAGCCTTCAACCGCATCGCGATGCTGGCCGCGACGCTGACGCGCGACGAACTGCTGACGCTGGAGCCGAAGCAGATCCTGCACCGGCTGTTCTGGGAAGAGACGCTGCGCCTGTTCGACGCCGATCACCCGCGCTTCGCCTGCAGCTGCTCGCGCGAGCGCGTGCGCAACATGCTGCGCGGCCTGGGCCGCGACGAGAGCGACAGCCTGATCAAGGAGCGCGGCAACGTCGAGGTCGGCTGCGAGTTCTGCGGCCTGCAGTACCGCTTCGACGCGGTCGACGTCGGCGAGATGTTCACGCCGGCGCGCGACCAGCCGCCGTCGACGAGCGCGGTGCAGTAGCAGCCGATCCCGGGTGTTTCATGGAGAACCGGGGCCCACAGCGGCCCCGGTCGGTTCACGCGCGGATCGCCGTCGTCAGTGCGGCTGCACCTTGCCCGGTACCACTGGCTTGGCCATCGGCTTCGGCTTGGTGGTGTTGATGACGGCCACCGCGTCGCCCGGGGAGACGCCGGCGATCAACCTGTCGACCAGGCTTGCACCGATCGGCGAGCCGGTGCCCGAAGCAGCGTCCCAGCCCGGTGCGGCGCTGTAGCCGGTGATGTCGACCGGGTTGTTGTACTGGTCGAACTGCTGCGACGAGTTGGTGCCCACGGTGATGTCGTGAAAGCTGCTCGCCACGGCCGGGGTCTGCCCGATCTTGTAGATCGCAGAGTTCAGGAAGCCCAGCGCGTGGCCCGCCTTCTGGTTCGCGATCGCCGCGATCGCCGCCCATTGCGGGGCGCCGGCGCTGGTGCCGCCGAAGAGATAGAAACCGCCGCCCGTGGCGCCGAAGAGGCGGAAATCGAGGTAGGTCAGCACGCCATGCTCGACCGCGCCGCTGTACGACACGTCGGGCACCGCACGCTGCTTGCCGCCATGGATCGTGCCCTGCTGGTACGGCGGCTCGGGGAAAACGACGCTGTAGCCGCCGCCGCCGGACAAGGTCCCGTAGCCGAACACGTTGCCGTAGTCGCCGTAGGGCAGGCCTTCGTTCCAGACCGCTTCCGACTGGTAGGTGCCGGGCGTGGGGTTCTGGGCCGGGTCGCAGCCCAGCGCGCTGAGGCAGTACTTGGCCACTGTCAGCTCGGTGCCGCCGACACCGGTGACCAGCGGGTCCGCCGCCGGTGACGACACCGCCTTGACCCAGGACGTGCCGTCGCAGGTGCTCAGCGCCGCGCCCTGGTCGGCCGACGAGGCGAACAGGCCGATCTTCTTCTTCGTCGCGTCGGCGAAGATCTGGTGGTACGCCGCGGTCACGTCCGGGCCCAGGCAGCTCTCGTTCTCGCCGAAGCTCATCGAGATCACGTCGCCGAGCCGGTTGTCGACCGCGTACTTGAGTGCGCTGACGATGTCGGCGTCCGAATTGCTCTTGGCGAGCACGAGCACGATCTTGGCGCCGGGGGCGATCGCATGCGCCCACTCGACGTCGAGGCTGATCTCCTCGGCCCAGCCGACCATGTTGCCGTCGGTGATGTCGAAGGGCGTCAGGCCGTCGGGGGCGACCTTCGTCAGCTGGGTGGCGGGCAGGCCATAGAAGGCGTCGAAGGCGGCCGCCTGGTCGGCGATGAAGGGGTTGTCGAACGCGTCGACGATGACGATGGTCTGGCCGGTGCCGTCGTAGCCGGCGGCGTTGAGGCCATCGAGCTGGTAGGCCGTGCGCATCTCGTAGGGGTCCAGGCAGTTGGCGGCGCTGGCGCCGATCACCTGGCACTTGAACAAGCCGTACTGCGGACCGGGTGTGCCGTCGGGCGAAGTCACCTGCGCCTGGGCCGGACCGACGCGCAAGAACGGTTTCATCGAGGGCTGATCGGGGCCCGCCGCGATGGCCGAATGACTCGATGCGAGCAGCAGCGAACTGCAGATCAACGGCGCGCACAGCCGTTTCAAACCGTGAACCAGACGCATGGGGAAACTCCGTGGGTATGGGGTTGTCGGAAGAGAGCGCCGCCGCGGTGCACTGACGGACCACCTGGCCGGCCTCTCGCCCGGCGGTCCCGGAGCCCTGGGTGATGGCCCCGGCACCGGCCATCGGCGTGCCGGCCCGTGGACAGCCGGCACGCCGATGTGCCCAAATGTTTCACCCCCTTTTTGCAGGGTCAATCACGGTAAGCCCTCCCCGCGTTCGAGGGGTCCGCGAGTCAGGGTTGACCCTCGCCGGCGTTACGGCCCCGTGCGTGCCGCGGTCCGCGAACGGTGCTCGCAGTCCGGGTCGTCGCACAGTTCGCAGACCCAGGGCCGGTCGGCCGCATTGCGCTCGGCCAGGCGCGTGAAGAGGCCGCGCCGCGGCGCCGTCGCCTCGCGCAGCCGCGGCGCCACCGCGTCGAGCGCGTTCTCGACCCGCGCCGCGCCGCTGCCGGCGACCAGCGACCACGGCAGCCGGTGTGCGAGCAGCAGCTCGCGGATCAGCGCGTCGACCGGCGCGCGCACCTGCGCGCCGTCGCGCTGCAGCCCGTCGGCGACCCAGGGCAGGTCGAGCGCGGTGAGCAGCGTCGCAGTGCAGCGGCGCTGGAAGGCGGCGGCCGCGTCGACCAGGCTGTCGTCGGCGAACAGCATCCGGCTGTAGACGGCCGTCATCAGCGGCGTCGTGTCGCAGACCACGACCGCGTGCGCGGCGGCGGCGGTCTCGATCGCGTCGCGCTGCGCGGCGGCGATGGCCGCCTGCTCGTGCGGGCGCGGCGTGCGGCCTTCGCGTTCGCACCACAGGCGCAGCTGCTCGGGCACCCAGGTGCAGGCCAGCCCGGTCTCGTGCGCGATGCGCTCGGCCAGGGTCGCGGCGAGAACGGTCTTGCCGGTGCTCTCGGCGCCGACGATGGCGATCAGCTCAGCCATGCGACGCGCCCGCCGCAGCGCTCGTCAGCGCGAGCCGACGCCATTCGCGCCAGCCGGCGACCGCCAGCACGACGAACACCGCGTAGAGCAGCACCGTCAGCCACAGGCCCTTGTAGGCGAACAGGCCGATGCTGACGAGGTTGACGACGATCCAGACCGGCCAGTTCTCGACCAGCTTGCGGCCGAGCAGGCACTGGCCCGCGACGCTGCCCACGGTGGGCAGCGCGTCGAGGTAGGGCACGTCGCTGTTCGTCACGTGGTGCAGCAGCGTGCCGAGCAGCGGCCAGGCGGCGGCGGTCGCGAGCGCGGCATAGGCCGCCTGGCGCGCGCCGAGCCGGTGCACGCGCAGCGCCGCGCCGTCGCCGGTGGTGCCGCGCAGCCATTGCCACCAGCCCCAGACCGAGACCAGCGCGAAGAAGATCTGCAGGCTCGCGTCGCCGTAGAGCCGGCTGTCCCCGAAGAGCAGCGCGTAGAGCAGCGAGCTCGCGATCGCCAGCGGCCAGCCGAGCGGGTTGACGCGCAGGTTGCACAGCACCATCCAGACCGAGAGCCAGAAGGCCACGACCTCGAGCCAGGTGACCGGGCTGCCCCAGAGCGTGAAGGCGCTCGCGAACAGCGGCCGGGCCGCGTGCAGCAGGGTGTCCAGCACGGCCGGCCTACTTCGATGCCGGCGGGTGCTGCGGCTCGAGCTGGACCAGGATCTCGTTCGGCTTGATCATGCCGAGCTCGCCGCGCGCCTTTTCCTCGACCATCTCCAGCCCTTCCTTCAGGTCGCTGACCTCGGCCGCCAGCTGGTCGTTGCGCGCCTGCGCGGCGTCGTTGACCGCGAGCTGGGCGGCGAGCTGGGCGCGCAGCTCGATCACGTACGGGATGCTGGTCTTGCCGAACCACAGGCTGGCCTGCACGGCGGCCAGCAGTGCCGCGAGCAGGACCGTGACCCAGCGCAAGCGCCTGCTACCTCAGGTTGTAGAAGGCCGCGCGGCCGGCGTAGCTGGCGACGTCGCCGAGGTCTTCCTCGATGCGCAGCAGCTGGTTGTACTTGGCGATGCGGTCGCTGCGCGACAGCGAGCCGGTCTTGATCTGGCCGGCGTTGGTGCCGACCGCGATGTCGGCGATCGTGCTGTCCTCGGTCTCGCCGCTGCGGTGGCTGATCACGTTCGTCCAGCCGGCGCGCTTGGTCATCTCGATCGCGGCGAAGGTCTCGGTGAGCGTGCCGATCTGGTTGATCTTGATCAGCACCGAGTTGGCGACGCCGCGCTCTATGCCTTGCTTGAGGATCTTCGTGTTCGTGACGAAGATGTCGTCGCCGACGATCTGCACCTTCTTGCCCAGGCGGTCGGCGAGCAGCTTCCAGCCGTCCCAGTCGGCCTCGGCCATGCCGTCCTCGATGCTGAGGATCGGGTACTTGTCGACCCAGGTCGCCAGGATGTCGGTCCACTCGGGCGCGCTCAGGCTCAGGCCCTCGCCGGCGAGTTCGTACTTGCCGTCCTTGTAGAACTCGCTCGCCGCGCAGTCCAGGCCGATCGCGATCTGCTCGCCGGCGGTGTAGCCGGCCTTGTCGATCGCCTCGAGGATGAGCTGGATCGCCGCCTCGTGGCTGGCGACGTTGGGCGCGAAGCCGCCTTCGTCGCCGACGCTGGTGGGCATGCCCTTCGCGTCGATGATCTTCTTCAGCGCGTGGAAGACCTCGGCGCCGTAGCGCAGCGCTTCGCGGAAGCTCGGCGCGCCGACCGGGATGATCATGAACTCCTGCAGGTCGAGCGTGTTGTTCGCGTGCGCGCCGCCGTTGATGACGTTCATCATCGGCACCGGCAGGCTCATCCGGCCCATGCCGCCGAAGTAGCGGTACAGCGGCAGGCCCGATTCCTCGGCCGCGGCGCGCGCGACGGCCATGCTCACCGCGAGCATCGCGTTCGCGCCGAGACGGCTCTTGTTCTCGGTGCCGTCGATGTCGATCAGGGTGCTGTCGAGGAAGGCCTGCTCCGAGGCGTCGAGGCCGAGCACGGCCTCGCTGATCTCGGTGTTGATGTGCTCGACCGCGCGCAGCACGCCCTTGCCGCCGTAGCGCGAGGCGTCGCCGTCGCGCAGCTCGATCGCCTCGCGGCTGCCGGTCGAGGCGCCGCTGGGCACGGCGGCGCGGCCCATCGTGCCGCTTTCCAGCAGCACGTCGCATTCGACGGTGGGGTTGCCGCGGCTGTCGAGGATCTCTCGGCCGACGATATCGACGATGGCGCTCATTCGGTTCCTTGTGGGTGTTCTTGCGGAGAGGGGGTGTCGTTCAGGCCGGCGGCGCGTCCACGCCTTCGACGAGCACCATGTTGAAGCAGGCGGTCGTGCCGTGGCGCAGCGCCGCGCGGCCACGTAGCCCGGGCTGTCGTACATCGCGCGCGCCGCCTCGAAGCTGGGGTAGCGCAGCACGGTCAGGCGCGGCGGCTGCCAGTCGCCCTCGAGCACTTCGCTGCGGCCGCCGCGCACGAGGTACTCGCCGCCGAACGCCTTCACCACTTCGGGGGCCGCGGCCATGTAGCGCTTGAAGGCCTCGGGGTCGGTGATCTTCGATTCGACGATCAGGTAGGCGACGGGCATGCGCGGGCTCCTCAACATCCGAAGTCGTTCTCGAGCAGCGGCTGCGCCTTGACGACGCGGTCGAGCGCGAGCAGTTGCTCGAGCAGCGCCTTCATGTGCTTGAGCGGCACCGCATTCGGGCCGTCGGACAGCGCGTTCGCCGGGTCGGGGTGCGTCTCCATGAAGAGGCCGGCGATACCGACCGCGACCGCCGCGCGCGCGAGCACCGGCACGAATTCGCGCTGGCCGCCGCTGCTGGTTCCCTGGCCGCCGGGCAGCTGCACGCTGTGGGTCGCGTCGAAGACCACCGGCGCGCCGGTCTCGCGCATGATCGCGAGGCTGCGCATGTCGGAGACGAGGTTGTTGTAGCCGAAGCTGACGCCGCGCTCGCAGGCCAGGAAGCGGTCTTCCGACAGGCCGGCCTCGCGCGCCGCGGCGCGCGCCTTGTCGATGACGTTCTTCATGTCGTGCGGCGCGAGGAACTGGCCCTTCTTGATGTTCACCGGCTTGCCGCTCTGCGCGACCGCGCGGATGAAGTCGGTCTGCCGGCTCAGGAAGGCCGGCGTCTGCAGCACGTCGACCACCGCCGCCACTGCGCGACCTCGGCCTCGCCGTGCACGTCGGTGAGGATGGGCACGTTCAGTTCGCGCTTCACCTTGGCCAGGATCTCCAGGCCGCGTTCCATGCCCGGGCCACGGAAGCTGGTGCCGCTGCTGCGGTTGGCCTTGTCGTAGCTGCTCTTGAAGATGAACGGGATGCCCAGCGCCGGTGATCTCCTTCAGCCGCCCGGCGACGTCCATCTGCAGCTGTTCGCTCTCGACGACGCAGGGGCCGGCGATCAGGAAGAAGGGCCGGTCGAGGCCGACCTCGAAACCACAGAGCTTCATGCGGACCTCACGCCACGGCCTTCACCGGCGGCTCGGCGCGTCGGGCCTGGTGCTCCAGCGCGGCCTTCACGTAGCTGCTGAACAAGGGGTGCCCGCCCCAGGGCGTGCTCTTGAACTCGGGGTGGAACTGCACGCCCATGAACCAGGGGTGCACGGCCTGCGGCAGCTCGACGATCTCGGTCAGCTTCTCGCGTTGCGTCAGCGCGCTGACCACCAGCCCGGCCTGCTGCAACCGGTCGAGGTAGTGCACGTTGGCCTCGTAGCGGTGGCGGTGGCGTTCGGTGACCACCGGGCCGTAGATCTGGTGCGCCAGCGTGCCGGGCTTGACGTCGCTGCTCTGCGCGCCCAGGCGCATCGTGCCGCCGAGGTCGGAGCCGGCATTGCGCTTCTGGATCGAGCCGTCGGCGTCCTGCCATTCCTCGATCAGCGCGATCACCGGGTGCTTGGTCGCGGGGTCGAACTCGGTGCTGTCGGCGCCTTCCAGCCCCGCGACGTGGCGCGCGTATTCGATCGTCGCGACCTGCATGCCCAGGCAGATGCCCAGGTACGGGATGCCGTGCTCGCGCGCGTACTGCGCGGCGACGATCTTGCCCTCGATGCCGCGCTTGCCGAAGCCGCCGGGGACGAGGATCGCGTCGAAGCGCGACAGCTGCGACGCGGTCTGCTCGGTCAGCGTCTCGGCGTCGACGTAGTCGATCTCGACCTTCGCGTGGTTGTGGATGCCGGCGTGGCGCAGCGCCTCGTTGAGCGACTTGTACGAGTCCGACAGGTCGGTGTACTTGCCGCACATCGCGATCTTCACGTCATGCTGCGGGTGCTCGACCTCGTGCACCAGCGCGTCCCAGCGCTTCAGGTCCGCCGGCTTCGTGAGCAACTGCAGCTTCATGCAGATCAGCTCGTCCAGGCCTTGCTCGTGCAGCAGGCGCGGCACCTTGTAGATCGTGTCGACGTCCCACATGCTGATCACGCCGTGCGGCTGCACGTTGGTGAACAGGCTGATCTTCTCGCGCTCGTCGTCGGGGATCGGGCGGTCGGCGCGGCACAGCAGCACGTCGGGCTGGATGCCGATCTCGCGCATCTTCTGCACCGTGTGCTGGGTCGGCTTGGTCTTCAGCTCGCCGGCCGCGGCGATGAAGGGCACGTAGGTCAGGTGCACGAAGGCGCTGTTCGCCGGCCCGAGCTTCAGGCTCATCTGGCGCACGGCCTCCAGGAAGGGCAGCGATTCGATGTCGCCCACCGTGCCGCCGATCTCGACGATCGCGAGGTCGACGTCGGTGGCGCCGCGCTTGACGAATTCCTGGATCTCGTTCGTGACGTGCGGGATCACCTGCACCGTCTTGCCGAGGTAGTCGCCGCGGCGTTCCTTCTCGAGCACGCTCTTGTAGATCTGGCCGGTGGTGAAGTTGTTCGTGCGCTTCATCCGCGTCGTGATGAAGCGCTCGTAATGGCCGAGGTCGAGGTCGGTCTCGGCGCCGTCGTCGGTGACGAAGACCTCACCGTGCTGGAACGGGCTCATCGTGCCCGGGTCCACGTTGAGGTAGGGGTCCAGCTTGATGAGGGTGACTTTGAGGCCGCGCGATTCGAGGATCGCAGCCAGCGAGGCCGCCGCGATGCCCTTGCCGAGGGAGGACACCACACCGCCGGTGACGAAGACGAACTTGGTCATGTCGTGAGGCCGCTCGCGCACGAGTGCCCTGGTGGTAAACGGCGATTATATCGACCGGGTCCTGCGCGATCTGGCGGCAGCGCTGCACTAAACTGCGCCCGCTTGCACCAGGTGCCGCGCCGTCCTTGCCCAGGGCGGCCGGTTCAACGGGAAGCCGGTGCGCGGCGCGGTTCTTCAGGAACCGGGCCGTCATTCCGGCGCTGCCCCCGCAACGGTCAGCGAGGTGCCGTCAGCATCGCAGCCACTGGTCCGCAAGGACTGGGAAGGCGCTGTCGGCTTCGGTCTCGGCAACGAGACCGGCACTCGCAAGCCCGGATACCGGCCTGATGCTCGGGGAGCTGGCGTCGCGGAGGGCGGCGCATTGCAGCACCGGTGCGCCGATCCGTCGACCTGCCGGCGCCTGCGCTGCGCATCACCCAACCGCGAGGCCGGCCGGTTCAACGCTGGTCCGCACGGGGCGTGCGGCTGGAGGTTTTCTTGATTCGTTCATCCATTCGCCGCACGGCTGTCGCCGCGGCATTGTCTTGTCTCTTCCATGCGGGCGCCGTTCGCGCCCAGTCGGTGATCGTCGTCACCGGTGCGCGCGAGCCGGTCGCCGCCGATCAAGTGGCCGGCGACGTGGTCGTGATCGACCGCGCGACGATCGCCGCGTCGACGGCCGATTCGCTGGCCGACCTGCTGCGCCGCGAGGCGGGGCTGCAGCTGTCGCGCAACGGCGGCCCCGGCCAGACCAGCGGCCTGCTCATCCGCGGCGCGTCCAGCGGCCAGACGGTCCTGCTCGTCGACGGCGTCCGCGTCGGCTCGGCGACGCTGGGCACGCCGTCGCTGGACGGGATAGCCCTGTCGCAGATCGATCACATCGAGGTGCTGCGCGGCCCCGGCTCCAGCCTCTACGGCGCCGACGCGGTGGGTGGCGTGATCCAGGTCTTCACGCGCCGCGGCGCGGGTGCGGCGCAGCTGGACGCCAGCGTCGGCATCGGCGGCTACGGCAGCCGCAGTTCGAGCGTCGGCGCGAGCGGTTCGACCGGCCGCTGGGACCTGGCCGCGTCGGCCGCGCACGAGGGCAGCGTCGGTGTCTCCGCGCTGCGCCCGGGCGACCTGTACGGCAACTACAACCCGGACCGCGACGGCTACCACCTCGGCTCGGCACAGGCCCGGATCGGCTGGCGCCCGGTGGACGGGCAGCGCATCGGCCTGGTGCTGCTGCGCAGCCGGCTCGACAGCCAGTACGACAGCAGCGAGTACCTGGCGCCGAACTACACGCAGGACAACACGCCGAACTTCCGCACCGCGCTGGACAGCCAGGTCAGCGCGCTCGACTGGCGCGGCGCGCTGGCTTCGGGCTGGACCGGCAGCGCGCGCGTCTCGCGCGACGTCGACGACTCGACCAGTGGCGGCAGCGTGTTCGAGCATTACCGCACCACGCGCGACCATGCCGGCGCGCAGCTCGCGTGGACGGCCGGGCCGCTGGGCCAATGGATCGCGGCGGTCGAGCACAGCGTCGAGCGCGCCGCGACGAGCAGCTACCTCGCCGACGTCGAGCGGCGAAACACCGCGTTCGTGCTCGCGCTCGACGGCAAGTCCGGCGTCGCCTCGTGGCAGGCCGACCTGCGCCGCGACGACAGCTCGGACTTCGGCGGCGTCACCACCGGGCGGCTCGGCGGCAACGTCGCCTTCGCGCCCGGTTGGCGCCTGCGCGCGCTCGCCGGCACCACCTTCCGCGCGCCGAGCTTCAACGACCTGTACTACCCGGGCTACGGCGTGGCCACGTTGCAGCCCGAGCGCGGACGCAGCATCGAGATCGGGCTGGACTGGCAGGGCGCGGGTCGCAGCGCGGCCGTCACGGTCTACCGCAACCTCGTGCGCGACCTGATCGGCTACGAGCCCGATCGCAGCCTGTGCCCGGCCGACCCGGCCTACGACTACGGCTGCGCGCGCAACACCGGCCGCGCGGCGCTGCAGGGTGCGACGCTGTCGGCGGCGCAAACGCTCGGCGCCTGGCAGCTGCGCGCGCAGGTCGACTTCCTGCAGGCGCGCGACCGCGACACCGGCGCGCGGCTGCCGCGCCGCGCCGCGCACCAGGCGACGCTGGCGGCCGACTGGACCGGCGGCCCGTGGAGCGCCGGCGCGAGCCTGCTCGATGTCGGCGCACGCCCCGACGCCGGCACCGCGCTGCCTGCCGAGACGACGCTGGACCTGAAGGCCGGCTGGCGCGTTGCGCCGCACTGGCAGCTGCAGGCCAGGCTGCTGAACGCGACGAACCGCGACCTGCAGCCGGCGAGCGGCTATCAGGGCCTGGGCCGTCAGGCCTGGCTGCTGTTGCGCTTCGACGGCGCGCTCGCCGCGCGATGAACAAGCGGTCTGCGCTCGCAGCGCTGTTCGCCGCGCTGTTCGCCGCCCTCTCGGCGGCGCCGGCGCTGCGCGCGCAGACCGTCGTCCACGACGACCGCGGCGTCGCGCTCGTCTTCGCGGCGCCGCCGCAGCGCATCGTCAGCCTGCTGCCGTCGCTGACCGAAGCGGTCTGCGCGCTGCAGGCCTGCGCGCGCCTGGTCGGCGTCGACCGCTTCTCCGACTGGCCGGCCTCGGTGGCGGCGCTGCCGCGCCTGGGCGGCATCGACGACACCCAGGTCGAGCAGTTGATCGCGCTCAGGCCCGACCTGGTGCTCGCCGCGCGTTCGGCGCGCGCGGTGCCGCGGCTGGAGTCGCTGGGGCTGAAGGTGATGGTGCTCGACTCCGACACCCATGCCGATGTGCGGCGCACGCTGGATCGCCTGGCCCGCGTGCTCGGCGCACCGGCGCGCGGGCCGGCGCTGTGGGCCGGCATCGAGCAGCAGGTCGCGCAGGCCGCGGCGCGCGTGCCGGCGGCGCTGCGCGGCCGGCGCGTCTACTTCGAGGTCGGGCCGGAGCCCTACGCGGCGGGCGCGGCCTCGTTCATCGGCCAGACGCTGGCCGAGCTCGGCCTGCGCAACATCGTTCCGGCGTCGATGGGGGCGTTCCCGCACCTGAACCCCGAGTTCGTCGTGCGCGCGCAGCCCGACGTCGTGATGGCCGCCGCCGCCGATCTGGCCGCGATGCCGTCGCGCCCCGGCTGGGCGGCGCTGAAGGCGCTGCACGGCCGCGCCTGCGGCTTCGACGCCGCGCAGTACGAGCTGCTGATCCGCCCCGGCCCGCGCCTGGGCGAGGCCGCGGGAGTGCTCGCCGACTGCCTGGCCGGCCTGGCCCGGCGCAGCCCGTGAACCGCGTCTCGCTGCCCGACCGCCAACGCCGGCGCCGCCTGCTGCTCGCGCTGGCCGGCGCGGCGCTGCTGCTGTCGCTGGCCGGGCTGATGGTCGGCAGCGAAGGCTGGGCCTGGCACGGCTGGCGCGCGGCCTTCGGCGGCGACCAGGCGGCGCTCATCGTCGGCCAGATCCGCGCGCCGCGCACCGTCGGCGCGCTGCTCGTCGGCGCGCTGCTCGGCCTGGCCGGCGCGATCGCGCAAGGGCTGTTCCGCAACCCGCTCGCCGACCCCTACCTGCTCGGCTCGGCGGCCGGGGCGTCGCTGGCGGTGGTGCTGGTGCTCGCCGGCGGCGGCCTCGCCGGGCACGCGATCGACCTCGCCGCGGCGCTGTGGCTGGACCGGCTCGGCCTCGTCGGCGCGGCCTTCGCCGGCGCGCTCGTCGGCGTGACGCTGACGCTGATGCTGGCGCGCGGCGCGCAGCAGTCGGTGCGGCTGCTGCTCGCCGGCGTCGTCGTCGGCGTCGTGCTGACCGCGGTGGCCGACCTCGTGACCACCGTCTCGCCGGACGCGATGCGCGGCCGCCAGGCCTTCATGCTCGGCAACACCGGCTTCCTGTCCTGGTCCGGCGTCGCGCTGCTCGGCGCCGGCCTCGCGCTCGCGCTGCCCGCGGCCTGCTCGCTGGCGCGCGTGCTGGACGCGCTCACGCTGGGCGAGGACAGCGCGGCCAGCCTGGGCCTGCCGCTGGCGCGGCTGCGCGCGCTGCTCGTCGCGCTGCTCGCGCTCGCCACCGGCCTGGCGATCTCGCAGGCCGGGCTGATCGCCTTCGTCGGCCTCGTCTCGCCGCACCTGGTGCGCCGCATCGCGCCGGCGCCGCAGGCGTTCACGCTCGCCGCCAGCGCCGCCACCGGCGGCGTGCTGCTGCTCGCCGCCGACGTGCTGGCGCGCGGGCTGATCGCGCCGCAGGAGCTGCCGGTCGGCGTGCTCACCGCGGTGCTCGGCGGCAGCTACCTGCTCTGGCTGCTGCGCCGCGGGAGCGTCGCGTGACGGCGCTGGTGGCCGAGGGCCTGGTCGTCGAGCTCGGCGGCCGGCCGGTGCTGCACGGACTGAGCGGCCGCTTCGAGACCGGCTGGACGGTCGTCGTCGGCCCCAATGGTGCCGGCAAGTCGACGCTGCTGCGCGCACTCGCCGGACTGCTGCCCTCGAGCGCCGGTCGCGTCACGCTCGACGAGCGCCCGCTCGCTTCGCTCACCGCGGCCGAGCGCGGCCGGCGCATCGCCTGGCTCGCGCAGGCCGGCGACGTCAGCGGCGAGCTGACCGCGCGCGAGACGGTGCACCTGGGCCGGCTGCCGCACCTGGGGCTGTTCGGCGCGCCCGGTCCCACCGACGAGGCGATCGTCGACCGCGCGATCGAACGCTGCGAATGCGGCGCCTGGCAGCACCGGCGGCTGCGCTCGCTGTCCGGCGGCGAGCGCCAGCGCGTGCTGCTCGCGCGCGCGCTGGCGACCGAGGCGCCGGTGCTGCTGCTCGACGAGCCCGGCACCCACCTCGACCCGCCGCACCAGGTGGCGCTGGCCCGGCTGTGCCGCGAGCTCGGCCGCACGCACACCGTGGTCACGGTGCAGCACGATCTGGCGCTCGCGCTGCACGCCGACCGCGTGCTGCTGCTGCGCGACGGCCGCGTCGGCGCGTTCGCGGCGCACGACGACCCGGCGCTGCACGCGGCGCTGGTCGCGGCCTTCGGCGGCGCGATCCGCATCGTCCCTGGTGCCGGCGCCCGGCGAGCGTGCGATGGTGCTGCCGCATCTCTGAGCGCCCCGCGGCCGGCCGACGCCACATTGTCGCGAGCGCCGACAATCGCGCGATGGGTCCGCAACGCATCGTCTGCCTCACCGAAGAGACCACCGAGTGGCTCTACCTGCTGGGCGAGGAGGCGCGCATCGTCGGCATCAGCGGCTACACGGTGCGCCCGCGTCGCGCGCGCCAGGACAAGCCGCGCGTCAGCGCCTTCCTCGACGGGCGCATCGACAAGATCGTCGCGCTGGCGCCGGACCTGGTGGTCGGCTTCTCGGACATGCAGGCCGCGCTCGCCGACAAGCTGATCCGCGCCGGGCTGAACGTGCTCGTCACGAACCAGCGCAGCCTGGCCGAGATCTTCGCGACGCTGCGCCTGGTGGCCTCGATGATCGGCGCCAGCGAGCGCGCCGAGGCCTGGATCGCCGGCTGCCGGCAGCGCCATGCCGAGATCGAGGCCGCGGCCGCGACCTGGCCGCGCCGGCCGCGCGTCTACTTCGAGGAATGGGACGCGCCGATGATCAGCGCGATCCGCTGGGTCTCGGAGCTGATCGCGCTGGCCGGCGGCGACGACGTGTTTCCAGAACTGGCGCTGCAGCCGGCGGGCCGCGACCGCATCGTCGCCGACGCGCTGGAGCCGGCGCGGCGCGCGCCCGACCTGATCGTCGGTTCCTGGTGCGGCAAGAAGTTCCGGCCCGCGACGGTGGCCGCGCGCGAGGGCTGGGCCGAGGTGCCGGCGGTGCGCGCGGGCCGGCTGCACGAGATCAAGTCCTGCGACATCCTGCAGCCCGGGCCGGCGGCGCTGACCGACGGCCTCGAGCAGCTGCACCGGCTGTGCGCCGACTGGGCGCGGGCGCAGTGACGCGGGTGAGCGAGCCGGGGCTGTTCCTCGTCGCCGTGCAGCGGCTGACGCGGCTGCCGGTGCCGGGCCCGCGGCCGGCGCGTCGGCCCAGGCCTTGCGCGCCAGCGTGCGCCACGACCCCGCGGTCGGGCTCCTGGTCGGGGGCTGGGGGTCGCTCGTGCTGTGGGCGGCCGCGCACCTGTGGCCGGGCACGGTGGCGGTCGGGCTGGCGATGGTCGCGACGGTCTGGCTGACCGGTGCGCTCGGCGAGCGCGGCCTGGCCGCCACCTGCGACGCGCTCGGCGGCCGGGCCGGGCGCGTGCAGGCGCTCGCGATCCTGGGCGAGGGCCGGCTCGGCGGCTTCGGCGTCGTCGGCCTGCTGGCCGTGCTGGGCCTGAAGGCGGCCGCGCTGTTCGGGCTGGCCGCGCGCGACGTCGACACCGCCTTGCTCGCGCTGCCGCTGGCCCATGCGCTGTCGCGTGCGGTGCCGGTGCTGCTGCGGCGCTGGCTGCCGATGCTGGACGGGCCGGCGGCGCAGCCGCCTGCGCCAGACGCATCGACCGTCGTCGCGGTCGTCTGGTGCGCGCTCGCCGGCGCGGCGCTGGTCGGCCTGGGCCTGGGCGCCGTCGCCGTGCTGCTCGGCACGGCGGGCGCGCTGGCGGTGGCGCTGCTGATGATGCGCTGGCTGGCGCTGCAGCTGGACGGCGCCACCGAGGCCACGCTCGGCGCCGCGCAACAAGGCGCCGAGCTGGTGGTCTACCTGATCCTGCTGGCGGCGTTGACGAACGGCTGAACGCGCGCGCCGCCGGCGCGGGACGATCTGCAGTTCGTCCCGCGCCGGCGGCGCTTCGTCGCAAACGGCTGTCGGCCGCCGGCGGCGCTGCCTAGAGTTCGCTCCATTGCAACGCCGTGCCAACCCCCAGGAGCCGACCATGAGCCAACGTTTCGCCGCCCGCGCCACCGCCTTCGGCCTGGCCGCACTCGTCACGCTGGCCTTGCTCGGCGGCGTCGACCGCTACGCCCTGTCGAAGCCGGTCCAGGCCGAGTTGCTGGCCTCGTCGCAACGGCTGTGCGTCTGAGGCGCAGGTCATGACGACGCTGGTCTTCCTCGTCGGCTGGTGCCTGCTGTTCGTGCTGAGCTGGCCGGTCGCGCTGGCGGTGTTGCTGCTGGCGCCGCTGGTCTGGCTGATCGCGCTGCCGCTGCGCGTGATCGGCATCGGCGTCGGGGCCGTCTTCGCGCTGTTGCGTGCGCTGCTGATGCTGCCGGCCCGGCTGCTCGGGGGTCGCTGACGGCGCGACCTCAGACGATGCGCTCGCCCGGGTGCGTGATCTTGCGCATCGGCTCGAAGCGCGAGGGCACGTTCATCAGCGGGTGTTCGCTGCTGCCGCCGTCCCAGCGCGGGTCGTCGATGCCTTCGAAGACCTCGCGCAGCCGCTGGCCCCAGGTGCCGCGGATCATGCGGAAGTACGGGTTCTGCTCGTCGATGCAGACCAGCTGGTCGCTCGCCAGGCTGCCTTCGCGGTAGACCAGCAGGTCCAGCGGCAGGCCGACCGAGAGGTTGGACTTGAGCGTGCGTGTCCATCGACACCAGCGCGCACTTGGCGGCTTCGTCGAGCGGCGTCGCAGGGGTCAGCACGCGGTCGAGGATCGGCTTGCCGTACTTGCTTTCGCCGACCTGGAAGAAGCAGGTCTCGCGCGTGGCCTCGATGAAGTTGCCGGCCGAATAGACGAGGAACATGCGCATCGCCTCGCCGGCGATCTGGCCGCCGAAGATCATGCTGGCGTTGAAGTCGATGCCGCTGGCCTTCAGCGACGGCCCGTCCTGCGTGTAGACGCGGCGCACGGCGCTGCCGAGCACGCGCGCGGCGTCGAACATGCTCTTCGCGTTCCAGATCGTGATCGGCTCGGCGTCGCCGTTGTCGAGCTTCTCGACCTGCAGGATCTCGCGCACGCTCTGGCTGATGCTCAGGTTGCCGGCCGACAGCATGACCATGAAGCGATCGCCGGGCTTCTCGTAGATCATCATCTTGCGGTAGGTGCTGATCTGGTCGAGGCCCGCGTTGGTGCGCGAGTCGGAGAGGAACACGAGTCCGGCATCGAGCCGGATGCCGACGCAGTAGGTCATCGCGGGGTTTCTTTCTGCAGCGCCTTCAGGCGGTAGAGCGCGTCCAGCGCTTCGCGGGGGGTGAGGCTATCAGGGTCGAGTGCGGCCAGCGCCGTTTCCAGCGGCGCGGGTTCGCGGCGCGGCGGCCGGCGCCGGGGGCGCGGCGAACAGGTCGACCTGCGCGTCGCCGGCGCGCGCCGTCGCTTCCAGCGCCTCGAGCGTGGCGCGCGCCTGGCGCACCAGCGCCGGCGGCATGCCGGCCAGCCGCGCGACCTGGACGCCGTAGCTTCGGCTCGCCGGGCCGGGCTCGATCTGGTGCAGGAAGACGATGTCGTGTCCGCTCTCGACCGCGCCGACGTGCAGGTTGATCGCGCGCTCGTGCTTCGTCGGGAACTCGGTGAGTTCGAAGTAATGGGTGGCGAAGAGCGTGAACGAGCGGTTGCGGTCGTGCAGATGGGTGCGCGATGGCGGACGCCAGCGCGAGGCCGTCGAAGGTGCTGGTGCCGCGGCCGATCTCGTCCATCAGCACCAGCGACTGCTCGGTCGCGCCGTGCAGGATCGCGGCGGCTTCGGTCATCTCGACCATGAAGGTCGACTGCGCGTTGGCCAGGTCGTCGGCGGCGCCGATGCGGGTGTGGATCGCGTCGATCGGGCCCGAGCCGGCAGGCCGTGGCCGGCACGTACGAGCCGATCGCGGCGAGCAGCACGATCAGCGCGACCTGGCGCATGAAGGTGCTCTTGCCGCCCATGTTCGGGCCGGTGATGACGAGCAGCTTGGTCTTCGCATCGAGCCGGCAATGGTTGGCGATGAAGGCGCCGGCGCCGGTCTCGCGCAGCCGCGCCTCGACCACCGGGTGGCGGCCGGACTCGATCGTCGATGCAGGGGTAGGGCACGAACTCGGGCCGGCACCAGTCCAGCGTCGCGGCGCGCTCGGCCAGCGCCGCGAGCGCGTCGAGCGTGGCCAGCGCGCGCGCCAGCGCCTGCAGAGCCGGCGAGGTGCGGCTGCAGCGCGTCGAGCAGCCGCTCGTAGAGCCACTTCTCGCGCGCCAGCGCGCGCTCCTGCGCCGACAAGGCCTTGTCCTCGAAGGCCTTCAGCTCGGGCGTGATGAAGCGCTCGGCGTTCTTCAGCGTCTGCCGGCGCTGGTAGTCGGCGGGCACCTTGTCGCAGGCCGGAGCTGCGTGACCTCGATGTAGAAGCCGTGCACCTTGTTGTACTGCACGCGCAGGTTGGCGATCGCGGTGCGCGCGCGCTCGCGCGCTTCGAGGTCGAGCAGGAAGGCGTCGCAGTTCTGGTTGATGCCGCGCAGCTCGTCGAGTTCGGCGTCGACGCCCGGCGCGATGACACCGCCTTCGCGCAGCAGCACGGCGGGCTCGTCGGCGACCGCGCGCAAGCGCCTCGCGCGATGCCGGCGTCGGGCTGCAGCGCGGCGTGCAGCGCGTCGAGCAGCGCGCAGCCCTGCGGCGCGACCGCGCGCAGCGCCGGCAGCGCGGCGAGCGTGCCGCGCAGCCCGGCCAGTTCGCGCGGGCGCACCTGGCGCAGCGCGATGCGCGCGCCGATGCGCTCGACGTCGCTGACGCCGCGCAGCGCGTCGCGCAAGGGCTCGAAACCGGCGTCCTGAAGGCGCGCGATCGCGTCGTGGCGCTCGACCGCGCCGGCGCGATCGCGCGCCGGGTGCGTGAGCCAGTGGCGCAGCAGCCGGCTGCCCATGCCGCTGCGGCAGGTGTCGAGCAGCGACAGCAGCGTCGGGCTCGATTCGCCGCGCAAGCGTCTGCACCAGTTCCAGGTTGCGGTGGGTCGCCGGCGGCAGCTCGAGCAGCTCGCTGGCGCGCTCGCACCGTCAGGCTGCGCACATGGGCCAGCGCCTGGCCCTGCGTGTGCTCGGCAAAGCTCAGCAGCGCCGCGGCGGCGGCCTGCGCGAGCTTCAGGTCCTGCGCGCCGAAGCCGGCCAGCGACGCCACCTGCAGCTGCTCGCGCAGCTTGCGCTCGCCCAGCGCGGCGTCGAACTGCCAGGCCGGCCGCGCGGTGCGGGCCGCGCGCGCCTGCTGCAACGCCGCCGGCAGCTCGCCGCCGTCGTGCAGGATCTCGGCCGGCTCCAGCCGCGCCAGCCAGGCCGGCAGCTCGGCCTCGCTGCATTCGGCTCACGCCGAGCTGCCCGCTCGCCAGCGCCAGCCAGGCCAGGCCCCAAGGGCGGGCGCCGCGACGCCGGGCCGGGCTCGTCGCGATGGACCGCGAGCAGCAAGGTGTCGGCACGCTCGGCCAGCAGCTCGCTGTCGGTGACGGTGCCGGGCGTGACGACGCGCACCACCTTGCGCTCGACCGGGCCCTTGGCGGTGGCCACGTCGCCGACCTGCTCGGCCACCGCGACCGACTCGCCGAGCTTGAGCAGCCGCGCGAGGTAGCTGTCCACCGAGTGCACCGGCACGCCGGCCATCACGACCGGCTCGCCGGCGCTCTGGCCGCGCGTCGTCAGCGTGATGTCGAGCAGCCGGTTGGCCTTGCGCGCGTCGTCGTAGAACAGCTCGTAGAAGTCGCCCATCCGGTAGAAGACGAGCGTGTCCGGGTGCTCGGCCTTGATGCGCAGGTACTGCGCCATCATCGGCGTGTGGCCGGCGAGCTCCATCGCGCTCACCTCACACCGGCGCGTCGTCGGCCTTGGGCGCGCCGGGTTTGCGCAGGCGCACCGGGGGCTTCTTCGCCGGCGCCGCCGCCGGGGTGGCGGCATCGACGAAGGCCTGGGTGGCGTCGGGCGGCGTCGCGGCGGCCGGCGCCGCCTCGGCGCCATCCTTGATGACGCGCGTGTAGGGGGCCAGCATCTGCACGAGCTGGCCGTAGACCTTCGGGCGTGCCGGCGACGAGCTCGCGCTGGTAGAGGTAGTCCGACTCGCCGGTGAAGTTGCCGACCAGGCCGCCGGCCTCGGTGATCATCAGCGAGCCGGCGGCGACGTCCCAGGGCTGCAGGCCGGTCTCGAAGAAGGCGTCGTAGTAGCCGGCGGCGACGTAGCAGAGGTCGAGCGCGGCCGCCCCCGGCCGGCGCAGCCCGGCGCAGCTCTGCATGACCTCCTCGAACATCTTCAGGTAGCGCTTGAAGTTGTCGCCCTTGCGGAACGGGAAGCCGGTGCCGATGAGCGCGTCGGTGATGCGCGTGCGCTTGGACACACGCAGCCGGCGGTCGTTGAGGAAGGCGCCGCGACCGCGCGACGCGTAGAACATGTCGTTGCGCGTCGGGTCGTAGACCACCGCCTGCTGCACCTGGTTGCGGTGGGCGAGCGCGATCGACACCGCGTAGACCGGGAAGCCGTGCAGGAAGTTGGTGGTGCCGTCGAGCGGGTCGATGATCCAGACGTACTCGCTGTGCTTGGCGCCGTGCTCGCGGCCCGATTCCTCGGCCAGGATGCCGTGGCCGGGGTAGGCCTCGAGCAGGATGTCGATGATCGCCTGCTCGGCGGCGTGGTCGACCTCGGAGACGTAGTCGTTCGGGCCCTTGCTGCCGATCTTCAGCACCTCGAGGTCGAGCGCCGCCCGGTTGATGATGGACCCTGCCGCGCGCGCCGCCTTGATGGCGATGTTGAGCATGGGATGGAGCGCTTGCGACATGGGCGGCCTGCGGTGGGTGGGCGACGAAGGGGGTAAAGAACGGCGCGACGACAATCGGGTCGCACAAAGCCCGCGCATTTTACCGGCCATGCCTTCGCCGACCGTTCCGCCGACCGCCGACCCGACCCGCTTCGTCCTCGTCCAGCCCAGCCATGCCGGCAACGTCGGCGCGGCGGCGCGCGCGATGAAGGTGATGGGCTTCCACGACCTGGTGCTGGTGCGCGCCGCGTTTCGCCGACGTGCTGAGCCGCGAAGAGACGGTGGCGATGGCCAGCGGCGCGGCCGACATCCTGGCGCGCGCGCGCGTCGTGGCCACGCTCGCCGACGCGCTGGACGGCGTCACCCACGCCTGCGCCACCGCGATGACGCCGCGCGACTTCGGCCCGCCGACGCTGGCGCCGCGCGAGCATTTCGCGGCGCTGGCGCCGCAGGGGCGAGCGCGTGGCCTTCGTCTTCGGCCCCGAGCGCATCGGCATGAGCAACGACGACGTCTACCGCTGCCACGCCTGCCTGAGCATCCCGACCGACCCCGGCTACGGTTCGCTCAACCTCGCGCAGGCGGTGCAGCTGATCGCCTACGACTGGCGCCAGGCGCAGGGGCGGCTTCCCGGTCGTGGCGCGCACGGTGGACGCGGAGCGCGCCGACGCCGGCGCGCTGAACGGTCTGCTCGAGCATTGGCAGCAGGTGCTGGTCGAGATCGGCTACCTCGACCCGGCGGCGCCGAAGAAGCTGATGCCGCGCCTGAACCAGCTCCTCAACCGCGCCCGGTTGACGAGCGACGAGGTGCACATCCTGCGCGGCATCGCGCGCGCCATTAAACTGAAACGCCAATGACGACGGGAAGCGACGGGTATCGTCATGTTCAGCCGACTGCGTGAAGACATCGCCTGCATCCTCGAGCGCGACCCGGCGGCGCGCTCGGCCTGGGAAGTGCTCAGCTGCTACCCCGGGCTGCATGCGCTGGTGCTGCACCGTCTCGCGAACCGCTGCTGGCGCGCGGGCTGGCACTGGCTGGGCCGCTTCACCTCGCAGTTCGCGCGCTTCCTGACCGGCATCGAGATCCACCCCGGCGCGACGATCGGCCGGCGCGTGTTCATCGACCATGGCATGGGCGTCGTGATCGGCGAGACCGCCGAGGTCGGCGACGACTGCACGATCTACCAGGGCGTCACGCTCGGCGGTACCTCGCTGACGAAGGGCGCGAAGCGGCACCCGACGCTGGGCCGCGGCGTCATCGTCGGCGCGAACTCGCAGGTGCTGGGCGGCTTCACGGTCGGCGACGGCGCGCGCATCGGCTCGAGCGCGGTCGTCGTCAAGCCGGTGCCGGCCGGCGCCACCGCGGTCGGCAACCCGGCGCGCATCCTCCAGGCCGACACCGAAGTGCAGCGCGAGACCGCGGCCGCGAAGATGGGCTTCTCGGCCTACGGCCTGAGCCAGCGCGACGACCCGGTCTCGCAGGCGATGAAGGGGCTGATCGACAACGCCGCCGGCCACGAGCACCAGATCGCGCTGCTCTGGCAGGCGATCGAGAAGCTCTCGGCGCGCGCGCGCGAACTGCCGGCCGCCGACTGCGTGCCGCAGGAGGCGCACACCACCGAGCAGTTCGACGCCGAACGGCTGAACCGGCTCGTCAAGTAGCGGCGGGGCGGGCCGGGCGCTGCGCCGATTTCGGCCGGAACGCCTGGCAGACCGATGCGTCGGTCTCGAGGTAGGGGCCGCCGATGAGGTCGATGCAATAAGGCACGGCGGCGAAGATCCCGCTCACCGGCGGGCTCGCCTGCGGCAGGCCTTGCAGCGTCTCGGCGATGGCCTTCGGCTGGCCCGGCAGGTTGATGATCAGCGCGCGGCCGCGGATCACCGCGACCTGGCGCGAGAGGATCGCGGTCGGCACGAAGGCCAGGCCGATCTGGCGCATCTGCTCGCCGAAGCCCGGCATCACCTTCGTCGCCACCGCCAGCGTGGCCTCGGGCGTGACGTCGCGCGGCGCCGGACCGGTGCCGCCGGTGGTCAGCACCAGGTCGCAACGCGCGTCGTCGACCAGTTCGCGCAGCGTCGCGCCGATGCCGTCCTGCTCGTCGGGGATCAGCCGCTCGTGCCATTCGACCGGGTTGCGCAGCGCGCGCGCGAGCCAGTCCTTCAGCGCCGGCAGGCCCTTGTCCTCGTAGACGCCGGCCGAGGCGCGGTCGCTGATCGAGACGATGCCGATGCGCACGGGGTCGAAAGCGGTCATGGCTGCAACATCGGCTTGATGAACTGGAACAGCTCGCGGTGGCTGCGCGGCTGGCGCACGCCGGCCGCGGGCGCGGCGTCGCGGCGCGCGGCGCGGACCAGGCTGCGCAGCTGCTGGGTGTCGGTGTCGGGGTGGGCGCGCAGCCATTCGTCGAGCGCGTCGTCGTCGGCGATCAGCTCGGCGCGCCAGCGTTCGGCCTCGTGCAGCAGCAGCGTCTCGCGCGCCGAGCCGAGCGTGGCTTCGGCCACCGCTTCGCGCAGCGCGGCCTCGTCGGCGCTGCGCATCAGCTTGCCCACGTACTGCATCTGGCGTCGCCGGCCTTCGTGCGAGCGTGTCGCGCGGTAGGTCGCGATCGCTTCGCGCAGCGCGTCGGGCATCTCGGTGCGCGCCAGGCGCTCGTTGGACAGCGCGGCCAGCGCCTCGCCCAGCGATTGCAGCTCGTGCGACTGCTGCTTGAGCCGGGTCTTGCTGGGGCGCTCGGCCTCGGACGCGGCGTCAGCGTCGCCGTAGTGGATGTCGATGCCGCGGTGCGGTGCGGCGCGTCGGGTCATGGGCGGCGGGTCCTTGAAGTCGGCCGGTATCATAGACGCGACCCCATCTTCTTCAGCAGACGCCGCCACGATGTCACGCCCTCGCGCCGAACCCGGCTTCGCCTACCGCCGCGAAGTGTTCCAGCAGATCGTCGAAGACACGCTGGCCGTGGCGAAGAAGCTCGGCGCCAGCGACGCCGGCGTCGAGATCTCCGAAGGCGTCGGTCTGTCGGTCTCGGTGCGCAAGGGCGAGTTCGAGAACGTCGAGCGCAACCGCGACAAGTCGCTCGCGGTCGGGGTCTATCTCGGCCAGCGGCGCGGCAATGCAAGCACGTCCGACTTCTCGCCGGCGGCGATCGCGCAGACCGTGCAGGCGGCCTTCGACATCGCACGCTTCACCGCCGAGGACCCGGCCGCCGGCCTGCCCGACGCGGCCGACCTGGCCACGGTCGACGAG
Organism: uncultured beta proteobacterium; assembly: GCA_963788635.1. Taxonomy (GTDB): domain Bacteria; phylum Pseudomonadota; class Gammaproteobacteria; order Burkholderiales; family Burkholderiaceae_C; genus Rubrivivax. The sequence continues at coordinate 312,330 of CAWBHE010000017.1, read as the reverse complement.
GCGGCGCGCGACCTCGACCTGTTCCACCCCTGGGACATCGACGCCGCGCAGGCGGCCGAACTGGCCCGTCGCTGCGAAGCGGCGGCGCTTTCGGTGGACCGCAGGATCACGAATTCCGAAGGCGCCGGGGTCTCGGCGCAGCAGGCGCATTTCTGGGCCGGCAACACGCGCGGCTTCCGCGGCGGCTACGCGAGTTCGCGGCATTATCTTTCGGTGTCGCCGATCGCGGGGCGGGGCCGTGAGATGCAGCGCGACGCTTGGTACACGTCGATGCGCGATGCGGCCGAGCTGGCGTCGCCCGAGGCCGTCGGCCGCTACGCCGCCGAGCGCGCGCTCTCGCGGCTGAAGTCGCGCCGCGTGAGCACGGGCGAGGTGCCGGTGCTGTTCGAATCGACGGTCGCCGCCGGCCTGCTGGGTGCCTACGTGCAGGCGACGTCGGGCGGCGCGCTGTACCGCAAGACGAGCTTTCTGCACGGCAGCCTGGGGCAAGCGGTGCTGGCGCCGCATGTGGATGTCGTCGAGGATCCGCACCAGCCCAAGGGCAAGGGCAGCGCGCCGTTCGACGACGAGGGCGTGCGCACGGCGCCGCGCTCGGTGGTCGAGGCCGGCGTCGTGCAGAGCTACTTCCTGTCCAGCTACTCGGCGCGCAAGCTCGGCCTGCGCACCACCGGGCACGCCGGCGGCTCGCAGAACCTGGCGATGACGAGCCGACTCACGCAGCCCGGCGACGATCTGGAGGCGATGCTGCGCAAGCTCCACCGCGGCCTGTTCGTCACCGAGCTGATGGGGCAGGGCGTCAACTACGTCACCGGCGACTACTCGCGCGGTGCGGCGGGCTTCTGGGTCGAGGACGGGCGCATCGTGCATCCGGTGCACGAGATCACGATCGCCGGCAACCTGCGCGAGATGTTCAAGGCCATCGCCGCGATCGGCGCCGACGTCTACAACTCGGGCAGCAAGTCCGTCGGCTCGGTCCTCGTCGAGCACATGAAGCTGGCCGGCGCCTGAAGACCGTACACGGTTCGGGGCGGCCGTCCGTGGCCGCGGCGAATGAAACGGCGAGCGGGAAAACCCGCCCGAAGCCGCGTCGGAGCGCTTCCTAGAATTCGGCGTTCTTCATCTTTCCCACAGAACCTCCAGGAGATCACCATGGAACGTCGTTCATTCGTACAAGGCGCCGGCTTGGCCGGTGTGCTGGCCGCGGGCGTCGCGCCGGCCGTCGTGCACGCGCAGGCCAACATCCGCTGGCGCCTCGCGTCGAGCTTCCCGCGCTCGCTGGACACCATCTTCGGCGCCGCCGAGATCTTCTCGAAGAAGGTCAGCGACATGACCGGCGGCAAGTTCCAGATCTCCGTCCATGCCGGTGGCGAGCTGATGCCGCCGTTCGGCGTCGTCGACGGCGTGCAGAGCGGCACGGTCGAGATCGCGCACACCGCGCCGTACTACTTCTTCGGCAAGGACGACTGCTTCGCGCTCGGCTGCGCGATCCCGTTCGGCCTCAACTCGCGCCAGATGACGGCCTGGATGTACGAAGGCAACGGCCTCAAGCTGATGCGCGAGTTCTACGCCAAGTACAACATCGTCAACTTCCCCGGCGGCAACACCGGCGCGCAGATGGGCGGCTGGTACCGCAAGCCGATCAAGTCGCTGGCCGACATCAAGGGCCTGAAGTTCCGCGTCGGCGGCTTCGCCGGCAAGGTGATCGAGCGCATGGGCGGCGTGCCGCAGAACATCCCCGGCGGCGAGATCTACCAGGCGCTCGAGAAGGGCACGATCGACGCCGCCGAGTGGGTGGGTCCGTACGACGACGAGAAGCTGGGCTTCAACAAGGTCGCGCCGAACTACGACTACCCGGGCTGGTGGGAAGGTGGTCCGCAGCTGGACTTCTTCATCAACAACAAGGCCTGGGAGCGCGCTCTCGCCGGAGAACAAGGCGATCGTCGAGGCCGCCGCGTCGTACGCGCACGTCGAGATGCAGGCCAAGTACGACGCCCGCAACCCGGCGGCGCTGAAGCGGCTGGTCGGGCAGCGGCACCAAGCTGTTCCGCTTCCCGAAGGACGTGATGGACTCGGCCTTCAAGACCTCGATGGAGCTCTACGCCGAGATCGGCGAGAAGAACGCCGTCGTGGAAGAAGATCTACGCCGACTTCTCGAACTTCCGCCGCGACGAGAACCTCTGGTTCCGTTTCACCGAGGCGGGCTTCGACGAGTACATGCAGCAGCAGCGCCTGTAAGCCGCGCATCGTCGGTTCGACCGGACAATACAAAGGGCCCCTCGGGGCCCTTTGTCATGGCGTCGCCGGATCGAGGCCGGCGACGGACGCGAACGACTACTTCTTCTCCGCGTTCGCCTTGTCTTCCTTGTTCGCGCGCAGGATCGCGGCCATCGGGTCTTCGTCGCCCGCCGCTGACGTGCCGCTCGCGCCGGCGTCGGGCGGCGGCGGCGCCAGCGGGTCGGCCTGCTGCTGGAGCTGGTCGACCTCGCGCTGCAGCTCGTTCATGTGCACCTTCTCGCCGCCGGTGTCGCGGCTGACGATGCCGGGGAAGGTGATGATCAGGCCGACCATCACGACCTGGATCAGCACGAAGGGCACCGCGCCCCAGTAGATCTGGCCGGTGGTGACGCGGGCGATCTTCTTGTTCGTGACGCGGTCCTGGTAGTCGTCGGTCGGCGCGACGCTGCGCAGGTAGAACAGCGCGAAGCCGAACGGCGGGTGCATGAACGAGGTCTGCATGTTCACCGCCAGCAGCACGCCGAACCAGACCGGATCGATGCCGAGCTTGATCGCCACCGGCCCGATCAGCGGGATGACGATGAACGAGAGCTCGAAGAAGTCGAGGAAGAAGGCGAGGAAGAAGACCAGGATGTTGACGACGATCAGGAAGCCGAGCTGGCCGCCGGGCAGGCGGTGAGCAGGTGCTCGACCCAGACCGGCCCGTCGACGCCCTGGAAGACGAGGCTGAAGACGGTCGAGCCGATCAGGATGAAGACGCACGAAGCAGGACAGCTTCATCGTCGTGTCCATCGCCTGGCTGCAGCAGCTTCACGTCGATGCGCCGGCGCACCAGCGCCATCACCAGCGCGCCGACCGCGCCCATCGCGCCGCCCTCGGTGGGCGTCGCGACGCCCAGGAAGATGGTGCCGAGGACGAGGAAGATCAGCGCCAGCGGCGGGATCAGCACGAAGGTCACGCGTTCGGCCATGCGCGACAGCAGGCCGAGCTTGAACAGCTTGTTGACGACCGCGAGCGCGAACGCGGCGCCGACGCCGACGCACATCGAGACCACGATCAGCTCGTCGGTCGGCGTCGCTGGCCGGGCGCGACTTGGCGAACAGCACCGCCAGCGACACCGACGGCGACGAACAGCAGCGCCAGCGAGGCAAGCCGGACTTGCCGTTGTCCTCGCGGATCGTGCGTGCCTCGGCCGGCAGCGCGGGCACCCAGGTCGGGCGCACCAGGCTGACCATCAGCACGTAGCCCACGTACAGGCCGGTGAGCACGAAGCCGGGCACGAACGCGCCCTTGTACAGGTCGCCCACGCTCTGGCCGAGCTGGTCGGCCAGCACGATCAGCACCAGCGACGGCGGGATGATCTGCGCCAGCGTGCCCGACGCGGCGATCACGCCGCTGGCGACGCGCCGGTCGTAGCCGTAGCGCAGCATGATCGGCAGCGAGATCAGGCCCATCGAGATCACCGACGCGGCGACGACGCCGGTGGTCGCGGCGAGCATCGCGCCGACCAGGATCACCGCGTAGGCCAGGCCGCCGCGGATCGGGCCGAAGAGCTGGCCGATCGTGTCGAGCAGGTCCTCGGCCATCCCCGAGCGCTCGAGGATCAGGCCCATGAAGGTGAAGAACGGGATCGCGAGCAGCGTCTCGTTCTGCTGGATGCCGAAGATGCGCAGCGGCAGTGCCTGCAGCAGCGCTTCGGGCAGCAGGCCGAGCTCGACGCCGACGAAGCCGAAGAACAGGCCGCAGGCGGCGAGCGAGAACGAGACCGAGAACCCGACGAGCAGGAAGCAGATCAGGCCCACGAACATGATCGGGGCCATGTTGGCCGAGACGAATTCCATCACTTGGCGGCTCCCTCGGCCTTGGCACGCACGAACTCGGCGAGCTCTTCCTCGGCCGTCTTGACCTGTTTCTTCTTCGTCGGGTCATCGGCCAGACCCATCAGGAAGCCGATGCGCTTGATCAGCTCCGACACCGCCTGCAGCAGCAGCAGCGCGAAGCCGGCCGGCACCATCGCGTAGACCGGCCAGCGGATCAGACCGCCAGCGTTCTGCGACATCTCGCCGCTGAGGTAGGCGCGAACGACCAGAGGCCAGACAAGGCCGATCACCGTCAGGCCGAACGGGAACAGGAAGATCACGATGCAGACCGCCTCGATCGCGATCTGCGTGCGCTTGGAGAAGTGGCTGATGACGACGTCGATGCGCACATGCTCGTGGCGCAGCATCGTGTAGCCCGCCGCGACCGAGGAACACCGCCGCGAACAGGTACCACTGGACCTCGAGGAAGGCGTTCGAACTCATGTCGAAGGCCTTGCGCACGACGGCGTTGGCGGCGCTGATCAGCACCGCGGCCAGGATGAGCCAGGACAGCGCGCGACCGAGGCGTTCGCGTGAACGCGTCGATCAGCGCCGATAGACGTAGCAGTAGCTCTCATTCGATGGTTCCTTGAAGCGGCCGCGTGCGTGGCTTGTGGCGCGGCCATGTCACATGGGCAGCGACTGTAGGGGAATGTCGCCGACAGGCCGCTGCAACCGCGGTCCGAAATGCCCCGGGCTTACCCGGAGTCGACGGGTCTCTAGCTTGCGCTGGCGGCGGCGAACAGCCGCGCCGAGCGGGCGCCGGAGCGGCAGAACGCGAGGATCGGCCGCGGCAGCTCGGCGAGCAGCTTGGCGAAGGCGGCGATCTCCTGCGGCGACTGGTAGCCACCGCTCACCGGCAGGAACCGGTATTCGAGCCCGGCGGCCCTGGCCGCGGCTTCGATGGCCGCGTTCGTCGGCTGGTCCGGACCATGCTCGAAATCGGGCCGGTTGTTGATCACGCTGCGAAACCCGGCGCGGGCCAGCTCGGCCATTGCTTCAGGGTTCAGCTGCGCGGCGACGCAGACGTCGGGCGATACGGCGCGGATCGGAAGCTCGCTCATGACGCTACTTTGCCAGAGCCTGCTTGACCGCGGCGGACACCAGACCCATCTCGGCCTGGCCGGCGAAGCGCGACTTCGCGGCCGACATCACGCGGCCCATGTCGCCCGGGCCGGCGGCACCGAGCTCGACCACCAGCGCTGCGACCGCGGTCACGATCTGCTCGGCCGACAGGCGCTGCGGCAGGTAGGTTTCGAGCACCGCGATCTCGGCGGACTCCTTCTCGACGAGGTCGTTGCGCCCACCCTGCGCGAACGCGGCGACCGAGTCGCGGCGTTGCTTGACGAGCTTGTCGACGATGCCGACCAGCGCCGCGTCGTCGAGCACGATGCGCTCGTCGACCTCGCGCTGCTTGATCGCCGCCAGCAGCATGCGGATCGTCGACAGCCGCTCGGCCTCGCGCGCGCGCATGGCGGACTTCATGTCTTCGGTGATGCGGTCTTTCAGGCTCATGGTCGAGATCGGGGTCGCAAGCAGGGGCTGAAACGACAAAGCCCGCAGCGGCATCCGGCGCGGGCTTGTTCCGGCGGGCGGCGATCGGCCGCCCGCGGGCGCGGGATCAGTACAGCTTCTTCGGCAGCTGCATGCTGCGCACGCGCTTGAAGTGGCGCTTCACGGCAGCGGCCTTCTTGCGCTTGCGCTCGGCGGTCGGCTTCTCGTAGAACTCGCGGGCGCGCAATTCGGTCAGCAGGCCGATCTTTTCGATGGTGCGCTTGAAGCGGCGCAGGGCGACATCGAACGGTTCGTTTTCCTTGACGCGGATCGTGGTCATGAAGCGGGGAGTTCCTAGGTTTCTTGCGCTCGGTGTCCTGGCGCACGGGGGCCAATAGAGCCCAGACAGGATCGACGCGCCGGTTTGGCCAGCAAAGCGCTGGATTCTAGCCCGGAACCCGGGGCGCTGCCAAGGCACCCGCGCAGGCGGCGGCCGAGGCCCAGGCCCATTGGAAGTTGTAGCCGCCCAGCCAGCCGGTGACGTCGACGACTTCGCCGATGAAGTGCAGGCCGGGCACGCGCCGGCTCTCCAGGCCTTGCGAATCCAGCTCGCGCGTGTCCACGCCGCCGGCCATGACCTCGGCCTTGCGCCAGCCTTCGGTGCCGGTCGGCACGACCCGCCACGCCGACAGGCTGTCGGCCAGCCGGGCCAGGTCCTTGTCGCGCACCTCGGGCATGGCGCGCTCGGCCGGCAAGGCCAGGATCTGCAACCAGGTCTGGGCCAGCCGGGCGGGCAGATGGCGGGCGAGTTCGTTGCCGAGTTGACGCCGCGAGTCGGCCTTGGCCTCGAGCAGCCGGGTCTTCAGCGCCGCGCCGGCGAGCGCGATGCGCAGTTCGGCGCCGGGCTGCCAGAAGCTCGAGATCTGCAGCACGGCCGGCCCGCTGAGCCCGCGGTGCGTGAACAGCAGGTCCTCGACGAAATGACCGCGCTGGCGGCCGGCGCCGGTCTCGAGGGCGACTTCCAGCGACAACCCCGCCAGCGGGGCAAACGGCGCCCATTGCGCACCGTCGAAGGTCAACGGCACCAGCGCGGGCCGCGGCTCGACGATGCGGTGGCCGAACTGGCGCGCCAGACGCAGGCCCCAGTCGCTGGCGCCGATCTGCGGAATCGACAAGCCGCCGGTGGCCACCACCAGGCGCGGTGCCCAGACAGGCCCGCGCGAGGTGTCGAACTCGAACCCCGCGCTGCCGCGGCGCACCGCGTCCACGCTGCAGGGTTGCCAGCGCTCGACGCCGCCGGCCCCGCATTCGGCGAGCAGCAAATCGATGATTTGCTCGGCCGAGTCGTCGCAGAAGAGCTGGCCGCGGTGCTTTTCATGGAAGGCGATACCGTGCCGGCGCACCAGCGCGATGAAGGACTCGCTCGGATAGCGGGCCAGCGCGGAGCGGCAGAAGTCCGGGTTCGCGGACAGGAAGTTCGCCGGGCCGACGTCGCGGTTCGTGAAGTTGCAGCGTCCGCCGCCGGAGATGCGGATCTTTTCCGCGAGCTTGGCGGCATGGTCGACGAGCAGCACCTTCAGCCCGCGCTGGCCCGCAATGCCGGCGCAGAACAGGCCGGCCGCGCCGGCACCGACGACGACGACATCGAAGCGCTGCATGCGGCGGCATTATCCGCAGCATGCCGGCGACGCCGCGTGCCGGCTCAGGCGCTCAGGTCGAGCGCCGCTCGCGGCGCGTCGAGCATGGACAGCGCACCGAGCACCAGCTGAACCTGGCGCGCCAGCGGCGCCGGCGCCGGCTTCTCGCCGCTCAGCACGGCCTGGATGTACAGAGCCGTCGTGGAGGCGTCGTTCTCGCGCGGCAGCAGCGGCAACTCGGCGACCACGCCATCCTGCGCCGTGGCCGACCAGTCCGGGCACGCCAGGCCCGCGACGAAGGTGTCGATGCGCGGCTGCCGGCGCGGGTCGGCCACCGGCTCGCCCTCGGTGCCGCGCAGCAGCATCGCGTCGATGCCATCGCGCTCGGCCCAGGCGTGCATCAGCTTGCCGAACTCCGGGTGGGTGAAGCTGACCAGGCGCAGCGAGCGCGCGCCGGTGCAGGGATCGAGCATCTTCGCCACCGTGTGGCCCGAATTGCGCAACCCGACCGTGCGCCGCACGTCGAGCAGGCGTTGCAGCCGCGGGTTGAGCAGTGCCAGGTCGACGAACGCCGGCTCGCGCCGCGCCCAGGCGCTGGCGATATCGGCTTCGTGATGTGCTGCCGGCAGCCCCAGGTCGTGAAAGATCTGCGCGCTGGTCACCCGGCCGGGATCCAGCCGCTGGCCGTGCACGAGCACGCGCGCGCCCTCCCGGGCCAGCCACATGGCCAGCAGCGGGGTCAGGTTCGGCAGTCGGCGCGCGCCGTTGTAGGACGGAATCACGGCCACCGGCCGATCGCTGGCGATGCGCAGGCAGCGGTCCTGCGCGGCCTGCAGGAAGCCCGCCAGTTCGTCCAGTGTTTCGCCCTTCATGCGCATCGCGAGCGCGAACGCACCCACTTCCAGATCGCTGGCGCCGCCGTCGAGCACGGTGCCCATCAACTCGGCGGCCTGCGTTCGCGTGAGCGACCGTGCACCCTCGGCGCCGCGGCCAATTTCCTTGATGAAGGGGGCGATGCTCATCCGGGTCTCCTGGGTCAGGCCTTCCGCAAGTTCCGGACCCGCGAAGTGTTCAGTCGTTTCGGCCCGATTCTCGCGACGCGTGGCGGCATGCGGTGAGCGTGGAAACGTGGGCCACGATGCGACCGCTGCGCGCACGGCGCCTGCCTCGCCGTGGACTCGTGCACCGACGAGGTACACCGCCGCGCCGGCGCGCGGTGCGCAGCCCTTAACATCGTGCGGTTCGTGCAATCTAGGGGCGACCCCGACCTTCTCGCTTGATATGGCCCCGCTCGTCTTCCAAGATGCAGCCCCGGCAGGTCACTGCTTCACCGGTGATGCCGACCCGGCCGGACCCACCCACCTGCCATGACCCCGTCGCCCGAAATGACATCGGAGCCAGCGTTGGAAGCCCTGCTGGTTGCGCTGTTGCACGCCAAGCTGGCCCGCGACGGTGACCTGCTCGCCGTGAAGGATGCCCGCAGCGGGCGCTACGTGCACGCCAACGACGCCATGCGGCGCTGTTTCGGTCGCACCGGCGCCGGCGTGGTCGGAAGCACCGACGCCGAACTGTTCGACGCTTCGGTGGCCACCGCCTTGCGGGCGGCCGAGCAGACCGCGCTCGGGCACCCGCAGCCCTTGGTCAGCGAGCACCGCTTCGAGCACGCCGGCGACCGGCATGACTTCCGCGTGCTGCGGCTGGCCAGTGAGCCCGACGCCGCCGGCCGACGCTGGCTGTGCAGCCTGTGGTCGGACCAGCGCGAGGCGCACCGCCGCGAAGGCCAGTTGCAGGCGGCGCTGGAGCAGCTCGAACAGCAGCAGCGCGCGAACGAGTTGCTGCGCCGCGAGCTGGCCGACCAAGCCTTGCGCGACCCGGCGTCGGGCCTGTACACGCGCGCCCATTTCGACGACCAGCTCCGCCGCGAAGTCGATCTCTCGACGCGCGAGCACCGCGAGTTCGCGATCGTCTTCATCGAGATCGACCCGCTGAGCGAGAAGGCGCGCGCGCTGGGTGAGGCGGCGCACGAGCGCGTTCTCGAGGCCATGGGCCGGCTGCTGCGCGGCGGCACGCGTGCGATGGACGCTTCCTGCCGCCTCGACGATCGCCGCTTCGCCGTGCTGCTGTCGGGCGTCGGTCTGGCGACCGCGCATTCGCGCATGGAAGGGCTGCGCCGCCAGTGCGCGACGCAGATCGTCGTGCTCGACGGGCAGGAACTCGGCTTCAGCGTCTCGATGGGCGTGGCCAGCTTCCCGCACACCGCGCAGGCGCAGGACGAACTGGCCGACGCCGGCCTCGCCGCACTCGCCGAGGCCCGGCGCCGCGGCGGCAACCACGTCACGCTGGCGGCGATCCGCTTCGAGGCGCCTTAGGCCAGCGCGTGGTGCAGCATGTTGGCCGCCAGGCCGAACAGCAGCACCGCGAACAGCCGCCGCAGTTTCTGCACGTCCGAGCGGTGGGCCACGCGGGCGCCGACCGGGGCCATCGTCATGCTCGCCAGCACGATGACGGCCAGTCCCGGCAGGTACAGGTAGCCGAAGGCGCCGGGCAGCGCCGGCGGCAGGTTCCAGCCGCTGATGAGGTAGCCCAGCACGCTGGCCGGCCGCGATCGGGAAGCCGAGCGCCGCGCTGGTGCCGACCGACTCGCGGATCGGCACGTTGCACCAGCCCATGAACGGCACCGACAGGAAGGCGCCACCGGCACCGAGCAGGCCGGACAGGAAGCCGATGCCCGCGCCGACCGCCGACTGGCCCATCAGGCCGGGCATCTGGCGGCCCGGTTTGGGCGGCCGGCCGCGCATCATCTGCACCGACGAATACCCGACGAAGATCGCGAATGCCAGCGCCAGGCCCTGGCCCTTGAGCAGCGAGAAGACGCCTGCGCCGGCGGCCAGCCCGCCGACCAGGATGCCGGGGGCCATGCCGCGCAGCAGGTCCCAGCGCACCGCGCCGTGCTGGTGGTGCGCGCGCACGCTGGACACCGAGGTGAACAGGATCGTCGCCATCGCGGTGGCGATCGCCATCTTCACCGCCAGCCCCGGCTCGACGCCCCGGTGCGCCAGCACGAGCGTGAGGATAGGCACCAGCAACATGCCGCCGCCGATGCCCAGCAGGCCGGCCAGGAAGCCGGTCACGACGCCCAGCAAGAGCAGTTCCAGAACGAGCGCGATCAGGTCTTGCACGGGGTCTCCAGCCGGGCCAGCACGGCCTGCCATTCGGGGTCGGTGACGGGGGTGATGGACAGCCGGTTGCCGCGTTGCAGCACCTGCATCGAGGCCAGCTCAGCGGCCTGACGCATCTCGCGCAACGAGAGCAGGCGTGTCTTGCGCACGAGCCGAACATCGATCTGCAGCCAGCGCGGCGCATCGGCGCTCGACTTCGCGTCGAAGTAAGGGCTGCGCGGGTCGAACTGTGTCGGATCCGCCTGCACGCGGCCGGCGATCTCGGCCAGCCCGGCGATGCCCGGCTCGGCACAGGACGAGTGGTAGAAGAGCACGCCGTCGCCGGGACGCATCGCGTCGCGCATGAAATTGCGCGCCTGGTAGTTGCGCACGCCGGTCCAGGGCAGCAACTGCCCGGGCGCGCGCGCAAGGTCGTCGATCGAGACCTCGTCGGGCTCGCTCTTCATCAACCAGTGATGGGGCATCGTCGAAGGTGTCCGCCGTGAGCCGTGAGCCGCATTCCTGAACCCAAGGGGAAGTTCAGGTGGGCGAGGTCAGCCCGGCTTCGGGTTCATCTGACGCGAGACGCTCACGCCAGCCGGGCAATGTTCCAAGCCCTTGGTCGTAGACCATCGGTTCAAGGAAATATAAAACTCACGCGAACACGGCGGACGGCGTCATTTTAGCGCCGCGGGCACGCCGCGTGGCGGTGGCGGACATCACAGCAAACGGTCATCGCCGGCGAGCACCGCATCGATGCGCTGGACCAGCGTCGTGACGTCGACATCCGCCGCGCTGCCGGCCTCGGCGGCCGGTCCGCGCTCGGCCAGCTGATAGGCCAGGTTCAGCGCTGCCAGCACCGCAATGCGCTCGCGCGCCTTGACCTTGCCGCCGTCCCGGATGGCGCTCATCTCGCGGTCGACGCCGGCCACCGCCGTGGCCAGCAGGGCTTCGCCGCCGTCGGGACAGCCGAGGATGTAGCCCTGGCCGAGGATCGTCACTTCGACCTGCTTCACGAGGCGCTCCCGGCATCGTTGGCGCCGGCCGGCAGGCGCGCCAGCAAGGCATCGATGCGGTTGCGTGCGGCGGCGAGACGAGACCGCAGGCTGTCGCGCTCGGCGGTCACGGCGGCGAGTTGCTGTTCGACGAGCGACGAGCTGCGCCGGAGTTCCTCGTGGCGCAGCAACAGCCGGTCGATGCGCTCGGCCAGATCGTGGAGGTTCGCCATGTCAGTGCGCGGGCTGTGGTTTCATGCCGCCGGCCGTCCGGCGGACACGGTCATTGTAGGTGCGCCGAAATCGCACCAGCGACGCACCGCGCAGCGCTCGCACTGCGGCTTGCGCGCCTGGCAGACGTAGCGGCCGTGCAGGATCAGCCAGTGGTGGGCGTCGGCGAGGTAGGCCGTCGGGCACGCGCTGCAGCAGCGCCCTCTCGACCTCGAGCGGGTTGCGCCCGGGCGCCAGCCCGGTGCGGTTGGCGACGCGGAAGATGTGCGTGTCGACGGCCATCGTCGGCTCGCCGAAGGCGACGTTGAGCACGACGTTGGCGGTCTTGCGTCCCACGCCGGGCAGCGCTTCGAGCGCCTCGCGCGTGCGCCGGCACCTCGCCGCCATGCTGCTCGACCAGGATGCGGCAGGTCTCGATCAGGTTCTTCGCCTTGGTCCGGTACAGGCCGATCGTGCGGATCAGCTCGGTCACGCGCTCGGTCGCCCGAGCGCGAGCATCTTGCGCCGGCGTCGGCGCCAGCACGAACAGGCGCCGCGTGGCCTTGTTGACGCCGACGTCGGTGGCCTGCGCGGACAGCAGTACCGCGGCGAGCAGCTCGAACACGCTGCGTGAATTCGAGCTCGGTCTCGGGGTTCGGGTTCGCGGCCTTCAGCGTCGCGAAGAACGGCTTCGACGGCTTCGGCGCGTCATGCCGCGCGCCCCCGCCCGGCCCGAGCCGGGCCCGCGCGCGCTGGATCGCGGCCTCGATGACCGCGCGCTTGCGTCTCGATCGTCTCGGGGTCGGTGTGGCGGGTCTGGTTTTCCAGGTCGGCGAGCTTGGCCTCGGCCTTGGCCGCGAGGCGCTCGTCGTTCTCGCGCCGCTCGCGCTCGACCCGGAAGCGGTGGAAGGCGTAGCGCTCGCGCGCCTCGTCGGCCTGCGCCGCGCTCCAGGCCTGCCAGCCGGTGCGCGCGCCGGTCACCGGGACCATCGCGATGCAGTCGACCGGGCAGACCGGCACGCACAGCTCGCAGCCCGTGCACTGCGCGTCGATCACGGTGTGCATCAGCTTGGACGCGCCGACGATGCAGTCGACCGGGCAGGCCTTGATGCACAGCGTGCAGCCGATGCACCAGGCCTCGTCGATGACCGCCAGCGCGCGCGGCCCTTCGCTGCCGCGCTCCGGATCCAGCGGCCTGACCGCGTGGCCGGTGAGCGTGGCCAGGCGCGCGATGCCTTCGGCGCCGCCGGGCGGGCAGCGGTCGATCTCGGCGCTGCCGTCGGCCATCGCCTCCGCGTAACTGCGGCAATCGGGGTAGCCGCAACGCGTGCACTGCGTCTGCGGCAGCGCGCGCGTCGCAGGCGGTCGGCAAGGAGTCGGCGCGGCGTTCACCGCCCGATTATCGCAGGCCGCCTTGCGCAGCGCCGCGCGGTCGTGGCGGGCGATGAAGTCGCGCACCTCGGGGTAGACCTTCTCGCGCCAGCGCCGGCCCGAGAAGATGCCGTAGTGGCCGGCGCCTTCGGCGTCGTAGTGGAAGCGTCGGGCCTTCGGGATGCCCGATGCACAGGTCGTGCGCGGCCTTGGTCTGCCCGGCGCCGGAGATGTCGTCGAGCTCGCCTTCGATCGTCAGCAGCGCACCGGTCGTGATGTCCTGCGGCCGCACGCGCTGGCCGCGCACGTCCCAGGTGCCGCTGACGAGCGCGAAGTCCTGGAACACGGTCTTGATCGTGTCGAGGTAGTACTCGGCCGGCATGTCGAGCACCGCGTTGTACTCGTCGTAGAACTGGCGGTGCGCGTCGGCGCTGTCGTCGTCGCCGCGTGATCAGGTCGAGGAAGTAGTCGTAGTGCGCTGTGCAGGTGGCGGTCCGGGTTCATCGCGACGAAGCCGGTGTGCTGCAGGAAGCCCGGGTAGACCGGCCGCCCGGCGCCCGGGTAGTTCGGCGGCACGCGGTAGATGACGTTCGTCTCGAACCACGAGTGGCTCTTGTTCATGGCCAGGTTGTTGACCGCGGTCGGGCTCTTGCGCGCGTCGATCGGGCCGCCCATCATCGTCATCGTGCGCGGCGTGGCTTCGCCGCGCGATCGCCATCAGCGACACCGCGGCGAGCACCGGCACCGTCGGCTGGCAGACCGAGATCACGTGCACGGCAGGGCCGATGTGGCGGATGAACTCCTGCACGTACTCGACGTAGTCGTCGAGGTGGAACGGGCCCGCCGCCACCGGCACCATGCGCGCGTCGGTCCAGTCGGTGATGAAGACCTTGTGGTCGTGCAGCAGGCTCTTGCACGGTGTCGCGCAGCAGCGTCGAGTGGTGACCCGACAGCGGCGCGACGACCAGCACCGTCGGCTGCGACTTCATCGTCGTCAGCGCGCGCGCGTCGTCGGTGAAGCGCTTGAAGCGCAGCAGGCGGCAGAAGGGCTTCTCGATCGCCACCTGTTCCTGCACCGCGACCGTGACGCCGTCGACGACCGCCGACGTGATGTTGAACTCCGGCTTCTCGTAATCCTTGGCCAGCCGGTGCAGCAGGTCGAACCCGGCCGACACGCGCTGCGCCATCGGCGTGTGCGCGAACGGCGACAGCGGGTGGTTGTAGAGCTTGGCCGACGCGCTGGCGAACTCCGAGAACGGCGCCATCAGCGCACGCTGCGTTTCGTAGAGCTGGTACAGCATCGAGGAACCTCCGTGCAGCATTGCAGTGCACGTTTGTGCGGTGCAACAAATATACACTGCGACCGGACATCTTGCCGGCAGACACGCGTGGCCGGTACGGCGAAAACGCGCACGAAGACCCGCGAATTGGCCGGCTCTGTCGCCCAGGCGACAGAGCCGGCCGCTTGGGGACCTTACATCAGCCGGGCGATCGCCGCGGCAACGGCGTCGATGTTGCGGCTGTTCAGCGCGGCCACGCAGATGCGGCCCGAGTCGACGCCGTAGACGCCGAACTCGCTGCGCAGGCGCTGCATCTGCGCCTTGCCGACAGGCCGGAGTAGCTGAACATGCCGTGCTGGCGGGTGATGAAGCTCAGGTCGCTGCTTCACGCCCGCGGCCTGCAGCTTGGCGACCAGCGCGTGCGCGCATCGCGCTTGATGCGCTCGCGCATGCCGGCGAGTTCCGTTCCCACTGCGCGCGCAGCGCCGGCGTCGTCAGCACCGTGGCGACGACCTGCGGCGCCGTGGGTCGGCGGGTTCGAGTAGTTGGTGCGGATCACGATCTTCAGCTGCGACAGCACGCGCGCGCACTCGTCCTGGCTCGGCGCAGACGACGCTGAGCGCGCCGACGCGCTCGCCGTAGAGCGAGAAGCTCTTCGAGAACGAGGTCGCGACGAAGAAGTCGATGCCGGCGGCGAGGAACTGCTGACGACCGCGCCGTCCTCCTCGATGCCCTCGCCGAAGCCCTGGTAGGCCATGTCGAGGAAGGGCACGAGCTCGCGCGCCTTGCAGGCGGCTGACGACCTCGCGTCCACTGCGCGGGCGTCAGGTCGCAGCCGGTCGGGTTGTGGCAGCAGGCGTGCAGCACGACGATCGTGCCCGGCGCGGCCGCGTTCAGCGCGGCGCGCATCGCGTCGAAGTCGACCCCCTGGGTCGCGGCGTCGTAGTAGGGGTAGGTGCCGACCTCGAAGCCGGCGTTGGCGAACAGCGCGCGGTGGTTCTCCCAGCTCGGGTCGCTGATCAGCACCGTCGCGGCCGGGTTCAGCCGCTTCAGGAAGTCGGCGCCGACCTTGAGGCCGCCGGTGCCGCCGAGCGCCTGCACGGTGGCGATGCGGCCGCTCTTGACCGCCTCGCTGTCGGCGCCGAAGACCAGGCCCTGGACCGCCTTGTCGTAGGCCGCGATGCCGTCGATCGGCAGGTAGCCGCGTGGCCTTGGGCGCCTCGATCAGCTGCTTCTCGGCCGCCGCGACGCAGGCGAGCAGCGGCAGCTTGCCGCTCTCGTCGAAATAGACGCCGACGCCGAGGTTCACCTTGGCCGGGTTGGGGTCGGCGGCGAACTGCTCGTTGAGGCCGAGGATCGGGTCGCGCGGGGCCATCTCGACGGCGGCGAACAAGGAGGCGGACATGGTCGGTTCCTGTGGTCGGGTGGGAGCGGGGCCAACGCCGCGCGCGTGACTGCGCTACGCTTCGCGGTTGGCCCGCGATTCTGATGGGGCCGCCCAGGGAATTCCCCGATGACCGAACTCGCCGACGCCGTGACCGCCCGCGCCGAACCTGTCGAACCGACCGCGGGCGAGTTCGTCACGTTCCCCGACTCGCCGTTCCAGCTGTTCCAGCCCTATCCGCCGGCCGGCGACCAGCCGGCGGCGATCGCGCAGCTGGTCGACGGCATCCGCGACGGCCTGAGCTACCAGACGCTGCTCGGCGTGACCGGCTCGGGCAAGACCTTCACGATGGCCAACGTGATCGCCCGCCTGGGCCGGCCGGCGATCGTCTTCGCGCCGAACAAGACGCTGGCGGCGCAGCTGTACAGCGAGTTCCGCGAGTTCTTCCCGAAGAACGCGGTCGAGTACTTCGTCAGCTACTACGACTACTACCAGCCCGAGGCCTACGTGCCGCAGCGCGACCTGTTCATCGAGAAGGACAGCGCGATCAACGAGCACATCGAGCAGATGCGCCTGTCGGCGACGAAGAGCCTGCTCGAGCGGCGCGACGTCGTCATCGTGGCCACGCGTCAGCGCGATCTACGGCATCGGCAAGCCCGAGCCGACTACACGAGATGGTGATGATCGTGCGCGTCGGCGACAAGCTTCGGCCAGCGCGACGTGATCGCGCAGCTGATCCGCATGCAGTACACGCGCAACGAGATCGACTTCACGCGCGGTACGTTCCGCGTGCGCGGCGACACGATCGACGTCTTCCCGGCCGAGCACAGCGAGCTGGCGCTGCGCATCGAGCTGTTCGACGACGAGATCGAGTCGCTGCAGCTGCTGCGACCCGCTGACCGGCCGCATCCGGCAGAAGATCCCGCGCTTCGTGGTCTACCCGAGCAGCCACTACGTGACGCCGCGCGAGCGCGTGGTCGAGGCGATCGAGACCATCAAGATCGAGCTGCGCGAGCGCCTCGACGAACTCGTCGAGGCCGGCAAGCTGGTCGAGGCGCAGCGCCTCGAGCAGCGCACGCGCTTCGACCTCGAGATGCTGCAGGAGGTCGGCCACTGCAAGGGCATCGAGAACTACACGCGCCACCTGTCGGGCGCGGCGCCGGGCGAGCCGCCGCCGACGCTGGTCGACTACCTGCCGCCCGACGCGCTGATGTTCCTCGACGAGAGCCACGTGCTGATCGGCCAGCTCGGCGGCATGTACAACGGCGACCGGGCGCGCAAGACCACGCTGGTCGAATACGGCTTCCGGCTGCCCAGCGCGCTGGACAACCGGCCGCTGAAGTTCGAGGAGTTCGAGACGCAAGATGCGCCAGGCGGTCTTCGTCTCCGCCACGCCGGCCGCCTACGAGAAAGAAGCACGCCGGCCAGGTGGTCGAGCAGCTCGTGCGGCCGACCGGTCTGATCGACCCGGTCGTCGAGGTTCGCCCGGCGACGAGCCAGGTCGACGACGTGCTGCAGGAGATCCGCGACCGGGTCGACGGTCAACGAGCGCGTGCTGATCACGACGCTGACCAAGCGCATGGCCGAGCAGCTCACCGACTACCTGTCCGACAACGGCGTCAAGGTGCGCTACCTGCACAGCGACATCGACACCGTCGAGCGCGTCGAGATCCTGCGCGACCTGCGCCTGGGCGCGTTCGACGTGCTGGTCGGCATCAACCTGCTGCGCGAAGGGCTGGACCTGCCCGAGGTCAGCCTGGTGGCGATCCTGGACGCCGACAAGGAAGGCTTCCTGCGCTCCGAGCGCAGCCTGATCCAGACCATCGGCCGCGCCGCACGCAACCTGAACGGCCGCGCCATCCTCTATGCCGACCAGATCACCGACTCGATGAGGCGCGCCCTCGACGAGACCGAGCGCCGGCGCGCCAAGCAGATCGAGCACAACCTGGCGATGGGCATCACGCCGAAGAGCGCTGAACAAGAAGGTGCGCGACCTGATCGACGGCGCCGTCTCCGACAAGGCGCGCGAAGGACGACCTGAAGGCCGCGCAAGATGGCGGCCGAGCTGGAATCGATGACCGAGAAGGACCTCGGCAAGCGCATCAAGCACGCTCGAGAACGCAGATGCTCGAGCACGCGCGCAACCTCGAATTCGAGAAGGCGGCGCGCGTGCGCGACCAGCTCGCGCTGCTGCGCGAGCAGGCCTTCGGTGCGCCCGGGCACGACGTCAACGTCGTCCCGCTGACGGGGGCGCGCTGATGGCCGACGCGCGTGTCCTGTTCGTCTGCATGGGCAACATCTGCCGCTCGCCCACCGCCGAAGGCGTGCTGCGCCGCAAGCTGCAGGACGCCGGGCTGGCGGCCCGCGTCGAGGTGGATTCCGCCGGCACCCATGGCTCGCACGCCGGCGAGGCGCCCGACCCGCGTGCGGTCAAGCACGCGGCTGGGCGTGGCTACGACTTGTCGCGCCTGCGCGCCCGGCGCGTCGCGCGTGCCGACTTCCAGCGCTTCGACTGGGTGATCGCCATGGATGATGGCAACCTCGACGCGCTGCGCGCGCTCGCCCCCGAGGGCGCGAGCGCGCGCGTCGGCCTGCTGATGGAGCATGCGCGGCGCTTCAGCGCCGTGCGCGAGGTGCCCGACCCGTATTACGGCGCGCCGGCCGGCTTCGAGCGCGTGCTCGATCTGGTGGAGGACGCCTGCGATGGCCTGGTCGAACGGCTGGCCTTTGACTTGGGAACTTCCTGATCAAAGCTTGACCAAATCGGTGGGTTTCCGGCATACTTGACTAAACTAGTCGGAATCGAGGCGTGGGCGTTTCCCGCGGCGATTTCGGTGCACCGAACAGGAGATTTCCATGCGACTGACCACCAAAGGACGCTTCGCCGTGACGGCGATGATCGACCTCGCGCTGCGCTCCAACGCCGGCCCGGTGGCGCTGGCCGCCATCAGCCAGCGGCAGCAGATCTCGCTGTCCTATCTGGAACAGTTGTTCGGCAAGCTGCGCCGCCACGAGCTGGTGGAAAGCACGCGCGGCCCGGGCGGCGGCTATTCGCTGGGGCGTGCGGCCGGCGAGATCACGGTCGCCGACATCATCGTCGCCGTCGACGAGCCGATCGACGCCACGGGCTGCGGCGGCAAGGAGAACTGCATGGGCGACGACGCCGGCCGCTGCATGACGCACGACCTGTGGACGAGCCTGAACACCAAGATGATCGAGTACCTGGACTCGATCACGCTGAAGAAGCTGGTCGACGAACAACTGGCCAAGGGCGTCTCGATCGAGGAGACGTCGGTGAAGCGGGCGATCTCGTCGCAGCCGGTCGTCAAGCCGATCAAGGTGACGGCGCCGAACTCGGTGTTCGCCCTCGGCAACGCGTTCACGAAGTAGCACGGACTCCCAAACCCTTCGCAAGCCATGACGCCGCATTTCCCGATCTACATGGACTACGGCGCGACGACGCCGGTCGACCCGCGCGTCGTCGACGCGATGATTCCCTGGCTGCGCGAGCATTTCGGCAACCCGGCGTCGCGCAGCCACGCCTGGGGCTGGGAAGCGGAAGAAGCGGTCGAGAAGGCGCGCGCCGACGTCGCCGCGCTGATCAACGCCGACCCGCGCGAGATCGTCTGGACCTCGGGCGCGACCGAGTCCAACAACCTGGCGATCAAGGGCGCGGCGCATTTCTACAAGATCGCGCGGCAAGCACATCGTCACCGTGAAGACCGAGCACAAGGCCGTGCTCGACACGACGCGCGAGCTCGAGCGCCAGGGCTTCGAGGTGACCTACCTCGACGTGCAGGAGAACGGCCTGCTCGACCTCGACAAGTTCAAGGACGCGCTGCGCCCGGACACGATCCTCGTCTCGGTGATGCTCGTCAACAACGAGATCGGCGTGATCCAGGACATCCCGGCGATCGGCGCGATGTGCCGCGAGCGCGGCATCGTCTTCCACGTCGACGCCGCGCAGGCCACCGGCAAGGTCGCGATCGACATGAGCACGCTGCCGGTCGACCTGCTGAGCCTGGCCTCGCACAAGACCTACGGCCCCAAGGGCATCGGCGCGCTCTACGTGCGGCGCAAGCCGCGCGTGCGGCTGGAAGCGCAGATGCACGGCGGCGGCCACGAGCGCGGCATGCGCTCGGGCACGCTGCCCACGCACCAGATGCGTGGGCATGGGCGTGGCCTTCCGCATCGCGCGCGAGGAGATGGGCACCGAGAGCGAGCGCATCCGGATGCTGCAGCGCCGGCTGCTGGCCGGCATCTCGACGATCGAGCAGGTCTACATCAACGGCGACCTCGAGCGCCGCGTGCCGCACAACGTCAACGTGAGCTTCAACTTCGTCGAAGGCGAATCGCTGATCATGGGCGTCAAGGGCATCGCGGTGTCGTCCGGTTCGGCCTGCACCTCGGCCAGTCTCGAGCCGAGCTACGTGCTGCGCGCCCTGGGCCGCAGCGACGAACTCGCGCACTCGAGCCTGCGCATGACGATCGGCCGCTTCACCACCGAGCAGGAGATCGACTACGCGGTCGCGACGCTGCAGGACCGCGTGGGCAAGCTGCGCGAACTCTCGCCGCTGTGGGAGATGTTCAAGGACGGCATCGACATCGCCTCGATCCAGTGGACCGCGCATTGATCAATCCAGGAGACACACCATGGCATACAGCGACAAGGTCATCGACCACTACGAACATCCGCGCAACGTCGGCTCCTTCGAGAAGGGCGACGACACCGTCGGTACCGGCATGGTCGGCGCCCCGGCCTGCGGCGACGTGATGAAGCTGCAGATCAAGGTCAACCCCGAGACCGGGCTGATCGAGGACGCGCGCTTCAAGACCTACGGCTGCGGCTCGGCGATCGCGTCGAGCTCGCTCGTCACCGAATGGGTCAAGGGCAAATCCCTCGACGAGGCGGTGACGATCAAGAACACCCAGATCGCCGAGGAACTGGCGCTGCCGCCGGTGAAGATCCACTGCTCGATCCTGGCCGAGGACGCGATCAAGGCCGCGGTGCAGGACTACAAGGCCAAGCACGGGGCCGCAGCGCCGGCACACTGAGCACCATGGCGGTCACTCTCACCGAAGCGGCGGCGCGCCATGTGTCGCGCTACATCAGCCGGCGCGGCAAGGGCGTCGGCGTGCGCCTGGGCGTGAAGACCACCGGCTGCTCGGGTCTGGCCTACAAGCTCGAGTACGCCGACGAGGTCGCGCCCGAGGACTTGATCTTCGAAGGCCATGGCGTGAAGGTGCTGGTCGACCCGAAGAGCCTGCCCTACATCGACGGCACCGAACTCGATTTCGTGCGCGAGGGCCTCAACGAGGGCTTCAAGTTCCACAACCCGCGCGAGAAGGACCGCTGCGGCTGCGGCGAGTCGTTCCGCGTCTAGCCGGAGTGGAAACAAGGCCCGGCCACCCGGCCGGTGCCTTGCAGCGTGTCTCGATCATGTCTTCGCCCGTCGTCATCCGCCCCGAACGCCCCGACCAGCCCGAGGTCGTCGCATTGCTCGACGCGCTCGACGCTTACCTGAGCACGCTGTACCCGCCCGAGGCCAACCACATCCTCGACGTGCAGGCGCTGTTGTCGCCGGAGATCCGCTTCTTCGTCGCGCGTCGCGACGGTGTGGCGGTGGGCACGGGCGCCGTGCGCACGATGCCCGGCGAGCCCGGCACCGGCGGCGAGCGCTACGGCGAGATCAAGCGCATGTACGTCGCACCCGCGCAGCGCGGCCAGCGCATCGCCGAGCGGCTCGTGCAGACGCTGGAGGACGACCTGCGTGGACAAGGCCTGCGCCGGGCCTTTCTCGAGACCGGCCGCGACCAGCGCGAGGCCGTGCGCCTGTACGAGCGCTGCGGCTACACGCGCTGCGCGGCCTTCGGCGGCTATCCGGACAACGGGCTGTCGGTGTTCATGGTCAAGTCGCTGTGACGACGCGATGAAGATCGCCGACGACGACTTCACGCTGTTCGGCCTGCCGCCGCGGCATGCGCTCGACCGCGCCGCGCTCGACGCGCGCTGGCGCGAGCTGCAGGGCGAGGTCCACCCCGACCGCTTCGTCGCCGAGGGCGCCGCCGCGCAGCGCATCGCGATGCAATGGGCGGTGCGCGTGAACGAGGCCTACCAGCGCCTGAAGGATCCGCTGCGCCGCGCTGCCTACCTGTGCGAGCTGCGTGGCGTGCCGGTCGATGCCGAGCGCAACACCGCGATGCCGGCCGCCTTCCTGATCCAGCAGATGCAGTGGCGCGAGGCGCTCGATGACGCCGCCGGCCTGGCCGAGGTCGAGCAGATCGACGCCGAGGTCCAGCGCACCGAGCGCACGCTGCTCGCCGACGTGCAGCGCCGGCTCGACGACGCGGGCGACGCCGCCGGCGCGGCCGCCGACGTGCGCGCATTGATGTTCGTGCACCGTTTCCGCCAGGACGTCGAACGCCGCCTGGACGCGCTCGACGCCACCCGATAAGAGTCCCCCTTCCATGGCCTTGCTCCAGATCTCCGAACCCGGCCAGGCGCCGGATCCGCACCAGCGGCGCGTGGCCGTCGGCATCGACCTCGGCACCACCCATTCGCTGGTCGCCTCGCTGCGCCACGGCGTTGCCGAGTGCCTGCCCGACGACCAGGGCCGCGTGCTGCTGCCGTCGGCGGTGCGCTACCTCGACGGCGGCCGGCGCCAGATCGGCTTCGACGCGCTCGCGGCGCAGGCCGACGACGCCGAGAACACGCTCGTCTCGGTGAAGCGCTTCATGGGCCGCGCGCTGGCCGACGTCGCGGGTGCGGGCCGGCTGCCGTACCGCTTCGTCGACCGGCCCGGCATGCTGGCGATCGCCACGCGCGCGGGCGAGAAGACGCCGGTCGAGGTGTCGGCCGAGATCCTGGCCGCGCTGCGCCAGCGCGCCGAGGACAGCTTCGACGCCGACCTGTTCGGCGCCGTGATCACCGTGCCGGCGTACTTCGACGATGCCCAGCGCCAGGCCACGAAGGACGCTGCGCAGCTCGCCGGACTGAACGTGCTGCGCCTGATCAGCGAGCCCACCGCCGCCGCGGTGGCTTACGGGCTGGACAATGCCAGCGAAGGCCTCTACGCGGTCTACGACCTCGGCGGCGGCACCTTCGACATCTCGCTGCTGCGCCT
The DNA here is from genome assembly GCA_963788635.1 of uncultured beta proteobacterium. GTDB lineage: Bacteria > Pseudomonadota > Gammaproteobacteria > Burkholderiales > Burkholderiaceae_C > Rubrivivax. The sequence goes on along the minus strand of CAWBHE010000017.1, from coordinate 289,583 downwards.
GGCCCGCGGCGTGTTCGAGGTCGTGGCCACCGGCGGCGATGCCGCGCTCGGCGGCGACGACATCGACCATGCGCTCGCCGACTGGGTGCTCGCGCAGGCCGGCGTGACGGCCGTGACCCCGCAGGACAAGCGCGCCGCGCTGGTAGCGGCGCGCGCGGCCAAGCAGGCGCTGAGCAGCGCCGAGGCGGCCGAATGGCGCGCCACGCTGTCCGGCGGCGAGCTTCGTGCGACCGTCACCCGCGGCGAGCTGGAAGCGCTGGCCCGGCCGCTGGTCGAGCGCACGCTGGCCGCGGTGCGCAAGGTGCTGCGCGACGCGAAGGTCGCGCGCAACGACGTGCAGGGCGTCGTGATGGTCGGCGGCAGCACGCGCATGCCGCTGGTGCGCTCGGCCGTCGAGCGAACTGTTCGGACGCGAGGTCCTGACCAACGTCAACCCCGACGAGGTGGTCGCGATCGGCGCCGCGATCCAGGCCAACGCGCTGGCCGGCAATGCGGCGGGTGGCGAACTGCTGCTGCTCGACGTGATCGCGCTGTCGCTCGGCCTCGAGACGATGGGTGGCCTCGTCGAGCGCGTGATCGAGCGCAACACCACCATCCCGGTGGCCAAGGCGCAGGAATTCACGACCTTCAAGGACGGCCAGACGGCGATGTCCATCCACGTCGTGCAAGGCGAGCGCGACCTGGTCAGCGAATGCCGCTCGCTGGCCCGCTTCGAGTTGCGCGGCATCCCGCCGATGGTGGCCGGCGCGGCGCGCATCCGCGTCACCTTCCAGGTCGATGCCGACGGCCTGCTCAACGTCGGCGCGCGCGAGCAGGTCTCGGGAGTCGAGGCCTCGGTGGTGGTCAAGCCCAGCTACGGCCTGGCCGACGCACAGATCGCGCGCATGCTCGAAGACGGCTTCTCGCACGCCGAAGGCGACATGGCCGCGCGCAAGCTGCGCGAGGCGCGCGTCGACGCCGAGCGCATGGTGCTGGCCACGCGCTCGGCGCTCGCCGCCGACGGCGCGCTGCTCGACGCCGACGAGCGCGGAGCGATCGAGGCCCTGGTCGCCGAGACGGCGCGCCGCGCGGCGACCGACGACGCCGACGCCATCGAAGACGCCGTGAAGCGGCTCGCCGAGGGCACCGAGGGCTTCGCCGCGGAACGCATGAACCAGGGCATCCGGCAGGCACTGGCCGGCCGCAAGGTCGAAGAAATCTGAAGGTCCCCGTCGCCATGCCCGTCATCACGATCCTGCCGCACCCCGACTATTGCCCCAAGGGCGACCGTGTCGAAGCGCCCGCCGGCACCTCGGTCTGCGAAGCGCTGCTCGAGAACGGCATCGCGATCGAGCATGCCTGCGAGATGAGCTGCGCCTGCACGACCTGCCACGTGATCGTCAAGCAGGGCCTGTCGTCGCTGGGCGAGATGGACGAGGCCGAGGAAGACCTGCTCGACCGCGCCTGGGGCCTGACGCCGACCTCGCGTCTGAGCTGCCAGGCGATCCTGTCCGACCAGGACGTGACGATCGAGATTCCGAAGTACTCGATCAACCACGCGCGCGAGAAGCACTGAACCGCTTCGGTGCGTTGGCGCGCGCTGGCCGGGGCGCCGGGCACCAGGACGGGACCTTGAATGGCGCGATGCCGGGCGGCAGGTCGAAAAAATGCCTCCCTGTCGGGGGACAGGGAGGCTGGACGAAAGGGCTCTTGCCCTGCTGAGGAGATAGACAGACACCGGACGAAGGTGTCGCTCGAGGCTTTGCAAGCCGCGTGCCCGGTCTTCTCTTCGGCCCCTCTACACTGCCGCGCGTGAACATCCTGGGCATCGAATCCTCCTGCGACGAAACCGGCGTCGCCCTCGTGCAGACGGTGCCGGGCGGCACGCCGCGGTTGCTCGCCGACGCCTTGCACAGCCAGGCCGAGATGCACCGCGCCTACGGTGGCGTGGTGCCCGAGCTCGCGTCGCGCGACCATATCCGGCGCGTGCTGCCGCTGGCGCAGCAGGTGCTGCGCGACGCCGGGCAGGGGCTGGACGGCGTCGACGTCGTGGCCTACACGCGCGGCCCCGGGTTGGCCGGCGCGTTGCTCGTCGGCGCCGGTGTCGCGGTGGCGCTGGGTGCGGCGCTGGGCCGTCCGACGCTGGGCGTGCACCACCTCGAAGGCCATCTGCTGTCGCCCTTCCTGGCCGACGACGCGCCGGCCTTCCCGTTCGTCGCGTTGCTCGTCTCCGGCGGCCACACGCAGCTGATGCGGGTCGACGGCGTCGGACGCTACGCGATGCTCGGCGAGACCATCGACGACGCCGCGGGCGAGGCCTTCGACAAGAGCGCCAAGCTGCTCGGCCTGGGCTACCCGGGCGGGCCGGCGCTGGCGCGGCTGGCCGAGTTCGGCGACCCGGCGGCTTTCGCGCTGCCACGTCCGCTGCTGCACAGCGGCAACCTCGACTTCTCGTTCGCGGGGCTGAAGACGGCGGTGATGACGCAGATGCGCAAGCTCGGCAGCAACGTCTGCGAACAGGCACGCGCCGACCTGGCGGCGTCGACGCAGGCCGCGATCGTCGACGTGCTGACCGCCAAGTCGCTGCGCGCGCTGCGCGACAGCGGTCTGACGCGGCTGGTCGTCGCCGGCGGCGTCGGCGCCAACCTGCGCCTGCGCGAGACGCTGGACGCCGGCGCGCGCCGGCTCGGCGCCCGCGTGCACTACCCGCCGCTGCACCTGTGCACCGACAATGGCGCGATGATCGCGCTCGCTGCCGCGCTGCGCCTGCAGCACGGCTTGGCCGACCTGCGGCGCGACGGCGCCTTCGACGTGCGCCCGCGCTGGCCGCTGGACGGCATCGGCGCGGCGTGACGCGCTTGCTACCTTTCGAACCTCCGACCCCGATGACCCGAACCAGCCTCACCAGGCGGGCGCTGCTCGCCTCGCCGTTGACCCTTTGCCTGCGCCCGGCCTTCGCGCGGCCCGCTGCCGAGCCGATCCGGCTCGCGCTCATCGAAGGCCTGTCGGGGCCGTTCGCGAACGCCGGCGAGGCGGTGTTCCGCAACCTGCTGTGGGCGGTGGAGCGCGTCAACGCGCGCGGCGGTGTCGCGCTGCCCGGCGGCGCGCGGCCGCTGGCGCTGCAGCGCTTCGACAGCCAGGGCCGCACCGAGGAAGCGCTGTCGCTGCTGCAAGAGCGCGCTCGACCAGCGCATCGCCTTCGTGCTGCAGGGCAACAGCTCGGCGGTGGCGGCGGCGATCGTCGACGCGCTGGACAAGCACGACGCACGCGACCCGGCGCGGCGCGCGCTGTTCCTCAACTACGCCGCGGTCGACCCGGCGCTGACGAACGAGCACTGCAGCTTCTGGCATTTCCGCTTCGACGCCCATGCCGACATGCGGCTGGCCGCGCTGACCGACGTGCTGCGCGACGACCGCAGCGTGCAGCGCGTCTACCTGATCGACCAGGACTACAGCTTCGGCCAGTACGTCAGCCGCTCGGCGCGCGCGATGATCAGCGCCAAGCGGCCCGACATCCGCATCGTCGGCGACGAGCTGCACCCGCTCGGCCGCGTCAAGGACTTCCTGCCCTACGCCGCGAAGATCAAGGCCAGCGGCGCGCAGGCGGTGCTCACCGGCAACTGGGGCAACGACCTGACGCTGCTCGTGCGCGCGCTGCGCGAGGTCGGCTGCGACGCCAAGCTCTACACCTTCTACGGCAACGCGCTCGGCGCGCCGGCGGCGATCGGCGAGGCCGGCGTCGGCCGGGTGCTCGCGGTGGCCGAGTGGCAGCCGAATCTGGGCGACGCGGCGTCCGAGGCCTTCTACGCGGCGTTCCGGCGCCGCTTCCCCGATCCGCGCGACGACTACGCGCATGCGCGCATGCAGGTCATGGTCGAGATGCTGGCGGCCGCGATCACGCGTGCCGGCACCGCCGAGGCGACCGCGGTGGCGCATGCGCTCGAGGGCGCGCATTACGACGGGCGCACGCTCGGCGGTCTCGAGCAGGCGACGATGCGCGCCGCCGATCACCAGTTGCAGCAGCCGCTGGTGGTCAGCGTGATGGAGCGCGCCGGCACGCCCGGCGTGCCACACGACGTCGAAGGCTCGGGCTTCGGCTTTCGCACGCTGCGCCGCTTCGATGCCCAGGCCGTGACCCAACCCGAACAATGCCGCATGCAGCGGCCCGAATGAGGAGATCCGATGCGCGACGCCATCCAGGCCCTGCCGGGCTCGAAGATCCGCGAGGTCGCCAATGCCGGCCTCGGCCGCAGCGACATGCTCGCCTTCTGGTTCGGCGAGAGCGACGAGATCACGCCGCAAGCGGTGCGCGACGCGGCGGCCGAGTCGCTGCAGCGCGGCGAGACCTTCTATTCGCACAACCTCGGCCTGCCCGAGCTGCGCGAGGCGATCGCGGCCTACGCGAGCGGACTGCACGGTGCGATCGACGTCGACCGGGTCGCCGTGACCTCGTCGGGGGTGAACGCGCTGATGCTGGCGATGCAGTTGCTCGTCGACCCGGGCGACGAGGTCGTCGCGGTGGTGCCGGTGTGGCCCAACCTGACCGCGCAGCCGGCGATCCTGGGTGGGCGCGTCACGCGCGTCGCGCTGCGCCCGCAGGCCGGCGCCTGGGCGCTGGACCTCGACGAGCTGCTCGCGCGCGTGACCGCGAAGACGCGCGTGCTGCTCGTCAACGCGCCGAACAACCCGACCGGCTGGACGCTGACCCGTGCCGAACAGCAGGCGCTGCTCGAGCATTGCCGGCGCACCGGCACCTGGATCGTCGCCGACGAGGTCTACGAGCGGCTGGTCTTCGGCGGCGCCGCCTGCGCGCCCAGCTTCACCGACATCGCGACGCCGGACGACCGGCTGGTCGTCGCGCACAGCTTCAGCAAGAGCTTCCTGATGACCGGCTGGCGCCTGGGTTGGCTGGTGCTGCCGCGCGGCCACCTGGACGCCGCCGGCAAGCTGCTCGAGTTCAACAGTTCCTGCGCGCCGGTCTTCGTCCAGCGCGGCGCCCTGGCGGCGCTGGCGATCGCCGACGCCTTCGTGCCGGCGCTGGTGGCGAAGCTGCGCGCCGGCCGCGACCGGCTCGTCGCCGGGCTGCAGGCGCTGCCCGGCGTCAGCGTCGCTGCGCCGCCGGGCGGCATGTATGCCTTCTTCCGTGTCGAAGGCGAGGACGATTCGCTCGCGCTGGCCAAGCGGCTGGTCGTCGAGCAGGGTCTGGGTCTGGCGCCGGGCGCGGCGTTCGGTGCCGAGGGCGAAGGCTGGCTGCGCTGGTGCTTCGCGACGCGCGACCCGGACCGGCTCGACCAGGGGCTGCAGCGGCTGGCGGCGGGCCTGCGGCTATAATCCGCCGCTCTCTCCATCCCGGAGGGAAGGCACGGCACCGGTCGGTTTCACTGGTGATCCGCAAGTGTGTAGTCCGGAAACCGCTCGCACGCCCACCCTGGCGCGTGGTTCGGCGGTTTCCCACAGCGAAGGAAATCGCATGACCATGGTTACCGCCGAGAAGGCCGAGATCGTCAAGGCCAACGCGCGCAGCGCGGCCGACACCGGCTCCCCCGAAGTTCAGGTCGCGCTGCTCACCGCGCGCATCAACGAGCTGACGCCGCACTTCAAGCAGCACCTGAAGGACCACCACGGCCGCCGCGGCCTGCTGAAGATGGTCAACCAGCGCAAGCGCCTGCTGTCCTACCTGAAGGACAAGGACGCCGAGCGCTACACCGCGCTGATCACCAAGCTCGGCCTGCGCAAGTAAGACACCAGAGCGGGGTCGTCGCGTCGCGCCGACCCCTTCAAGGTTCAAACCCGGGCCGCACTGCTGTGTCATTCCAAGGACGCCACCTCGCCGGGCTTCGCTGGAATGGCATTGCGCTGCCCACATCGATGGAGACATCCGCATGAGCATGTTCAACAAGATCACGAAGACCTTCCAATGGGGTCAGCACCAGGTGACGCTGGAGACCGGCGAGATCGCGCGCCAGTCCAGCGGCGCCGTCGTCGTGACGATGGACGACACCGTGGTCCTGGCCACCGTGGTCGCCAAGTCCGACGCCAAGGCCGGCCAGGACTTCTTCCCGCTGACCGTCGACTACATCGAGAAGACCTATGCCGCCGGCAAGATTCCGGGCAGCTTCTTCAAGCGTGAAGGCCGGCCGAGCGAGCTCGAGACGCTGACCAGCCGCCTGATCGACCGCCCGATCCGCCCGCTGTTCCCGGAAGGCTTCTTCAACGAGGTCCAGGTCGTCATCCACGTGCTGAGCCTGAACCCCGAGGTCCAGGCCGACATCCCGGCGATGATCGGCACCAGCGCCGCGCTGGCGATCAGCGGCATTCCGTTCAACGGCCCGATCGGCGCCGCGCGCGTGGGCTACATCAACGGCGAGTACGTGCTGAACCCGGGCCAGAGCCAGCTCGCGAACAGCCAGATGGAACTCGTCGTCGCCGGCACCGAAGCGGCGGTGCTGATGGTCGAATCCGAGGCCCAGCAACTGAGCGAAGAGATCATGCTCGGCGCCGTCGTCTTCGGCCATGACCAGGGCAACATCGCGATCGCCGCGATCAACGAACTCGTGCGCGACGCCGGCAAGCCGGAATGGCAGTGGCAGGCCCCGGCGAAGAACGAGCCGTTCATCGCCAAGGTCACGGCGCTGGCCGAAGAGCCGCTGCGCGCGGCCTACCAGATCCGCAGCAAGCAGGCCCGCACGCAGGCCTGCCGCGGCGTCACGAACAACGTCTTTGCCGCGCTGAAGGCCGAAGGCGTCGAGTTCGACAAGGTCGAGGTCGAGGGTTTGCTGTTCGAGATCGAAGCCCGCATCGTGCGCGGCCAGATCCTCGCCGGCGAGCCGCGCATCGACGGCCGCGACACGCGCACCGTGCGCGCCATCGAGATCCGCTCCGGCGTGCTGCCGCGCACCCACGGCTCGGCGCTGTTCACGCGCGGCGAGACGCAGGCGCTGGTCGCCGCGACGCTGGGCACCGAGCGCGACGCGCAGCGCATCGACGCGCTCGCCGGCGAGTATGAAGACCGCTTCATGCTGCACTACAACATGCCGCCGTTCGCCACCGGCGAAACGGGTCGCGTGGGCAGCCCGAAGCGGCGCGAGATCGGCCACGGCCGCCTCGCCAAGCGCGCGCTCGTCGCGGTGCTGCCGACCAAGGAAGAATTCCCGTACACGATGCGCGTGGTCAGCGAGATCACCGAGTCGAACGGTTCGTCGTCGATGGCCTCGGTGTGCGGCGGCTGCCTGGCCTGCTCGACGCCGGCGTGCCGCTGAAGGCCCACGTGGCCGGCATCGCGATGGGCCTGATCAAGGACGGCAACCGTTTCGCCGTGCTGACCGACATCCTCGGCGACGAGGACCACCTCGGCGACATGGACTTCAAGGTCGCCGGCACCGGCACCGGCATCACCGCGCTGCAGATGGACATCAAGATCCAGGGCATCACGAAGGAAATCATGCAGGTCGCGCTGGCCCAGGCCAAGGAAGCGCGTCTGCACATCCTGGGCAAGATGGTCGAGGCCGTCGGCGGCGCGAAGACCGAGGTCAGCCAGTTCGCCCCGCGCCTGTACACGATGAAGATCAACCCGGAGAAGATCCGCGACATCATCGGCAAGGGCGGCGCCACGATCCGCGCGCTGACCGAAGAGACCGGCTGCACGATCGACATCGGCGAGGACGGCACGATCACGATCGCCAGCGTCGACGCCGACCGCGCCGAGTTCGCCAAGAAGCGCATCACCGAGATCACCGCCGAGGCCGAGATCGGCAAGGTCTACGAAGGCGCGGTCACCAAGATCCTGGACTTCGGCGCGCTCGTCAACATCCTGCCCGGCAAGGACGGCCTGCTGCACATCAGCCAGATCGCGCACGAGCGCGTCGAGAAGGTCACCGACTTCCTGACCGAAGGCCAGATCGTCAAGGTCAAGGTGCTCGAGACCGACGAGAAGGGCCGCATCAAGCTGTCGATGAAGGCCTTGCTCGACCGTCCGGAAGGCATGGAAGAGCAGCGCTTCGAGCGCAGCGATCGTGGCGATCGCCCGCCGCGCCGCGACCGCGACGACCGCCCGCGCCGTGACGACCGCCCGCGCCGCGACGCCGCGCCGGCCGAGGGTGCCGCCGAAGCCGCGGCACCGTCCGACGAGGCACCGAAGCAGCCCGAGTGATGCGCGCGATCGAGATCACCGCGCCGGGCGGCCCCGAGGTGCTGCAGCCGTGCGAACGGCCGGTGCCCGAGCCGAAGGCGGGTGAGTTGCTGATCGCGGTGCAGGCTTCGGGCGTGAACCGGCCCGACGTGCTGCAACGCAAGGGCCTGTACCCGGTGCCACCCGGGGTGTCGGACCTGCCCGGGCTCGAGATCGCCGGCACGGTGGCCGGCGGTTCGGCCGGCGACCTGGCCGCGGCCGGTCTGGCCATCGGCGACGCGGTCTGCGCGCTGGTGGCCGGCGGCGGCTATGCCGAGTTCTGCGTCGCGCCGGCCGGCCAGTGCCTGCCGGTGCCGAAGGGCCTGAGCATGGTCGAGGCGGCCAGCCTGCCGGAGACCTTCTTCACCGTCTGGCAGAACGTCTTCACCATCGCCAGGCTCAAGCCGGGCGAGACCCTGCTCGTCCAGGGCGGCTCCAGCGGCATCGGCGTCACCGCGATCCAGCTCGCGAAGGCGCTGGGTTCGCGCGTCATCGTCACCGCCGGCAGCGACGAGAAGTGCGCGGCCTGCGTCGCGCTCGGCGCCGACCACGCCATCAACTACCGCACGCAGGACTTCGTCGCCGAGGTCAGGCGCCTGACCGGCGGCCGCGGCGCCGACGTGGTGCTGGACATGGTGGCCGGCGATTACGTGGCGCGCGAGGTCGAGTGCCTGGCCGACGACGGGCGGCTGGCGATCATCGCCGTGCAGGGCGGGACGAAGAGCGCCGTCGACGCCGGTCTGGTGCTGCGCAAGCGCCTCACCATCACCGGCTCGACGCTGCGTCCGCGCAGCGTGGCCTACAAGACGCTGCTCGCGCGGGACCTGCGCGCCGAAGTCTGGTCGCTCTCGAAAGCGGCCGCGTGAAGCCCGTCATCCACCAGGTGTTCCCGGCCGCGCGGGCGGCCGAGGCGCATGCGCTGATGGAATCGAGCGCCCATGTCGGCAAGATCGTCCTGACCTGGTAGCCAAGGAAACCGAGATGCGACGCAAGCTCGTGGTGGGCAACTGGAAGATGCACGGCAGCCGGCCGGCGAATGCCGAGTTGCTGGCCGCGTTGCTGGCCGCGCGGCCCTTCGGCGCCGACCTGGTGGTTTGCGTGCCTTTCGTGTTCCTCACCGAGACCGCGGCGACGCTGGCCGGCAGCGAGATCCGCTGGGGCGCGCAGGACGTTTCGGCGCACGAGCAAGGCGCTTACACCGGCGAGGTGTCGGCGGCGATGCTCGCCGAATGCGGTTGCCGCTACGCGATCGTCGGCCATTCGGAGCGCCGCGCGCATGCACGCCGAGAGCGATGCGCTGGTCGCCGACAAGGCGCAGGCGGCGCTGGCGCGCGGCGTGACGCCGATCGTCTGCGTCGGCGAGACGCTGGCGCAGCGCGACGCCGGCGAGACCGAAGCGGTCGTCAAGCGCCAGCTGTCGACCGTGATCCACAGGCTGGCCCATTGCGCGAGCGAGATCGTCGTCGCCTACGAGCCGGTCTGGGCGATCGGGTCCGGCCGCACCGCCAGCCCCGAGCAGGCGCAGGCGGTGCATGCCGTGCTGCGCGCCCAACTGCAGGCCGCCACCGGCCACGGCGATCGCATGCGCATCCTCTACGGCGGCAGCGTGAAGGCCGACAACGCCGCCGCGCTGTTCGGCCAACCCGACATCGACGGCGGCCTGATCGGCGGCGCCTCGCTGAAGGCGGCCGACTTCATCGCCATCGGCCGCGCGGCCTGACCTCAATCTTTCGGAGTTCTCGAATCATGCAAATCTGGTTGACCGTGATCCACGTGCTGCAGCTGCTGTCGGCGCTGGCGATGATCGGCCTCGTGCTGATCCAGCACGGCAAGGGCGCCGACATGGGCGCCTCGTTCGGTGGCGGCGCCTCGGGCAGTCTGTTCGGCGCCACCGGCAGTGCGAACTTCCTGTCGCGTTCGACCGCCGCTGCGGCGACGGTGTTCTTCGTCTGCACGCTGACGCTGGCCTTCATGTCCAACAGCGTCGGCCGCGAGGACTCCGGCGGCAGCGTGCTGGACCGCGCCGCGGTGCCTGCCAGCGCCCCGGTGACCGGGGCCATCCCGGGGGCACTGCCTGCAGCGCCCGCGGCTGCGGCGGCGTCTGCCCCGCCGGCGCCCGCGGCCGCCGCGGCGGCATCGCAGGCGGCACCCGCGATCCCGACGAAGTGAGCGGCTTCGACCGAGGGAAAGCCCTTCGAATCGAGATAGAATCTAAAGCTGTTCGGCGAGCCAGCGCCTCATGCAAGCCGGACGGAATGCGCTGAATGTTGACGTCGGGCCGACGTGGTGAAATTGGTAGACACGCTATCTTGAGGGGGTAGTGGCGAAAGCTGTGCGAGTTCGAGTCTCGCCGTCGGCACCACAACGAATCGGACATGTTGTCGAAGGCCTTTGCGGGCGGCCGGCAACGGCGCCCCGAAGGGGCAACAGGGCGCGCCCGTCGTGCAGTCTGCGCAGACTGTGCGAGGCGCGTTTTTTTGCGGCCGCACGAGACCGGATTGAACGTTTGAACACACGATGGATCTGCAACCCTACCTGCCCGTGATCCTGTTCATCCTCGTCGGCGTGGCGGTCGGTGTGGCGCCACAGCTGATCGGTTTCGCCTTCGGGCCGAACCGGCCGGACGTCGAGAAGAACAGTCCCTACGAATGCGGCTTCGAGGCCTTCGAGGACGCACGCATGAAGTTCGACGTGCGCTACTACCTCGTCGCGATCCTGTTCATCCTGTTCGACCTGGAAATTGCGTTCCTCTTCCCCTGGGCGGTCTCGCTGCGCGAGATCGGCGCGGCAGGCTTCTGGGCCATGATGCTGTTCCTGGCGATCCTGGTCGTCGGCTTCGTCTACGAATGGAAGAAGGGCGCTCTCGACTGGGAGTGAACATGGACCCCCGAGCTCACATTCGTTCGCTATCCCCCGAGGGGGCCGTCCGCCGACGGACCGGCGGAGCCGGATCCGTGGCGGGAAACTTGATCGACTCGCGTTGCGGGCCGCACGAAGCGCGGTGGAGCCACTGACATGGGCATCGAAGGCGTATTGAAGGAAGGCTTCGTCACCACCTCGGTCGACAAGCTGATCAACTGGTCGAAGACCGGCTCGCTGTGGCCGATGACCTTCGGCCTGGCCTGCTGCGCGGTCGAGATGATGCACGCCGGTGCCGCGCGCTACGACATCGACCGTTTCGGCATGCTGTTTCGCCCGAGCCCGAGGCAGAGCGACCTGATGATCGTCGCCGGCACGCTGTGCAACAAGATGGCGCCGGCGCTGCGCAAGGTCTACGACCAGATGGCCGAGCCGCGCTGGGTGCTGAGCATGGGATCGTGCGCCAACGGCGGCGGCTACTACCACTACAGCTACTCGGTGGTGCGCGGCTGCGACCGCATCGTTCCGGTGGACGTCTACGTGCCGGGCTGCCCGCCGACCGCCGAGGCGCTGCTCTACGGCATCCTGCAGCTGCAGGCCAAGATCCGGCGCGAGAACACCATTGCGCGTTGAACGCGCGATTCAAGGTTCCACAGGATGACCCAGAAGCTCGACACCTTGCAGGCAGCGCTCGAAGCGGCGCTCGGCGATTCGATCAAGACCCTGGTGCGCTCGCGCGGCGAGATCACCGTCACCGTGTCCGCCGACCGCTACCTGGACGCCGCACGCACGCTGCGCGACCATGCGTCGCTCGCAGTTCGAGCAGCTCGTCGACCTCTGCGGGCTCGACTACTCCGACTACCGCAACCAACCCTGGGACGGCGCGCGCTTCTGCGTCGTCTCGCACCTGCTGTCGGTGAGCCTGAACTGGCGCGTGCGGTTGAAGGTCTTCTGCCCCGACGACGAATTGCCCGCGATCGCGTCGCTGACCGACTTGTGGAGTTCGGCGAACTGGTTCGAGCGCGAGGCCTTCGACCTCTACGGCATCCTCTTCGAAGGCCACATCGACCTGCGCCGCATCCTCACCGACTACGGCTTCATCGGCCACCCGATGCGCAAGGACTTCCCGACCACCGGCAACGTCGAGATGCGCTACGACGCCGAGAAGAAGCGCGTGATCTACCAGCCGGTGTCGATCGAGCCGCGCGAGATCACGCCGCGCGTCGTCCGCGAAGACAACTACGGTGGCCTGGAGTGACAGACGCCGTCCGACTTCAAGCGGACGCCGCGGAGCCGGCTTTGCCGGGCCGCCGGCGTCGCCCCCCTGGGGGGGAGCGCCGAAGGCGCTTCGGGGGGGAGCCACTGATGGCTGAGATCAAGAACTACACGCTCAACTTCGGCCCCCAGCACCCGGCCGCGCACGGCGTGCTGCGCCTGGTGCTCGAACTCGACGGCGAGGTCATCCAGCGTGCCGACCCGCACATCGGCCTGCTGCACCGCGCGACCGAGAAGCTGGCCGAGAGCAAGACCTTCATCCAGGCGCTGCCGTACATGGACCGTCTCGACTACGTGTCGATGATGTGCAACGAGCATGCCTACTGCCTGGCGATCGAGAAGCTGCTCGGCGTCGACGTGCCCGAGCGCGCGCAGTACATCCGCGTGATGTTCTCCGAGATCACGCGGCTGCTGAACCACCTGCTGTGGCTGGGCGCGCACGGGCTGGACTGCGGCGCGATGAACATCTTCATCTACTGCTTCCGCGAGCGCGAAGACCTGTTCGACATCTACGAGGCGGTGTCGGGCGCGCGCATGCACGCGGCGTACTTCCGCCCCGGCGGCGTCTACCGCGACCTGCCGGACGCGATGCCGCAGTACAAGCCGAGCCGCATCAAGAACGCGAAGGCGATCAAGGCCCTGAACGACGCGCGCAGCGGCTCGCTGCTCGACTTCGTCGACGACTTCACGAAGCGCTTCCCGGGCTACGTCGACGAGTACGAGACCCTGCTCACCGACAACCGGATCTGGAAGCAGCGCACGGTGGGCATCGGCGTCGTCAGCCCCGAGCGGGCGCTGAACCTGGGCTTCACCGGCCCGATGCTGCGCGGCTCGGGCATCGCCTGGGACCTGCGCAAGACCCAGCCCTACGACGTCTACGACCGGATGGACTTCGACGTGCCGGTGGGCGTCAACGGCGACACCTACGACCGCTACCTCGTGCGCATCGAGGAGATGCGTCAGAGCAACCGCATCATCCAGCAATGCGTGGCCTGGCTGCGCGCGAACCCGGGGCCGGTGATCACCGCCAACCACAAGGTGGCGCCGCCGTCGCGCGTCGAGATGAAGAGCAACATGGAGGAGCTGATCCACCACTTCAAGCTCTTCACCGAAGGCATGCACGTGCCCGAGGGCGAGGCTTACGCCGCGGTCGAGCACCCGAAGGGCGAGTTCGGCATCTACCTCGTCAGCGACGGCGCGAACAAGCCGTACCGGCTGAAGATCCGCGCCCCCGGCTTCCCGCACCTTGCGGCGCTCGACGAGATGGCGCGCGGCCACATGATCGCCGACGCGGTGGCGATCATCGGCACGATGGACATCGTGTTCGGCGAGATCGACCGATGAACCGCCCACCGCGCGGCTTCGCCGCTCCCCTCAGGGCAACGCCAGCGGTCCGGCAGAGCCGGTTCCGCGGCGTTCGCTTGATGACGCTCTCGGCCGAGAGCCTCGCATGACATTCAGTGAGCAAACCCTGGCCCGCTTCGCGCGCGAAGTCGCCAAGTACCCGGCCGAGCAGAAGCCAGCGCCGTGATGGCCTGTCTGGCCATCGTCCAGCAGGAGCAGGGCCATGTCTCGGCCGACGCCGAGAACGGTCATCGCGGCGCTCCTCGGCATGGCGCCGATCGCGGTGCACGAGGTCACGACCTTCTACAACATGTACAACCAGCAGCCGGTGGGCAAGTACAAGCTCAACGTCTGCACCAACCTGCCCTGCCAGCTGCGCGACGGCGAGCAGGCGCTGCAGCACCTGTGCAAGAAGCTCGGTGTCGAGCCCTACGGCACCACGGCCGACGGCCGGTTCACCGTGCAGCCCAGCGAATGCCTGGGCGCCTGCGCCGACGCGCCGGTGATGCTGGTCAACGACCGCCAGATGCTCAGCTTCATGAGCCACGAGCGCCTGGACGAACTGGTCGAGACCTTGAGGAAGGCGCAGGAGTGACGATGCTCGACCTGTCGAAGTTCCAGGCCAGCGGCCGCGAGACCTGCTTTCACGGTCGCCACATCAGCCCGCAGATCTACGCCGGTCTCGACGGCAGCAACTGGCGCCTGGCCGACTACGTCGCGCGCGGCGGCTACACCGCGCTGAAGAAGATCCTCGGCCTGGACGGCGGCGCCGGCATGACGCCCGACCAGGTGATCGCCGAGCTCAAGCTCAGCGCGCTGCGCGGCCGCGGCGGTGCGGGCTTCCCGACCGGCCTGAAGTGGAGCTTCATGCCGCGCGCGTTCCCGGGGCCGAAGTACCTGGTCTGCAACTCCGACGAAGGCGAGCCCGGCACCTGCAAGGACCGCGACCTGCTCGCCTACAACCCGCACATGGTGATCGAGGGCATGGCCATCGCGCGCCTACGCGATGGGCATCCGCATCGGCTACAACTACATCCACGGCGAGATCTTCGAGGTCTACCAGCGCTTCGAGGAAGCGCTGGACGAAGCGCGCGCCGCCGGCCTGCTGGGCGACAACATCCTCGGCAGCGGCTTTGGCTTCCAGCTCCACGCCTTCCACGGCTTCGGCGCCTACATCTGCGGCGAGGAGACGGCGCTGCTCGAATCGCTCGAAGGCAAGAAGGGCCAGCCGCGCTTCAAGCCGCCGTTCCCGGCGAGCTTCGGCCTGTACGGCAAGCCGACCACGATCAACAACACCGAGACCTTCGCCGCGGTGCCGTGGATCATCAACCACGGCGGCCAGGCCTACCTCGAGATCGGCAAGCCGAACAACGGCGGCACCAAGATCTTCTCGGTCGTCGGCGACGTCAACCGGCCCGGCAACTTCGAGGTGCCGCTGGGCACGCCGTTCGCCACGCTGCTCGAGCTCGCCGGCGGCGTGCGCTCGGGGCCGCCCGCTGAAGGCCGTGATCCCCGGCGGATCGTCGGCCCCGGTGCTGCCGGCCAAGACGATGCTGGACGTCACGATGGACTACGACGCGATCGCCAAGGCCGGCTCGATGCTCGGCTCGGGCGCCGTGATCGTGATGGACGACTCGCGCTGCATGGTGAGGAGCCTGCTGCGCCTGTCGCTACTTCTACCAGCACGAGAGCTGCGGCCAGTGCACGCCGTGCCGCGAAGGCACGGGCTGGCTCTGGCGCCTGGTCGACCGCATCGAGCACGGCCAGGGCCGAACCGAAGACCTCGACCTGCTCGACTCGGTGGCCGACAACATCAAGGGCCGCACGATCTGCGCCCTGGGCGACGCGGCGGCGATGCCGGTGCACGGCATGCTCAAGCACTTCCGCGACGAGTTCGCGTACCACGTCGAACACAAGACCTGCATGGTCGGCGCCCACGTCTGAACGCCATGATCGAAATCGAACTCGACGGCCAGAAGGTCAGCGTTGCCGAAGGCAGCATGGTGATGCATGCGGCCGACGCGGCCGGCACCTACATCCCGCACTTCTGCTACCACAAGAAGCTCACGCATCGCGGCCAACTGCCGGATGTGCCTGGTCGACATCGAGAAGGCGCCCAAGCCGATGCCGGCCTGCGCCACGCCGGTGACGCAGGGCATGGTCGTGCGCACCAAGAGCGACAAGGCGATCAAGGCGCAGCAAGTCGGTGATGGAGTTCCTGCTCATCAACCACCCGCTCGACTGCCCGATCTGCGACCAGGGCGGCGAATGCCAGCTGCAGGACCTCGCGGTCGGCTACGGCGCCTCGGCCTCGCGCTACGACGAAGACAAGCGCGTCGTCTTCCACAAGGACGTCGGCCCGCTGGTCAGCATGGAGGAGATGAGCCGCTGCATCCACTGCACGCGCTGCGTGCGCTTCGGCCAGGAGGTGGCCGGCGTGATGGAGCTCGGCATGATCCACCGCGGCGAGCACTCCGAGATCACGACCATGCTCGGCAGCACGATCGACAGCGAACTGTCGGGCAACATGATCGACCTGTGCCCGGTCGGCGCGCTGACGAGCAAGCCCTTCCGCTACAGCGCGCGCACCTGGGAGCTGTCGCGCCGCAAGAGCGTCAGCCCGCACGACACACCGGCGCGAACCTGATCGTCCAGGTCAAGGCGCGCCAAGGTGATGCGCGTCGTGCCGCTCGAGAACGAAGACGTCAACGAGTGCTGGATCGCCGACCGCGACCGCTTCTGCTACGAGGCGCTCGAACGGCGAGCAGCGGCTGACGCAGCCGATGATCAAGCAGGGCGGCGAGTGGCGCAGCGTCGACTGGACCACCGCGCTCGGCTACGTGGCCGACGGGATCCAGCGCGTGAAGGCCGAGTTCGGCGCCGGCAGCGATCGGTGCGATCGGCAGCGCGCATTCGACCGTCGAGGAGCTGCACCTGCTGGCGCGCGCTGGTGCGCGGCCTGGGCAGCGAGAACATCGACCACCGCACCCGCCACGCCGACTTCGCGAACCGTGCGGCGCCGGGCCAGCGCGCGCTGGCTCGGCACGCCGATCGCGTCGCTGTCGACGCTGGAGCGCGCGCTCGTCGTCGGCTCGTTCCTGCGCAAGGACCATCCGCTGTTCGCGCTGCGGCTGCGCCAGGCGGCGCGGCACGGTGCGCAGATTCACAGCCTGCACGCGGTGCACGACGACTGGCTGATGCCGACGTCGCCACCCGGCTCACGGCCGCGCCCATGGCCTGGGTGCAGGCGCTGGCCGACGTGGCCAGCGCGGTCGCCACGGCGAAGGGCGTGCCGGCCCCGGCCGCCGGCATGGCCACCGAGGCGGCGCAGGCGATCGCCGCGTCGCTGCTGTCGCGGCGAACGCAAGGCGGTGCTGCTCGGCAACGCCGCCGCGCAGCACCCGCAGGCCGGGGCGTTGCTCGCGCTGGCGCAATGGATCGCCGCGCACACCGGCGCCAGCGTCGGCTACCTCGGCGAGGCCGGCGAACTCGGTCGGCGCGCAGCTCGTCGGCGCGATGCCGGGCGAGGGCGGGCTGAACGCCGGCCAGATGCTGTCGCAAGGCGTCTGCCCAAGGCGCTGCTGCTGCTGAACGTCGAGCCGGTGCTCGACGCGGCCGACGCCGCCGCCGCGCGCCGGCGCTGAACGGCGTCCGGGCTCGTCGTCGCGCTGACCTCGTTCAAGGACGCGATGGTCGACAACGCCGACGTGCTGCTGCCGATCGCGCCGTTCACCGAGACCGCCGGCACCTTCGTCAACGCCGAGGGTCGGGTGCAGAGCGTCCACGGCGTCGTCAAGCCGCTCGGCGAGGCGCGGCCGGCCTGGAAGGTGCTGCGCGTGCTCGGCAACCTGCTCGGCCTGGCCGGATTTCGACTTCGAGACCACCGACGACGTGCGGACCGAGGCGCTGGGCGACGTCGCGACGCTGGCCTCGCGGCTGGACAACCGCAGCGACGCGGTCTGCACCGTCGGCTCGGCGCCGCGCCGGCGCTGCAGCGCATCGCCGACGTGCCGATCTACGCCACCGACATGCTCGTGCGCCGGGCCGCTTCGCTGCAGCTCACGGCCGACGCGCGTGCGCCGGTCGCCAGCCTGCCGTCGACGCTGTGGCGGCAGCTCGGCCTGGCGCCCGGCGCCAAGGTGCTGCGTCGACCAGGGGCAGGGCGCCGTGCTGCTGCCGGCGCGCGAGGACGCGACGCTTGCCGCGGACGCCGTGCGCGTGCCGGCCGGTCACCCGGCGACCGTCGCGCTCGGCGCGATGTTCGGGCCGATCACCGTCGAGAAGGCCTGAGCCATGCTCGACACCGTCAACCAATTCGGCAGCGGCCTGCTCGGCGCTACGCTCTGGCTCGTCGTCTGGAGCCTGATCAAGATCGTCGCGCTGGTGCTGCCGCTGATGATCTGCGTCGCCTACCTGACGCTGTGGGAGCGCAAGGGCATCGGCTTCACGCAGATCCGCCTCGGCCCCAATCGCGTCGGCCCGTTCGGCCTGCTGCAGCCGATCGCCGACGCGGTGAAGCTGATCTTCAAGGAGATCATCCGCCCGACCGCGGCGAACAAGCCGCTGTTCTTCCTCGGCCCGGTGATGACGATCATGCCGGCGCTGGCGGCCTGGGCGGTGGTGCCCTTCGGCCCCGACGTCGCGCTCGCCAACGTCAACGCCGGCCTGCTGTTCCTGATGGCGATCACCTCGATGGAGGTCTACGGCGTGATCATCGCCGGCTGGGCCAGCAACTCGAAGTACGCTTTCCTCGGCGCGCTGCGCGCGTCGGCGCAGATGGTCAGCTACGAGATCGCGATGGGCTTCGCGCTCGTCGTCGTGCTGATGGTCTCGGGCAGCATGAACATGAGCGACATCGTCATGCAGCAGGGGCGCGGAACCTTCGCCGCGATGGGCGCGGGCGTGCTGTCGTGGAACTGGCTGCCGCTGCTGCCGATCTTCGTCGTCTACTTCATCTCGGGCCTGGCCGAGACGAACCGCGCATCCGTTCGACGTCGTCGAGGGCGAATCGGAGATCGTCGCCGGCCACATGATCGAGTACTCGGGCATGGCCTTCGCGATGTTCTTCCTCGCCGAGTACGCCAACATGATCCTCGTCTGCACGCTGTGCGTGCTGCTGTTCCTGGGCGGCTGGCTCTCGCCGTGTCGGCTTCCTCGACTGGTCATCCCGGGCTGGATCTGGCTCGCGGCCAAGATCTTCGTCGTCGTCACGATGTTCCTCTGGGTGCGCGCGACCTTCCCGCGCTTCCGCTACGACCAGATCATGCGTCTGGGCTGGAAGATCTTCATCCCGGTCACGCTGGTCTGGCTGGTCGTCGTCGGCCTGTGGATCCAGTCGCCCTGGAACATCTGGAAATGATGACCCACCCCCGAAGCGCCTTCGGCGCTCCCCCTCGAGGGGGCGCAGCCAGCGGACCGGCGAAGCCGGATCCGCGGCTGCCGCTTGATGCATCGCGGAGCAACTGAATGGCCTCCCTCACCGCCGTCAAGGACCTGTTCTCGAGCTTCCTGCTCACCGAGCTGTTCAAGGGCATGAAGCTCACCGGCCGCTACTTCCTGGCGCAAGAACATCACGATCCAGTTCCCGGAAGAGAAGACGCCGCTGTCGCCGCGCTTTCGCGGCCTGCACGCGCTGCGCCGCTACGAGAACGGCGAGGAGCGCTGCATCGCCTGCAAGCTGTGCGAGGCGGTCTGCCCGGCGATGGCGATCACGATCGAGAGCGACGCGCGCGACGACGGCTCGCGCCGCACGACGCGCTACGACATCGACCTCACCAAGTGCATCTTCTGCGGCTTCTGCGAGGAGAGCTGCCCGGTCGACTCGATCGTCGAGACCCACATCTTCGAATACCACGGCGAGAAGCGCGGCGACCTGTACTTCACGAAGGACATGCTGCTCGCGGTGGGCGACCGCTACGAGAAAGAGATCGCCGCGGCCCGGGAGGCGGACGCGAAATTCCGATGAATACCACCTCCGCGCTCTTCTACGTCTTCTCCGCCGTGCTGCTGTTCGCGGCGTTCCGCGTCATCACCGCGCGCAGCACGGTGCACGCCGCGCTGTTCCTGGTGCTCGCGTTCTTCAGCGCCTCCTGCGTCTGGATGCTGCTGCGCGCCGAGTTCCTGGCCATCGCGCTGGTGCTGGTCTACGTCGGCGCGGTGATGGTGCTGTTCCTGTTCGTCGTGATGATGCTCGACATCAACACCGACAGCGCTGCGCGAAGGCTTCTGGAAGCACTTCCCGCTCGCCGGCGATGGTCGGCGTGGTGATCGCGCTCGAGATGGCGGCTGGTGCTGCTGCGCGGCTTCCAGCCTGACCGCAGGCGCCGGTGCCCGACGCGAAGGCGCTCCAGATGGGCAACACCAAGTTGCTCGGCATCGAGATCTACACCCACTACCTGTATCCGCTGCAGATCGCCGCCGTGCTGCTGCTGGTGGCCATCGTCGCGGCGATCGCGCTCACGCTGCGCGGCCGCAAGGACAGCCGGCGCCAGGACCCGAGCCAGCAGGTGCGCGCGAAGAAGGCCGACCGGCTGCGCCTGGTCAAGATGGCGCCGGTGGTCGAGACGCCGTCGGCGCGCGAAGGAGGGGCAATCGTGAACACCGGTGCGATCACCCTCGGCCATTACCTGACGCTGGGCGGCATCCTGTTCGCGCTGTCGGTGGTCGGCATCTTCCTGAACCGGCGCAACCTGATCGTGCTGCTGATGGCGATCGAGCTGATGCTGCTCGCCGTCAACCTGAACTTCGTCGCCTTCTCGCACTACCTGGGCGACATGGCGGGCCAGGTGTTCGTCTTCTTCATCCTCACCGTGGCGGCGGCCGAATCGGCCATCGGTCTGGCGATCCTGGTCGTGCTGTTCCGCAACCGCGCGTCGATCAACGTCGAAGAGCTCGACGAGCTCCAGGGATGAACATGACACCCCCCCGTAGCGCCTTCGGCGCTCCCCCCCCTGCGGGAGCGCCGCCAGCGGCCCGGCGAAGCCGGTTCCGCGTCGGCCGCTTGGCCTTGCCGCGTTCATCGCACACTGACATGGCTTCCTCGATCTCTCAAGGGCTGCTGCTCACCATCGCGCTCGCGCCGCTGGCCGGTGCGCTGATCGCCGGCCTCGCCGGCAAGCTCGTCGGCAACCGCGGCGCGCACCTCGTCACGATCCTCGGCGTGCTGATCTCGTTCGTCGGCTCGGCCATCGTGCTGAAGGCGGTGGCGGTCGACGGCGCGCGCTACGCCGGCACGGTCTACGAATGGGCCAACGTCGGCGGGCTGAAGATGGAGGTCGGCTTCCTCGTCGACGGCCTGACCGCGATGATGATGTGCGTGGTGAGCTTCGTCTCGCTGATGGTCCACGTCTACACCATCGGCTACATGGAAGACGACCCCGGCTACAAGCGCTTCTTCGCCTACATCTCGCTGTTCACCTTCTCGATGCTGATGCTCGTGATGAGCAACAACTTCCTGCAGCTGTTCTTCGGCTGGGAGGCGGTGGGCCTGGTGAGCTATCTGCTGATCGGCTTCTGGTTCAAGCGGCCGACGGCGATCTTCGCGAACCTGAAGGCCTTCCTCGTGAACCGGGTCGGCGACTTCGGCTTCATCCTCGGCATCGGCCTGGTCGTCGCCTTCGCCGGCACGCTGAACTACGGCGAGGCCTTCGCGAAGGCGCCCGAGCTGGCCAAGATCGTCTTCCCGGCGAGCTGGAGGGGACTGGATGCTGATCACCGTGATCTGCATCTGCCTGTTCATCGGCGCGATGGGCAAGAGCGCGCAGTTTCCGCTCCACGTCTGGCTGCCCGACTCGATGGAGGGCCCGACCCCGATCTCGGCGCTGATCCACGCCGCGACGATGGTCACCGCCGGCATCTTCATGGTCGCGCGCATGTCGCCGCTGTTCGAGCTGTCCGACACGGCGCTGAACTTCGTGCTCGTGATCGGCGCGATCACCGCGCTGTTCATGGGCTTCCTGGGCATGATCCAGAACGACATCAAGCGCGTCGTCGCCTACTCGACGCTGAGCCAGCTCGGCTACATGACGGTCGCGCTGGGCGCATCGGCCTACTCGGTGGCGGTGTTCCACCTGATGACGCACGCGTTCTTCAAGGCGCTGCTGTTCCTGGCCGCCGGCTCGGTGATCATCGGCATGCACCACGACCAGGACATCCGCAACATGGGCGGCCTGCGCAAGTACATGCCGATCACCTGGATCACCGTCGCTGGTCGGCTCGCTGGCGCTGATCGGCACGCCGCTGTTCTCGGGCTTCTACTCGAAGGACAGCATCATCGAGGCGGTGCAGCTGAGCCACCTGCCGGGCGCGGGCTTCGCGAGCTTCGCGGTCGTCGCCGGCGTGTTCGTCACCGCGTTCTATTCGTTCCGGATGTACTTCCTCGTCTTCCACGGCGAAGAGCGCTTCCGCCACAAGCCGTTCCCGTCCGAGCCCGCGCACGACGACGGCCATGGCGACGAACACCACGCGCCGCACGACGCGACGCCGCACGAGTCGCCCTGGGTCGTGACGGCGCCGCTGGTGCTGCTGGCGATGCCGTCGGTGGTGATCGGCTTCATCACGATCCGCCCGATGCTCTACGGCGACTTCTTCAAGGACGCGATCTTCGTCGACGCCGCGCGTCACCCGGCGATGGAGCCAGCTGGCCGAGGAATTCCACGGCGCCGCCGCGATGGCGCTGCACGGTCTGACGACGCTGCCGTTCTGGCTCGCGCTCGCCGGCGTCGTCATCGCCTGGCTGTTCTACCTGAAGGCGCCGGCGATCCCGGCCGCGCTCGACCGCACGCCTCGTCCGCTGCGCACCGCTGCTCGAGAACAAGTACTACCTGGACTGGTTCAACGAGCACGTGCTGGCCGCCGGCGCGCGCGGCCTCGGGCTGGGGCTTTGGAAGGTCGGCGACCAGGGCCTGATCGACGGCGTGGTCGTCAACGGTTCGGCGCACGCGGTCGGCGGCTCGCGGGCGTGGTGCGCCGCGTGCAGACCGGCCATCTGTACTGGTACGCGCTGGTCATGATGCTGGGCATCATCGGCTTCATGACCTGGCGTCTGTGGCCGTATTTCGGCGGCCTGCTCCGCTGACACGGCACGAGCAAAGAACAAAAGCGAGCGAAGAATGGGTCTCCTGAGTCTTGCGATCTGGCTGCCGATCGCGTTCGGCGTGCTGTTGCTGGCGATCGGCAACGACCGCAACGCCGTCGTCGTGCGCTGGATCGCGCTCATCGGCGCGCTGGCGAGCTTCGTGGTGACGATCCCGCTGATCACCGGTTTCGACAGCAGCACCGCGGCGATGCAGTTCCAGGAGAAGCAGCCCTGGATCGACCGCTTCAACGTCCACTACCACCTCGGCGTCGACGGCCTGTCGGTCTGGTTCGTGCTGCTCACGGCCTTCATCACCGTGATCGTCGTGATCTCGGCCTGGAAGGTCATCACCGACCGCGTCGCACCAGTACATGGGCGCGTTCCTGATCCTCTCCGGGCTGCTGGTCGGCGTCTTCTCGGCGCTCGACGGGCTGCTGTTCTACGTCTTCTTCGAGGCCACGCTGATCCCGATGTACATCATCATCGGCGTCTGGGGCGGCCCCAAGCGCGTCTACGCGGCGTTCAAGTTCTTCCTCTACACGCTGCTCGGCTCGCTGCTGATGCTGGTCGCGCTGATCTACCTGTACTTCAAGTCGGGCGGCAGCTTCGACATCCTGGACTGGCACAAGCTGCCGCTGCCGCTGTCGGCGCAGGCGCTGCTGTTCTTCGCCTTCTTCGTCGCCTTCTCGGTCAAGGTGCCGATGTGGCCGGTGCACACCTGGCTGCCCGACGCCCACGTCGAGGCGCCGACCGGCGGCTCGGTGGTGCTGGCGGCGATCATGCTCAAGCTCGGCGCCTACGGCTTCCTGCGCTTCTCGCTGCCGATCGCGCCCGACGCGAGCCGCGAGTACGCCGGCTTCATGATCGTGCTGAGCCTGATCGCGGTGGTCTACATCGGCCTCGTCGCGCTCGTGCAGCAGGACATGAAGAAGCTCGTCGCCTACACCTCGATCGCGCACATGGGCTTCGTCACGCTGGGCTTCTTCATCTTCAACGAACTCGGCGCGAGCGGCGCGATCGTGCAGATGATCTCGCACGGCTTCGTCTCGGGCGCGATGTTCCTGTGCGATCGGCGTGCTCTACGACCGCGTCCATTCGCGCGAGATCAGCGCCTACGGCGGCGTCGCGAACACGATGCCCAAGTTCGCCGCCTTCGCGGTGCTGTTCGCGATGGCCAACTGCGGTCTGCCCGGCACGGCCGGCTTCGTCGGCGAGTGGATGGTGATCCTGGGCGCGGTCAAGTTCAACTTCTGGATCGGCCTGCTCGCCGCCACGACGCTGATCTTCGGCGCCGCCTACACGCTGTGGATGGTCAAGCGCGTCTACTTCGGCGAGGTCGCCAACGACCATGTCAAGACACTCGCCGACCTCGACGGGCGCGAGTTCCTGATGCTCTCGCTGCTCGCTGCGGCGGTGCTCTGGATGGGCTTGTATCCGAAGCCCTTCACCGGCGTGATGCAGGTCTCGGTGACCGAGTTGCTCAAGCACGTCGCCCAATCGAAGCTCAACTGACGGCGCGCCGCACCCCAAGCATGACAACGATGAACTGGCTCGTCATCCTCCCCGAGGCCTGGTTGCTCGCCGCGGCCTGCGTCGTGATCGTGATCGACCTGTTCGTCACCGACCCCGGGCGGCGGCCGACCTTCTGGCTGACGCAGGCCGCGCTCGCCGTCGTCGCGCTGCTGCACCTGCGCGCCTTCGACGCCGCGGGCACCGTCTACGGCATGCAGGGCATGGTCGTCAGCCGACCCGATGGGCCACCTGCTGGCCTGCTTCGCGGCGCTCGCGACGATGGTCGGCGTGGTCTACGCGCGCCCCACGCTGGCCAGCGCGCGAGATGCTCAAGGGCGAGTTCTTCACGCTGGCCATGTTCGTGCTGCTCGGCATCTCGGTGATGACCTCGGCGAACAACTTCCTCGTCGTCTACCTCGGCCTCGAGCTGATGAGCCTGTCGCTGTACGCGCTGACCGCGATGCGCCGCGACCACGCCGTCGCGACCGAAGCGGCGATGAAGTACTTCGTGCTCGGCGCGCTGGCGAGCGGCTTCCTGCTCTACGGCCTGTCGATGATGTACGGCGCCACCGGCACGCTCGCGATCCCGCGCGTGTTCGAGCAGATCGCGACGAATCCGGCGATCAACCGCGAGGTGCTGGTCTTCGGCGTCGTCTTCGTCGTCGCCGGGCTGGCCTTCAAGCTCGGCGCCGTGCCGTTCCACATGTGGGTGCCCGATGTCTACCAGGGCGCGCCGACGGCGGTCACGCTGATGATCGGCGGGGCGCCGAAGTTCGCCGCCTTCGCGATCACGATCCGCCTCCTCGTCGAAGGCATGCTCGGTCTGGCGTCCGACTGGCAGCAGATGTTCATCGTGCTGGCGGTCGGTTCGCTGGTGGTCGGCAACCTCGCGGCGATCGCGCAGACGCAACCTCAAGCGCATGCTGGCCTATTCGACGATCGCGCAGATCGGCTTCGTGCTGCTGGGCCTGGCCTGCGGCGTGGTGGGCGGCAGCACGTTGTCGGCCGGCAATGCCTACAGCTCGGCGATGTTCTACGTGGTCAGCTACGTGCTCACGACGCTGGGCACCTTCGGCCTGATCATGTTCCTGTCGCGCCAGGGCTTCGAGAGCGAGCAGATCGACGACCTCGCCGGCCTCGCGCGCCGCAACCCCTGGGTCGCCGGCGTGATGACGGTGTTCATGTTCTCGCTCGCCGGCGTGCCGCCGATGGTCGGCTTCTACGCCAAGCTCGCGATCCTGCAGTCGCTGGTCGCGACCGGTGCGCCGGGCTTTCTGTGGCTGGCGGTGCTGGCGGTGCTGCTGTCGCTGGTCGGCGCCTTCTACTACCTGCGCGTCGTCAAGGTGATGTACTTCGACGAGCCGCTGTACCCCGAGCCCGTCCAGCGCGGCGCCGGCGTGAGTGCGCTGCTGGCGCTGAACGGCGCCGCGGTGCTGTTCTTCGGCGTGCTGCCGGGCGGGCTGATGGCGATCTGCCGCGACGCGATCATCAAGGCGCTCACGAGCTGATGGTCGACGAGCCCGACGCCCACCTCGTCGAGCGTCGGATCGGCGGGCGCACGCTGCTCGAGGGCGGTTTCCTCGACGTGCGGCGCGACGACGTGCGGCTGCCCGACGGCCGCACCGCGACGCGCGAATACATCGTCCACCCCGGCGCGGTGGCGGTGATCCCGGTGCTCGACGACGGCCGCATCGTGCTCGTGCGCCAGTTCCGCTACCCCATCGGCAAGACGATCGTCGAGTTCCCGGCCGGCAAGCTCGACGCCGGCGAGGCGACGCTGGCCTGCGCGCGTCGCGAGCTGGCCGAAGAGACCGGCTACCGAGCGCGCGAATGGGCGTTCGCGTGCGAGATCCACAACGCCGCGGCGTACTCGAGCGAGAGCATCTGGCTGTACTTCGCGCGCGGCCTGGTCGCCGGCGAGCAGCGCCTGGACGAGGGCGAGTTTCTCGACGTGCTGCACCTGACCGAAGCCGAGCTCGATGCGCTGGCTGCCGGCGACGGCCTGCCCGACGTGAAGACGCGCATCGGCCTGCACTGGCTGCAGCGCTGGCGTTCCGGCGCCTGGGCCTTGCAGTGGCAGCCCGACCCGGACCCGCCCGCCACCCTATGATCACCGGATGAAAGTCCTGGACCTGCGCTGCGCGAACGGCCACCGCTTCGAAGGCTGGTTCGCGGCCGACGACGAGTTCATGGAGCAGAACGGCCGCGGGCTGATCGAGTGCCCGCTGTGCGCCGACCACGAGATCGGCCGCCTGCCGAGCGCACCGCGGCTCAATCTCTCCGGCGCCCGCGAAGCGACGAACACGCCGGCCCCCGCGGCGGTGCCCGCGGCGCCGCCGGCGCCGGTCGACCTGCAGGCGGCCTGGCTCGGCGCGGTGCGCCAGATGCTGGCCAGCACCGAGGACGTCGGCGAGCGCTTCGCCGAGGAAGCGCGCCGCATCCATTACGGCGAGACGCCGTCGCGCGGCATCCGCGGCGAGGCGACGCCCGAAGAGCGGGTCGCGCTGCGCGACGAGGGCATCGAGGTGATGTCCATCCCGGTGCCGCGCGCGCTGAAGGGTCCGCTGCAGTAGCGCCACGGCGACAGGTGTCGCCATGCTCGCGTGCCGCAAGGCGGCGCCGGGAACGTCGCGGGCAATCACGAATTTCCCTTCGCCCGGTACTGGGTAGAGTGGACGTGCGCCAGGTGCCGCAGAGCATCTGCCCACTCCACACCAACGCGACGAGGAGAGACCGCATGTCCCTGACCCACCTTCCGCTGCGCCGGCGCAGCGTCGTGCTCGGCAGTCTCGGCGTCGGCGCGCTCGCGCTGTCGCCGCTGGCGCGCGCGCAGCAGACCTTCATCAACGTCCTCACCGGCGGCCAGAGCGGTGTCTACTACCCGCTCGGCGTGGCGCTGTCGCAGATCTATGCCAAGGCCTTGCCGAGCGCGAAGGTCTCGGTGCAGTCGACCAAGGCCTCGGCCGAGAACCTGAACCTGCTCCAGGCCGGGCGCGGCGAGATCGCCTTCACGCTCGCCGATGCGCTGTCCGACGCCTGGAAGGGCGACAAGGACGCCGGCTTCCCGGCGCCGCTGAACAAGCTGCGTGCGGTGGCCGGCATCTATTCGAACTACATCCAGCTCGTCGCGACCGGCGACTCGGGCATCAAGACGCTGGCCGACCTGAAGGGCAAGCGCATCTCGGTCGGCGCGCCCAAGTCCGGCACCGAGCTGAATGCGCGCGCGATCCTCAAGGCCGCCGGGCTGAGCTATGGCGACTTCGCCAAGGTCGAGTACCTGCCGTTCGGCGAATCGGTCGACCTGATGAAGAACCGCCAGCTCGACGTGACGCTGCAGTCCGCCGGCCTCGGCGTCGCGTCGATCCGCGACCTGGCGACCTCGGTCAAGATCGTCGTCGTCTCGATCGGCCCCGACATCGCGGCCAAGGTCGGCGACGCCGCCTATCAGCCGGCGACGATCCCGGCCAACACCTACCCCGGCCAGACCGCCGACACGCCGACGATCGCGATCAAGAACTTCCTCGTCTCGCACGCCGGCGTCCCGGACGACGAGGTCTACGCGATGACCAAGTCGATGTTCGACAACCTCGACACGCTGGTCGCGGCGCACAGCGCGGCCAAGGGCATCACGAAGGCCGGCGCGGTGACCGGCACCGCCGTGCCCTTCCATCCGGGGGCGCAGAAGTACTACCGCGAAGTCGGCTTGATGAAGTAGGCATGGCCCATCCTGCGTCCGGCGCGGCGGCGGCCGCCTCGCCCCCGCCGAGCGTGGTCGACGACCACGCGCCCGGTTTCACCGGCGCGCTGTTCTGGGTCGCGGTGGCGTTCTCGGTCTTCCAGATCGTCACCGCGGCGTTCAGCCCGCTGTCCAGCTCGGTCGTGCGCGCGGTGCACGTGGGCTTCCTGCTGCTCGTCACCTTCGTGCTTTTCCCGCCGCTGGGGCGGCGCAGCCTGGGCTGGCTCGTCGGCGCGGCGGCGTTCTGCGCCGGGCTGTACCACTGGGTCTTCGAGGCCGACCTGATCCAGCGCGCCGGCGACATGACGCCCAGCGACATGGTCGTCGGCTGCCTGACCATCGTGCTCGTGTTCGAGGCCGCGCGCCGCATCATGGGTTTCGCGCTGCCGCTGATCTGCCTGATGTTCCTGGCCTACGGGATGTTCGGCCAGTACCTGCCGGGCGAGCTGGCGCACCGGCCCTACGGCTTCGACCAGATCGTCTCGCAGCTCGGCTTCGGCACCGAGGGCATCTACGGCACGCCGATCTACGTCTCGTCGTCGTACATCTTCCTGTTCATCCTGTTCGGCGCCTTCCTCGAGCAGGCCGGCATGATCGCGCTGTTCACCGACTTCGCGCTCGGCCTGTTCGGCCACACCAAGGGCGGGCCGGCGAAGGTCGCGGTGGTGTCGTCGGGGCTGATGGGCACGATCAACGGCTCGGGCGTGGCCAACGTCGTCACCACCGGCCAGTTCACGATCCCGCTGATGAAGCGCTTCGGCTACAAGGCCGAGTTCGCCGGCGGCGTCGAGGCCACCGCGAGCATGGGCGGGCAGATCATGCCGCCGGTGATGGGGGCGGTGGCCTTCATCATGGCCGAGACGATCAACGTGCCCTACGTCGAGATCTGCAAGGCCGCCGCGATCCCGGCGATCCTGTACTTCCTGACCGCGTTCGTGATGGTGCACCTGGAAGCCGGCCGCTCCGGGCTCGTCGGCATGCCCAAGGACGAATGCCCCGACCCCTGGGCCGCGCTGCGCCTGCGCTGGTACCTGATCCTGCCGCTCGCGATCCTGGTCTGGCTGCTCTTCGCCGGCTACACGCCGCTGTTCTCGGGCATGGTCGGGCTGGCGCTGACGGTGGTGCTGATCTTCGGCGCGGCGATGACGCAGCGCTTCGGCGGCTATCCGCTGCGGGTCGTGTTCTGGATCCTGATCGGCCTGGCCTCATCGAGCTTCTTCAAGTACGGCATCGGCGCGGTCATCGCGCTCGCGCTCGCGATGGCGGCGGTGCTCTGGTTCCTGAAAGGCGGGCGCGAGAGCCTGCGCGTCGCGCTCGGCGCGCTCGCCGACGGCGCGCGCCACGCGCTGCCGGTCGGCGTGGCCTGCGCGCTGGTCGGCGTGATCATCGGCGTGCTCACGCTCACCGGCGTCGCGACCACCTTCGCCGGCTACATCATCGAGCTCGGCCAGAGCAGCCTGTTCCTCAGCCTGGTGCTGACGATGCTGGTCTGCCTGGTGCTCGGCATGGGCATCCCGACGATCCCGAACTACATCATCACCAGCTCGCTCGCCGCGCCGGCGCTGCTCAAGCTGGGCGTGCCGCTGATCGTCTCGCACATGTTCGTCTTCTACTTCGGCATCATGGCCGACCTGACGCCGCCGGTCGCGCTGGCGGCGTTCGCGGCGGCGCCGATCGCGCGCGCCAGCGGCATGAAGATCGGGTTGCAGGCGATGCGCATCGCGATCGCCGGCTTCATCATCCCGTTCATGGCGGTCTATTCGCCGTCGCTGATGCTGGTCAGCGGCAGCCTCTGGGACACCGGCTACGTGGTCGTCAAGGCGATCGTCGCGATCCTGCTCTGGGGCGGCGCGGCGATCGGCTGGTGGCTCGCGCCGCTGCGCTGGTTCGAGCGCGTCTGGGCCTTCGCGGCGGCGTGCTTCCTCGTCGCCGCCTTGCCCGCCACCGACGAGATCGGCTTCGCGATGACGGCGGCGCTCGCCGCCTGGCACTGGACGCGAACGCGTCCGAAGCGTCTCGCGGCGGGCTGATCTGCCGTGCCCGCGCTGGCTGCGCTGTGCCTCGCCGCGGGCGCGCTGCAGGTGCGGCTGCCGGCGACGCACTTCACGCTGCGCTGGCGCCATTCGATCGAGAAGATCGAGTGGGACGAGGACTACGAGGTCGCCGGCGACTGGCTGCTGCTGTCGCAGGCGCGCATCCGCGGCTCCGGCGCCGGCATGGAGCCGCCGCCCGGCGCGACGCTGTTCGACGGTGCCTGGCATTACCGGCTCGCCGATCCCTGGCGGCGCGAGGTGGTGCTCGCTCGCTCCGACTTCGTGCCCGACTACGAACTGTGCATCGCCGGGCGCTGCCAGCGGCTGTGGCACTGGATCCCGGTCTCGGCCGGGCCGACGACGCTGAGCGCCTGCGCGGCGGCGCCGCCGCGCTGAGGCACACCGACCGCTACAGCACCCGGCCCGGGTTCATCCGCCCCTGCGGGTCCAGCGCCTGCTTGATCGCGCGCATCAGCTTCAGCGCCACCGGCGACTTGCGCTCGGCCAGCTCGTCGCGCTTGAGCGCGCCGATGCCGTGTTCGGCCGAGATCGAGCCGCGATGGGCGATCACCGCGTCGTAGACCAGCGCGTTGACCGCGTGCTCCTGCTCGGCGAGGAAGCGCTTCGCGTCCATGCCTTCGGGCGCCTGCACGTTGTAGTGCAGGTTGCCGTCGCCGAGGTGGCCGAAGTTGACCAGCCGCACGCCCGGGAAGCGGGCCCGTAGCGCGGCGTCGGTCGCGGCGACGAAGGCCGGAATCGACGACACCGGCAGCGCGATGTCGTGCTTGACGTTCAGGCCCTCTTCGGCCTGCGCGAGCGGGATCGCCTCGCGCAGCTGCCACATCGCGTGCGACTGCGCCAGGCTCTCGGCGACCGCCGCGTCGGTGATGCAGCCGGCCTCCAGCGCCGCACCGAGCAAGGCCTCGAAGCGCGCGCGCGCGCCGGCCTCGCTCTCGGTGTCGCTCTGCTCGAGCAGCACGGTCCAGGGCGCGCCGGGCAGCGGCCGCGGCAGCGCCGGGAAATGGCGCGCGACGAGGTCGAGCGCGAAGCGGCCCATGACCTCGAAGCCGGTCAGCCCGGCGCCCAGCCTCGCGCGCGCGAGGTCGAGCAAGGCCACGCCGTCGGCCAGCGTCGCGCAGGCGGCGCAGGGCGGTGGTCGCGCGCCGCGGGCTGCGGGAACAGCTTCAGCGTCGCCGCGGTGATGACGCCCAGCGTGCCTTCGCTGCCGATGAACAGGTCGCGCAAGTCGTAGCCGGTGTTGTCCTTGCGCAGCCCGGTCAGGCCGTCCCAGACCTCGCCGTCGGCGGTGACGACCTCGAGCCCGAGGCACAGCTCGCGCGCATTGCCGAAGCGCAGCACCTGGGTGCCGCCGGCGTTGGTGGCGAGGTTGCCGCCGATCGTGCAGCTGCCCTCGGCGGCCAGGCTGAGCGGGAACAGCAGGCCGCGCTCGGCGGCCGCGGCCTGCACCGCCTGCAGCACGCAGCCGGCCTCGGCGGTCAGCGTCAGGTTCGCGGCGTCGATCGCGCGCACGCGGTTCATGCGCTGCAGGCTGAGCAGCACCTGGGTCCCGCTCGCGTCGGGCACGCCGCCGCCGACGAGGCCGGTGTTGCCGCCCTGCGGCACGATCGCGACGCCGGCCGCCGCGCACGCGCGCACGACCGCCGCGACCTCGGCCGTCGACCCCGGCCGCACCACCGCCAGCGCGCGGCCGCGCCAGCGCCGCCGCCAGTCGAGCTCGTAGGCCGACAGGTCGCCGTCGGTCAGCACCTGGGCCGCGCCGACCGCGGCGCGCAGCGCGGCGAGCAAGGCGTCGCTCATGCGGAGATCGGTGCGCCGCCGCTGCGCAGCCGGCGCCGGATGTAGACCGCGCTGGCGCCGAACAGCAGCAACGCGAGCGCGATCTCGGCCAGCGCCAGCGCGCGCGACAGCCCCTGCTCGGTGTTGGCGCGCACCGCGCCTTCGGCGACGTACAGCCAGACGAGCAGGCTCAGCCAGCGGAAGGTGTACATCCGGTGGCGCAGCACGCCGGCGACGCCGGCGACGAGCGGCAGCACCTTGATCGCGAGCGTGCCGCGGCCGGTGGGCGCGAGCCACAGCTCCCAGGCCAGCCCGAGCGCGATCAATGCGAGCAGCGCGACCAGCGCGAGCGCGCGTGCGCGCTGCACGACCGGTTCCGGCTCTCGCGTCGAAGTCATGCTGGCATCATAGCCAGCATGACCTCACCCTCCGGGAGCCTGGCCGAAGTCCTGCGTACGCTGCGCACCCTGCGCACCTGGCCCTGGTTCGAGACGCTGCGCACGCTGCGCCTTCGCTTCCGCGAGGACCGGCTCGGCCTCACCGCCGGCAGCCTGACCTTCACGACGCTGATCGCGCTGGTGCCGCTGGTCACGGTGATGCTGGCGGTGTTCACCGCGTTCCCGATCTTCGCGTCGTTCCAGGGCGCGCTGGAGAAGTACTTCCTGCAGAACCTGGTGCCGGAGACGATCGCGCGGCCGGTGATGCACGCGCTGACGCTGTTCGCCGGCAAGGCGAGCCGGCTCGGTTCGGTCGGCCTGCTTGTTCTTCGTCGCCACCGCGCTGGCGCTGATGCTGACGATCGACCGCACGCTGAACGCGATCTGGCGCGTGCGCCGCGCGCGCCCGATCGCGCAGCAGGTGCTGCTGTACTGGGCGGCGCTGACGCTGGGCCCGCTCGCGCTCGGCATCAGCCTGTCGGTGACCTCGTACGCGCTGTCGGCCTCGCGCGGCCTGGTCGGCGTGATGCCCGAGCGCGTCGGCGTGCTGCTGAACGTCGCCGAGTTCGCGCTGTTGGCAGCGTCGGTGGCCGGCCTGTTCCACTTCGTCCCGAACACCGTGGTGCGCTGGCGCCATGCCTGGGCCGGTGCGCTCTTCGTCGGCCTCGGCTTCGAAGCCGCCAAGCGCCTGCTCGCCTGGTACCTGGCGTCGGTGCCGACCTACTCGGTGATCTACGGCGCCTTCGCGTCGGTGCCGATCCTGCTGCTGTGGATCTACCTCGGCTGGGTCATCGTGCTGCTCGGCGCGGTGATCGCCGCCTACGCGCCGAGCCTGCAGATGCGCGTCGTGCGCCGGCCGGACACGCCGGGCTACCGCTTCGAGCTGGCGCTGGCGGTGCTGCGCCGACTGGCCGCCGCGCGTCAGGGCGCCGGTCACGGCGCGAGCCTGGGGGCGCTGGCCGAAGCGCTGCGCACCGATCCGCTGCAGATCGAGCCGGTGCTCGACCTTCTCGTCGAGATCGACTGGGCCGCGCGGCTGGACGAGTCCGGCGAATCGCGTCACGTGCTGCTGTGCGACCCCGCCGCGACGCTGGCCCGTCCGCTTCTCGATGCCTTGCTGCTGCCGGCCACGCCTGGCGCGGTCGCCTTCCGCCGACGCGCTGGCTTCGAGCGCATGACGCTGGCCGAGTTGCTGGACGGCTGACGCCTCGCCGTCAGCCGAGCGCCTCGCGCAGCGCCTGCAGCACGCCGTCCGGCGCCTCGGCCATCAGCGAGTGGCCGCAGGGCAGCGTGACGATGCGCGCCTTCAGCGCCGCAGCGATCTCGGCGGTCGCCTTCGGCGTCGTCATCTGGTCGCGCGCGCCGAGGATCAAGCTCACCGGGCAGCGCACCTGCGCCGCGGCCTGCAGGCCGTTCGCATAGCGGTCGCAGACGCCGAAGTCGTGCACGAACAGGTTGAGGCCCTGCTGCCGCTCGGCCAGCGCCAGCGTGCGCCGCATCAGCGCGCGGTTGCTGCCGTGCAGCCACATGCCCGGGCCGGGGATACGAAGGCTTGGCGGCCAGCGTCGAGATCGAGAAGGCGTTGACCTGGTCGATCGCCTTCAGCGGCTGCGTCGCGCGCGGTGGCGAACAGCGCGTCGCTGACCTTCATCGGGTAGGCGGTGCCGATCATCGCCAGCCGCGTGATCCGCTGGGGCGCGCGCGCCGCGGCTTCGAGCGCGATCAGCGAGCCCATGCTGTGGCCGACCAGCGCCGCCTGCGCTACGCCGGCGGCGGCTAGCAGCGCGAGCAGCCAGTCGGCATGCGCCTCGACGTCGAT
The DNA here is from genome assembly GCA_963788635.1 of uncultured beta proteobacterium. Taxonomy (GTDB): domain Bacteria; phylum Pseudomonadota; class Gammaproteobacteria; order Burkholderiales; family Burkholderiaceae_C; genus Rubrivivax. The sequence goes on along the minus strand of CAWBHE010000017.1, from coordinate 255,549 downwards.
CAAGCGGTGGCCCGGCGCTGCGCGCATGGCCGGGCAGGTCGACCGCGAGCACGCTCCAGCCGTGGTGCGCGAACCAGCGCGCGAGCAGCGTCCAGACGCTGTGGTCGTGCAGTGCGCCGTGGACGAAGACGACGCAGGGCAGGGCGGGGTCGAAGGCGACACCGCCGGTGTAGGCGTAGGCCTCGCGGCCGTCGACGCGCAGCTTCATGTCGGCCCCCAGCTCGCGTTGCGCCGGCTCACCCTTGCAGGGCGCGCGCCGCGGGACGCAGCGCCCATTCGCCGGCGTTCGCCCGTGCGCAGGTACGGTCGCACGCCCGGCTCATGCCGCGCGCTCCGCGACCTTGAACGCGCGCTTCAGGTCGTCGATCAGGTCGTCCGCGTCCTCGAGGCCGATCGACAGCCGGATCGTGCCGGCCGTGATGCCGGCCGCTGCGAGCGCCGCGTCGTCCATCCGGAAATGCGTCGTCGACGCCGGGTGGATCACGAGCGAGCGGCAGTCGCCGACGTTGGCCAGGTGCGAGAAGATCTTCAGCGCCTCGATGAAGGCCTGGCCCTGCCGGCGCGAGCCCTTCAGGTCGAAGCTGAACACCGAGCCGCAGCCGCGCGGCAGCAGCCTCTTCGCCAGCGCGTGGCTCGGGTGGCTTTCCAGTTCGGGGTAGCCGACGCGCGCGACCATCGGGTGCGCGGCGAGGAAGGCGACGACCTTGCGCGTGTTCTCGACATGGCGCGCCATGCGCAGCGGCAGCGTCTCGATGCCTTGCAGGATCAGCCAGGCGGTGTGCGGGCTCATGCAGGCGCCGAAGTCGCGCAGCCCTTCGCGGCGCGCGCGCAGCAGGAAGGCGCCGACGGTGCTCTCCTCGCTGAACACCATGCCGTGGAAGCCGGCGTAGGGCTGGGTCAGCTCGGGGAATCGTCCGGTCTTGGCATGCGCGGCGTCCCAGTCGAAGCTGCCGCCGTCGACGAGCACGCCGCCGATCACGGTGCCGTGGCCGGACAGGAACTTGGTCGCCGAGTGGTAGACGAGGTCGGCGCCATGGTCGAAGGGCTTCATCAGCCAGGGCGTCGTGAAGGTCGAGTCGACGAGCAGCGGCAGCCCGGCGTCGTGCGCGATCGCCGCGACGGTCGGGATGTCGAGCACGTCCAGGCCCGGGTTGCCCAGCGTCTCGCCGAACAGCAGCCGGGTCTCGGGACGGATCGCGGCGCGCCAGCCGTCGATGTCGCCCGGCTTGACGAAGCTCGTCGCGATGCCGAAGCGCGCGAGCGTGTAGGCGAGCAGGTTGTGGATGCCGCCGTACAGCGCCGACGACGCGACGATGTGCGCGCCCGCGCCGGCGATCGTCGAGATCGCGAGGAACAGTGCTGCCTGGCCGCTGGCGGTGGCGATCGCGCCGGTGCCGCCTTCGAGCGCGGCGACGCGCTCCTCGAGCACCGCGGTGGTCGGGTTGCTGATCCGGCTGTAGACATGGCCGGAGCGCTCCATGTCGAACAGGCTCGCCGCGTGTTCGCTGTTCTCGAACACGAAGCTGGTGGTCAGGTGGATCGGCAGCGCGCGCGCGCCGGTCGCCGGGTCGGGCGCGGCGCCGGCGTGCAGCGCCAGGGTGTCGAAACCGGGGTCGGAAGAGCCGGCCATGGGCGGTCAATCACGGGGTGAGAGGGCCGTCATTGTGGGCTATATTGAACCCATGAAAGTCACCGACATCCTGCGCGTCAAGGGCAACACGCTGTACACGGCGTCGCCGGACCAGTTGCTGGCCGACGCGGTGCGCACGATGTCGGAGATGGACATCGGCTCGCTCGTCGTGATGGAGCACGGCGACCTGGTCGGCATGCTGACTTTCCGCGAGGTGATCAACGCGGTGGTCGCCAACGGCGGCAGCCTGGGCAGCCGCCACGTGCGCTCGGTGATGGACGACGCGCCGCTGACCTGCACCCCGGAGACCGAGATCGACGAGGTGCGCCGGATGATGCTGCTGCGCCATGCGCGCTACATGCCGGTGCTCGAGCGCCGCACGCTGATGGGCGTGGTCTCGTTCTACGACGTGGCCAAGACGGTGGTCGACGCGCAGGACTTCGAGAACCGGATGCTCAAGGCCTACATCCGCGACTGGCCCGAAGAGCACGACGGCGAGAAGGCGGCATCCTAGAATCGGGCATGCCCGGCTCCACCTTCGGCGAACTCTTCCGCGTCACCAACTTCGGCGAGAGCCACGGCCCGGCGATCGGCTGCGTGATCGACGGCTGCCCACCCGGGCTGGCGCTGGCCGAAGCCGACCTCCAGCACGACCTCGACCGGCGCCGCCCGGGCACCAGCCGCCACGTGACGCAGCGCAACGAGGCCGACAAGGTCGAGATCCTCTCCGGCGTGTTCGAGGGCCTGACCACCGGCACCCCGATCGGGCTGCTGATCCGCAACACCGACCAGCGCAGCGCCGACTACGGCAACCTGCTCGACACCTTCCGCCCCGGCCACGCCGACTACACCTACTGGCGCAAGTACGGCCACCGCGACCCGCGCGGCGGTGGGCGCTCGTCGGCGCGCCTGACCGCGCCCACGGTCGCCGCCGGCGCGGTGGCGAGGAAGTGGCTGCGCGAGAAGTTCGGCACCACCTTCACCGGCTGGATGAGCGCGCTGGGCGAGATCGAGATCCCGTTCGAGGGCGGCGAGCACATCGCGAACAACGCCTTCTTCGCCGCCAACGCGAGCCTGATCCCGGCCCTCGAGGCGCAGATGGACGCGCTGCGCCGCGCCGGCGATTCCTGCGGTGCGCGCATCGAGGTGCGCGCCAGCGGCGTGCCGGTCGGCCTGGGCGAGCCGCTCTACGACCGGCTCGACGCCGACATCGCCTACGCGATGATGGGCCTGAACGCGGTCAAGGGGGTCGAGATCGGCGCCGGCTTCGCCTGCGTCGCGCAGCGCGGCAGCACCCATGGCGACGAGCTGACGCCCGAAGGCTTCGCGGCCAACAACGCCGGCGGCGTGCTCGGCGGCATCAGCACCGGGCAGGACCTGGTGGTGCGCATCGCGATCAAGCCGACGAGCTCGATCCGCACGCCGCGCGCGTCGATCGACCGCGCCGGCCAGCCGACGACGGTGCAGACCTTCGGCCGCCACGACCCCTGCGTCGGCATCCGCGCGACGCCGATCGCCGAGGCGCTGCTCGCGCTGGTGGTGATGGACCACGCGCTGCGCCAGCGCGCGCAATGCGGCGACGTGCGGCACGATCAGCCGGCGATCGCCGCCGTCCGCCCGGGCTGAGCGCCTTCACCGGCTCTGAGCCGGGACGTCGGGGTCCGCCTGCGCGGACCCTGTCGCCCGACGAAGGCCCGGGCGTGTCCCGCAGCCCGGGCTGAGCGCCGCGGCCTTCACGGGCCCTGGTTTCATTTCCCGGCCGCCGGGCCGATAAACGAGTCTGCATCCTTGCAGACCCGCCCATGCCCGGCTTCGCCTCCCTTGCTGCCGACCGCGCGCTCGACGCCGGTGCGCACCGGCGCGTGCGCTGGGCGATGTACATCGCCTTCGCCGCGCTCGCTGCGGTGGCGTTGTTCGAAGCCGGCTTCGCGCGCCGCACCGAGAACATCCGCACGGTTGCGGCCGACCTCGTCAGCCTGGCGGCCGAGCAGCGCCTGCTCGTCGTCGAGATCGCCTCGATGGCGGTGACCGTGAGTTACGAGGGCGGTGTCAAGCCGGCCGACATCGACCGGCTGCGCCAGATGCTCGACAGCACCCGCTCCGACGCGATGCTGGCCGACGCCTTGATCGAGGAGCAGCGGCAGGCCTTCGGCGGCGCGATGGGCGGCGTCGTGCAGGCCCAGGCCGCGTGGCTCGGCTCGAGAGGCACGCTCTGGCAGCGCTGCGAGGCGATGCTGCGATCGCTGGCCGACCGCGACATGGTGGCCGCCCCGGCGGCGGCGAGCGCGGTGCAGATCGACGCGCAGCCCGCGCTGAGCGCTTTGATCCGGCTCGCCGATCAGTTGCAGGCCGTCGAGCGCGAGGCCAGCCGGGAGCAGGTGCGCTTGCTCTACATCGGCGTCGCGCTGGCGCTGGTCGTGCTCGGCCTGCTGTCGCTGTTCGTCGTCGAGCCGACGGCGCGCGCGGTGCGCCGCCAGGTGCGCCGGCTCGCCGACCAGGCCGACGAACTGGCGCGCATGGCGATGGTCGCGGAGCGCACCGACAACCAGGTCGTCGTCACCGACGCCGAGCGCCGCATCGACTGGGTCAACGAGGCCTTCACGCGCGAGACCGGCTGGAGCCTGGCCGAGGCGCGCGGCCGCAACCCGGCCCAGCTGCTGCACTCCGAGGTCAACGACCCGGCCACCGTGGCGCGGCTGCAGGCCGCGTTCGCGACGGGGCAGGGCGTGCGTGCCGAGCTGCTGTGCCAGGCCAAGGACGGCCGCGAGTACTGGTTGGAGGCCGATTTCCAGCCGCTGCGCGACGCCGACGGCGCGCTGCGCGGCTTCGTCACGGTTGGCCACGACGTCACCGAGCGGCGCCGCCTGCAGGAGCAGCTGCGCCATTCGGCGCGCACCGACACGCTGACCGGCCTGCCCAACCGCAGCGTCGTGCTCGACCGCGTGCAGCGCGCGATCCAGCATGCGGCCCAGCATCCCGGCTACGGCTACGCGGTGCTGTTCATGGACTTCGACCGCTTCAAGCAGGTCAACGACACGCTCGGTCATTCCGCCGGCGACCAGATGCTGCGCCAGATTGCCGGCCGCATCGAGGACACGCTGCGCCCCGGCGACGCGGTGGCGCGCGTGCCCTCGCACCTGCGCACCGCGGCGCGCATCGGCGGCGACGAGTTCGTCGTCGTGCTCGAGGGCATGCGCGGCGTCGACGATGCGGTCACCGTGGCCGAGCGCTTGCTCGCCGTGCTGTCCGAGCCGTACCGGATCGGCGCGCACGCGGTGCAGTCCAGCGCCAGCATCGGCATCGTCACGGCCGACCATGCGGCCGCCACCGCCGACGAGGTGCTGCGCAATGCCGACACCGCGATGTACGAAGCCAAGCGTGCCGGCCGCGGCCGCTGCGTCGTGTTCGACAGTTCGATGCACGAGCGCGTCGTGCAGGCGCTGGCCTTCGAAAGCGACCTGCGCCGCGCCGTGCAGGCGGGCGAGCTGTTCGTCGTCTACCAGCCGGTGGTCGACCTGCACACCGGGGCGCTCGTCGGTGCCGAGGCGCTGGTGCGCTGGCGCCATCCGACGCTGGGCGTGGTGCCGCCGGCGCGCTTCATCGGCGTGGCCGAGGAGACCGGCCTGATCGACGCGATCGGTCAGCAGGTGCTGGAAAGCGCCTGCCGGCAATTCGTGCGCTGGCGCGCCGAGCTGGGCGAGCGTTCGCCGTCCGAGCTGGCGGTGAACCTGTCGCGCGCGCAGCTCGAACGGCCCGGTCTCGCGGCCGAAGTTCGCGCGGTGCTCGAGCGCTGCGGCATGCAGCCGGCGGCGCTGCAATTCGAGATCACCGAAAGCCTGGCCGCCCAGAGTGAACAGGTGCAGGCCGCGCTGCGCGAGCTGAAGGGCCTGGGCGTGCGGCTCGCGCTGGACGATTTCGGCACCGGCTATTCGTCGCTCGCCTGCTTGCACCAGATGCCGGTGGACACCGTGAAGATCGACCGTTCCTTCGTCAGCCATGCCGAGACGGTGGAATACCACCGCGTGCTGATCGAGGCCACGATCCGCGTCGCCCAGGCGCTGGGCATGAGGACCGTGGCCGAGGGCATCGAAACCGTGGGCGAGGCGGCGCTGATGGAGCAGCTCCGCTGCGACCGCGGCCAGGGCTACCTGTTCGGCAAGCCGATGGCGGCCGACGAATTCGGCCGCTGGGTGTTGGCCACCGCCAACGCCTGAACCGCGCGGCCCGGACCGTCCGCACGCGCTGCAGTCTGTCCGTGCCAGGCCGCGCTTCGTCGCAGGGGATGCCTCGCGCCGCGCTGCCTGCCTACACTGCGCCCGGCCGCCGGCCATGGCGGCCCATCAGCGCGAGGGCGATCGAATGAAAAAGAAATGGCTGATCGGGGGAGTGGCGCTGCTGCTCGTCGCCGGTTCGGGCGGGGCGTGGTTCGCCGGCTGGCTCGGGCCGGGCAACGGCACGGCGGTCGCGAAGGCGGGCGACAAGGCCGCGCCGGCGCTCGAATTCACGAGCGCCGAGGTCGTCACGCCGACGCGCGCGCGCATGCCTTCGGTGGTCGAGTTTTCCGGCCCGCTGGTCGCGCCGCAGACGGCGATCGTGCGCACGCGCGCCGCCGGCACGCTGCTCGCGCTCGACGTGGCCGAGGGCAGCCGCGTCAAGGCCGGCCAGCCGCTCGGCCGGATCGACCTGGCCGAACTGGCGAGCCGCGTCGCCGAGCGCCGCGCGAACCTGGAATCGGCGCGCGCCTTGCTGAGCCAGGCCGAACGCACGCTGGCTTCCAACGAGAGTCTGGCGGCGCAGCATTTCATCTCGCCGATCGCGCTCGACAGTTCGCGCGCCGCGGTCGACACCGCGCGCGCCGGGCTCGACGCCGCGAAGGCCGCGCTCGACACCGTCGCGGCTGAACCTGCGCGACGGTTCGTTGCTGGCGCCGATCGCCGGCATCGTCGCCAAGCTCGGCGTCGTCCAGGGCGAGACGCTCGCCGTCGACCAGGCGGTGCTGACGATCGTCGACCTCTCGAGGCTCGAGCTCGCCGGCCTGGTCGGCACGCACGAGGTCGCGCGGCTGGCGCCGGGGATGCCGGTCCAGGTCCAGGTCGAGGGCATGGCGGCGCCGGTGGCCGGGCGCATCGCGCGTATCGCGCCGGCGGCCGAGCCCGGCACGCGCTCGATCGGCGTCACGATCGCGCTGGCCAACCCGGACGAGCGGCTGCGCGCCGGCCAGTACGCGGTCGCGCGCGCGACGCTGGCCGACGCCACCGAGCGTCTGACGCTGCCGGTCGCCGCGGTCACGAGCACCGGCGGCGAGGACCATGTCTGGGTCATCGCCGGCGGCGCGCTGGCGCGGCGCGCGGTCACCGTCGGCCGGCGCGACGACCGCGCGGGGCGCGTCGAGCTGCTGTCCGGGCTGGCCCCCGACAGCGAGGTGCTCGCGGCGCACTTCGACAACCTGCGCGAAGGCGCGAAGGCCAGCGTCGTGAGCCAGCGCGCGGCGGCCGTCGCGTCGGCGGCGGCCTCGCTGCCGGTCGCGCTGAAGTAGGGAGCGCCGGCCATGTGGATCACCCGCGTCTCGATCAAGAACCCGGTCTTCGCCGTCATGGTGATGGTGGCGCTGTGCGTGCTGGGGCTGTTCTCGCTGTCCAAGCTGGGCGTCGAGCAGATGCCCGACATCTCGCTGCCCGGCGCGTGGATCGAGGTCAGCTATCCGGGCGCGTCGCCCGAAGCGGTGGAGCGCGAGATCGCCAAGCCGCTCGAAGAGGCCGTCAACAGCGTCGCCGGCGTCAAGCGCATCACCTCGCGCAGCTTCGAGGGCAAGGCCGACATGAGCGTCGAGTTCAACCTCGACACCGACATGGGCCGCGCGATGCAGGACGTGCGCGACCGCATCGCCGCGGTGCAGGCCAGCTTCCCGGTCGACGCGAAGGCGCCGACCGTCGCGCGCTGGAACAACGACAACAGCCAGCCGGTCGTCAACCTCGCGCTGCTGAGCAAGACGCGCGGCACGCGCGAGCTGTCGATCCTGGCCGAGCAGCTGGTGGCCAAGCGGCTGCAGCGGGTCGCCGGCGTCGCGCGCGTCGACATCAACGGCCTGACCGAGCGCGAGGTGCGCATCGACCTCGACCCGCAGCGGCTGCGCGCCTACGGCGTGACGCCGGCCGAGATCGCGACCGCGCTGAAGGACGCCAACGCCGACCAGCCGGTGGGGCTGATCACCGACCCGGTGCGCGACGCGCTGCTGCGCGTCGAGGGCCGGGTGCGCGACCCGCGCCATTTCGCGAACATCGTCGTCGCTCGCCGCGGCGATCTGGCGCTGACGCTGGCCGACCTGGGCACGCTGGTCGAGCGCGAGAAGGAGCCCGACTCGCTGGCCCGCATCAACGGCCAGCAGGCGGTCAGCTTCAACGTCTTCAAGCAGCAGGACGCGAACATCGTCGCCACCGGCGACGCGGTCAAGCAGGCGATGGACGAGATCCGCAAGAACCTGCCGCCGGACGTCGAGCTGCGCCTGATCTACGCGTCCAGCGACTGGGTCAAGGGCTCGCTGACCGGGCTCGAGCACACGCTGGTCGAAGGCGCGCTGCTGACGGTCGCGATCGTGTTCCTGTTCCTGCACTCGTGGCGCAGCACGATCATCACCGGGCTGACGCTGCCGATCGCGGTGGTCTCGAGCTTCATCGCGATCTACCTGTTCGGCTTCACGCTGAACTTCATGACGATGATGGCGCTGAGCCTGTGCATCGGCCTGCTCATCGACGACGCGATCGTCGTGCGCGAGAACATCGTGCGCCATGTCCACCTCGGCAAGGACCACCTGAGCGCGGCGCGCGACGGCACCGAGGAGATCGGCCTGGCGGTGATGGCGACCACCTTCGCCCTCGTCGCGGTGTTCGTGCCGGTGGCGTTCATGGGCGGGATCATCGGCAAGTTCTTCTACCCGTTCGGCATCACCGTCGTCGTCGCGGTGCTGGTGAGCCTGTTCGTCAGCTTCACGCTCGACCCGATGCTGTCCAGCGTCTGGAAGGACCCGCCGTCGGCGCGGCTGAAGACGCTGCCGGTGCTCGGCCACGCTGATCCGCGCCACCGACGCGCTGCTCGACGCGCTGCACCGCGTCTACGAGCGGCTGATCCGCTGGGCCTTCAGCGCCCGGCGCTATCCGGCTGCCGCTGCCGGCCTACGGCCACGGCTTTCGCGCCGACGCCACGCGCGACAAGGCGCAGCCCGCGCCGCTGGCGCCGTGCGACGCTGACGCCGCGCGGCGTGGTGCTCGCGGTCGGCGTGGCCAGTTTCGTCGTCGCGATCGCGCTGGCGCCGCTGGTCGGCAGCGAGTTCGTGCCGCAGACCGACCAGAGCTACACCCAGCTCGCGCTGCGCATGCCGGTCGGCTCCAGCCTGCGAGCGCAGCGACGCCAAGGTGCGCCAGGTCGAGCAGATCGTGATGGCGATGCCCGAGGTCCAGACGGTGAGCACCTGGATCGGCGGTGCCGGCCAGCGCAACCAGGCCTGGCTGAACATCGCGCTGAAACCCCGCAGCGAGCGCGAGCGCAGCCAGAAGCAGGTCGAGGACGCGATCCGCGCCGCGATCGCGAAGATCCCCGGCACCGGCGCGTCGCTCGGCTTCGACCGGCCGATCTACGTCGCGATCCTGGGCAACGACGAGCAGGTGCTGGCACGGGTCGCGAACGCGTTCGCCGAGAAGGTCAAGACGATCAAGGGCGCGGTCGACGTCGAGTCGTCGGTGCAGCCGGGCCTGCCGGCCTACGCGGTGCGGCTCAAGCCGGCGGCGGTGCGCGAGCTCGGCCTGACCGCGCCCCAGCTCGCATCGTCGCTGCGCGCCTACGTCAACGGCGAGACCGCGACCACCTGGACCGCACCCGACGGCGACCAGGTCGACGTCGTGCTGCGCCTGAACGCGAGCCAGCGCGAGCATCTGGACCAGCTGCGCACGCTGCCGGTGGCGTTCTCGAAGGACGGCATGCCGGTCGCGCTGGACAGCGTCGCGACGATAGAGCCGGTGTTCAACCCCGAGGTGATCCGGCGCCAGGACCTGATGCGCCGCGAAGCGATCTTCGCCGGCGTCAAGGACCGCAGCCCGGGCGACGTCGGCGCCGACGTGCAGAAGCTGATCAAGGCGACGCAACCTGCCGCCGGGCGTGCACTTCGACATCGGCGGCCAGATGCAGGACCAGGCCGAGGCCTTCGCCGGCCTGCTCGGCGCGATGGCGCTCGCGGTGATCTTCATCTACATCGTGCTCGCGAGCCAGTTCGGCAGCTTCGTCCAGCCGATCGCGATCATGGCCAGCCTGCCGCTGGCGCTGATCGGCGTGATGCTCGCGCTGCTGTTCTGGCACAGCACGCTGAACGTGTTCTCGATGATCGGGCTGGTGATGCTGATGGGGCTGGTGACGAAGAACGCGATCCTGCTCGTCGACTTCGCGAACCATGCGCGCCAGGCCGGCGCGACGGTGGCCGACGCCGTGCTGCAGGCCGGGCTGATACGGATGCGGCCGATCATCATGACCACCGCGGCGATGGTCTTCGGCATGCTGCCCCTGGCGCTGGCGCTCAACGACGGCGGCGAGATCCAGGCCCCGATGGGGCGCGCGATCATCGGCGGCGTGCTCACCTCGACGCTGCTCACGCTGGTCGTCGTGCCGGTGATCTACAGCTACCTGGTGCGCGAGAAGAGGCCGGTCGCTGCCGCGATGCCGGCCGCACCGGCACTGGGCGGGCCGGCGCTGCCCACGGCGATGCCGGCTGACCGCGACTGAGCTTCAGCGCGCCGGATCGCAGCGCGCCGGGCTCAGCATTCGACGATGTTCACCGCCAGGCCGCCGCGTGCGGTTTCCTTGTACTTGCTCATCATGTCGGCGCCGGTCTCGCGCATCGTCTTGATCACCTGGTCCAGGCTGACATGGTGGGTGCCGTCGCCGCGCAGCGCCATCCGGGCGGCGTTGATCGCCTTCACCGACGCGATCGCGTTGCGCTCGATGCAGGGGATCTGGACCAGCCCGCCGACCGGGTCGCAGGTCAGCCCGAGGTGGTGCTCCATGCCGATCTCGGCCGCGTTCTCGATCTGCGCCGGCGTGCCGCCCATCACCGCGCACAGCGCGCCGGCGGCCATCGAGCAGGCCACGCCGACCTCGCCCTGGCAGCCGACCTCGGCCCCGGAGAGGCTGGCGTTCTCCTTGTAGAGCAGGCCGATCGCCGCCGCGGTGAGCAGGAAGTCGACGACGCCCGCCTCGCTCGCCCCCGGCACGAAGCGCGCGTAGTAGTGCAGCACCGCCGGCACGATGCCGGCGGCGCCGTTGGTCGGCGCGGTGACGACGCGACCGCCGGCGGCGTTCTCCTCGTTCACCGCCAGCGCGTAGAGGTTGACCCAGTCGAGCACCTGCAGCGGGTCGCGCAGCGCCGGCCTCGGGGTTCGCGGTCAGCGCCGCCTTCAGCGCCGGCGCGCGCCGGCGTACTTGGTAGCCGCCGGGCAGCACGCCCGGCGTGCTGCAGCCGCGCACGACGCAGTCCTGCATCACGCGCCAGAGGTTCAGCAGCCCGGCGTCGATCTCGGTGTCGCTGCGCCAGTGGCGTTCGTTGCGTCGCATCACCTCGGCGATGCTGCAGCCGAGCGCCTGCGTGGTCGCGAGCAACTGCTCGCCGCTGTGAAAGGGGTGCGGCAGCACGGTGGTGTCAGGGGCGATCGCCTTGTGCCGCGCGCCGTCGGCGGCAATCTCGTCGCTGACCACGAAACCGCCGCCGACCGAGTAGTAGTCGCGCGTGCGCGAGCTCGACGCCGGCGGCGTCGAAGGCCGTGAAGCGCATCCCGTTCGAATGGAAGGGCAGGGTCTCGCGGCGGTGGAACTTCAGGTCGGTCTTCTCGGCGAAGGCGAGCGCGTGGCGACCGAGCAGCGACAGCCGGCCGCTGCCGCGGATGGCCGTCAGCAGCGCCGGGATCGCGTCGACATCCACCGTGTCGGGTTCAAAGCCGGCCAGACCGAGCAGCACCGCCTTGTCGCTGCCGTGGCCCTTGCCGGTCGCGCCGAGAGAGCCGTAGAGCTGCGTGCTGACGCGCGCCGTGCGGTCGAGCCGCCCGTCGTGCGCCAGGCGCTGGGCGAACAGGCGCGCGGCGCGCATCGGGCCGACGGTGTGCGAACTGCTCGGGCCGATGCCGATCTTGAAGAGGTCGAAGACTGAGACGGCCATGACGGGGGTCCTCGGGCGATCGGCCGCTCGGGGCGCGGCCGCGGGCGCATTGTCGCCGTCGGTCCGACCCGGGCGCCGCGGCCCATCCAGTCCGACGCCGCATCGAAAACCAGGGGCCGGCTCTACTTGGCGGAGCGTGAACCGGATTTCCCGTCGAACGAGCCCGCAAGCTTGTCCAGCAGTTCGAGGAACGCCGATGCCTGCTTCTTGTCGAAAACCGACAGCAGCTCCTGGCTGGACCGGGAGTTGCGCTGCTCGGCCTTGGCCAGCAGGAGCCTCCCGTCATTCGTCAGATCGAGGAACGACTTGCGACGATCGCAGGCATCGGCCGAGGCCTCGACGAGCCCCCGTTCGCGCAGGAGCTTCACGACCAGCGAGGTCGTGGAGCGATCGAGCGCGATCAGGCGACCCAGTTCGTTCTGCCCGATGCGGGCCCGCTCGCGCAAGGCGAACAGCGCGGAGTATTGCGATGGCGTCAGGTCGAGGTCCGCGCAGGTGTCGGTGAACACGGCCGTCGCGATCTGGTGGGCGCGACGGATCAGAAACTCGGGGCTGCCGTACAGGCCGTCGAGCGGCCTTGGCGCGTCAACACTGTCCTTCTTCCTGGCCATCGCTGTCAGCAAATCGGTCGAGAAGTGTAACCGCCGCGGTGAAACGAACCATTCGGATCGATGGACATCGGCAGTCCGCGGCGCGGCCTCGTTGCGGGACGCCCACGACGAGGCAAAAGCCCTGTCTTGCGGCCCGTACGGGCTCTCACCATAATGGTCTGATGGATATGGATGCCGTTGCCTTGGCCGTTGACGACGATCCGTCGTCGGTGTCGGCGATCGGAAGGTTGCTGGAACAGGCAGGCTGTCGTGTCAGCCTGTGTACCGAGCCCGAGTCGGCCGTCGCGATCGCGCTGGACCCGGAGGTCGATCTCGTCAGCCTCGACATCAAGATGCCACGGATGGACGGGTTCGAGGTCCTGTCGCTGATTCGCTCGCACGAGTACTCACGGCGCACGCCCAGCGTGCCGGTCATCGCGATCACCGGCAACGTCACGAGCGAAGACAAGGCCCAGGCGATCGCCGCAGGCTTTGCCGCGCATCTCGGCAAACCGGTGTTGCTGGACGATCTGCTGCTTGCGCTTCGGAACGTCAAGGCGCTTCGTGCCGACCTGTATCGAACGCGCTACTCGGTGGACCAGGAGTCCATCACCGTGCGACTCGATCCTCTCTTGTCGGGTACCCGGAGCGAGGCGGCGCGAGCGGTCGCCGGTCTGGCGCTGGCGATGGAGCAGCAAGGCGCGGAGTTGTTGCGCCGGATGCTCGAGAGTGCCTACCGTGGAGACCGCGAGGCTGCCGCAGAAGCCGCGGCCCGGTTGGCCGACGTCGGTGCCGCCATAGGCGCCGAGCATTTTGCGTCGTTGTGCGGTTCGTTCATCGAGGCGCTTGCCAACGGCGGCCTGCCTTTCGAACGGCAGGCCGTTCTCGCGCGGGCCGAGCTTGACCGGGTCGTCTTCACGCTGCGCGAACGCGTCCTGCCCTAGCGCGGCGGGCCTTCCCCGGTTTCTGGCGGGATGGCGCGCGCAACGATCTCTGCACCGTTGCGTCGGGCGGAATGGGCGGTAACGGTGCCGCTTTTCGAGCTTACCGACAATTCGTAAGACGTCGAACATTGTCCTGAAGTCGTCAGACATCAATCGTTTTCGGTGCAGCGCTGCCTGCGCAGCGCCGCGACGATCGATGCCCTCCCTCTTGCCAGGACACCGACCATGCGCACGAACCTTCCGGTCAGCCAGCGTGAATTCAAGATCCCCGACGGCGTGACACTGATGTCGACCACCGACACCCAGAGTCGCATCACCTACGCCAATGGCGCGTTCACGCAAGTCAGCGGATTCCAGCGCGACGAGCTGATGGGTCAGCCGCACAACCTGGTGCGACACCCGGACATGCCGGCGGAGGCGTTCGCCGACATGTGGCGCACGCTCAAGTCGGGCTATTCGTGGACCGCCCTGGTCAAGAACCGGCGCAAGGACGGCGACCACTACTGGGTGCGAGCGAACGCCACCCCGGTCTGTCGGGCGGGACAGGTCGTCGGCTACATGTCGGTGCGAACCAACGCGCAACCCGAGGAGATCTCGGCCGCGGAGCGCCTGTACGCGAAGTTCCGCGAGGGCCGGGCCGGCAGCCTCGCGTTCGACCGAGGCTTGGTGGTGCACAAGGGTCTCAAGCGGTTTCTGTCGGCCTTTCAGACGATGCCGCTCGGCGCCCGGCTCGTGCTCGGCGTCGTCCTGGCCAGCCTGTGCGGGCTGATGCCCGTCTTCTTCGTCGCGCTGTCCGTGCCCCAGATCGCGCTGTTCGTGGCCGCCAGCGTCGTCGGGCTGCTGTCGGGATCGTTCTTCATGCAGGTGCAGGCGGTCGCGCCGATCCGTGCGACCCTGGCCCAGGCAGCGGCCGTCGCCTGCGGCCAGCCGATCGAGCCGATCCAGTTGAACCGGGCCGACGAGATCGGCCTGCTGATGCGTTCGGTCAACCAGGCGGGCCTGAACCTGCGCGCGCTGGTCGACGACGTGTCCGAGCAGGTGGGCGGTGTCGAGACGGCCAGCCAGGAGATCGCCGCGGGCAGCCAGGATCTCAGCGCACGCACCGAGCAGACCGCCGCCAATCTGGAACAGACCGCGTCGTCGATGGAGCAGTTGACCCAGACCATCCAGCAGAACTCCGATTCCGCCCGGCAGGCCAACCAGCTGGCCGCCGAGGCCTCGGTGGTCGCCCGGCGTGGTGGCGCGGCGATGGGGGAGGTGGTCGACCGGATGGGCCAGATCAGCACCTCCAGCCAGCGCATCGCCGACATCATCGGCGTGATCGACGGCATCGCCTTCCAGACCAACATCCTGGCGCTCAACGCCGCGGTCGAGGCCGCACGTGCCGGTGAACAGGGGCGTGGATTCGCCGTGGTCGCCTCCGAAGTGCGGGCGCTGGCACAGCGATCGGCTGCGGCGGCCAAGGAGATCAAGGCGCTGATCGACGATTCGGTCGAGAAGATCGCCTCCGGCGGCGAACGGGTGCAGGAAGCCGGGCGCACGATGGAGCAGATCGTCGCGCAAGTCGGGCGGGTCACGGCGCTGGTGGCCGAGATCACGAGCGTGTCCGCGGAGCAGGCTTCCGGCGTCGGGCAGGTGCACCAGGCCGTGATGGCCCTCGACAACACCACGCAGCAGAATGCCGCGCTGGTGGAGCAAAGCGCCGCGGCCGCGGGCTCGCTCAAGGTGCAGGCCGGCCGCCTCGCCGAAGCGGTCGGCGTCTACCGGGTGCGCTGACGTGCTCGACGTGGGCCGCACCGTCCGTTCGAGAGCCCGACGTCGTCCCGTCGGCAACGGGGTCCCGACGTGAGACATCCGCCTCCCCCCGATGCACTGGGCGCTGGCCTGCTCGCCGCGCTCGACGACCATGCGATCGTCAGCGTGGCCGATGCCGATGGCCGCATCGTCTACGTCAATCGGAAGTTCTGCGAGATCAGCGGCTACGCCGCCGACGAGCTGGTCGGCATGAATCACCGCCTGCTGAAGTCGGGACTGCATGCGGCGGACTTCTACGACGACCTGTGGCAGCACATCGCGAACGGCCGGACGTGGCGGGGCGAGATCTGCAACCGGCGCAAGTCGGGCGAGTTGTACTGGGTCGATGCCACCATCACCCCGGAGCTCGACAGCGCCGGGCTCCCCTGCCGGTACGTCTCGGTACGCACCGACATCAGTGCCACCAAATGTGCCCAACATCGGGCCGAGGTCGCCGAAGAGCGCTATCGCCGCAGCCAGACCTTCGGCAACATCGGCACCTGGGATCTGGACCTGCGCACCCGCGAGCTCCTCGGGTCGGAGCGCGTCGCGTTTCTCCTGGGGCACGCGGAAGGGGACATCCCGGCCTCGTACGAGGCCTTCATCGGCGCGGTCCATCCCGAAGACCGCGATGCCGTCGACGCCACGGTCGCCCGCTGCGCCGAGGCGGGCACCCGCTACGAGATCGAATACCGCTGCGTGTGGCCGGACGGCAGCGTGCACTGGTTGCTCCAGCGCGGCGACGTCACGCGGGGGCCGCGGGGCGAGCCGCTGCACATGCTCGGCGTGGTGCAGGACATCACGGCGCGCAAGGACGCGCTGGCGCAACTCGCGCTGTTCCGCCACGCGGTGGAGTCCACCAGCGAGGGGGTCGCGCTGTTCAGCGCGGTCACGAATCGGCTCGGCTACCTGAACCCCGCGGCCCGCGCCATCCTCGGCTGGCCGGGTGAAACCGCCATCGGTGCCGAAGCCCAGCACCTCGTTCCGGACCATGCGAGAGGCGAGTTCATCCTGGCGGTCGAGAAGGCCAAGCGAAGCCAGTCCGCGCACCTCGACTTCAGCTTCGTGCGGCCCGACGGCGGCGAGGTGCCGCTCAGGAATACGTTGACGCCGGTGAGGGACGAGGCAGGCATCGTTCGCCACGTGGTCAACGTCTTCGGCGATCGCAGCGAGGAAATCGAAAGGCAGCAGGAACTTCAGGTCGCGCTCGACGAGGCTCGCTCGGCCAGCCGCGCCAAGGCCGAGTTCATGTCCCGGATGAGCCATGAGCTGCGCACGCCGCTGAACGCGATCCTCGGCTTTTCCCAGGTGCTGCTGCTTCGGCCGGATCTGGGCAGCACGCAGATCGACAGCGTGCGCGAGATCCTCAAGGCGGGCAAGCATCTGCTCGAGCTGATCGACGAGGTGCTCGACATCGCGCGCATCGACATGGGGGCGCTGCGCGTCTCGCCGGAACCGGTGCGTCTGGACGATGTCGTGACCCAGGCCATCGCGCTGGTCGAACCGGCCGCCCGGGATCGGGGGATCCCCGTCGCCCAGGACATCGGCGCGGCGGTGACCGTGGTTGCGGACCCTCTGCGCCTGAAGCAATGCCTGATCAACCTGCTGAGCAACGCGGTCAAGTACAACCGGCCGGGCGGATTCGTCCGGATCGCCGCCAGCGAGCAACCCGACGGGCGCGTCCGGATCGAGGTCGAGGACGGAGGCCTGGGCATCGCGGCCGACGAACTGGTGCATCTCTTCCTGCCCTTCTCGCGACTCGAGCGCCACCGCGACCGGGTCGACGGCATCGGGATCGGCCTGTCGATCACGCAGCGGCTGGTCAAGCTGATGAACGGACAGATCGGGGTTCGAAGCCAGAAGGGCGTCGGCAGCGTCTTCTGGATCGAACTCGAGCGCGCGCAGCCGCACGCCGGATCGGCCGCCGTGCCCAGCGCGTTCGGCGGGCTCGACCTGCCGAACCCGGCCCGGCGAGCGTCGCACCGGCAAGTGCTGTACGTCGAGGACAACCCGGCGAACCTGAAGCTGGTTCGATCGATGCTTCGCCTCCTTCCGGACGTCACCGTGCTGTCGGCGAGAACCGCCGCCGAAGGCATGAACGTCGCGGTGGGCGAGCACCCCGACCTGATCCTGCTGGACATCGGACTGCCCGGCATGAGCGGCTTCGAACTGCTCGCCTGGTTGCGACGGGAGCCCGACCTCGCGGGCATTCCCGTCATCGCGGTCTCGGCCAACGCGACGCCCGCGGACGTGGCGCGCGGCCTGAGCGCCGGGTTCGACGACTATCTGACCAAGCCCATCGACGTTCACAAGCTGCTCGGCCGGGTCCGGGCCGTGCTGGGACTGCAGGGGGACATGCCATGACGGAACGCAGTCTGGATGCAGCGGCCGGGACCATGCGCGTTCTGGTCATCGACGACGACGCGGCCAACCTCAAGCTCGTCGAGCGAATCCTCGCGATGAGCGGCTTTCCTCCGCCGGCACTGGTCGCGGATGCGCGCACGCTGGTGCAGGTCTTCACCGACCGGATGTTCGACGTGGTTCTGCTGGACCTGGAGATGCCTCACCTGAACGGCTGGCAGGTGATGGAACTGCTCGACACCTGCTACGGCGATCACGCGCCCCCGGTGATCGTGGTCACCGCCGAGGCGCGGCGCGGTGTTCAGGTCAGGGCCTTGTCCAAGGGCGCGAGCGACTTCGTCACCAAGCCGTTCGACGTCACCGACCTGCTGGTGCGCATTCGCAAGCATGCCGGCGCGCACCAGACGCGCCGCCTGCTGCACGAGCAAAAGGGTGCCCTCGAGGCGATGGTGCAGCAACGCACGCAGGAGGTGCGCCAGTCACGGCTGGAAATCGTCCAATTGCTGGCGCGCGCCGCCGAGTTCCGGGACAACGAGACCGGCGCTCATATCCTGCGCATGAGCCACCTCTCGGCCTTGCTCGCCAGGCGTCTGGGCTGGCCCGACGGAGACTGCGAGCTCATGCTGAACGCCAGTTCGCTGCACGACGTCGGCAAGATCGCCATCCCCGACAGCATCCTGCTGAAGCCCGGCCCGTTGACGGCCGACGAGCGGACGATCATGGAGACGCACACCGTCAAGGGGGCCGCCATCCTGCAGTCTTCGGACAACGAGATGATCAGGATGGCGGCCGAGATCGCGGTCTCGCACCACGAGAAGTGGGACGGTTCCGGCTACCCCCACGCGCTGAAGTCCGACGCGATTCCCGAGAGCGCACGCATCGTGGCCGTGGCCGACGTGTTCGATGCGCTCACGTCGCGGCGACCGTACAAGACGGCGTGGACGATCGACCGCGCCGTCCATTACCTCCGCCAGCAGTCGGGGCTTCACTTCGACCCGGCCGTGGTCGACGCGTTCTGCGCGTCGATCGACGACGCCCTCGACATTCGCCAGCAATTCCTGGACGAGGTCGAGCCGAACTCCGCGTGATGGACGGCCCGGGCGCGACCGGGTTTCAGCGACGCGGCACCGACGCGGCCAACGCCGACATCACCGACATCAGCCGTTCCAGGTCGAGCGGCTTGGGCAGGTAGTCGTGGAAGCCCGCGCCGAGGCCGCGCTCGACCTGCACCGGCATCGCATCGGCCGACAAGGCCACGACCGGCACCGAGCCGGTGCGGGGGTCGGACCGCAATGCCCGCAGCACGGCGTAGCCATCCATGACCGGCAAGTGGATGTCCAGAAGAACGGCGTCGGGCGGCGAACGGCGCGCGCTTTCCAGTCCTTCTTGCCCCGTCATCGCGGTCAGCAGCCGCCAATGGGGTCGGGTCTGGAACATCAACTCGACCACTTTCAGATTGGCCGGGTTGTCTTCGATGTAGAGCACCGCGAACGGCGCGGCCGCCAGCGTCGGCGGCGCCGTTCGGAGGGGGAGCCGGGTCCGCGGCCATGCGTTGCGTGACCGGCAACTCGATCCAGAAAGTCGACCCCTCGCCCACGCTCGACTCGACCCCCAGCGTGCCGCCCATCAGTTCGGCCAGTTGGCGCGACAAGGCCAGACCGATGCCGGACCCTTCGACGCCCGAATGCTCGGCGCCCAAGCGTTCGAAGGTCCGGAACAGGCGCGACAGGCGCTCGGGCGCGATGCCCGCGCCGGTGTCGCCCACGCGCAAGCGCAGGCGCTGCGGAGTGGGCGCCACGACGTCGATCGACACCCGGCCCCCGTCGCGGTTGTATTTCGCCGCATTCGAGAGCAGGTTCACGAGCACCTGCCGCACGCGCACCGGGTCGGCCAGCATGCTGAGGCCGGCGGGCGCGGCGTTCGTCAGGCCGAGGCCGCGGGCGTCGAGCATCGGCTGGACGATGCGCAGCGCCTCGCCGACGACAGCGGCCACGTCGACCGGCACGGCGGTCACGGCCAGCTTGCCGACCTCGATGCGGGTGAGGTCGAGCAGGTCGTCGATGAGGGCCAGCAGGTGCTGGCCGGCACGGTAGATCTCGCCGACGGCGTCCCGTTGCTGCGGCGCCAGCGACTGCATCTGCAGCAACTGCGAGAAGCCCAGGATGGCGTTCATCGGCGTGCGCAGTTCGTGGCTCATGCCGGACAGGAACTCCGACTTGGCGCGGTTCGCTTGCTCGGCCTCGTCGCGCGCGGTGCGCAGCAGCCGCTCGGAGCGCCTGCGTTCGGTGATGTCGCGCACGAAGGCAAAGAAGAAGGGCTCGCCGCCGACCTCGGCCAGGCTCACGCTGACCTCGACGTCGACCAGGCTGCCGTCCTTGCGCCGGTGACGGGACTCGAAGCGATCGTGGCCACGCGACCTGACGGCCTCGATGTGGGCCGCCACCTGGGCCGGACTCTCGTCCCCCTCGATATCGGGAACCCGCAGCGACAGCGACTCTTCGCGCGTGTAGCCGAGCATGTCGCAATACGCCGCGTTGGCTTCGACGATGTGTCCGCTGCCGTCCGCGGTGAAGAAGCCGTCGATCGCCGTGCCGATGATCAGTGCGTTGCGCAGACTTTGCCGTTCGAGCTCGCCGGTGCGCTCGTGCACCAGGGCTTCGAGCTGCGTGCGATGTCGCTCCAGCTCGGCCTGCGTGTCCCGCAACGACTGTTCGGCGAGCCTGAGCTCGGTGATGTCCTGCACCGTGCCCAACGACCGCAGGGCCTTGCCGGCGGCGTCGAATTCCGGAACGCAGCGCTGCTGCACCCACTTGACGCGGCCGTCGGCCATCAGCAAGCGGTATTCAATCTGGTACGGCGAACGGTCGATCGGTAACCTCGCGTGCGCCGCGTCGACCGCCCCCCGGTCCTCGGGATGAACGCGGTCGAGATAGGCCTCGCAGCTGGCGCCGGAGCGTGCCGGCTCGATCTCGACGATGCGGAAGATCTCGTCGGACCACAGCAGTTGCCCGGTCTGCAGGTCGAGATCCCAGGATCCGACCTGGGCGATCTGCTGCGCTTCGTTGAGCCGCTGTTCGCTGTGCGCCAAGGCGCTTTCGACGCGCCGGCGCTCGGTGATGTCCACCCCGACGGAGACGACGTAGCGCATCCGGCCGTCGTCATCGAGCAGCGCCGCGTTGTACCAGTCGATCAGACGCCGGGAGCCATCGGCGGCCAGGCACTCGTTCGTGTAGCGGCTGCTCGGCGTGCGCGGATCGGCCGCCAGCGCGGCGAAGGCCTGCTGCCAGGCGGTCTCGGCCTGCTCGGGGGGCAGAAGCACGTCCCATGGATGCCGCCCCAGCACCTGCGCGCTGCTGCGGCCGCTGACGGACTCGCAGGCGTGGTTGAAACGGACGATGCGCAGGGCCGCATCGAGGACCAGCACCATGGTTCCGGCGTGCTCGACGATGGCCTCGTAGAACGCACGTTGCAGCCGCTCCTCTTGCCGAGCGCGCCGGACCTCCGTCAGATCGTGAAAGGTCGCCCTCATCGCCACCGGGCGGCCGTCGGCGTCGCGGACCTGACCGGCCGCGACCCGCACCGGGGTTGTCCGTCCGTCGCTGCGCAAGGCGTCCAGTTCGCCTTCCCAACGGGCCTCCCGGTCCAGCGCCTCGATCACCGGCCGCGCCGGCTCGGGCAGCTGCCAGTGCTCGCTGGCATGCGTGCCCAGCACCTCGTCGGCATTTCGGTAGCCCCAGGCCGAAAGGAACGACGCATTCACGTCGGTGAGCCGGCCCTGGCCATCCGAGATCGCGATGGCATCCTGCGCGCTGTCGAGTGCCAGGTGGGCGAGCGCGTTGGCCCGGGTCTGCCGCTCCACCTGCCGTGCCAGCTCGGCGGCGCTGCGGCTGGCTTCGGCCGCCACCTTCGCCATGCGGATCATCGCCAGTCGGCCGATGGCCAGGGTGACCAGCACGGCGGATAGCGCGCGCAGGGCTTTCACCGGCATTCCGGCCGCGGCGTCGAAGCCGTCGACGCCGGGCATCCACGCCGGCGTGCCGGCGTGGCCATCGACCACCAGGCCGGCGAGCAAGGCGTAGGTTCCCATCGCCACCGCGGCGACCGTGGCCGCGCCTTGGCCGCCGTCCACCGCATCCGAGCGCCGCCACAGCCACAACGCCGAGAGGCCGGCGCCCGGCAGGGCCACCAGGCAGCTGGCGGCAACGTCGACTGCGGGCAGCGCCCCCAGGGCCAGCGCCAGCGCCGTCGCGAGCAGCGTCAGCCCGGCGTACAGCCACGGCGAGACGAGCCAACGCCGAAGTGCGGCTTGCGGTGATGCGTCGTCGTGCCAGAGGCGGCGCGCAAACTCGAACAGCGGCAGGAACGAGCCGAGCCGCCAAAGCGCCATGATCCACGCGAGGTCGCCGCTCGGGCGGGGCAGGGCCAGTTGCCAGGCTTCGAAGAGCTCCTTGCCGCCGTGCAGCAGCGCGAAGCCGCCGAGCCAGTGCAGGTGGGCGGACAACGGCCAGGACGCGATCGCCGGCAGCATGAAGCACACGATGCCCAGCACGACGAACGAGGCACCGTCGACCAGCAGCACGGCCACCGCGTAGCGCGGCCAGTCGACGTCGTGGCCCGGGTGCCGCCACCCGAACAGGCCGATCACGGCCGCCGCGAGCAAGCCACCGATCATCAGGGCCCGAAGGCGCGCGACGTCGGGTTCAGGCGCGGAGGGGGTTGACGGCATGGCTGCGGCGCCTCTGAACCACGACGTGAGTGGATGTGGCTGGAGATTTTCTCGGGGTTCATCCGTGGCGACGCTTCGAACTAACCCCATCTCGCCGGTCTGATCTGACGGCTCGGCCGCGCCATGGCTCGAAATGGGGCTGTTCGGGCAGGTTTTTCCGCTCAAGTTGCGCGCCCGGATGTCGAAAATTGCGCCAGAAGATCATCAGGCGTCAGACGATGACAAACGAACGCGGACGCCTGGAAACCACTCGCTGCGCTCCCGCGGCAACGAAAGGCGATTCCCCCATGACGGTTCAGACCGCTGCAACGGGTGACAGAGTGACTGCGCCGCCTGCCGCCCCCGGCGCCGCCCTGAGCGAATTCCTCAGTTTCAGGCTCGGCGCCGAGGAGTACGGCATCGATATCCTGAGGGTGCAGGAGATCCGCTCCTTCGAGGCGCCGACCCGCATCGCCAATGCGCCCGCCCATCTGCTGGGCGTGCTGAACCTGCGCGGCGTCATCGTGCCGATCGTCGACCTGCGGCTGCGCTTGGGCATGGCCGATGCCGCGTACGACGGCTTCACGGTGGTCATCGTGCTCAACATCGGCAGCCGCGTGATCGGCGTCGTGGTCGACGCCGTGAGCGATGTCGTCGGCCTGGGCGGCGAGCAACTGCGCCCGCTGCCCGAGTTCAATTCGGCCGTCGCCGCCGAACACCTGATGGCCATCGGCTCGGTCGGCGAGCGCATGCTGATCCTGATCGACATCGACCCGTTGATGGCGGACCCTGGGATGGGGTTGGCGAGCCTGACCCTTCAATGACACCTGGAGCATTCCGTGAGCAACCTCAAGATTTCCACCCGGCTGGCCCTGATGATCGGCATCCTGTCGCTGCTGCTGCTCGGTGTCGGCGGCATCGGCCTGTTCGGCATCTCGCGCACGAATGACGGCCTCGAGAGGGTCTACAAAGACCGCACCGTGCCGGCCGGTCAGGTCGCGGAAATCCAGGCCTTGCTGCTGCGCAACCGGCTCGCGATCACCAACTCGCTGATCAGTCCGACGCCGAAGGACATCGCCAAGAACACCGCGGAGGTCGAGGCCAACATCGGCCGCATCACCAAGATCTGGGACGCCTACATGGCCACGGCGCTGACGCCGCAGGAGGCGCAGATCGCCCAGGCCTTCGCGGCGGCGCGCAAACGGTTCGTGCTCGAGGGCCTGAAGCCCGCCGTCGCGGCGCTGCGCGCGAACGATGTCGAGGGCGCCCAGCAGGTGGTCGTCGAGCATATCCGCCCGCTTTACGAGCCGGTGGGCGAAGGCATCGACCGCTTGATGAAGCTGCAGCTCGACGGGGCGAAGAGCGAGTTCGACGTCGCCGTGACGCGCTACCAGACCATTCGCGCGGCCGCCATCGCCGCGGTGCTGGCCGGCATCGGCTTCGCCGTGCTGTTCGGCGTCTTCCTGATCCGCAACATGTCGCGTGCATTGAGCCACGCGGTCGATGTCGCCGACGCGGTGGCGGCCGGTGACCTGACCCGGCCGATCCGCGTCGAGGGGCGCGACGAGGTCGCGCGGCTGCTGCAGTCGATGGCCAAGATGAAGGACGGGCTGGCCAGCGTGGTCGCCGGCGTGCGCCAGGGCGCCGAGAGCGTCGCGACCGCGAGCGCGCAGATCGCACAGGGCAACCAGGACCTGTCGGGCCGCACCGAGGAACAGGCCAGCGCGCTCGAGGAAACCGCCGCGACGATGGAGCAGCTCGGCTCGACGGTGCGCCACAACGCCGACAACGCGAGCCAGGCGAATCAGCTCGCGCAGGGCGCCTCGACCGTGGCCGTCAAGGGCGGCGAGGTGGTGAGCCAGGTGGTCGAGACGATGAAGGGCATCAACGACAGCTCGAAGAAGATCGCCGACATCATCGGCGTGATCGACGGCATCGCCTTCCAGACCAACATCCTGGCGCTGAACGCCGCGGTGGAGGCGGCGCGCGCGGGCGAGCAGGGCCGAGGCTTCGCGGTGGTCGCGAGCGAGGTGCGCAACCTGGCGAAGCGCAGCGCCGACGCGGCCAAGGAGATCAAGGGCCTGATCATGGCCAGCGTGGAGCGCGTCGAGCATGGCGCGACCCTGGTCGACCAGGCTGGCGAGACGATGCAGGAAGTGGTCCAGTCGATCCGCCGCGTGACCGACATCATGGGCGAGATCAGCAGCGCCAGCGTCGAGCAGAGCAGCGGCGTGGCGCAGGTCGGCGAGGCCGTGTCCCAGATGGACCAGGCGACCCAGCAGAACGCCGCGCTGGTCGAGGAAAGCGCGGCCGCTGCGGAAAGCCTGAAGACGCAGGCCCAGCAGCTGGTGCAGGCCGTGGCCGTCTTCCGCCTGTCGCACGGCGACGTCCGCGTCGACGCCGTCGCGGCACCCCAGGGGGTCGCCGGCGCCTACGCCGGGCTCGAGCGCCGGGGGCCAGCGCGGGCCACCAACGTGGTGCGCGCGCCGTTTGCGCGCAAGAAGGCGGACGCGCCGGCGAAGGCCGCCATCCCGGCTGCGCCCGTGGCTGCGGCGAAGACCGGTACCGACGATGAGTGGACCTCGTTCTAAGCCGGCCTTGGCTGCGCGTCGGATCAGCTCGCGAGCCTGGACCGTCGGGGACGGCTCGACGGTGGGCGTTGGCGGCCGCGCCGTCCGCGCCTTCGCCGCCGTCGGGTCATGAACGAGACCGATGTGTTTCGGCGGGCCCTGCAAGCCAGCCCGGAGCCCACCACGCTGTCGCGGTTGCGCGATGGGCAATTGGTCGACGCCAGCGACAGCTTCTGCAGGCTCGCCGGGCTCGAACGGCAGGATCTGGTCGGCCGCCGAATCGCCGAGCTCGGGCTGTGGGCCGATCCGGACCGACGTGAACGGCTGGTGCGCGAGGTCGAGGCGGCCGGCGAGGCCCGCGACTTCCATGCGCGTCTGCGCACGCCCACCGGCGAATTACGCACCCATCGGATCAGCGCGAGCCGGGTCGAGGCGTCGCCGGAGCCGCTGCTGCTGGCGGTTGGACACGACGTGACCGAGAGCCTGGCGCCCGAGCCGGCGGCGGGCGAGCCGGACCTGCGCTATCGGCGCTTCGTCGACGCGATGCCGGTGGGCGTGCTGGTCACGCAGCATGGCCAAATCAAGTACGCCAACCCGCAGGCGGCCGAACTGAGCGGCCATTCCATCGCCGAACTCGTCGGGCATGCGTTCACGCCGTTGATTCACGAGGAAGACCGGGAACGCGTCTTCGAACTGCACCGCCGCCGCATGGCGGGCGAGGTCGACATCTCCGTCTACGAGCTTCGCATGTGGCGCAAGGATGGAAGCTTGCGCCATCTGAGGCTGCGGGTTCAGACGGTGGAGTGGGAGGGTTCGCTGTCCGGCCTGTCGCTGCTCACCGACATCACCGATCAGATGCTGACCGAGCGGCGTCTGCGCGAACTGTCGAGCATCGTCGAGCAGACCAGCGACGCGATCATGCTGACGTCGACCGACGGCAACATCCAGTACGTCAACCCGGGCTTCGAGCGGCTGACGGGCTACAGCCGCGACGAGGTGATCGGCAAGACCCCGGCGACCTTCAAGTCGGGCGCCCACGATCGGAACTTCTATCGGCAACTGTGGGAGACGATTGCCGGCGGAAGGCCCTTCCAAGCGCAGGTGGTCAATCGCCGCAAGGACGGCAGCCTGTACCACGCGGTGAAGAGCATCACGCCGATGTTCGACGCCACCGGGCGGATCGTCAGCTACGTCAACATCGACAAGGACTTCACCGAGCAGCACGAAGCCCAGCAGCGCGCGGTCTATCTGGCCCTGCACGACAACCTGACGGGACTTGCCAATCGCGGTCTGCTGACGGACCGTCTTGGCCAGGCCATCGCGCACTACGAGCGCGACCGGGCGGCCTTCTCGCTGCTGTTTCTCGACCTCGACGGCTTCAAGGCGATCAACGACCGCCAGGGCCACCAGGTCGGCGACGCCGTGCTCAAGGAGGTCGCGCGCCGACTGAGCGAGCGAACGCGCAGCGTCGACACGGTCGCGCGCATCGGGGGCGACGAGTTCGTCGTCATGCTCGCGGGCGTGGCCGAGCCCGGCGTGGCTTCGAACGTCGCAAGCCAGCTGATCGCGGCCATTCGCGAACCGATCGCGCTGGCCGGCGGGCCCTGCGGCGTCGGCGTCAGCGTCGGCATCAGCGTGTTTCCCCGCGATGGCACCGACATCGACGCCGTTCTGCGAAGCGCCGACCAGGCGATGTACCGGGCCAAGCGCGGCGGAGGCGGTCGACTCCAACTCGCCAACGCGGCCTGATCGCGAATCGGCGTCGGACGAGGCCTTCGAAGGTCTGCGCACCGAGCGCCGGCGACGGCGGGATCTTCCGATGCGCCATCTCGCGCCGTGCATCGCGCATCGCCTGCGCAGCGTGACGGTCGAGCCGGCCGCGGCCTTGGACGGCTGAAGCCCGCCCGTCGCGCGCAAGCACCGATACGTCGAGGCGGGCCGATCGGTTAGCATTTTCCGAACAAGCGTCGGCCTAGATCTCGGTCTCTCCGCCGATCGGCCCGCCGTCGAACAGCGAACCGAAGGCCGATGCCGCAGCACTACCAGGACGAACTTCTAGAACGCCACTTGCGCGCCCTCTTCGGCGACATCGACCCGGCCACGATGGACCTGCTGCGCGGGCAGCTCGAATGGGTCTTCATCGCCGGCGGCGAGACCTTGATGTCCCAGGGCGAGCCCGGCGACTCGATGTACTTGTCGATCAGCGGCCGGCTGCGCGCCTACGTGCGCGCCGACGACGGCAGCGAACGCATGCTGCGCGAGATGGGCCGCGGCCAGATCGTCGGCGAGATGAGCCTGTACACCGACGAGCCGCGCTCGGCCACCGTCGTCGCGATCCGCGATTCGGTGCTCGTGCGCCTGGGCAAGGCGGCGTTCAACGAACTGCTCGCGAGCAGCGCCGCAGTGTCGCTCGCGCTGACGCGGCAGATCATCCGCCGGCTGCAGAACCCGCAGTCGCGCTCGGACCTGGCGCGGCCAGTGGCGGTGGCGCTGCTGCCGATCTCGGCCGGCCTCGACCCCGCCGACTTCGCGCACCGGCTCGCGGCGCAGATCGCGCCCATTGCCAGCGTGCGCGTCGTCGACGCCGCGGCGATCGACCGCGACCTGGGCCAGCCCGGGCTGGCCAACAGCGACGCCGGCGACGAGGACGCCGACCGCCGCATCGCGCTGCACCTCGACGAGGTCGAGGCCACCTACGACTACGTGCTGCTGCTCGCCGACGACCGCCCGAGCCCGTGGACGCGGCGCTGCAGCCGGCGTTGCGACGAGATGCTGCTGCTCGCCGACGCCGACCAGCCGGCGCAACTGCACGCGACCGAACGCGAATGCCTGATGCAGCGCGCCGGCCGCGTCGAGGCCGCCGAGACGCTGGTGCTGCTGCACCCGGCCGACCGGCGCTGCCCGCGCGGCACGCGCGACTGGCTGGACCGCCGGCCGGTGGACCTGCACGTGCACGTTCGGCGCGCGCTCGACCGCGACATGGCGCGCCTGGCGCGCATCCTGAGCCAGACCGCGGTCGGCCTCGTGCTCGCCGGGGGCGGCGCGCGCGGCTGCGCCCACCTGGGCGTGTTCCAGGCGCTGCAGCAGCGCGGCATCGAGATCGACTTCGTCGGCGGCACCAGCATCGGCGCGGTGATGGCCGCGCTCGTCGCCAGCGACCGCCCGGCCGACGAGGTGACGGCGATCGCGCGCCGCTGGTTCAGCGTCAACCCGACCGGCGACTTCAACCTCGTGCCGCTGCTGTCGCTGATCAGCGGCCGGCGGCTGCGCCGCGTCATCGCCAGCGCGGTCGAGGAGCTGTTCGGCTTCGACGTCGACGTCGAGGACCTGTGGAAGAACTACTACTGCGTCGCGAGCAACTATTCGCAGGCCAGCGAGCAACTGCTGCAGCGCGGCAACCTGCGCCGCGCGATGCTCGCGAGCGTCGCGATCCCGGGCGCGCTGCCGCCGGTGCTGCACGACGGCGACCTGCTCTGCGACGGCGGCACCTTCAACAACTTCCCGGTCGACGTGATGCGCACGCAGCGCAGCGTCGGCCGCGTGATCGGCGTCGACCTGAGCTTCCGCAAGCCGCGCCGGATCGAGCTCGACGAGGTGCCCGGCGCGTGGGCGCTGCTGCGCGACCGGCTGCGCCCGCGCCGGCGCCGGCGCTACCGGTTGCCGTCGCTGATGTCCTACCTGATGAACGTGACCATCCTCTACAGCGCCTCGCGCCAGCGCCAGTCGCAGCGCCTGACCGACCTGTACTTCAACCCGCCGCTCGAGCGCGTGGGCATGCTGCAGTGGGAGCGCTTCGACAGCATCGTCGAGCAGGGCCATGCGCATGGCGCCGAGGTGCTCGACGCGATGGCGGGCCCGGCGCTGCAGGCCTTCCGGCCGCACGCCGCCTGAGGGGCCCGGGCGGCATGGGTCCCACCGTCGCCGCCTTCGCGCAATCGCCGGCCTCGGCCGCCTGGGCCTATGCCGCGGCGGTGCTGGCGTCGCCGGCGCAGATCGCGGCGCATCTGGCGGCCGTGGTGGGGGTCGCGCTGGTCGTCGTCAGCGCGTTCGTGCGCACGATGATCCCGCTGCGCTGGCTCGCGGTGGGCAGCAACGCCGGGCTGCTGGTCTGGGGCGTGCTGCACCCGTCGCCGACGACGGCGGCGGTGTCCGCGCTGCTGCTGCCGATCAACATCGTGCGCGCGATCGAGATGACGCGGCTGACGCACCGCGTCCAGCGTGCCGCCGACGCCGCCGACCTCGCCGGCCTGTGGCTCAAGCCCTACATGAAGCCGCGCCGGCTGCGCGCCGGGCGCACGCTGTTCGCGCGCGGCGACCGCGCCGACCGGCTCTACCTGCTGACCCAGGGCGCGATGGAACTGGTCGAGATCGGCCAGCGTCTCGAGCCCGGGCGCGTGTTCGGCGAGATCGCGCTGTTCTCGCCCGAGCGCGTGCGCACCCACACCGCGCGCTGCCTGACGCGCTGCACGCTGCTCGAGATCGACCAGGGCACCGTGATGCAGCTGTACTTCCAGAACCCGGCCTTCGGCCTGCACCTGATTCGTCTGCTCGCCGGCCGTCTCGGCCGCGACGTGGCGCGCCTGGAGCAGGAACTGGACGCGCTGCGCAGCGCCGGCGTTGCAGCGCCCCGACCCGGAGACCGCCATGGATGAGACCGCCCGACCCGCCGGCCTGCTGGCGCGCGCGACCCAGAGCCTGCGCGGCTGGCTGAATCCCGGTGCCAGTGCCGGTGCCGGGCCCGAGCCGGCCGCCGCGCTGCACCCGACGCTGCAACCCCACGCGGCCAAGGTCACCAGCGCCGAGGCCGCGGTGGCGCGGGTCAAGGGCGGCGAGCATGTCTTCGTCGGCACCGCCTGCGCGACGCCGCGCGCGCTGGTCGGCGCGCTCGAGGCGCTCGCGCAGCCGCCGGCCGACGTCGAGCTGGTGCATTTCCTGACCGACCAGGCGGTGCCGCACGACGCGGCGGGCCGCGCGACGACGAAGTACCGCCACCGCGTCTTCTTCGTCGGCAGCGACGTGCGCAGCGCGGTCCGGCAGGGGCTGGCCGACTACGTGCCGATCTCGATCGCGCGCGTGCCGCACCTGATCGAGATCGGCCGCATCCGCGTCGACGTCGCGCTGATCCAGGTGTCGCTGCCCGACGAGTTCGGCTACGTCAGCCTGGGCGTCTCGGTCGACATCGCGCCGGCCGCGGTGGCGAAGGCGCGGCTCGTGATCGCCGAGGTCAACCCGGCGATGCCGCGCTCGATGGGCGACTCGATGCTGCACGTCGACCAGATCGACTGGCTGGTGCCGGTGGCGACGCCGGTCATCGAGTACCGGCACCGCGTCGCCGAGGAGCAGGTGGTCGAGCAGATCGCGCGCTACATCGGCGGCGTCATCGAGGACGGCTCGACGCTGCAGATCGGCCTGGGCCGCTTCACGAACGAGGCGCTGAAGTACCTGCTGGACCGGCGCGACATCGGCATCCATTCGGACGTGATCACCGACGCGATCGTCCCGCTGCTCGAGAAAGGCATCCTGACCGGCCGGCGCAAGACGCACGAGCCGCGCAAGATCGTGACCAGCTTCGCGATGGGCTCGCGCCGGCTCTACGACCTGATCGACGCCAACCCGCTGTTCTCGTTCCAGAGCATCGACGCGGTCTGCGATCCGCAGGTCATCGCGGCCCAGCACCGCATGGTCTCGGTGACGCAGGCCTTCGCGGTCGACCTCACCGGGCAGGTCTGCGCCGACCAGTTCGACGGCGAGTTCTACAGCGGGCTGGCGGCACAGGCCGAGTTCCTGCAGGGCGCGTCGCGCTCGGCCGGCGGCAAGGCGATCATCTGCCTCGCGTCGACCGACGACGAGCGGCAAGACCTCGCGCATCCGCGCCGCGCTGCCGGCGGGCGAGGGCGTCGCGATCGCGCGCAGCGACGTGCACTACGTGATCACCGAATACGGCATCGCCTACCTGTTCGGCAAGTCGATCCGCGAGCGCGCGCTCGCGCTGATCGAGGTCGCGCACCCAGACTTCCGCGCCGAGCTGCTGGCGCAGGCGCAGGCGCTCGGCCACTTGCCGGCCGGGCAGACGCTGAAGAACCTGCACGCCTACCCGGTCGAGGCCGAGCAGCGCGTCACGCTCGCCGACGGCAGCATGCTGCTGCTGCGCGCGGCGACCTCGTCCGACGGCGCCGCGATCCGCGAGCTGTTCCACGGCCTGACCGAGCGCGACATCTACACCCGCTTCTTCCGCAAGGTGCGCGGCCTGTCGGACCAGGACGTGCAGCGCCTGTGCAACCTGAGCTTCGAGAACGAGGTCGCTTTCGTCGCCGTCACCGGCGCGCGCGAGGACCCGCGCGTCGTCGCCCACGCCTGCTACTTCATCGACCCGTCGACGAACCTGGCCGAGACCGCGTTCATGGTGCTGCCCGACTGGCAGGGCAAGGGCGTCGGCAGCGCGCTGCAGAAAGGCCTGGCCGCCGACGCGAAGGCGCGCGGCGTGCGCGGCTTCGTCGCCGACATCATGGCCAGCAACGAGCAGATGATCCGGCTCGCGCGCGCGACGCCCGGCGTCGTGCAGGTCGAGAGCCAGGGCAGCACGGTGCGCGTGACGCAGATGTTCTGATAGCTGCTTGCGATCGATCGACTGGGAATGAGGGGCCGCTCGCGGCCCGTTGCGGCCGTTCGCCGAACGTGGATCCACGACCGCTGCGTGCAGGCATGCGGCGCGTGCCGCGGTCGCGGGGTGGCCGCTTCCGCTCATGTCCCCCGACGACGGTCTGCCGACCGTCGTCTCCTCCTTTACTTCGCTACAGCGGCCACCCCACGCCCACGGCCACCGGCGTCGGTGGCGTTCGACGGTCGAGAACAGCCGTTGCCCGAAGATCGGGACGGTGGGGCGCGCTGTGCAGCGAAGTAAAGGAGGAGCGCCCGGGCGCAGCCCGGCCGCGAGGCCGGACATGAGCGGAGCAGCGCGCCCCAGCGGCCCGATCTCGCGCCGATGCCGGCACGCAGAACGAACGTCCGCAACGGGCCGTGAGCCGACAGATGGCCTTTATCAACGATCGATCGCGAATGGGTATGAGCGCCCCAGGGCCGGCCGCAGCCGGCCGTCCTCCGCGGGATCAAGAAAGTCGCGAAGCCACACCTCCCGGAGGCGCGTGCCGCTACTCGTAGCCGGGCTCGTCCCACCAGGGGAAGAACGGCGGCATGTCCTGGCTCACGCGGTCCGTGAACCGGGCCGGACGCTTCTCGAGGAAGGCGCTCACGCCTTCCTTCGCATCGGCCGACGCGCCGCGCGCGTAGATCGCGCGGCTGTCGATCCGATGCGCGTCCATCGGGTGCGCGGCGCCGAGCATGCGCCACATCATCTGCCGCGTCAGCGCGACCGAGACCGGCGCGGCGTGGTCGGCGATCTCGCGCGCCAGCGTCTGCGCCGCGCCGAGCAGGTCCTGCGCCGGGTGCAGCGAGCGCACGAGGCCGGCGTCGAAGGCCTCGGTGGCGGGGAAGACGCGGCCCGACATCGTCCATTCGAGCGCGCGGCTGATGCCGACCAGCCGCGGCAGGAACCAGCTCGAACAGGCCTCGGGCGTGATGCCGCGGCGCGCGAACACGAAGCCGATGCGCGCGTCGTCGGCGGCGAGCCGGATGTCCATCGGCAGCAGCATCGTCGCGCCGATGCCGACCGCCGGCCCGTTGATCGCGGCGATCACCGGCTTGAGGCAGTCGAAGATGCGCAGCGTGACGCGGCCGCCGCCGTCGCGCACCGAGTCGTGGCTCCAGTCGACGCTGCCGTCGGCCCGGCGCGCCGAAGAGGCCTTGTCGGGCCGGTCGGTGCGCGCCTCGTAGTCGAAGGTCTTCGCGCCGGCGCCGAGGTCGGCGCCCGCGCAGAACGCGCGCCCGCTTCCGGTGACGACGACGGCGCGCACCGCGTCGTTCGCGTCGGCCTCGTCGAACGCTTCGATCAGCTCGTTCATCATCACCGCGTTGAACGCGTTGAGCCGGTCCGGGCGGTTCAGCGTGATCGTCATCACCTGCTCGGCGAGCGCGACGGTGATCGTCTCGTGGTTCATGGGCTCTCCTTGGGCGGCGTGAAGAGGGCACCGACCTTGAAGATGCCGCTCACGCGCGCGACCGGCGCGTCGTCGGCACTGACCAGGCCTTGCGCGAAGACGAAGCTGCGCGTGACGCGCAGCACCTGCCCCTCGCCCTCGACCCAGGCGCCCAGCGGCACCGGCGCGAGGTAGTCGATCTGCAGGCTGATCGTCGGCAGGAAGCGGTTCACGAGCGCCTCGCTCTGCCGGTGCGCCGAGATCGGCAGCAGCATGTCGCAGAAGGTGGCCATCATGCCGCCGTGGCAGATGCCGAGCGGGTTCGTGTGGCGCGCCTCGACGCGGAATCCGAGCCGCACGAGGCCGCCCTCGTGCTTCAGGTACAGCGGGCCGTTCGCGTTGACGAATTCGCCGCCCATGGTCAGCGGGCGGAAGCCTTCCGGGACGGCGCTCATCCAGCCTCCCGCGCGACGTCGGCCGCGAAGCTGGCGCGGTCGTCGCCGAGCTTCAGCCAGCCAGGATAGACGCGCTCGAAGTCGGCGACGATCTGTGCCAGCGGCAGGTCGTCGAAGCTGCCGCGCTGGTGCACGTATTCCATGTGGCGCTGGCCGCTGCGGTCGAACGGGTGGTAGAGCGAATCGGCGCGGCCGTCGAAGTCCAGCGGCAGCAGGCCGAAGCGCTCGCACAGCTCGATGTTGAAGGCCGGCGTCGCCTTGCGCCAGGCGCCGTCCAGCCACAGCTCGGTGTAGCCGTGCCAGATGAAGAGGTCGGTCTGCATCGTCTGGCGCATGCGCTCGGTCGACAGGTGGTTGCGCACGTCGGCAAAGCCGAGCCTGGCCGGGATGCCCGCCGCGCGCGCCGCGGCGGCGAGCAGCGTGGCCTTGGTCACGCACCAGCCGTGGCCGCTGGCGAGAACGCTGCTGGCCTTCATGCCGGCGGGCGAGAGGTCGATCCGGTAGGGGTCGTAACGAAAGCCGTCGCGCACCGCGAGGGTCAGCGCGACGGCGCGCTCGCGGTCGTCGGCGCCCGTCGCGTGGCGGCGCGCGAAGGCCACCATCGCGGGGTGGTCGCTGTCGATGAGCGCGCTGGGCGCGGTCGTGGCGGGGGAGGGGGTGGTCGGCAAAGGCGTCTCCTGCGGTCAGCCGCAAGCCTAACCCCCTGGCCGGGAAGACTCCCGTCGACGCTGGATTCGACAGCGACTGAAATGGGGCCACGAGCCTTCGAAGGCCGGAATTTGTCGGGCCGTCTCATTCGAATCTCATTCGGCAGGAATCCGAAAACCGATTCGAAGTCATTTTGAAAGTCATAAATGACCATTCAACGATCAGATCGACGCGGCAAAAGCCCGATGTTTGCCTTCATGCCCGGCGAACAGGCCGTCGCAATTGCACTTTCGACACGCGTCGGCAAGCCCTCGGTGCACGTTTGATCCAAATTAAAAGTGCGCTCGTTTGTGCCTGTCAGACTCTCCTCGGTCTAAATGAAATTCAACACAGCCGAATGGAGGCCGCAATGGGGCAAGGCAGATTGAGAACGTTCATGGCAACGTTGGGAATGGCGGGCGGCGCGTTGCTGCTCGCGCCGGGCAGCGCGCAGGCGGTGCCGAGCTTCGCGCGCCAGACGGGCATGGCCTGCGAGGCCTGCCACACCGTCTTCCCGGAACTGACGCCGTTCGGGCGCCGCTTCAAGCTCAACGGCTACACCATCGACAACCTGCCGCAGGTCAGCGGGATGAACACGAACAAGGACCAGACGCTGGTGCTGAACCAGCTGCCGCCGCTGTCGTTCATGCTGCAGGCCTCGTACACCAAGACCAAGACCGCGGTCCCCGACTCGCAGCAGGGCATCGGCTCGGTGCCTGCCGACGCGCTGGCGAAGAACGGCCAGGTGCTGTTCCCGCAGCAGGCGAGCCTGTTCTACGCCGGCCGCATTGCGCCCAACTTCGGCGCCTTCGTGCAGATGACGTATGACGGCACCGCGGGCACTTTCGGCTGGGACAACACCGACATCCGCTACGCGAAGGCGGTCAACGACAAGTTCCTCTGGGGCCTGAGCTTCAACAACAACCCGACGGTGCAGGACCTGTGGAACACCACCAGCGCGTGGCAGTCGCCGTTCGACCAGCGCAGCGCGACCGCACCCGGCCCCGCCGCCGCGACGATGATCGACGGGCCACTCGCCGACGCCGGGGTCGCCGGCTTGAGCATCTATGGCTCCTGGAACGATTCGATCTACGCCGAGATCGGTGCCTACCGCTCGGCGCCCGCGGCGGGGGCGCCGCTGGACAGCGCCAGCACCAACGTCGTCAACGGGATGGCGCCTTACTGGCGGCTCGCCTACGAACGCCAATGGGGGCGCAGTTCCTGGGAAGCGGGCTTGTATGGCATCGACGTCAAGATGTACCCGGGAGGTGGCAACGCATTGGCGGGCCTGACCGATCATTACCGCGACGTCGCGGTCGACACGCAGTACCAGTACATCGGTGACGAGCACATGGTCTCGGTGCTGGCGACCTACATCAGCGAGAAGCAGAACCAAGATGCCACCTATGCCATCACGGACGGTGGGATCAACCCGTCGAACGACCTGAAGACGCTGCGCATCGGTGCCAACTACTACTACCACCGCAAGTACGGCGGCGCACTCGGCTACTTCTCGACCACCGGCTCCGCCGACGCGGGGCTCTACGCGCCGGCCGCGTTCTCGGGCTTTGCCAACAACAAGCCCGACAGCAAGGGCTGGACCGCCGAGCTCGACTGGGTGCCCTACGAGAACACCAAGTTCGCGCTCCAGTACACGAACTACAGCAAGTTCAACGGCGGCAGCGACAACTACGACGGCTCGGGCCGGAACGCGAGCGACAACAACACGCTCTACCTGCTGGGCTGGATCAACTTCTAGGCGACCGATCATGAAGACATTTCTTGCAATTGCAGTAGGCGCGCTGCTCGCAGCGGGCGCGGGCACGGTCCTGGCGCAACAGGCGGCGCCGGCGCTCGCCACCGGCGTGTGCTCGGCCTGTCACGGCCCCGAGGGGCACAGCGTCTCGCCGGTGTTCCCGAACCTGGCCGGGCAACAGTCGGCGTACATCACGCTGCAGCTCGATGCGTTCCGCGGCCACTTGCGCGGCGACCCGAACGCCCAGGCCTACATGTGGGGCATGGCCTCGCAGCTGAGCGACGACACGATCAAGTCGCTGGCCGACTACTACTCGGCGCAGAAGCCCATGCACGAGCCGGCCGCGGATACCGCGTTGGTGGCCGAAGGCGGGAAGATCTACACGCAGGGCGTCCCGGCGCAAGGCGTGCCGGCCTGCGCGACCTGCCATGGTGCGAAGGCCGAAGGCGCGGGCGCTTTCCCGCGCCTGGCCGGGCAGCATGTCGACTACCTCGTCGGGCAGCTGGAGGGCTTCAAGTCGGGAACCCGCTCGAACGCGCCGATCATGCTGGCCGTGGTGCGCACGATGAGCCCCGAGCAGATGAAGGCGGCGGCGAACTACGCCGCGTCCCGCTAGCGCGGCCATCGAGGCGCGGGGTGACGGCGCCTTCGGGCGCGTCGCCCGGCGCCTCGTTCTCTTTTCGATCGGGCAAGGAAACCATGAAGATCGCGCTACCGCTCCTCGCTTCCCTCGCGCTCGCCGCCGCCCCTGTGGCCTGGGCCGCCGAGCCCGACGTCGCGGCGCTGCAGCATGAAGTCCAGGCGCTGCGCGCGATGGTGCTGAACCTGCAGACGCGGGTCGGCCAGCTCGAAGGCCGGTCGTCGCCCTCGATGCCAGCCGTGCAGGCGGCGGCCGCGGCAGCGCCCGCGCCGGCCGTTCCCCAGGCGGTGCCGGCCGTCCCGCAGGCCGCTCCCGCCGCCGCGCCCATGGCCGCCGCGGCGGCACCGGCGGCGGCACCGGCCGGCTACGTCAGCCCCGAGGCGGCGCTGCGCATCAACTGGTCGCAGGTCCAGCCCGAGATGGCGCAGGCCGAGGTCACGCGGCTTCTCGGCGCGCCGTCGAAGAAGTTCATGCTCGACGGCCGGACCGGCTGGTACTACGTCTACCCGGGCATAGGCACCGGATCGGTGTTCTTCACCGACGCGGGCCGCGTCTCGAGCACCCACGCGCCGTTCGGCTGGGGCGGCTGAGCGGGACGGCCGCCGCGCTGCGGCGGCTCCGGCTCCGTCAGTACCCGAGCGCCAGCCCGGTGCCCTGGCGCGGGTCGTTGGCGCCGTAGTAGCGGTTCGCGCCCACCGGTGCGCCGACCAGCGAGGGCGCGCCGACGAGGATCGCCGCCACGTGGTTGGCCGGCGGCGCGACGGCGAAGCGGTGGCCCATGCCGACCAGCAGCGCCTCGGTGTCGGGGCTGAGCGCGAAGCGCTCGAGGAGCGTCGTCTCGGGCAGCCATTGCTGGTGGAAGCGCGGCGCGTCGACCGCCTCCTGGATCGTCATGCCGTAGTCGACCACGTTCAGGATCACGTGCAGCACGGTCGTGATGATGCGGCTGCCGCCCGGCGTGCCGAGCACCATCAGGAGCTGGCCGTCCTTCGTGACGATCGTCGGCGTCATCGACGACAGCGGCCGCTTGCCCGGCGCGATCGCGTTCGCCCGGCCCTGCACCAGCCCGTACAGGTTGGGCACGCCGGGCTTGGCGCTGAAGTCGTCCATCTCGTCGTTCAGCAGCACGCCGGTGCCGCTCGCCGTCACGCGCGCGCCGAACCAGTCGTTCAGCGTGGTGGTCACCGACACCGCGTTGCCCCAGCGGTCGGTGATCGAGTAATGCGTGGTGTTGCTGCCTTCGTGCGGCGGCTCGCCCGGCGCGAGCGCGTGCGAGTCGCCGGCGTGCTGCGGGTCGATCGCCGCGCGCAGCTTCGCCGCGTAGGCCTTGTCGAGCAGGTGCGCGGTCGGGTCGGTGACGAAGTCCGGGTCGCCGAGCAAGGTGTTGCGGTCCATGAAGGCGTGGCGCATCGCCTCGATCTGCACGTGCACCGCTTTCGCCGAGCGGAAGCCCCAGTCGGCGAGCGGATAGCCTTCGAGCACGTTCAGCATCTCGCACAGCGTCACGCCGCCGGAGCTGGGCGGCGGCGCCGAGATCACGTGGTGCCGCGGTAGTCGGCATTCGACCGGCGCGCGCTCGACGGCGCGGTACTGGTCCAGGTCGGCCTGCGTGAACAGCCCGTGGCCGGCGTCGGCTCGGCGGCGACGAGCGCGGCGGCGGTCGGGCCGCGGTAGAAGCCGGCCGGCCCGCCGGCGGCGATGCGGCGCAGCGTCTGCGCCAGGTCCTTCTGCACGAGCCGGTCGCCGGCGGCCAGCGCCCGGCCCTTGGGCAGGAACACCGCGGCCGAGGCCGGGTCGCGCCGGAAGTCGTCGGTGGCGACGGCGAAGGTCGCCGCATCGCCGGCGTCGAGCACGAAACCGCGCTCGGCGTAATGGACCGCCGGCGCGAGCAGCGCGGCGCGCTTCATCGTGCCGTAGCGTTCGCGTGCCAGCTCGAGCCCGGCCACGCTGCCCGGCACGCCCGCCGACAGCCAGCCGCGCGTGCTCAGCCCCGGGACCACGTTGCCGGCGGCGTCGAGGTACATGTCGGGCTCGCGCGGCGAGCGGCGCCTTCTCGCGGAAGTCGATGAAGCGCGTGCGGCCGTCGGCGAGGCGGATCGTCATGAAGCCGCCGCCGCCCAGGTTGCCCGCCGCCGGGTAGACCACCGCGAGCGCGTAGCCCACCGCGACCGCGGCGTCGATCGCATTGCCGCCGTCCTTCAGCACGTCGACGCCCACGTGCGTGGCGAGGTGCTGCGCGGTGACCACCATGCCATGCTCGGCGGCCACGGGGGCCGTCGACGCGGCGAGCGCGGCGGCGCTGCACGCGCCCAGGGTGGCGGCCGCGAGGGCGCGGCGAATCGTCGTCAAGTCCATCGTCGTGTGTCTTTCCCGTCCATGCGCCGTGCCGCTGTGCTGCGTCAGCGCACCAGGTCGCGGCCCATCATCGCCACCGCAGCGCACATCAGCAGCACGGCGCCCCAGCCCAGCCAGCGCGTCTTGCGGCGCACGACCATCGGCCCCATCACGGCCGGCTTGCCGGCGATCAGCATCATCGCGGCCATGATCGGCACCGAGACGACGCCGTTGATCACCGCGCTCCAGTACAGCGCCTTCATCGGGTCGATCGGCGAGAAGTCCAGCCCGGTGCCGACCAGCGTGGCGATGGCGATGATCGCGTAGAAGCCCTTCGCCTCGCGCCAGTGGCGCTCCAGCCCCTCGGGCCAGCCCAGCGCCTCGGCCATCGCGTAGGCCGACGACGACGCGAGCACCGGCACCGCCAGCATGCCGGTGGCGATGATGCCCAGCGCGAAGAGCAGGAACGCCATCTCGCCGGCCAGCGGGCGCAGCGCCAGCGCGGCCTGGGCCGAGGTCTGCACGTCGGTGACGCCGGCGCCGTGCAGCACCACGGCGGCGCTGAGCATGACGAAGAACGCGATGCCGTTCGAGAACGTCATGCCGACGATGGTGTCCATGCGCACCCGGCGCAGCGCGCGCCGGACCACCGAGTCGGCCTCGCGCCCGGCCTGGATGCCGCGCAGGCGCATCTCCTCGACCTCCTGCGAAGCCTGCCAGAAGAACAGGTAGGGCGAGATCGTGGTGCCGAGCACCGCGACGATCGTCATCCAGAATGCCGGGCTGACCTGGACGCGGGGCAGCACCAGGTCGTGCAGCACCTGCAGCCACGGGATGCGCACCGTGAAGGCCACCGCGACATAGACGAACAGCGTCAGCGTCAGCCACTTGAGCACGGGCGCCAGTCGCCGGTACGGGACGAACACCTGCAGCAGCACGGTCAGCGCGCCGAAGACGAGCGCGAACAGATGCGGGCCGCCGCCGATCACCAGCCGCAGCGCCTCGCCCATCGCCGAGATGTCGGCCGCGATGTTGATCGTGTTGGCCACCAGCAACAGCGAGACGATCGCCAGCAGCAGCGGGCGCGGTGCGTGGTCGCGCAGGTTGGCCGCGATGCCCTTGCCCGACTGGCGCCCGATGCGCGCGCTGACGAGCTGGATCGCGATCATGAACGGCAGCGACAGGAACACCGTCCACAGCACGCCGGTGCCGAACTGCGCGCCGGCCTGGGTGTAGGTCGCGATGCCCGACGGGTCGTCGTCGGCGGCCCCGGTGACGACGCCCGGCCCGACATGGCGCAGGAACGAGGGGATGCGGCGGCGGCGGGCGGGCCGGGGCGGGCGGGCGGGCATGGGCGATGATCCCATGGCGGCCGGGGCGCGAGCCGCAGCCCGCGAGCACGACGTGCCGCGTCGGCATGGGCCCGGATTCACGATCTCGGCAACTTCTCCACCCTGAGCGTCCACGAGGTCGTCGCCGCGCCGACGGGTGTCGCGCCTCGGCCCCATGTTCACGGCGAGAGCGGAACACCGAATCGGATCGCGGATCGCAGCCATTCATGTCACCCAGCCATTCATGTCATCTAGATGAATTGGTTGACACGACCTGCCGAGCCCGGGATACTCGCTTCCGGCCCGCCCGCATGGGCCGGCATGAACAGGAGGCAAGGATGATTCATTTCGTGCTGCACGACGCCCACGACAGCGTCGCGGTGGTGGTGGTCGAAGGTGTCAAGGCCGGCATGGCGTTGAAGGGCTGGATCATGGACGAGGACCGGATGGTCGATGTCCAGGCCCGGCAGGACATCCCGATCGGCCACAAGGTGGCTCTGAAGGACTTGTCGCCCGGCGATACGGTCATCAAGTACGGCATCGACATGGGCAAGGTCGTGGCGCCGATCCGCACCGGCGAACACGCCCATGTCCACAACATCAAGACCAAGCGCTGGTAAGGAGTCAGGCCGCCATGAGCATCATCTCCAAAGACACGACCTTCCTCGGCTACCGACGCGAAAACGGCCGCGTGGGCGTGCGCAACCACGTCATCATCCTGCCGCTGGACGATCTGTCCAACGCCGCGGCCGAGGCGGTGGCGCACAACATCAAGGGTGCGCTGGCGATCCCGCACCCCTACGGGCGGCTGCAGTTCGGCGCCGACCTGGATCTGCATTTCCGCACCCTCATCGGCGCCGGCTGCAACCCCAACGTCGCCGCGGTGGTCGTGATCGGCATCGAGGACGGCTGGACGCAGAAGGTCGTCGACGGCATCAAGACCACCGGCAAGCCCGTGGTCGGCTTCGGCATCGAGCAGCATGGCGACCACGACACCATCCTGCGGGCCAGCAAGGCGGCGCGCGAGTACGTGCAGTGGGCGAGCGAGAAGCAGCGCGAGGTCTGCCCGATCCACGAGCTGTGGGTCAGCACCAAGTGCGGCGAGAGCGACACCACCAGCGGCTGCGGCTCGAACCCGTCGGTCGGCAACGCCTTCGACAAGCTGCACGCGCTGGGCAGCACGCTGTGCTTCGGCGAGACGACCGAGATCACCGGTGGCGAACACATCGTGGCCGCGCGCTGCGCCAACGACGCGGTGCGCGAGCAGTTCATGTTCATGTTCAACCGCTACCAGGACGTGATCAACCGCCACAAGACGAGCGACCTCTCCGACAGCCAGCCGACCAAGGGCAATATCGCCGGCGGCCTGACGACGATCGAGGAAAAGGCGCTCGGCAACATCCAGAAGATCGGCAAGAAGTGCACCGTCGACGGCGTCATCGACAAGGCCGAGATGCCGACGCACCCGGGGCTGTGGTTCATGGACTCGTCCAGCGCCGCGGCCGAGATGGTGACCCTTTGCGCGGCTTCGGGCTACGCGGTGCATTTCTTCCCCACCGGCCAGGGCAACGTGATCGGCAACCCGATCCTGCCGGTGATCAAGATCTGCGCCAATCCGCGCACCGTGCGCACGATGAGCGAGCACGTCGATGTCGACGTGACGGGGCTGCTGCAGCGCGAGCTCACGCTGGATCAGGCCGGCGACAAGCTGCTCGAGTGCATGCTGCGCACCGCCAACGGCCGCGTGACCGCGGCCGAAGCGCTGGGGCACCGTGAGTTCGTGTTGACGCGGCTGTACGAGTCGGCCTGAGCATGGCGCGGATCGT
This sequence comes from uncultured beta proteobacterium, assembly GCA_963788635.1. Classification (GTDB taxonomy): domain Bacteria; phylum Pseudomonadota; class Gammaproteobacteria; order Burkholderiales; family Burkholderiaceae_C; genus Rubrivivax. The sequence goes on along the minus strand of CAWBHE010000017.1, from coordinate 213,701 downwards.
CATCACCGAGTTCATGGACGCGCCGGCGGTGGCGCGGCTTGCCGCGGCGCACGACGTGCTCTATGACGCGACGCTGGTCGATGACATCCGCCGCCTGCGGGCCGAGGCCGCCGGCGCCGACGCGATCGTGGTGCGCAACCGCACCCAGGTGCGCGGCGAGTTGCTGGCGGCGCTGTCGCGCTGCCGCGTCGTCGGCCGCCTGGGCGTGGGGCTGGACAACATCGACCTGCCGGGCTGCGCCGCGCGCGGCATGCAGGTCATCCCGGCCACCGGTGCCAACGCGCTGAGCGTGGCCGAGTACGTGCTGGCGACGGCGATGCTGCTGTTGCGCGGCGCGTACCAGTCCAGCGCCGCGGTGGCCGCCGGGCAATGGCCGCGCAATGCCCTCTCGAACGGCCGCGAGATCGGCGGCAAGACCCTGGGGCTGGTCGGCTTCGGCTCGATCGGCCAGCTCACCGCCAGGCTGGCCCGGGGCCTGGGGATGCAGGTGCTGGCCCACGACGCGATGATGGAGCCGGCGCACCCGGCCTTCGCGCAAGGCGGGGTGCGCTGCTGCAGCCTGGACGAACTGGTCGCCGAGGCCGACGTGGTCAGCCTGCACGTGCCCCTCGTCGACAGCACGCGCGGCCTGTTCGGTGCGGCGCGCCTCGCGGCGATGAAGCCGGGCGCGGTGCTGATCAACACCGCCCGCGGCGAGATCGTCGACGAGGTGGCGCTGGCCGCGGCCCTCGGGAGCGGCCGGCTCGGCGGCGCGGCGATCGATGTCTTCGGCGTCGAGCCGCTGCCGGCCTCGCCCCATTTCGACGCCCTGACGAACCTCGTGCTGACCCCGCATATCGCCGGCGTCTCGGCCGAGGCCAACGAGCGCGTGAGCTCGCTCATCGCGACCCGGGTGCTGGAGGCACTGCGATGAAGATTCCGCTGGAAGAAGCGCGCTCACTCGTCGCCGCGCAGCTGCAGCGCGCAGGCGCGGGTGCCGCGATGGCCGAGAGCACGGCGCGCGCGCTGGTGCTGGCCGAGGCGCAGGGGCTGGGCTCGCACGGCCTGTCGCGGGTGGCGCAGTACGCCACCCACCTGCGCAACGGGCGCGTCGACGGCGCGGCCGTGCCGCGGCTGCTGCGCCGCCGCGGCGGCGCGCTGGTGATCGATGCCGCGGAGGGTCTGGCCTTCGGCGCCTGCACGCTGGCCGTGCAGGAGGCGATCGCGGCGGCGCGCGAGCATGGGGTGGCGCTGGCGGGTGTCGTGCGCAGCCACCATTGCGGCGTGCTGGTCGACCATCTGCGCGCGATCACCGAGGCCGGCATGGTCGGGCTGGGCTTCACCAATTCACCGGCCGCGATGCCGGCGGCGGGCGGGCGGCATCCGATCTTCGGCACCAACCCGGTGGCCGCCGCCTTCCCGCGTGCGCAGGCCGACCCGCTGCTCGTCGACCTCAGCCTGAGCGAGGTCGCGCGCGGCAAGGTGATGGTCGCGGCCAAGGCGGGGCGGCCGATTCCGCCCGGCTGGGCGCTCGACGCCCAGGGTCAACCGACGACGGACGCGAACGCGGCGCTCGAGGGCTCGATGCTGCCCATGGGTGCTGCCACCTCGCCCAAGGGGGCGATGCTGGCCCTGGTGGTGGAGCTGCTGGTGACGGCGCTGATCGGCGCCAACTTCGGTTTCGAGGCCTCGAGCTTCTTCGTCGACGAAGGCAACCGTCCCGGCCTGGGGCAGGTGTTCGTCGTGATCGACCCGGACGCGCTGGCCGGGCAGGCGCATTACCTCGGCCGGGTGGAAGTGCTCGTGAACGAAATGCTCCGCGACAACGGCGTGCGCCTGCCCGGTGCACGGCGCGAGGCGCTGCGTCGGCAGGCCGAGCGCGAGGGCTTGGACGTGCCGGATGCGTTGTTGCAGGCCTGGCGCGCGGCCTGAGAGCCTGTGAAGATATGAATCGCACCCGCGTGAGGCCCCGGAACAGGCCCAATCTAGGCGCAAAGCACAGCCGGGGTTGGGCCCCGGCGAGGCTTTGCAACGACGAGTGGGCCTGTTCCGGGGCCTCACCCTTCGGGCCGGGGCACCCAAGGGCGCTGGGCCGCGTTGCGCCGCTTGCCCAGGCGGCAAGCCTGGGCCGTGCGCCGCGCCTTGCCCAGCGCCCTTGGCCGCCCCGGCGCGGGTGCGATTCATGTCTTCACAGGCTCTGAGCTCCATGGTCGACGCACAGCGAATGTCCGACGCACCCCCGCGGCTGCCGAAGATCCCGTCGTGACGCAGCAACTCGAGGTCTCGATCTGGCGCGGCAGGGCCGCAGGGGGCTTCGTCCGCTACGACGTGCCGCGCCTGCAGAGCCAGACCGTGCTCGACGTCGTGACCCATGTCCAGCGCCACCTCGCGCCCGACCTGAGCTACCGCTTCGCCTGCCGCGTGGGCATGTGCGGCTCTTGCGCGATGACGGTCAACGGCGTGGCCCGCTGGACCTGCCGCACCCATGTCGCCAAGGTCGCGGCGCACGGCGTGCTCGAGATCGCGCCGCTGTCCAACTTGCCGGTGATCAAGGACCTGGTCACCGACATGAGCGGGTTCTTCGACAAGTGGGCGCGCGCCAAGGGTCAGTTCAGCGGCAACGCGACGCGCCACGAACCGTTCGCCGACGTCGCGCCCGACAGCGCGCAGCGTCGCGCGGTCGATGCCGGCATCGAGTGCATCGGCTGTGGCGGTGTGCTATGCCTCCTGCGACGTCGTGAGCTGGCGCCCCGACTACCTCGGCCCGGCGGCGCTGAACCGGGCCTGGACCCTGGTCAACGACGAGCGCGACACGGCGCGCGACGAGCGCCTGGCCGCCGTGTCCGGCGATGCCGGCTGCCATGCCTGCCACACGCACGCCTCGTGCACCGAGCGCTGCCCGAAGCGGATTTCGCCCACCGCCGGCATCGCGGGCCTGAAGCGGACGATCGCGCGTGGCCCGGCGCGGAGCCGCACATGACCAGCGCCCGCTTGCAGACCCGGCTCTGGCTCTGGCAGCGCATCAGCGCGATGGTGTTGGCGCTGGCGCTGCTCGTGCACCTTGGCGATCATCGTCGTCGCGGTGCGCGGTGGGCTCAGCGCAGCGGAGATCCTCGCCCGCACGCGCGGCAGCTGGGCTTTCGGCGGGCTTCTACGCGGTCTTCGTCGTGGCCTGCGCGGTGCACGCGCCGATCGGGCTGGCCAACGTCGCCGCAGGAGACGCCGGGCTGGCGCGGTGCCCGGGTCGGCTGGCTGGCGGGCGCGTTCGCGCTGCTGCTGCTGGCCGCCGGGCTGCGCGCGGTATAGGCCGTGGTGGGAGCGGCCTGAACATGATGCGCAGCAACGACTCGCGCGCCCGCCGCCATCCGGCCTACTGGGCCTTCGTCGTGCACCGGGTCTCCGGGTTGGCGCTGGCGGCATTCCTGCCGTTCCACTTCTGGGCGCTCGGCCAGGCGCTGCACGGCGAGGCCGCGCTCGACGGCTTCCTCCGCTTCGCCGACCGGCCCTTGTTCCACCTCGCCGAAGGCGGGCTGGTGGTCCTGATGGCGCTGCACCTGACGGGCGGCGTGCGGCTGCTGCTGATCGAGTTCGGCCCGTGGAGCGGGCTGCGCAAGGACTGGATCGCCGCCACCGTGGGCGCCGGCGTGGCCGCCGGCCTGGTATTCGCGCTCGCGCTGCTCGGTTGAGCAGCGCAACGGATCAGAGGTAGATGCCGATGAAGATCGACCTGCAAGCCGTCGAGGACGCGGCCAAGGAACTCTACGTGCGAGCGCTCAAGGTGCTGCCGCCGGACATCAAGCAGGGCTTCCAGCGCCTCGCCGCGGCCGAGACCGCGCCACGCGCGCAAGGCGTGCTGGCCACGATGATCACCAACATCGCGGTCGCCGAGCGCACCGACAACCTGCTGTGCCAGGACACCGGCGTGCCGATCTACAACCTGCAGATCGGCCGCGGCGTCGAGGTCGACGGCGTTGCGCTGAAGGCTGCCATCCGCCGCGGCTGCGAGCGCGCGACGCGCGAGTACCCGCTGCGCTCGTCGGTCGTGCACCCGCTCACGAGGCACAACGAGCACACGTCCTGCGGCATCGAGGTGCCGGTGATCCACGTCGACTTCGTCGCCACCCCCGACCACCTCGCGATCGAGATGATCCCCAAGGGCAGCGGGTCGGAGAACAACTCGTTCCTGAAGATGGCGATCCCGGCCGAGGGCATCGACGCGATCAAGGCCTTCGTCGTCGACTGCGTCATCAATGCCGGCGGCAAGACCTGCCCGCCGACCATCGTCGGCGTCGGCGTGGGCGGCACCTCGGACCTGTGCGTGCTGCTCGCCAAGCGCGCTGCCACGCGTGCGTTGGGAACGGTCTGCGGCGACCCCGACGGCGCGCTGCTGGAGCATGAACTGTCACTGGCGGTGAACCGGCTCGGCGTCGGCCCGCAAGGCCTGGGCGGTGACGCCACCGCGTTCGCGGTGCACATCGAGCTCGCGGCCACCCACATCACGATGAACCCGATCGCGGTCAACATGCAGTGCCACTCGGCGCGCCGCGCCCGTGCCACCTTCGGCCGCGACGGCGTCACCTGGGGATTCTGAGCATGGCCCACCACGACCTCGAGATGCCGGTCACCGAGGCGCAGGTCCGCGCCCTGCGCGTCAACGACACGGTGACCCTGCAGACCACGCTGTTCGGGATCCGCGACGCGACGCAGATCCACATGTTCGACCGCGGCCGCACGACGCGCTTCGACCTGCACGGCCACGCGGTGATCCACACCGCGCCCAACGTGCGCAAGGTGGCCCCGTGCGCCGAGCATCCGGCCGGCTACGCACCGGTGTGCATCGGTACGACCACGTCCGACCGCATGGAGCGCTTCACGCGGCCGCTGATGGCGCAGCACGGCGTGCGCCTGATCATCGGCAAGGGCGGGTTGCGCGAGGCCTCGCTGCAGGCCTTCGCCGACCTCGGCGGCGCCTATCTGGCCATCGTCGGCGGCACCGCGGCGCTCGAGACGACCTGGATCGAGCAGATCGAGGACGTGGACCTGGACGATCTCAACCCCGAGTCGCTGTGGAAGTTCCGCATCCGCGACTTCGGTCCGCTGCTGGTGGCGATGGACAGCCACGGCGGCAGCCTGTACCGCGACGTGCGGCAGGCCGTCGACGCACGCCGCGCCGCCGTGCTCGCGAGCCTGGGCATCGAGCCGCGATGAACGTCGATCGCGTCGAACGCATCGAGACCGACATCCTGATCCTGGGCTCCGGCGGCGCGGGGCTGTTCGCCGCGCTGCACGCGCACCAGGCCGACCCGTCGCTGTCGATCACCGATCGCCGTCAAGGGCCTGCTCGGCAAGTGCGGCTGCACGCGCATGGTCCAGGGCGGCTACAACGTCGCGCTCGCCGAAGGCGATTCGGTCGAGCGCCATTTCATGGACACCATCGAGGGCAGCAAGTGGCTGGCCCGACCAGGAGCTGGCCTGGACGCTGGTGACGAAGGCGGTCGAGCGCATCCACGAGCTCGAGAACGAACTCGGCTGCTTCTTCGACCGCAACCCCGACGGCACCGTGCACCAGAAGGCCTTCGCCGGCCAGACCTTCGACCGCACGGTGCACAAGGGCGACCTGACCGGCATCGAGATCATCAACCGTCTCGCCGAGCAGGTCTGGGCGCGCGGCATCCACCGGCTCGAGGAGCATCGCGCCGTCGAGCTCGTCAAGACGCCGGACGGCAGCGCGCTCGCCGGCGTGCTGATGATCGACATGCGCAGCGGCGAGCTTCGTCTTCGTGCACGCCAAGGCCGTGCTGCTGGCCACCGGCGGCGGGCCGACGATGTACAAGTTCCACACGCCCGTCGGGCGACAAGAGCTGCGACGGCCTGGCGATGGCGCTGCGCGTCCGGGCTGCCGCTGCGCGACATGGAGATGGTGCAGTTCCACCCGACGGGCTTGCTTGCCGGCACGCACACGCGCATGACCGGCACCGTGCTCGAGGAGGGGCTGCGCGGCGCCGGCGGCTAGCTGCTCAACGGCGCAGGGCGAGCGCTTCATGGAGCGCTACGACGCGCGCGCCGAGCGTGCCACGCGCGACATCGTCTCGCGCAGCATCTACGCCGAGATGCGCGCGGGCCGCACCTCGCCCAACGGCGGCGTCTTCATCGAGATGGCGCACCTGGGGCCGGACAAGGTGCGGCGCCAGTTCAAGGGCATGGTCGAGCGCTGCGCCGACTGCGGCTTCGACCTCGCGGCCGGCCGGGTCGAGGTCGTGCCCACCGCGCACTACATGATGGGCGGGTCTGGTGTTCGAGCCCGACTGCCGCACCGAGCTGCTCGGCCTGTTCGCGGCCGGCGAAGACACCGGTGGCGTGCACGGCGCCAACCGTCTGGGCGGCAACGGCGTGGCCAACTCCACCGTCTTCGGCGGCATCGCCGGCGAGACGATGGCGGCCTGGGTGCGTGCGGCATGCCGCGCTGCGCGCGCCGGACGAGGCGGCCATCGCCGCCAGCATCGCGCGCCACGAAGCGCCCTTCCGTCAGCCGGCGGGCGACCTGGGAGCGATACGCGATGCGCTGTCCGAGTGCATGTGGGACGACGTCGGCATCTTGCGCACGGCGCAGGGCCTGGATCGCGCGCTGCGTGACGCTGGACGAACTCGACGCGCGGCTGCAACGCACCGGCGTCGCCGACGGCGATCGTGCGCTTCAACCTGAGCTGGCACGACTGGCTCAACCTGCGCAGCCTGATTGGCGTCAGCCGCGTCATCGCGCTGGCGGCGCGCGCGCGCGAGGACTCGCGCGGCGCGCACTTCCGCGAGGACTTTCCCGCCACCGGCGAATTGGCCACGTCGAGCTACACCGTGGTGCGCGAGGGCGGCGGGCAACTCACGCTGGCGCGCGAGCCGGTGGCCTACACGCGCGTTCGACCGGGCGAGACGGTTCTGTAGACGCGGCGCCGCTGCGGGCTGCCTTGCGCGCCGCCTAGCCGTGCAGGGCGCGCAGGACCAGGCTGGTACCGCCCACGATGAGCAGGCCCCAGATGGCCTGCGCCACGCGGCGCGCCGGCAGGCGGCGGTGCAGGTGGCTGCCGGCGACCAGGCCGAGCATGGCGCAGGGCAGCAGCCAGACCGCGAGGTGCAGCGCGTCGCCTTGGGCATAGAGACCGGCGCTCGTGAACAGCACCAGGCGGATCACCGCACTCATCAGGATGACGCTGCCGATGCTGGCGCGCAGCGCGCGCTTGTCGGCGATGCGCCGCGCGAGGTAGATCGTGTAGATCGGGCCCCCGGTGCCATACAGCGCGGTGAAGACCCCCCCCAGCGCCCCCAGCGGCGCCGCCCAGGCGACGGCGATGGATCGGCCGCTGGGCGTCACCAGCAGGCTCCAGCCGGCGTAGCCGAGCACGAACAGTCCCAGCGCCAGCAGCAGCCAGCGCTCGGGCGCATGGACCAGTGCCGTCACGCCCAGCAGCATGCCGATCAGCATGAAGGGCAGCAGGCGCAGCAACTCGCGCCGCTCGACCACGCCGCGGTTGAGCCACGCCAGCGCGCTGCCGGCGCAGAGGTCGAAGACCAACATCATCGGCACTGCCACGCGCAGAGCGATGAGCTGTGCGAGCAGCGGCATGGCCATGATCGAGGCGCCGAAGCCCGTCAGGCCGAACACCGTGTAGGCGCCGGTGACGATCGCGCCCACCGCGAGCGTGGTCTGCAGCGAGACGCTCATGGGCGCGCCGCGCCGGGATCGCCCAGCCGGTGCACCGGGAGCGGCCGGCTCAGGCCTGCATGCCCCACTTGCGCACGGTGTGGTTTTCGAGCGTGCGGAACACCAGGTTCTCGATCACCAGGCCGATCAGGATGACGGTGAGCAGGCCGGCGAACACGTTGGGGATGTCGAGCTCGTTCTTGTTCTCGTAGATGTACCAGCCCAGGCCGCCCGAGCCCGAGCTCACGCCGAACACCAGCTCCGACGCGATGAGCGTGCGCCAGGCGAAGGCCCAGCCGATCTTCAGCCCGGTGAGGATGCTCGGGAAGGCCGCCGGGATCAGGATCCTGGTGACGTAGGCGAACCCCGACAGGCCGTAGTTCTTGCCCACCATGCGCTGCGTCTGCGATACCGCCAGAAAGCCCGAATGGGTGTTCAGCGCGACGGCCCAGAGCACCGAGTGGACGAGCACGAAGACCAGGCTGCCGTTGCCCAGGCCGAACCAGATCAGCGCGATCGGCAGCAACGCGATCGCCGGAAGCGGGTTGAACATGGCCGTCACCGTCTCGAGGAAATCGGTGCCGATGCGCGACGCGATGCCGACCGCCGTGAACACGCCCGCGAGCAGGATGCCGATGCCGTAGCCCATCAGCAGCACCTTCAGCGAGGACCAGACGCGGGCCGTCAGCTCGCCGCTGGCCAGGCCGTGGAAGAAGGCCTTGTTGGTGGCCAGGAAGGTCGGGAACAGCAACTCGTTGTCGAGCGCGCGCGCGCCGACCTCCCACACCAGTGCCAACAGCACCAGGATCAGGCCCTTGCGCACGATGCCGAGGTCGAAGAACCGCTCCAGCCTCGTCAGCGGCTTCTGCACCACGCCGAAGGCCGATGCCGCCACGGGCTCGCGGCTCAGTTCGGCGCGTACCACCAGAACGGTGTCCTTGTCAGCCATGCGGCACCTCGGCTTCCTCGACCTGGTCGGCGAAAAGCATCTCGTGGATGCGGCCCTCCAGCAGCTTGGCGGTCTGGGCGTCGGAACTGTCGCGCGCCACGCTGTTGAGCTCGGCCTTGACCTGCCCCGGGTGCGGCGACAGCAGCAGGATGCGGCTGCCGCACTTGATGGCTTCCGGGATCGAGTGGGTCACGAAGAGCACCGTGAAGTGGGTGTTGTCCCACAGCTGGAGCAACTCGTCCTGCATCTTGCGCCGGGTCAGGGCGTCGAGCGCGGCGTAGGGCTCGTCCATCAGCAGCACGTCGGGCTCCATGGCCATGCCGCGCGCGATCGCGACGCGCTGCTTCATGCCGCCGGACAGCATGTGCGGGTAATGGTCCGCGAACTTGCCGAGGTTGACCATCTCGATGTATTGCGTGGCGCGCTCGGCCGCCGCCCGGCCCTTGAGCTTCCCCGAGGACAGCAGCGGGAACATCACGTTCTCCTTGACGGTCTTCCAGGGCAGGAGCTGGTCGAACTCCTGGAACACCATCATGCGGTCGGGCCCGGGGCGGGTGACCGGCACGCCCTTCAGGCGGATGTCACCCTCGATCGGCGTCAGGTAGCCGCCCACCGCCTTGAGCAGCGTCGACTTGCCGCAACCCGACGGCCCGAGCAGCACGTAGCGGTCGGACTTGAAGACCTGGAAGTCGACCCGGTAGGTCGCGGTGACGAGGTGGTCCTTGGTCTTGTATTGCAGTGTGACGCCGCGCACGTCCAGCAGGGGCGTTGCGGGCGAGGGCTGGGCGGCGGGCCCCTGGGGCGGTGGGTTCTGCATCGGTCTGCCGGGGTGCGTCTGGCGATGGTCCGCGTGCGGCGTCAGCTGCCGGGCAGGTTGTGGACGTTGGGGAAGAACAGATCCTTCCACGAGTCCGCCTTGACCTTGATCGAGCCGATCTTGTACATGAAGTCGACGTACTTCATGACGTTGTGCGGCGTCGTCGTGAACTCGATCTTCGGGTCGTTGAGCATCGCCAGGATGTCGTCCAGGCTGCTCTTCTTGTCCTTGCTCAGCCGCAGGTAGTCCGCCGCTGCGGCCTTCTTGTCGGCGTTGATGATCGCGATGGACTCGTCGAAGGCCTCGAGGAATGCCTTGTAGACCTTGGGATTCTGCTCACGGAACTTCGACGTCGTCCAGATCACGTTGAACGTGGCCGGCCCGCCCAGCACGTCGTAGGAGTTGAGCACGGTGTGCACCCGCGGGTCCTTCAATTCGTTGTACTGGAACGGCGGCGCGCCGAGGTGCGCCGTGACCTCGCTGTTGCCCGACAGCAGAGCCGTCTGCGCGTCCGGGTGACTCATCGAGACCGTCAAAGGGTCCAGGCGGTTCTGCTGGCCCGGGCCGAAGGCCTGTTCGGCGGCCATCTGCAACGTCACGGCCTGGATCGACACCTTGACCGCCGGCAGCGCGATCTTGTCGGCGCTCGTGAAGTCGGCGAGCGTCTTGACCTTCGGGTTGTTCGTGTTCAGGTAGAGCGGCATCACGTTCATCGCCGCGACGGCCTTCACGTCATAGAGGCCCTTGGTCTTCGCCCACAGAGTCACCAGCGGACCCACGCCGCCCGAGGCGAACTGCAGGCTGCCGGACAGCAGCGCATCGTTCATGACATTGCCGCCGGCGAACTTGGACCAGGAGACCTTCAGGTCGGAAATGCCTTCGGCCTGCGCATGCTTCTCGACCAGCTTCCTGTCCTGCATGATCATCAGCGGCAGGTAGCTGATGCCGTACTGCGCGGCCACGTGGAGTTCGCTGACTTCGGCGCGGCCGGGGGCCGCGCCGGCGCCCAGCAGTACGGCCAGAGCGGTGCTGAGAATCGCCTTGAGTTTCATGTTCGCTTCCTCAGGATGATGGTTGCCGCGACACGAGCTCGCGGCCTGGTGACATGAACGCAGCCGTTCCCCGCGGACGGAAGAGCAACGGCGCGGAGGCATCCTAGCCACCGAACTCATGTGAGTCAATTAGATGATTCACAGCAGCGGTCCTGCTAAAGTACCCGCATGGACAAGAGCGGCGGGCCGCGTCGAAGAGACGCTTCACGAGCGATGGCGATGGCGATGACGATGGCGGTGGAGGTGCGCGGGCAGGACCAGGGCATCGCCCTCGGCACGCCGCTGTACCAGGAGGTCAAGCGCCAGCTGATCGATTCATTGCGCGGCGGCGAGTGGAAGCCTGCCGAAGTGATCCCGTCCGAGAAGCAGCTGGCCGCGCGCTACGGCGTGAGCATCGGCACGGTGCGCAAGGCGGTGGACGAGATGGTGGCCGAGAAGCTGCTGGTCCGCCATCAGGGCCGTGGCACCTACGTCATTTCCCACAGCAACCAGCGCCAGTTCTTCTACTTCTTCCGCATCGTCGGTGCCGACGGCGTGCGACAGGTCCCGAGCGTCGAGCTGCTGCACTTCGCCCGCACCAAGGCCGACGCCACGCAAGCGGCGCGGCTGGGCGTGCTGCCGGGCGCGCGCCTGATTTGCTTCGTCAACAAGCTCAGCATCGCCGGCGTGCCCGCCGTGATCGACGAGATCGCGGTGCCCGAAGCGCTGTTCCCCGAGCTGACGCAGCAAAGCCTGCGCGAGCGCCCGAACACGATCTACCACTTCTACCAGGAGCGCTTCGGCATCTCGGTGGTTCGCATCGAGGAGCAGGTCAGCGCCGTGATTGCCGACGCTGCGCAAGCCAGGATCCTGGGCATCGCACCGGCTTCGCCCCTGCTTCTGATCAAGCGGGTGGCTTATTCGTTTCGAGACCAGCCGGTCGAATACCGAAGCTCGTATGTGAATACGAGGGAGCACGTCTACATCTGCGAGAGCGGGCGCGCGGAATAGGGGGCGGCGGCATTCGGTGACAGCCGCACCGTGCGCTGCGCCGACCTGGCCGCGCTGGTCCGCACGCAAGGCGAACTCGTGCAGCTGCTCGAGGCCCTGGACGCTGCGTCAGGTGCGCCGCTGGCCATCCGTGCCGCTCGTGGCTTGGTGCGCTCCGTGGCGGCGCGGCTGGCGAAGGTCACACAAGGGGGATAGATGATGTGGGAGGACCGCGTGCAGATCCTCGACCGCGACGCGCCGGACCGGCCGACGTGGGAGACCGTCGTCGTGACCGAGGACAAGGACGACGCGAACGAGACGGCGCGGCGCTACCGGAACGGGGGCGATAAGGTGCGCGTGCTCAGGTTCCGGGTGGATTGAGCGCTCGCCGCGCATCATCAAAATGGCGCTCCGTAGGGTTACCCGCGGAGCGCCAAGGGCTCAAGGCCCGACCGTCAAATAGCTGACACTAGTAGGGATGGCTGCGCCAGTGCTCGCGAACGAACTCGGTTCTTCCGAACCGCCGCCGCTCGTAGGCATTGACGTGCACATCCTTCGGGTCATAGCAGGCGACCATAGTCGACCTCCATTCGTGAAGGGTTGCGGGGATGTTCCGCTTGCCCTCACCACTGGACCCGCTAAGATCCAGACTGTCTGACCAGACAGGTTGAGGGAAGCGTGGTTCGACCCACGATTCACCGACCAGAGCAAGGCCCGTTTGATCCTCTGCCACGAGGGTCGGCGGGCTTTGTTCGTTGCGCTAAGAGCTATTTCGAGATTTGGTTATTCGCTTCCTTCCGTGCAGTAGGAACTTACACCAAACGCCCACGACCGATAATGACCTGCAGCTCGGTTCGTTTGCTTCTTCGGTTCGATGTAGCTTTCCTGCAGGTCCGAAGCGGCCGTCCACTGAGCCACTATATCTGGGCACTCGGCACCGTCAAGGCGCTACCGGTAGCGTTCCCGGCTGGACCTTCTCTTCGCGTCGTTCAGGCGCCGCAGGGTTGGCGTCCTGCGAACGTTGCCAGGCTGGCCGGCATGCATCATCGTTGCCGTAGAAGTCGAGACGCCGCGGCTGGTGCTGGTGACAACGAACGGGCGGGCGACCCTGTTACCCATTGTTGGCAACTAGGCAATAGTCTTCGAGTTCCCACTCTTCGCTGTGGATCGTCATGACGCCCATGCCTTCCACGTGCACCCCAGCATCGCCAGCGTTTAGCGCAGACATCGCGCGTGCGATCCGATCCGGAAGGGTCTCGAGGGTAAACCGGGACGCAGAGAAACGCACCCCTGCCTGCCACGGCTCGACCTCGTATAGAGCATCCCCTACCAAGCGCACGCGGATCATCGATCGGCAGCTTAGTCAACGAGATCGAAGGGCAGCCCCGGATGGCGCTTGCCAGAAGGCGCGCCCGCTGTGGCCGCGACGCGCGTGCGCATCCACTCGTTCGCTGGTACTGGGTGCGTCCGGTCCCGGCCCGCGGACTAGAGCAGCCCCCACTCGCGTTCAATGCGAGCCACTTCGTCCTGCAGAATCTGGGCAACAGGCGATTCGCCGCGGCTCCCCGGCACGATGAAGATTCGCGGGTGTTCGATCTGTTCCACTACCTCGGTCTTCAGGTGTGGGCGCAGCGAGGCATATGCGGCGGTCTGACCGAAATTCCCCAGGCTGCAACAACTGGCCTGTGGCTTCCGAGATCGCGCGCCGCCACTCTGCGATCGTCGCGCGCTTGTAGGCGAGTGCGTCCTGCCGCTTCTGCACTTCCCACTTGACCCAAGGGGCCAGCAGTCCCGCGATCACGCCCAGTACGCCGACGGCAATCGTGCCGACAAGGCCGAATTCCGGCATTGCTACCTCTCACCGCCTAGGCGGGCGCTCGGCGCGATAGCGAGATCCGCTGGCCGGCAAGCGCTCGATTTGTTGTTGGGTAGGTTGTTGGGAATATGAGATAAATCGCCGGAAACCCGCATGAAGCATAGTGATCTGGCGGAAGCGGTGAGATTCGAACTCACGGGCCCTTGCGAGCCGCCGGTTTTCAAGACCGGTGCAATCGACCACTCTGCCACGCTTCCTAAGGTCTCGCTCTCGCGAGCGACGACTTCGATTCTAGGCGGCGGGCCGTTGCGCCTGCGTGCACTCCACCTGCACCACCTCGCGCCGCCCGCCGTCGACGCGCACCGCGCTGAGGGTGCCGCCCCAGACGCAGCCGGTGTCCAGCGCGAGCAGGCCGGGGCGGTTGATCAGGCCCAGCGTCGACCAGTGGCCGAAGGCGATCGGCGTGTCGCGCGTGCGCCGCTCGGGAACGTCGAACCAGGGCAGGTAGCCGCCGGGGGCGCTGCCGAGGCCTTCCTTGGCGGCGAAGTCCAGCGTGCCGTCGGGCGTGCAGAAGCGGATCCTCGTCAGCGTGTTGATCACGAAGCGCCAGCGCTCCGCGCCGGCGAGCGCATCGCTCCAGCGGCGCGGCTCGTTGCCGTACATCCGGGGCAGGAAGTCGGCCAGGTCCGGGCCCTGGAGCATCGCCTCGACCTCGGCCGCGAGCGCCAGCGTCGTGGCGGCGTCCCATTGCGGCACCACGCCGGCGTGCACGCAGAGCCAGCCGCTGGCGTTGCAGGCCAGGCGGCGCCGGCGCAGCCAGTCGAGCAGCGCCTCGCGCTCGGCGGACTGCAGGATCTCGGCGACGGTGTCGCTGCGGTGCGCCGGGCGCACGCCTTGCGCGACGGCCAGCAGGTGCAGGTCGTGGTTGCCGAGCAGGCAGGTCGCGGCGTTGCCCAGGCCGCGCAGCCGCAGCAGCACGGCCAGCGACTGCGGGCCGCGGTTGACGAGGTCGCCGAGCACGGTGAGGTGGTCGCGCGACGGCGAGAACCCGATCGCGGCGAGCAGCCGCTCCAGTGCGTCGTCGCAGCCCTGCACGTCGCCCACGAGGTAATCCATGGGTCGATTCTGCTACGCTGGCGGCCCGCTCAATCGTCATCCGCCCGGCGCCGGCGGCGCGCATGGACGTCACGCTCCTCGTCTTCCTGATCCTTCTCAACGGCCTGTTCGCGATGTCGGAGATGGCGCTCACCGCCAGCCGCAAGGCGCGGCTGGCGGTGATGGTCGAGAGCGGCGAGCCCGGCGCCAAGGCGGCGATGGACCTGCACGAGAACCCGACCCGGTTCCTGTCGACGGTGCAGATCGGCATCACCTCGATCGGCGTGCTCAACGGCATCGTCGGCGAGAACGCGTTCTCCGATCCGCTCGCGCGCTGGCTGGTCGCCACCTTCGACGTCGCGGCCCATCCGGCGGCGATCGGCGCGACCGCGCTGGTGGTGCTGATCATCACCGTGCTGACCATCATCTTCGGCGAGCTGGTGCCCAAGCGCGTGGGCCAGATGTACCCGGAGACGGTGGCGCGGCTGGTCGCGCAGCCGATGAACTGGCTGTCGGCGGCGGCGCGGCCGATCGTGCTGCTGCTGTCGGCGAGCACGAACGCGGTGCTGCGGCTGATGGGCATCCGCGGCGGGCCGAGCCGGGCGGTCACCGAAGAGGAGATCGCCGCCAGCCTGGAAGAAGGGCTGGAGTCCGGGATCATCGAAGCGCAGGAGCACCAGATGGTGCGCAACGTGTTCCGGCTCGACGACCGGCAGATCGGCTCGATGATGATTCCGCGCGCCGAGATCGACTGGCTCGACGTCAACGCGCCGGTCGAAGAGGCGCTCGCGCGGATGGGCACGCACGGCCACTCGCGCTACCCGGTGTGCCGCGGCGGGCTGGACGACGTGATCGGCGTGCTCAGTGCGCACAGCCTGCTGCAGCCGCTGGCGCGCGCCGAACGCCCCCAGCTCGAAGCCCTGGTGCAGCCGCCGGTGTTCGTGCCCGAGACGCTGTCGGGGATGGAACTGCTCGAGCATTTCCGCGCCAGCCGGGCCGACCTCGTGTTCGTCGTCGACGAGTACGGTGCGGTCCAGGGCGTGATCACCGAGCGCGACGTGCTGGAGGCGATCACCGGCGAGTTCGGCACGCCGACCGACGAGGACGCCTGGGCCGTGCGGCGCGCCGACGGCAGCTGGCTGATGGACGGCCTGATCCCGGTGCCCGAGCTGAAGGACCGGCTCGAACTGAAGGAGCTGCCCGACGAGGAGCGCGGCCGCTACAACACGCTCGCCGGCATGGTGATGCTGCTGCTCGGCCGCCTGCCCAAGACCGCCGACGCGGTGGACTGGCAGGGCTGGCGCTTCGAGGTCGTCGACATGGACGGCAAACGCGTGGACAAGGTGCTCGTCTCGGGCATCGCGAATTCCGGGGAACAGACATGATCAACCAACTGCTGCACCGCCAGCCGGTCGCGGTGGACCGCAACGAGCACCGTTTCATGCGCGTGCGCATGCCGGTCGGCGACTGGTCGGTGGCGTCGCGGCTGAACGCGCTCTTCGTCGCGGCGGCCGAGTTCGGCGACGTCGCGCGCGAGTTCCCGATCGTCTTCGTGCGCGCCGGCAACGACGACGACGGCCAGCCGGCGATCGCGCCGATCGCGGTGTTCGGCCTGGTGCAGGAGAGCAACCTGTTCGTCGACGGCAGCGCCTGGCGCGCGCGCTACGTGCCGGCGGTGCTCAATGCCTACCCGTTCTGCATCGGCCGCATGGACGCCGAGCGCTTCGCGATCTGCCTGGACGCCGGCTGGTCCGGCCTGTCGGGCACCGAGGGGCTGGCGCTGTTCGACGACGAGGGCCAGCCGACACCCTACCTGGCCGAGGTGCAGAAGAGCCTGGAGAAGGTCGAGGCCGAGGTCCAGCGCACGCGGCTGATGTGCCGGCGCCTGCGCGAGCTGAACCTGCTGCGCGAGATGCGCTTCGACGCCACGCTGCCCGACGGCGCCAAGCTCGGCGTCGACGGCTTCCTGACCGTCGACGAGAAGGCCCTCACCGAGCTGGCCGAACCGGCGCTGGGCGAACTGCACCGCAGCGGCCTGCTCGGCCTGATCCACGCGCATTACGTCTCGATGGGGAACATGCGCAAGCTGCTCGACTGGCATGTCGAGCGCCTGCCAAAACAAGGGTAAACCCGCAAAACGTCGCCTTCGGGCGCGGCTAGTATCCTGTTTGTATACAGACAGGAGAGCGAAGCATGTCGACCGCCCCGTTTCCGATGAACGCCTGGTACGCCGCGGCGTACGACGTCGAGGTCAAGCGCAGCCTGCTCGCGCGCCGGATCTGCGGCGTCGGGATGGTTTTCTACCGAACGCAGGACGGCGGCGTCGCCGCGCTCGAGGACGCGTGCTGGCACCGCCTGCTGCCGCTCTCGCTGGGCCGGCTCGAAGGCGACGAACTCGTCTGCGGCTATCACGGCCTTGTGTACAACGCAGCCGGTCGCTGTACACATATGCCGTCGCAGGAGACGATCAACCCCTCGGCCTGCGTGCGCGCCTACCCGGTCGCCGAGAAGCACCGCTTCGTCTGGGTCTGGCCGGGCGACCCGGCGCTGGCCGACCCGGCGCTGATCCCCGACCTGCACTGGAACGACGACCCCGAATGGGCCGGCGACGGCAAGCTCATCAACGTCAAGTGCGACTACCGGCTGGTGATCGACAACCTGATGGACCTGACGCACGAGACCTTCGTCCACGGCAGCTCGATCGGCAACCGCGCCGTCGCCGAGGCGCCGTTCGTCGCCACCCACGGCGACCGGACGGCGACCGTGACGCGCTGGATGGAGAACATCGACGCGCCGCCGTTCTGGGCCGGCCAGATCCGCCACGCGCGCGGCTACGAGGGCAAGGTCGATCGCTGGCAGATCATCCGCTTCGAGGCGCCGTGCACGGTGGCCATCGACGTCGGCGTCGCGCCGGCGGGCAGCGGCGCGCCTCCCACCGACCACAGCCCGGGCGACCGCAGCCAGGGCGTCAACGGCTACGTGCTGAACACGATCACGCCCGAGACCGAGACCAGCTGCCATTACTTCTGGGCCTTCGCGCGCAACTACAGCCTGCACGAGCAGCGCCTGACGCACGAGCTGCGCGAAGGCGTGTCGGGCATCTTCCGCGAGGACGAACTCGTGCTCGAGGCGCAGCAGCGCGCGATCGACGAGCACCCGGGCTACCGCTTCTACAACCTGAACATCGACGCCGGCGCGATGTGGGCGCGCCGGCTGATCGACCGGATGGTCGAGCGCGAGCCCGGCCAGCGCCGCGTCGTGCCGCTGCGCGCGGCCTGAGCGATGGCCAGCGTGCGCGTGCTGGACGCGGCCGACGCGTCGCAGACGGTGAAGGCGCAGCTGCGGCTGCGCGAGCTGATCGTCGGCGGCGAGCTGGCGGCCGGCGAGCGCGTGCCCGAGCTGGCGCTGGTCGAGCGCCTGGGCGTCTCGCGCACGCCGGTGCGCACCGCGCTGCAGAAGCTGCAGGACGAAGGCCTGCTCGACGCGCTGCCCGGCGGCGGCTACGCGGTGAAGGCCTTCACCGAGGCCGAGATCCGCGACGCGATCGAGATCCGCGGCACGATGGAAGGCCTGGCCGCGCGCCTGGCCGCCGAGCGCGGCGTGCCGGGCTCGCTGCTGTCGGCGGTGCGCGAATCGCTGGCCGCGATCGACGCCTTGCTCGCCGGCCCGGCGCTCGACGACGCCGCGTTCGGCGGCTACGTCGACGAGAACGCGCGCTTCCATGCGCTGCTCGCCGAGATGGCCGGCAGCGAGGTCGTGCGCCGCCAGGTCGAGCGCGCCGCCGCGCTGCCGTTCGCGTCGCCGAACGGCTTCGTGCTGGCGCGCGTCACCGGGCCCGGCGCGCGCGACACGCTGGTCGTCGCGCAGGCCCAGCACCATGCGGTGGTCGACGCGATCGAGCGGCGCGAGGGCGCACGCGCGGAAGGCGTGATGCGCGAGCACGCGCGCATCGCGCACCGCAACCTGAGCGAAGCGCTGGCCAGCCGCCAAGGGCTGCAGCGCGTCCCCGGCGCCGGGCTGATCCGCCGCGGCGGCCGCCCCTGAGGAACCCGAGATGAAGTTCGATGATCAATGGACAGACGCCACGGTCGAGGCGGTCGAGGACCTGAGCCCCACCGTGCGCGGCCTGTGGCTGCGCCCCGAAGGCGGCGTGCAGCCGTTCACCGTCGGCAGCCACCTGCGCGTGCAGGTCGACCTGGGCGACCGGCGCGACATCCGCTCGTATTCGCTCGTCGGCCTGCCGGCCGAGGCGCTGGCGCGCGGCAGCTACCGCATCGCCGTCAAGCGCGCTGACCCGGGGCGCGGCGGCTCGCGCTTCATGGCCACGCTGCAGGTGGGCGACCGGCTGCCGATCGCCGGGCCGGAGAACCACTTCGAGCTGCCTGCGGCGGCCGGCGCGTCGGCGCCGCACACGCTGCTCGTCGCCGGCGGCATCGGCATCACGCCGATCCTCGGCATGGCGCTGGTGCTGGCGCAGCGCGCGGCCCCGCTGCGCATGTGCTACGCGGCGCGCTCGGCGGCCGAGCTGGCGTTCGCCGACACGCTGCGCGCGGCGCTGGGCGAGCGGCTGCAGACCTTTGCCGACGCCGAGGGCCAGCGCCTGGACCTGGACGCCGAGATCGCCGCGCTGCCGGCGCGCGCGCAACTGCTGATCTGCGGGCCGGTGCCGCTGCTGCAGGCGGCGCAGGCCGCCTGGGCCCGCGCCGGTCGGCCGCCGGCCGACCTGCGCTTCGAGACCTTCGGCTCCAGCGGCAGCCGTGCCGCCGAGGCCTTCTGGGTGCGCGTGCCGCGCCACGACCTCGAACTCGTGGTGCCGGCCGACCGCTCGCTGCTCGAGGTGCTGGCCGAGCATGGCGTCGAGACGCTGTCCGACTGCCAGCGTGGCGAATGCGGCCTGTGCGCGATGGACGTGCTGGAGTTGCAGGGAACGATAGACCACCGCGACGTCTTCTTCAGCGCCGACGAGAAGCGTGCCAACCGGCGCCTGTGCGCCTGCGTGTCGCGCGTCTGCGGTGGCGGTATCGTGATCGACTCCGACTGGCGCCCCGACACCTTGCCCAGACATGCCGGCGCGGCATAACAGCTAGTCGTTGTTTGCCCGCCAACCGCGGGCACGCCCGCTGCCCGGGCTGCCCGGGCGCACCGACAATCGCCTCCCACCGCCAACCCATCGGAGACATCGATGATCACCCGCAGACAACAACTCACCGTCCTCGCCGCCGCCGCGCTGCTGGCCGGCGCCGCGCAGGCCGCCGACGACACCGTGAAGATCGGCCTGATCCTGCCGATGACGGGCCAGCAGGCCTCCACCGGCCGCGAGGTCGAGGCCGGCGTCAAGCTGTGGATGGCGCAGCACGGCGACAAGGCCGGTGGCAAGAAGGTCGAAGTCGTCCTGAAGGACGACGCCACCGTGCCCGCCACCACGCGCCGTCTGGCGCAGGAACTGGTCGTCAACGACAAGGTCGCGGTGATCGCCGGCTTCGGCATCACGCCGTCGGCGATGGCCGCCGCGCCGATCGCGACGCAGAGCAAGACGCCGATGGTCGTGATGGCCGCCGCCACCTCGGCGATCACCGAGGCCTCGCCGTTCATCGTGCGCACCAGCTTCACGCTGCCGCAGGCGTCGGTCAGCATCGCCGAATGGGCGACGAAGAACAAGATCAAGCGCGTGGACACGCTGGTCAGCGACTACGGCCCGGGCAACGACGCCGAGAAGTTCTTCGTCGACCGCTTCAAGCTCAATGGCGGCACCGTCGTCGAGTCGCTGCGCACGCCGCTGCGCAGCCCGGACTTCGCCCCCGTGCTGCAGAAGGTGCACGACGACAAGCCCGACGCGCTGTTCGTCTTCCTGCCCTCGGGCCAGGGCGCGCAGTTCATGAAGCAGTTCGCCGAGCGCGGGCTGGACAAGGCCGGCATCAAGCTCATCGCCACCGGCGACGTGACCGACGACGACCAGCTCCAGGAGATGGGTCCGGTGGCGCTGGGCGTGGTCACCGCGCACCACTACTCGGTGGCGCACCCGAGCGCGGAGAACAAGAAGTTCGTCGCCGCGTTCGAGAAGGCGAACAAGTTCCGCCCCAACTTCATGGCGGTCGGCGGCTACGACGGCATGCGCGTGATCTACGACGCGCTCAACGCGACCAAGGGTGCGACGGGCGAGAAGCTGCTCGACGCGATGAAGGGCCAGACCTTCGAGAGCCCGCGCGGCCCGGTGTTCATCGATGCGCAGACGCGCGACATCGTGCAGGACATCTACATCCGCAAGGTCGAGAAGGTCGGCGACCAGTACTACAACGTCGAGTTCGAGACGCTGAAGTCGGTGAAGGACCCTGGTAAGGTGCAAGTGATCCCCCCCGAAGCGCCTGCGGCGCTCCCCCCCGGGGGGGCGCCGCGAGCGGCCCGGCAGAGCCGGTTCCGCCGCGGCCGCTTGCTCGAACCCGTCTCATGCTGACTCTTCTCTTCGACGGCATCGCCTACGGCATGCTGCTGTTCGTGCTGTCGCTCGGGCTGGCCGTGACGATGGGGTTGATGAACTTCATCAACCTCGCGCACGGCGCCTTCGCGATGGCCGGCGGCTACGTGCTGATCGTGCTGATGCAGCGCGCGGGCTGGCCCTTCCTGGCCTGCCTGCCGGCGGCGTTCGTCGTCACCGCGGCGCTCGGCGCGCTGCTCGAACGGCTGATCTACCGGCCGATGTACGGGCGGCCGCACCTGGACCAGGTGCTGTTCTCGATCGGCCTGACCTTCATGGCGATGGCCGGGGTCGACTTCTTCGTCGGGCCGCAGCCGCAGGTGGTGCAGCTGCCCGCGTTCTTCCTCACCCGCTTCCAGATCGGCCACGGCGCCTGGCAGCTCGGCATGGGCTCGTACCGGCTGTTCATCGTCGGCGTCTGCGTCGCGCTCGCGCTGGGGCTGCAGGCGCTGCTCGGCGGCACGCGTTTCGGCAGCCGGTTGCGCGCCGCGGTCGACGACCCGCGCGTCGCCGCGGGCCTGGGCATCCCGGTCGACCGGGTGTTCCTGATCACCTTCGCGGTCGGCTCCGGGCTGGCCGGGCTGGGCGGCGCGCTCGGCGCCGACGTGCTCGGCCTGGACCCCGGCTTCCCGCTCAAGTACATGGTCTATTTCCTGATCGTCTGCGCCGTCGGCGGCACGAGCTCGATCACCGGCCCGCTCGTCGCCGCGCTGGTGCTCGGCATCGCCGACGTGTTCGGCAAGTACTACGTGCCCAAGCTCGGTGCCTTCATCGTCTACGTGCTGATGATCGCGATCCTGCTCTGGCGGCCGCAGGGGCTGTTCACGCGCGAGGGGCGCAAGTGACGGCGCGGCTGCAGGACATCGCCGCGCGGCTGCGCGCGCCGTCGCGCTGGCGCGCCTGGGAGGCGCTGCTCTGGATCGCGATCTGGATCACGCCGTTCGCGTTCGCGTCGCACGCGGCGCTGATCAGCGAGATCGCGATCTTCGCGCTCTTCGCGCTGTCGCTGGACATGATCCTGGGCTATGCCGGCATCGTCTCGCTCGGCCATGCGGCCTTCTTCGGCGCCGGGGCCTACGGCGCGGCGCTGTTCGCCAAATGGGTGATGCCCGACCCGCTGGTCGGGCTCGCGGTGGGCATCGCGGTCGGTGCGCTGCTGGGCGTGCTGACGAGTCCGCTGATCGTGCGCGGCACCGACCTGACGCGGCTGATGATCACGATGGGCGTGGCCGGGGTGCTGCTCGAGCTGGCGAACAAGTTCGACAACATCACCGGCGGCATGGACGGGCTCGAGGGCGTGGTCATCGGCCCGCTGCTCGGCCGCTTCGACTTCGACCTCGCCGGCCGCGTCGCGTCGTTCTACTCGCTCGCGGTGCTGTTCGTCGCCTTCCTGCTGCTGCGCCGGATCGTCCATTCGCCGCTCGGCGTCTCGCTGCAGGCGCTGCGCGACAACCGGCTGCGCGTCTCGGCGATCGGCATGTCGGTGAACGGCCGCTTGGCCGCGGTCTACACGCTGGGTGCGGCGCTGGCCGGCGCGGCCGGCGCGCTGCTCGCGCAGACCACCGGCTTCGTCTCGCTCGACGTGTTCGAGTTCCACCGCAGCGCCGACGTGATGCTCGCGCTCGTCATCGGCGGCGCCGGCTGGCTCTGGGGCGGCCTCGTCGGCGCGATCGGCTTCAAGGTGCTGCACGACCTGATCTCCAACGTGACGCCCGAGTACTGGACCTTCTGGATCGGCCTGATCCTCGTCGTGCTGATGCTCGTCGGGCGCGAGCGGCTGTTCCGGCCCTGGACCTGGTGGCGCAGGGGCTCGAAATGAGCGAGGTCGTGCTGCGCACCCATTCGCTGGTCAAGCGCTTCGGCGGCATCACCGCGACGAACAACGTCTCGCTCGACATCCTGCGCGGCGCGCGCCACGCGCTGATCGGGCCCAACGGCGCCGGCAAGACCACGCTCATCAACCAGCTCACCGGCGTCGCCGCGCCGACCTCGGGACGGGTCGAGCTGCAGGGGCGCGACATCACCGGCATGGCGCCGCACAAGCGCGTCGGCCTGGGCCTGGTGCGCACCTTCCAGATCAACCAGCTCTTCGGCACGCTGACGCCGCTGCAAAGCCTGGCGCTGGCGGTGGCGAGCCGGGTCGGCGCGGCGCACCGCTGGTGGCAGCCGATGGGCGCCGACGAAGCCATCGCCGCCGAATGCGAGGCGCTGCTGGCCCAGTTCCGGCTGCAGGAGCATGCCGAGCGGCCGACGCGCGAGCTGCCCTACGGCAAGCGCCGGCTGCTCGAGATCGCGCTCGCGGTCGCGCAGAAACCCAGCGTGCTGCTGCTCGACGAGCCCGCCGCCGGCGTGCCGGCGAGCGAGCGCGCCGACATCCTGGCCACCGTCGCGGCGCTGCCGGCCGACGTCTCGGTGGTGCTGATCGAACACGACATGGACCTCGTCTTCAGCTTCGCGACGCGCATCACCGTGCTCGTCAACGGCACCGTGCTCACCGAAGGCACGCCGGCCGAGATCGCCGTCGACCCGCAGGTCAAGGCGGTCTACCTGGGTGGAACCGAGGTCGGCCATGGCTGACGGAGCCCCCGCGCTGCTCGAGGTCCAGGGCCTGACCTGCGGCTACGGCGAGGCCGTGGTCCTGAGCGACGTCGGCTTCACGATGGCGCCGGGCCGATCGCTCGCGCTGCTCGGCCGCAACGGCACCGGCAAGACGACGCTGATCGACACGCTCGTCGGCGTGACGCGCCGGCATGCCGGCACGATCCGTCTCGCCGGGCGCGAGATCCAGGCGCTGCCGGTGCACGAGCGCGCGGCGGCCGGCATCGGCTGGGTGCCGCAGGAGCGCAACATCTTCAAGTCGCTCACCGTGGCCGAGAACCTGAGCGCCGTCGCGCGCCCGGGGCCGTGGAACGAGGCGCGTGTCTACGAGCTGTTCCCGCGCCTGGGCGAGCGCAAGAAGAACCTGGGCAACCAGCTCAGCGGCGGCGAGCAGCAGATGCTGGCCTTCGGCCGCGCGCTGGTGCTCAACCCCCGGCTGCTGCTGCTCGACGAGCCCCTCGAAGGGCTGGCGCCGATCATCGTCGAGGAACTGCTGCGCGCGATCCGCCGCGTCGCGCGCGACGAAGGGCTGTCGTCGATCGTCGTCGAACAGCATCCGCAGATGGTGCTCGGCGTGACCGACGACGCGATCGTGCTCGACCGCGGCGGCATCGCGCTGCGCGCGACCAGCGAGGCGCTGCTCGACGACCCGGCGCCGCTGGATGCCTGGCTCGGCGTCGCTGCCAATCACTGAACCCCGAAGGAGACCCGCCATGACCGCCCGCACCACGCCCCCGTTCCGCGCCGACCACGTCGGCAGCTTCCTGCGCCCGAAATACCTGCTCGACGCGCGCGAGCAGTTCTTCGTCAAGAAGGAGATCAACGCCGAGCAGCTGCGCGCGGTCGAGGACAAGGCGATCGCCGAGATCGTCAAGATGCAGCAGGACGTCGGCCTGAAGAGCATCACCGACGGCGAGTTCCGCCGCACCTATTTCCACATCGACTTCCTCGAGCAGCTCGGCGGCGTGAAGACCGACATCCCGGTCACCGTGAAGCGCCCCGACGGCAGCGAGGAGCTGGCGCCGCCGGTGATCCGCGTGATCGACAAGGTGCGCCACGCGAAGAACATCCAGCTCGCCGACTTCCAGTACCTGAAGTCGCAGGTCGAGAGCCTGGGCGTCAAGGGGCTGACGCCCAAGGTGACGATCCCGTCGCCGACGATGCTGCATTTCCGCGGCGGCCGCGCCGGCATCAGCCGCGAGGCCTACCCCGAGCTCGAGCCCGACTTCTACGACGACGTCGCGAAGGCCTACGGCGACGAGCTGAAGAGCCTGGCCGACGCCGGCTGCACCTACGTGCAGATGGACGACACCAACCTGGCCTACCTCTGCGACGAGAAGATGCGCGAAGCCGCGCGCCAGCGTGGCGACGACCCGAACGAGCTGCCGCACCGCTACGCCAAGTTCATCAACAAGGTCGTCGCGCACAAGCCGGCCGGCATGACGCTGGCGATGCACCTGTGCCGCGGCAACTTCAAGAGCACGCACGCGGCGGCCGGCAACTACGAGCCGGTGGCCGAGGCGCTGCTCGCCGAGATGAACCTCGACGCGTTCTTCCTCGAATACGACGACGAGCGCTCGGGCGACTTCCGCCCGCTGCGCTTCCTGTCCAAGGGCAAGATCGTCGTGCTCGGCCTGGTGACCACCAAGTTCGGCGAGATGGAGAGCAAGGACGCGCTCAAGCGCCGCATCGAGGAGGCCGCGAAGTACGCGCCGCTCGACCAGCTCTGCCTGTCACCCCAGTGCGGCTTCAGCAGCACCGTGCACGGCAACAACATCGCCGTCGAGGCGCAGCGCGCCAAGCTGCGGCTGGTCGTCGAGATCGCGCAGGAAGTCTGGGGCTGACACCGGACAGGCAACCGTCCCTGCGGACGGTTGCCCGCCTGCGTCAGGCCGGCCGGCGTCTTGCGCGGGCCGGCTGAAGCCGAGCAGCCGCTCGACCTGCGCCGGCTCGTTCGTCGTGCGCACCGCGTCGAACGCGGCCTGCGCCTCGGGGAAGCGCCGGCGCAGCAGGTTCAGCCACTGCTTGAGGCGGCCGGCGCGGTGGCGCGGCGCCACGTGGCCCTCGATGCGCCGCCAGTAGCGGCCGAGCAGCGGGCGCACCGCGTCCCAGCCGGGCGCGGCGACGCCGCGCAGCGCGAGCGCGAGGCCGGGGTCGGCGACGATGCCGCGGCCGAGCATCAGCGCGTCGCAGCCGCTTTCGGCGCGGCAGCGCAGCGCGTCGGCCACGGTCCAGACCTCGCCGTTGGCGACCACCGGAATCGCCACCGCTTCGCGGATGTGCGCGATGCGGTCCCAGTAGGCCGGCGGCCGGTAGCCGTGGACCTTGGTGCGCGCATGCACCACCAGCTCGGCGGCGCCGGCGTCGGCGATCGCGCGTGCGCAGTCCAGCATGCGCGACTCGTCGCGGTGGCCGAGCCGCATCTTGGCCGAGACCGGCAGTCGCCGCCGGCACCGCGCGCCGCACCGCGGCCACGATCGCATGCACCAGTTCGGGCTCGTCGAGCAGCACCGCGCCGCCGCGGTGGCGGTTCACGGTGGGCGCCGGGCAACCGAAGTTGAGGTCGATGCCGGCCGGCCCCAGCGTCGCCAGCCGCGCCGCGTTGTCGGCCAGGCAGGCCGGGTCGCTGCCGAGCAGCTGCGCGCGCACCGGCGTGCCGGCCGCGGTGCGGCCGCCGTCCAGCAGCTCGGGCACGATGCGCGTGAACACGCGCTCGGGCAGCAGCTGGTCGGTGATGCGCACGAACTCCGAGACGCACAGGTCGACGCCGCCGATGGCGGTGATCGCGTCGCGCAGGCTGTGGTCGAGCAGGCCCTCCATCGGGGCGAGAAGGATGCGCATGGGCGGATTGTGACGGGCGGCTGGCGGCCGGGAGAGAACCTTCGAGCGCCGGCCGGTGAAGGGCCGCGACCTGCGCCGAACCGGTCATGCGTCTCGCTGAACGGGTCAACAACCCCCGACTTGAGGTGAACCGTCGCGATCGCCAACGCAACCCGAGCCGCTGCTTTGTCGCAGTGGCAGGCGTTCGACTAACAAGGGCGGACGACGCGTCGGTCGAAACGAGGCGTATAGCACCGCGGCCGATGCTGGTGACGAAAGCCTTGTCGGCGGTGCGCAGCCCCACCGTCGGCAGCTTCCGCTGCGATGCGCCGCCGGCAGTCCACAGCTGGCTGGTTGCAGCGCTTGCGCGGCGGACGACAGGTGGCTACGCACAACGCTTAGGCGTCACATCGCCAGCGAGAGCATCTCAGCCTGCCCAGTTCGCCTGACACCGCCAGCGCGGCGGCATAACCGTCGAGCACGCTGATGCTGCGGTAGCTCAGGCGCTCGGCAAACGCGACGTCCGGGCAGCGGATGTCGTCGCGGCCGATCTGCAGCACGCTGAACTCACGCAGAGGAACACCCAGGCCGCATCCCCAGGCCTTTAGACAGGCCTCCTTGCGCGTCCATAGCGTGTAGAAGAGCATCACCCGTTCCTGCGCAGTGCAGCGTCCGAGCGCGGCACATTCGTCGATCGCGAACACTTGGCGCGCCGACAGGTGCAGATCGTCGTGCGCCACCACCGCTTCGATATCCACGCCGACATCGCGTCCGCGCGCCAGACCGATCAGCACCGCATCGCCCGAGTGCGACAGGCTGAAGCGCAGGTCGGTGCCGTGCAGTCGCGGTTTGCCGGACGTGTCGGTGTCGATCACCAGATCGGCCGCCGCTTGTCGCAGATAGCGCGACAGCACGTCACGTAGCACCGCGTGCGCGAATATGAACAGCGAACGGTCCTTCGAGCTGTGCAGATGTCCGGCACGCGCATGCTCGGCAGCGCTGAGCGCGGCGGCCAGCGATGCCTCGTCGGGCGCATCGCTTCGCAGCGCGAGCCACAAATGCTGATCGGTGCACTCAAGCATGCGGCCGCACTCGGATCGCATCGGCAACGGCGTCGTCGAGCCGTCGCCGGATCAGGTCGGCCAGGGTCTGCACCTGTGGTGCCTTCATCATGACCCCATGGCTGCCGGCGATCGAATGCAGCGTGAGGTCTCCTGAGGCCATGGCCGACCACCCCAGTGAGGCATCGTTGGCTTCCAGTCGCGACACATCGGTGACGTAGAGGTCGACACGGCCCGGATACACGCACCCCTTGTAGCTCCAATGCGCCCACCAGTGCGCTGAGGCGCCGTCAGGAAAGCCGCCGAGCGGCTTCAGGCCGAGCCGGTTGAAGATGGCATGAATCAGACGGTCGCGCCGCAGGTAGGGGCGCAGCCGTGCGGCCAGGCGCCGGGCCGGCCCGCTGTCCGGCGCACGCTGGTAGGTGCCCGGCCCCCAGGTATCGAGCAGGCCCAGGAAGCTCACCGTCTCGCCGGCCGCGAGCAGTTGATGGGCCATCTCGAAGGCCACGGTGCCGCCGCTGGAATAGCCGGCGATGCGGTAGGGCCCCGTGGCTTGCGCGCCGCGCATCGCGGCGATGCAGTCCGCAGCGATGTCCTCGACACGCCAACGCGCGGCGTCCAGCCCTTCGACGCCGATCGCGTTCAGCCCCATCACCGGCAAGCCATCCGGCAGCGCGCGTGCCAGCTCGTAGTAATGGAACAGGTTGCCGCCGATCGTGTGCACGCAGAACAGTGGCGTCTGCGTGCCGCCGGCCTTCATCGGCACCAGCAATGGCCAACGCCGGCTGCCCGAGGCCTCGCGTATCAGGCGGGCAATGTCGCGCACGGTGCTGCCGCGGAACCAGAAGGTGTCCAGTGGCAAGCGCACGCCGAAGGCACGCTCGATCGCGTCGACCAGGCGCACGGCGAGCAGTGAGTGACCGCCGATGGCAAAGAAGTCGTCGTCGACCGACAGGCCATCGCGACCGAACAGCAATTCCCAGATCGCCAGCAGGTGACGCTCGGCCACATCGCGGGGCGTCCGCGGGCCCGTCGCCGCCCAGGTCGCGGCCGGCGCTGGCAACGCGGCGCGGTCCAGCTTGCCGTTGGCGGTCAATGGCATCGCCGGCAGGACGATGACGGCCGAGGGCAGCATGTATTCGGGCAGCGAACGTCGGATCCGCGAGTGCAGCTCGTTGCCGTCCAGGCCGTTGCCGCTGACCCAGGCGAGCAGTCGTCGTCCGCCGTCCGAATCGACGTGCAGGTCAGCGACTGCTTGGTGCACGCCGGGCAACGCCGACAGCGCGGCTTCGATCTCGCCCGGCTCGATGCGGAAGCCGCGCAGCTTGATCTGCGCGTCGGCACGGCCGATGAATGCGATGCTGCCATCCTCGCGCCAGCGGACGCGGTCGCCGCTGCGGTACAGCCGCTCCCCGGCGGCGAAGGGGTGCGGCACGAAACGCTCGGCGCTGAGGTCGGGCCGGCCGACGTAGCCGCGGGCCAGCCCGTCGCCGCCGATGTAGAGCTCGCCTTCCAGGCCGACCGGTACCGGCTGCATCGCCTCGTCGAGGATGTAGACGCTGGTGTTGGCGATCGGTCGACCGATCGGAATCGAGGCCCAGTCGGCCGGAAGTGTCGGCGGGATCGTCTGGCAACAGGTGAAGGTGGTGCCCTCGGTCGGGCCATAGCCGTTGATCAGCACCGTGCCGGGCAGCGCAGCGAGCGCGCGCCGCACGTGCGGCACGGACAGCGCTTCGCCGCCGGTCAGCAATTGGCGCAACCCGCGCAGCGCATGGGGTCGCTCGTCGATCAGCGCGTTGAAGAGCGCGGATGTCAACCAGGCGGTGGTGACGCCGTGCGCACGTATGGTCGATTCCAACCCGGCAGCGGTGGGCATCGCCTCCGGGTGGACGATGCAGCGGCTGCCGTGCAGCAGCGCACCCCACAACTCGAAAGTGGCGGCGTCGAAGGTGGGTGGGGCCAGCAGCAGGAAGGTTTCGTCGGCGTCAAAGCGGGCATAGCCGGTGGCGCACACCAGGCGCGTGATGCTGCGCTGCTCCACCATCACGCCCTTGGGCTGGCCGGTCGAGCCGGACGTGTAGAAGACGCAGGCCAGATCGCGCGCGCCGCCCAGCGGCCTGGGGTCGGAGTCGGGCCAGTCCGCATGGGCGGACTCGGCCGGTGACAGCACTGGCAGCGCGCACCCGCTGACCAGGCTGGGCGCGGCGATCACCGCGGCTGCGCCGGCGTCGGCGAGCATGTAGTCGATGCGCGCGGCCGGATAGTCAGGATCGATGGGCACGTAGGCGCCCCCGGCCTTGACCACACCCAACAGGGCCACGACCTGCTCGGTGGAGCGCGGCAGACAGATACCGACGCAGACCTCCGGCCCGACGCCGAGCGCGCGCAGCGCGTGTGCGACGCGGTTCGCCTTCGCATTCAGGTCCGCATAGCTCAAGTCCGCACCATCGCCGACCAGGGCGATGCTGTTCGGCGTGCGCGCCACCTGGGCTTCGAACAGTGCCGCCAGCGTCGTTTCGGACGGATAGGCGGTGGTCGTGTCGTTCCAGCTCTCCAGCAGGCGGCCGCGCTCGGCCGCGGTCAGCAACGCGAGGCGCCCGACCGGGGTGTCGTCCTGTCGGACGAAGCCTTCGAGCAGGTTGCGGTAATGGCCGGCCATGCGCGCGACGGTGCCGGCGTCGAACAACGCGCAGGCGTATTCAAAGGTCGCCTGCAGGGTATCGGCGGTCTCGGCGACCGAGAGCGTGAGATCGAACTTCGCCAAGGTTCGTTCCACCGGCTCGGGCTGCGCCGCGAGGTCATCGAGCGCGACATGGTCGAGCGCCGCGTGCTGCAGCATGAACATGACCTGGAACAGCGGGTTGCGGCCAGCGTCGCGCAACGGCCTCAACGCCTCGACCAGCGCCTCGAAGGGTTGGTCGGCGTGATCGAAAGCGGCCAGCACGCCGGCGCGTACCACGCTCAGCAGGTCCGGCACCGATCCCCGCAGATCGACTTGCGTGCGCAGCACCAGCGTGTTGACGAACAGCCCGACCACCTCGTCCAGCTCCGGCTGGCCGCGCCCGGCCACGGGCGTGCCCAGGGCGATGTCCGTCTGCCGGCTCCAGCGGGCGAGCAGCAGCGCGAACGCGGCGACCAGCACCATGTAGAGGGTGCAGCCGTGGGTCTGGGCCAGGGCGCGCAGCCCGCGCGTGAGCTCGGCGTCCAATGCGACGACCAGGGTGGCGCCGCGATGATCGGGGTGAGCAGGTGGCGGTCGGTCGGTCGGCAGCGCCAGCGCCGGCAGGTCGGCGAGCCGCTGGCGCCAGTAGGCCAGCAGTTGCCCTCCGCGTGCTCCATCCAGTTGCGCGCGCTGCCAGAACGTGTAATCCGCATAGCCGAGCGGCTGCGGGCGCGGGGACAGCGATTCGCCGGCCGCCGCCGCGCGGTACAGCCTGGCCAGGTCTCGATGGATGAGGTTCTGTGACCAGCCGTCCGACACGATGTGGTGCGCCACCAGCTGCAGCATCTGGCCGCCGTCGCCCGATCGCCACAGCGCGGCGCGCAGCAGCGGTGGCACCGACAGGTCGAAGGGGTGGCGCGCGTGATCGTCGGCCTGGTCGGCGCCGATGCATTCGAGTCGGGCATTTGCCTGCGGGGCGACGCGCTGGCTCGGCTGCCCATCGCGCTCGACGAAGGCGGTGCGCAAGGCCGCGTGGCGCTCCAGCAATCCGTCCAGGGCCCGCTGCAGCGCCGGGGCATCGACATCGCGGTCAAGACGCCAGCGCTCGACGATGTGATACAGGCCCGGGGCCGGGCTCCAGCGCTCGATGAACCAGAGCGCGGCCTGCGCAGGCGTGCAGGGCGGGTCCGTGCCCGGCGCCGGCGCGCCGGCGATGAGCGGGGTTGGTGGCGCATCGCCGCGCAGCGCCTGGACGAGGAGGCCTTGTTCCGCGATCGTGGGTGCCTCGAACACGGCGCGAAGCGGCAGCCCCACGCCGAGCACCGCGCGCACACGGCTGATCAATCGGACCGCCAGCAGCGAGTGGCCGCCCAGCTCGAAGAAGTTGTCGTGAATGCCCGGAGCGGCCACGCCCAGCACCGCGCTCCAGACGTCGACGAGCAGCGTCTCCACCGGCGTCCGGGCGGATGCGAGCGGATCGGCGTCGGTGGCAAAGGACGGCGCCGGCAACGACGCGCGGTCGAGCTTGCCATGCCGCGTCATCGGTAGGCTGTCCAGCGCCACCACGGCGGCCGGCGTGAGGTGCGCGGGCAGACCGCGCTTGAGCGACTCGCGCAGCGCGCAGCCGTCCAGGCGTCCGCCGCGGCCGGTCACGTAGGCGATCAGGCGCGCGTCGCCCGGCCGGTCCTCGCGCAGCACCACGACGGCCTGGTCGACGCCGGGCTCGGCGGTCAGTGCGGCTTCGATCTCCCCTGGTTCGATGCGGAAACCGCGCAGCTTGATCTGGTGATCGACCCGGCCGATGAAGTCCAGCGCGCCGTCAGCGCGCCATCGGACGCGGTCGCCGGTGCGGTAGAGGCGGGCGCCCGGCTCGTCGCTGAAGGGATCGGGGAGGAAGCGCTCGGTGGTGAGATCGGGGCGCTCCAGGTACCCACGCGCGAGGCCGGCGCCGCCGATGTAGAGCTCGCCTTCGATGCCGATTGGAACTGGCTGCTGCCGGGCGTCCAGCACGAAGACCGATGCGTTGGCGATCGGTCGGCCGATCGGAGCAGAGGCGGCGCCCGGAGCGCAGGTCCACCATGTGGCGTCGATCGTCGTTTCGGTGGGGCCATAGAGGTTGTGCAGGCGCGCACCGCTGCGCGCGAAGTAGGTTTCGGCCAGTGACGGATCCATCGCCTCGCCGCCGCAGAACACATGGCGCAGCGTGGTGCACGCGGCAAAGCCCGCGTCTTCGATCAGCAGATGCAGCACTGCTGGGGGAACGTCCCACAGGGTCACCGCGTGCTGCCGCGTGATGGCAATGAGCGCCGCGCTGTCGGCCCGCTGCGCATCCAAGGCCAGTACGCTGCGCCCGCCGCAGAGCAGGGTGGCGAAGAGCTGCCCGACGGACA
Source organism: uncultured beta proteobacterium (assembly GCA_963788635.1). Taxonomy (GTDB): domain Bacteria; phylum Pseudomonadota; class Gammaproteobacteria; order Burkholderiales; family Burkholderiaceae_C; genus Rubrivivax. The sequence continues at coordinate 181,328 of CAWBHE010000017.1, read as the reverse complement.
CATCGAAGCCTGTCGAGGCCTGCACCAGCATGGCGTCGTTCGGGCCGAGATCGAACTGGCGAATCAGCCAGCGCATTCGGTTGCACAGCGCGGCGTGCTCAACCATGACGCCCTTGGGCACGCCGGTCGAGCCGGAGGTGTAGATGACATAGGCGAGCTGCCGCGCCGCGACTGGTGGACACGGGTCGCCGTCGGGGGCGGCGGCAAGGCCGGCATCATCCAGCGCGAACGCGCGTGCGTCGTTGGGGGCGTCGCCAGCGTGCGGCACGATGCACAGAGCCGCCTCCGCGTCGTCCAGCATCCAATGAACACGCGCCGGCGGGAGGCCGACGTCCAGCGGCAGATAAGCGGCCCCTGACTTGAGGACCCCGAGTGCCGCGACCACCAGATCGATGGAAGCTCCAATCCACACCCCAACCCGCACCTCGGGTCCGATGCCCAGACTTCGCAGGCGGTGGGCGAGGCGGTTGGCACGGCGGTTCAGTTCGGCGTAGGAGACTGTCTGGCCGGCGCATTCGAGCGCGATCGCGCCGGGCGATGCGCGGACCTGTTTCTCGAACAGCGACACCACGGTCTCCGCGGTCGGCCAGTCGCTTCTGGTGTCGTTCCAGCGGCCCAACATCAGTTCGCGTTCGTTCGAAGTGAGCAGGGGCAGCTCTCCAACGGGTAAACCGGGCGACTGTACGAAGCCCCGGAGTAGCGTGCGGTAATGACCGACCATGCGCGCGATGGTGGCGGCGTCGAACAGCGCGCAGGCGTAATTGAAGTGGGCGGCCAGGCCACCGTCGTCCTCGCTCAGCTCCAGCGTCAGGTCGAACTTGGCAACGTCATCGGCCAGCGACATCGCGTGCGTGCGGGCGCCCGGCAACGCCAGGTCGGCGGACGGCAAGTTGCGCAGCGCGAACATGACCTGGAAGAGAGGATGGCGCGCGGGGTCGCGCTCCGGGCGCAGCACCTCGACGAGCTTCTCGAAAGGCATGTCGGCATGGTCGTAGGCGGCCAGCGAGGTGGCGCGCACGCACTCGAGCAGGACGGGCAACGGGCTGTCGAGGTCGATCCCGGACCGTAGCACCAGGGTGTTGACGAAAAGTCCGATCAGGGGGTCGAGGTCGGGCTGCGCGCGGCCGGCGACGGGCGTGCCGACGGCGATGTCGCTCTGGGCGCTGTAGCGGGCGAGGAGCAGCATGAACGCAGCGAGCAGCACCATGTAGAGGGTGCAGCCGTTGTCGCGTGCAAGCGCTTGGATTGCCGCGACGAGCGAGGCCTCGATGCGGAAGGAAAGGCAGGCGCCACGGTAGTCGGCCTGGGCCGGCCTCGGTCGGTCGGTAGGCAGGGGGAGGACCGGCAGAGCGTCGAGTTGTTGGCGCCAGTACTTGAGCAGTCGCTGGTACGCCGGACCGGCCAGCGCGTCGCGTTGCCACAGCGCGTAGTCCGCGTAGCGCAGCGGCAACGGCGCCAGCTCGGGAGCGTGGCCGAGCAGAGCTGCCGGCGTAGAGGACGGAGAGTTCGCGATGGAGCACGCCCAGCGACCATCCATCGGAGACGATGTGGTGCAGGACGAACTGCAGTACCCAGGCCGTATCGGCGACGCACCAAAGGCCGACGCGCAGCAAGGGAGGGCACGACAGGTCGAATGGCAGGTTGGCGTGTTCGTCCATGCGGGCCAGCTGATCGGTGGAGCCCGATCCGTCCGCCGCGGGCCGCATGTCCTCCAGGGTCAGCCTGCAGGAGGCGCGGTCGAGCAGTCGCTGGTGCGGCTCGCCGTCCTCGGCCACCAGCCCGGTGCGTAGCGACTCATGGCGATCGACCAGTGCGTCCAGCGCCCGCTGAAGCGCATCGGAGTCGAGTTTGCCGTCGATGCCGATCCTGCGCACGACGTGGTACAGGTGCCCAGTCTGTTCCCACTGCTCGAGAACCCACATGCGCGCCTGGGCGTACGAGCAGGGCTGCGTGATTTCGCTGCGGCCATCCGCCAACTTGCGCGCCGGTGGTCGCGATCGAGGCTGCAGTCGGGCGACGTCGCGCTGGGCCCGCGCGCGCATGCGCAAGGCTTCCAGCTGGTGCGCGCTCAGTCCGACCGGAGGGCCGCTCATCTGGCGGGGCCTCCTGGCTGGGGCGACGGCCGTCGAGACTGGCGGCGCGCAGCGCGCGCTAACTCAGGCTGCATTGGCGTGGCCCGCGCCCTGCCCGGCATCATCGACCAGTGCGCCAAGTTCCGCGATCAGTTCAGGTCCCAACTCCTCACGCAATGCGCGCGCGAGTTCCGCGATGGTTGGATGGCGGAATAGCAGGGTCGTCGGCAGTTCCAGCGGCAGCAGCGCGACGATGCGGGCGGCCACGCGCATGGCCTTCAGCGAATCGCCGCCGAGCGCGAAGAAGTTGTCGTGAATACCCGCCGGCCCGGCTGCCAACACCTCGTCCCAGGCCTGCGCCAGCACTCGCTCGATCACGTCGCGCGGCGCCACGGCGGCCACGCGCCGCGCTTGCGCCAGCCGCGAGGCCATTCCGATGCGCTGGATCTTTCCTGTCGCGACCTCTGGGGATTTCATCGACGACCAGCACTTCGCTCGGTACCTTGAAGGCCGCCAGGCGCTCGAACAGGTGGGCGCGCAGCTGAGCCGCGTCCGCACGGCTGCCGGGCTGCAGAACGACGGCGGCCACGACATCCTCGCCCAGGGTCTCGTGCGGCACCGCGAAGGCCACTGCCTGAGCCACGCCGGGATGGGTCAGAAGTGCCTCGTCGATGTCGCGTGGCGCGATCTTCTCGCCGCCGCGGCTGATCATTTCCTTCAGGCGACCGGTGAGGTGCAGGTAGCCGTCGCCGTCGAAGTAGCCTTCATCGCCGGTTTTGAACCAGCCCGCAACGAAGGCCGATCGGTTGGCCTCCGGGTTCCGGTGATACGAGCTCATCACGTTGGCACCGCGAATGGCGATCTCGCCGCGGACGCCCGCAGCCACCGGCTTGCCGGCACTGTCCAGCACCGTCACTTCGGGGCCTGCGGGAAGCCCGACCGAGCCCGGCTTGCGTTTCGCAGGAGGCAGCGGATTGCTGGTCATCTGGTGGCTGGCCTCGGTCATGCCATAAGCGTCGATCACGGGGCAGCCGAACAGCGCCTCGAGCGCACGCAGCGTCGATGGCGCCAGCGCTGCCGAGGACGAGCGCACCAGACGCAGTTTGCGTCGGGGCCGGTGCCCTGCGGCCTGCGCGGCGGCGACGATGGACTGATGGATGGTCGGCACGGCCGAATACCAAGTGGGCCGCAGCCGGTCTAGCCACTCCAGCGCGTCCGGCAGCTGCAGGCCCGGTGCGCAGATGGCACTGCCGCCGGCAGCCAGTGGTGCCAGCAGTCCGGCCAGCAGGCCATGGATGTGGAACAGCGGCATCATGTTGAGCGCGCGGTCCGACATCGACAACGCCAGCGCATCCGCGATGTGGGCCATCGAGGCCATCAGGTTGGCATGGCTCAGCGGCACCTGTTTCGGGCGCGAGGTCGTGCCCGAGGTGTGCAGTACCAGCGCGACATCGTCGGGGCTGGGCATCGACGCCTCGGCGGATGATTCCGCCCAGATCGCCGCGCCGGCTTCTATCAGGGGCAGGCCTCGCGCCACGGCGGCGTCGCGCGCTGCCGCGGGGCTGTCCCGGGTAACCACCATCGCACGTGCATCGAGATCGTCGAGGAAGAAGTCCAGCTCGCTACGCGGATACTGGGGATTCAGCGGCGCGCAGGCGGCGGCGCGCATCACGCCGAGTACGGCTACCGCCGTATCCAGACTGTTGGGCGCGCATACGGCGACACGATCACCCTGCCCGATGCCGAGCGCGCGCATGCGCCCCGTCAGTGCGCGGGTCCCAGCCGCCAGTTCGGTAAACCCCAGCGCGCGGCCGTCGACCGACATCAGCGCCGTGCCGCCGTGTCGGCCGGTTGCGAAGCGGTCGAGTAGTCCGCCAAGGGTCGGCGCACTGGAAGCGTCAGTCGGTGACGGCAAGGAGCTCCCTCGTTGTCAGTCGGCTGCGCGCAGTCACCTGCGCCGCCGCTCTTGTTCGGCAGGAGATCCTAAGCGGCTCGCCGTCGCGCGCCAGTGAACGATTGCGCACTGCGCCGCTTTCGGGGGCTTCGGAAGCTTTGGTCGTGGATACGCATCTGGCGAAGTCCGAAGCGGTCAGGTGCCCGTCATCCAAGCAACCACGCCTTACGCGACCATGGAGCGGAGTCGCGTCCCGGACGGCAGCCGGTTATCCAATGCGGCTGTTCGGGTTTACTGCACTGGGCGGCTGCTCCAGGCCAATCACCGATGCCAGGGGTGGACCCGTCAAGAGCCCACTCGCTGAAAGATTGTCGGCGTTCGTTCCTCGAGATCCGGACGCGCGCTGAGGGTCGATGCCTTCCGGCCAGCCGTGCAGCCCCCCGCTGCGGCTTTGCCAAAGATCAGCGATCGACGGTGCATGCCAATTGGCAGCGCTGCCTAGCGTCTCCGTCAGCCAATCTCAGCCTGCGTCGACTCACCCGTTCGCCGGCTCGCGAGCCCCCTCAACCGATGCGATAGAGGTCCAGCAGCACGCGCGTCGCCTCGCGCTGGCCCACCGCGATCGCGAGCACCTTGTTCAGGTGCAGCCAGGCCGGCGCGCCGGTCGTGAAGCGCACGACGGTGCGGAAGAAGTACTCGTCGCGCGCCACCGGCTCGCCGCGCGCGAGCCGCGCCATCACCTCGGCCGGGCCATGGCGCATGCCCTCGCTCTGCACCTCGACGAGCGCGCCGTCGCGGGTGCGGATCACGTAGTGCGCGGCGATGTCGGTCACGCCGTCGGCGCGCTGCACCTGCCAGTCGACGCCGCCCTCGACCAGCGTGCCGTTCAGCTCCGGCCCTTCCACCGTGCCGGCGCCGAGCGGCACGTAGCGGCGCTCACCGTACTTCGCATGTCCGAGCGAGACCAGCGCGCCGACCTCGCAGCGGATCTGCGTCATCGGCACGAGTGCGGGCGGGGCGGGCAGGGCGTCGGGGTTCATGGCGGGGCGGTCCGGGGCAGGGCGCCGGCCGGGCGGCAGTTGCGGCCGCCGAATCATGCCGCAGACGGCGCCGCACCCGGCGCAGCGCGTGCGGCTCAGGCGGGCAGGAGTTGCTTCGCCGGCGGCTGGGACGGCGCGGCGCCGGCCTGCTCGCGCAGGCGTTCGGCAATCAGCGTCGGCTCGACCGGCCGGCCGAACAGGTAGCCCTGCAGCGCCGGGCAGGCCATCTCGCCGAGCAGCCGCGCCTGGCCCTCGGTCTCTACGCCTTCGGCGACGACCTGCAGGCGCAGGCTCTGCGCCAGCGCGAGCATCGCGCGCACGATCTCGCGGCTGTCGGCGTCGGTCTCGAGGTCGCGCACGAAAGCGCGGTCGATCTTCAGCGTGTCGACCGGGAAGCGCTTCAGGTGCGCCAGGCTCGAATGCCCGGTGCCGAAGTCGTCGATCGCGACCCGGATCCCCAGCGCCTTGATGCGCAGCAGCGCTTCGCGGCTGGCCTGCGGGTCGCGCGCGAGCGCCGACTCGGTGAGCTCGAACACCAGCTGCTCGCCCTCGATGCCGGTGGCCTGCAGCGTCTGCGCGACGCGGTCCGCGAAGTCCGGCTGCGCGATCTGCAGCGGCGAGACGTTGATCGCCATCGAGATCGGGGCCGGTCCGTCCCGGGACCAGTCGCGCAGCTGTTCGCAGGCCTGGCGCAGGATCCACAGGCCGAGCGGCACGATGAAGCCGGTTTCCTCGGCCACCGGGATGAAGCTGGCCGGGCTCTGCAGGCCCAGCCCGTCGCGGTTCCAGCGCACCAGCGCCTCGACGGCGACGAGCCGGTGGCTGCGCGCGTCGACGACCGGCTGGTAGTGCAGCACGTAGCGGTCCTCGGCGAGCCCGCGGCGCAGGTCGGCCTCGAGCTGCAGGCGCACCGAGGCCTCGTGGTCGAACGCGAGCGAATGGAAGTGGAAGCGGTTCCGGCCTTCGCGCTTGGCGCGGTACATCGCGGTGTCGGCGCGCTTCATCAACGTGGCCGGGTCCTCGCCATCCTGCGGGTACAGCGCGATGCCCAGGCTGACGCCGATGCGCACCTCGGTGCCGTCCAGCCAGCAGGGCTGCGCCACCGCTTCGAGGATGCGCTCGGCGACCTCGCTCGCGCAGCCGGCATGGGCCAGATCGGGCAGCAGCATCACGAATTCGTCGCCGCCGAGCCGGCACACCGTGTCGGCGCCGCGCAAGGCGCCGGCGAGCCGGGCCGACACCGTCTTCAGCAACTGGTCGCCGAGCGCATGGCCGAGCGAGTCGTTGACGTGCTTGAAGTGGTCGAGGTCCATGAACACGACCGCGAAGCAGCCCGGGTGGCGCCGCGCGGCGTCGCAGGCCTGCTGGACGCGGTCCTGCAGCAGCACCCGGTTCGGCAGCCCGGTCAGCGCGTCGTGGTGCGCCAGGTGCGACATGCGCTGCGCCAGCCGGCGCGCCTCGGTCACGTCCTTCAGCACCGACAGCGTGCGCAGCGGCCGGCCATCGGCGTCGGTCTCCCAGATCGCGGACAACTGGACGTCGATGATCTCGCCGCCGCGCGTGCGCATCTGGTAGTCGACGTCGCGGATGAAGCCGTCGCGGATGAAGCGCGGCACCACCGAGTCCAGCGCGCGCCGGCGCGACTCGGGGGTCAGGAACTCGCTCGAATCGCGGCCCAGCACTTCGGCGCGGGTGTAGCCCAGCGTCGCCAGCCAGGCGTCGTTGACGCTGAGCAGCCGCCGTTCGCGGTCCACCGAATGCATCATCACCGGCGAGCGCTCGTAGAGGGCGCGGAAATGCGCTTCGCGCTGTTCGGCCTCGCGCAGCAGGCGGCGGCTGCGGCCGTGCGCGAGCAGCAGCAGCGCGATGGTCAGCAACAACGCGGCAATGGCCAGCGACAGCATCGGAAACGGGGTGGCGCTCAAGGCACGGGGCAAGCCCGGGGGGACGGGGACTCCTCCCATCGTGCCGGCATCCGCGGCCGGGGGATGCGTCGAAATGGCGCCGGATCACCGCGCTCTTCGGCCGGCATGGCGGCGTCGCGGCCGCGCGGCTCGCGTTGCCGGCGACAATTCGCCGCTTCATGGCTCCCGAACCGCTGCGATGACCGTCGAACTGAAGACCCCTGCCGCCGGCGCCACGCCCATCGTCGTCACCGACCGTGACCATTTCGCCGCGCGGGCGGCGGCCGCACCGGCCCCGACGCGCCGCTGGCTGCAGGCCACCGGGTTCAGCGGCGCGCCCGACAGCTTCGCGCTGGTGCCCGACGGCGAGGGCGGCCTGGGCCAGGTCTGGGCCGGCGTGCGCGGTGCCGCTCACCCCTGGGCGCTGGCCGCCTTGCCGCGCAGCCTGCCGCAGGGCCGCTACCGCCTCGCCGACGACGGCCTGGCGCTGGACCCCGAGGCCGCGGCCCATTCGTGGGAGCTCGGCGCCTACGCCTTCGACCTCTACAAGCCGGCGAAGCGCGAAGCGGCGACGCTGCAGCTGGCGCCGAGCGAGGGCGCGCACCGCGGCCTGCTCGTCGCCGCCGCCGTGACGGCCACGCGCGACCTCGTCAACACGCCGGCCGAACACCTGGGGCCGGCCGAGCTGGCCGAGGCGGTGCACCTGCTCGCCAAGCAGCATGGCGCGAAGTTCAAGCAGACGGTCGGCGACGACCTGCTCGAGGCCGGCTTCCCGGCGATCCACGCCGTCGGCCGCGCGGCCGAGGCCAGGCGCCGCGCGCCGCGGCTGATCGAGCTGAACTGGGGCTCGCCCAAGCACCCGCGGCTGACGCTGGTCGGCAAGGGCGTGTGCTTCGACAGCGGCGGCCTGGACATCAAGGGCGCCGAAGGCATGCGGCTGATGAAGAAGGACATGGGCGGCGCCGCGAACGCGATCGGCCTGGCCACGCTGGTGATGGCGCTCGAGCTGCCGGTACGGCTGCAGCTGCTGATCCCGGCGGTCGAGAACGCGATCGCCGGCAACGCCTACCGGCCCGGCGACGTGTTCAAGACGCGCAAGGGCTTGCACATCGAGATCGGCAACACCGATGCCGAAGGCCGCGTGATCCTGTGCGACGCGCTCGCCTACGGCGCCGAGTCCAAGCCCGAGCTGATGATCGACCTGGCCACGCTGACCGGCGCCGCGCGCGTCGCGCTCGGCGCGCAGCTGCCGGCGCTGTTCAGCCGCGACATGGCGCTGGCGCGCCAGCTCGTCGACCGCGGCCTGGCGCTGCACGACCCGCTCTGGCACATGCCGCTGTGGCGCGACTATCACGGCGGCATCGAGAGCGAGATCGCCGACATCGTCAACACCGGCCGTGGCGCGCTCGCCGGCGCGATCAACGCGGCGATCTTCCTCGAGGACTTCGTGCCCGCCGACTGCCCCTGGCTGCACATCGACCTGTTCGCGTGGAACGACGCCGCGCGTCCGGGCCGACCGGTGGGCGGCGAGGCGCAGACGCTGCGCACGCTGCTCGACCACCTGGAGCAGCGTTACCGCCGCTGACGGAGGGTGAAAGCCCGCACTTGATGCGGATCGCGTCGGCCCTCTAGAATTCTTCGACCGCTCGGTCGAAGAACGAACCAGGAGACGCGATGTCCGAACCCTCGGTGCTGATCGCCACGCAGGCCGCGGTGCGCGTGATCACGCTCAACCGGCCGGCGTCGCTGAACAGCTTCACCGCCGCGATGCACGCCGAGCTGCTGCCGGCGCTGGACGCCGCGGCGGACGACAAGGCGGTGCGCGCGGTCGTGATCACCGGCGCCGGGCGCGCCTTCTGCGCCGGGCAGGACCTGAACGACCCGGCGATGGTCGCGACCACGGAACCGGCCGACGTGGGCGCGGTGATCGAACGCTTCTACCGCCCGCTGGCGACGCGCGTGCGCTCGATGCCGGTGCCGGTGATCGCGGCCGTCAACGGCGTCGCCGCCGGCGCCGGCGCGAACTTCGCGCTCTGCTGCGACTTCGTCGTCGCCGCGAAGAGCGCCTGCTTCATCCAGGCCTTCAGCAAGATCGGCCTCGTTCCCGACTGCGGCGGCACCTGGTTGCTGCCGCGGCTGGTGGGCCGGGCGCGCGCGATCGGCCTGGCGATGACGGGCGACAAGCTGCCCGCCGACGAGGCGGTGCGCATCGGCCTGATCTGGCAGGCGCTCGACGACGCGGCGCTGATGGACGGCGTGATGGCGCTCGCGAACCGGCTCGCCGCGATGCCGAGCCAGGCGCTGGCCGAGACGCGGCGCGTCATCGACGCGGCGCTGCCGCTGGACTTCGCCGACGCGATCACGCTCGAGGCGAACGCGCAGCGCGAGCGCGGCCGCTCGGCACGACTTCGCCGAAGGCGTGGCCGCCTTCAAGGCCAAGCGCGCGCCCGTTTTCAGGGACCGCTGATGACGAGCCCGCAGCAGGTGGCCGAGGCCACGCGCGACGCGATGTGGAAGGACGACCGCGCGTCGCGCATGCTCGGCATCGAGGTGCTCGCCATCGGCCCGGGCACGGCGACGCTGGCGATGACGGTGCGCGAGGACATGCTCAACGGCCACGACATCTGCCACGGCGGTCTCGTCACGACGCTCGCCGACAGCGCGTTCGCGTTCGCCTGCAACGCCTACAACGAAGTCACCGTGGCCTCCGGCTTCGACGTCAACCTGGTCAAGGCGGCGAGGCTCGGCGACCGGCTCGTCGCGGTGGCCACCGAGGTCGCCAAGGCCGGCCGCACCGGCGTCTACGACATCGCGGTGACGAACCAGCAGGGCGAAGCCGTGGCCGCGTTCCGCGGCCGCTCGTACACGATGAAGGGCAAGCCGCTCGTGGACGGCCTGCCGATGGGCAAGGGAGACTGAAATGAAACCCCCACGCGCACTTCGTTCGCTGCCCCCCGAGGGGGCGCTCTCAAGCAAATGTGGCTCTGCCACTTTGCTTGATCCCCGCGGGGGACGGCCGGCTTCGGCCGGCCTTGGGGCGCTCGGTACCTTCGGAACGGCCGGGCGGTACTGAGATGCCCGTGAAGACCCCGGCCCCCGGCGACCTGGAGCCGATCGAGACCGCCAGCCGCGACGAGCTGCAGGCGCTGCAGCTGCAGCGCCTGCGCTGGACGCTGCAGCATGCCTACGACCATGTGCCGCATTACCGCGCCGCATTCGACGCGAAGGGCGTGCACCCGTCGGACTGCCGCACGCTCGCCGACCTGGCGAAGTTTCCGTTGACGACCAAGGCCGACCTGCGCGCGAACTACCCGTTCGGCATGTTCGCGGTACCGCGCGAGCAGGTGCTGCGCATCCACGCGTCGAGCGGCACGACCGGCAAGCCCACCGTGGTGGGCTACACGCGCGGCGACATCGACCGCTGGGCCGACCTGGTGGCGCGTTCGATCCGCGCCTCGGGCGGGCGGCCGGGCGACATCGTCCACGTGGCCTACGGCTACGGCCTCTTCACCGGCGGCCTGGGCGCGCATTACGGCGCCGAGAAGCTGGGCTGCACGGTGGTGCCGATGAGCGGCGGCCAGACCGAGAAGCAGGTGCAGCTGATCGAGGACTTCCGCCCCGACATCATCATGGTCACGCCGAGCTACATGCAGGTGATCGTCGAGGAATACCGGCGCCAGGGCTTGGACCCGCGCGCGATGTCGATCAGCGTCGGCATCTTCGGCGCCGAGCCCTGGACCGAGGCGATGCGGCGCGACATCGAGGCCAGCGCCGGGCTCGACGCGGTGGACATCTACGGCCTCAGCGAAGTGATGGGCCCGGGCGTGGCCAACGAATGCATCGAGTCCAAGGACGGCCCGGTGATCTGGGAGGACCATTTCTTCCCCGAGATCATCGACCCCGACACCGGCGAGGTGCTGCCCGACGGCAGCGAGGGCGAGCTCGTGTTCACGACGCTGACCAAGGAGGCGCTGCCGGTCGTCCGCTACCGCACGCGCGACCTGACGCGCCTGCTTGCCACCGACCGCGCGCAGCATGCGCCGGATGGGCAAGATCGTCGGCCGCAGCGACGACATGCTGATCATCCGCGGCGTCAACCTGTTCCCGACCCAGGTCGAGGAACTGGTGCTGCAGGACGGGCGGCTCTCGGGCCAGTACCAGCTGGTCGTCACGCGCGAGTCGCACCTCGACGCGGTCGAGGTGCGCTGCGAGCTGACGCCCGAGCACCGCGACGCCGACCGCGACGCGATCGCGCGCGACCTGCACCACCGGATCAAGACGCTGATCGGCGTCAGCACCGCGGTCGAACGTCGGGCTGCCCGATTCGATCGAGCGCACGCTGGTCGGCAAGGCGCGGCGCGTGATCGACCGCCGCCACGGCTAGGGAGGCGCTTCATGTACACGCAAGCGATGGATCTGGCCCCGAAGGAGGAGCGCGCCGCGCTGCGCACGGCCGAGGAGGCGCAGCTCGAGGCACGCTTCGAGGCGCGCATCGACGAGGGCGACTTCATCGAGGCCAAGGACTGGATGCCCGAGCATTACCGCAAGACGCTGGTGCGCCAGATCAGCCAGCACGCGCACAGCGAGATCGTCGGCATGCTGCCCGAGGGCAACTGGATCACGCGCGCGCCGACCTTGAAGCGCAAGTCCATCCTGCTCGCCAAGGTGCAGGACGAAGGCGGCCACGGCCTGTACCTCTACGCCGCCGCCGAGACGCTGGGCACCAGCCGCGACCAGATGATCGCCGCGCTGCATTCGGGCAAGGCCAAGTACAGCAGCATCTTCAACTACCCGACGCTGAGCTGGGCCGACATCGGCGTGATCGGCTGGCTCGTCGACGGCGCGGCGATCATGAACCAGGTGCCGCTGACGCGCTGCAGCTACGCGCCCTATGCGCGCGCGATGGTGCGCATCTGCCGCGAGGAGAGCTTCCACCAGCGCCAGGGCTTCGACGCGCTGCACGTGATGATGAAGGACGGCACCGACGCGCAGCGCGCGATGGTGCAGGACGCGGTGGACCGCTGGTGGTGGCCGAGCCTGATGATGTTCGGCCCGCCCGACGCCGACAGCCCGAACAGCGCGCAGAGCGCGCGCTGGGGCATCAAGCGCCTCTCGAACGACACCTTGCGCCAGAAGTTCGTCGACGCCTGCGTCGACCAGGCCAAGGTGCTGGGCGTGACGCTGCCCGACCCGGATCTGAAGTGGAACGACAGCCGCGGCCATTGGGATTTCGGCGCCATCGACTGGGCCGAGTTCTGGCGCGTCGTCGGCGGCCACGGCCCCTGCAACCAGGAGCGGCTGGCCGCACGCGTGAAGGCCTGGGACGACGGCGCCTGGGTGCGCGAGGCGGCGCTCGCCCATGCGCGCAAGCAGGCCGCGAAGGAGAAGGCAGCATGACCCAGAACCAGACCGAACGGCCGGGACCCGCAGCCGCGGCCGAATGGCCGTTGTGGGAAGTCTTCGTGCGCCCGAAGGCGGGCCTGGACCACAAGCACTGCGGCAGCCTGCACGCCGCCGACGCGGCGATGGCGCTGCAGCTCGCGCGCGAGGTCTACACCCGGCGCCAGGAAGGCACCAGCGTCTGGGTCGTGAAGAGCAGCGACATCACCGCCAGCGACCCGGGCGACAAGGCGATGCTGTTCGACCCGATGGAGGACAAGGTCTACCGGCACCCGACGTTCTACGAGTTGCCCGATTCCGTGAACCACATGTAGCCATGGCCGCCCCAGACTCCCTTCGTTCGCGACCCCGAGGCGGCGCCGCGCTGGCCGGGGAACCCGCCCGGCACGGTGTCGACGTCCATCGTGCCGAAAGCGACGCCGCGGCTGCAGTACCTGCTGCGCATCGCCGACACCTGCCTGATCCACGCCCAGCGCCTGGCCGAATGGTGCGGCCACGGGCCGGTGCTCGAGGAGGACATCGCGCTGACCAACATGGCGCTGGACCTGCTCGGCCAGGCGCGCGCGCTGCTCGCCCATGCCGGCACCCTGGACGGCAACGCCTTCGACGAGGACCAGCTCGCCTTCCTGCGCGACGAGCGCGATTTCCTCAACCTGACGCTGGTCGAGCAACCGCTGCGCAAGGCGAGCGCGCACTCGCCGGGCGGCGACTTCGCCGACACGGTGCTGCGCAACCTGCTGCTCGCCGGCTGGCTGAAGCTGCTCTGGGAGCGCCTGGCGTCGTCGAGCGACGCCGAGCTCGCCGCGATCGCCGGCAAGGCGGTCAAGGAGGCGCGCTACCACCAGCAGCATGCCGCCGGCTGGGTCGTGCGGCTGGGCGACGGCACCGAAGAATCGGCCGCCCGGATGCGCGCCGCGCTGGCGCGTGCCTGGCCTTACACGCGCGAGATGTTCGTGCGCGACGCGGTCGACGACGCGGCCGAGGCCACCGGGCTCGGGCCGGCGCGCGACGGCTTGCGCGAGGCCTGGCAGCGCGAGGTCGGCGCGGTGCTGCTCGAGGCCGGCCTGGCGCTGCCGGCCGACACGCCTTTCGTCAGCACCGGCACGCAGGGCCGGCACAGCGAGCACATGGGCTTCATCCTCGCCGAGATGCAGGTGCTGCAGCGCACGCACCCGGGGGCGCGCTGGTGAACGCCGAGCAGGCCTGGGCCGTGCTCGACACCGTGCTCGACCCCGAGGTGCCGGTGCTGTCGCTGCGCGACCTGGGCATCGTGCGCGACGTGATCGCGAGCCGCGACGCGGACGGCGACGACGCGATCGAGGTCGTGCTCACGCCCACCTACAGCGGCTGCCCGGCGACCGAGGTCATCGCGCAAAGCGTGCGCGACGCGCTCGCCGCCGCCGGGTGCACCCACGTGACGGTGACGCAGCGGCGCGCGCCGGCCTGGACCACCGACTGGATCAGCGACGAGGGCCGGCGCAAGCTGCGCCAGTACGGCATCGCGCCACCGGGCCGGGTCGAGACGGCGATCCAGATCCGCCCGCGCGGCGTGGACTGCCCGCGCTGCGGCAGCGCACGACACCGAGCGCCTGTCGGCCTTCGGCGCCACGGCCTGCAAGGCGCTCTACCGCTGCCTCGCCTGCCGCGAACCCTTCGAGCATTTCAAGGCCTTATGACCGGCTTGCACTTCCATACGCTGCGGGTGCGCTCGGTCACCGCCGACGCCGACGATGCCGTGATCGTCTCGTTCGACGTGCCGCCGGCGCTGGCCGAGGCCTTCCGCTTCGAGCCCGGCCAATCGCTGACGCTGCGCCACACCGTGCAGGGTGCCGAGCTGCGCCGCTCGTACTCGATCTGCGCCGCGCCGGGCGAGGGCTTGCGCGTCGGCGTGCGCCTCGTGCCGGGCGGCGCGTTCTCGGGCTGGCTGCACCGCGAACTGAAGGCCGGCGACAGCCTCGACGTGATGGAGCCGCAGGGCCGCTTCGGCGCCGCGCTGGCCCGGCGGCCGCGCCATCTGCTGGCGATCGCCGGCGGCAGCGGCATCACGCCCATCCTGTCGCTGCTGAAGGCGGCGCTGGCCGGCGACGCGGAGAGCCGCTGCACGCTGGTCTACGGCAACCGCAGCGCCGGCTCGACGATGTTCAAGGAAGAGATCGAGGACCTGAAGAACCGTTACCTGACGCGGCTCGCGGTGTTCCCGGTGTTCTCGCGCGAGACGGTCGATGCGCCGCTCGCCGCCGGCCGCATCGATGCGGCCAAGATCGCCGCCGTGCTGCGCCTGTCCGGCCCGGTCGACGAGGCCTTCGTCTGCGGCCCGCACGCGATGAACGACGAGGTCGAGGCGGCGCTGCTCGCCGCCGGCCTGGCGGCGGAGCATGTCCACGTCGAGCGCTTCGGCGTGCCGCCGTCGGCGGCCGACGCGACGCTGCACGCGCCGCAGGCGGGCGACGCGAGCCGCGCGCGCATCGTCGTCGTGCGCGACGGCGTCACGCGCGAGCTGGCCTTCCAGCCCGGCGACGAGAGCCTGCTCGCCGCCGCGTCGCGCGCCGGGCTCGACCTGCCTTACTCCTGCCGCTCCGGCGTCTGCGCCACCTGCCGCGCCAAGCTGCTCGAAGGCCAGGTGCGCATGGACCGCAACTTCGCGCTCGAACCCTCGGATCTGGCCGCGGGCTTCGTGCTCACCTGCCAGGCGCACCCGCTCACGGATCGCGTCGTGGTCAGCTTCGACGAACGGTGACTTGATCCCCCCCGAAGCGCCTTCGGCGCCTCCCCCCCAGGGGGGCGCCGCCAGCGGACCGGCGGAGCCGGATCCGCGGCGGCCGCTTGGCTGCGCCGGCGGTGCGTTGGTGGGACTTCGCCTTCGGCTCGTTACGCAGCGTTGAGATGGCCCGGCCGCGTTCGGCGACCTACGACGACCAGCGCGAGCAGATCCTCGCCGCGGCGGCGCAGCTCTTCGCAACGCGCGGCTACACCGCGGCGACGATGAACGAGGTCGCCGCCGCCTGCGGCGTGAGCAAGCCCACGCTCTACCACTACGTTCGCGACAAGCATGACCTGCTGGCGCAGATCAGCGCCGGCCACGTCGCGCGGCTCGAGGCGCTGGTCGCCGAGGTCGGCGCGGCCGGGCTCGCGCCCGAGGCCCGTCTGCGCGAACTGATCCGCCGCTTCATGCAGGCCTACGCGAGCGCCGAGCACGAGCACCGCGTGCTGACCGAGGACGTCAAGTTCCTCGCCGAGCCCGAGCGCGAGGCCGTGCTCGCCGCGCAGCGCCGCGTCGTGCATGCCTTCGCGGCCACCGTCGCCGCGCTGCGCCCCGAGCTGAAGGCCGCGCGGCTGGACACCGCGCTCGCGATGCTGCTGTTCGGCATGATCAACTGGACCTTCACCTGGCTCAAGGCCGGCGGCGCGCTGACGCACGAGACGCTGGCGCCGGTGGTGATCGACCTGTTCCTCGGCGGGCTGCCCGCCGTGGCCGCTTACCCGAGGCCCGCGACGAAGTCGCGCACCGCCGCGATCACCTGATCGGGCTGGTCGCGGTGCGGCGAATGGCCGCAGTGCTCGAGCTTCAGCAATCGAGTCCGGGGCACGCGCTCGGCGATGGCGTCGATCTGCGCCATCGTGCCGTACTCGTCGTCGACCCCCTGGATCGCGAGCAGCGGGCAGGTGATCGTGCCGCAACTCGTCAGCGATGTTCCAGTCGCGGAACGCCGGGTCCAGCCAGATGTCGTTCCAGCCGCGGAAGGCCGAGTCGGGGTCGGCATGGTGGCGCGCCAGCCGGCTGCGCAGGTCGGTCGTCTCGTAGGCGACGCGCGCGGCTTCGATGCTGCGCACCGAGAGGTCCTCGACGAAGAGGTGCGGCGCCATCACGACCGCGCCCTCGACCGCGAAGCGCGCCGCGTGGAGCAGCGCGATCGAGCCGCCGTCGCTGTGGCCGAGCAGCACGATGCGGTCCTCGGCCAGGCCGAGCGCGCGCAGCAATGCCGGCAGCAGCTCGAAGGCCTGGCGGTGCATGAAGTCGCTCTGCCAGCGTTCGTCGACGGGCCGGGGCGTCGAGCGGCCGTAGCCGGGGCGCGAATAGACCAGGCCGCGGCAGCCGACCGCGGCGCAGACCCGGGCCGGGAAGTCGCGCCACATCGACACCGAGCCCAGGCCTTCGTGCAGGAAGACGATCGTCGGCCGCGCCGACGCCGCGCCGACCCAGGCATGCTCGATCGCGACGCGGCGACCGTCCCAGGCTATCTCGACGAGGCCGTTGCCGGAGGCCGTACCGTTCACTGGGCCGCCGCCTCGCGCTCGCGCAGCTTGAAGCGCTGGATCTTGCCGGTCGCGGTCTTCGGCAGTTCGGCGACGAACTCGATCTGGCGCGGGTACTTGTACGGCGCGAGCTTGTCCTTGACGAAGGCCTTCAGCTCGGTGTCGGTCGCCTCGCCGCCGGGCTTGAGGACGACGAAGGCCTTGGTCTTCGTCAGGCCCTCGGCGTCGACGACGCCGATCACCGCGGCCTCGAGCACCGCCGGGTGCTGCACCAGCGTGGCCTCGACCTCGAACGGCGAGACGTAGACGCCGCTGACCTTGAGCATGTCGTCGCTGCGGCCCGAATAGGTGTAGCTGCCGTCGGCGTTGCGCACGTACTTGTCGCCGCTCTTGGTCCAGCCGCCCTGGAAGGTCTCGCGCGTCTTGGCGCGGTTGCCCCAGTACATCATCGCGGCGCTCGGGCCGTGGATGTAGAGGTCGCCCGGCTCGCCGTCCGGCACCGGGCCGCCGCCTTCGGCGCGCAGCTCGATCTCGTAGCCCGCCACCGGCCAGCCGGTGGTGCCGTAGCGCACCTTCTCGGGCCGGTTCGACAGGAAGATGTGCAGCATCTCGGTCGAGCCGATGCCGTCGACGATGTCGACGCCGAAATGGCGCTTGAAGCGCTCGCCCAGATCGGCCGGCAGCGCCTCGCCGGCGGACGAGACCAGGCGCAGCGCGACCTGCCCGCGCGCGGGCAGGTTCGGGCTCGCGAGCATGCCGGCGAAGCCGGTCGGCGCGCCGTAGAACACGGTCGGCCGGAGGTTCCCGACGCCGCCGGTCAGGCGCCCGAAGCTCGCATCGGGGGTCGGCCGCTCGGCCATCAGCAGCGTCGTCGCGCCCACGCCCATCGGGAAGGTGAGCGCGTTGCCCAGGCCGTAGGCGAAGAACAGCTTGGCGGCCGAGAAGCAGACATCGGTCTCGCGCAGCCCGAGCACGGCCTTGGCGTAGAGCTCGATCGTCCAGTACGGGTTGGCGTGCGAATGCACCGCGCCCTTGGGGCGGCCGGTCGAGCCCGACGAATAGAGCCAGAACGCGGGGTCGTCGGGACCGGTCGCCGCGGCGCGCGGCGCCGGCGCGTGCGGGGCGATGAAGGCCTCGAACTCGGCTTCGGCCGGATGCAGCGGCGCGACCGGGCGCGAGACGACGACCTGGCGCACCTCGTGGTCGGACTTGATCATCGCCGCCGTCAGCACCGGCAGCAGCGCGCCCGAGACCAGCACCGCCTGCGCGCGCGAATGCTCGAGCATGTAGGCGTAGTCGTCGGCGGTGAGCAGGGTGTTGACGGCCACCGGCACCAGCCCGGCGTACATCGCGCCGAGGAAGCTCACCGGCCAGTCGCAGCCGTCGTGCATCAGCAGCAGCACGCGCTCCTCGCGCCGCAGCCCGAGCGAACGCAGGGCGGCGGCCATGCGCCGCACGCGCTCGTCGAGCTGACCGTAGGCGAGCGTGCCCTGGTCGTCGATGAACGCGGCCTTCGCGGGACGGCCGGCGTTGGCGCCGAGCAGGTGCGCGGCGATGTTGAACTTGTCGCCCGGGGGCGTGACGTCCGGCGCGGCGGTCGGGGCTGCGGTCATCTTGTCTCCTCCTGGTCTTCGGGCCGGGGTCGGGTTCAGGCGGCGGACAGGCCCGCCAGCACCGCGCTGCCGGCCTGCACCGCGCTGCGCCGATGGTAGAAGTTCAGCGCGCGCGCGCCGCCCAGTTCCTCGCCGCCGCCGGCGCGGCCGGGGCCGCCGTGCAGCGACTGCGGCATCACGTTGCCGTGGCCGGTCTGCGCCTGTGCGACCTCGGGCGACACGACGTGCACGCGGCCGTGGCTGTCGGCCAGGGCCAGTGCGGTGGCCGCCAGCGCCGCGCTGTCGCTGCCGTAGAGCGACGCGACGAGCGAGCCCTGGCCGCGGCGCGCGAGCGCCAGCGCATGGTCCAGCGATCGGTACGGCATCAAGGTGGCCACGGGGCCGAAGACCTCGGTGTCGTGCACCCGCTCGGCGCCGTCGGCGTGGCGGGCGCCGAACAGCACCGGGCCGATGCAGGCGGCGACGGCCGGGTCGGCATCGACGAGGGGGGCGTCGCGGCCATCGTGCAGGACCTCGGCCGCGGACGCCAGTTGCGCCAACCCGTCGCGCACGTTGTTCAGCTGCGCGCGGCTGACGAGCGAGCCCATGCGCACGCTCTCGGCACGCGGGTTGCCCACCGTCGTCTTCGCGAGCCGGGCGCCGATCGCCTGTGCCGCCGCGTCGTACAGCGCCTCGGGCACGAAGATGCGCCGGATCGCGGTGCATTTCTGCCCCGACTTGACCGTCATCTCGCGCACCACCTCGCGCACCAGCAGCGCGAAGGCTTCGCTGTCGGCACCTTCGCCGGGCAGCAGCAGGGCCGAGTTCAGGCTGTCGGCCTCGATGTTGACGCGCACCGAATCGCGCGCGACCCTGGCGTGCGAGCGGATCAGCGCCGCGGTCTCGGCCGAGCCGGTGAACGAGAGCAGGTCGAAGGGCTGCAGCGCGTCCAGCAAGCCGGCCGGGCTGCCGCAGACGACCGACAGCGCGCCCGGCGGCAGCACGCCGGCGTCGACCACGTCCTTCACCATGCGCTGCGTCAGCCAGGCGGTCGCGGTGGCTGGCTTGACGACCACCGGCACGCCCGACAGCAGCGCCGGCGCCGCCTTTTCCCACAGCCCCCAGGCCGGGAAGTTGAACGCATTGACGAACAGCGCCAGCCCGCGCGCGGGCACCAGCACATGCTGCGACTGGAAGACCGGCTCCTTGCCCAGGCGCACTGCGTCGCCGTCGGTCAGGTGGTGGCGGTCGCCCAGCGTCTCGGCCAGCTTCGCGTAATGGCCGAGCGTGAAGAGCGCGCCGTCGATGTCGACCGCCGAGTCGTTCTTCACCGTGCCGCTGTTGGCCGTCGCGATCTCGTCGTACGCGTCGCGCTGCGCCTTCATGACCTCGAGCGCCGCGCCGAGCATCGCGCCGCGCTCGCGGTAGCTCAGCGCGCGCAGCGCGGCGCCGCCCTGTTCGCGCGCGAAAGCGAAGCCGGCCGGCAGGTCCAGCCCGGTGGCGTCGACGCGCACCAGTTCGTTGCCGAGCACCGGGTCGACGAGCGCGGTGCCGGCGCCGCGGCCGGCCTGCCAGCGGCCGCCGAGATGGTTGGGGAGGAGTTCGGTCATCGCGGGGTCCTTCGATGCGTGAACGTCGGCGCGTGAAGTCGTTCGGGGCTCATCGCGACGGATCCGGTTGCGTGCCAGGCGAGGGATGAAGTATTGTGCGCACAGGCCAATGATGGTCTTCTGATAAACCCATGTCAAGCAATATAGTGCATGTTCTCGAGCCGAGCGCGGAGCCGGGCGGGGACGACGCGAAGAATCCCTTCCTCGTTGCGCTCGGCGAGCGCCTGCGCAACCTGCGCGCGCGGCGCGGGCTCACGCGCAAGGCGGTCGCGCTGGCGGCCGACGTCTCCGAGCGCCATCTGGCGAACCTCGAATACGGGATCGGCAACGCGTCGATCCTGGTGCTGCTGCAAGTGGCGCAGGCGCTGCAATGCTCGCTCGCCGAGCTGGTCGGCGACGTGACGACCTCGTCGCCCGAATGGCTGCTCATCCGCGAGCTGCTCGAGCCGCGCAGCGAGGACGAACTGCGCCGCGCGCGCATCCGGCTCGGCGAGATGTTCGGCACCGCCGGCGAGGCCGGCGAGCGCAGCCGCCGCATCGCGCTGGTCGGGTTGCGCGGCGCGGGCAAGTCGACGCTCGGGCGCCTGCTCGCCGAAGACCTGGACTTTCCGTTCGTCGAGCTGAGCCGCGAGATCGAGAAGTTCGCCGGCTGCAGCATTTCCGAGATCCAGGCGCTCTACGGCATGAACGCCTACCGCCGCTACGAGCGGCGCGCGCTCGAGGAGGCGATCCAGATCTACCCGGAAGCGGTGATCGCGACGCCGGGCGGGCTGGTCTCGGACGCGGCGACCTTCAACCAGCTGCTCGCGCACTGCACGACCGTGTGGCTGCAGGCGACACCGGAGGACCACATGCAGCGCGTCTCGGCGCAGGGCGATCTGCGTCCGATGGCGGCGAGCCGCGAGGCGATGGACGACCTGCGCCGCATCCTCGCCGGCCGGGCGGCCTTCTACTCGAAGGCGGACCTGGTGCTCGACACCAGCGCGCAGCCGCTCGAGCCGAGCTTCCAGGCCTTGCGCCGCCAAGTGCGGGACTGGCTCGGCCTGTCGGTTTGACTTTCCCGAAAGATGCACTATCATGCATAAATCGGTTTCCGATCAAATGCATTATCGTGCTCATTCTTGAGGGCCCCATCCATGACCACCGCCGTCCGCGTTGACTACCGCACCGAACCCTCGAAGTACCGCCACTGGTCGCTGAAGTTCGAAGGCCCGCTCGCGACGCTGGGCCTGGCGATCGACGAGAACGGCGGCATCGCGCCCGGCTACAAGCTCAAGCTGAACAGCTACGACCTGGGCGTCGACATCGAGCTGGCCGACGCGCTGAACCGCATCCGCTTCGAGCACCCCGAGGTGCGCGCGGTGGTCGTCACCAGCCTGAAGGACAAGGTGTTCTGCTCCGGCGCCAACATCTTCATGCTCGGCGTCTCCAGCCACGCGTGGAAGGTCAACTTCTGCAAGTTCACCAACGAGACGCGCAACGGCATCGAGGACAGCTCGCGCCATTCGGGCCTCAAGTTCCTGGCCGCGGTGAACGGCGCCTGCGCCGGTGGCGGCTACGAGCTCGCGCTCGCCTGCGACGAGATCGTGCTCGTCGACGACCGCTCGTCCGCGGTCAGCCTGCCCGAGGTGCCGCTGCTCGGCGTGTTGCCCGGCACCGGCGGCCTCACGCGCGTCACCGACAAGCGCCACGTTCGCCACGATCTGGCCGACATCTTCTGCACCACCACCGAAGGCGTGCGCGGCCGCAAGGCGGTGGACTGGCGGCTCGTCGACGAGGTCGCCAAGCCGGCGGTCTTCGCGCAGCGCGTGCAGGAGCGCGCGCTGCAGCTCGCCGCCGCGAGCGACCGGCCGGCCGGCGCGACCGGCGTCGCCTTGACGCCGCTGCAACGCAGCGACGAAGCCGACGCGCTGCGCTACCGGCATGTCACGGTCGAGATCGACCGCGCGCGGCGCCAGGCCACGTTCACGGTGCGCGGCCCGGCCGGCGCGCAGCCGAGCACGGTGGGCGAGATCGTCGCCGCCGGTGCCGCCTGGTACCCGTTGCAGATGGCGCGCGAACTCGACGACGCGATCCTGTCGATGCGCAGCAACGAGGCCGAGATCGGCACCTGGCTGCTCAAGACCGAGGGCGACCCGGCCGCGGTGCTGGCGCTCGACGCGACGCTGCTCGCGCTGCGCGAGCATTGGCTGGTGCGCGAGACGATCGGCCTGCTGCGGCGCAGCTTCAGCCGGCTCGACGTCTCGTCGCGCAGCCTGTTCGCGCTCGTCGAGCCGGGCTCCTGCTTCGCCGGCACGCTGCTCGAGCTGGCGCTGGCCTGCGACCGCAGCTACCAGCTGATGCTGCCCGACGACGCGGCGCGCTCGCCGAAGGTCGCGGTCAGCGAAGCCAACTTCGGCCTCTACCCGATGGCGACCGACCAATCGCGCCTGGCGCGCCGCTTCTACGACGAGGCGCCGGCGCTGGCCGCGGTGCGCGCACGCCTCGGCGACGCGCTCGACGGCGATGCCGCGGTGGCGCTCGGCCTGGTGACGCTGGCGCCGGACGACATCGACTGGGCCGACGAGCTGCGCATCGCGCTCGAGGAGCGCGCCGCGATGTCGCCCGACGCGCTCACCGGCATGGAAGCCAACCTGCGCTTCAACGGCGTCGAGACGATGGCCACGCGCGTCTTCGGCCGCCTCACCGCCTGGCAGAACTGGATCTTCCAGCGCCCCAACGCGGTCGGCGAGAAGGGCGCGCTGAAGGTTTACGGCAAGGGCGAGAAGGCCGCCTTTGACTGGAAGAGAGTTTGAGCCTTACCCATCCATTCACCTCAACCAAGACCCGAATCCCCTCAGCTGCCGCCGTGGAACCGGCTTTGCCGGGCCACTGGCGGCGCCCCCTGGGGGGAGGCGCCGAAGGCGCTTCGGGGGGAGCCCATGATGAGCGCAATCAACTACAGCGAGAAGATCCCGAACAACGTCAACCTGTCCGAGGACCGCACGCTGCAGCGCGCGCTCGAGCAGTGGCAGCCCAACTTCCTGGGCTGGTGGGGTGACGTCGGCCCGGACGGTTCGAGCAACTTCGACGTCTACCTGCGCACCGCGGTCAGCGTCGATCCGCAGGGCTGGGCCCAGTTCGGGTACGTCAAGATGCCCGACTACCGCTGGGGCATCTTCCTGAACCCGGCCGAGGCGAACCGCAAGATCCACTTCGGCGACCACAAGGGCGAGGACGCCTGGCAGGACGTCCCCGGCGAGCACCGCGCCAACCTGCGCCGCATCATCGTGACGCAGGGCGACACCGAGCCGGCGTCGGTCGAGCAGCAGCGCCACCTCGGCCTGACCGCGCCGAGCCAGTACGACCTGCGCAACCTGTTCCAGGTCAACGTCGAGGAAGGCCGCCACCTGTGGGCGATGGTCTACCTGCTGCACCGCTACTTCGGCCGCGACGGCCGCGAGGAAGCCGAGGCGCTGCTCGAGCGGCGCAGCGGCGACCAGGACCACCCGCGCATCCTCGGCGCCTTCAACGAGGAGACGCCGGACTGGCTGAGCTTCTTCATGTTCACCTACTTCACCGACCGCGACGGCAAGTTCCAGCTCTGCGCGCTGGCCGAGAGCAGCTTCGACCCGCTCGCGCGCACGACGAAGTTCATGCTCACCGAAGAGGCGCACCACATGTTCGTCGGCGAGAGCGGCGTCTCGCGCATCATCGCCCGCACCTGCCAGGTGATGAACGAGCTCAAGACCGACGACCCGGCCAAGCTGCGCGCTGCCGGCGTGATCGACCTGCCGACGATCCAGCGCTACGTGAACTTCCACTTCAGCGTCACGATCGACCTCTTCGGCGCCGACCAGTCCAGCAACGCCGCCACCTTCTACAGCAGCGGTCTGAAGGGCCGCTTCGAGGAAGGCAAGCGCGCCGACGACCACGTGCTGAAGGGCCAGACCTACAAGGTGCTCGAGGTGCAGGGCGGCCAGCTCGTCGAGAAGGACGTGCCGATGCTCAACGCGCTCAACGAGGTGCTGCGCGACGACTACATCCGCGACTCGGTCGGCGGCATCGAGCGCTGGAACAAGGTCATCGAGAAGGCCGGCATCCCGCTGCGGCTCAAGGTGCCGCACAAGGCCTTCCACCGCAACATCGGCAGCCTCGCCGGCGTGAGGGTCTCGCCCGACGGGCGCGTCGTGTCGCAGGCCGAATGGGACGCGAACGTGGCCCATTGGCTGCCCACCGCCGAGGACCGCGCGTTCGTCGGCTCGCTGATGGGCCGCGTCGTCGAGCCGGGCAAGTTCGCGAACTGGATCGCGCCGCCGGTGATGGGCATCAACCGGCAACCCGTGAACTTCGAATACGTCAGGTTCAATTGACCCCCCCGTAGCGGCTGCGCCGCTCCCCCCAGGGGCGACGCCGGCGGACCGGCGAAGCCGGATCCGCGGCGTCCGCTTGAACGACTCGCGGCGCCCCGCGGGCGCCGGCTCGGGTGCGACACTGCGCAACTGCGGAAATTCATGCCATGGACGCGAGCGACCTCACCGTCATCAAGCAGCACCTGATCGACCCCGAGATCTGCATCCGCTGCAACACCTGCGAGGCGACCTGCCCGGTCGGCGCGGTGACGCACGACGCGCGCAACTACGTCGTCGATGCGGCCAAGTGCAACCTCTGCATGGCCTGCATCCCGCCTTGCCCGACCGGCAGCATCGACAACTGGCGCAACGTGCCGCGCGCGCGCGCCTATTCGGTCGACGAACAGCTGGGCTGGGACGCCTTGCCGGGCGAACTGTCCGCCGAGCAACTCGGCGAGCTGCCGGCCGATGCGGGCTCCGACGAGGCGCCCGCCGCGCCGCCGGCGCCGGTGGCCGCCGCGGGCGAGCCGGTGTTCGACAGCGCGGCCTTCAACGCGACGCTGCCGCCCTGGTCGGCCGCGCATGCGTACACCAACCTTTACGGCCCGAAGAACCCGACCCGTGCCACCGTGGTCGGCAACTTCCGCGTCACCGACGCCGGCTTCGAGAGCGACACGCACCACATCGTGCTCGACTTCGGCGCGATGCCGTTCCCGGTGCTCGAAGGGCAGTCGATCGGCATCGTGCCGCCGGGCACCGATGCATCGGGCCGTCCGCACCACGCGCGCCAGTACTCGATCGCCAGCCCGCGCAACGGCGAGCGCCCCGGCTACAACAACCTCTCGCTGACGGTCAAGCGCGTGCTCGCCGATCACGCCGGCCAGCCGGTGCGCGGCGTCGCGAGCAACTACCTGTGCGACCTGTCGGTCGGCGAGACGGTGCAGGTCATCGGCCCGTTCGGCACCAGCTTCCTGATGCCGAACCATCCGCGCTCGAACCTGGTGATGATCTGCACCGGCACCGGCAGCGCACCGATGCGCGCGATGACCGAATGGCGGCGCCGGCTGCGCCAGTCGGGCAAGTTCGAAGGCGGCCGGCTGATGCTGTTCTTCGGCGCGCGCACGCAGCAGGAGCTGCCTTACTTCGGCCCGCTGCAAAGCCTGCCGCGGGACTTCATCGACATCAACCTCGCGTTCTCGCGCACGCCCGGCCAGCCGCGCCGCTACGTGCAGGACCTGATGCGCGAGCGCGCCGCCGACCTGGCCGAACTGCTGCGCGACGCGAACACCTGCGTCTACGTCTGCGGGCTGAAGGCGATGGAAGAAGGCGTCGTGCTCGCGCTGCGCGAGGCGGCCGAACGAGGCCGGCCTGGCGTGGGAGACTCTCGGCCCGGCGCTCCAGCGCGAGGGCCGGCTGCACCTGGAGACCTACTGAATGCGCTTGTCATCCGAATCGCCGCTGCTCGTCGTCGGCGCCGGCATCATGGGCGCCGGCATCGCCCAGGTCGCGGCGCAGGCCGGTCACCGCGTCTGGCTGCACGATGCGCGCGCGGGCGCCGCCGCGGCGGCCCGGGACAAGCTCTCGGAGAGCCTGGACGCGCTCGTCGCCAAGGGCCGGATGAGCGGCCGATGCCGCGGCCGCGACGCTGGCGCGCATCCAGCCGGTGACGGCACTGGCCGAGGCGCGCGAGGCCGTGCTCGTCGTCGAGGCGATCGTCGAGAACCTCGACGCCAAGCGCGCGCTGCTGCGCGAACTGGAGGCCTTGCTCGGCGAGGCCGCGGTGCTGGCGACGAACACCTCGTCGATCTCGATCACCGCGCTCGCCAACGGCCTGCAGCGGCCGGGTCGGCTCGTCGGCATGCATTTCTTCAACCCGGTGCCGCGCATGCTGCTGGTCGAGGTCGTCTCGGGCCTGCAGACCGACGCCGCGGTCGCCGACGCGGTGTTCGAGCTCGCGCGCGCCTGGGGCAAGACGCCGGTCCACGCGCGCTCGACGCCGGGCTTCATCGTCAACCGTATCGCGCGGCCCTATTACGCCGAGGCGCTGGCGCTGCTGCACGAGCAGGCCGCCGCGCCGCAGGTGCTCGACGCCTGCCTGAAGGCGGCGGGCTTCCGCATGGGCCCCTGCGAGCTGATGGACCTGATCGGCCACGACACCAATTTCGCGGTCACGAACTCGGTCTACGAGGCCAACTTCTTCGACAAGCGCTACATGCCGTCGCCGCTGCAGCGCGAGATGGTCGACGGCGGGCTGCTCGGCCGCAAGAGCGGGCAGGGCTTCTACCGCTATCCCGACGGCCTGCCGGCGCTGCCGGTGGCGCAGCACGATGCGCCCGCGACCGCCTCGCAGGTGGCGGTGCACGGCGGCGGCGCGATCGCCGACGGGCTCGAACAGGCCGCGACGCGCGCGCTCGCGCCGCAGGGCTGGGGGCCGGCACGCCACCGCGACAGCGGCTGGACCGGGCTGCTCGTCGACGGCGCGCGCCTGATGCTCAGCGACGGCCGCTGCGCGAGCGAGATCGCCGCGGCGTCGGGCATCGCCGACATCGCCGTCTTCGACCGCCCGCCAGTGCCGCCGCAGGCCGGCGCTGCGCTGGCTTACGCGGTGGCCGAGCAGTCCGGCGCAGCCTGGCGCGCGCAGTCCGCCGCCTGGCTGGCCGCGCTCGGCTTCGCGCCGCAGCGCGTCGCCGACACGCCCGGGCTCGTCGTCACGCGCACGCTCGCGATGCTGATCAACGAGGCGGCCGATGCCGTGCTGCAGCGCGTCTGCACCCCCGAAGGGGCCGACGCGGCGATGAAGCTCGGCGTCAACTACCCGGCCGGCCCGTTCGAATGGCTCGCGCAATGGAGCGCGGCCGAGGTCGCCGCGGTGCTCGACGCGCTCGACGCGCATTACCGCGGCGAGCGCTACCGCGTCAGCCCCGAACTGCGGCGCCGGGCCTGGGCCGCGGCGGCGTCCTAACTACCGGCGCGCGGCGCGGCTGAGCGAGCAGCCGGCCGTTCGACGCGAGCGACCAGCCCTCGGTCGCCAGCGCCGGCGCGTGCAGCAGCGTGCGCGTCGCGGCCAGGCCGCCCTCGGCGGCGCGCTCGAGCAGCGCTTCGACGGCGGCCTCGCCGAGCGCGAGCACGAAGGCCTGCCAGCGGCGGTTCACGCGTTCGTCGCACCACGCGTCCTCGAGCACGCGCCGCATCGTCGGCGCGTCGTGGCCGGTACCGGCTTCGAGCAGGCGCGGCGCGACCGCGCCGACGAAGAGGTTGAAGTCCTGGCGCAGCTCGCGCCCCGGCGCCACGCGCGGCAGCAGGTCGGCCACGGCGCGCAGCCGCTCGCTCCAGCCCGGCTTCGCGAACTGCAGCGTGAGCAGCGCCTGCAGCCCCTGCACCGCGTTCAGCAGCCGCACCCGGTTCGGCGGCAGCACGCGCAGCGGCACGCGCAGCGCCTCGGCGAACGGCAGCGGTGCGACGAAGCTCTGCAGCACCGCCAGGCGCCAGACCTCGGCCGGTGCCAGCCCGGCGGGCGCGGGGGCTATGCCGGCGTCGACGCGCGCGGCGTGGCGCAGCGCCGCACGCGCGCCGTCCGGCGTCAGCGCGTCGGCCGCGCGCCGGCTCAGCGTGGCCAGGTGGCCGGCCGCCCAGCCGGCCTCGGGGTTGAGCCGCACGACGACCGGCGCCGCGTCGGCGTCGCGGGGCGCCGCCCAGCAGCTGGCGCGTCACCGGGCAGCGAGGGATCTCGATCTGCGCCAGGTAATGCGGCGTGACCTGGGTCGCCTCGAACACGAGCCCCTGCTTCCAGGCGGCGATGCGCAGCTGCAACCATTGGCGTGTCGTGCGCGTCGAGGCCAGCGTGCGGCGCCCGAACAGGGCGCGGCCGGCGCGCCAGCCCTGGCCGAGCGGCACGCCGTCCCCCATCAGTTCGACCGGCGGCACCAGGCCATGGTGGGCGTGGTCCCAGCCGATCCGAAAGCCGATGTCGTCGGTCGGCGCCGTGACGCGGGCGGCTGGATCCAGGGCGAGCGGGGTGGGGTGCATGGCGATCCTCGGCAGGCGGTGGGCGCCGGGCCCCTTGCCCGACGCATGCCGCCAGTGTCGCCAGCGGGTGGCTCGTGGCGTGAGCCACCCCGCGGAAGATTCGCTTTGGTGTCGCCGCTCAGGCGCGCAACCGCCGCAGCCAGGGCCGGGCGAGGGCCCAGCCGATCGCGATGCCCACCGTGTCCGCGACGACGTCGTGCCAGTCGGCGTCGCGGCCGGGGATCTGCGACTGCACCAGTTCTATGAAGATGCCGAAGGCCAGCAGCGCGAGCCCGAGCCCGAGGTCGCGGCGTCGCGCCCGGACGAAGGCGCGGCAGCCGACCAGCATCAGCGACGCGAAGGCGAGCGCGTGGTTCGCCTTGTCCCAGCCGGTGTCGATGCCCGGCGGAGGGTGGGGGTCGAAGGCCAGCCAGCAAGTGCCGAGCAGCATCGCTGCCCAGAGCCACCGCCAGCCGGCCGTGGCCGGCCGCTGGAACAACGAAGCGCCGGCCGTGTCGCTCTTACCGGTCCTTGCGCAGCACGCCGGTCGTGCTGGTGCCACCGCCGAGCATGAACACCGAGTAGATGCCTTGCGACTGCAGCGTGACGGGGGCCGAGGTGTACAGCGAGCTGCTGGTGTTCGACGGCGTGACCTCGACGGTCGAGGTCTGGTTGACCACCGTCGGCGTCGTGATCGCGGTCGAGACCGCGCCCGGGATCACGTCGCTGGTGAGCAGCGCGTTGTCGACCAGCAGCGTCAGCAGCGGCTGCGAGTTGTCGGCGTTGATCAGCCGCATCTTGACCTGGCCGATCGCCGGCAGCAGGTTGTCGTCGCTGAGGAGTTGCACGCCCGACGCGTCGGTCTTGTAGGCGAGCAGCGTGTAGTCGGCGCCGGCGGTGAACGACTGCGTGGTGCTCGAGATGCTGACGCCGTTGAGCTGGACGTCGACCGTGTGGCTGCCGGAAACGATGGTCGCGTAGGCGCTGACCACCGGCGAGCTCAGGCTGCTGGCCAGCGGCTGGCCGTCGATCAGCACCGACACGGTGCCGCTGCCCGTCGGCTCGCCGGCCGCGACGCGCAGCCGCGACTGGCCGTTGCCGTAGGTCGTCACCGCGCCCTGCTGGACCAGCAGCGCGCCGTTGACGAGCACGCCGCCCGAGCCGCTGGTGATGATGACCGACGCGTCCTGCTGCGCCGTCAGCGTCACCGCCGGGACGTCCAGCCGGACGTCGCCGGGGTTGCCGGCCGAGGTCACGCGCAAGCGATAGGTGCCGGCGACCAGCGCCTTGTAGCCGCTCAGCGCGGCGGAGGTCACCGCACTGACGGTGGGCGTCGCGTTGGTCAGGTCGGCGATGTTCTGCGTCAGGTAGACATCCAGCGCACCCGAGCCGGTGGTCGCGTTGTAGACGCGGACCTGCGAGTTGCCGGCGGCGATCAACGTGGTGTCGTCGTCCTCGGGCAAGGTCGCGAACTGGAGCGCGCCGGTGCTGCCCCAGACGAGACCGGTGTAATGCTGGTTCGCGCTCAGCGTGTAGGAGCCGGAGAACAGCGTGTTGGTGTTGCCGGTGGCCGCCACGCGCATCACGTAGGTGGCGGCGGCGATCGTCGAGTACTGGGACACGACCCCGGTCGCCACGCCGGAGAACGCCGGCGTGTTGGTGGTGTCGCTGTAGACGTCGACCGACGGCAGATCGCCGGTCAGGTTGAGCACGCGCCATTGCGCGTCGCCGCCGCCGCTGCCGCTGCCGCCGCACGCGGCCAGCAGGCAGGTCGAGACGGCCATCAGCGTGGCCAGGCCGCGCCGTACGGAGAGGGATCGGATCATCGGGGTCTTCCTTGGAGGGTGGACAGGCGACAGACCGATTCCACCCTGTGGCGGCGTGCTCTCGCGTTGCCCGTCGATCGCCATGCATGACGACGCGTGGCATTCTATGTGACCCCGGGCGTGCCGCCGGGTCATATGCGGTCACCCTGGCGACACAGGCCGAAACATCCGCCGGCTACGCTTTCACCGATGGAACAAAAGCCTTATCACCTCTACGTCGTCGAGGACGACCACGAGATGCGCGACATGCTGGGCAGCTACCTCGAGAAGCAGGGCATGGCCGTGACGACGATGGCCACCGCCGAGGAGCTGCTGCGCCGCATCCACCGGCTGCGGCCCGATCTGGTGGTGCTCGACGTCACGCTGCCCGGCGAGTCGGGGCTGGACGCCTGCCAGCGGCTGCGCGCCGAAGGCGACCGCGTGCCCATCATCCTGCTCACCGCGCGCACCGAGGAGGTCGACCGCGTGCTCGGCCTCGAGATGGGCGCCGACGACTACCTGAGCAAGCCGTTCTCGGCGCGCGAGTTGCTCGCGCGCATCCGCGCCGTGCTGCGCCGCGCCGGCACGCTGCCCGGCGCCGCGATGACGAGCGACCGCGAGGTGCCGATCGGCGATTACACCTTCGTGCCGGCGACGCGCAGCCTGCACGGCAACGGCGAGCTGAAGGTGTTGTCGACGGTCGAGTACGCGATGCTCGCCGAACTGGTCGGCAACCCGCACGTGCCGATTTCGCGCGAGCGGCTGCTCGCGGTCTCGCATTCGCGCTCGGAGGCGCTGCTCGCGCGCACCGTGGACGTCGCGGTGATGCGGCTGCGCAAGATGGTCGAGCCGGACCCGGCGATGCCGCGCTTCATCCAGACCGTGCGCGGGCACGGCTACATGTTCGTGCCGCACCACCCGCGCCCGGCCCACGCCTGATGGCACGCGGCGCGCGGCCCTGGTCGCTGGTGGGCCGGCTCACCGGCGGCGTCGCGCTGATCGCGGTGCTGGCCTTCCTGTCGCAGGCGCTGGTGCTGGACTTCTGGATGCGCCCGCTGCTCGACGAAGTGGCGGCCGAGGTCGCCGCGCACGCGCTCACGGTGAAGACCGCGCTCGCCGCGCTGCCGGCCGCGCAGCGCCCGGCGCTGGCCGCGCGACTGTCCAATGCCCGGCTGCAGGTCTCGCTGCTGCCGCCCGGCGACCCCGACGGCGACCACCTCGGCGACCGTGACGAGGACCGCGACGACGACGGCGTCGGTCCGTCGCTCGAGTTCGTGCAGGCGGTGCGTGCGCGCGTCGGCCCGGATGTCGTCGTGCGTCGCGACCTGCGGCCGCCGTCGGGCTTCGGCGCCGTGCTCGGCGTGCCGGTCGACGGCCAGACCTGGTGGATGTCGTTCGCCGCCGACGCGCCGCGTGCCGCGGTGCGCAACACGCTGATCTTCTGGCTCGCGGTGCTGGCGCTGGTGACGCTGACCGCGTTGCTGCTGTCGGTGCGCTTCATCGCGCGGCCGATCGGCCTGCTCGCGGCACAGATCGGCGGCCAGCGCGGCCGGCTGCAACCGATCGCCGTCGACCCGCGCGCGAGCACCGAGCTGCGCGCGCTGGCGCGAGCGTTCAACGCGCTCGTCAGCGCCGTCGATGCGGCCAACGCGACGCGCCAGCAGATGCTGGCCGGCGTCTCGCACGACCTGCGCACGCCGCTGGCGCGGCTGCGCCTGCGCGTCGAGACGCAGTGCGAGCCGACGGTCGGCGACGCGCTCGCCACCGACTTGCTGTCGCTGGAGCGCATCGTCGACCAGTTCCTGGCCTACGTGCAGGGCGACGCCGGGCTGCGCGTCGGCCACCAGGCGCCGCTGGCCGCGACCGTGGCCGACATCGTCGGCCGCTACGCCGAGCAGGGCGAGCCGGTCTCGGCGCGCATCGAAGCCACCGAACAGAGCGCGCCGGACCTCGCCGTCCAGCGCCTGCTGAACAACCTGGTCGACAACGCGCTCGCCTACGGCCAAGGGCCGGTGGTGGTCGAACTGGCGGCGCTGGCCGACGGCGCCGAGTTGCGCGTCTTCGACCAGGGGCCCGGCATGAGCCAGGCCGAGTTCGAGCGGGCGCAACAGCCCTTCGTGCGCCTGAGCGCGGCGCGTGCCGAACTCGGGCATTGCGGGCTGGGCCTGGCGATCGTCGCGCAGATCGCGCGCCAATGGGGCGGCGCGCTGCGCATCGCGCGCTCCGGCGCCGCGTTCGGCATCGCGGTGTCGATCCCGGCAGGGCCCGGTGGCGAGGTCGCGTCCGAAGGCTGATAAACTCCCGCGCTTCAGTGCCGGTGTAGCTCAGTTGGTAGAGCAGCGCATTCGTAATGCGAAGGTCACCAGTTCGAATCCGGTCTCCGGCACCAAGTATCGACAGGGGTTAGCAGGTTAAGAGCCGCTAACCCCTTAGTCTTTTCTCGAGCACGCTGCGGGGTCAAGTGGCCGCCATGCAGTGGCCGTTACACGGTTTCGCACGCGGCCGGCGCCAGCCAGCGCCGCCCAGGCTCCGGGCCGGGGCGAAACGCTCAGGCGCTGGTCGGAGCCGGTTGAACGTGCATCGGCGCAGACTTGAAACGCTCGCGGGCCTGCCATTCGTCATAGGCGCTTTGCTCGGCCAGCCACAGGCGGGCTTCGCCACCACGGGCCACGCCCAGCCATGCCTCGATGCGCAGTGCCATTTCGGGCGAGATGCTGGCGCGACCATTCAGCACGCGGGACAGCGCCACGCGAGACACGCCCAGCTGCTCGGCGGCCTGGGTCACGTTCAGGCCCAGCGCGGGCAAAACATCGTCGCGCAGCGTCAGGCCGGGATGCGGGGGGTTGAACATGCGTGCCATCGTCGTTGCTCCGTTTTCAGTGGTAGTCCTGATAGTCCACATGCACGGCATCCGCGCCGTCGAAAGCGAACGTCAGGCGCCAATTGCCGCTCACCCATACCGAAAAATGCCCCTTGAGGTCGCGGCCCTTCAGGGGGTGCAAGCCCCAGCCCGGCAGGTTCATTGCTTGCGCGCTCGCGGCCACGTCCAGGCGTCGCAGCATCGCGGCCAGTCGCGGGGCGTGGGCGGCCTGAATGCCTGCGGTGGTTCCCTTCTCGAAAAAGGCTTTCAGGCCCTTGTGCCGGAAGGTCTTGATCATGCGGCAGTGTATCGCGTATCGCTACGGGATGCACGCTGCCCCTCGGCCGGCCACCGCGCGCAGGCCACCGGCAGCCGGCGCGGTCTCGTCAAACGCAATCCCGGTCTTGTCGAGAATGAACCGTTCCACCCGAGCCAGATACGGGCGCAGTGCGTCAATGCTGCGCGGCTTGTAGCCATCGGCGACGGCGCTCGGGCGGTGGCCCATGACTTGAGCGATGGCGCCGGCCGGTGCGCCTGCAGCCTCGCCCATCAGCGCGAACGTGCGGCGCAGCCCGTGGATTGAAACGTGCGGGATGCCGGCGTCGGCCAGCACGTCGGCATGCGGGGCGCGGGGCTCCGCGATGCGGCCCGATGCGCTGCGCAGTTTGCCGCGCTTCGATGCCGGCGGCTCGCAACCCCTTGTCCTTTCCGGCCCCGGGTCGCGCGCGCCGCTGCGTGCGGACGCCGCTGCGGTATCAGCGAAACCAGATCCGCCAGAGGCCGACGGCGACGTGGCCCCAGATCAGCAGGTTGACGCCGAAGAGCGTGAACACGCGCGCGACGTTCCACAGCACGCGGGCGCGGCGGTTGCAGGCGTCCTCTCCGGTCACGAGGTAGAGGACGAAGTACAGCGCCGACGGGGCGACCGTGCCGACGATCAGGACCCCCATCAACCAGTAGAAGACTTTCATCGGCGCATTATCGCGACGCTACCCTGGTTTGCCAGGTCGGACATGGCCGCTGCTTCCCGTGCAGGCCCTCGGGCACCGGCTGCCGTTCGGGCTCCGGTCGAGGTCGAGGCGGAGGTCGAACTCGTCAGTCGATGACCTCCGGCCACTCGGTGTGGAACATCTGCCCGGCCGGCCGGTCGACACGTTCGTAGCCGTGGGCGCCGAAGAAGTCGCGCTGGGCCTGCAGCAGGTTGGCCGGCAGGCGCGCGCTGCGCAGGCTGTCGTAATAGGCCAGCGAGGCGCTGAACGCCGGCACCGGCACGCCGTGCGCCACCGCCAGCGCCACCGTCTCGCGCCAGCGCTGCTGGTGGCGGTTGAGCAGCTCGATGAAGAAGGGCGCGAGTAACAGCCCGGGCAGGGCGGCGTCCGCGCGGTAGGCCTCGGTGATGCGGTTCAGGAAGCGCGCGCGGATGATGCAGCCGCCGCGCCAGATGGCCGCGATCGCGCCCAGGTCCAGGTGCCACTGCTTGGCGTCGCTCATCGCTTGCATCAGGTCCAGGCCCTGCGCGTAGCTCACCACCTTGGACGCGTAGAGCGCGTCGTGCACGCGTTCCACCAGGTCGGCCTTCTCGTCGCGCAGGTCTCCGGCCGGGCCGTGCAGTCGGGCGCTCGCCGCCACGCGCTCGGCCTTCTTCGACGACAGCACGCGCGCCTCGACCGCGGCGTTGATCGTGCTGACGACGACACCGTTCTCCGCCGCGCTCACCAGCGTCCAGCGGCCAGTGCCTTTCTGGCCGGCGCGGTCGACGATCATCTCGACCAGCGGCTGGCCGGTCTCGGGGTCGCGCTGGGCCAGTGCCTTCGCGGTGATCTGGACCAGGTAGCTCTGCAGCTCGCCCTCGTTCCAGCGCTCGAAGATCGCCGCCATCTCGTCGTGGGTGAAGCCGGCTGCCTGGAGCAGCGCGTAGGCCTCGCCGATGAGCTGCATGTCGCCGTACTCGATGCCGTTGTGCACCATCTTCACGTAGTGGCCGGCGCCGCCCGGGCCGACGTGCGTGACGCAGGGCTGGCCATCGACCTGGGCCGCGATCGCCTCGAACACCGGCTTCAGCGCGGCCCAGGCCGCGGCCGACCCGCCGGGCATGATCGACGGCCCCTTGCGTGCGCCTTCCTCGCCGCCGGACACGCCGGCGCCGACGAAATGAAGGCCCCGCGCGGCGAGCGCGGCTTCGCGGCGCTCGGTATCGGCCCAATGGCTGTTGCCGCCGTCGACGACGATGTCGCCGGGTTCGAGCAGCGGCAGCAGCGCCGTGAGCACCTCGTCCACCGCCGCGCCGGCCTTGACCATCAGCTGGATCCGGCGCGGCCGCGCCAGGCTGGCGACGAAGGCCTCCAGCGTCGGCGCGCCGAACAGGCGCCGGCCCGGGTGGCGCGCGACGAACCCGGCGGTCACGTCGCCGCTGCGGTTGAAAACGCTGACCGAGAAGCCATGGTCGAGCAGGTTGAGCACCAGGTTCTGGCCCATCACGGCCAGGCCGACGAGGCCGACGTCGTTGTTCACGTTCATCGCAGCGTCCTTTCTGAGCGCGGCAGGCTGCCGCCTTGGTTGCGTTCGCCCGCGGCGGCTCGCGTCGCGCCCTTGCGTGGCGGTTCGACGTGGCGGAAGAAGCGCCAGTAGAGCAGCAGGTAGCCGGCTTGGAACGCCGCCGCGGTGACGAACGGCGCGACCAGCCAGCCGGCCTGCAGCAGCGCGCCGGACAGCGTGGGCGCCAGCGCGCGCGGCACCTGCACCGAGACGTTGTTGACGGTCGCCGCCAGCCCGCGCCGGCCCTCGCCGGTGAGGCCGACGGTGAGCGCCTGGCGCGCGCCTAGCGTGCCCTGGTTCAGCGCGGCGCGCAGCGCGTACAGCGTGGCGGCGAGCCAGAACGTCGGGGCGAACGGGGTCAGCCCCAGCATCAGCAGCCCGAGCCCGCGCAGGCCGACGACCGCGCGCACGACGCCAAAGCGCCGCACGACGCCGTCGGCCAGCACCGTGCCGGCGGCCGCGGCCAGAAAGCTCGCCGCCAGCGCCGGGCCGACGGTGGCCGCGCCATGGCCGTAGCGCAGCGCGAACCAGTAGCCGATCAGCGGCGAGACCATGCCGATGCCCAGCCCGTTGAGCGCGTTCGCCATCCCGAGCCGGCGCAGCAGGCGGTTCTCGGCGCGCCGTGTCGCCGCGTCGACGAGCGCGTCGTCGCCCGCCGCCCGGCCGGGCTGCGGCGCGGATTCGCGCGGCGGTGCGGCCCGATCCTCGGCGCCGCGCAGCAGCACGAAGCCGGCCGCCGAGCCGGCCAGCGGCAGCACGAACAGCAGCCGGTAGGCCAGCAACCCGCCCGTCCAGGCCGGCACCGCCTGCGGCAGCGCGACGAGCAGCGCGCCCAGCGCCATGCCGGCGAAGCCCAGCCGCGCGTTCAGGCCGAACACGCGCGCGCGCTCGCTCGGCGCGAGGCGCTGCGCGAGCCAGGCCTGCTCGAGCGGACCGAAGGGGCCGGCCGAGCCGTTCGCGCCGCGCCCGAAGCCGACCAGCACCGCGCTCACGGCGAGCACCGCGTCGGAGCGCGGCGAGCAGCGAGGCCAGCGCGCAGGCCATCGTCAGCAGCTCGTAGCCGAGCAGGAAACGCTTGCGGCCGACGCGGTCGCTGAGCGGGCCGATCCACAGCGACAGCAGCGCGCCGACGAGCAGCCCGGCGGCGAGCACGCTGCCGATCGCCGGCGCGTCCCAGCCGCGCGCGTGCAGGTACAGCGCGAAGGCTGCGGCCAGCGCCCCCTGGCCGACGCTGCGCGCGGCACGCGCGGCGAGGATGCGGCGCGCATCGGTGGGGATCGCGGCAGGGATCGCGGCGGGCCGCGCGGCGGCCGGCATCAGCCGCGCCGGCCGATCGCGCGCACCGCCAGCTCGGTGCGGCTCGCCGCGTGCAGCTTGTCCATGATCCGGCTCACGTAGTTCTTCACCGTGCCTTCGGCGAGGAACACCGTCGCCGCGATGCGCTTGTTGCTCAACCCCTGCGCGATCAGCTCGAGGATGCGCTCTTCCTTGTCGGTCAGCGCTTCGTCCAGTGCGTGGCCCGCCGCCGGCGCGGCCGCCATGCCGGACGAGCGTGCGGCGGGCGACGTGGCCGCGGCACTCAGGCTGCGGAACTGCTGCATCACCTTGCGCGCGATCGTCGGCGACAGGCGCGACTCGCCGCGGTGCACCGCGCGCACCGTTTCCAGCACCTCGGCCTCGGACGCGTCCTTCAGCAGGTAGGCCTGGGCGCCGGCGCGGATGGCCTCGAACACGAGCTCGTCGTGGTCGTAGGTGGTGAGCACGACGACGCGCGTGCGCGGCAGTCGGGCGGTGATCTCGCGCGTCGCGACGACGCCGCTCACGTTCGGCATCTGCAGGTCCATCACGACCACGTCGGGCTCGGTCGCGAGCGCCTGGTCGATGGCCTCGCGGCCGTCGGCGGCCTGGCCGACGATCGTGATGCCGGGTTCGGTGGCGAGCATCATCGCCAGCCCGCGCCGGATCAGCGGCTGGTCGTCGACGATGAGCAGCCGCAGGCCCGCATCGGCCGGACCGACGACGGTGCCGGCTATGCTCATGGCCGGGCGTCCCGGTCGGGCGCGGCGGCCGGTTTGTCGCTCAGCCGGGCGTGCAGTTCGCCGACCCAGGCCGACGGCAGCCGCGCGGTGAAGAAGCGCAGCATCGCGGCCACGGCGACGCGGGCCTGGTCGGTCGTCAGGCCGGCGGCGCGGGCAACGGCATCGATCAGCTCGTCCCGCATGGGCGGCGTCGCGAAGGGGCGGTCTGCATGGGCGCTACGTTAGTCGAAACAGGGGCGGCGGGAACAGTGACCTCCGGCACTTTGCAGTCACCGACGCGACCCGCGGCGGCGCCGCCGTGCGGCTGACACGGCCCCTCGACCCGCGCCTGCACCTGGCCGCGGCGATCGGCTGGCTGGTGTTCGCGATCGTCGCGCTCGCGGCGCTGGCCGCCGCCACGCTGGCGGCACGGGAGGCCGAGCAGCGCGCCGCCGGCGACGCCGAGCGCCTGCTCGCCCAGTTCGCGACCCAGATCCGCCAGACGCTGGACACGACGTTGTCGACGCGGCGCGCGATCGTGCTCGCGACCGCGACGCAGATCGCCGCGTCCGGCGACGAGAGCGGCCCCGCGCTGCGCCGCCACCTGCGCGCGGTGCAGGTGCAGTTCCCCGAGTTCGCCTGGCTCGGCGTGGCCGACGCCGGCGGCCGCGTGCGCGCCGACACCGGGGCCCTGGCCGACGGCGCGAACGTCGCCGAGCGGCACTGGTTCCGCGCCGGCCTGAAGCACCCGATGCTCGACGACGTCCATGCCGCGCTCGCGCCGGCGCCGCCGCCGCATCGACGGCGGGCACGCCGCCGCGCTTCGTCGAGATCGCCGCGCCGGTGGCCGCGGCGTCGGGCGCGGTGCTCGGCGTCGTCGGCGCGCGCCTGTCCTGGGCCTGGCTGGCCGCGCAGACCGCCGGCCTGCTGCACACGCTGGACACGCGCCGCCAGCTCGACCTGCTGCTCGTTGCCGGCGACGGCCGCGTCCTCGTCGGGCCGCCCGGCTGGGCCGGCCGCGACGTGAACTCGGCCAGCGACCTCGGCGAAGGCGGCACGCGCCTCGTCGGCCGCAGCACGGCCGCAGCGGACCGCGATTCCACGCTCGGCTGGACCGTCGTCGTGCGCCAGCGGACGGTGTCGGCGCTGGCCTCGGCACGCCGGGTGCGCAGCGCGGTGTTCGGGGTCGTGCTGCTCGCCGGCTTGACGGCGGCGGCGGCGGCGGTCGGCGTGACCTGGCTGCTGACGCGCCGGCTCGCGCGCCTGTCCGACGACGCGCAGGCGGTGCGCAGCGGCCGGTTGCGCACGCTCGCGGTACCGGCCGGCAGCGACGAGGTCGCGCGCATCGGCGCGACGCTGGCCGACACGATCGAGCACCTGCAGCAGGAGAAGCAGGCGCTGGCGACGCTGAACGCCGAGCTCGACGCGCGCGTCACCGAGCGCACCGCGCGCATCGAGCGCCTCGCCGACGAATCGCGCCATGCCGCGGTCACGCGCGAGCGGCTGCGCCTGGCGCGCGACCTGCACGACACGCTCGCCCATTCGCTGATGGCGCTGCTGACGCAGATCCGCCTCGTGCGCAAGCTGCGCGCGCGGCTCGACGCCGAGGCGCTGGACGCCGAGCTCGAGCGCGCCGAGGGTGTGGCCGCGAGCGGGCTGGCCGAGGCGCGCGCGGCGATCACGCAGATGCGCCACAACAGCGTGCGCGACGCCGGCCTCGGCGCGGCGCTGCACGAGCTGCTGGCACGATTTCGCGAGCGCAGCGGCCTGGCCGCGACGCTGCGCGCCGACCGCGCCGTCGCTGCGCTCGCCGATGCGCGCGCCGAGACCGTGTTCCGCATCGTCGAGGAGGCCTTGCACAACGTCGAGCGCCATGCGCAGGCGCGCGAGGTCCAGGTGACGCTGGCCTTGCAGGGCGCGGACGGCGCCGCGCGCATGCAGGTCGAGGTGACCGACGACGGCGTCGGCTTCGACGCCACGCAGCCGCACCCGGGCCATTTCGGACTCGACGGCATGCGCGAGCAGGCGGCGCTGATCGGCGCGCGCTTCACGCTCGACAGCCGGGTCGGCGGCGGCACGCGGCTGCGGCTGGCGTTCGATGCATGACGCCGGTCCGGCACCGGCAGTGACGCCCGGCACTGGGCCGGCGGCGCCCGGCGCCGTAGCCTGTAGCCCGCACCGCCGGACCGGACTCGCGATGAAGCCCACCGATCTCTCCCGCCTTGCGCCCTGCGGGCTCGCCGCGCTGACCTTGCTCGGCGCGCTCGCCGCCGCCCCCGCCGCGCTCGCGCGCGAGCACCGCAATGGCGCCGACGCGGGCGGCTTCGTCGTGCTCGCGCCGCCGCCGTCGCCTGGGCCCGGTGCGTCGCAGACCGAGCGGCGCCACGCCGACGAGCGCGTCGCGCGCGCGCTCGACGCGCTGCTGGCCGCCGAGCGGGCACTGCGCCACGGCCAGCAGCCGCTGCCGGGCGAGCGACGCCATCTGGTGGACGGCCACAGCCGGCTCACGAGCGCGTACTTCGAGCGCCTCCAGGCGCTGCAGACCGCCGTCGACAAGGCGCGCAGCGAGCTGCAGTCGGCCTACGCCGTGCGCGACGCGCTGAGCTCCTGAGCCGGCCCGCCGATGACCTTGGTCATCGCGCGGCCGCCGACGGCCGGTGACGGCGGCGTGACCAACGGGGCCGCCGAAGGTGACCGCCGCCACTGCCACGGCCGGGGGCCGGCTCCTAGAGTGGCCGCTAGACGTTCCCGACGCCCGCGACCCGATCCACTTCAAGGAGTACCGCATGAACAAGGCCGACCTCTCCGTCGCCATCTACGACTCGCACGACCGCGCCGAGAGCGCGGTGCGCCAGCTTGCCCACGCCGGCTTCGACATGAAGGCGATCTCGATCGTCGGCAAGGACTACCACTCGGAAGAGCACGTGGTGGGCTACTTCAACGCCGGCGACCGCGCCAAGTTCTTCGGCAAGCTCGGCGCCTTCTGGGGCGGCCTGGCGGGCATGCTGTTCGGCTCGGCGCTGATGTTCGTGCCGATCGTCGGCCACATCGTGATCCTCGGCCCGCTCGCGGCGGCGGTGGTCAGTGGGCTCGAGGGCGCGGTCGTCGCCGGCGGGCTGAGCGCGCTCGTCGGCGCGCTGACCGCGATGGGGATCCCGAAGGACTCGGTGCTGCGCTACGAGACGGCGTTGAAGGCGGACCAGTTCCTGGTCATCGTCAGCGGCGGCGCGGCCGACATCCAGCGCGCGCACGAAGTGCTCGCCGCCGCCGGCAGCCTCGACGTGCAGGACCACAAGGGCACCCGCTGAGCGGCGCGCGAGGACATCATGAAGAGACTCCCGATCCCGATCTTCGCTGCGGCCGTCTGGCTGGCGGCAGCGCAGGTCGCGGTCTTCGCGGCCGTGCCACCGGCGAGCGGCGAAGGCGGCCGCACCGGCGCCGATTTCAGCGCCGCGACGCAGCAGGCGATCGCGCGCCACGACGACCGCCAGGCCGCGACGGGCTGGCGCCAAGCCGCGGCGAGCCTCGACGATGCCGGTGACTGGGTCGGCGGCCACGCGAAAGCGGCCGCGCACGACGGCGGCGGCCGATGCCGACGCCGTCGGCGACAAGCTCGTCAGCGGCGGCACCTGGGCGCGCGACGAGGTCGCGCAGGGCTTCGACTCGCTCGGCCGCGGCCTGGACGACCTCGGCCGGGCCGTCGGCGTGCGCAGCAAGGCGCGACCGGCGCCGGTCGGCGGCTGACCCGGACCGACTTGCACCCCGCATCACGATCGGCCGGCACCCCGGGGCACGACGCCGGCCCGGGCCGGCCAGCCCTCGACCCGGCGCCTGGAGACGGGCATGAATTCGACGACGCGTGTCCCGGCCGCGGCGGCCGTCGCCGCGACGGCGCTGCTGCTCGGCGCCTGCACGACGATGGGCACCGGCGGCGGCGACCTGGAGCTCGCCGGCGGCGGCGAGGCGCCCGTGCTGCTGCGCTGGACGAGCGGCGATGGCGGCATCGACGGCACGATGCAGGTCACGCTGCCCGAGGGCACCTACAAGGGCCGCTTCTTCCAGATCACCCAGCAGACCCGGCGCGAGGCGATCGCGCCGCTGTGGGCCGGCTGGCACGAAGGCTGGTACGGCTGGCCGTACTGGGGCTACGGCGCCTACGGCCCCTACGGCGTGGACCAATTCATCACCCGCTACAGCGGCAAGGTGGTGGCCAACCTCGAGGACGCGAGCGGCCGCCGCCTGCGCTGCCGGCTGCATCTGGTGGCGCCGGCGCGCGGCATGGCCGGCGGCGGCGAGGGCGAATGCCAGCGCTCCGGCGGCGGCACCGTCCATGCGCGCTTCTGAAGCATCGCCCCGCGGCTTAAGGCAGGGCTAACTTTCGACGGCGATGATCGCGGCGCAGTCGCGCCGTCGCCGTCGACCTCGAGATCCCGATGAACCCTCCCTCGCGTGGCCAG
This sequence comes from uncultured beta proteobacterium, assembly GCA_963788635.1. Lineage (GTDB taxonomy): Bacteria > Pseudomonadota > Gammaproteobacteria > Burkholderiales > Burkholderiaceae_C > Rubrivivax. The sequence goes on along the minus strand of CAWBHE010000017.1, from coordinate 139,551 downwards.
CCCTTCGACCTGCTCAAGGCCGAGTCCTTCATCCGCGGCGAGAGCACGCTGTCGGTGGTTTGCGACGCGTCGTTCGACGACGTCGCGGCGCGGCTGGAAGGCAGCGTCGTCGCCAACGGCATGGCCATCGTCCACCAGCACGACTGGGACCGCTGGCTGCCGGCCGCAGCCGGTACCGCACCGCCGCAGTGCCGGGTCTACGGCGTCTTCGATGCGCGCCTGGCGGCGCAGTTGCTGGCGCTGGACCCGACGCTGGCGCATGTGCTGCCGTGCCGGATCGTCGTCCACGGCAGTGACGGGGTGACGACAGTGACCACGCCCATGCCGTCGGTGCTGATGACCGAGTTCTCGCATGCCGCCGACGTCGCGCGCCTGGCACGCAGTTTCGAAGCCGGGCTGCAGCGCGTGCTGCGCGGGCTGCGCTGACGCGGCCGCCGGCGGCATCGCGTCGGCGCGGTGCGGCTATGCTGGGCGCGCCGCTGGCTGACTGCATTCCGCGCCGATGACGAACCTGCTCCTGCCTGCCCTGCACGCGCCGACGCTGTTTCTCGTCGTCGGCTTGATGTACCTGCTGATGCCGCTGACGCTGTGGACCGTGCTCCACGGCCGCCACGACGCGCTCAGCACGGCGCTGTGGTGCATCGGCGCGATGCTCTCGGCGGCGACGCTGCTGCTCGCCAGCCTGCGCGGCGGCGAGACGAGCGCGTTCGCGATGGACTTCGCCAATGCGCTGGGCTTCGTGGGCGTCGGGATGCGCTGGGCGGCGCTGCGGCGAGAGCGCGGGCGCGTGCCACCGCCGTTGACCGTCGTCGTGCTGGTGCTGCTGGCGAGCGCCGGCTACGTCGCGTTCACAGCGGTCGGCGACCGCGCCCGGCTCGGCTTCTCGCTGCCGGTGAATGCCTTCGGCGCGTACGTCATCGCCTACGAAGCGTTGCGCCTGGCGCGCGAGCAGGCGAGCCGCAGCGCGCGCATGCTGGGCATCGCCTACACGGTGCTCGCGGTGGCGCTGCTGCTGCGCCTGATGTCGATCTTCGCCGGCGTCGCCGAGCCGGCGATGCCGCGCTTCAGCCTGGAGGCCGCGACCGTCCTCGTCGGCAGCCTGCTGGCGGCGCTGTGGGGCAACATCGGCTACCTCGGCTTCGCGATGGAGATGGCGCAGCGGCGCGAGAGCGCGCGCACCGCCGAGCTGGCGGCGGCGACCGCGCGCAGCGAGGTCGCCGAGCGCCAGGCGGCCGAGCTCAAGGCCTTGTCCGACGAACGCCAGGAGTTGCTGCGCGTGATCACCCACGAGGTCCGTCAGCCGCTGCACAACGCGCAAGCGGTGCTGCAGGGCGTCGACAGCGCGCTGAAGGTGCACGCCGGCACCGACCCGGTCGCCGAGGCCTGGGTCGAACGCACGCACACCGTGCTGCGCAACATCACCGCGTCGCTGGACAACACGCTGGCCGCGTCGACGCTGCTCGTCGGCGAGCGGCCGACCGCGCTGCGCGATGCCGACCTCGACATCCTGCTCGACCTCGCGCTGGGCGACCTGCCGCCGGCCGGCCGCGCGCGCGTGCGCATCGTGCGCGACAGCGAGGTGCGCACCGCGGCGATGGACACCGGCCTGATGCGCCTGGCGCTGCGCAACCTGCTCGTCAATGCGCTCGCCTATGCGACCCCGGGCAGCGCGGTGACGCTGCGCGTGAGCGACAGCGACGAGCCGCTGGCGCTGCTGATCTCGGTCATCGACGAAGGGCCGGGCATCCCGGCCGAGCTGCTGGCGCACGTGTTCGAGCGCGGCACGCGCGGCCGGCCCGACTTGCCCGGCCAGGGGCTGGGCCTGTACATCGTGCGCCGTGCGATGCAGCAGCAAGGCGGCAGCGTGGAGGCCAGCTCGAGCGTGAGCGGCAGCGTCTTCACGCTGACGTTGCCGCAGGGGGTCGAGCCCGAATAGCGCCGCGCCGCGCGGCGCGGAACGCGACCGGTGTCGCTACAGCGCCTTCAGCGGTGCGCGGAAGATGTAGCCGATGCGCGGCTCGGACTGCAGCGGCACCAGGCTCGACGACGCCTTCTCGATGCGCCGGCGCAGCCGGTAGATCGTCGCGTGCAAGGTGTTGTCCAGCGTGCTCGCGTCGTCGCGGCCCAGGCGCTGGACCAGCGTCTCGCGCGTCACGATCGCGCCGTCGGCGTCGAGGAAGCAGCGCAGCACGGTGAGGTCGGTGTCGCTGAGGTCGACCTTGGCGCCGTCGGGCGCGATCAGCTGGCTCGCGCGCAGGTCGACGACCCAGCCCTGCTCGCGCAGGCCGCGCAGCTCGGCGCGCCGCTGCAAGGCCTTGGTGACGAGCAGGATCTGCTCCAGGCTGACCGGCTTGTCCAGGTACATGTCGGCACCCGCGTCGACGACGCCCTCGAACACCGAGCGGCCGAGCTTGCCCGAGACCACCAGCACGCCGGCGTTGGTGCGCTTGCGCAGGATGCGGATCAGCTGGTCGCCGTCCACCGTGGGCAGCATCAGGTCGACGACGTAGAAGTCGAAGCCGAACGGCGACTCGCTGGCCAGCAGGTCGCCGCTGTCGCCGAACACCTTGACGTCGACGCCTTGCTCGCGCAGGTAGGCGGAAAAGGAATCGGTGAAGTCGACGTCGTCGTCGACGATGGCCAGGGTCTTGGGCAGCATGGGTCGGATCTTGGCGAGACGTAAAGCGCGAGTCTAGGCGCAGCCGGCGTCGCCGAGGTGACGCACCGCGCCGCGCGATGCGGGATTTTGCGCCTCTGGCCGATCGGTGCTGATGTCGTCGATCAGTTCGCTCCGCCTTCGGGTGGTTGGCGTCAGGGCCGATCAGCCGGCTTCGCGATGGTAGGTGCCGACGCGCTCGACCTCGTGCTTCGAGCCCAGCACGACGCTGACACGCTCGTGCAGCCGCGTCGGCACCAGATCGAGGATGCGCTCGCGGCCGTTCGTCGCCGTGCCGCCGGCCTGCTCGACGAGGAAGGCCATCGGATTGGCCTCGTACATCAGGCGCAGCTTGCCGGCCTGGCCGGGCTCGCGGGCGTCCCAGGGGTAGAGGAAGACGCCGCCACGGCTGAGGATGCGGTGCACGTCGGCGACCATGCTGCCGACCCAGCGCATGTTGAAGTCCTTGCCGCGCGGGCCGTCCTTGCCGGCCAGGCATTCGTCGATGTAGCGCGTCACCGGCGCCGCCCAGTGGCGCCGGTTCGATAGGTTGATCGCGAATTCCTTGGTGTCCTCGGGAATGCGCAGATCCTGCTGCGTCAGCACCCAGGAGCCGGTCTCGCGGTCGAGCGTGAACAGCGCCACGCCGTTGCCCACCGTCAGCACCAGCGTCGTCTGCGGGCCGTAGACGCAGTAGCCGGCCGCCGCCTGCTGCTTGCCCGGTTGCAGGAAGTCTTCCTCGGCGACGCCGCGCGCGTGGCCGATCTTGCGCAGCACGCTGAAGATGGTGCCGATCGAGACGTTGACGTCGATGTTGCTCGACCCGTCGAGCGGGTCGAACAGCAGCATGTACTCGCCCTGCGGGTAGCGGTTGGGCACGACGTGGATCGAATCCATCTCCTCGCTCGCCATCGCCGCGAGGTGGCCGCCCCATTCGTTGGCCTCGATCAGCACCTCGTTGCTGATCACGTCGAGCTTCTTCTGCACCTCGCCCTGCACGTTCTCGGTGCCGGCGCTGCCCAGCACCTCGCCCAGCGCGCCCTTGTTGACGGCGATCGCGATGTGCTTGCAGGCGCGCGCGACGACCTCGATCAGCAGCCGCAGCTGGCTCGGGATCAGGCCGTGCTCGCGCTGCTGCTCGACCAGGTATTGCGTGAGGCTGACGCGCTTTCATGCGCCGGCCTCCAGCGCGGGATCGATCTTCATGCGCCCGCCTCCAGCGCGCGCGTGACGACCTCGCGCACGTCGTCGCTCAGCTCGGTGCGCGCCGCGACGCGGGCGATCGCCTCGCGCGCCGCGCTGCGGTAGGGCTCGACGAGCGCGGTCCAGCGGTCGAGCGCGCGCGCCAGCCGGGCGGCGAGCTGCGGGTTGATCGCGTCCAGCTCGAGCAGCCGGTCGGCCCAGAACACGTAGCCGGCCGCGTCCGGCCGGTGGAACGCGGCCGGGTTCGCGCTGCACAGCGTGAAGACCAGGCTGCGCGCGCGGTTCGGGTTCTTGAGCGAGAAGTCGCGGTGCTTGAGCAGCGTCTTCGCGCGCGCGAAGACGGCGCCGGCGCGCGGCCCGAGCGGCTCGGGCGCGCCGGCCTGCAGCGTGAACCACTTGTCGACGACGAGCGCGTCGCCGCCGGCGAGTGCGTGGAAGCGCTCCAGCGCGGGGCCTGCGAGCTCGGCGTGCGAGACGACGAGCGCAGTCAGCGCGCCCAGCCGGTCGGTCATGTTGGCGGCGTCCTTGACGCGCTGGAAGGCGCGCCCCGGCCAGACCGGGTCGCCGCTGCGCGCGGCGTGCACGCACAGCATCGCCAGGCTCAGGTTGGCCAGCGCGCGCCGGCCGGCCTGGGCCGGGCTCGGCGCATAGCCTTCGCGCACCGCGTTCGCGTCGAAGGCCCAGGCCCAGTCGGCGTGCAGCGCGGTGGCCAGTTCGGCGCGGAAACCTTCGCGCGCGGCGTGGATGCGCTGCGGGTCGACCTGCGCCAGCTGCTCGGCGACGAAGCCCTCGTCGGGCAGCGTCAGCGCGAGCGCCTTGAACGCCGGGTCCAGCGCCGGGTCGCGCAGCAGCGAGCGCATCGCGTCGACGAAGGGCGAGTCCAGCGCGGCCGGCGTGTCGACCGCGGCGACCAGCCGGCGCAGCGCCAGGCGCTGGCCGGCTTCCCAGCGGTTGAACGGGTCGCCGTCGTGGGCGAGCAGGATCAGCAGCTCGGCGTCGCCGAGGCCGTCGTCCAGGATCACCGGCGCCGAAAAGCCGCGCAGCAGCGAAGGCACGGGCGCACGGTCGACGTCGTCGAAGACGAAGCTCTGTTCCGCGCTGTCGAGCACGAGCAGCCGGTCGGCGGCCAGCGGCCGGCCGTCGTGCGCGATCAGCCCGGCGACGACCGGGATCACGAACGGCTGCTTGACCGGCTGGCCCGGCGACGGACCGCTGTGCTGCGACAGCGTCAGCGTGTAGCGGCGTGCCTCGGCGTCGTGGTGGCCGCGGGCGGTCACGCGCGGCGTGCCGGCCTGCGCGTACCAGCGCTTGAAGGCGTCCAGCCGCGCGCTCAGCTCGCTGCCGGGGTTGGCGTCGGCGACGGCCTGCGCGAAGTCGTCGCAGGTCACGGCCTGGCCGTCGTGGCGCTGGAAGTACAGCGCCAGGCCGCGCGCGAAGCCGTCGCGGCCGACCAGCGTCTGCATCATGCGCACGACCTCGGCGCCCTTCTCGTAGACGGTGGCGGTGTAGAAGTTGTCGATCGCGGCGTAGCTGTCGGGCCGCACCGGGTGCGCCATCGCGCCGGCGTCCTCGGGGAACTGCAGCGCGCGCAGGCGACGCACGTCCTCGATGCGCTTGACCGCGCGCGCCGAGGGCGTGCCGGCCATGTCCATCGAGAACTCCTGGTCGCGGAAGACCGTGAGGCCCTCCTTCAGCGAGAGCTGGAACCAGTCGCGGCAGGTGATGCGGTTGCCGGTCCAGTTGTGGAAGTACTCGTGGCCGACGACGCTCTCGATGCCGTCGAAGTCGTCGTCGGTGGCGGTGCCGGGGCTGGCCAGAACGTACTTCGTGTTGAAGATGTTCAGCCCCTTGTTCTCCATCGCCCCCATGTTGAAGTCGGAGACCGCGACGACCATGAAGCGCTCGAGGTCGAGCGCGAGGCCGAAGCGCGCCTCGTCCCAGACGACGCTGGCCACCAGCGAGGCCATCGCGTGCTCGGTCTTGCCGAGGTCGCCGCGCCGCACGTAGACCTGCAGCAGGTGCTCGCGGCCGTTGCGCGCGCGGATGCGCTGCTCGCGGCATTCGAGGTCGGCGGCGACGAGCGCGAACAGGTAGCTCGGCTTGGGGAACGGGTCGTGCCAGGTCGCGTAGTGGCGGCCGCCGTCGAGCACGCCTTGCTCGACGAGGTTGCCGTTGGACAGCAGCACCGGGTACTTCGCGCGGTCGGCGCGCAACGTCACGGTGTAGACCGCCATCACGTCCGGCCGGTCGAGGAAGAAGCTGATGCGGCGGAAGCCCTCCGCCTCGCACTGCGTGAAGAAGCCGCCGCCGCTGGTGTACAGCCCGGAGAGCTGGGTGTTCTTCTCGGGCGCGCAGGTGTTGCGGATCTCGAGCGTGAAGCTGCTCGGCCGCGGGCGGGTTGTCGATGACGAGCTGGCCGTCCTCGATGGCGGAACGACAGGCTCTCGCCGCCGGACATCACGCGCAGCACCTGCAGGTCCTCGCCGTGCAGCACCAGCGGCTGCGCGGGCAGCGCCGGGTTGCGCTCGACCTGCAGCTTGCTCGCGACGATGGTCTTCGCCGGGTCGAGGTCGAACGTCAGTTCGACCTGGCGGATCCAGTACGCCGGCGGCGCGTAGTCCTGGCGCTGGATCACGGGGGCGGGGCCTTCACGCATGGTTGGCTTCTCGGGTCTCGGTAGGGGCGGGCCTGGATCACAGGCCCTGCTTCAGGCTGGCCTCGATGAACGGGTCGAGGTCGCCGTCGAGCACCTTCTGGGTGTTGCTGATCTCGACGCCGGTGCGCAGGTCCTTGATCCGGCTCTGGTCGAGCACGTACGAGCGGATCTGGTGGCCCCAGCCGACGTCGGTCTTGGTGTCTTCCAGCTTCTGCTGCGCTTCCTGCTGCTTGCGCATCTCGTGCTCGTACAGGCGGCTGCGCAGCATCTGCCAGGCCTCGTCGCGGTTGCGGTGCTGGCTGCGGTCGTTCTGGCACTGCACGACGATGTTCGTCGGGATGTGCGTGAGGCGCACCGCCGAATCGGTCTTGTTGATGTGCTGGCCGCCCGCGCCGCTGGCGCGGAAGGTGTCCATGCGCACGTCGGCCGGGTTGATCTCGATCTCGATCGAGTCGTCGACCTCGGGGTAGACGAACAGGCTCGCGAAGCTGGTGTGGCGGCCGCCGGCGGAATCGAACGGGCTCTTGCGCACGAGGCGGTGCACGCCGGTCTCGGTGCGCAGGTGGCCGAACGCGTAGTCGCCCTCGATCTTCAGCGTCGCGCTGCGGATGCCGGCGACGTCGCCCTCGGTCTCTTCCAGCACCTCGGCCTTGAAGCCCTTCTTCTCGCAGTACTTCAGGTACTGGCGCAGCAGCATCGCGGCCCAGTCGCAGGCCTCGGTGCCGCCGGCGCCGGCCTGGATGTCGACGAAGCAGTTGCCGGGGTCGGCCGGGTTGCTGAACATGCGCCGGAACTCGAGCTGCTCGACCGTCGCGCGCAGCGCCTGCGCCTCGGCCTCGATCGCGACGAGGTCGTCGAAGGCCTGGTCGGCCTTGGACATCTCGTACAGCTCGGTGTGGTCGGCGAGGTTGCTCTTCAGGTGGTCGATCGTCTCGACCACCGTCTCGAGCGCCTTCTTCTCGCGCCCCAGTTCCTGCGCGCGCTTGGGCTCGTTCCAGACGCTCGGGTTCTCGAGCGCGGCGTTGACTTCGTTCAGCCGCAGCGCTTTGCGGTCGTAGTCAAAGATACCCCCGGAGCTGCTCGGTGCGCGTGCTCAGGTCGGCGAGCAGCGTGCCGATCGAGTTGATGTGTTCGATGTCCATGGCGCGGATTTTCGCATGCGGCCCTTCGGGGCCCCTGCCGAGGCCTTCGGCGCCCGCAGGGGTCCCGGCGCGCGGCGGCAGCGGGCGCCAGCCCGGGTCAGCCGAGGAAACGCTGCAAGTGGCCGGCCAGCGCCTCGGGCTGGTCGTGGTGCAGCATGTGGCCGCAGGGCGCCAGGCGCGCGCGCTCGACGCTCGGCACCACCGCCAGCCGCGCGTCGAACTCCTCGCGCGGGTAGCGGTGGCCCCACCACTGGGCGATGTCGGTGCGGTCGCCGTCGACCCACAGCAGCGGCGCCGCGATGCGCTTCCAGGTCGCGAGGATCTCGTCCTTGCGGTAGAGCACCGGGTTCACGCGCTTGTGCGCCGGGTCGCCCAGGATGTGCCAGCGGCCGTCGGCGCGGCGCTCCGACCAGTGCGGCGCCAGCCAGGCCGCCTTGTCGGGCGGCAGCAGCGGGTTGTTCTTCATCAGCCGCTCGGCCACCGCCTGCAGGCGGTCGTAGCTGCGCAGCTCGGCCGGGGTCTTCAGCTCGTCGAGCCATTGCAGCAGCCGCTTCGGTGCCTGCTCGGGGCTGCGTCTCGGGCAGGCCGAAGCCTTCCAGGTTGACGAGTCGGCGGATGCGCTCGGGGCGCACGCCGGCGTAGCTCATCACGACGTTGCCGCCCATGCTGTGGCCGAGCAGGTCGACCGTCGCGCCGGGCGCCAGCGCATCGAGCAGCGCGTCCAGGTCGGCCAGGTAGTCGGGGAACCAGTAGCCGTCGACGGCGGGGCTCTCGGTGCGCCCGAAGCCGCGCCAGTCGGGCGCGAGCACGAGGCGATCGAAGCCGTCGGCCGCGGCGAGCGCGTCGACGACGAACTGGAACGACGCGCCGACGTCCATCCAGCCGTGCAGCATCACCAGCGCCGGCCGATCCGGCGTGACGAGCGACGCGTCGCCCCAGCGGTTGACGTGCACGCGCAGGCCGCGCACGGCGACGAAGTCGCTCTGCGCGGCGCGGCGCGGGCGGTAGGGAGCGGGTTCGTTCATGCGGCGCACTGTAGGGCAGGGCGGGGCCGGCCGCTGTCGGCGGCGCGACAATCGCACGATGAACGATGCATCTTCCTTCACGCTGCGCCCCGCCGAGCCGCACGACCTGCCGGCCATCGTCGGCCTGATCCGCGAGCTGGCCGAATTCGAGCATCTGGCGCACCTGGTCCAGACCACCGAGGCGGCGCTGGACAAGCACCTCTTCGGCGCGAAGCCGGTGGCCGAGGCGGTGGTCGCCGAGGCCGATGGCGCGGTGGTCGCCTTCGCGCTCTTCTTCACCAACTTCTCGACCTTCCTGGCCCAGCCCGGGCTGTACCTGGAAGACCTGTACGTGCAGCCGGCATTCCGCGGCCGGGGCATCGGCCGGGCGCTGCTGTCGCACCTGGGCGCGCTCGCGCTCGAGCGCGACTGCGGTCGCTTCGAGTGGAGCGTGCTCGACTGGAACGAGAACGCGATCCGCTTCTACGAGAAGATGGGCGCCACCGTGATGCCCGACTGGCGCATCTGCCGCGTTGCCGGCGACGCGCTGCAACGCTTCGAGCGCGCTACCTGACGGTCAGCGCCATCAGCTTCTCGGCGGTGACGCGAACGTTGACGCTGCGCTCGCCGACGATGCCGACGACCGCGTTCTCGCGCTGCGCGGTGTCCACCCGGTGCGGCGCGGACAGCGCGATGCCGTTCGGCCCGGTCAGGCAGGCGACGACCGGCGTCGTCACCGTCGGGCCGCGTTCGACGACGATGCCGATCGCGCCGTTGACCAGCCGCACGTGGCTGCCCGGCGGGTAGATGCCGAATTCCTTGACGAGCGCGGCCGTCATCGGGTGGCCGGGGTCTTGCATGAACATCTGGCGCCCGGCCACGTCGGCGGCGAGCGCGTCGCGGTGCGAGCGGCTGGCGAGCTTGGCGGTGTAGGCGTCGGCGCGGCGCGCCAGCGACGCGAGGTCGCCGACATCGGTGCAGCCGCGCGGGTAGCCGCTGCCGTCTTCCATTTCGTGGTGGCGCTCCACCGCGAGCAGCCAGTCGCGGTCGGTGATGCCGGCCAGCTCGAGCAGCGCGACGCTGCGCAGCGGGTGCGATTGCAGCGCCGCGCGCTGTTCGTCGGTCGGCGGCGTGCGTTGGCGCGCGAGCCGGCCCTGCAGCTCGAGCATCGCGACGTTCATCGTCAGCGCGACCTTGAACACCTTCTCGGTCGCCTCGGCGTCCCAGCCGAGCCGGTGCGCCACCAGGTGGGCGGTGATCGCGCTGTTGATCGAGCGGCGCGCGCCGTAGGCCGCGTTCTCGCCCTCCTGGCGCAACACCTGGAAGATCGCGAGGTCGGGGTCGCGCTCGATGAGCGCCACGACCGGCGCCGCGACGTCGTCGAGCGCGCCCTGGAAGCCATGGTGCGGCGCGTGCTGGAGCGCCTGGTCGACGCGGTCCAGACAGGCCGTCCACAGGTGGGGCAGTTGTTCGCGCGGTGCCTCGCGAAGCTTCTCGGCCGCGGTCTGAAGATCGGCCAGATCGACCAGCGCGCCGCGCTCGAACAGCGCCTCGAGCTGGCTGTCCGAACCGACCCGCTGGCCGCGGGCGAGCAGCAGCGTGCGGTCGGCGTCGCGCACGTCGAAGGGCAGCGGCACCCCGACCCGGATCCGGTGCCTGATGGCCGACAGCGCTGTGAACTTCATGGTGTCTTGTGGGTTGTTGGCGTTTGAATCGGACCCCGCTCGCGCAAAGCCCGTCCCTTGGCGAGGTTTTCGGCGGTGGACGTCAGAACTTGACGCTGCCGCGAAGTCCGGCCGCGGCAGCGCCGGCCCTCAGCAACGTTTCGCGACGCCGGGAACCGGGAGCGCGCTTCTGTTGAACGGGTCCAGCTGGTCGATGCGCGCCGGTCGAACCTCGATGCATTCGCTGCCGCGGCGATAGCGCACGCGACCCTCGCCCAGCGGCTCCTCGACCCAGCCGTTGCCGTGGTCGAGCACGCGGGCGATGCGGGACTCCAGCGTCGGGCGGGGGCTGTTTGCGCGTGGGTCGGCGAGGGCCGGGTTGCCGGGCCGTGCGAGCACGGCGTCCGGCAGCGTCAGGCGCAGCGGCGCGCGGGTCGGCGGCGCGGCGGGGCCGGTGACCAAGGCCGCCGCGGCCGCTTCCGGCGTCACCGACAAGGTGATCGCCTGCAGCGCGGCCCGTGCGTGCCGTGGCGCACGGGGCGGCGCCGGTGCCGCGGCCGACCGCGGCCGCGTCGGTGCTGGGAGTGCTGCCGACCGCGCCGTCGGCCACGCCGCCGGCAGGAGCCAAACCATCAGCGCTGGATTCCCCTTCGGCGAGCGCGTGCGCGCCGGCCAGGGGCGCAGGCTCAGCAAGCCGGCGAGCAGCGCCAGGTGGCCGGCCAGCACGGCGGCCGCAAAGGCCGAGCCACGCCGCGAAAGGGCCGGTCGCGAAGGCATGGCGCCAGCATAGCGGCCGGCCTTGCGGCACACTGCGCGGCCCCTCCGCCACTTCCCAGGACCCGCCATGGACAACGTCACCCTCGGCTCCTCCGACCTGCGCGTCGGCAAGATCTGCCTCGGCACGATGACCTTCGGCGAACAGGTCGGCGAAGCCGACGCGCACGCCATCCTCGACCACGCGCTCGCGCGCGGCATCGACTTCATCGACACCGCCGAGATGTACTCGGTGCCGGCCCGGCGCGAGACCTACGGCGCGACCGAGACGATCATCGGCCGCTGGTTCGCGAAGAACGCGGGCGCGCGCCGGCGCGTCGTGCTCGCGACCAAGGTCGCCGGGCCGTCGCGCAACATGGACTGGGTGCGCAACGGCAGCGCCGACCTGAAGCCGGCCGAGATCGTGCAGGCCTGCGACGACAGCCTGCGCCGGCTGCGGACCGACGTCATCGACCTCTACCAGATCCACTGGCCGAACCGCAACGTGCCGGCCTTCGGCGCGCTCTATTTCGACCCGACCAAGGATCGCGACTTCACCGGCATCCTCGAGCAGCTGCAGGCGCTGGACGGCCTGGTGCGCGCCGGCAAGGTGCGCCACATCGGCTTGTCGAACGAGACGCCCTGGGGCGTGGCCGAGTTCCTGCGCGCTGGCCCAGGCGCATGGGCTGCCGCGCATCGTCAGCGTGCAGAACCCCTATGCGCTGGTGAACCGCAGCGTCGACAACGGCCTCGACGAGGTGCTGCACCGCAGCGGTGTCTCGCTGCTCGCCTATTCGCCGCTGGGCTTCGGCACGCTGACCGGCAAGTACGACGCGCCGGGCCTGGACGCCGCGCGGCCCGAACTCGGCCGCCTGGCCCGCTTCGCGAGCATGCGCGCGCAGCGCTGGGCGCGCGACGAGACGCTGGCGGCCGCGCGCCAGTACAACGCGCTCGCCCGCGAGCACGGGCTGACGCCGACGCAGATGGCGCTCGCCTTCTGCTACCGCAGCTGGCGCGTCGCGAGCACGATCCTCGGCGTGACCTCGATCGCGCAGCTCGACGAGAACCTCGCCGCCTGGGCCACGACGCTGTCGCCGGAGTTGCTGGCGGCGATCGACGCGATCCGCTGGCGCCACCGCGATCCGGCGCAGTGAGCCGACGGTGGCGAAGAAGGACAAGCACGTCAGCGAGACTCCGGCCACGCAGTGGCTGCGCCGCGCCGGCGTGGCGTTCAGCGAGCATCCCTACGACTACGTGGACCACGGCGGCACGGCCGAGTCGGCGCGCCAGCTCGGCGTGTCCGAGCACGAGGTCGTCAAGACACTGGTGATGCAGGACGAGCGCGCGCAGCCGCTGATCGTGCTGATGCACGGCGACCGCCAGGTGAGCACGAAGAACCTGGCGCGCGCGATCGGCGCGAAGGCGGTCGAACCCTGTTCGCCCGACGTGGCACAGCGCCACAGCGGCTACCTGGTCGGCGGGACCTCGCCGTTCGGCACGAAGAAGGCGATGCCGGTCTACGTGCAGGAAAGCGTGCTCGCGCTGCCGCGCATCCTGATCAACGGCGGCCGGCGCGGCTACCTGGTCGGCATCGCGCCCGAGATGCTGACGCGCGCCCTGGGCGCGAAGCCGGTCGACTGCGCGATCTGATACCCATTCGCGATCGATCGTTGAGAACGGGCATCTGGCGGCTCGCGGCCCGTTGCCGACGTTCGCCGAATGTTGGGCCATGGCCGCTGCGTGCAGGCACGGCGCGCGCCGCGGCCGCGGGGTGGCCGCTCCGCTCATGTCCCCCGACGACGGGCTCCGCCCGTCGTCTCCTCCTTTACTTCGCTGCAGCGCCGCCCCACGCCCACGGCCACCGGCATTGGCGGCGTTCGACGGTCGAGAGCAGCCGCCGCCTCGAACGATCGGGGCGGTGGGGCGCCCGGCGCGAGCGAAGTAAAGGAGGAGTGGCGGCCGCGGCCGACCCGGGGGACATGAGCGGAGCGGGCACCCCGCCGCCCGATCCGGCCGATGCCCGCACGCCGGCCAACGGTCACCGAACGTCGGCAACGGGCCGCGAGCTGCCCCTCATTGCTCGTCGATCGATCGCAAGTCGCTATGAGCCGGCGCCGGCGGCGAGTCGCCGAGAATCGCGGTCCATGGAACACAGCTTCGTCTCCGCCTTCGTGCTCTTGCTGTTGGTGCTCGACCCGTTCGGCAGCCTGCCGATCTTCGTCTCGGTGCTGCGCGGCGTGGCGCCGGAGCGGCGCACGCGCGTCGCGCTGCGCGAGGCGGTCATCGCCTTCGGCGTGCTGCTCGTCTTCATGGTCGGCGGGCAGGGCTTCCTCTCGCTGATGCGGCTCTCGGAGCGCTCGCTCGAGGTCGCCGGCGGCGTGATCCTGCTCATCATCGCGATCCGGATGATCTTCGCCACCGGCGCCGAGATCTACGCCGACGCGAGCGGGCGCGAACCCTTCATCTTCCCGCTCGCGGTGCCGCTGCTCGCCGGCCCGTCGGCGATGGCCACCGTGCTGCTGCTCGCGTCGCGCCAGCCCGAGCGCATCGCCACCTGGGTCGGCGCGCTGACCGCCGCGATGGCGGTCTCGGGCGGGGTGCTGCTCGCTGCCGAGCGCATCCGCCGGCTGCTCGGCGCGTCGGTGGTCTCGGCGATGGAAAAGCTGATGGGCCTGGTGCTGACCGCGGTCGCGGTCGAGATGATCCTGGCCGGGCTGAAGCACTACTTCTTCGGGCCCTGACTCGGACGCAGCGCGCCGGGCGCGAACAAGTCGTCCAGGCCGCGCGCGTTCGCCGCGTCGCCGAGCCAGGGCTGGCCGGCCGACGGGTCGACGCCGAACAGGACCTGCATCGTGCGCAGGTCGTCCGAATGGCTCAGGTCGACCGGACTCGCGTAGGGCTTGCCGCCGACGTTGGCGTGCGCCAGCGGCGAGATCACGATCTCGGGGATCGTGGCCGCGAAGGAGTCGGCGCCGCGGCCGACCGATTCGTCCCACCAGAGGATGATCGCGCCGCCGTCGCGCCAGGCGCGCGAGGCCATGATCATCGGCACGATGCGGGCGAGGAAGGCGTCGCCCTGCGCGATCCGCGCCTGCGCGCCGCGGTAGTGCACGCCGTGGTATTCGAAGCCGTCGTCCAGCGGCGTGTGCATGTCGTTGTAGAGGTCGGGCGTGATCCAGTTGTAGCGCGCGACGCGGCCCTGCTGCAGGTCGGCGCGCAGCTGTTCGAGCGGGGCGTAGAAGCGCACCGCCGGGTTCGCCGGCGTCGGGTCGCCGCCGCCATTGGTGTCGGCGAAGAACAGCATCGGATCGTGCTTGGCGGCGTAGCCGTACTGGTGCGAGCCGTTGTAGGCGTTCGTGTAGTGGGCGCTGCGGCCGATGAAGCTCGCCAGCGGCACGGTCCAGGCCGATCGCGGCAGCAGCGCATTGCGCTTGGCGTCGCCGGCGCCGGTAAGGTCGATGTCCTCCTGGTACGTGCGCCAGGCGACGCCGGCGCGCGCGAGCAGGCCCGACAGGTGCTGCGTCGTGCTCTGCGCCGTGCCGCCGTCGCCGTAGGGGTCGGCGTCGCTGTGCACGCCGTAGTCGGTGCCGCCCTCGGCCCACAGGTAGTTGGGCTCGGACGGGTGGACATGCGGGTTGTCGCCGCTCGGCGTGGCCAGAACGTTGTGGTACGCGGCGGCGTAGGCCGTCTGCGCGGTGATGCGCCGTCCACGGACCTTTTCGGTCAACGTGCCGTCGGTCAGTCCGTTCAGGAAGGGCGCGGCCGGGTTGCCGCGGATCTGAAGCGCGGTGTCGCCGTCGGGCCGGACCCAGTCGGTGTTCTCCAGCGCGATCACGAACACGGTCGTCACGCGGGGTGGCGGCGCCGGTTCGGCCGCCGCGCCGGCGGCCAGCAACAGGGCGAGCAGGGCGGCTGGCGTGCGCATCGAGGCTGGGTTCATCGAGGTCGTCCCTGGGTTCGGCGGTCCGGGCTCAGCGCCCGCGCAGATGGGCCGGCGCCTCCAGCCGCTTGGCCAGCGTCGACAGCACCAGCGTCAGCACGAGGTAGATCGCCGCGATCGCGAGGTAGGGCTCCCAGTAGCGCGAATAGGCGCCGGCCACCGTGCGCGCGGCCAGCGCCAGCTCGGCCAGGCCGATCGCCGAGACCAGCGACGAGTCCTTGATCAGCGTGACGCCCTCGTTGACCAGCGCCGGCATCATCCGGCGGAAGGCCTGCGGCAGCACCACGTAGCGCATCGCCTGCGCGTGCGTCAGGCCCGACGCTGTAGGCGGCCTGGGTCTGGCCGCGGTGGATGCTCTGGATGCCGGCGCGGAAGATCTCGCTGATGTAGGCGCCGGCGTTCAGCGACAAGGCGACGCAGCCGGAGAAGAACGCGCCGTGGTTCTGGCGGAAGCTGCGCGCCAGCTCGCCCGACAGCAGCAGCCCGTGGTCGGGGTTGATCAGCGCCGGCATCAACGCGAAGTGGACGAGCAGGATCTGCACGAACAGCGGCGTGCCGCGGAAGAAGCCCACGTAGGCCATGCGTCAGAGCGCGCGCGCCCGTCATCGCCCAGACGAGCAGCCGCGACGCCGGCGCCGGCGCGTCGGCCGAGGCGCTGACCAGGCCGAAGCCCACGCCGAGCAGCAGGCCGACCGCGATCGACACGAGCGTGAGCTGGATCGTCGTCCACAGGCCGCTGGCGAACAGCGGCCCGTAGCCGGCCAGGATCTCCCAGTGCAGGCCCACCGGCGCGTCAGTTCGACGCCGCCGGGGTCGGGGAGGGCGCTGCCGGCGCGGCGCCGAAGTACTGCGCGTAGATCCGCGCGTAGTCGCCGTCGGCCTTGATCGCCGCCAGCCCCTGGTTCAGCTTGGCGAGCAGCTCGGCGTTGCCCTTCTTGACCGCGATGCCGTACTGCTCGTGCACGAAGCTGTCGTCGGCGACGGTCCTGAACTTGCCGCCCGGGTTGTTCGCGACGTAATGGATCACGACGCCGTTGTCGGCCACCACCGCGTCGACGCCGCCGTCCTGCAGCTCCTGCAGCGCGAGCGGCGTCGACTCGAAGCGGCGGATGTTCGGGTTCGTCTTGCCGAGCAGCTTGGACACCGCCTCGTCGCCGGTGGTGCCGGTCTGCACGCCGACCTTCAGCGTCTTCAGGTCGGCGAAGCGCTTGACCTGGCTCGACTCGGGCACCGCGATCAGCTGCTGGGCGTCGAAGTACGGATCGCTGAAGTCCATCGTCTGACGGCGTTCGTCGGTGATCGTCACCGCCGACGCGACCAGGTCGCGGTCGCCCTGGGCGAGCGCGTTGAAGATGCCTTCCCACGGCGTGTTGACGAACTTCACCTGGAGGCCGGCCGCCTTCGCCGCGGCGCCGACGACGTCGACGTCGAAGCCGACGATCTCGCCCTTCGGGTTCTGCGACTCGAACGGCGCGTAGGCGGCGTCGGTGCCGACGAGGTAGGTCCGCGCCGGCGCGGGCGCCGACGCCGAGGTCGGCACGGCGGTCGCCGGCGGTTCGTCCTTCTTGCCGCAGGCGGCGAGCAGGACGGCGGCCGCCAGCCAGGCGGCCAGGGGCAGGAAGGAGCGGGGGGTCAGGGTGCGCATGCGCGGGTCCTCGGCGTTTCGGGGCGGGGCGAGGTCGGCAGTTTACTTTTCGGGCCGGCGGCGCCGAACGCGTCCTTCGGCGTCATCGTCGGCCGGCGACGGGCGCGGCGTCGCGGGGGGATTCTCCGGCCCGACGGGATTTGGACAGCCGGGAATACCCCGCTTATCCGGCTCAAGTTGCGCCGGCGCGGCGGCACCATGGCGTGGCTCATCGACGAGCCGCAACCGCCATGGCCGACGACGCCCAGGACCGACAACTACCCGCCTCAGCTCGCAAACTGCAGAAGGCCCGCACCGAGGGCCAGGTGGCGCGCTCGCGGGACCTCGGCCACCTGGCGGCGCTGGGGGCTGGCGGCGCGCTGCTGATCGCCTTCGCGCCGCAGCTCACCGCCTGGCTCGCCCGGCTCGTCGAGCAAGGCCTGCGTTTCGACGCCGCCACGCTGGCGCAGCCCGGCACGATGGGCGAGCGCCTCGGCGCTGCCGCGCTCGGCATGCTGCTGGCCGTGTTGCCGTTCGGTGCCGCCATTGCCGTGATCTCGGTCGCCGCCGGCGTACTGGCCGGGGGATGGAACTTCACGCTGAAGGCGATCGAGCCCAAGTTCGCCAAGTTCAACCCGCTCAGTGGCATCGGCCACCTGTTTTCGGGCCAGCAGCTCGTGCAGACCCTCAAGGCCTGCGTGCTGGCGCTGGTGCTGGGCACGATCGGCGTGCTCTACCTGCGCGCCCAGTTGCCCCGGTTCGCCGCGCTGATCCGCGAGCCGCTGCCGGCCGCGCTGGCCTCGACCGGCACCTTGCTCGAAGGCGGGCTGGCGCTGCTGCTGCTCGCGCTGGCCGCGTTCGCGCTCGTCGACGTGCCGCTGCAGCGCCAGCTGCTGCTGCGCCGCCTGCGCATGAGCGCCGAGGAAGTGAAGAAGGAGCACAAGGAGGTCGAGGGCAACGCCGAGGTCAAGGGCAAGATGAAGGCCAAGATGCGCGAGTTCGCGAACCGCCGCATGCTCGCCGCCGTGCCCCAGGCCGACCTGGTGGTGATGAACCCGACCCACTTCGCGGTCGCGCTCAAGTACGACGAGGCGACGATGGGCGCGCCGCGCGTCGTCGCCAAGGGCGCCGACCTGATGGCGTTCCGCATCCGCGACGCGGCGAAGGGCGCGCAGGTGCCGGTGCTGCAGGCGCCGCCGCTGGCGCGCGCGCTGTACGCCCACGCCGAAGTCGACCGCGAGATCCCGGCCGCGCTGTTCGGCGCCGTCGCCCAGGTGCTGGCCTGGGTCTACCAGCTGCGCGCGTCGATCGCCGCCGGGCTGCCGCTGGCGACGCCGGCGCCAGAGGTCTTCGTGCCGCCGGGGCTGGACCCGGCCCAGGCCACCGGCGGAGACGCTGAATGAACGCGCTGATGCAACGCCTGAACGCGCTGCTCGGCCCGCACGCCGGCGCGGCGAAGGTGCTGACGCTGCCGTTCTTCGTCGTGCTGATGCTGGCGATGATGGTGCTGCCGCTGCCGCCGTTCGTGCTCGACCTGCTGTTCACCTTCAACATCGCGCTCGCGCTGATCGTGGTGATGGTCTCGGCGCAGATGATCAAGCCGCTGGATTTCGCGGCGCTGCCCAGCGTGCTGCTGGTGACGACGCTGCTGCGCCTGTCGCTGAACGTCGCTTCGACGCGGGTGGTGCTGCTCGAAGGCCACACCGGGCCGGGCGCGGCGGGTCAGGTGATCGAGTCGTTCGGCCATGCGCTGATCGGCGGCAACTTCGCGGTCGGCCTGATCGTGTTCTCGATCCTGGTCGTCATCAACTTCATCGTCGTGACCAAGGGCGCCGAGCGCATCGCCGAGGTCGGCGCGCGCTTCACGCTGGACGCGATGCCGGGCAAGCAGATGGCGATCGACGCCGAGCTGAACGCCGGCCTGATCGACGAGAAGGAGGCCCGCCGCCGGCGTGCCGAGGTCGGCATGGAGGCCGACTTCTTCGGCTCGATGGACGGCGCCAGCAAGTACGTGCGCGGCGACGCGATGGCCGGCATGCTGATCCTGTTCATCAACGTCGTCGGCGGCTTCGTGATCGGCATCACGATGCACGGACTGTCGGCATCGCAGGCGGCCAATTCGTACGTGCTGCTCGCGGTCGGCGATGCGCTGGTCGCGCAGATTCCGGGGCTGCTGATCTCGGTCGCCTCGGCGATGGTGATCTCGCGCGTGGGCAAGGACGAGGACATCGGCACCCAGATCCGCGGCCAGGTCTTCGATTCGCCACAGGCGCTGTTCATCACCGCCGGCATCGTCACCGGGCTGGGGCTGATCCCGGGCATGCCGCACCTGGTGTTCCTGCTCATCGGCGGCGGCCTGGGCGCACTGGCCTGGTCGCTGCGCCAGCGCAAGCGGCGCGAGGCCGCTCAGCCCGAAACGATGGGCGCGACGCCCGACCCCGCCGCGGCCAATGCCGAGGCGAGCTGGGACGACCTGGCGCCGGTGGACACGCTCGGGCTGGAGGTCGGCTACCGGCTCATCGCGCTGGTCGACAAGGCGCGCCAGGGCGACCTGCTCGCGCGCATCAAGGGCGTGCGCAAGAAGTTCGCGCAGGACGTCGGCTTCCTGCCGCCGCCGGTGCACATCCGCGACAACCTCGAGCTCAAGCCCAGCGTCTACCGCGTCACGCTGCGCGGCGCGGTGGTCGGCGAGGGCGAGGCGATGCCGGGTCAGTTCCTGGCCATCAACCCGGGCGGCCAGACCGGCGCGGTGCAGCAGCAGCTGCCCGGCGTCAAGACCACCGACCCCGCCTTCGGCCTGCCCGCGGTGTGGATCGAGGAGCGCCATCGCGAGACCGCACAGATGGCCGGGTTTACGGTCGTTGATTGCGCGACCGTCGTCGCGACCCACCTCTCACACTTGATGCAGGTGAATGCGGCGCGACTGCTGGGCCGCATCGAGACGCAGCAGCTCGTCGAGCATGTCACCAAGCTGGCCCCCAAACTGATCGAAGACGTGGTTCCCAAGATGGTCGGTATCGCGACGCTGCAAAAGGTGCTGCAACTGCTGCTCGAAGAGGGCGTGCACATCCGCGACATGCGCTCGATCGTCGAATGCCTGGCCGAGCACGCCGCCACCGTCACCGACGCCGGCGAACTGGTCAAGCGCATCCGCGCCCACCTCGCCCCGGCCATCGTGCAGCAGATCTACGGCCCGACGCGCGAGCTCGACGTGATCGCGCTCGAGCCCGAACTCGAACGCCTGGTGACGCAGGCGCTGACCTCGCCGCACGGCGCCGCGCTCGACCCCGGCGTCGCCGACACGCTGACCAAGAGCGCGGCCGACAACGCGCGCCGCCAGGAAGGGCTGGGCCTGCCGGCCTGCCTGCTCGTCCCGGACATGATCCGCGCCCCGATGGCGCGGCTGCTCAAACGTGCTGCGCCGCGCCTGAAGGTGCTCGGCCACAGCGAGATCCCTGAGACCCATTCGATCCGGATCGGCTCGATCATCGGAGGCACCCTTTGAACGTCAAACGCTTCACTGCGCGCACCTCGCGCGACGCGCTGGCCCTGGTCCGGCAGGCTTTCGGTGACGACGCGGTGGTGATGTCCACCCGCCCCTGCGCCGAAGGCGTCGAGGTGCTGGCGATGGCGCCCGAGAGCGTGCTCCAGCTCGAGCGCGTGGGCGCCAGCGTGCCGGCCGTCGAGGCGCCGCGCTCGGCAGCGCGTGAAACGCCGGCGCGTGCGGCGACGCCGCGCACCGAACCGCGGCTGGACCCGCGGACGGAGCCGCGCGCCGACGCCAGCGTCGAGCGCGACGTCGAACAACTGCAGATGAGCACGCTGTCGTTCCAGGACTACGTGCGCGAGCGCATGCTCAAGCGCCGCCGCAACGAGCTGGCGTCGCAGGCCGCGGCGGCCCCGGCCGCGCCGGCACCGGTGCTGCCGGCGGCGACGCCGATCGCCGCCGCCCGCACGCGCCAGGCCGATGCGCGGCCAGCCGCTCCGCACCGCGAGCCGCCCGTGCTGCGCGAGGAACTGCGCCTGCCCGAACCGCTGTCGGCCAGCGCGCCGGCGGTCCCCGATGCGGCGCCGCGCCGCGAGCAGGCCGCGATGCTGGAAGAGCTGCGCTCGATGCGCGGTCTGATCGAGCAGCGCTTCGGCGCGCTCGCGTTCATGGAGAAGCTGCAGCGACAGCCGCGCCAGGCGCAGCTGTCGCAGCGCCTGCTCGATTGCGGCTTCTCGCCGTCGCTGATCCGCAAGCTCGCCGACGGCCTGCCCGCCGACGTCGAGGAGTCCGCCTGGGTGGCCGGCGTGCTGGAGCGCAACCTCGCCACCGGCGAGCGCGAGCCCGCGCTCGAGGACGTGGGCGGCGTCTACGCGCTCGTCGGCGCCACCGGCGTCGGCAAGACGACCAGCACCGCCAAGCTCGCCGCCGCCTTCGCGACGCGTCACGGCGCGGCGAACCTGGGCCTGATCACGCTCGACGCCTACCGCGTCGCGGCGCACGAACAGCTGCGCACCTACGGCCGCATTCTCGGCGTGCCGGTGCACACCGCGCACGACCGCGCGTCGCTCGAAGACCTGCTCGACCTGCTGTCGGCCAAGCGCATGGTGCTCATCGACACCGCCGGCATGGCGCAGCGCGACGCCCGCACCCGCGAGCTGCTCGAGATGCTGTCGCACCGCTCGATCAACCGGCTTCTCGTCGTCAACGCGGCGTCGCAGGGCGAAACGATCGAGGACGTGCTGGTCGCCTACGGTGCCGCCGCCTGCCGTGGCGTGATCCTGTCGAAGATGGACGAAGCGGTGAAGCTCGGCCCGGCCCTGGACGCGATGATCCGCCACCGGCTCAAGGTGCTCGCGGTCGCGAACGGCCAGCGCGTGCCCGAGGACTGGCACCGCCTGTCGGCGCACGCGCTGGTGCAGCGCGCGCTGAAGAGCGGTGGCAGCACGGCCTGGCGCATGGACCACGCCGACATGAACCTCGTCTTCGCTGGCCTGCCCGGTGTGGCGGCGACGCCTGCCGCCGCACTGCACGCCTGACCCGAACCCACGCCGCGATGCGCGACTTCTACGCCAACACCGACCCCGCGCCGCTGGACCAGGCGCATGGCCTGCGCCGGCTCTTCGCCGGCACGCGCCAGCGTTTCGTGCCGCTCGCGGCGAACCCGCACGTCGCCTTTGCCGGCGTGCTGCTCGACCACGTCGCCGCGGCGCTCGTCGCGCGCGGCCAGCGCGTGCTCGTCGTCGACGCGGCGGCCACGTCGCCGGCCCCGCACGAGATGGCGCTGCTCGACCTGGCGTCGTGCATCGAGCCGCTGGCGGCCGGCATCGGCTACCTCGCCGCGCGCGGACTGCCGCTGGCCCATGTCGACACCCGCGGCTCGGCGAACCGCTTCCTGGACGTGCTGGCGCAGGCCGCGCCGGACACCGACGTGGTGCTGCTGCACGCCGACGCGGGCGACCTCGCACGCCTGTTCATGCGCCGCGCGGTGCGCCCGTTGCTGATGGGCGCCGACCACCCGGAAAGCATCAAGCACGCCTACGCCGCCTGCAAGCTGCTCGCCCAGCGCTGCGGACTGATGACCTTCGACCTGCTGCTCGCGGCAGCGCCGAGCTCGCGCCGCGTGCCGGGCATCGCGGCCAGCCTGGCCAGCTGTGCCGACGCCTTCCTCGGCGCGGTGTTGCACGACTGGGCGGTGGTCGACCCCGGTGCCGCCTTCGGCGACGCCGCGGACGGCGCACTGGACCGCCTGCTCGCCGCCCAGCTGACGCTGGTCGACGAGACGCCGCTGCCGGCACCGCGCGCGAGCGCGGCCACGCTGCACGCGAACTGAACGAGAACCGGACGCTTCTAGAGAGCCCAAGCCATGTACACCGCCAAAGGACAACTCGACGCCGGCGTGCTGCTCAAGCAGTACAGCCCGTTGGTGCGCCGGCTCGCGCACCAGATGATCGCCAAGCTGCCGGCGAACGTCGAACTCGACGACCTGATCCAGGTCGGCATGATCGGCCTGTCCGACGCGCTCTCCCGCTTCGACGCCGGCCAGGGCGTGCAGTTCGAGACCTTCGCCACCCAGCGCATCCGAGGCGCGATGCTCGACGAACTGCGCGGCAACGACTGGATGAGCCGCGGCGACCGCCGCCACCAGCGCAACATCGAGACCGCGGTGCACAAGCTCGAACAGAAGTTCGGCCGCGCGCCGAGCGAGAGCGAGATCGCGCGCGAGATGGGGCTGACGCTGACCGACTACCAGGAACTGCTCGGCAAGGTGCGCGGCACCCAGCTGATCTACCTCGAGGACATGAGCGGCGACGAGGGCGACGACGACTACCTCGACCGCCATGTCGTCGACGCGGAGGCCAACCCGCTCGGCCGGCTGCAGGACCTGCGCATGCGCGAGGCCCTCGTCGACGCGATCAAGAACCTGCCCGAGCGCGAGCAGTACGTGATGAGCATGTACTACGAGCACGACATGAACCTGAAGGAGATCGCGGCGGTGCTGAAGGTCACCGAGAGCCGGGTCTGCCAGTTGCACAGCCAGTCCATCGCCCGCCTGCGCACGCGGCTGCGCGAGTGGTGAGCGCCGCAAGGCGAGGGAGACCCATGTTCACCGCATTCAAACGCAGCACGCCGCTCGCCGAGGCCGCGGTGTCCGCCGCGGCGCCGGCGCTGGACGCGCACGCCATCGTCACGGTGCTGAGCCGGCAGGCGTCGACGCTGGGCCGAGAGTCGGCCGAGGTGCGCGGCGTCATCGACGACACGCACAAGACGGCCGCCGCGCAGGCGCTGGCGGTGCAGGCGCTCGCGCGCCAGTTGCAGGAGGTGGTGCGCGCGCAGGCCTTGATCGCCGGCGAGACGACGCGCGGCCTGCAGTCGGTGGCCGAGGTCGGCGAGGCCGTGCAGGCGATCGGCGGCGAGGTCGGCGGCATCGTCGACACGTTGCACCAGGTGTCCGACGCCGCCGGCCAGATCACGCAGATCGCGTTGCAGACCCGGCTGGTCGCGTTCAACGCCTCGGTCGAGGCCAAGCGCGCCGGCGAGGCCGGGCGCGGCTTCGGCGTCGTCGCCGATGCGGTGAAGGACCTCGCGGCGCAGGTCGAAAGCTCGTCGAAGGCGATTCTCTCGACCGTCGGCCGGCTCGACGAGCGCATCGCCGCGCTCGCGCGCGAGATCCGCCGCGACGGCAGCGCCGGCACCGAAGGGCAGGGCAGCGTTCACCGCGCGCTCGACGCCGTCGGCCAGGGCGTGCAGCGCATCCTCGCTGCCAGCGACGGCAGCCGCCAGGTCTGCGCCGGGCTCGAATCGCAGATGAGCGCGATCGAAGGCGAGATGCACCAGACCCAGCGCTCGCTCGACGGCGCGCTGGTGCGTACCGACACCTTCCTGAAGATCGCCGAGCAGCTGATCGAGACGGTCGCCGACAGCGGCGTCGAGACCGAGGACACGCCCTACATCCGCGCCGCGCAGCAGGCCGCCGGCCAGGTGAGCCGGCTGCTCGAGGACGCGCTGCGCACCGGCAGCATCGGCGTGCAGGACCTGTTCGACGAGCAGTACCGCGCGGTCGACGGCAGCAACCCGGCGCAGCACCTGACGCGCTTCGTCGCGCTCGCCGAACGGCTGTTCCCGCAGGTCCAGGAGCGGCCGCTGGAATTGTCGGACAAGGTCGTCTACTGCATCGCGGTCGACCGCAACGGCTATGTCGCCTGCCACAACCGCCAGTACAACCAGCCGCCGCGTGCCGGCGACGTGGCGTGGAACACCGCCCACTGCCGCAATCGCCGCATCTTCAACGACCGCACCGGCCTCGCGTCGGCGCGCAACCAGCGGCCCTTTCTGCTCCAGACCTATCGGCGCGACATGGGCGGCGGCAACTTCGTCGTGATGAAGGAAGCCGCGGCGCCGATCCGCGTGGCCGGCCGCCACTGGGGCGGCCTGCGGCTGGCGTTCAGGTTCTGACGCCGACGTCTCGATCGCCGCGTTCGGCGTCGGCCTCGCTGAGCGTCATCAGCATGTCGGCATACCAGGCGCAGTTCAGGCCCAGCGACTCGTCGAGCGCCAGGTCGCGACCGGCCATGTCCAGCCGCGCCGAGTGCACGCCGAGCAGCTTCCACGGCAGCGCCGGGTCGGCTTGCGGGCGATGGTCGCGCATCACCACCGGCGCACCGCTCGTGCCGCGGTGCGTGCGTGCATCGGTGAGGAAGTAGCCCAGGCCCTGGAAGCGCAGGCCGAACGCGGACGCGACGACCGACTGCCGCACCACCGGCAGGTGGTGCAGCGTGTCGTGGAAGCCGAGCGGAAAACCGACGATCAGGATCGAGCTGCCGACCTCGACCTCGCCATCCGAGGGCTGCAGGTGCGCCGGCGTGAAGGCGCGCAGCACGGTGCCGTCGGGCAGCGCGCGGCGGTCGAGCTCGACGGTCGCGACGTCGATCTCGCCCGCCGCGTCGGTGCCCTGGTGCCAGACGCTGCGTCCGTCGCGATAGAGCAGCAGCGAGAAACCGGTCGACTGGCCGAGGTCGTCCTCGCGCGTGTGCAACTCGATCTCGATGCGGTCCGGGAAGTGGCGCGTCGGCCGGTCGACCAGCACATGCCGGCTCGTGACCAGGAACAGCCGGTCGTCGCGCTCGAAGAAGAAGCCGCTGGCGTGGGTCAGCGGTCGCTGACCGTCGAAGGTGGCGATGCGGGTCGCGGTCAGCAGCAGCGAGTCGATCACGGGCCGCCCTTTCATGGCCGGCCGGCGGCCGGCCTGCACCGACCATAGCATCCGCCCGCCGGTCAGGCGCTCGGGCCGGGCGCGTCGGGCCGCTGCAGCGTGAACTCGAAGCGCGCGCCGCGGCCGCGCTCGCCATGCGCGGCGACCGTGCCGCCATGGCGCTCGACGATGCGTTGCACGATCGTCAGGCCAATGCCGGTGCCCTGGAACTCGTCGCCGCTGTGCAGGCGGTTGAAGGCGATGAACAGGCGATCGGCCAGCGCCGGGTCGAAGCCGGCGCCGTTGTCCTGCACGCACACGCGCAGCCGGCCGTCGGCGTCCGGGCTGCCCGTCACGCGCACGCGCGGCGCGGCCACCTGGCGCGTGAACTTGGCGGCGTTGCCGAGCAGGTTGGCCAGCACCAGGCGCAGCGCGGTGGGTGCGGCGTGCGCGCGCAGTCCCGGCTGCACCTGCCAGTCGACCGACGCCGCGCGCTCGATGGCCGGCAGTTCGGCGATGGCCTGCTCGGCCAGCGCGCTGACGTCGACCGCCTCCATCGGCATCGCCTGCACCGTCGATCGCGCCAGCTCGAGCAGCGCGTCGACGACCTCGCGCATGTTGCGCGCGGCGCTGACCTGCAGCTCGAGCAGCTGGCGCTCGTCGTCGGTCAGGCGCGCGCCGGCGCGGGTGACGATCAGGTGCGCCAGGCCCTGCACGTGGCTGATCGGCGTGCGCAGTTCGTGCGCGAGCTGGCGCGCGAAGGCGTCCAGGTCCAGGTTGAGCTGTTCGAGTTCGCGCGTGCGCTCGGCCACCGCGCGCTGCAGCGTCTCGTTGTGGCGCATCAGCAGCCGCTCGGCCTGCTTGCGCACGGTGACGTCGCGACCGACGCCGTGATAGCCGAGGAAGCGTCCCTGGCCATCGAAGCGCGGGATGCCGCTCACCGACATCCACAGAAAGCGGCCTTCGCCGGCGTCGACCTCGTACTGCAGCGAGCGGAACGGCCGGTGGCCATCGAGATCGGCGCGGTGCTCGGCCCATTGCGCGGCGCTCAGGCCCTCGCGGTGCGCCTCCCAGCGCGTCAGGCCGACGATGCGCTCGGCGAAATCGGGGAAGCGCCGGCGCAGCTCGGGCGTCAGCGGCAGCATCCGGTGCTCGGCGTCGGTCTCCCAGTACCAGTCGGACGCGAGACCGGCCATCAGCGACCAGCGCTGCTCGCTCGCGGCGAGCCGCTCGTGCGCGTTCTTGCGTTCGGTGATGTTTCGGCCGACGCCCTCGTAGCCGACGAAGCGGCCCTGGGCGTCGAAGCGCGGCCGGCCGCTGATCGACACCCAGGTGACGTGATGGGCTTGGCTGCCGCGGCTGGGGAACTCGATGTCGCGGAACGGCTCCTGGCGCGACAAGCCGTCATGGAAGCGGGTCCAGCCGACCGCGGGTGGTCCGGCAAACGGCAGTTCGTCGCGCCGCTTGCCGAGCAGTGCGGCCGGGTCCCAGCCGAATTCGCTGACCGCCGGCGCGGCGCCGGCCAGCCAGCTCAGCCGGTGCTGGGTGTCGGTCTCCCAGTACCAGTCGGCGGCCAGATCGGCCAGCGCCTGCCAGCGACGCTCGGATTCGCCGAACACGCCTTCGACGCCGCTGGCCAGCGCGTCGAAGGCCGACGGCGCGCCCAGCCGGTCTTCGCGCAGGCTTTGCACCGCGTCCTGCCAGTCGCCGCTGCCCAGATGGTCGGTGAACTGGCGCAGCGCCGCGCGCACGCGGCGGCGCTGCCGCCACAGGCCGTGCATCGGCAGCAGCAGCGCCAGCGCGAGCAGCACGGTCAGGCCTTGCAGCCAGAGCTCGAGCCGGTGCTGGCGCTGGCGGACCTGGTCGCGCAGCGCGCCGGACAGCGATTCGGCGGTCCGCGCCAGGTCGTCCAGCGCATCCGCGGTCGGCGGGTTCGGCAGCGCCGACCAGCGGCGTGCCAGCGTCTGCAACCCGGTGAGATCGAAGCGTCGCTGTTCGAGCGCGCCGTGCAGCGCGGCCAGCTGGCGCGCGACGTCGCGTCGCACCGCGTCCGCGTGGTTGCCGCCTTCACCGGTGGCGATGCCCAGGCGCGCGATCGCGAGGTTGAGGGCGCCGGCGTCGGCGACCACGCCGCCATCGGGCATGCGCAGCAGCAGCACGAACACGAGCAGCGCGGCGAGCAGGGCGCCGCCGAGCACGAAGGTCCAACCCCCGCCGAGCGAGCGCAGCACGTTGTCGCGCAGCGAACGCTCTGCAGTTGCCTCGACCGAGTCAAATGCCGCTTCTGATGTTCTCAACGCCGATCCGGACCCGTCGGAGCCGCCGGTGACGGCGGCCTGGCTGACCTCGACCGGAGGTCGTGCCGCGGCACGACCTCCGGTTTCAATTTGTCGCGGATTGTGTCGTGCTTTCAGGGCCGGCCGGGTGGGCCGAAGTGCGCATTTCTCACGCCAGCAGGCCGCCCGAGCGGCCGCTGCGTTCGGCCGCGCCGCTGGCCGCGTAGACGCCGGCCTGGCTGGGCAGAAGGACGTCGATCGCACGGTCGAGCGACGCGGTGGCGCGCGCGAGCGCCTCGCGTTGGGCCGCGACCTGGCCGCTGGCCACGGCCAGCCGCTGGCGCAGCGAGAGCGGCACGCCGCCGTTGCGGGCGGCGCGGCTGAAGTGGTCGATCGCGGCGGCCAGCGCGCGGTGCAGCTCGCCGGCTTCGGACTCGATGCCGTTCGCGTCGTTGCGCGCCAGCGCGGCGCCGAGCGCGACCAGACGGTCCTCGACGGCGGCGAGCGGGGGTTCGAGTTCGGCGGCGCGCTGGAGCGCCTGCAGTTCGGCGGTGGAATTGAGCATGGACAGCCGGGCCAGGAGGGTCAGCCCGCGGTCTTGCCGAGCAGTTCCTGGGCGTTCGCGATCAGCTTGTCGGCGATCGCCTCCGGGTGGACCTCGAACTTGCCGTCGCGGATCGCCTGCGCGATGCGCTGCACCTTCTCGCTGTCGAACGGGCCGTCGGCGGCGCTGGTCGAGAACCCGGCCGCCGCCGGCGACAGCGCGACCTGCGCGCTCGGCCCGCTCGCCGCGGTGCCGGGAGCCGCCGCCTTGCGCTCGCCCGCGACCGGTGTCGCGACGGGCTTGGTATCGAGGGAACCGATCTTCATGTTGAGCTCCTGTCGGGGCAGCCCGATGCGGCCGTCCCCTTTGACATGTACGCTGTATCGGAAAAGGGCGGCGCGAACTTTAGGCCGGCGCAGCACATTTTCGCGCAGGCCCCCGAAACGCGGGGGGTCGGCGCGACGGCGTTCACAGCGCGACCTCGATGCGGCGCTCGCCGACCGGCTGGCCGGCAACGATGCGGCCGTTGTCGGTGCGCACGCGTGCGACCTGGCCTTCGATGCCGTTGCTCAGCGCCTGCCCTTCGCCGACGACCGAGAAGCCCGGCCCCTGCGCGACCACGCGCACCGTGTCGCCGGCGGCGAACCACTGGCGCGCGCGCAGGTGCGACAGGCGCAGCGCCTGGCCGGCGGCGAGCGGCCGCGCCAGCGTGCGGCCGGCCAGCGGCCCGGCCTGCACCTGCGGCGGCGAGGGTTCGTCGGCCCAGTCGACCTCGGCCGTGCGCAGCTGCGTCGCTTCGAGAACGGTGCCGGCCGGCAAGGGCGTGGCGGCGACCAGCGCCGGCGCGAACACATGCACGGTCAGCGGAAAGAAGATGTTCCAGGCCACCGGCCCGCTGCGGCAGCGCAGTCCGATGCGGGTGCGGCCCCAGGCCGGCACGGCCGGTGGCAGGTAGGGCTCGATGCGCTGGCAGGCGGCCAGGTGCAGGCGCGGGTCGAGCGCGCCGGGCGTGACCTCGATGCGCGCGCCGGCCGGCGCCGTCGCCAGCGCGGCCTGGCGCGCCAGCGCGCGGGCGGCCTCGATGCTCGCCGCGGGCAGCCCGTCGGCCGTGGCCGTGGCCATGCCGCCGGCCGCCAGGCCGACATCGGCGACCGACGCACCGGTCATGACCAGCCCGGCGAGCAGCAGGCCCAGGGATCGAAGGCGGAGGTTCACGACCGCCAATGTAACGACCGGTGAGCCCCGGCTGGGGCGGAAATGACCGGCCGGACAGCCGCTGTTCGGCGCTTAAGTTCGCGTCGGCGCTGCCCAGAATCGGCCCATGATCGAACGACTGACCGCAGCGCTGGACTTCCAGGCCAAGGCACTCGTCCTGCGGGCCGAGCGCCAGCGGCTGATCGCCAGCAACATCGCGAACGCGGACACGCCGGGCTACGTCTCGCGCGATTTCGATTTCGCGCAGACGCTGCGCAGCGCCACCGCCAATGCATCCGCCGGCGGCGACGCCGGCAACGCGCTCGGCTCGCCGGTCGCCGGCGGCCTGCTCGCCGACAGCCTGGGTGGCGACAGCGCCGCGCCGCGCCTGCAGTACGCGACGCCGAGCCAGACCAATCTCGACCGCAACACGGTCGACATGGACCGCGAACGCGCCGCGTTCGCCGACAACGCGCTGAAGTACGAATCCACGCTGACCTTCATCAATTCCGGCGTGCGTTCGATGCTCGACGCGATGAAGAGCCCGAGCCAGGGCTGAACGACCAAGGAACGACCATGGGCATGCTCAGCATCTTCGACGTCTCGGGCAGCGCGGTCAGTGCGCAAAGCCAGCGTCTCAACGTGGTGGCCTCCAACCTGGCCAATGCCGACACCGTGGCCGGCCCGGACGGCAAGGCCTACAAGGCGCGCGAGGTCGTGTTCCAGACCGTGCTGATGGGGGCCGGGGGGGCGGGAGGCGCCGACGGCCAGTCCGCCGGCGTGCGCGTCTCGACGATCACCGAAGACCAGACGCCGGGCCGGCGCCTGCTCGACCCGAAGAACCCGGCCGCCGACGCCGACGGCTACGTCACCTACAGCAACGTGAACCCGGTCGAGGAGATGGTCAACATGATCTCGGCCTCGCGTTCGTACCAGGACAACATCGAAGTCATGAACACCGCCAAGAGCCTGCTGCAGAAGACGCTGCAGCTCGGCAGCTGAACCCGAGGCCCCCATGAGCAGCACCATCGACCCCTTCGCCGCTCTCAACGCGAGCAGCAGTTCGTCCAGCACGGCCGCCGCCGGCAGCGGTGCGACCGGCAGCGCGCAGAACTTCCTGACGATGCTCGTCACGCAGATGAAGAACCAGGATCCGCTGAATCCGATGGACAACGCGCAGATCACGAGCCAGCTCGCGCAGATCAACACCGTCACCGGGATCAACACGCTGAACACCACCGTGCAGGGGCTGAACACGCAGTTCGTCCAGATGCAGGCGCTGCAGGGCGCGTCGCTGGTCGGCCACGACGTCACGGTGCAGGGCAGCAAGCTGTCGATCGCGAACGGCAGCGGCGTCGGCGGCTTCGACCTCGCGAGCGCGGCCGACAAGGTCAGCGTCGACGTGCTCGACGCGTCCGGCCGCGTCGCCGACACGCTGCAGTTCGGCGCGATGGCCAGCGGCAAGCACAGCTTCGCCTGGCCGGCGGGCACGGTCGCCGACGGCAGCGCCTACACCTTCCGCGTCAGCGCCAGCGCCGGCGCGGCCGCGGTCACCAGCACCGCGCTGATGCGCGACCGCGTCGACGCGGTCAGCACCAGCGGCAACACGCTGAACCTCGAACTCGACCAATCGGGCAGCGTGCCCTACAGCGCCGTCGTGGCGTTCAACTGAAGGATCACTCCATGAGCTTCCAACAAGCCCTCTCGGGCCTGAACGCCTCCAGCAAGGACCTGGACGTGATCGGCAACAACATCGCCAACGCCAACACCTACGGCGCGAAGTCCTCGCGCGCCGAGTTCGCCGACATGTACGCCAACGCGCTCAGCGGCGGCGGCACCAGCAGCATCGGCATCGGCACGACGCTGGCGGCCGTCGCGCAGCAGTTCACGCAGGGCAACGTCACCTCGACCGGCAACGCGATGGACCTGGCGATCAACGGTGCCGGCTTCTTCCAGGTCAGCGACGGCGCCGGCCCGCCGAAGTACACCCGCAACGGCCAGTTCCACATCGACAGCAAGGGCTACATCGTCAACGACCAGGCGCAACAGCTGATGGGCTACCCGGCCGACAGCAGCGGCAAGATCCTGCCCGGCACCGCGCAGGCGATCCAGCTGCCGACGGCCGGCATCGCGCCGAATCCGACGACCAAGGTCAACGTCGAGATGAACCTCGATTCGCGCTCCAAGGTCACCAACCCCGGCGCCGGTGTCGTGCCGCAGATCGACTTCACCGACCCGGCCACCTACAACAACGCCACCTCGCTGACGGTGTACGACGCGAAGGGCCAGGACATCGCGCTGAGCTACTACTTCCAGAAGGCCGGCGTCGACCAGTGGAACGTCTACGCGACCGCGAACGGCCAGCCGGTGAACGGCACCGCCGCCGCGCCGCTGCCGCTGACCGCGACGCCGATCAGCTTCCTCGCCGACGGCAGCGCACCGACCACCAGCGTCGCGCGCGCTGCCGATCACGCTGTCGGGCACGCTGACGAGCGCGACCGGCGCGACGATCGTCACGCCGCTGACCTTCGACCTCTCGCTCGCCGGCGCGACGCAGTACGGCTCGAGCTTCGGCGTCACCAACATGACGCAGGACGGCTACGCGCCGGGCGCGCTGTCGAGCATCGCGATCGCCGGCGACGGCACCGTGATGGCCAGCTACAGCAACGGCCAGAGCAAGCCTGCCGCGCAGTTGGAACTGGCCAACTTCCGCAACCCGCAGGGCTTGCAGGCGCTGGGCGGCAACGCCTGGGGCAGCACGCATGCCTCGGGCGACCCGGTGGTCGGCGTGGCGGGGACCGGCAACATGGGCGTGCTGCAGGCCGGTGCGCTGGAGGAGTCGAACGTCGACCTGACCGGCGAGCTGGTCAAGATGATCACCGCGCAGCGCACCTACCAGGCGAACGCGCAGACCATCAAGACCCAGGACCAGGTGATGCAGACGCTGGTCAACCTGCGCTGACGCGGGGCGCCTGAATGGACCGCCTGATCTACCTCGCGATGAGCGGCGCGACCGCCGCGATGCAGCGCCAGGACGTGCTGGCGAACAACCTCGCCAACGTCTCGACGAACGGCTTTCGCGCCCAGATCCAGGCCTTTCGTGCGGTGCCGGTGCTCGGCGATGGCGCGAGCACGCGCGTCTATGCGCTCGAATCCTCGGTCGGCTACGACGCGCAATCGGGCCCGGTCGTCCGGGACCGGTCGTCCGCCTCGACGTCGCGATGCAGGGCAACGCCTGGCTCGCGGTGCAGTCGCTCGACGGCACCGAGGCCTACACCCGCGCCGGCTCGCTGCAGACCGACGCCGACGGCCAACTCGTCACCAACGCCGGCCTGCCGGTGCTGGGCGACGGCGGGCCGATCACGCTGCCGGCGAACGCGGCGGTGGAGATCGCCGCCGACGGCACGATCAGCGCGCAGGTCGGCACGGCCAAGCCGCAGCAGGTCGGCCGGCTCAAGCTCGTCACGCCCGACGCACCGCTGACGCGCGGCACCGACGGCCTGTTCCGCGCCGCCAGCGGCGACCTGAGCGCCGACCCCGCCGCCCGCGTGCAGAGCGGCGCGCTCGAAGGCTCGAACGTCAGCCCGGTCGAATCGATGGTCGCGATGATCAGCGCGGCGCGTCAGTTCGAGCAGCAGATGAAGCTGCTGCAGAACGCCCAGACGCAGGAGCAGACGGCGGCGAAGCTGCTGGCGCCGTAGCGTCGCGGCTGTCGGCGGCCCAGCGGCGCAGCCGCGGCACGACCATCGGCACCGTCAGCATCGTGCTCGCCACGGCCATCAGCAGCAGCGCGGTGAAGCTGCCCGCGCTGATGATCCGTTTGTCGAGCAGGATGTTCGAGAACACGATCATGATCAGTGCCTTGGTCTGCAGCAGCCAGCCGATGAGCAGGCCCTCGCCGCGGCGCCAGCCGAGCAGCCGGCCGGCGATCTGGACCCCGGCCAGCTTGCCGACCACCGAGGCGGCGAGCAACAGAGCGGCGACCAGCAGCACGCTCGCGCCGCCCAGCGTCCAGGCCGTCTTCAGCCCGGTGCTCAGGAAGAACACCGGCATCAGCACGAGCAGCACGTGGTGGCGCAGCTGGTCCATCGCCGCCTGGCCGAACCAGTCGGCGTCGAGCACCGCGCCGGCGAGGAAGGCGCCGACCATGAAATGCAGCCCGGACCAGTCGGCGCCGAAGCCGCACAGCGCGAGCCAGATCACGCCGACGAACCAGCGGTCGCTCTCGGGCAGCCGGCGCATCAGCCGGCGCAGTGCCCAGGCGGCGGCGCCGAAGGCGAGCAGGAACGCGGCCTGGCGGCCCACGCGTTCCCAGTCCAGCAGGATCAGCGCCAGAACGCCCCAGATCGCGACGTCGTCCAGGCTCGCGTAGCGCAGGATGCGCTGGCCGAGCGGCTGGCGCAGGATGGCCAGCTTCTCCATGAACAGGATCAGGATCGGCAGCGCCGTCACCGCGCAGGACATGCCCACGCCGAGCACGAACTGCCACGGCGCCGCCGCCGGCCCGGCCCAGCCCGGCCGGCCGACGATGAGCAGCGCCGCCGCGCAGCCGAAGACCAGCGGCGTGCCCAGCGCGAGCCCGGCGGTGGTGACGACGTCGCGCCGCTCGCGCCAGGCGGCCTTCAGGTCGAGCTCGATGCCGGCGATCCAGACGAAGAGCATCACCGCCCACGCGGCGATGCCGTTCAGCGCCTGCACCACGACGGGGTCGAAGACGCGCGCGTAGAGGGCCGGCGCGGCGCGCCCGAGCAGCCCCGGCCCGAGCACGATGCCGGCCAGGATCTGCACCACCACCAGCGGCGCCCAGTACTCGGTGCGCGCCAGCCGCCAGACGAGGTACGGTGCAGCGAAGATGATCGTCATCGCGAGCAGGAACAGCTCGGTGGGGGAGATCGTCGGCGGCATGGCGTCGGAGTCGGCGGTGTTCGCGGCGTGCGCATCGTAGTCGACGCGATGGCGGTGCTGGCGGAGAAAGCCACCCAATCCACCGCTGTTCCGCGCGTCGGCGCCCTTCAGTCCGCGCCAAGATCGGCCCGTTCATCGAAAAAGGGGCCCACCCATGATGCGTTCGCTGTGGATCGCCAAGACCGGCATGGAGGGTCAGCAGACCAAGCTCGACTCGATCGCCAACAACCTGGCCAACACCGGCACCAACGGGTTCAAGAGCAGCGGCGTCGTGTTCGAGGACCTGATGTACCAGAACCTGCGCCAGGCGGGCGCGGCCAGCTCGGGCCAGAGCGTGCTGCCGATCGGGCTGCAGGTCGGCCTGGGCGTGCGCGCCGCGGGCACCACGCGCAACTTCGCGCAGGGCAACCTGCAGCAGACCGGCAACAACTACGACGTGGCGATCAAGGGCAACGGCTTCTTCCAGATCCAGATGCCCGATGGCAGCACCGGCTACACCCGCGACGGCAGCTTCCAGGTCGACGCGAACGGCCAACTCGTCACGAACCAGGGCTATGCGGTGCAGCCCGGGATCACGATCCCGGCGAACGCGCTCAGCGTGACGATCGCGCAGGACGGCACGGTGCAGGTCACGACGCCGGGTGGCACCGCCACCCCGCAGACGGTGGGCCAGCTGCAGCTGGCGAGCTTCACGAACCCGGCCGGACTGGAGGCACGCGGGCAGAACCTGTTCGTCGAGACCGCCGCGTCGGGCAGTCCGAACGCCGGCGCGCCGAACAGCAACGGGCTGGGCGGGCTGCAGCAGGGTTTCGTCGAAGGCAGCAATGTCAACGTCGTCGAGGAACTGGTGTCGATGATCTCGACCCAGCGCGCCTACGAACTGAACTCGAAGGCGATCACGACCTCGGACCAGATGCTGCAGCGCCTGAGCCAGCTCTGAAGGGTGGCGTCTTCCATGCTGAACCGCCTGCTCCTGGTGCTCGCTGCGTTGCTGCTCGGCGGCTGCGCCTCGCTGTACCCGCGCGTCGAGGTCGACGACCCGCCGCCGGTGCCGGTCGCCGCGCTCGCGCCGCCGCCGCCCGCCGACGGCTCGCTGTTCCAGGCGGCGAGCTACCGGCCGCTGTTCGAGGACCACCGCGCGCGTCTGGTCGGCGACACGCTGACGGTGCAGATCGTCGAGAAGGTCAGCGCGAGTCAGAGCTCGACGAGCTCGATCGACAAGAGCGGTTCGGTGACCGCCGGCATCACCGCGTTGCCCGGCATCGCGCCGAACTCGTTCACCCGCGCCGGCGTCGGCGGCAGCTCCAGCAACACCTTCGCCGGCAAGGGCGCGACGACCAACGAGAACGATTTCACCGGCACCATCACCGTCGTCGTGCGCCAGGTGCTGCCCAACGGCAACCTCGTGATCGCCGGCGAGAAGCAGATCGGCGTCAACGCCAACGTCGACGTGCTGCGCTTCTCGGGCCTCGTCGACCCGCATTCGATCCAGCCCGGCAACGTCGTCGCCAGCGCGCAGATCGCCAACGTGCGGCTCGAGCACCGCGGCCGCGGCGCGCAGGCCGACGCGCAGGCGGTCGGCTGGCTGGCGCGCGTCTTCTTCAGCTTCCTGCCGATATGAACCCGAGCATCGACCGTCTGCTTCGCTGGGCCGTGAGCCTGGCCTTCGTCGTCGCCAGCGCCGCCGTCTGGTGGCCGGTCGACGCGCGTGCCGCGCGCATCAAGGAGATCGCTGCCGTGCAGGGCATGCGCAGCAACGCGCTCGTCGGCTACGGCCTGGTGGTCGGTCTCGACGGCACCGGCGACCAGACCACGCAGACCCCGTTCACGACGCAGAGCCTGAACGCGATGCTGCAGCAGATGGGCGTCACCGTGCCGGCCGGTGCGGCGGCGCAGCTGCGCAACGTGGCCGCGGTGATGGTCACCGCCGAGCTGCCCGCGTTCGCGCGGCCGGGCCAGCCGATCGACGTCACGGTGTCCTCGATCGGCAACGCGAAGAGCCTGCGCGGCGGCACGCTGATCTCGACCCCGCTGAAGGGCGCCGACGGCAACATCTACGCGCTCGCCCAGGGCAACCTGCTCGTCGGCGGCGCCGGCGCCTCGGCGAACGGCTCGAAGGTCCAGATCAACCACCTCGCGGCCGGGCGCATCCCCGCCGGTGCCAGCGTCGAACGCTCGGTCGCCACGCCGCTGGCGCAGGGCAACACCTTGCAGCTCGACCTCGACTCGGCCGACTTCGCCACCGCGCACGCCGTCGCCGAGGCGATCAACGCCGCCAAGGGCGCGGGCACCGCCGCCGCCGTCGACGGCCGCACGGTGCGCATGCAGGTGCCGCCCGGCAGCGACGCGCGCGTCGCCTTCCTCGCCGACATCGAGAACCTGCCGGTCACGCTGTCGCGGCCGGCCGCGCGCGTGGTGCTCAACGCGCGCACCGGCTCGGTGGTGATGAACGACGCGGTGACGATCGGCGCCTGCGCGGTGGCGCACGGCAGCCTGTCGGTGACGATCAGCACCACCCCGGGCGTCAGCCAGCCCGGCCCGCTGTCGCAAGGGCAGACGGTGCAGGCCGACAAGTCCGACATCTCGATCACGCAACAGGGCGGCTCGCTGATCCAGATGGCCGCCGGCACCAAGCTCGCCGACGTCGTCAAGGCGCTCAACGCGCTCGGCGCGACGCCGATGGACCTGCTCGCGATCCTGCAGGCGATGAAGAGCGCCGGCGCGCTGAACGCCGAGATCGAGGTCATCTGAGCGCCCGGCCATGAGCAACGCCCCGGTCAGCCTCAACCTCGACGGCCGCTCGCTCGCCGCGCTGCAGGCGCGCGCCGGCCGCGACCCGAAGAGCGCGGTGCGCGAGGCGGCCAAGCAGTTCGAGGCGCTGTTCATGAACGAGGTGCTCAAGAGCATGCGCGCGACGACGCTGTCGAACGGCCTGCTCGACGACGCCGGCACCAAGATGGGCACCCAGATGCTGGACCAGCAGTTCGCGACCCAGATGTCGGGCCTGCCCGGCGGGTTGTCGGACCTGATCGCCAAGCAGCTCGAGCGCAACATGGGCCTGGCGCCGGGACCGATTCCGGCCACCGGGTCGGCGAACGACACGCCGGCGCCGCTGAGCGCGACGCCGCGGCCGACCGCGGTCCCGCAGGCCGGCGCGGCCGGCTTCGTGCAGCAGCACAGCGCCGAGGCGCAGGCCGCCGCCGCCGAGACCGGCATCCCGGCGGCCTTCATGGTCGCGCAGGCCGCGCACGAGACCGGCTGGGGCCGCAAGGAGATCCTCAACGCCGACGGCACGCCTTCGTACAACCTGTTCGGCATCAAGGCCGGTCCCGGCTGGACGGGTCCGGTGGCCGAGGTCACGACGACCGAATACGTGGGCGGCCAGGCGAAGAAGGTGAGCGCGAAGTTCCGCGCCTACGGCAGCTACGCCGAGTCCTTCGCCGACTACGCCCGGCTGATGAAGAACAGCCCGCGCTACCAGGGCGTCGTCGCCCAGGCCCAGGTGCAGCCGCAGGACGCGAGCGGCTTCGCGCACGGCCTGCAGCGCGCCGGCTACGCCACCGACCCCGCCTATGCCGACAAGCTGACGCGGGTCATCAACACCACGTTGCGCCTGCAGCGCAGCATGGCCTGAGAGCCCCTCGACGATGTCTGCCTCCCTGTTGTCGGTCGGCCTGCGGGCGATGACCGCGAACTACACCGCGATCCAGACCACCAGCCACAACATCGCGAACGCGAACGTCGCCGGCTACTCGCGCCAGCAGGTGATGCTCGCGACCTCGCCCAGCCAGTACAGCGGTTCGGGCTTCATCGGCACCGGCGTCGATGTCGCGTCGGTGACGCGCGCGCACGACGACTTCCTGACCCATCAGGCGGCCACCGCGACCTCGCTCGCGGCCAAGGACAGCGCGGTGCAGGACCGGCTGACCCAGCTGCAGCAGGCCTTCCCGCTCGGCACCGGCGGGCTCGGTGACGCGACGAGCCAGTTCCTCGCCTCGATGGTCGACCTGGCCTCGCAGCCGGGTGACAGCGCGACCCGGCAGACCGTGCTGTCGCAGGCGCAGAACCTGTCGAGCCAGTTCAACAACGCGGCGGGCCAGTTCGACTCGCTGCAGGCCGGCGTGACGCAGGACCTGAAGTCCATCGTCGCCGAGGTCAACGGCCTGTCGCAGAGCATCGCCAAGGTCAACCAGCAGATCTCGGCCGCGAAAGGCCTGGGCCAGCCGCCGAACGACTTGCTCGACCAGCGCGACCAGCTCGTCGCCCAGCTCAGCCAGCACGTGCAGGTGAGCACCGTGATGGCCGACGACAACTCGATGTCGGTGTTCATCGCCGGTGGCCAGAACCTGGTGCTCGGCGGGCAATCGGCGACGCTGCAGATCACGCCCGACGCGCAGGACCCGTCGCGCTCGGCGCTGTCGATCGCGAGCGGCGGCAAGTCGCCAGCGCTCGACCCGAACTCGCTCGGCGGCGGCGACATTGCCGGCCTGTTGCAGTTCCAGAACCACGACCTGGTGGATGCGCGCAACCTGGTCGGCCAGATGGCGGCGGCGATCGCCGGCGCGGTGAACCACCAGCAGATGCTGGGTGCGAACCTGCAGCCGCCGGCCGGCACCGTGGCGTCGCAGCCGATCTTCTCGATCGGCGCGCCGCAGGTGGTGCCGAACACGAACAACGCGAAGGACGCGAACGGCAAGTACCTGGCCAACGTCTCGCTCACCGTCACCGATCCGTCGGCGCTGCAGGCGAGCGACTACGAGCTGCGCACCGACCCGAACGGCGTGCCCGGCCAGTACCAGCTGACGCGGTTGTCCAACCCGCCGCTGGTGCGCACCATCGCCAGCGGCGACATCGTCGACGGGATGCGCATCGACATCGGCGTGCCCGCGCCGAGCGCGACGGATCGCTTCCTGCTCCAGCCGGTCGGCCAGGCCGCGGCCGGCATGGGCGTGACGCTGCAGGACCCGATGGGCGTGGCCGCGGCCTCGCCGCTGATCGCCAGCACCGCATCGGCGAACACCGGCACCGCGAGCGTCGCGTCGCTGACGATGCTGACCCAGCCGCCGCAGCCGGCGGCGACTGCGACCGTGACCTTCACCAACGACAGCGGGGCCTACACCTGGGCACTGACCGACTCGAGCAACACCGTGCTCTCGTCGGGCACCGGCACCTGGCAGGCGGGCCAGCCGATTCCGACGCCGCCAACCGACATCAACGGCTTCGCGCTCAACCTTGCCGGCGTGCCCAAGACCGGCGACGTGCTCACGATCCAGCCGACGCCGGCGAGCGCGCTGGCCAGCAGCAACGGCAATGCGCTCGCGCTGGCGTCGCTGCGCGACGCGACGCTGGTCGGCCAGAACCAGGCCAGCAACGGCGTGCTGAGCGGCGGGTCGACCGCCACCGACGCCTACGCGTCGGCGATCGCGAACATCGGCGTGCGCGTGCAGAGCGCCAAGTCGGCCGCCGGGATTTCGAGCGCGGTCGCGACGCAGGCCAACCAGGCGGCGAGTTCGACCTCCGGCGTCAACCTCGACGAGGAAGCCGCGCGGCTGATCCAGTACCAGCAGAGCTACCAGGCCGCCGCGAAGGTGCTGCAGATCGCGCAAAGCCTGTTCCAGACCGTGCTCACGACGATGGGCCCCTGAGGTAATCAGCGATGATGCGCATCACCACCTTGAACTCGTTCCAGACCTCGGTCGACAACCTGCAGAAGCGCCAGCAGGACCTGTCCGACGCGCAGAACCGCCTGACCAGCGGCAAGCGCGTGCAGCTCGCGAGCGACGACCCGGTCGCTGCCGCGCAGGCCGAGCGCGCGCTGGCCGCGATGGTGAAGAGCGAATCCGACCAGCGCGCGCTGAACGTGAGCCAGAACGTGATGACGCAGACCGAGGCCGCGCTCGGCAATGCCGGCGACCTGATGCAGCAGGCGCGCAGTCTGGTCGTCAATGCCGGCAACGGCAGCTACAGCGACAGCGACCGCGCCGCGCTGGCCCAGCAGCTCCAGGCCGTGCGCGACCAGATGCTGACGGTGGCCAACGGCACCGACGGCGCCGGCACCTACCTGTTCGGCGGCCAGGGCAGCAACGTCGCGCCGTTCGTCGACGGCAGCGGCGGCGTCGGCTACGTCGGCACCGCGGGCAGCAACAGCGTGCCGTCGACGCAGTCGTTGCCGACCTCGACCGACGGCCAGGGCATCTGGCTGCAGGCGCCGAATCCGGTCTCCGGCCAGCCGCCGCTGTCGGCCTTCGACGTGCTCGACAAGGCGATCACCGCGCTGAAGACGCCCGGCCAGAGCAGCACCCAGGTGCAGCAGTCGGTGACGACCGCGCTGAACGGCATCGACGCCGTGTCCGGCAACCTGCTCGCCGCGCGCTCGGCGGCCGGTGCGGTGCTGAACCGGATGGACACGATGACGAACCAGATCTCGGCCAACAAGCTGGCGGCGCAGACCGCGCAGTCGAACGCCACCGACCTGGACATGGTGCAGGCGATCTCCGACTTCCAGAACCAGCAAACGGGCTACGATGCGGCGCTGAAGACCTACGGGTCGCTGCAGAAACTGTCGCTGTTCCAGTACATCAGCGTTTGAATGGAGCCCCGAGGGGGCGCGGCGCCCGCCCGGCCAGCCCGGCGAGCGCCGAGCCGTCCTGCCGACCTATGCAAGAGCACCCCGTCCTGGCCCAGCTGACGCTGGGCTACAGCCCGATGATCGACCGCCAGCGCTCGGTGGTCGCGACCCGGCTCACGATCTTTCCCGAGCGCCCCGATGCCGTGCCCGACATCGCCGCGCTGCTCGCCGCGCTGGCCGAGGTCTGGCCGGCGCCGCCGGCCGAGGAATCCGCGCCGACCGAGCTGTCGCTGAACCTGCGCCCGCTCGACCCGGCCAACGTCGCGGCGCGCGCCGGCGCCGGGCCGAAGGCGGCGCTGCCACCGGTATCGCTGAACATCGCCGGCGAGGCGATGCTGAACGCGCTGCTGGACGCCGAGCCCGGGCCGCACCTGATGGTCGAGGTGCCCGCCTTCATGGCCACCGATCCGAAGCACGCCGCCGCGCTGAAGGCGCTTGCCGCGGCCGGCAGCACGCTGCTCATCAAGGGCCGGCCGTTGGCCGAGCTGCCGCGCGAACTGCTGCCCTGTTTCGCCCATTCGATCGTCGACGCCGGCGACGAGCGGCGCGACAGCGCCGCGGCCGGCGCGCACGCGATCAGCAGCGTGGTCGCCGGCGTGCACAGCCTGGCCGCGATGGACGCCGCGTTCCAGGCCGGTGCGTTCGCGACGCTGGGCTGGCCGATCGAGGATCCGCCGCCGGCGCCGAGCGCGCGCAAGAGCGTGCCGCAGGACGTCCAGGTCGTGCTCGAGCTGATCAGCGGCGTCGACCGCGAACTGCCGGTGCCGCGCCTCGAGGCGGTGCTCAAGAAGGATCCGACGCTCGCGTTCCGGCTGCTGCGCTATCTGAACTCGCCGGCCTTCGGGCTGACGGTCGAGATCAACTCGTTCGGCCACGCGCTGATGATGCTCGGCTACCAGCGCCTGAAGCGCTGGCTGGCGCTGCTGCTCGCGTCGTCGGCCAAGGACAGCCATGCGAAGCCGATCATGTTCGCGGCCGTGCGCCGCGGGCTGATGATGGAGGAGCTGGTGCGCAGCAACGGCGACGCCGAGATGCGCGGCGAGATGTTCATCTGCGGCGTCTTCTCGCTCCTCGACCGGCTGCTGCGCCAGCCTTTCGACGAGCTGCTCAAGAGCGTGCCGGTGCCCGAGCGCGTGCAGCAGGCCTTGCTCGACGACAGCGGACCGTTCCAGCCCTACCTGGCGCTGGTGCGCGCGATCGAGCAGGAGTCGCTGTTCGACATCCGCGAATCCGCCGAGCGCCTGTTCATGACGCCGGCCGAGGTGAATCGCGCACTGCTCGTCGCGCTGGCCGCGGCGCGCCAGCTCGATTGAGAGCCCGTGAGGCGGTGACGCCCGAGCTGGCTGCCGGCGCGCGCGAGCTGTTGGCCCTGCTCTGGGCCGCGCCGCAGCCGGCGACGTTGCAGGACGCGGGGTTCCGGCTGATCGACGTGAACGATGCCTTCGTCGACCTGGCCGGCCGGCCGCGCGCCGAGTTGCTGGGACGCGACCCGGTGGAGCTGCACCCGGCCGAGGACCGCGACAGCGACCGCGCCGCGCGCGACGAGATCCTGGCCGCGGCGCTGCCGGGCACGCCGTTGCCGACCCAGCAGCGCCGGTTGATCGACGGCGCCGGCCGCGAGCGCTGGTGTTCGGCCACCGTGCAGAACATCGCCGCCCCGGGCCAGTCGCCGCTGTGGCTGACGCTGCTGCAGGACCGCAGTGCGGAGCAGCAGGCGCGCGAACTGGCGCGGCGCGCGCAGGACGAACTGGTGCAATGGTTCGAGCTCGCCCGCACCGGCATGCTGGTCTACGACGAGAGCGGCCTGATCGTGCGTTCGAACCCGGCGTTCGAGGCGCTCGTCGAGCGCGTGCCGGTGCTGCTGGCCGAGGCGGGTGTCGAGCTGCAGGCGTTGCTCGCCTGGGAACACGGCGCGCCGCGCGCGAGCCTGGTGCCGGGCGCGCCGCCGCTCGAATGCCAGGCCACGGTGCCGCTCGCCAGCGGCCGCCGGCGGCGCCTGGCCGCGCGGCTGTGCGGCCTCGCCGGCGAGGCCGGCCAGCGCCGCGTGATGGCGGTCGTCGAGGACCGAAGTGCCGAGGACGAGCGCGACCTCGCGCAGCTCGAGATCGGCATGCTGATGGACACCGCCAGCATCGGCGTGGCGACCTACGACCCAGCGCGCGGCTGGCTGGTGCCCGAGGCGTCGGCCACCGGCCGCGCACCGAAAGCGGCGCGCGGCGGCGGGCTCCAAGGCATCGGCCGCGACCTCGTCGAGCCCGCCTCGTTGCCCGAGTACGAACGCCTGCAGCGTGCGTTGCGCCAGGGCGAGCGCACCGAGGTCCGCTACGCGGTGCGCCACCCCGAGCTCGGCCAGCGCTGGCTGCTGACGCGGGTCGAACCCGGCGCGCTCGCCGGCGGGCGGCCGACCACGTCGGTGGTCACGCTCGACGTCACCGAGCAGGAAAGCGCGCAGCGCCGCAACGAGCAGCTGCTGCGCGAGCTGACGACCATCCTCGACGGCTCCACCGCCGGCATCGCCTACCTGCGCGGGCCGGTGCTGGTGCGCTGCAACCGGCGTTTCGAGCGCATGCTCGGCTTCGCGCCGGGGGCCGCCGCCGGTGCCTCGCTGGCCGAGGTTCTCG
Source organism: uncultured beta proteobacterium (assembly GCA_963788635.1). Classification (GTDB taxonomy): domain Bacteria; phylum Pseudomonadota; class Gammaproteobacteria; order Burkholderiales; family Burkholderiaceae_C; genus Rubrivivax. Next base: position 96,063 of record CAWBHE010000017.1, on the reverse strand, counting down.
GCCAGCGTGCGCAAGGCCTGCGCATCGCCGGCGAGGCCGATGCCGCGCTCGCCGCCGGCCGGCCCTTCGAGGCCGAGATCGAGGTCGGCGAAACGGCGGGTCAGCCGGTCTGGTATTCGCTGTCGGTGCGCCGCGCCGAACTGGCGCAGGACACGCCGGAGGCGGTCGCGGTGCTGACCGACATCTCGCGCCTGAAGACGCAGCAGGCCGAGCTCGAGCGGCTGCTGCGCGAGCGCGAGCTGATGTTCAGCCTGTCCGACGTCGGCATCGCGTACCTGCGCGGCTCGCGCATCGAGCGCGCCAACCAGGCGATGGCGCGGCTGACCGGTTATGCGTCGCCGGAGCTGACCCTGCTCGACGGCGCCGAGCTGTACGAAAGCGCGCGCGAGTGCGTCGCCTTCGAGGCGCAGATCGCGCAAGGGCTGCGCCAGCAGGGCCGCTTCAGCGGCGAACGCCGGCTGCGTCGGCGCGACGGCAGCCTGCTGTGGGTGCAGGTCGCGGTGCGGCCGGTCGACCCCGACGCCCCCGAGGCCGACGTGATCTGCTCGTTCGTCGACGTCGACGAACGCCGCCGTGCACGCGAGTCGCTCGCGGTCCAGGCCGAGCGCACGCGCGCGATCCTGAACTCGGTGCTGGTCGGCATCGTCACCGTCTCCAACAACGGCATCGAGTGGATGAACCGCTCGGCGCGGCGCATGTTCGCCGGCGAGCTGGCCGACTTCGTCGGCGAGCCGATCGCGATCGTCGCGCCGCCCGATGCACCGGACCACCCGCTGCGCCGCAACGACTGGCTGCAGCGGCTCGTCGAGGGCCAGGCCGAGACCTTCGAGTGCCGGCTCAGGGGCCGCGACGGGCGCGAGTTCTGGGTCGTCGGCAACGCGGTCGCGACCGGCGCCGCCGACGGGCCGGGGCAGTTGACCTTCGCGCTGCTCGACATCGAGCGCCGGCGCCAGGCCGAGATCAACATCGCGCAGGCCCAGGCGTCGCTGCAGCGCGTGATCGAGACCGCGCCGCTGGCGATCGCCCTCTTCGACGCGAAGAGCCTGCGCGTGGTCCAGCTCAACCAGATGGCGGCGACCTTCTTCGCGCGCCCGCTCGACGCGGTGCTCGGCCAGACCCTCGACGACTGCTGCGCGCCGGCGAAGGCCGCCGCGCTGCGCGGCTGGCTGCTCGCCGCGGCCACCGGCAGCGAGCTGCAGCGCCACGAGTACCGCGAAGACGGTGACGAGCGTGCCGGCGCGCCGCGCGACGGCGCCGAACGCGCGGCGATGCCGCGCGACGGCGCCGAACGCACGGCGATGCCGCGCGTGTGGGACACGCGGCTGGTGCCGCTCGCCGCCGCCGGCGGCGACGCCGCGCAGCTGCTGCTGGTGGCCAGCGACGTGACCGAGCAGCGCGCGGCGGAGCAGGCCCGGCTGCAGGCCGCGATCGCCCAGCGCGAGGTGCTGGTGCGCGAGGTCCACCACCGGATCAAGAACAACCTGCAGGGCGTGGCCGGGCTGCTGCAGCACAACGCGGCGCGCCACCCGGAGGTGGCCGCCGTGCTGTCCGAGGCCGTCGGCCAGGTCCAGGCGATCGCCCAGGTCTACGGGCTGCAGGTCGGTGCCAGCGGGCCGCTGCGCGTGGGGCCGGTGATCGAGGCGATCGCGCAGTCGGTGCAGCGCACCTTCGGCCGCACGATCGCTTTCAGCGGCAGCGAGGCGACCGCCGGCCTCGTGCTGCCGGAAGCCGAGGCGATCCCGATCGCGCTCACCGTGAACGAGTTGCTCACCAATGCGATCAAGCATTCGGTCGACGGCGACGTGGCCTGCTCGGTGGCGGCCGACGGCGACGGCGTGTGCATCGAGATCGACAACCGCGGCAGCCTGCCGCCGGGCTTCGACCTCGCGCAGGTGCGCGGCGGCGTGTCCGGCCTGGGCCTGGTGCGCGCGCTGCTGCCGCGGCGCAGCTCCACGCTCAGCCTCGAACCGGGCGGCGACGGGCAGGTGCGCGCGCGCATCGTGCTGCGCCCGCCCAGCGTGCGGCGCGAGGCCATCGGCGAGAATGGGACCTGATCCGGGCGAACCGGGCGAACCGAAGCAAAGGGCGACGCTCGATGGCAGCGAAGGGCAAGATTCTCGTGGTCGACGACGACCGGCTGGTGCTGGCGACCGTGACCCACGGCCTCGCCGAGGCCGGCTTCGAGGTCATCGACGCCGACAACGGCAGCGAGGCGATCCTGCTCGCGCGCGAGCACCGGCCCGATCTGGCGCTGCTCGACATCCGGATGGAGGGCAAGAGCGGCTTCGACGTCGCCGAGGTGCTGCGCGACAAGTACCGGATCCCGTTCATGTTCCTGTCCGCCTTCGCCGACGAGGCGACGAAGGCGCGCGTGCAGGCGCTGGGTGCCGTGGCCTACCTGGTCAAGCCGCTCGAGGTCAGCCGCATCGTGCCCACCGTCGAGGCCGCGTTGCAGCGCCTGCGCGGCGCGGCACCGGCGCACGAGGCCGCGCTGCTGCCGGTGTCGCCCGCGCCTGCGGTCGAGATCCCGGCGGACGCGCTGGCCGATCCGGTCGCGCTGGCCGTCGGCGCGCTGATGCACCGCCATTCGCTGTCGCGCATCGATGCCTGGCAGCGCCTGCAGCGCCTGGCCGCCGAGCAGCACCTCACGGTGGCGGCGCAGGCCGAGCGGGTCTTGTCGGCGATCGAGGAACTCGCGCGCAGCTGAGTCCGGTCGCTCAGGCCGGCTCGATCGCGATCCGGCGCGCGCGCAACTGGCCGCAGCCGGCGTCGACGTCCTGCCCCGCCGAGCGGCGCAGCCGGGTCAGGATGCCGCGCCGGTTGAGGGCCGCGGCCATCGCGGTGGCGCGCTCCCAAGGCGGGCGCCGCCAGCCCAGGCCGTCGACCGCGTTGTACGGAATCAGGTTCAGCATCGCGTGGCGCCCGGCGAGCAGCGCGGCCAGCGCGTCGACCTCGTCGTCGCCGTCGTTGACGCCGTCCAGCAACGTCCACTGAAGCTGGACCGGGTAGCCGCTGGCGCGCGCGTAGCGCTCGCCCAGCGCCACCAGTTCGGCCGGCGCGATGCGCGGCGCGCGCGGCAGCAGCTGTTCGCGCAAGCCCGGCTTGGTGGTGTGCAGCGACAGCGCCAGCGCCGGCCTCACGCTGCCCGCGCCGCCGGCTCCGATGGCCAGCAGCCGCTCGAACGCGCGCGTGTCGCCGACGGTCGAGAAGACCAGGTCCTTGTGGCCGATGCCGCCCGCGGTGCCGAGCAGCTCGATCGCGTCCAGCACCGCGTCGAGGTTGTGCGCCGGCTCGCCCATGCCCATGAAGACGACCTTGCGCACCGGCCGCTGCGCGCGCGCCAGCGCGACCTGCGCGACGATCTCGGCGCTGCCCAGCTGGCGCAGCAGGCCGCCCTGGCCGGTCATGCAGAACACGCAGCCGACCGCGCAGCCGACCTGGGTCGACACGCACAGCCCGTCCTTGGGCAGCAGCACCGCCTCGACCGTCTGGCCGTCGGCGAGCGCGACGAGCAGCCGTGCCGAGCCGTCGGTGCCGGCGTGCAACGATCGCAGCCGCGCCAGGCCGGCCAGTTCCTGCGCCAGCGCCGGCAGCGCGTCGCGCAGTGCGCGCGGCAGGAAGTCCTCGATCCGGCGCCGGCCGCTGGTCTGCGGCCGCGCCTGCGACCACAGGCGCAGCACTCGCTCTTCGTGGGCCGGCCGCGCGCCGAGCCGGCGCAGCCGGTCGCGGATCTGTTCGACCTGCAAGACGCCTACTCGCGCAGCGTGAAGTGGAAGGCGGCGCCGCGGCCAGGCTCGGCGTCGGCCCAGACCTCGCCGCCGTGCCGGCGCACGATGCGCTTGACCGACGCCAGGCCGACGCCGGTGCCGGGGAAGTCGTTCGCGCTGTGCAGGCGCTGGAAGAGGCCGAACAAGCGGTCCGCCGAGCGCATGTCGAAGCCGGCACCGTTGTCGCGCACGACGAAGACGCGCCGGCCGTCGCGCTGCTCGCTGCCGAACACGATGTGCGCCTTCTTCGCGCGCGCGCTGTATTTCCAGGCATTGCCGAGCAGGTTCTCCAGCACCAGGCGCAGCAGCGTCGGGTCGCCGCGGGCGAGCAGATCGGGTTCGATCTCGATCTGCGCGGCGCGCTCGGGCGCGTTGCGGCGCAGGTCGTCGACGACGTAGGCGGCCAGCTGCGACAGGTTCACCGGCTGCCAGGCCAGCGGCTGCTGCGACAGCCGCGCCAGCGTGAGCAGCGCGTCGATCATGTGGTTCATGCGCGCGGCGGCGCCGAGCACGCGGTCGAGGTGGTCGTTCGCGACGCGATCGAGGAGATGGCCGTAGTCCTCCTTGACGATGCGCGTGAAGCCGTCGACGACACGGATCGGCGCGCGCAGGTCGTGCGAGACGGTGAAGCTGAACGATGCACTTTCGCTGCCGTCGTCGACCGGCATCGGCGCGGCCGGGCCGAGCAGCAGCAGCCCGGCGCCGGCCGGCGTGGCGAAGCGCTGCAGGCGCCAGCCTTCGTGCTCGCCGGCCGTGCTGCCGGCCACTGCGTCGCGCAGCCCGGCGGGCAGGCGCGGCAGCAACTCGCCGCGCTGGGATTCGCCGAAGCGATCGCGCGCGCCCGCGTTCGCGTGGCGCAATTGCCAGCCACTGCCACGCTCGTCGACGGCGAGCAGGGCCGGCCGGTCCAGCGTGTCGAGCAGCGCCGCCAGCGCGCCCTGGTCAGCGGCCAGCGCGTCGGCCTCGGCCGTCGGCCGCGCGCTGCCGGCGTAGCCGGAGAAGCGGCCGGCTTCGTCCAGGCGCGGTACGCCGCGCAGCATCCAGCGGCCGCCGTCGGCCAGGCGTTGCACCCGAAGCTCTGAAAACGGCTGCTGCGATGCGAGCCGGGCGCGCAGGTCTTCGGCGTCGGTGGCCTCGAACTGCGTCCACATCGGCGCGCCGGCGCCGGCGTCGGCGGCCGCGGCGGCCGTGGCACCGGCCGGCGGCCGCCAGCGCTGCAGCCGGTGCTCGGCATCGGTGGCCCACGCCCAGCCGTCGAGCAGCTGGGCGGACAAGCGGGCTTCCTGGCGCGCGGTGCGAGCGGCGGCCTGGCCGGCGGCGCGCTCGCGCAGAATGCCGACCAGAACGCCGGCCGCGCCGACCAGAAGCAGCGCCACGGTGCCGAACAGCCAGGGCCCTTCCATGCCGCGCATTGTACGGAGCGCCCGGGCGTGGAGCGGCGCCGGCCGCGCCAGGGCTCAAGTCGCGGCCGCAGAGACCGAAATCCAGAACAGCGCCACGAACTTTGCCGCCATGATCCCTGTCGTCTGCTGCCGCGCCGTCTTGCCCGCACCGGTTTCCCCGGCTTGACGGCAGCGGATCCGGTACCCATCCTGCATCCGCCCTGCGCTGCCGCCCGACTCCCGATGAACGCTCCGCCGATGCCCCACGACGACCAGACCGCGCAGCTCGATGCGCAGGCGCTGGCGCGCCTGCACGCGCTGGACCCCGACGGCCGTCACGGCGTCGTCGCCCGCGTGTTGAACACCTTCGAGGCCGCGCTGCTGCGCCATCTGGCGCAGCTCGACGAGGCGCGCGAGCGCGGCGACACCGCCGAGCTGGGGCGGATCGCGCACACGCTGAAGTCCTCGTCGGCGAGCATCGGCGCGCTCGCGCTGTCGGCCGTCTGCGCCGAGGTCGAGCACGCGGTTCGCGTCGGCCAGACCGCCGATCTCGTGACGGACGTGGACCGATTGCTGGCCGAGGGCCGGCGCGCCCTGGGGGCGGTTCGGGCTATCCTGCGCGCCTGAGCCCGACCCCACGATGAACCCGCCGCTTTCCTTCGCCGACGCCGGGCTGCCCGTGAACCCGACCGTGCTGCTCGTCGACGACGACGAGGTCAACCTGCTGCTGACCACGCTCGCGCTGCGCGAGCGTGGCTTCCTGATCACCGAGGCGAGCAGCGGCGAGCAGGCGCTCGAACTGCTCGCCGACTGGGTGCCCGACATCGTCGTGCTCGACGCGATGATGCCGGCGCTGGACGGCTTCGAGACCTGCCGCGCGATCCGCGCGATGCGCCGGCTTCGAGAACGCTGCCGGTGCTGATGCTCACCGGTCTGGACGACGACGCGTCGATCACGCGCGCCTACCAGGCCGGCGCGACCGACTTCTTCGTCAAGGCCACCCAGTGGAGCCTGCTCGCCGGCCGCCTGCACTACCTGCTGCGCGCGTCGCGCACGCGCATCGAGCTCGAGCGCAGCAAGGCCAAGCTCGCGCGCGCGCAGGACCTCGCGCGCATGGGCAGCTTCGACTGGCGGCGCTCGGAGACCGGTCTGGTGGTGTCGCCGGAAGGGCTGCGCGTGTTCGGCTACGGCGCCGCACGACCGGGCCAGCCTGCGCCGGCTGCTGCGCATGGTGCCGCGCGACGAACGGCGCGCGCTGATGCGCCTGCTGCACGACGTGCTGCGCCAGCAGCTCGGTGCTCGCGATCGACGTGCCGATCACGCTCGTACGACGGCCACCGGCGCATCATCCACGTCGAGGCCGAGCCCGAATTCAACGAGCACGGCCACACGATCGGCTACACCGGCATCGTGCAGGACGTGACCGACCGCCGTGTCGCCGAGGACCGGATCCGCCACCTGGCCAACTTCGACGCGCTGACCGGGCTGCCGAACCGCCACCAGCTGATCTGGCGCGCCGAGCGCGCCCTCGAACACGCGCGCCGCGGCCAGCACCAGTTCGCGCTGCTGCTGATCGACCTGGACCGCTTCAAGATCATCAACGACACGCTCGGCCACGCCGCCGGCGACGAGTTGCTGATGGAAGTGGCGCGCCGGTTGCGCGCCTGCGTGCGCCACAGCGACCAGGTGCTCGAAGGCTCGCTCGAGACCGCCGGCTCGCGCTCGCACCGCACGCTCGAGGCGGTGGGCCGGCTCGGTGGCGACGAGTTCGTCGCGCTGCTGCCCGAGGTGACCGAGGACCGCGACGCCGAGCGCGTCGCGAACCGCATCCTCGAGGTGATGCGCGAGCCGATCTTCGTCAGCGGCCAGGAATGCTTCGTCACCGCCAGCGTCGGCGTCGCGATCTACCCGCGCGACGGCGCCACGGTCGCCGACCTGATGCGCAACTCCGACGTCGCGATGTACTCGGTCAAGGACCAGGGCAAGCAACGCGGCCGCGATCTACGGCCCGCAACTGGCCGGCCGCGGGCGCGAGAAGCTCGAGCTGGAAACCGCGCTGCACAAGGCGATCGAGCGCGAAGAGCTGGTGCTGCACTACCAGCCCAAGATCGACGTGCGCAAGTCGACGATGGTCGGCGTCGAGGCGTTGATGCGCTGGAACCGCGGCGGCCGCCTGGTGCCGCCGGGCGACTTCATTCCGCTGGCCGAGGAGACCGGCCTCATCGTGCCGCTGTCGCGAATGGGCGCTGCGCGAGGCGGCGCGCCAGGCCAAGGCCTGGCAGGTGAGCAGCGGCTTCACCGATTCGATCGCCGTCAACCTGCCCAGCCATCTGTTCTCGCGCAGCGACCTGATCGAGCACATCCACCAGTGCGTCACCAGCCAGGGCGTGCCGCATCGCGTGATCCAGCTCGAGATCACCGAGGACAACCTGATGAAGGACCTGCAGGACGTGATCCCGTCGCTGCACCGGCTCAACGAGATCGGGGTCGAGATCTCGATCGACGACTTCGGCACCGGCTACTCGAGCCTGGCCTACCTGACCACGCTGCCGATCTCCGAGCTGAAGATCGACCGCAGCTTCGTGCGCGACCTGGGCATCACGCCGCAGAGCTCGGCGGTGGTCACCGCGATCATCGCGCTCGCGCGCTCGCTCGGCCTGCGCGTCGTCGCCGAAGGCGTGGAGACGCTGCGCCAGATGGAGGTGCTGCACCGCCTGGGCTGCTTCATCATGCAAGGCTTCCTGTTCAGCGCGGCCAAGCCGGTCGACGAACTGGACCGCTGGCTCGAACAGACGGTGCTGCCGCGCAAGGCGCCGTGGATCGGCCAGGTCAGCGAGATCGATTTCGCCACCGACGCCGTCCGTGCCGCCAGCGGCCGGCTCTACCGATGACGTCGCCGGCCGGGGCGGCGGCAGCGAATCCCGCGACGCCGGCGCAATGGGCCAAGGGCGCCCTGCGCCGGCTGGCGATGGCGCGGCTGGAGCCGACGCCGGAAAACTACGCGCGTGCCTACGCCGAAGAGTCCGGCCAGGCCGCGCCGGCGGTGGCCGACGCGAAGGGGCAGGGCGCGGTCTGGGCGCTGCTGATCGAGAAGCTCGTGCGCGGGCTGGAGCGCGGCGGCCGCCAATGGACGCCGGCGCGCAAGAAGGACAGCCTGCAGCGCGTGCTCGACGGCAGCCGCGGCGACCTGCAGCGGCTGCAGCAACGCCTGCAGGCGCTGGCCGCGGTCTGGGAGGGCGACCGCGCGCCGGCCGAGGCCGAGGTGCCGGCCGAACGGGGTGCCGAGATCGATGCGCTGACGGACGATCTCGACGAGATGCCGGCCGAAGTGCCGGCGGCCGAGCCAGGACAGGCCGTCGCAGGCGTCTGGCAGCCCCTCGTCGCGAGCCTCGAGACCACCGTGCGTGCCGGCCTGCCCGCCGGCGAGGCGCGCGCCACCGAGCTGGCCGACCGGCTGGCCCTGCTCGCCGACGAGCTCGCCCGCGACGGCGTGACGGCCGAGCGGGTGGCGGCGGTGGACACGGTGTGCCGCCAGGCACGCAGCCTGTTCGCGCACCGCCACCGGCTCGTCGACCAGCTCGGCGCGCTGTGCCGCGAGCTGAGCCACGGTCTCGTCGAGCTGGCCGAGGACGACAGCTGGGCGCGCGGCCAGTGCGAAGGCCTGCAGGCCCGGCTGGCGGACGGCGTCAACTCGCGCAGCGTGCGCGCGGCGAGCGAACTGCTGGCCGAGACACGCGAGCGCCAGCAGCGCGTGCGCGGCGAGCGCAACGCGGCACGCGATGCGCTCAAGTCGCTGATCCACCGCATGCTCGAGGAACTCGGCGAGCTCGGCGAGCAGACCGGGCGCTACAACGACAGCGTCGGCCGCCACGTCGCGGCGATCGAGGGCGCCGACTCGCTGGAAAGCCTGGCCGGCGTGGTGCGTTCGCTGGTCGACGAGAGCCGCGCCGTGCAGACCCTGGTCGGCCAGGCGCAGCAACGGCTGCAGCAGGAGAACGCGCGCGCGGGAGAGCTGCAGACGCGCGTGCGCGAACTCGAAGGCGAACTGCGTCGGCTCTCCGACGAGGTCTCCACCGACGCGCTGACGCAGGTCGCGAACCGGCGCGGGCTGGCCCAGGCCTTCGAGATCGAATGCGCGCGCGCCGGCCGCGCCGGGGCCGAGGCGGCGCCGCTGGCGATCGCGCTGATCGACATCGACAACTTCAAGAAACTCAACGACGCGCTCGGCCACGCCGCCGGCGACCTGGCGCTCAAGGCCCTGGCCACGGCGGTGCGCGAGCGCTTGCGCCCGGCCGACCACCTGGCGCGATTCGGCGGCGAGGAGTTCGTCGTGCTGCTGCCCGAGACGCCGTTGGCCGAAGCCCAGCAGGCGCTCACGCGGCTGCAGCGCAGCCTGACCGAGGCGTTGTTCCTGCACGAGCGGCGCGAGGTCTTCGTCACCTTCTCGGCCGGCGTCACGACCTGGCGCGCCGGCGAGGCGTTGGAGGTGGCGCTGGAGCGCGCCGACGAGGCCTTGTACGAGGCCAAGCGCAGCGGCAAGAACCGCAGCTGCATGGCCTGAGCGGCCGGACACAAGCGCTCACCATTCGACCGGCCGGCGGGCCTCAAGTGCGACGCGGCACGGCCGACAATCCGTACACGATGAGCGCCAAGACCCCTTTCCTCGCGCCGCTGACGAACGCGGTGCGTGCCTTCTTCAAGCACGACGTCGCGCTGCGTCGCGGTGACGCCGGCGTGCGCCTGGTGCTGCACGAACGCGGCCAGCCGGTGGCGCGGCCGCCCACCCGCGCCGAGGCGGCGCAACACAAGGACGAACGCGAGCTGGCCCAGGCGCGCGAGGACCTGGCGCGCGTGCTCGACGAAGACCCGGCGAGCCGTTCGACGATGCGCCACCTGGCCTTCGTCGAACACGCGCTCGAGAAGAAGGGTTGGCGTGCGCTGCACAAGGTGCCGCTGGACGTGCTGCGCAAGGCGCTCGAACAGCTCGAGGCGCAGGTCACGAACTGGTCGCCGGTCGGGCTGGCCTGCCTGCGCTCGAAGATGGCGGTGGCGGTGATCGACCGTGACCACCACGACCCCGAACCCGAGTCCGAATCCGACGCCTACCGCACCGCGGCCGTGCTGGAGTCACCGCCGGTGCTGGCCGCGCGCGCGATCGAGGCGGCGAAGAGCTCGTCCGACGAAGACGCCGCGCTGCTCGCGGCCTACGCCGCGCTCGGCGACGCGCTGCCGCAGGAAGCCGTGGAGATGCAGGGCGAGCTGGGCTCGCGCTCGGCCCAGGCGCTCGCGCGCGGCGCGGTGCGCAGCGGCGGCACCGGGCAGCCGCTGGAGATCAGCCTGCGCGACCTGCAGCGCTGACGCCCGCCGCAACGCCGGGGCGGACTGAGGCCCCGGGCGACCGCCTCAGCGCGCCGGCGCGCCGCGCTGCAGCGCGCGGTGCAGCCGATCGAGGTCGGTCTCGGCGCCGTCGTCCAGCACCAGCACCTCGCCATGCGGCAGCATTCTTCGCCAGTTGGTCAGCCAGGCGCTGCCATGGCGCTGCAGCGAAGACGCGTCGAGCACGACGAGGCCGATCCGGTCCAGACCGCTCGTGAACAGCGCGCCGATCGCGTCGTCGGATTCGATGCAGGTGACCGCCGGCAGGGCGTCGCGACAGGCCGCGGCCAGGCGCTTGCGACGCGCCGGGTCAGTGACGAGCAGCAGAACGAGCATCGAGACCCATCGTCGGGAAGTGGTGGCGCCAGGCGGCATCGGTGGTCAGCTGCGCGGCCGCCGCGTCGGGCGTCAGCGGCTGCGCGAAAAGGAAGCCCTGGCCCTCGTCGCAGCCCATCGCGTGCAGCAGCGCGAGCTGTTCCGCGGTCTCGATGCCTTCGGCGACGCAGCGCAGCCGCAGCCGGTGCGCGAGCTGGACGACGAGCTGCACCACGTCGGCAGCGGCCGGGTCGCTGCCGATGCCGCCGACGAAGCTGCGGTCGATCTTGAGCCGGTCGACGGCCACGCTGCGCAGGCAGCTCAGCGACGAATGGCCGGTGCCGAAGTCGTCGATGCTGAGGCGCACGCCGAGCCGGCGTATCGCGCTCATCGTAGCGCGCACGCTCTCGGAGTCGCCGAGCAGCACCGACTCGGTCAGCTCCAGCTCGAGCAGGCCCGGCGGCAGACCGTGGCGCGCGAGCGCGTCGCCGACCCGGCGCGCGGCATCGTCGCGGTGGAACTGCGTCGCCGAGAAGTTGATCGCGATCGGCACCAGCGGCAGCCCGCGCTCGCGCCAGCGGCCGAGCGTGCCCAGCGCGCGCTCGAGCACCCGCTCGCCCAGGCCGGTGATCAGCTTGTGGCGCTCGGCGAGCGCGATGAAGAGGTCCGGCGCCATCACGCTGCCGTCGGCCAGCGTCCAGCGCGCCAGCGCCTCGAAGCCGCTGAGCTGGCCGTCGGCGAGCGTCAGCTTGGGCTGCAGCGCGATGTCGACCCGGTCGGCGGCGATCGCCGCACGCAGCGCCCGCGTCAGCAGGTGCGCCTGTTCGTGGGCCTCGTAGCTGCTCGCGCCGCTGCCGGGGATGCCGTGGCGGCGCGCGACGGCGGCATGCAGCAAGGCTTCGGCGGGGTCGGCGCCCGGCACCAGCCGCGCCTGCCCGACGGACGCGCCGACGCTCAGACGCTGGGTGCCGACCCTGGCCGGCTGCGTCAGCGCCTGCTGCAGCCGCTCGAGCGTCTGCGTCAGCCAGGCCGCCATCGCGGGCTCGGCGCGCTGCGCGGTCGGGGGCAGCAGCGCGAGTGCGAACTCGTCGGCGCCGACGCGGCCGACGACGCTGTGGCCCCCGCTGCCGCGGCCGATCTGGACGCAGCGGCGCGCGGTCTCGCGCAGCACCGCGTCGCCGACCGCCAGCCCATGCTGCGCGTTCAGGTCGGTGAAGCCGTCGATGTCGACCGAGACGACCGCCATCGTCGCCGCCAGCGCCTGCAGGTCGCGCGCGCGGGCGATGAACGCGGCGCGCGTCGGCAAGCCGGTGAGCGCGTCGTCGCAGCGCTCGGGCGCGTTCGGGTCGGCGGGCGCCGCGGCGGCGCCCGCGGCGCGGCCGATGCTCGGCGCGGCGTGAGGCCGTACCTCGGAGGCGAAGGATTTCATGACGGTTCGTTCCAGCAGGGCAGCCAGGCCTGGCTGCCGACGGTGGAACTTTGGATCGCCGGCCGGCCGGCGTCTGTAGGGGATGCTCGACGGCGGCCGTGCGGGGCTTCAGTTGCCGTCGGTGTCGATCAAGCCGGTGCGGATCGCGAAGCGCACGAGCGCGGTGACGTCGCCGACGCCGAGCTTGGCCATCAGCCGGCTGCGGTAGGTGTCCACCGTCTTCGGCGACAGGTGCAGCAACTCGCCGATCGCCGGGCTCGACTGGCCCTTGACGACGAGCGTGATGATCTGCCGTTCGCGCGGCGACAGGTCGGCCAGCAGCGCGGCCTCGCCGACCTCGCCGCTGAGCGCCTGGACGGCGAGCTCGGCGACTTCGGGGCCGAGATGGCGCTTGCCGCGCGCGACGGCGTCGATCGCGCGCAGCAGCTCGGCGCGCGGCGATCCCTTCAGCAGGTAGCCGGCCGCGCCCAGGCGCATCGCCTCGGCGACGTGGCGCGGCTGGGCCGACATCGTCAGCACGATGCAACGGCTCGGCAGGCTGCGCCGCTGGACCTCGATCAGCAGCTCGAAGCCCGAGCGGTGCTCCAGGCTCAGGTCGAGCAGCACCAGCTCGGGCTGCAGGCGCAGCAGGTCGCCGAGCGCGACGGTCGGTTCGGCCGCCTCGCCGACCACTTCGTAGCCGGCGCTCTCGAGCAGCGCGCGCAGGCCGTCGCGCACGATGGCGTGGTCGTCGACCAGGTAGATCCGCGTCACGACGCCGCATCCTCCCAGTTCAGGCAGACCGAGGTGCCGCCGCCGGGGGCCGCGCACAGTTCGAGGCGGGCGCCGATCGCGATCGCGCGCTCGCGCATGCCGATCATGCCCAGGTGCCCGGGGCGCAGCGTCAGCGCATCGGGGGCCAGCCCGCGGCCGTTGTCGCTGACGTTCAGGCGCAGCCGTCCCGGGCCGCCGGCGAGCGTGACGCGCACGAGGCTGCCGTCGGCATGCTGCTGGGCGTTGGCGATCGCCTCGCGCGCGATCATGAACGCCGCGTACTCGACGTCGGCGTCCCAGCGCAGTGCGGCCAGCTCGGCGGGCGCGTCGAGCAGCAGGTGCAGGCCGGCGGCGTCGCGCTGGCGCGTGCGCAGCTCGTTGTCGAGCGCGGCGACGAGGCCGCTTTCGTCGAGCAGCGTCGGGCGCAGATCGACCAGCACCTGGCGTACCTCGGCGATGGCCTGGTCGATGAGCCGGTCGACGCGCGCATGCCGGGCGGCCTCGGCCGCGTTGGCCGGGCGCGCCTCGGCGACGAAGTCGATGCGCATCGCGGTCAGCGTCTGGCCGAGCCGGTCGTGCAGCGCCTGCGCGAGCCGGCGCGTGGTCTCCTTCTCCTGCGCCATCAACTGGTGCGTCAGCTCGGTCAGCTCGAGCTGGTACTTGACCAGCGCGCGTTCGGTGCGCACGCGGTCGGTCACGTCGCGCAGGATCGCGGTCAGCACCGTCTTCTCGTTCACCGTCACCTTCGAGATCGAGGCCTCGAGCTCGAGTTCGGTGCCGTCGGCGCGCAGCCCCGGCACGCGCCCGGTGCTCATGCCGCGCGGCGATTCGCCGAGCGCGGCGAACGCCGCCACCCGCCCGGCGTGATGCGCGCGCGCCGGCTCGGGCATCAAGGCTTCCAGCCTCTGGCCGAGCTGGGCCGCGGCGGGCCGGCCGAAGATGCGCTCGGCCGCCGGGTTGAACAGCGTGATGCGGCCTTCGCGGTCGGTGCTGATCACCGCGTCGCTGGCCGAGTTGATCACCGCGGCGAGCATCAGCTCGTGCTCCTCGCGCAGCAGCACCGCCCGGCGGTGCTCGGTGATGTCGATCGCCACGCCGTCCCAGCAGATGCGGCCGTCGGCCAGCCGGTGCGGCGCCGAAGCCAGCCGCATCCAGAGATCCTGGCCGCTGCGGTGGTGCATCCGGACGACGAGGTCGAACACCGTCATCGTCGCGGCCGACCGCTGCTCGGCGGCGGCGACCGCGGCGCGATCGTCGGCGTGGATGCTGCGATAGAAGGCGTCCAGATCCTCCGTCAGCTCGGCTGCCGGGATGCCGACGATGCGCTCGACCGCTTCGCTGACATGGAGCAGGCGCATGCGTCCGTCGTCTTCGCGCAAGACCTGGTAGATCACGCAGTTCGGCAGGTTGTCGCCGATCGAGCGGATGCGGCGCTCGCCCTCGCTCGCGCGCGCCTCGGAGCGGCGCAGCGCGTCGAACGGCGCGCGCAGGCTGGCGATGAAGGTGCCGCGGTACAGCAGCGCGTAGGCGACGAGCTTGTAGACGTGGCCGAAGACGTTCGAGAAGTCGGACGGCGCGACATAGGCGGTGAACGACAGCTCGCCGACGCCGATGACCCACGCCGAGGTCGCCAGCAGGTACAGGCCGGAATCGCCTTCGCGGCGGGCGCGCCGCCACAGCGCGAGCGCGACGAGCGCGTTGATCGAGCACAGCGCGACTTCGTAGACCGCCTTGAATGGCGTCACGCCGCGGCCCTCGACGAAGGTCGCCGGGAACGACGCCAGTGCCTCGGTGCCGAACCAGACCAGCGCGGCGGCGACGAGCAACCCGAGCGCGAGCGAGGCGTTGCGCGACAGGCGCGGGACCCAGCCGATCGCGATCAGCCCCAGCGTCGCGACCTCGGCGCTGCGCCCCATCAGCCAGAAGAAGATGGCCCGTTCGGTGCTGGGTGCCCCCAGGAAGGGCGGCATGCCTTCGTAGGTGAGCGCGTGCACGAGGTCGCAGACGCCGACGACGACGAAGCCGGCGATGAGCAGGTTCGCCGGCCGCTGGCCCTGGGCGCTGAAGTTGTGCCACGAGACGGTCACGATGAGCGTCGCGATGACGATCGCGAACAACTCCAGCAGCAGGTGCGACGACAGCATGCTCGTCGACTCGGGCAGCGTCGCGACGACGGTCGGCATCGCGATCATCACCGACTGCGCCACGACGGCGATCACCCCGATCGCGATGCAGGCGCGGGCCAGGTGGTTCGGCGCCGGAACGGACGGGGCGCGCCGCATCAGCGTCGCCTGCGTCGAGCCGTTCGTTGCGTCGCGGTCCTGCATGCGCGACGGATGATACCGGCCGCCCTGTCGCCGCGTGCGTCAGGTCCGGGCCGATCGCGCCAGCGCGCGGTCCACCATCTGCGGCGCCAGGCCGAGGTAGTTCGCCGGGTCGGTGAGGCGCTCGATCGCGGCGCGGTCGAAGTGGCGTGTCACCTCGGGCAAGGCGGCCAGCGCATCGGCGAGCGTGCCGCCGCGCTCGTTGACCGTGCGGCAGGCGTCGTAGACGAGGTCGTGCGCCGGCTGGCGGCCGATCGCCGGGGCCAGCCCCATCATCACCGCCTCGGCGACGATCAGGCCCTGGCTGAGGCCCAGGTTGTGGCGCATGCGCGCGGCGTCGACGACCAGGCCGCCGAGCGCGAAGCGGGCCTGGTGCAAGGCGCCGGCCGTGAGGACGAAGCTCTCGGGCAGCGCGATCCACTCGGCATGCCAGGGGCCGGTGGCGCGCTCGAAGTCCTGCACCATCGCGTCGAGCATCAGCCCGGCATGCTGGCGCACGGCCTTCGCGGCGGCGAGCATCAGCTCGCTCGAGATCGGGTTGCGCTTCTGCGGCATCGTGCTGCTCGCGCCGCGGCCCTTGACGAAGGGCTCGGCCAGCTCGCCGAACTCGGTCGACGCCATGATCATCACGTCGAGCGCGATCTTGCCCAGCGAGCCGGTGATCAGCGCGAGCAGGTTCACGCTCTCGGCGAAGCCGTCGCGCGCGACATGCCAGGTCGTCGCCGGCACGCCCAGGCCGAGCTCCTCGGCCAGCGCCTGCTGGACCTCGAAGCCGCGCTCGCCGAGCGAGGCCAGCGTGCCGGCCGCGCCGCCGAACTGGACCACCTGGACGCGCGGTCGCAGCTCGGCCAGCCGTTGCTGGTGGCGGTCGAACATCGCGAGCCAGACCGCGACCTTGGCGCCGAAGGTCACCGGCAGCGCCTGCTGCAGATGGGTGCGGCCGGCCATCGGCGTGTCGCGGTGCCGGCGTGCCAGGTCGGCCAGGATGCGGCGCAGTTCGCGCAGGTCGGTGTCGACGAGGTCGAACGCGTCGCGCAGCTGGAGCACGGTGGCGCAGTCCATGATGTCCTGCGTCGTCGCGCCCCAGTGCAGCCAGCGGCCGGCGTCGCCGCACATCGCGACGAGCTGGTGCACGAGCGGCAGGATCGGGTAGCCGACGATGTCGGTCTCGGTGCGCAGCGCGTCGAAGTCGATGCGCTCGGCGCGCGCCTCGCGCGCGATCGCCTGCGCCGCGTCGGCCGGGATCACGCCGCAGCGCGCCTCGGCGCGCGCGAGGGCGACCTCGACCTCGACGCAGCGCGCGACGAAGCGGCGGTCGGCGAAGACCTCGCGCATGGCCGGCGTGCCGAAGGCGTCGCGGAACAGCGTCGAGTCGATGACGGTGCTGGCACCGGGGAACAGGGCAGGGTCGGACATCTCGGCTCCTTCGGGGTCGGTGCGCTCAGGCGATCACCGCGAGGATCACGCTCGACGCCTTGAACAACGCGGTCGCGCGCACGCCCGGGGCGAGGCCCAGGTCGCGCACGCTGGCCTGGGTGACGATGGCCGCGACCTCGCCGCCGCCGTCGATGGCGATCACGACCTCGGCGTTCACCGCGCCCGGCGTCAGCGCCGAGACGGTCCCGGCGAGCTGGTTGCGCGCCGACAGCCGCGCGCCCTGCAACTCGGTGGCGACGATCACCGAGGCCGACTCGACGATCGCGATCGCGGTCAGCCCCAGGCGCAGGCCCGAGCGACTGCGTGCTCTCGCGCGTGACGATCGCGACCAGGCGCGCGCCGCCGGGCAGCGTGAGCTCGACCTCGTCGTTGACGGCGCCGGCGCGGATCGCGCTCACGCTGCCGAGCCACTGGTTGCGGGCGCTGGTCTTCATGTTCAGGACTCGGAGCCAGGAAAATTCGCGGTCGAGGTCTATCGATTCGTCGTTGAGCAGCTTCAGGAAGCGCCGGTGCGCGGCGTCGATCTGGCTGAAGCGTGCGACGAGCTGTTCGCCATGCGGCGTCAGGCGCGACGAGCCGCCGCCGCGGCCGCCCAGGCTGCGTTCGACGAGCGGCGCGCCGGCGAGGCGGTTCATTGAGTCGATCGCGTCCCAGGCCGCCTTGTAGCTCATGCCGAAGGCCTTCGCCGCCTGCGTGATCGAGCCCTGCTCGGCGATCGCGCGCAGCAGCGCCATGCGGCCATGGCCGCCCAGGTTGTCGGCGCCGACCTTCATCCACAGCGTGCCGTCGAGCGCGATCGGCTCGGTCTTCGTCGTTCGTCGGGATGCCATTCGCTTGCTCGCCCGCTGTCGCGTCGCGGCCGAGCATAGCGGGCACGTCACTCCAGCAGCGCCACCGACTTCACCTGCACCCACAGGTCCAGCCCCGGCGCCAGCGCGAGCTGGGCCACCGCGCGCTGGGTCAGCCGGGCGAGCAGCATCGCGTCGCCGACCGCGACGCGCACCAGCGCCGAGCCCGGGTGGCCGTCGCTGGCGATCGCGTCGACGCGGCCGTGGAGCAGGTTCTGGATGCTGCTCGGCCCCGGCGGCGCGAGCGCCAGGCTGACGTCGCGCGCGAGGATGCGCACGCGCACCCGGCGGGCTACGGGCAGCCCGGCGTCGCGCGCCCAGAGGTGGCCGCCGGGGAAGTCCAGCCGCGCCAGGTGCCAGTCCGCATCGAGCGCACCCACGGTGGCCTCCAGCACGGTGCCGGCGTCTTCGCCCAGGCGGATCGGCAGGTCCAGCCGCGCCAGCGTCTCGGCCAGCGGCCCGCTGGCCAGCGCCCGGCCGGCGTCCAGCACCACCAGGTGGTCGGCCAGGCGCGCCACCTCGTCGGCGGCGTGGCTGACGTAGAGGATCGGGATCGCCAGTTCCTCGTGCAGCCGCTCGAGGTAGGGCAGGATCTCCTGCTTGCGCGCCAGGTCGAGCGCGGCCAGCGGCTCGTCCATCAGCAGCAGGCGCGGCGCGACCGCGAGCGCGCGCGCGATCGCGACGCGCTGGCGCTCGCCGCCGGACAGGCGCTCGGGCCGGCGCTCGAGCAGCGCGCCGATGCCCAGCAGTTCGATCGCCTGGTCCAGGCTGCTGCCCGCGGCCGCGCCGCGTCGCGCTGAGGCCGTAGCGCAGGTTGCCGAGCACGCTGAGGTGCGCGAACAGGCTCGCCTCCTGGAACACCATGCCGATCGGCCGGCGATGGGTCGGCACCCAGGTCGTCGCGTCCTGCCAGACCTCGCCGTTCACGCGCAGTTCGCCCGTCGCGCGCTCGAGGCCGGCGACGCAGCGCAGCAGCGTCGTCTTGCCCGAGCCCGAGGCGCCGAACAGCGCGATCACGCCTCGGGCGGGCAGCGTCAGGTCGACGTCGAGCCGGAAGCCGGGGTAGGCCAGGTCCAGGCGGGCGCGGATCGTCATCGCCGGCGCCGCCTGCTCGGGTTCAGCAGGGCCAGCCCGAGCAGCACGGCGAACGCGAACACCAGCATGCCGGCGGCGAGCGCGTGCGCGTGGCCGTAGTCGAGCGCCTCGACATGGTCGTAGATCGTGGTCGAGAGCACGCGCGTTCGGCCGGGGATGTTGCCGCCGATCATCAGCACCACGCCGAACTCGCCCACCGTGTGCGCGAAACCGAGGATCGCGGCGCTCAGCAGGCCGGGCCGCGCGAGCGGCAGCGCGACGCTGAAGAAGGCGTCCAGCGGCGATGCGCGCAAGGTCGCCGCGACCTCGAGCGGGCGCTCGCCGATGGCCTCGAAGGCGTTCTGGATCGGCTGCACGACGAAGGGCATCGAATAGAACACCGAGCCGACGACCAGGCCGGCGAAGCTGAAGGGCAGGGTGCCCAGGCCGAGCGCCTGCGTCAGCGCGCCGACGGGCCCGTTCGGCCCGAGCGCGAGCAGCAGGTAGAAGCCGATCACGGTCGGCGGCAGCACGATCGGCAGCGCGACCACCGCACCCACCGGCCCCTTCGAGCCAGGAGCGCGTGCGCGCCAGCCACCAGGCCAGCGGCGTGCCCAGCAACAGCAGCAGCAGCGTGGTCAGCAGCGCCAGCTTCGCGGTGAGCGCGATCGCGCCCAGGTCGCCGGCGGTCGGCATCGGCTCGCCCGCGCCGCGCTCAGACGCCGTAGCCGAAGGACTGGATCACCGCGCGCGCCTTCGGGCCGCGCAGGTAGTCCAGCCAGGCGCGTGCGGCGGGGTCGTCCCGGCCGGGCTCGAGCAGCACCGCGTCCTGGCGGATCGGTGCGTGCAGCGCGGCCGGCACGCGCCAGACCGAGCCGCGCATCGGCTTGCCGTCCTGCATCACCTGCGACAGTGCGACGAAGCCGAGTTCGGCGTTGCCGGTGAAGACGAACTGGTAGGTCTGCGCGATGTTCTCGCCCATCACGAGCTTGGGCCCGACGGCGTCCTGCAGGCCGAGCGCGGCCAGCGTCTGCATCGCCGCTTCGCCATAGGGGGCGAGCCTGGGGTTCGCGATCGCGAGGTGCTTGAAGTCGGCCCGCCGCAGCACGGCGCCCTGGTCGTCGACGAAGCCGGGCTTGGCCGACCACAGCGCGAGCTGGCCGGTGGCATAGGTGACGCGGCTGCCGGCGACCGCGGCGCCTTCGCGCTCCAGCTTTTCCGGCGTGGCGGCGTCGGCCGACAGCAGCACTTCGAACGGTGCGCCGTTGCGGATCTGTGCGTAGAAACTGCCCGTCGAGCCGACCGACAGCGCCACTTCGTGGCCGGTGTCCTTCTCGAACGCGGCCGCGATGCGCCGGGCCGGTTCGGCGAAATTGGCGGCGACGGCGACCTGCAAGGGCGCCGCGTTCGCGGTGCCGGAGGCGAGAACGGCAAGGCAGAGCAGGAGTGGACGCAGGAATTTCATGGCGGCGGGTCGTTGCCTGTGACGGTCGGTCGGTCGGGCCGCAGTATATACAAGTGGCTATTTCGAAAGACCGACGCCGGAATGTGAACGAAGAAGACTTCGCGGCGCGCCCGGAGCCTCGGCCGCGTCGATCTGCTCGGGCGTCGGCTCGGTGCCCACCGACAGGGTGCCGACGATCCGGCCGTCCTCGATCAGCGGCGTCACCTGCGCCATCACCCAGCAATGGTCGCCGTTGCGGCGCCTGAGCTTCAGCGTCGCCGACCAGGGCCGGCCGCGGGCCAGGGTCTGCTTCAGGTCGTGCCACGTCGCAGTGGGTAGGTCCACAGGGCCGAGCAGCGCGTGAGGTCGGCCGATCAGCTCGTCGCGCCGGAAGCCGCTGAGCTCGACGAGCGCGGGGTTGCAGTAACGGATGAACCCGTTCGCGTCCGTCGTCGCCACCAGGGCCCGACCGGCCGGGAAGCGGTGCTCGCGACCGCTGACAGGAAGAGTGCCTCGCATCGCAGGGTCTCCGGAAGGACGTGGGCGGCTTGCTCGCGTGGCCGCTCGTCGGTTGCAGATCAGAACGTGGTCCAGTCGGCGTCGGCCGGCGCCTCGGCCGCGACGGCCCTGGGCTTCGGCGCTGCTGCGGCCTTCGGCCGATGGGCCGGCTTCTGCGGGGCTGCCGGCGGCTTCGGCGTCCCGGCCGCAGCGGCGGTTCGGCCCGGCTCGGCAGGGCGGGCCGCGGCCTGCTCGTTCAGTCTGAACACGGCGACCGTGCGTGCCAGCTGTGCCGCCTGGTGCTTGAGGCTGTCGGCGGCGGCCGCGCTCTCCTCGACCAGCGCCGCGTTCTGCTGCGTGACCTGGTCGAGCTGCGCGACCGCGTCGCCGATCTGGCCGATGCCGGTGCTCTGCTCGCTGCTGGCGGCGCTGATCTCGCCGATCAGGTCGCTCACGCGCCTGACCTGGGCGACGATCTCGTTCATCGACTTTCCGGCCTCGTCGACGAGCCTCGAGCCGTCGCCGACCTTCTCGACGCTCTGGCCGATCAGCGTCTTGATCTCCTTGGCCGCCTGCGCGCTGCGCTGGGCCAGGCTGCGCACCTCGGCGGCGACCACGGCGAAGCCGCGCCCTTGTTCGCCGGCGCGCGCGGCCTCGACCGCGGCGTTCAGCGCCAGGATGTTGGTCTGGAACGCGATGCCGTCGATGACGCCGATGATGTCGGCGATCTTGCGCGACGACTCGGCGATCTCGTCCATCGTCGCGACGACCTGGCCGACGACGCGGCCGCCCTCGGTGGCCGCGGCGGAGGCGCTGCTCGCGAGCTGGGTCGCCTGGCGCGCGGTGTCGGCGTTCTGCTTGACGGTCGAGGTCAGCTCCTCCATCGACGCCGCGGTCTGCTGCAGGTTGCTCGCCTGTTCCTCGGTGCGCTGCGACAGGTCGGCGTTGCCGGTCGCGATCTGGCTCGAGCCGGTGGCAATCGAGTCGGCGCTGTTGCGCACCTGGCCGACGATGCTCACCAGGCTCGCGTTCATGCGCTGCAGGGCGCCGAGCAGCTGGCCGGTCTCGTCCTGGCGGTCGACCTGCACGTCGGAGCGCAGGTCGCCGGCCGCCACCGTTTCGGCGACCGTCACGGCGCGCGCGATCGGGCGCGTGATCGAGCGCGTGATCAGCAGCGCCATCGCCGCGCCGATGCCGACCGCGGTGAACATCAGCGCGATCACGGTCAGGCGGGTCTGGGCAAAGGCGCCCTGCGATTCCTGGTAGGCCGCGTCGCCGCCCTTGGCCTGGAACTCGACGTCGTGGTCCAGCGCCTCGAACAGCGCGAAGAAGGCTTGGCGCGAATCGCCCTTGAGCAGCGCCACCGCGTCGGCGTGGCGGGCGTCGCCGGCACGCGAGAGCGGGAGCAGCCGGTCCTGCATTTCGTAGTAGCGCTGCTGCGCGTTCTGGATCGCGTCGGCGAGCTTGCGCTCCTCGTCGGTGGTGACGGTCGACGCGTAGCGCTTCCAGGCCTCGGCCGCCTCGGTGCGGCCCGCCCGGAGATTCTTCTCCTCGGTGTCGTAGTCCGCCGGCGTGGTCGCCAGCAGATGCAGCGCCTCGTAGCGGCGCAAGGCGTTGATCGCTGATTTGTATTCGCCCAGCGCTCGCGTGGCCGGCAGCCAGTTCGTCGCGAGGTCGGCGGTCGAATCGTTGACCTTGCCGATCCGGTTGACCGAGAAGCTGCCGACGACGAGGGTCAGCGCGAGAACGGTCGCGAACCCGAGCCACAGGCGGGGGCCGATCTTGAGTCGGGTCAGAAGGTTCATGTTGGTGTTCTCCCTCGAGATAGGACGACCGCGCCGGTCCCGACGGGTGGGCGCACGATCGATGGGCCGCACTCTAGGAACCGCGCCCGGCGGCGTCTGTAGGGTTCCCTCGATCCGGCGGGTGCAGGAAGTCAGCGGTCTTGCGTCGGGCGGCGCGGCTCGCGCTGTCGGAGGCCCGGCCCCGATGCACTAAATTGGCTGCCGTCGCGGCCGGCATCCGTCGGGCCGGGCGCCAAAGGGGAAACCATGATCACCGAGTACGTGCTGTTCGACCTGCCGCCCGGCATCACGCGCGAGGACGTGGTGCAAGGCATGCGCGAGGTCGCGCCGCGCTGGCGCACCGAGCCCGAGCTGGTGCGCAAGACCTTCGTCCACGACCCGGCGGCGAACCAGGCCGGTGCCTTCTACGTCTGGACGAGCCGCGCCGCCGCCGAGCGCGCGCACGACGCCGCCTGGCGCCAGCGCATCCGCGACACCTACGGCAGCGACCCCGTCGTGCGCGTCTTCGACACCCCGCTGGTGGTGGACAACGCGCTCGGCCGCGTGATCGAGCCGGCGGCCGACGGCGCGCCGCTCTTTGCCGCGCGCGGCCTGCACGCGCGCGAGCTGTCGGCGGCCGACGTGCCGGCGATGCAGTCTTTTTACGTGGCCAACCCCGAGTACCTGCTCGCGATCAACGGCCGGGGCCCTGCGCCCGACGAGGCGCAACGCGAGTACGACGACCTGCCGCCGGCGCACCTGCCCCATGGGCGGCGCTGGCGCCTGGGTCTGTTCGACGATTCCGGTTCGCTGCAGGGTCTGGCCTTCGTGCTGTCGGATTTCGTCGCGGCCGGGGTCTGGCATATCGGCCTGTACATCGTCGCGACGCGGCTGCACGGCAGCGGCGTCGCCGGCGCGATGTACGACGCGCTCGAAGCCTGGATGCGCGACGCCGGCGCACGGTGGCTGCGGCTGGGCGTCGTCGCCGGCAATGCACGCGCGGAAGCCTTCTGGCGGCGCTGCGGCTACGTCGAGGTGCGCCAGCGCCACGGCGTCGACACCGGCGGCCGGATCAACAGCCTGCGCGTGCTCGTCAAGCCGCTCGCCGGGGGTTCGCTGAGCGAGTACCTGGCGCTCGTCGAGCGCGACCGGCCGGACTCGACGCTGGCCTGACGCTGCGGATTAGAGTCCCCTGCGATGAGCGACGACCCTGCCGCGCCGATCTGGCTCGCCTGCCTGTGCGCCGCGTGGTGCCGCACCTGCGACGACTACGCGCCGGTGTTGCGCGAAGTGGCAGCCGAGTTCGCGGCGCCGGGGCTGACGCTGCACTGGATCGATATCGAGGACGAGGCCGACCTGCTCGGCGACTGCGACGTCGAGACCTTCCCGACGCTGGCCATCGTCGACGCCGAGGGCGTGCGCTTCTTCGGCCCGCTGACGCCCCAGCCCGAGACCTTGCGCCGGCTGCTGCGCGCCACGCTGCAGGGCGGCGCGGCGCGGCCGGTCGCGCCCGAGGTGCAGGCCTTCGCGGCGCGGCTGCGCCGGCGGCCACCGGGCTGACGGCGTCGACCCGGCGGGTGCCGGCTCGGGCACACTGGCGCGCTGATCGGGCGATGCAAGGTGTGCGAGCGATGGGACCTCTTCACGGACTGCGGGTGATCGAACTGGCGGCCATCGGCCCCGGGCCGATGTGCGCGATGCTGCTTGCCGACCTCGGCGCCGACGTGATCCGCATCGACCGGCTCGAGCCGGCCGGCCTGGGCGTCGCGATGGACGCGCGCCACGACGTCAACGCGCGCAGCCGGCGCTCGGCGGCGATCGACCTGAAGGCCGGCGCCGGGCGCGACGCGGTGCTGCGCCTCGTCGAGGGCGCCGACGTGCTGATCGAGGGCTTCCGCCCCGGCGTGGCCGAACGCCTGGGCCTCGGCCCGCAGGACTGCCAGGCGCGCAACCCGCGCCTGGTCTACGGCCGCATGACCGGCTTCGGCCAGACCGGCCCGCTGGCGCAGGCCGCCGGCCACGACCTGAACTACATCGCGCTGACCGGTGCGCTGCATTCGATCGGGCCGCGCGGTGGCGCGCCGCTGCCGCCGCTGAACCTGGTCGGCGACTACGGCGGCGGCGCGCTCTACCTCGCCTTCGGCCTGATGGCTGCGCTGTTCGAGCGCCAGCGCAGCGGGCGCGGCCAGGTGGTGGACGCGGCGATGGTCGACGGCGCCGCATCGCTGATGGGCATCTTCTACGGCCTGCACGCCGGCGGCAGCTTCAACGCGCCGCGCGGCGAGAACCTGCTCGACGGCGGCGCGCCGTTCTACGCCACCTACGAAACCGCCGACGGCCGCCACGTCGCGCTCGCCCCGCTGGAGCCCAAGTTCTTCGCCGAGCTGGCGCAGCGGATCGGCCTGGACGCGCGCTTCGTCCGGCGCCAGTACGACCACGCGCTGTGGCCCGAGATGCGCGACGCGATCGCGGCGATCGTGCGCCAGAAGACGCGCGACGAATGGTGCGCCGTGCTCGAAGGCAGCGATGCCTGCTTCGCGCCGGTTCTCGACCTCGACGAGGCGCCGCATCATGCCCACGCCCGCGTGCGCGAGGCCTTCGTCAGCGATCGACGGCGTCGTGCAGCCGGCGCCGGCGCCGCGCTTCGACCGCAGCCGTCCCGAGCCGCCGCGCCCGGCGCCGGCGGTCGGCGCGCACACCGCCGAGGTGCTGGCCGAGGCCGGCTATCGTGCCGACGAGATCGCGGCGCTGGTCGCGGCCGGGGTCGCGCGATGAGCGGCGGCTACGCGGTTCCGGCCGACGCGCGGCCGGCGGCGTCGGTGCTGCTGCTGCGCGACGGCGCGGACGGCGTCGAGGTGCTGATGCTGCGCCGCGCCGAGCGCGACGGCGACCTGCGCAGCGGCGCCTGCGTCTTCCCCGGCGGCGTGGTCGACGCGAACGACCACCACGCGGCGGCGGTCTGCGTCGGCGCCGACGACGCGATGCTGAGCGCGCGGATGTCGCTCGCCGACGGCGGCCTGGCCTACGCGGTGGCGGCGCTGCGCGAATGCTTCGAGGAAGTCGGGCTGCTGCTCGCCGACCGCCCCGTCGACGCCGAGGCGCTGCACCCCTGGCGGCTGCGCCTGCATGCGCACGAGCTGTCGATCGCCGAGTTCTGCGCCGCGCAGGGGCTGCGGCTGGACCTGCGCGATCTGCACTATCACAGCCACTGGCTCACGCCGCCCGGCGTGCCCAAGCGCTTCGACACCCGCTTCTTCGTCGCGCCGGCGCCGGCCGGCCAGAAGGCGGTGGCCGACGAGACCGAGGCGCTCGAGCTGATGTGGCTCACCGCGAAGGCCGCGCTCGACCCGGCGCGCGGCCTCAAGCTGCTGCCGGTGACGCGGCGCACGCTCGAGGACCTGGCGCGCTTTTCCAGCACCGAGGCCGCGCTGGCCGAGGCGCGCGAACGGCGCGAGATCCGGCTCACGATGCCGCGCCTGGCCACGTCGCGCCGCGGCCGCGAGATCGTGCTGCCGGACCAGCTGCCCTGGGCCGAGATCGGCCGCCTCGACCCCACGGGCCGCGGCGACGTGTCGCAGCGAGCTGATCGCCGGCCGGCCGGTCTGGCTGTCGCCGCGCATCGTGCGCGTCACCGCGCCGAACCCCGGCATGATGACCGGCCCGGGCACGAACAGCTATTTCGTCGGCGCCGGCGACGAGTGGACGCTGATCGACCCCGGCCCCGCCGACGACGCGCACCTTCAGGCGCTGCTCGCCGCGGCGCCGGGGCCCATCGCGCGCATCCTGGTCACGCACACCCACCCCGACCATTCGCCTGGCGCGGCGGCGCTGTCCGCGGCCGCCGGCGCGCCAGTGTTCGGCCGCCGGCCGGCGCATGCGCAGGGCCAGGACGCGAGCTTCGCGCCGCAGCGCGAGTTGCAGCACGGCGAGCGCCTGGCGCTGGGCGACGCCGGCATGCTGCGCGTGATCCACACGCCGGGCCACGCGTCCAACCACCTGTGCTACCTGCTCGAGGACGAGAAGCTTCTCTTCACCGGCGACCACGTGATGCAGGGCTCGACCGTCGTGATCAACCCGCCCGACGGCGACATGGCGGCTTACCTGCGTGCGCTGCAGTCGCTGCTGGACGAGGACCTCGAATGGCTCGCGCCCGGCCACGGCTTCCTCGTCGAAGCCCCGCACGCCGTGCTGCGCGGCCTGATCGCGCACCGGCTGCGCCGCGAGGCCCGGGTGCTGGCGGCGCTGCAGGCACACGCGCCGTGCAGCCTCGACGCGCTGCTGCCCGAGGTCTACGCCGACGTGCCGGCGGCGCTGCACCCGGTGGCGAGGCGCTCGCTGCTGGCGCATCTGCTGAAGCTGAAGGCGGAGGGGGTGGCGGGGGTCGAAGGGGAGGTGTGGCGGGTTGGGTAGCGATGAAGGGTTCGGTCGAGGAGTCTCTTGCGCGCGTCCTGTTTGAGGAACGTGCCTATCGCGCTGGTGGCTTGCCGTACAGCGGTGAACGAGGCCCTGGTAAGACACTGTTGTAGTGCGGTGCGCCTAGCAGTCGGGCATCGGCGAGGCCCGCGAATTTGAAAGACTCATCGGTGGCTGTGCCGACTATTTGCTTGACCACCGCAGCCACCAGAAGCCCGACAAGCCGCCTGGCGTCTGCTGGCTCTGCTCCGCGGAGGACGCGACGGCCTTGCCCTCCCAGACACGCGCCCGTGCGCAGGTCCAAGATTCGGGCGTCGACCTCCACGGTCGTGTCACTTGGGCTCGTTGCAAATGCTCTGACGCATTACGCGTGACTTCATTGCTTCGCAATAGCAGCATCGCTGTCGGCGTCATGAGCTCAACAAAGACACCGATTCCTGCGAAGGTTTGCCGATGACGCACGGGTGCATTCAGGAAGCAATTGTTCGTCAATCCAGCGGACTGCCGGTTGGGTCAAGCCTAGCAACCTTCTCGCCTACCGCCTTCTCGTGGGCTCAGCCGCTATCGCAACCGGCCATGCTTTACGCATCGGTCCTTCGGTGCGCATTGTTGGAGCAGATGGCCTTCAGTTGATCGAGCGCCGTCTCATCTTTGACTCTGATATTTCGGGCGCGGAGAACATTGAGGTGTTCAAGTCTTTCTGGAGAAAGGCAACGTGCCGCGTAGTCGACTTGAGCGGCATGGCATCCGCATGGCTCACGCGCAGGTTTCGGTGTCTACCGAGCAACAAGAGCCACTCCTACTGCTCGCGGATCTACGCCGCTGGCATTGCCCATTCGAATCTTGCTTCCGGACCCGGTCGAATTGCATTTCCAGTTCCGCACGAGCAAGCAAAACTCTGGCTCGTCACCAGCCGAGTGTCGAGCTGGATCGCGAGGGCCACGAATTCGCAGTCGTAGGCGGAGCATTCGCTGTCGCGGACGAGTTCGAGAACGGCCGATGAATCGATCTCGAATTCGGCACCTTCGAGAAGGCTTTCGGCCTCCCGCTGCAGGCTGTTCGCTTGCTCGAAAGTGAGGGCCTTGCGGCGCAGGTAGCCGGCCAGAATGTTCCTGAACTCGCTGCGCCACAGAACCGGGGCCGCCCAGTCCGGGTCCTGCTCCAACAAGGCCTCGGCCGTCGCGGTGTGCTCGCCGGGCAGGTACAGGTAGGCCAGCACGTTGGAGTCGACCACGATCATGGCCGGCCCGCGCGTTTGGCGAGGTCGATGTCGCGTGCGCGGAACTCCCCCTGAGGCAGGGCTGCTCGCAGTTCGCGTGCCCGGGCCAGGCGCTCGCCGGCCGCCATCCGGGGCGGCAGCAGCACCGCTTCCAGGCAGACGATGGCCTCGCTGTTCAGGCTGCGCCGGTGCGTCGCCGCGGCGGCCTTCAGCCGCTCGTACACGGCATCGGGAATGTTCTTCAGAGTCAGCGTGGTCGGCATGAGGCACCAAGGTGGAACCAATGCCGATTGTGCGATCGACGGCAGCCCTGAACGAGGCCCGGACGGCTACGATGCCGCATCCCACTCCGCCGAGGTGTCCCCGATGCCGACCCGTCGCCTGAACTCGCTGCTGCTCGCAGCGCCCGCACTGCTGCTCGCCGGCTGCGGCCTGCCCCGGCCCGACACCCACGCCTTGCTGCAGGTCTCGGCGGCGAGCCAGTTCGCGCTCGATGGGCGCCCGGTGAGCGCCGATGCGCTGACGCAGGCCTTCGACGCCCGGCAGGTGCCGGGCACCGAGTTGCTGGTCGAGATCAGCGCGTCGCCGCAGGCCGACATTCACGCGGTGCGGACGGCCGTGCGCGACAGCCGGCTCGCCCATGCCGAGGTCGCGTTCGTGCGCGTCGGCGGCACGCGCTGACACGGAGCGGCGCCGGGTGATACCCGTCGGCGGGCAGGCCATGCACTTCGTCTACGTCAAGGTCCCGGTCGCGGCGCACGAGGAGGTGCGCGACCGGCGCCTGCACGAAGGCATCGAGGCCGAACTCGTCGCCCAGGGGCTCGGCTCGGTGCTCGGCTGGGGTGCTTCGCTGAGCGACCCGCGCCGCGACGGCAGCCGCGTGCCGGGATTCCACCGCATCGACATCGAGGTCGGCGACCTGGACGCCGCGACCGGGCTGCTGAAGCGCGTGCTGCCCGCGCTCGGCGCCCCGGCCGGCACCGAGATCCACTCGACGCCGGCCAGCGGGCCGCGCACCGAGATCTGCACGACCGCGGGCTGGCGCGTCGCGGCGCCGCCGGGCAGCGTCTGACGGCGTGGCCTTCCAGCGCGCGCTCATCTGCGGCAAGCTGCGCGTCGGCCGGTGCGCGCGTCGGCCGCTCAACGAGGAGGAGAGGGCATGACCAGGACGATCCGCTTCATCGACCTGCTGGTGCTGGCGCTGCTGGCCGGCACCACTTTCGGCATCTGGGCCGGCTACGACCCGGCCGGCTTCGGCGCGACGACCTATGTCGAGCAGCAGCAGAACGCGATCCGCGGGCTGAACACGCTGCTGCCGGTGATGGGGGCGGTCGGCATCCTGCTCACCGCGGCGCTCGCCGTGCAAGCGCGGCGCCGGCCGCGCGAGCGCGCGCTGCTCGTCGCGGCGCTGGTGTGCCTGATCGCCGCCGCGCTCGTCACCCGCTTCGGCAACCAGCCGATCAACAGCCAGGTGATGACCTGGAGCCTGCAGGCGCCGGCCGCGAACTGGACCGCGCTGCGCGACACCTGGTGGCATTGGCACGAACTTCGCACCGTCGCCGTCATCGGCGGCTTCGCGCTCACGCTGCTCGCGTCGCTGGCCGATTGAGGCGCATTTGCGAGATGGCTCGCCGCGACGGCGGCGCTGCGCGTTCGGTTACAAGTGCGCGGAACCGTCGCCGCACACTCGCGGTCCGATGAACTCTCCGGTCGACCCGCGTCGTCCGGCATCCGCCACGGAGAACCCATGTCCAAGCTCGCCCGCGTCGCCACTGCCTTGTCCCTGACCCTGCTCGCGTCGATGTCGGCACGGGCCGACGTGTCGGAGGCCGTGCACAAGGCGGCCAGCGCCACCGAGCATGGGCTGAAGGTCGCCGTGCACGCCACCGCGCACGGGCTGGACGTCGCGCAGCATGCGGTCGTCCACGCGGCCAAGGTCACCGCGTCGGGGGTCGAGACCGGGGCCAAGGCGACCGGCCGTGTGGTCTCGCGCGTGGCGAAGAAGGTCGGCCTGCCGGCCGAGGGCGCCTCGGGCGCGAAGAAGTAGCCGGGATCAGGCGCCGGCCGCGTCCTGCCAGCGCCCGTCGACGAGCAGCTGGTGCGGGCGGAACTGGCTCTTGTAGGCCATCTTCGGGCTCTCGGCGATCCAGTAGCCCAGGTAGACATGGGGCAGATTCAGCGCCTTCGTCTGCTCGACCTGCCAGAGCACGCTGTAGGTGCCGTAGCTCGTGTTCGGCTCGGGCTCGTAGAAGGTGTAGACGGCCGAGAGGCCGTCGTTGAGCACGTCCAGGATCGAGACCATCTTCAGCACGCCCGGCTTGCCGTCGACGCCGGGCTCGCGGAACTCGACCAGGCGCGAATTGACGCGGCTCTGGAGCAGGAACTGGGTGTACTGGTCGACGCTGTCGTGGTCCATGCCGCCGCCGCTGTGGCGGCCCGACTGGTAGCGCAGGTAGAGCTGGTAATGCTCGGGCACGAAGCACAGGCGCAGCACGCGCGCCTTCAGGTTCGAATGCGCCTTGAAGGCGCGGCGCTGGCTGCGCGTGGGCTCGAAGCGGGCCACCGGCAGGCGCAGCGGCACGCAGGCGCGGCAGCCGTCGCAGTAGGGCCGGTAGGTGAACATGCCGCTGCGCCGGAAGCCGTTGGCGACCAGCCCCGAG
The DNA here is from genome assembly GCA_963788635.1 of uncultured beta proteobacterium. Classification (GTDB taxonomy): domain Bacteria; phylum Pseudomonadota; class Gammaproteobacteria; order Burkholderiales; family Burkholderiaceae_C; genus Rubrivivax. Next base: position 65,340 of record CAWBHE010000017.1, on the reverse strand, counting down.
TAGGCGTCGGCGTGGATCAGGTGGCTGGGCGTGGCGACCTGCGAGCGCGCCTGGCGCTCGCTCAGGTAGCTGCAGGGGTAGGGCGCCGTGGCATAGAACTGCAACGACGAGAGCGGCAGTTCCTTCGGGTGCGTCACGTCTCGAACAGTGCCAGTTGCTCCCACATGCGGGAATCATAGGTCCAATCGGCGACCTCCGGCCCCCCGGTGCTGAGGGCCAGATGGCGCTCGAAATCGGCGCGCGGCATCTCGCGCGCACCGAACGACGCCAGGTGGCGCGTGTTCTGCTGGCAGTCGACGAGCGCGATGCCGTGCGTGCGGCAGGCCGCCACCAGCGCGGCGAGCGCGATCTTCGACGCATCGCGCCGGTGCGCGAACATCGACTCGCCGAACACCATGCGGCCCAGGCCGACGAAGTACAGCCCGCCGGCGAGTTCGCCGGCCATCCAGGTCTCGACGCTGTGCACGCGGCCGAGGCGGTGCCAGGCGATGTAGGCCTGCTGCACCGCGGGCACGATCCAGGTGCCGTCCTGGCCTTCGCGCGGCGTCTCGGCGCAGGCCCGGATCACGCGCTCGAAGGCGTGGTCGACGCGGATCTCGCAGGCCGGGTCGCGCACGAAGCGGCGCAGCGTCTTCGCGCAGCGAATGCGAGACGCGGAACTCGGCCGTCGGCAGCACCATGCGCGGGTCCGGGCTCCACCACAGCGGCGGCTGGCCGGGGCTGTACCAGGGGAAGATGCCCTTGCGGTAGGCCTCGTCCAGCCGCGCCGGCGTGACGCGGCCACCGGCGGCGACCAGCCCGGGCGCCTCGGAACCTGGGCCGAGCGCGCTGCTCGCCGGCGGCAGCGGCGTGTCGTCGGCGATCCAGGTCAGCGCCACGGGCGTCGCGGCGTCAGCGGCCGCCGAGCTGCAGCCAGAGGAAGGCGTTCTCCAGCGCCATCATCTGCGCGCGCTGGGCGTTGTCGGCGGCGCCGCCGTGGCCGCCCTCGACGTTCTCCCAGTACAGCACGGCGTGGCCTTGCTCGCGCATGCGCTCGGCCATCTTGCGCGCGTGGCCGGGGTGGACGCGGTCGTCGCGCGTCGAGGTGACGAACAGCACGCGCGGCAGCTTCTGCGCCTTGTGCACGTTCTGGTACGGGCTGTACTTCGAGATGTAGGCCCAGTCGGCGGGCTGGTCCGGGTCGCCGTACTCGGCCATCCACGACGCGCCGGCGAGCAGCTTGGTGTAGCGGCGCATGTCGAGCAGCGGCACCTGGCAGACGACGGCGTTGAACAGCTCGGGCCGCTGCAGCATCACCGCGCCGACGAGCAGGCCGCCGTTGCTGCCGCCTTCGATGCCCAGCTGCGCCGCGCTCGTGATGCGGGTCTTGATCAGGTCCTCGGCCACCGCGGCGAAGTCGTCGAAGGCCTTCTGCCGGTTCGCCTTCACCGCGGCCTGGTGCCAGGCCGGGCCGAACTCGCCGCCGCCGCGGATGTTGGCGAGCACGAAGACGCCGCCCTTGGAGGTCCAGGTGGCGCCTATCGTGCCCGAGTAGAACGGCTTCATGTCGACCTCGAAGCCGCCGTAGCCGTAGAGCAGCGTCGGGTTGCGGCCGTCGGCCGTCGCGCCCTTGGGCCAGACCACGAAGTAGGGCACGCGGGTGCCGTCCTTCGAGACCGCGAAGCGCTGCTCGACGCGCATGCCGCTCGCGTCGAAGAAGGTCGGGCGCGACTTGAGCGGCTCGAACCGGTCGCTGCCGAGGTGGCCGAGCTGCAGCGTGTCGGGGGTCAGGAAGTCGGTGTACGACAGCAGGTAGGCGTCGGCCAGCGTGTCGTTGGCGATCAGCGGGTCGTGCAGGCTGGTCGCCGACAGCGCGCCGGGGAAGGGCGCCGCGACGTCGCGCCGCTGCCACGCGTCGCCCTTCGCCGTCCATTCCTCGAGCTTGCTGGCCACGTTGTCCAGCACCGTCAGCAGCACCGTCCCTCGTGCCGTGCTGTAGCCCGAGAGCGAGCGCGTCGCGGTCGGCGTGAACAAGGCCTGCAGCGCGCGTTCGCCGCGCAGGTAGGCGGCCGCGTCGGCGACCAGCAGCGAGCCGGCCGGCCAGGTGCGGCCGGCCACCGTCCAGTCGCTGCGCAGCGTGATCAGCACGCGCTCGCGCCAGAACTCCAGTTCGGCATCGAGCGGCTTGTCGACGCGCACCAGCCGGTCGCCCTGGAGCAGGAAGACCTCGCTGGTGTAGAAGTCGATCGCGCGCTCGAAGCTCGTGCGCTCGTAGCCCGGCGTGCGGTCCACCGTCATGCCGGCGCTGACGTCGCTGCGTTGGGCCTCGAAGACCGTCGTCGCCTCGGCGAGGGGCTGGCCGCGACGCCAGCGCTTGACGACGCGCGGGTAGCCCGAATCGGTGAGCGAGCCGGCGCCGAAATCGGTGCCGACGAGCAGCGTGTCGGCGTCGACCCATTCGACCCGGCTCTTCGCCTCGGGCAGCGTGAAGCCGCCGGCGACGAAGCGCTTGGCGACGGTATCGAACTCGCGCACCACATGGGCGTCGGCGCCGCCGCGCGACAGGCTCACCAGGCACAGGCGGTAGCTCGGCCCCAGGCACCGGGCGCCGGCCCAGACCCAGTTCTCGCCCTCGGCACGGCCTAGCGCGTCGACGTCGATCACCGTCTCCCAGGCCGGCGCGGCCTTGCGGTACTCGGCCAGCGTCGTGCGCCGCCACAGGCCGCGCGGGTTCTTTTCGTCCTGCCACAGGTTGTAGAGGAAGTCGCCGCGCCGCGCGACGTAGGGGATCTGCTCGTGCGAATCGAGGATCGCGCGGATGCGCTCGCGCGTGGCCTCGAATCCCGGCCGCGCCTGCAGCAGACCCTCGGACTCGGCGTTGCGCTCGTGCACCCAGGCCAGCGCGCGCGCGCCCTGCACGTCTTCGAGCCAGAGCAGGGGGTCGTCTTCGTTGGCAGCGGGTGCGTTCATCGTCGTCACGGACAGCGCGAGGCTGAGCAGGAAGGGGCGGAAGATTCGGATCATGCGCAGGCGTCCGGTCAAGGTTGGGGCCACAGGCGCTGCGGCGTGATCTCCAGGCTTTGTTCGGCGTTGCCGACCCAGACCGCGCCGTCCTGCACCGTCACCTGCAGTTGCATCGAGCGTTCGGCCAGCGCGGCCAGCGCCTGGCTCTGCTCGGCGGGCAGTTGCCAGACCTCGAGGTTGCGCAGCCGCGTGACCTTGCCCTTGAGGCCGCTCCACCAGACCGGCACCGAGGCGGCGTAGGCGTAGAGCGTGACGCGCTCGGCGCGGCCGCAAGCCTTGGCCAGGCGGCGATCGTCGACCTGGCCGACGTCGATCCAGTGCACGAGCTGGCCGGTCAGGTCGTGCTGCCAGAGGTCGGGCTCGTCGGTGTCGGACAGCCCGCGCGCGAACTGCAGCCGGCCGCGCTCGTCGTCGGCGGGCACCTGCAGCGCGAACGCGAGCAGGCGCACCATCAGCCGCTCTTCGGTCTCGGACGGGTGCAGCGCGATCGTCAGCGCATGGTCGGCGTAGAGCGCGCGGTCCATGTCGGCGATCTGCAGCGAAGCCTTGTAGATGGTGGATTTGAGCGCCATGGGCCGCGCACTGTGCCACAGCCGGCCCGTCCCGCCGGGCAATGGCATCATTGCCGGCTTTTGATTCCGGGACCTCCCATGATCCGATTCGATGTGCCTCGCGCCGCTGCGGTCTGTCTCTTGGCGCTCGGTCTTGCGCTCGGCTTGGCGGTCGCAGCCCCGGCGGCCGGCAACACCAAATCCTTCGGCGGCGGCAAGGGCAACGGCCGGCTGCTCAGCCGCGACGAGTTGCGCGCCTGCCTGAACACGCAGGCATCGCTGAAGACCCGGCGCGCCGACTTCGAAACCGAGAAGGCCGCGCTCGAACGCGACCAGCAGGCCCTGGCGCAGGAGCAGGAGGCGCTGAAGGCCGAGCGCGCGCAGGTCGACGCGTCGATGCAGGCGTGAAGGACCTGAATGCGCGTTTCGAAGCCTATTCGACAGAAGGTCAAGGACTGGAACGACCGTGCCAAGGCCGCGCAGGACCGGACCGGCTATTCCGCCGACCGCGACCGCGAGCGGATCGACCACGAGCGTCCGGCGCTGCAGGAAGAACAGAAGGCGCTGGACGTCGAGCGCGCCAAGATCGGCGACGGCCCGCAGAAGGCCGTCGACGCCTTCAACGAGCACGCGAAGGCGCTGGAGCAGAAGTCGACCGACTGGAACCAGCGCAATGCCAAGTTCGGCGACGCAGGTCCAGGCGCTGAACGACGACAGCCAGAAATGGACCGTCGATTGCGCCGACCGGCGCTACCACGAGGATGACGAGACCGCCATCCGCAACGGCAAGTGATGCCCGAACACGAGACGCTGCCATGACCGACACCAATCCGCTGCTCCAGCCCTGGACCGCGCCGTACGGCCTGCCGCCTTTCGACGCCATCCGCGCCGAGCACTTCGAGCCCGCGCTGCGCCAGGCGATGGTCGAGCACCTCGACGAACTGCGCGCGATCGCGCAGCAGCCCGACGCACCGAGCTTCGACGACACCGTCGCCGCGTTCGACCGCAGCGGGCGCCTTCTCGCGCGCATCGCCTCGGTCTTCTACAACCTGACCGCGTCCGAAACCAGCCCGGCGCTGCAGGCGGTGCAGCGTGCGATGGCCGCGCCACTGGCCGCGCACGACAGCGCCGTCTACATGGACGCCGCGCTGTTCGCGCGCATCGATGCGCTGCACGCGCGCCGCGAGACGCTGGGCCTGACGCCCGAGCAGCGCCGGCTGCTCGAGCGCATCCACCTCGACTTCGTGCGCTCGGGCGCCCAACTCGCGCCCGACGGCGCAGCGCCGCTACGCGCAGGTGATGGAAGAGCTCGCCGCGCTGACGACGCGCTTCGCGCAGAACGTGCTGCACGACGAGTCGTCGTACCAGCTCGTGCTGCGCGACCGAGGCCGAGCTCGCCGGGCTGCCGGACTTCGTGCGCGCCGCGGCGCGCCAGGCTGCGGCCGAGCGCGGCATCGCCGACGGCCACGTGATCACGCTGTCGCGCTCGCTCGTCGTGCCCTTCCTGACCTTCTCCGAGCGGCGCGACCTGCGCGAGCAGGCCTGGCGCGCATGGACGAGCCGCGGCGAACACGAAGGCGAGCACGACAACCGCGAGGTCGCGCGCCAGATCCTGAAGCTGCGCAACGAGCAGGCGCGGCTGCACGGCCACGCGTGCTACGCCGACTACGCGCTCGCCGACACGATGGCCGGCACGCGCGGCGCGGTGGCCAAGCTGCTCGACGAGGTCTGGCCGCGCGCGCTGGCCGCGGTGCAGCGCGAGCGCGCGATGCTGCGCGAGGCGATGGAAGCCGCCGGCGGAGCCGCCGGCCACGGCGAGCTCGAGGCCTGGGACTGGCGCGTCTGGGCCGAGCGGGTGCGCCAGCAGCGCTACGCGCTCGACGACGCCGAGATCAAGCCCTACTTCCGGCTCGAGAACATGGTCGAGGCCGCGTTCGACTGCGCGAACCGCCTGTTCGGCCTGCGCTTCGTGCCGCGCGCCGACCTGCCGGTCTACCACCCGGACGTCAAGGCCTACGAGGTCCAGCGTGCCGACGGCGCGACCGTCGGCGTCTTCCTGCAGGACAACTTCGCGCGCGCGAGCAAGCGCAGCGGCGCGTGGATGAGCTCGCTGCGCTGGCAGAGCAGGAACACGCCCGACGGCGCGGGCGCGGGCCGCAACACGACGGGCGGCTTCGACCTGCCGCTGATCCTGAACAACAACAACTTCGCGAAGGGCGCGCCGGGCGAGCCGACGCTGCTCTCGCTCGACGACGCGCGCACGCTGTTCCACGAGTTCGGCCACGGCCTGCACGGGCTGCTCTCGAACGTGACCTACGAGCGCCTGTCGGGCACGCAGGTGCTGCGCGACTTCGTCGAGCTGCCGTCGCAGATGTTCGAGCACTGGCTCGACCGAGCCCGAGGTGCTGGAGCGCCACGCGCGCCACTGGCAGACCGGCGCGACCATCCCCGACGACCTGGTGCGCCGCATGCACGCCGCGCGCCGCTTCAACCAGGGCTACGAGACCGTGCGCTACACCGCCAGCGCGATCGTCGACATGGCGGTGCACTCGCTGCCCGATGCCGAGCCGCCGGCCGATCTGTGCGCGTTCGAGGCCGATCTGCTGCAGCGCCAGGGCCTGCCCGCGGCGGTCGGCCTGAACCACCGGCTGGTGCATTTCCAGCACCTGTTCTCGGGCTCCGGCTATGCCGCGGGCTACTACGTCTACCTGTGGGCCGAGGTGCTCGACGCCGACGGCTTCGATGCCTTCACCGAGGCCGGCAACCCGTTCGACCCGCGCGTCGCCGAGGCGACTGCACCGCTACATCTATTCCAGCGGCAACAGCCTCGAGCCGGGCGCCGCCTATCGCCGCCTTCCGCGGCCGCGCGCCGACGGTGCAGCCGCTGCTGAAGAAGCGCGGCCTGCTCGAGGGTCGAGGCGAGGCGTCGCCGTCGGTCGCCGTGCGAACCGGCGTCCGCGGCGGCGTCGCCGACGGCGCCGGGCCGAACAGCGTTTCCAGCGAGCGCATGAAGGCGCGGAAGTCGATCGGCTTGGTCCAGTAGTCGGCCATGCCGGCGCGCAGCGCGCGGTCGATGTCCTCGGGCATCGCGTTCGCCGACAGCGCGATGCACGGGATGCGCGCGCGGTCGCCGGGTCGGCGCGCAGCCGGCGCAGCACCTCGTGGCCGTCGAAGTCGGGCAGCTGCATGTCGAGCAGGACCAGGTCGGGCCGCAGCGCGCAGCGCCTTGCGCGACGCCGCTGGCGCCGTCGGCCCGGCGATGTGCAACGCCAGGTCGGCGCGGCGCGCGACCAGCTCCGCGACGATCATCGCGTTGATCGGGTTGTCCTCGACGTAGAGCAGCGTGCCGCGCGCCGTGGCCTGGCCCGACGCGAGCGGGATCGGCCGGCTCGCCGTCGGCGCCACGGCCGCGGCCGGCGCGGCTGGCCACGGCGTCGGCCAGGCGCAGCGTCGAAGATGGTGCCGTCGCCGACGCTGGCTTCGCACCGCCGACCGTGCCGCCCATGCGCTCGACCAGCGCCTTCACGATCGCCAGCCCGATGCCGGTGCCTTCGATGCCCTCGCGCTCGACGCCGAGCCGGTTGAACGGCTCGAACAGGTGGCGCAGCTGCTGCGTCGCTCATGCCGCGGCCGGTGTCGGCGCACGCGCAGCATGACGCGGCCGCCGTCGCGCGCCGCCGTCGAGCGTGCACGCGGCCGCCCTCGCGGTTGTACTTGATCGCGTTGCCGAGCAGGTTGAGCAGCACCTGGCGCAGCCGCGTCGGGTCGGCCAGCGGCGCCACGTCCAGCCCGGCGCAGTCCAGCGTGACGCCGCGCTCGCGCAGCAGCGCGTCGAGCAGCGGCAGCGTCTGCGCGTCACCAGCGGCGCCAGCGGCACCGGCTGCAGCGCGATGCGCAGCTCGCCGCCTTCCAGGCTGGACAGGTCGAGCACGTCGTCGATCAGCGACAGCAGGTGCTCGCCGGCGGCGCGGATGTGCTCGACGCGGCGGCGGCGTGCGCCGGCCGCCGCGTCGCCGCCGAGGTCCTCCGCGAGCAGCAGCTGGGCGAAGCCGAGCACCGCGTTCAGCGGCGTGCGCAGCTCGTGGCTCATGCGCGCCAGGAACTGCGACTTGGCCTGGCTCTCGCGCTGGGCGATCTCGCGCTCCTGGCGCACCGCGGCGGCGGTGTGCGCGTCGGTGATGTCCCAGTTGACGCCGATGCGGCGCATCGTGCGGCCCTGCTCGTCGGCGCACCTGCGTCGAGCGCGACGCGAGCCAGCGCAGGCCTGCCGTCGGGCAGCAGCACGCGGAACTCGTAGTTCGCCGGCCGGTCGTCGCGCAGCGAGTCGGCCAGGCGCTGCTCGACGTAGCGGCCGGTCGTCGGGGTGGACCATCGCGAGTCGCTCGGCCGCGCTCGGCACCAGCGGCCGCGGCGCCAGGCCGCGCAGCCGCCACATCTGCTCGTCCCAGTAGTTGCTGCCGTCGCGCAGGTCCAGCTCCCAGGTGCCCAGGCCGGCGCCGCGCGCGGCGAGCGCGGCGCGCTCGCTCGCCCGGCGCAGCGCCATCTCGACGCCGCGCCGCTCGGTGACGTCGATCACGAGGCCGAACAGCAGCGTGCGCGCGCTGCCGCCCTCGACGCGCGTATGCGTCATCACGTGGCGCACCTGGCCGTCGCGGCCGACGAGGCGGAAGTCGGCCTCGAGGTCGCTGCGGCCGCTGGCGCACCCAGTCGGCGAAGCGCTGCCGGACTTCGTCGCGGTCGTCGCGGTGCACGCAGGTCTGCAGCCATTCGCGCATCGTCGGCACCGGGTCGTCGGCGGCCAGGCCGTGGAGCTGGCGCAGCTGGTCGCTCCAGCGCGCGCGCTCGTCGCCGCTTTCCAGGCTCCAGTAGCCGATGCCGGCCGCGCGCGTGGCGAGCTCGAAGCGGCGGCCGAGTTCGAGCGCGCGGCGCGAATCGTCGATGCGCTCGGTGACGTCGAGCGCGACGCCGACGAAGGCGACCGGCCGGCCCTCGGTGTCGCGCTGGACGACGCGGCGCATCATCACGTTGCGCCACTGGCCGTCGGCGCGCCGGTAGCGCGCCTCGGTGTCGTTCGGCCGGTCGCTGCGCAGGGCGGCTTCGACCGACGCCAACACGCGCGGCAGATCCTCGGGGTGGATGAGGGCGCGGATCTCGGCCACCGGCACGCCGTCGGGCTGCGGCTCGATCTGCAGCAGCGAGCGCACCTGGTCGTTGTAGTGCATGCGCTCGGTGGCGAGGTCGTGGCGCCAGATCGTGATGCCGGCCAGGTCCACCGCGAGCGCGAGCTGGGCCACCGTCTCGTCGTGCCAGCGCGCCAGCGTCCAGCTGTGCGTGTCGTCCATGACCAGGCCGAGCACGCGCTCGGGCCGGCCGTCGGCGCCGTTCTTCACGACCCATTGCGAATGCAGGTGGCGCAGCACGCCGTCGGCGCCCTCGACGCGGTAATGGTGCGCGTAGCTGCCGGCGCGCTCGATCGAGCCCCGTGCCGCCCGGACGAGCGCCGGCCGGTCGCTGGCGACGACGGCCGCGAGCAGCGTCTCCTCCGGCGGCGCCTCGCCGCTGCCGCGCAGACCCCACATGCGGAAGAGCGGTGCGTCCCAGGTCGCGCGCCCGCTGCGCAGGTCGCGCTCGAAGACGCCCAGCCGGCCCATCTCGCGCGCCAGGCCGAGCAGTTCGGTGGCGTGCTCGGCGGCCTCGGCCTCGGCGCGGCGCTGCGCGACCGAGGCCAGCGTCAGCCCGCGCGAGCCGTCGGCCAGCGCGCGCGATTCGATGAGCAGCCGGTCGAGGGCCCGGCCGTCGGCGCGGCGCTGCACCTCGGCCTGGCTGGCGGCCGTGGCCAGCGCCTGCTGCAGCCGCGCGGTGTCGGCCGCGTCCAGCCCGAGCAACGCCGCGAGCGGCTGGCCGCCCGCCTGTGCGTCGAGCGCCAGCAGCGCGGCACAGGCCGGGTTGGCCCAGCGCAATGTGCCGGCGGTGTCGACGCGGGCGATCGCGGTCGGGCCCAGCGCCAGCAGCTCGAGCCCGAGGGCGGCGTCGAGTTCGCCGATCCGTGGGGCCGGCGGGGGCGGTGAACCGGCAGAGGTCATGCGGCGTGGTGGACGGGCTCGAAGGCCGCAGTATGCCGTCTGCCGCCGGGCCGACAATGGGTCGAAAGGAGGCCTGGTCGATGAGTCTTTCCGGAACGATGTTCGGCGCGCTGGCTGGTCGCGCCGGTGCACGGCGCGGTGGTCGGCATCGAGGTCGTCGTCGGGCAGGCGGTGGCCGCCGGCCAGCCGCTGCTGGTGCAGGAATCGATGAAGATGGAACTGCCGCTGGCCGCGCCCTCGGCCGGCGTCGTGCGCGCGATCGCGGTCGCGGTGGGCGACGTGCCGGCCGAAGGCACGCCGCTGATCGAGTTCGAGCCGGCCGCGGCCGGCGCGCCCGCGCCGCCGCCGCCCGCCGCCGCCGACCCGGCCCTGCCGCGCGCGGCGCTGCAGGCCGTGCTCGACCGGCACGCGCTCACCGCCGACGCCGCGCGCCCGGAGGCGATGGCGCGCCGCCACGCGAGCGGCCGCCGCAGCGCGCGCGAGAACCTGGCCGACCTGCTCGACGCAGGCAGCTTCACCGAGTACGGCGCGCTCGCGGTCGCCGCGCAGCGCAGCCGGCGCAGCCTGGCCGAGCTGCAGCGCCAGACCCCGGCCGACGGCCTGGTCACCGGCACCGGCACCGTCGGCGGCCGGCCGGTGGCGGTGATGGCCTACGACTACACCGTGCTCGCCGGCACGCAAGGCGTGTTCAACCACCGCAAGAGCGACCGGCTGCTCGCGCTCGCCGCCGCGCAGCGGCTGCCCGTCGTGCTGTTCGCCGAGGGCGGGGGTGGCCGGCCGGGCGACGTCGACTGGCTCGAGCACCTGGGCGTGGCCGGCCTGGACAGCACGACGTTCGGCCGCTTCGCCGCGCTGTCGGGTCAGGTGCCGCTGATCGGCATCGTCGCCGGGCGCTGCTTCGCCGGCAACGCGGCGCTGCTCGGCTGCTGCGACCTGATCGTCGCGGTCGAGGGCAGCAGCCTCGGCATGGGCGGCCCGTCGATGATCGAAGGCGGCGGCCTCGGCCGCGTCGACGCCGACGCGGTCGGCCCGGTCGAGGTGCTCGCCGGCAACGGCGTGATCGACCTGCGCGTGGCCGACGAAGCGGCCGCGGTCGCGGCGGCGAAGCGCCTGCTCGGGCTGCGCGACACCACCGCGGACGCCGGCCCCGGCGGCGAATTGCTCGCGCTGCGCCACGCGCTGCCCGAGAACCGCAACGCACTCTACGACCCGCGCCGCATCGTCGAGACGGTGATGGACGCCGGCAGCGTGATCGAGCTGCGGCGCGACTTCGGCATCGGCGTCGTGACCGCTTTCGCGCGCCTGGGCGGGCGCGCGGTCGCGGTCGCGGCGAGCCAGCCGCGCCACCTCGGCGGCGCGCTCGACGCGCCGGCCTGCGACAAGCTCGCCCGCTTCATGCAGCTGGCCGACAGCTACGGCCTGCCGCTCGTCACCTTCGTCGACACGCCGGGCTTCATGGTCGGCCCGGCCTCGGAGGCGACGGCGATGGTGCGCCACGCAGCGCGCCTGTTCGTCACCGCCGCCGCGCTGCGCGTGCCGGTGGCCAGCGTCGTGCTGCGGCGCGGCTACGGGCTGGGCGCGATGGCGCTCACCGCGGGCCATTTCCACGCCCCGGTCGCGACCTGCGCCTGGCCGAGCGGCGAGTTCGGCGCGATGGGGCTCGAAGGTTCGGTGCGGCTGGGCTTCCGCAAGGAGCTCGAGGCCGCGCCGCCGGCCGAGCGCGACGCGCTGTTCCAGCGCCGGCTCGCGCAGGCCGTCGAGCGCGGCCAGGCGCTGAACATGGCCAGCCACCTGGAGATCGACGACGTCATCGACCCGGCCGAGACGCGCGCCTGGCTGCAGCGCGTGCTGGCGTCGACCGACGGCCGCGCGCTGCCGCCGCGGCGGGCGTTCGTCGATCCGTGGTGAGGCGGCGATCGGCGCGCTGCACCAGCGGCGTGATGTCAACGGCCATGACACCGCCGTGAGCGAACCCCTGCCGCCCGAACGAACCTCCGCCGGCGCGATCTTCGCGATCTTCCTGCGCCTGGGCCTGAGCTCGTTCGGCGGGCCGCTCGCGCACCTGGGTTACTTCCGCACCGAATTCGTCGAGCGCCGGCGCTGGATGGACGAGCGCGGCTATGCCGACCTGGTGGCGCTGTGCCAGTTCCTGCCCGGGCCGGCGAGCAGCCAGGTCGGGATCGCGATCGGCCTCGCGCGCGGCGGCGGGTGGGGTTCGCTCGCGGCCTGGGCCGGCTTCACGCTGCCGTCGGCGCTGGCCTTGATCGTCTTCGCGCTCGGCGTCGCGCATCACCCGGCCTGGGCCGACAGCGGCGTGCTGCACGGGCTGAAGGTCGTCGCGGTGGCGGTGGTGGCGCAGGCGGTCTGGGGCATGGCGCGCTCGCTGTGCCCGGACCGCGCGCGCGCCGCGCTCGCGGTCGCGGCGGCGCTGCTCGTGCTGCTGCTGCCGACCGCGGTGGCGCAGGTCGGTGCCATCGTCGCCGGTGGCCTGCTCGGCTGGGCCGCGCTGCGCCTGCCCGCGCTGCCGGCGGCGGCGCACCGCGCTTCGGGTGTCTCGCACGGCGTGGCGATCGCGGCGCTGGCGCTGTTCGCGTTGCTGCTGCTCGGGCTGCCGCTGCTGGCGGCGGCGGACGCGTCGCCGGCGCTGGCGATGCTGGCCGCCTTCTACCGCAGCGGCGCGTTGGTGTTCGGCGGCGGGCACGTGGTGCTGCCGCTGCTGCAGTCGGCGGTGGTGCCGGGCGGGGCGGTCGACAACGCGCAGTTCCTCGCCGGCTACGGTGCGGCGCAGGCGGTGCCCGGGCCCTTGTTCAGCTTCGCTGCCTACCTGGGCGCGGTGATGCGGCCCGCGGTGGCCGGCCTGGGCGGCTGGAGCGGCGGCCTGGCCTGCCTGATGGCGATCTACCTGCCGGCCTGGCTGCTCGTCGTCGGCGCGCTGCCGTTCTGGGACCGGCTGCGCCAGCGCCCGGCGCTGCAGTCGGCGCTGGCCGGCGTCAACGCCAGCGTGGTCGGCATCCTGCTCGCCGCGCTCTACGACCCGGTGTGGACGAGCGCGATCCACGCCCGCGCCGACTTCGCGCTCGCGCTCGCCGCCTTCGCGCTGCTCGTCGTGGCGCGCGTGTCACCGCTGCTCGTGGCCTTGCTCGCGGCAGCGGCGGGCTGGGCGATGTCGGCGCTGTGATACCCATTCGCGATCGATCGTCGAGAAGGACCCTGTGTCGGCTCGCGGCCCGGAGCGGCCGTTGGCCGCCCCGGGCCGAACGGCCCCTTGCACCGCTCCCCCGCGCCCCCTCCGCGAGGGGGCTCCAGCTCGGATGACGAGTCGGCCCTCAGGCCGACCCACTCTCGAGCCAGGCGGCGCTGTGGGTACGTGCAGCGCCTCGAACGACGCGCCGGCCGCGAGGCCGGCCCGACGGTCATGCAGGTGCCCCCTCGCGGAGGGGGCGGGGGGAGCCGTGCGAAACGGCCCTGGCCCGGAGCGGCCAACGGCCGCTTCGGACCGCGAGCGGCCCCTCACTCCTCGTCGATCGATCGCAAGTCGGGATGAGTCAGTCCTGGTACGCGCTCAGCGGCGGGCAGCTGCAGACCAGGTGGCGGTCGCCGTAGACGTTGTCGACGCGGCCGACCGGCGACCAGTACTTCTGCCGCCGCAGCCCCGGCACCGGGAAGGCCGCCTGCTCGCGCGTGTAGGCATGCGGCCAGTCGGTCTTGAGCAGCGCCTCGGCGGTGTGCGGCGCGTTCTTCAGCGGGTTGTCGTCGCGCGGCCAGGCGCCCGACTCGACCTGCGCGATCTCGGCGCGGATCGCGATCATCGCGTCGCAGAAGCGATCGAGCTCGGCGAGCGGCTCGCTCTCGGTCGGCTCGACCATCAGCGTGCCGGCGACCGGGAAGCTCAGCGTCGGCGCGTGGAAGCCGTAGTCGATCAGCCGCTTGGCGACGTCCTCGGCGCCGATGCCGCTGCTGTCCTTGAGCGGGCGCAGGTCGAGGATGCATTCGTGCGCGACGCCGCCGCCCGTGATGCCGTCGATGTTGCCGCTGAAGTGGATGTCGTAGTGATCGGCCAGCCGCGCCGCGACGTAGTTGGCCGAAAGGATCGCGGTCTCGGTGGCGTGCGTCAGGCCCGTCGGCGCCCATCATGCGCACGTACATCCAGCTGATCGGCAGCACGCGGCGTTGCCCAGCGGCGCGGCCGAGACGGCGCCGACGGGCGACGCGACGCCGGTGGCCGGTCGCGTGGCCGGGCAGGAAGGGCACCAGGTCGTCGACGACGCAGACCGGGCCGACGCCGGGCCCGCCGCCGCCGTGCGGGATGCAGAAGGTCTTGTGCAGGTTCAGGTGGCTGACGTCGCCGCCGAACTCGCCCGGCGCGGCGACGCCGACGAGCGCGTTCATGTTCGCGCCGTCGACGTAGACGCGTCCGCCATGGCGCGTGCACCAGCGCGCACAGCTCCTTGACGCGGGCCTCGAACACGCCGTAGGTGCGTGGGGTAGGTGATCATCACCGCGGCGAGGTTCGCGCCGTGCTGCTCGCACTTGGCGCGCAGGTCGTCGAGGTCGACGTTGCCCATCGCGTCGCACTTGACGACGACGACGCTCATGCCCGCCATCTGCGCGCTCGCCGGGTTGGTGCCGTGCGCCGATTCGGGGATCAGGCAGACCGTCGCGCTGCGCCTCGCCGCGCGACGCGTGCCAGGCGCGGATCGCGAGCAGGCCCGCGTATTCGCCCTGCGAGCCGGCGTTGGGCTGCAGGCTCACGCCGGCGTAGCCGGTGGCCTGCGCGAGCCAGGCGCAGAGCTGGTCGTTCAGCGCCTGGCAGCCGGCGAGCTGGTCCGCCGGCGCGAACGGGTGCAGGTTCGCGAACTCGGGCCAGGTGATCGGGATCATCTCGCTCGTCGCGTTGAGCTTCATCGTGCACGAGCCGAGCGGGATCATGCTGCGGTCGAGCGCGAGGTCCTTGTCGGCCAGGCTGCGGATGTAGCGCAGCATCTCGGTCTCGCTGTGGTGGCGGTTGAACACCGGGTGCGTGAGGAAGGCGCTCGTGCGGCGCAGCGCTTCGGGGATCAGCGGCGCGATGCCCTTCTCGAACGCGGCGATGTCGGGCAGCGCCTGGCCCGGCGCGGCGAACCAGGACCAGAGCGACGCGAGGTCCTCGCGCGTCGTCGTCTCGTCGAGCGCGACGCTCAGCATCGTCGGCGCGATGCGGCGCAGGTTCGCACCGCCGTCCAGCGCCGCGGCCAGGATCGCGTCGGTGCGCGCACCGGTGTCGACGGTGATCGTGTCGAAGGCCTGCGCGGTCGTGACCTTCAGGCCCATCGCGGTGCAGACCCTGCGCCAGGATCGCGGTGTACGAGGCGACGCGCTGCGCGATGCGCTTGAGCCCGGCCGGGCCGTGGTAGACCGCGTACATGCTGGCCATCACCGCGAGCAGCACCTGCGCGGTGCAGATGTTGCTCGTCGCCTTCTCGCGCCGGATGTGCTGCTCGCGCGTCTGCAGCGCGAGCCGGTAGGCGGGCTGGCCGTGCACGTCGACGCTGACGCCGACCAGCCGGCCCGGCATCGAGCGCTTCCACTCGTCGCGGCAGGCCAGGTAGGCGGCATGCGGGCCGCCGGCGGCCATCGGCACGCCGAAACGCTGCGTGCTGCCGACGACGATGTCGGCGCCGAACTCGCCCGGCGGCACGAGCAGCGTCAGCGCCAGCAGGTCGGCCGCGACGATGAAGGCCGCGCCCTTCGCGTGCGCCTTCTCGACGAAGGGGCGCAGGTCGTGGAGGCGGCCGTCGGTGGCCGGGTACTGCGCGACGACGGCGAAGTACTCGTGCTCGTCCATCAGCGCCGGCGCGAAGCCGACGAGCACCTTCAGCCCCAGCGGCGCGGCGCGCGTGCGGATGACCTCGATCGTCTGCGGGTGGCAGTCGGCGGCGACGATGACGGTGTCGGACTTGCTCTTCACGCTGCGCTTGGCCAGCGTCATCGCCTCGGCGGCGGCGGTGGCCTCGTCGAGCATCGACGCGTTGGCGATCGGCATCCCGGTGAGGTCGCAGACCATGGTCTGGAAGTTCACCAGCGCTTCCATCCGGCCTTGCGAGATCTCGGCCTGGTACGGCGTGTAGGCGGTGTACCAGGCCGGGTTCTCGAGGACGTTGCGCAGGATGACGCCGGGCACGTGCGTGCCGTGGTAGCCCTGGCCGATGAAGCTCTTCAGCACCCGGTTCTTCGCCGCGAGCGCCTTCATCTCCGCCAGCGCCTCGGCCTCGGTGACGGCCGCCGGCAGCGCCATCGGTCGCGATCGGGCGATCGCGCGCGGCACGATGGCGTCGATCAGCGCGCGTCGCGTGAAGTTGGGACGATCGGCGCCGATCACCGACAGCATGCGCTGCTCGTCGTCGTCGCGCGGCCCGATGTGGCGGGGGGTGAACTCGGCGGCGTTTTCCAGCTCGCCGAGCGGCTTCAGGGCGGACATCAACATGGGATTCTCATCTTCGGGCAAGGGTCACGGGCGAACGCCCCTCGCGCTGGTATCGCGCTCGGGCGCTGTGAGGCGAGCGGGTCCTGCCGGACCCTCACGTCGTCACAGCGTCTTCAGCAGCGCGTCGTAGGCGGGCGGGTCCATCAGCTGGTCGAACTCGCCCATGTCGCCGACGCGCACCTTGAAGAACCAGCCGTTGCCCATCGGATCGGTGTTGGCGAGCGCCGGCTCGGACTTCAGCGCCTCGTTGACCTCGACGATCTCGCCCGTCACCGGCATGTAGATGTCGGCCGCGGCCTTGACCGATTCGACGACGCCGGCGATCTCGCCCTTCTTGAACGTGCGGCCGACGTCGGGCAGCTCGACGAAGACCACGTCGCCGAGCGCGTCCTGCGCGTGCAGCGTGATGCCGACGACCGCGGCCTCGTGGTCTTCGATGTTGATCCACTCGTGATCGGTGGTGAACTTGGTGGTCATGGGATGGGCTCCTGGTTCAGCCGCGGGTCAGCCGCGGAAATAGCGGTGGGGGTTGAAAGGCATGGGCGTCACGCGCATCGGCAGCCGCTTGCCGCGCACTTCGGCATAGACCTCGTGCTGGGGCTGCGCGTGGTCGACGGGCAGGTAGGCCATCGCGATGGCCAAGTTCACGGTCGGCGCCAGCGTGCCGCTGGTCACCTGGCCGAGCTTGCGGCCGTGGGCGTCGACGATCGCCGTGCCTTCGCGCACCGGCACGCGCTCCAGCCCGACCAGGCCGACGCGCTTGCAGGGCGCGCCGCCGGCGAGGTGACCCTCGATCGCCACCGCGCCCGGATAGCCGCCGGCGCGGGCGCCGCCGGGGCGGCGCACCTTCTGGATCGCCCAGGTCAGGCCGGCCTCGACCGGGCTCGTGCGCGCGTCGATGTCGTGCCCGTACAGGCACAGCCCGGCCTCGAGGCGCAGCGTGTCGCGCGCGCCCAGGCCCGCGGGTTGGACCTCGGGCTGCGCGAGCAGCGCCTCGGCGAGTGCGGCGGCGTCGGCGGCGGGCACCGAGATCTCGAAGCCGTCCTCGCCGGTGTAGCCCGAGCGGGTGACGAAGCAGGGCGTGCCCGCGAGGTCGAACTCGGCGCCGCTCATGAAGACGAGCTGCGCCACGGCGGCGTTCAGCCGCGCCAGCGCCTGCGCCGCCTGCGGCCCCTGCAGCGCGAGCAGCGCGCGCTCGGGCATGGGCACCACGCTGCAGCGGTGGCCGATATGGGTGACGAGGTGGCGCATGTCGGCGTCCTTGCACGCCGCGTTGACGACGACGAACAGGTCACCGAAGCCCGAGCCCGGCTGCGGCCGCGTGACCATCAGGTCGTCGAGCAGGCCGCCGCTGGCGTTGGTGAAGAAGGCATAGCGCTGGCGGCCGACGCCGAGGTCGACGACGTCCACCGGCACCAGCGTTTCCAGCGCTGCGGCGGCGTCGGCGCCGACCAGGCGCAGCTGGCCCATGTGCGACACGTCGAACAGCGCGGCCGCCTCGCGGCACTGCCGGTGCTCGGCGATCACGCCGGCGCGGTACTGGACCGGCATCGAATAGCCGGCGAAGGGCACCATGCGCGCGCCAAGGCGCAGGTGCAAGGCATGCAACGGGGTCTGGAGCAGTTCGGTCACGGGCGGACTCCTTCGAGGGCTTGGCTGCCGACCACCACCCTCGTGGTGATCGCTGCCCCCGCTGTCCGCTTTACCTGAGAGATTCGGCGCTGCCCTCGTCCGCTGGGGAATCGGCAGGCCTTGCCCCTTCGGTGGGCCGCCTCGAGGACAGCCTCTCTCCAGTGAGGAAGGAAGTCAGTCCTTTTGCCTGAGCGTTCGAAGCCGAACCCGGGTTCGACCTCTGCGCCTTCGGCGGCCCTCGCGACGAGGGCTCTCTCCTGACGGCGCGCAGTGTAGCAGCGGCGCCGGGGTTCCGGCGGCCGGCGCGTCCGGGCATGATGCGCGCCTTTTCGCCCAGGAGACGCCGGATGACGGATGCCGCCGATTCGATGTCGCGCCTGCTGCGCGCGCACCGCTCGATCCGCCGGTTCGAGGACCGGCCGGTCGACGCGGCGCTGCTCGACCGCGTGCTCGTCGAAGCGCTGGCCGGCTCGTCGTCGAGCGGCAACCTGAACATGATCTCGGTCGTGCGCACGCGCGACCCGGAGCGCAAGCAGCGCCTGTACGAGCTGCATTTCGAGCAGCCGATGGTGCTGCAGGCACCGGTCGTGCTGACCTTCTGCGCCGACAGCCATCGCACCCGGCAGTGGCTGGCACAGCGCGACGCGCGGCCGGGCTTCGCCGACTTCATCAGCTGGCATGTCGCCGGCTACGACGCGATCATCCTCGCGCAGACCACCGCGCTCGCGCTGGAAAGCCACGGCCTGGGGATCTGCTACATGGGCACGACGCTGCATTCGATGGGTGCGATCGCCGAGTTCCTCGAACTGCCCGAGAACTGCCTGCCGGTGACGAGCCTGGTCGTCGGCTGGCCGGCCGAGGCGCCCACGCCGCGTGACCGGCTGCCGCCGGCGGCCTGGATCCACGACGAGCGCTACCGGCGCCCGGCGCCGGAGGACATCGACGCGATGTTCGGCGAGCGCGAGCGGCGCGGCTGGGAGCGCTACCGCGCGATGGGGCCCGAGGTGGTGCAGCGCATGGACGAGCTCGGCATCACCTCGCTGGCCCAGTTCTACACGAGCAAGATCAAGTACGACCCGGACGTGTTCCGCGTCGACGCGGACGCGCTGCGACGGCTGCTGGAGGCGCGCGGCTTCCTGCCGTGAGGCCGGCCGCGACCTCGGCCGCGCGGTCGCCCAGCAGGTAGCGCGCGCCGGGGCCGCGCGCCGCCGCCGCGTCGCCCGGGTTGTAGAGCGCGCAGCGCGCGAGCGACAGGCAGCCGCAGCCGATGCACGACGCGAGCTGGTCGCGCAGCCGGGTCAGCGCGGCGATGCGATCGTCCAGCAGCGGCTGCCAGCCGGCGGCCAGCCGCTGCCAGTCGTCCGGGGTCGGTGTGCGCCCCGCGGGCAGAGTGGCCAGCGCCGACCGGATCTCGTCGAGCGAGAGGCCCACCGCCTGCGCCGCGCGCACGAAGGCGACGCGGCGCAGCGCGTGGCGCGGGTACTCGCGCCGGCCGCTGGCGCTGCGCCGGCCCTGCAGCAGGCCCTGCGCCTCGTAGAAGCGCAAGGCGCTGGCGGCGACGCCGGCGCGGCGCGCCAGGTCGCCGATCGTGATCCAGCCGTCTTCCATGGGATTCGTCCGCCGAGGGCTTGACTTCAAGTTGACTTTAACTTGCAGCATGGCGCTTCGATCCGACGACCCCGCCGCCATGACGACCACCACGCTTCACCGCCTGCTCGACGCCAACCTGCGGCTGCCGCCCGAGTACCGCGACCAGCTGACCAACCACCTGCCGATGGCGCTGCATGCGCTGCACTCGCTGGGTGCCGGCGGGGCCAGACTCGAGTCGTTCCTCGCCACCTGCGCGCGCCGCTTCGAGGGCCGGCAGGCGCCGCTGCCGGCGGTGGCCGAAGGCTGGCGCGGCTGGCGCCAGCTGCGCGAACGGCCCGATGCCTTCGCGCTGCTGCAGGCGGCGTTCGGCGAGGCACTGGCGCAAGAGGGGCGCGAGACGCTGCTGTACGCGCTGCTGCCGCAATTGCTGCCGGGTGTTGCCGCCGCAGCCTTCCACGGCGCCATCCGCACGGCGCACGCCGTCGAGTCGGGCCACGACGGCGAACTCGCCGCCGCGCTCGCCTACTGGGCGTGGCGCTGGCAGCCGCTGGCGCCGCCGCCGTCGGGTGCGCCGATCGCTTTCGACGGCTGGGCGGCGCGCCTCGTTGCCGAGGCGCCGTCGTGGACGACCGACGGTCCGCTGATCTCGCTGCGCATGGCCGCCGCGACTTCGTCGGCGCCCTACACGGCGCTCGCCGGCCGCCTGCAGGTCACGGCCGACCTGCTGCCGCGGCTGGCCGCGCTGGCCGCCGCGCGTTATGCCGAGAGCGGCAACTTCACCGTGCTGCACCTGGTGACCGGGCTGCGCGCGCTGCGGGTGCTGCTGCCCTGGCTGGGCGCGGGGGACCGGGCGGCGCCGCTGCTGGTCGCCGCCTTCACCGCTGCCTATCTGGCGGCGCGCGTGCCGGCGGCGCCGCGGCCGGCGCCGCGACCCTCGACCTGGCCGCAGGTGATCGAAGCGGCCTGCGCTGCCGACGACGACCACGTGATCAAGCTCGTGCACGCCTGCCGCGAAGAGGCGGCCGTCTACGGCGAAGGGCGCTACCTCGAGGCCGCGGCGCGCGCGCTGTCGTGATGGCCCGGTTCATGAGCCACCTCGTCAACATCGGCGACATCCTCTGGGACATAGACCCGACGCTCGCCGCGGCGAGCGCATAGCGACCCGTCGCTCGGTGCGGCGATCGGCCCAACGACCCAGCGCTCGCTGCAGCGAGTGCGTCGCGCACCACACAGGGCGTTCTCGCCGTCCCCCAGTTCGTAACCCGCTGTAGCCGTCGACGCGGGCGGGACCACGATCGCGGACCGTGCCGACGGCGGGCTGCCCGCCCATGGGCTGCCACGGCGATCGCGACCAGGCCGCCGTCGGGCCAGGGCTCGCTCCGCGTCGAACCTCGGGTGACGTTGCCCAACCTCCGGTCACAACTGAGGCGGAACGTCGCGCGCCAGAGCGGGCACATTAATGTGCAAATTGCACATCCATGACATGCACCCCTCCGGACCTCCACCGCTCACGCCCGTGCCCGCACTGCGGCGCCACGCCATTCCGATGACCGCCTCGTTCGCCCGGCGGCTGGCCTGTCTCGTCGCATTGTTAAGCGTGGTCTGCCTCGATGCGCGAGCCGACGACCCGGTCCACGGCAAGACGCTCTATGACAGCCAGTGCGCGACTTGCCACGGCGCCAGTCCGCTGACGAGCAACTCGAACAAGATCTACAACGGGCGCAATGCGCGCAGCGTGATCGACGCGGCGATCGGCAGCGTCGCCGACATGAACTCGCTGCGCGCCAGCTACCCGTCCGGCGGTTCGGCGCTGGCCGACGTGGCGGCCTATCTCGGCAACAAGCCGACCACGCTGAGTTTCGCGTCCACCGCGGTCGGGTCCACCGCGGCGGCGCAGACCGTCACGGTCTACGCGAGCCTGAAGTCCGGTGTCTCGATCAGCGGCCTGACGGTGAGCACGAGCGGCGACTTCGCGCGCTCGGGCGGCAGCTGCGCGACCACGGTCGCCACCGGCGCGAGCTGCACCGTGCTCGTGACCTTCACGCCGACGGCGAGTGGCACGCGCAGCGGCACGCTCAGCCTCGCGCACGCCGGCACGCTGACGCCGATCACGATCGCGCTCTCGGGCAGCGGCAGCGGCACGGCAACGGCACCGGTCGCGGCGGTCTCGCCTTCCGCGCTGACGCTGGCCGCGACCGCGATCGGCGCGACCAGTGCGGCGCAGAACGTGACCTTGTCGAACACCGGCAGCGCGGGGCTCGTGATCTCGTCGATCACGCTGACCAACAGCGCCGACTTCGTGATCGCCGGCGGCACTTGTGCGGCCGGCGCGAGCGTGGCCGCCGGCGCGAGCTGCACGGTGTCGGTGGCGTTCGCGCCGTCTGCCGGCGCGACCGGCACGCGCAGCGGCACGCTCGCGATCGCGTCCAACGCGAGCCCGGTCAGCGTGAGCCTGAGCGGCAACGCGACGGCCGCGCTCGCGCCGGCGGCGTCGCTGACCGCGTCGCTCGCCTTCGGCAGCGTCAACCTGGGCACGACGAGCAGCGGCCAGACGGCGACGCTGTCGAACACCGGCACGGCGGCGCTGACGCTGGGCAGCTTGTCGACCGGCAGCAGCGAGTTCACGCTCAGCGGCGGCAGCTGTGCCGCCGGGGCCTCGCTGGCGCCCGGCGCCAGCTGCACCGCGCAGCTGAGCTTCACGCCGGCCGCGGCCGGATCGCGCAGCGCCAGCCTCGTGATCACGCACAACGCGTCCGGCGGCAGCAGCAGCACCAGCCTGTCGGGCACCGGGGTCGCGCTGAATCCGGTCATCGGCGTCTCGCCCGCCACGCTGAGCTTCACGCAGACGCAGGGCAGCGTGTCGGCGGCGCAGACGCTGACGGTGAGCAACACCGGCAACACGTCGCTGGCCATCGCCGGCTTGTCGATCGTCGGCGCGCAGGCGTCCGAATTCCATCTGGCCGGCGGCACCTGCAGCGCGGGCGGCAGCGTGGCGGCGAACAGCTCCTGCTCGGTGCTCGTGAGCTTCGCGCCGCTGGCCACCGGCGCGCGCAACGCCAGCCTGAGCATCAGCCACAACGCCGTCGGTTCGCCGACAACGGTGGCGCTGGTCGGCACCGGAACGGTCAGCGCGCAGCCGGCGATCTCGGTCAATGCCACGTCGGTCGTGTTCGGGCCGCAGGTCGTGGGCAGTGCCAGCGCGAGCCAGGCCGTGACGGTGAGCAACAGTGGCGCGGCGCCGTTGACCCTGGCCATTGCCGCGCTGAGCGGCACCGCGGCGGGCGACTTCTCGCTCGGCGGCAATTGCACCGCGGCGTCGACGCTGGCCCCGGGCGCGACGTGCAGCCTGAGTCTGGGCTTCACGCCTCGCGCGCTGGGCGTGCGCAGCGCGACGCTGACGCTGAACTCCGACGCGAGCAACGGTGCCGCGGTGCTGAGCCTGTCCGGTTCCGGGGTGTCGACACCGGCGCCGGGCGTGAGCCTGGCCCCCGGGTCGCTGGCCTTCGGCAACCAGGCCGTCGGCGTGGTCTCGACCGCGCGCAGCGTGACGCTGACCAACACCGGCTCCGGCGCGCTGACGTTGGGCGGCATCAGCGCGAGCCCCGGTTTCGCGGTCGGCTCGGGCTGCGGCACGAGTCTGGCGGCCGGCGCCTCCTGCACCTTGTCGGTCACGTTCACGCCTGCCGCCGCGGGTGCCGCGAGCGGCAGCCTGAGCGTGCTGTCGAATGCGGCCGGATCGCCGCATGCGGTGGCCTTGGGCGGCACCGGCGTGGCCTCGTCGCCGGCGCTCGCCTGGGTGCCGGCCGTCGCGGCGCTGGACTTCGGCGATGCCGCCGTCGGCGCCAGCCCGGCCACGCGGCTGCTGACGCTGAACAATCTCGGCCCCGGCCCGGTGACGCTGCAGCAGATCACGCTGGCCGGGGCGCAAGCCGGCGACTTCTCGCTCGGCAGCGGCGGCAGTTGCGCGCTGAACGCCGATCTCGCCGCCGGCGCCGTCTGCACCGTGGCGCTGGCCTTCCAGCCGGGGGCGGCCGGCGCGCGCAGCGCGACGCTGCAGATCGTCTCGTCCGGCACCAACCCGCCCGACGTGGCGCTGTCCGGCAACGGCACGTCGCTCGTGCAGCCGGCCGTCAGCGTGGTGCCTGCGGCGCTCAGCTTCGACCTGTCGGCCAGCGGGGCCGGCGCCGGCGGCGCGCAGACCCTCACCGTGCAAAGCGCGGGCAATGCCGTGCTGCACGTGACGGCGATGCGCGTGGCCAGCGGTTCGTTCACCCTCGACACGGCGGCCGCGAACGGCTGCCCGAGCGCACCGTTCGACCTGCTGCCGGGCCAGGCCTGCGCGATGGCCGTCGCGTGGTCGGGCGCGAGCGCTGCGGCTGCCGACGTCGGCGTCGTCGAGATCGACACCAATGCCGCGGCCACGCCGCTGCAGGTGCCGGTGCAGGCGCAGTCGGTGCCGCCGCCCGCCATCGTGGCCACCAACGCCGGCGCCGGGGGCTGCTCGCTGGCGGCCGGCGACGGCGTCGCCGACCCCACGCTCGGGCTGCTGGTGCTGCTGGCCGCCGCGCTGCTCTGGCAGCGCCGCACCCGGCGCTGATTCGCTTCCCCCAACGATTCACCCACGACCCACCCACGACGATGAAGACGAACCGACTGAACCCCTTGCTGCGTGCGGCCGCCTGCTGCCTGAGCCTGATGGCGCTGCCGTCCGCCTGGGCGCTCGACGCCGGCGCCCCGGTGCCGGACATCCAACTGCCGGGCCGCGACGGCACGGTCAGCCTGGCGGGCCTGCGCAGCAAGGTCGTCTACCTCGACTTCTGGGCCTCGTGGTGCGGCCCCTGCCGCCAGTCGTTCCCGTTCATGAACGAACTGATGGCGAAGTACGGCGCGCAGGGGCTGGAAGTCGTCGCCGTCAATCTCGACGCGCGGCGCGAGGACGCCGACAAGTTCCTCACCGAGGTGCCGGCAAAGTTCACGCTGGCCTTCGACGCCCATGGCGACAGTGCGCGCCGCTACCAGGTGATGGGCATGCCGTCGTCGTACCTGATCGGTCGCGACGGCAGCCTGATCGCCTTGCACAAGGGCTTTCGCGCCGAGGACCGCCAGGAGCTCGAGGCGCGCATCCAGCAGGCGCTGGCAGCGCGCTGACCGACGAAGGCAACGAGATGAGAACGAGCACGATGAGACGCCCGACCCCGAACCCCCGCGCCGCCGCTGCGCTGGCGCTGGCCTGCACGCTGAGCCTCGCGTCCGGCGGCTGCGCGCTGACCCCCCCGCAGCCGTGGGAGAAGGGCGACCTCGCCAAGCCGGCGATGACGATGGGCGCCGACCCGCTGGACCAGCGCTTCGTGCAGCACATCTACGGCAGCAAGGAGAACGCCTCGGGCGGCTACGGCGTCGGCGGAGGTGGTTGTGGCTGCAACTGACAGGATCGACAAGGCCGGCGCGATCATCGCCGCCGCGCTCGCGCTGCCGGGCGTCGCGCTGCATGCCGAGACCGCCCCCGAGCAGGGCCAGGTCGCGGTGAAGTACCTCGACTACCAGGACTCGCAGCCCGGCCTGAAACGCATCCACGTGACGGCGCCTTCGGTCTACGTGCTCGCGCCGCTGTCGCCGCAGTGGGCGCTCGAAGGCTCGGCGGTCGCCGACAGCGTCTCCGGCGCGACGCCGCGCTACCACACGGCGATCTCGGGCGCGACGCAGCGCATGAGCGACGAGCGCCATGCCGCCGACGTGAAACTCACGCGCTACCAGGAGCGCTCGGCCTGGGGCGTCGGGCTCAGCCATTCGAAGGAACACGACTACGAAAGCAATGCCGGCTCGCTCGACCTGCGCTGGGCCAGCGAGGACAACAACCGCAGCTGGAACCTCGGCGTCGGCGTCTCGAGCGACCGCATCGGTTCGACCAACGACGCCGCGCTGCACGAGCACAAGCACACCACCGAGCTGACCGTCGGCATCACCCAGGCGCTGTCGCCGACCGACCTGGCGCAGCTCGACCTGACCTACAACCGCGGCCGCGGCTTCTTCAGCGACCCGTACAAGGAGCCCGACATCCGGCCGCGCGAGCGCAACCAGGCGATCGCGCTGCTGCGCTGGAACCACTACTTCGCCGGCCCGGGCGCGGCGCTGCGCACGAGCTACCGCTACTACCGCGACAGCTTCGGCATCCGCGCCCACACGCTGGGCGCCGAGTGGGTGCAGCCGGTCGGTGCGCGGCTGAGCGTGACGCCGTCGATGCGCCTGTATTCGCAGAGCGCGGCGACCTTCTACTACGACCCGGTCTACGACCCCGATGTCGGCGCGCCCTATCCGCCGGGCTACTTCAGCAACCCGCCGACCTACATCTCGCCGGACCAGCGCCTGTCGGCCTTCGGCGCGGTGACGCTGGGGCTGAAGCTCGGGTTGCAGATCACGCCGGACTGGTCGGCCGACCTGAAGGCCGAGCGCTACGAGCAGCGTTCGTCGTGGCGCATCGGCGGCAGCGGCTCGCCCGGGCTGGACCCGTTCAGCGCGACCTTCCTGCAGGTCGGCATCGCCAAGCGCTTCTGACATGACCCCCCCCGCAGCGGCTTCGCCGCTCCCCCTCGAGGGGGCGACGCCGGCGGCCGGGCGGAGCCCGTCAGCGGCGTCCGCTCGATGCGCCGAGCCCAGCGCCCTTGGCCGCCTCGGCGCGGGTGTGATGCCTGTCTTCACAGTCTCTGAGGTGTCCTTGGGTGCGTCGGTCGGCTTCGGCTTCCAGGCGATGTCCAGTCGCTGCGAGATCCGGCTCGAAGGCGACGACGAGGCGGTGCTCGCCGGCGCGGCGCAGGCCGCCATCGCCGAGGTCCGGCGCATCGAGCAGAAGTACTCGCGCTACCGCGCCGACAGCATCGTCTCGCGCATCAACGCCGCCGCCGGCGCGGACGAGGCGGTCGCGGTCGACGACGAGACCGCCTCGCTGCTCGCCTTCGCGGCCCGGCTGCACGCGCTGGAGCGACGGCCTGTTCGACGTGACCTCGGGCGTGCTGCGCCGCGCCTGGGACTTCCGCCGCGCGCAGCTGCCGCCGCCCGGGGCGCTGGAGGCCTTGCTGCCGCTGATCGGCTGGCAGCAGGTCGAATGGGACGGGCGGCGCATCCGGCTGCCGCGTGCCGGCATGGAGATCGACTTCGGCGGCTTCGGCAAGGAATACGCCGCCGACCGGGCCGCCGCGCTGCTCGCCGGCGCCGGGCAGCGGCATGGCTTCGTCAACCTCGGCGGCGACATCCGCGTGCTCGGTGCGCGCGCCGACGGCCGCGGCTGGCGCTTCGGCATCCAGCATCCGCGCCGCAGCGACGGCACGATCGCGAGCGTCGAGATGGCGGGCGGCGCGCTCGCGACGAGCGGCGACTACGAGCGTCATTTCGAACTCGACGGGCGCCGCTACTGCCACATCCTCGATCCGCGCAGCGGCTGGCCGGTGAGCGCCTGGGCCTCGGTCAGCGTTGCCGCGCCGGCCTGCGTTGCGGCCGGCGCGCTGACCACGATCGCGATGCTGCAGGGCGCCGCGGCGCCCGACTTCCTGGCCACCGAGGGGGCGAGCTGGCTCGCCGTCGACGCCTCGATGCGCCGCTTCCAGGGCGGGCCGACCGGTGCCTGCCGTTTCGACGACGAGGAAACCTGATGAACTTCTGCCGACCCTTGCCGAGCTGGCGCGTGCTGCGCGTCGCGGCGCTGGCCGGGCTCCTCGGCGCTGCCGGGGCGCTGGCCGCCGAAGCCGCCGAAGCCGATTACCTGGACCCGGCGCAGGCCTTCCGCGGCCAGGCGCGTGTGCTCGACGGCCAGGCGATCGAGGTCGACATCGCCATCGCACCCGGCTACCACCTCTACCGCGACCGGATCACGGTCGAGGCGGCGGACGGCCCGGTGCGGCTGGGCGCGGTCGAGCTGCCCGCCGGCAGCGCCGAGCCCGACCCGAACTTCGGCCGCACGATGCAGGTGCTGCGCGGCGCGCTGCGCGTGCCGGTGCCGGCGGTCGCCACCGCCGATTTCAGGCTGCGCGTGGGCTACCAGGGCTGCGCCGACCGCGGCCTGTGCTACGCGCCGCAGACCGCGTTCGTGCGCGCGACCGTGCAGGACGGCCGGATCCGCCAGGTCGCCTGGCAGGGCGCCGACGACGCGCCCGCCGCCGACGGCGGCGGGGCGGCGGCGCCGGTGGGCGTGCCGGCGGCCGCGCCGGCTGCACCCGCTGCACCGGTTGCGACCGCATCGGCCGAGCCGCCGTCGAGCGTCGAGGCCGCGCTCCACTCGGGCCGGCTGCCGACCATCGCCGCGGTCTTCCTGCTCGCCGGGCTGCTGCTCTCGTTCACGCCCTGCGTGCTGCCGATGGTGCCCATCCTGTCGTCGATCATCGTCGGCCAGGGGGCGCCGGTGACACGCCGGCGCGGCTTCGTGCTCGCGCTCGCCTACGCGCTCGGGCATGGCGCTGGTCTACACCGCGTTCGGCGTCGTCGCCGGGCTGCTCGGCGAAGGGCTGGCGGCCGCGTTGCAGAACCCCTGGGTGCTGGGCGCCTTCGCGCTGCTGCTCGCGACGCTGTCGCTGTCGATGTTCGGCGTCTTCGAGTTGCAGATGCCGGCCTTCGTGCAGAGCCGGCTGACCGAGCGCTCGGGCCGGCTCGCCGGCGGCCGGCTGGCGGCGGTCTTCGTGATGGGCGGGATGTCGGCGCTCATCGTCGGGCCCTGCGTCGCCGCGCCGCTGGCCGGCGCGCTGGTCTTCATCAGCCGCACGCACGACGTGCTCGTCGGCGGCCTGGCGCTGTTCAGCCTGGCGATGGGCATGAGCGTGCCGCTGCTGCTGGTGGGGCTGTCCGCAGGCTCGCTGCTGCCGCGCGCCGGCGCGCTGGATGGAGGGCGTGAAGCTCTTCTTCGGCGTGCTGCTGCTCGCGGTGGCGCTGTGGATCGTCGCGCCGGTGCTGCCGCGCGCGCTGACGATGGTCCTGATCGGTGCCGGGCTGCTCGTCGGCGCGGCCGAGGCCTGGAGCGCCCGGCTGCGCTGGCTGCGCTCGGCGGCGCTGGTGCTCGCCGTGCTCGGCATCGCGCAGGTGGTGGGTGCGCTCAGCGGCGGCGACGACCCGCTGCAGCCCTTGCGCCACCTCGCGGCGCGCGGCGGCGAGGTCCGGCTCGCCGAGGCGTCGAAGCTGCCGCTGCGCCGCGTCGCGAGCGTCGACGAGCTGGACCGCGCGCTGCAAGGCGCGGGCCGGCCGGTGATGCTGGACTTCTACGCCGACTGGTGCGTCTCGTGCAAGGAGATGGAGGCGCGCACCTTCAGCGATCCGGCGGTGCGCGAGCGCCTCGCGCACGCGCTGCTGCTGCAGGCCGACGTCACCGCGAACTCGGCCGCCGACCGCGCGCTGCTCAAGCGCTTCGGCCTGTTCGGCCCGCCCGGCATCGTGTTCTTCGACGCGGCCGGCCGCGAACGCGAGCCGGCACGCACGATCGGCTTCGTCCCGCCCGAGCGCTTTGCCGGAAGCCTCAGCGCGGCCGGATTGTGAGGCGCCTCCGCAGCGCCGGTCCGTGAGCCGCGGGCGGCGCAGCTCGGTCGCTCCGCCGCGCTTCGCGCGACCCGCGATGCATCACCCGACGCATCCAGCGGGCGCCGTGGCCGGGCTCTGCCCGGTCACCGGCGTCGCCCCCTGGGGGGAGGCGCCGAAGGCGCTTCGGGGGGGTCAACTCTCGATCTGCACCGAGACCGCGTCGACGCGCGTGCCGTCGGGAGACAGCGGGCCCTTGACCTCGACATTGGCGCCGACGACGAGGTTCGCGGCAGTGCCGCCCTCGAAGACGGTCGTCGCGCTCCAGACGACGCTGACGCCGCGCACGACGAAGCTCTGCGTGCTGGCGTCGAGCGCATCGATGCTGCCGTGCAGTTCGTACTCCAGCTCGCCTTCGCTGCCGTCCTCGACGGCGACGCTGGTCGCGACCAGCGTGCCGCTGCGCAGGCTGCCCTTGACCGAGACGCGGGCACCCAGCGTCAGCCCGGCGCTGCCGTTGGGGAAGCTCGCCGCCGTGGCGTCGACCGGCACGCCGTTGACCGCGAACGAGGTCGTCGACGTGAAGGCGCTGACATGGCCTTCGAGCTCGGCGCGCTCGCGGTCGGCCAGCGCTGGCTTGCCGGCCTGAAGCGCGGTGGCGGTCCAGACGCCGGCCACCGGCGTGGTGGCGAGCACCACGCGCACGGCGCTGCCGACGGCGAGCGAGGTCGCCGGGTCGGCTGGCGCCACCGCCGACCAGGCGATCGTCAGCGCGCCGATCGTGATCGTCTGCGCGTCCAGCGACAGCGTGCCGACGAGGCCGCGCAGCTTGTACGCGGCGGGGGCGGTGCGTGGCTCGATCCGGGTCGCCACAAAGCGGTTCGCCGCGATGTCGAAGTTCGCATAGACCTCGACCAGGTCGCCGACGGCCAGCGACGCGAAGCCGTTCGCGAGACTGGCGTCGAACACCGTGCCGGCTTGCACCTGCACGCTCTGGCCGAGCACGGTCAGGCGCTGGTTGGTGGCGTCGACGGCCTGCACCGGGCCGACGATCTCGCTGCGCAGCTGGATCGTCGACGCGGTGGCGCTGGAGATCCCTGCGCTGACCGTGACCGCCGCGGCCAGCACCTCGGTCTGCATGCCCAGGCGCAGGTCGCTGCGGCTGCGCGGCGTGCCGTCGTCGCCGGCGATCGCGGCTGCGCTGTCGTCGTAATGCACGCCGTTGACGATGATCGAACCGAAGCCGACGATAGGCCCGTAGGAGTAGGTGCTGGCGACGCCGGTGCCGGTGCCGCCGCTGTCGACGCCGCCGCCGCAGCCGGCGAGCAGCGACAGCGCGGCCAGCAGCAGGTCGCGGCGGCGCAGTTCGGGGCCCGAATCTCGATCCATCTCAATCTTCCTTGAGGCCGTCGGCCATTGGTTCGTCGTACGAGTACAGGCCCACGCGCAGCCGGCGGTCGGCGCGGCGAGTCGGGTCGGCTTCGGCCGCCTGGCGGTCGGCGTCGATCAGCGCGTCGAGCTCGGGCACGATCGCCGCCATCAGCGAGCGCCACTGGGCATTGACGAGCTTTTTCGCCGCCGCGATCGACGCGTCGGACAACTCGTCGGCGAAGACCGCCTGCTCGAAATGGCGCCGCTCGTCGCCGAGCACGTTGGCGACGCTGGCGGCGAGGTGGTCGCCGACGTTCTGGCCGAGGAAGGCGAACATGCGCGCCTGGTCGTCGCGCGGAACGAAAGCGTCCTGGACGAGCTCGACCTGGTCGGTCTCGACATCGTGGCGCGCGAGCCCGAGCCGGCAGAGCTGCTCGAGCAGGCTGCGCGGGTGGACATCGCGCGTCACCGACTGCGCCAGCGCCTCGAAGCTCGGCGCCGGGCCCTGGCGCGGCAGCGCGCGCGGGTGGCCGCGGCGGTCGCGCAGGCGGCGGTCGCTGCGCCAGCGCGTGAAGATCTGCGTCGCCGGCGACGGCCGCTCGGCAGCGGCCGCCGGCAGGTCCTGCGACAGCCGCGTGACCTCGCGCCGGGTCAGCCCGGTCGCGGTCGCGACGCGGCTCACGTCGCGCTGGCCGTTCGTACCTTGCGCGTCGCGCGCCGCCTGCACGAAGCCGTGCTTGAGCAGCTCCTCGACCACCGCGAACGGCACGCCGCGCGCCACCGCCAGCCGGGCCAGCGGCGCGAGCAGGCGCTGCAGCGCCTGCTGCAGCGCGCGCTCGGTGGCGTCGGGGGTCGGGCTCTTCATGGTCGGCGGCGGCTCGGTGCCCAGTGTATAGCTGTGCAGATTGCCCATACGCGGCCGCAGGCCAGGCGCAAGGGCGAGGCGACGCCGTCAGCGCCTGACGCCGTCGCGCTTCGGGCAGGGTGCGGACGAAGCGCTCGACCTCCGCCGTGCGAGCGCAGGCGCAGCACCTGCGCATGGCGCAGCGCCGGTTCGGCGGCCAGCCCGGCGTGGCGCCGGCGCCGCTTGCGCCAAGTGCGGGTCAGGTAGCGCACGACGCCGTCGCGGTGGAGCAGGCGCCACACCGATTCACGGTTGCCGTTGCAGCAGGCCTCCCCGGTCAGCCCGCGCCGCAGCGTGCGCCACACCGAGCGCCAGAGCAGCAACGGGTAGGGCAGGTCGAGCACGACCAGGTGCGTGAGCCGGGGCCAGAGATGAGCTTCGGTGGTGGCGTTGTAGTTGCCGGCGACGACCCAGCCCGGGCCGGCCAGGCGCGGCGCCAGACGCCGCGCGAGCTCGGCGTGGCCGACCTCGCGCCAGCCGGGCTCCCAGAAGAGCTCGTCGAGGTCGACGAAGGGCAGGTCCAGGCGCGCGGCCAGCCGGCGGCCGAGCGTGGTCTTGCCGGCGCCGCTGCCGCCGATCAGCTGGATGCGCTGCATCGCGCCAGCGGTGCCGGGGCCCCGCGCACGGGCTCAGCGCCCGTAGACCTTGCCGAACAGCACCCAGGTCTTGCCGTCGAAGCGGGCGAGCTGCTCGCGTTCGATCGGGAAGTAGTCGGTGGGCGAGGTCTTGACGTTGACGCCGGGCAGCGACATCGGCAGCGTGATGTCCAGGTTGGCCGCCTGCTTCATCACGTTCGCGCGCGTCAGGTCGTCACCGCATTGCTTGAGCACCTGGACCAGCGTCTGCGCGACCGAGTAGCCGTAGACGCTGTTCGCGTCGGTCAGGCTGCCGCTCGGGTAGTACTGCTTCATGAACGCGGTCCAGTCCTTCATCGCCGGGTCGTTCGCCCATTGCGGATCGGTCGGGTCCTTGCCGTAGAGCGCGGTGATGATGCCCACGCCGTTCTGCAGGCCCGCCGGCGTCATCACCGAGCTGACCGAGATCGAGACGTTGGTCAGGTAGGTCTGCGGCTTCCAGCCGATCTCGGCCGCCTTCTTGATCGACATCGCGGCGAACTTCGGCGTCGAGATGTCGAGGAAGGTGTCGGCGCCCGAGGCCTTCAGCGTCAGCATCTGGCTGTCGAGCGTCGGGTCGGTGACCTCGTAGGTGGCCTCCTTGACGATCAACGACCCCGCCTTCGCGCCCAGGCCTTCCTTGAAGCCCTGCAGGTAGTCCTTGCCGAAGTCGTCGTTCTGGTAGAGGACGGCGATCTTCGCGTTCGGGTTCGTCTCGAGGACGTGCTGGGCGTAGATGCGGCCTTCGGCGGCATAGGGCGGCTGCCAGCCCATCGTCCAGTGGTTGGCCGGGTTGCCGAAC
Source organism: uncultured beta proteobacterium (assembly GCA_963788635.1). Lineage (GTDB taxonomy): Bacteria > Pseudomonadota > Gammaproteobacteria > Burkholderiales > Burkholderiaceae_C > Rubrivivax. The sequence goes on along the minus strand of CAWBHE010000017.1, from coordinate 32,838 downwards.
TTGGTCGCGCCGGTGGCGACGAAGAGCTGCGGCACCTTCTTCGCGTTCATGTACTTCTCGATCGCCGTGTTGCTGGGCGTGCCGAGCGGGTTGAAGACGAGCAGGACCTCGTCCTCCTCGACCAGCTTGCGCGCGTCCTCGACCGCGCGCGCCGGGTTGTAGCCGTCGTCGAGCGGGACGTACTTGATCTTGCGGCCGTTGATGCCGCCCTCGGCGTTGACCTTGTCGAAGTAGGCGCCGATCGTCTTGCCGATCGCGCCGTAGGCCGAGGCCGGACCGGAGTACGGGCCGATCTGGCCGATCTTGATCTCGGTGTCGCTGGCGCCGGGGTCGTACTTCTTTTCCGCCCACGCGCCGCCGGCGCCGAGCGTGAGCGCCAGTCCGAACACGACCGTCTTGAGGTGTTTCATCTGCTATGTCTCCTGGGTTGGATCGTCAGCCGCCGGGGGGTGCCTCCTGCGAGGACACGAGGGGTGCGGCGCCCGGTTGCCGCCGCATCCTGAACCTGCGCGCCAGGCCCATCACGCCGGCGGGCATCAGGTACATGAAACCGATCAGGAACGCGCCGTAGATGGCGTAGGGCGCCGCCTTGGAGATCTGGTCGGCGATGTTGGGCACGAACTGGATGAAGATCGCGCCGAAGACCGCGCCCCAGATCGAGGCCAGCCCGCCGACGACCACGCCGACGAGCAGGCTGATCGAGAGCAGGATCGTGAAGCTGTCGGGCGAGACGAAGGACACGACGATCGCGCCCAGCGCGCCGGCCACGCCGGTGTAGGCGGCCGAGACGCCGAAGGTCAGCGACTTGAACATCGGCAGGTCGATGCCCATCGCGGCGGCGGCGATCGGGTGGTCGCGGATCGCGACCAGCGCGCGCCCGACGCGGCCGCGCAGCAGGTTCCACGCGAGCCAGAACATCAACGCCGCGACCGCGAGCGTGACGAAGTAGAGCCAGCGGTCGGCGCTGAGCGGCTGGTCGAACAGGCGCAGGCCGAACGGCGGGTCCGGCTTGTTCAGCACGATGCCCTGGACGCCGCCGGTCAGGCCCTCGAGGTGCCGGTACTTCAGCAGTTGCGGGATCGCCAGCCCGAGCGCGTAGGTGGCGAGCGCGAGGTAATGCCCGCTCAGGCGCAGCGCCGGGAATCCCATCAGGAAGCCCAGGCCGAAGCAGGCCAGCCCGGCGACCGGCAGCGTCGCCCAGTAAGGCCAGCCGGCGCGGTCCATCAGCGCCGCGGCGACGTAGGCGCCGATCGCATAGAACGCGCCGTGGCCGAGCGAGATCTGGCCGTTGTAGCCGGTCAGGATGTTCAGGCCGAGGACCGCGATCGCGTAGACCAGCACCAGGTTGAACTGGAACACGCGGTAGTTCTTGACCAGGAAGGGCAGCACGATCAGCGCCACCACCAGCAGCACCAGCGCCACCAGTCGCCATCCACGCAGGGCCGGGTTCATACCCGCGCCACCACGGCCCGGCCGAACAAGCCGTTGGGCTTGAGCGTGAGCGTGCCGACGATGAACACCAGCGCCACCGTCAGCTTCAGCTCGGTGCCGACGACGTAGGCGCCGAGCAGGTTCTCGAGCACGCCGACGATGAGTCCGCCGAGGACCGCGCCGAAGGGGTTGTCGATGCCGCCGAGCAGCGCCGCGGCGAAGGCGTAGAGCAGGATGCCGCTCATCATGTTCGGGTCGAGGAAGACCGACGGCGCGACCATCATCCCGGCGACGGCGCCGATCGCCGCCGCCAGCCCCCAGCCGACGGCCAGCATCCAGCCGACGCGGATGCCCACCAGCCGCGCCGAATCCGGGTTCTGCGCCGCCGCGCGCATCGCCAGGCCGAACGGCGTGTAGCGGAAGAACGCGAACAGCGCGCCGAGCACGCACAGCATCACGCCGGCGGTGCCGAGTTCGTGCGCCGAGAAGTAGCGCGTCGCGTAGGGCGCGTCCTGCGGGAACGGGCTCGGGAAGCTCTTGATCTCGTAGTCGAAGATCCAGCCGCCGAGCGAGTTGAAGATCACCGCCAGGCCGATGAAGACGATCACGTTGGCCAGCACCGAGGCCTTCTCGAGCGGCCGCAGCACGATGCGCTGGATCGCCAGCCCGCCGACGAACGACAGCGCCACCGTGGCGGCGAACGCGCCCCAGTACGGCCAGCCGGCGTGGATCAGCGCCCAGGCGATGAAGGTGCTGAAGGTGGCCATCTCGCCCTGGGCGAAATTGAGGTGGTGGGTGGCCTGGTAGATCATCACCAGCGCCAGCGCGACCGAGCCGTAGATGCAGCCGCTGGCGAGGCCGGAGCAGATCTGGTGCAGCAGCGCGTCCATCGTGTCCTTGCCGTTCAATCGTTCAATCGTTCAATAGCCGAGGTAGGCGCGGCGCACGGCCTCGTCGCGCCGGATCTCTTCGCTGCTGCCGGCGAGCGCGACGCGCCCGGTCTCGAGCAGGTAGGCCCGGTCGGCGAGGGCTAGCGCGAGCTTCGCGTTCTGCTCGACGAGCAGGATGCTGACGCCTTCGTCCTCGTTCAGCGCGCGCAGGATGCGGAAGATCTCCGTGACGACCATCGGCGCCAGGCCGAACGAGGGCTCGTCGAGCAGCAGCAGGCGCGGGCGCAGCATCAGCGCGCGGCTGATCGCGAGCATCTGCTGCTCGCCGCCCGACAGCAGCCCGGCCGGCTGGCGGCGGCGCTCGTGCAGGCGCGGGAAGCGCTGGTAGGCCTGCTCGATGTCGGCGGCCACGGCGGCGCGGTCGCGCCGCACGTAGCCGCCCAGGCGCAGGTTCTCGTCGACCGTCAGCGCGCCGAAGGTGCCGCGGCCGTCGGGCACATGGGCGACGCCGAGGCGGACCACGTTCTCGGTCGCGCGGCCGACCAGCTGCTCGCCGGCGAAGAGCGACGCTGCCGCGCGTGGCCACCGTCTGGCAGATCGCGCGCAGCGTGGTCGTCTTGCCGGCGCCGTTGGCGCCCAGGATCGCGGTGATGCGGCCGGCGGCGAGCGTGAAGTCGATGCCGTGCAGCACGCGCGTCGCGCCGTAGCCCGCGTGCAGGCCGCGCACCTCGAGCAGTTCAGGCATCGGCCTCGGCGCCCAGGTAGGCCTCGATCACGGCCGGGTGGTTCTGGATCTCGGCCGGCGTGCCTTCGGCGATCTTGCGCCCGAAGTTCAGCGCCACGACGTGGTCCGAGAGTTCCATCACGAGCCCCATGTGGTGTTCGACGAGCAGCACCGTGATGCCGAAGCGGTCGCGGATGTCGCGTATGAGGCGCGACAGGTCGGCGAGTTCCTCGTGGTTCAACCCGGCCGCGGGTTCGTCGAGCAGCAGCAGCTTGGGCTCGGCGGCGAGCGCGCGGCCGAGCTCGACCCGCTTCTGGACCGCGAAGGGCAGGTCGCCGACCGGGCGCTCCTGCACCGCGCGTGAGCTTCAGGTAGGCCATGATCTCGGCCGCGCGCTCGCGCAGCCGGCGTTCTTCGGCGCCGACGCTGGGCAGGCGCAGCGCGCTGGCGAGGAAGCCGGAACGCGAGCGCGCATGGGCGCCGACCATCACGTTGTCGCGCACCGGCATGGTCCGGAACATGGCCAGGTTCTGGAAGGTGCGGCCCAGGCCCAGCTCGGCGATGCCATGGCTGGGCAGCTCGCCGATCGACCGGCCTTCGAACCGGATCTCGCCGGCCTGGAACGGGTAGAGCCGGCTCAGGCAGTTGAACAGCGTCGTCTTGCCCGCGCCGTTGGGGCCGATCAGGCCGCAGATCTGGCCGCGCGCGACCTCGAAGCTCACGCCGTCGAGCGCCACGATGCCGCCGAAGCGCACGCTCACGCCGCGGACCTCGAGCAGCGCGCCGGCGCCGGGCGTCATCGGATCGACCGAAAGTTCAACAGGTAGCCCCCAGAGAACGAAGCACAAGGCCGCTCTTATAGGCCGCGAACGGCGGCGCCGGCAATCGGCGATTGCACCGTGGTCGGGTATCGCCCGACGGGGGTCCGACCGGGCGCGACCGGCGCGCTGCGCGCGTACCATTCGAAGCCCCATGCAGGCGAACCCGAACATGAGCATCTACGACCAGGGCCTGGACCGCAACGCGCGCCAACTTCGTCGCGCTGTCGCCCGGTGAGCTTCGTCGAGCGCAGCGCCGAGGTCTTCGCCGACCTGCCGGCGGTGGTGCACGGGGCACGCCGCTACGGCTGGGCGCAGACGCGCGAACGCTCGGCGCGGCTGGCGGCGGCGCTGCGCGCGCTCGGCATAGCCCGCGGCGACACGGTCAGCGTGATGCTGCCGAACACGCCCGAGATGGTCGAGGCGCATTACGCGGTGCCGGCGCTGAACGCGGTGCTGAACACGCTGAACACGCGCCTCGATGCGCCGCTGCTGGCCTGGCAGATGAACCATTGCGAGGCCCGGCTGCTGATCACCGACCGCGAGTTCTCGCCGGTGATGGCCGAGGCGCTGCGCCTGCTGAAGAGCGAGCACGGGCGCGAGATCGTCGTCGTCGACGTGGCCGACAGCGAATACACCGGCCCCGGCGAGCGCCTGGGCGCGCACGAGTACGAGGCGCTGCTGGCCGCGCACGCGCCGCTGGCGCGCGCTGGACGGCCCGGCCGACGAGTGGGACGCGATCGCGGTCAGCTACACCAGCGGCACCACCGGCGACCCGAAGGGCGTGGTCACGCATCACCGCGGCGCCTACCTCAACGCGGTCAGCAACGCGGCGACCTGGACCATGCCGCATTTCCCGAAGTACCTGTGGACGCTGCCGATGTTCCACTGCAACGGCTGGTGCTTCCCGTGGACGGTGGCGATGCTAGTCGGCACGCACGTCTGCCTGCGCCGCGTCGAGGCCGGGGCGATCCTCGACGCGATGCGCGAGCACGGCGTCGACCATTACTGCGCCGCGCCCATCGTCCACAACCTGCTCGTCAACGCGCCGGCGGCGATGCGCGAGGGCATCACGCAGAAGGTCCGCGGCATGGTCGCCGGCGCCGCGCCGCCGGCGGCGATGATCGAGGGCATGGCCAAGATCGGCTTCGACATCACCCATGTCTACGGGCTGACCGAGGTCTACGGCCCGGCCGCGGTGGCGGTCAAGCGCGACGGCTGGGCGAACGAGAGCCTGTCCGAGCAGACGCGTCTGAACGGCCGCCAGGGCGTGCGCTACGCGCTGCAGGAAGGCATGACCGTGCTCGACCCCGAGACGATGGCCGAGGTGCCGGCCGACGGCCAGACCATGGGCGAGATCATGTTCCGCGGCAACATCGTGATGAAGGGCTACCTGAAGAACCCCGCCGCGACCGAGAAGGCCTTCGCCGGCGGCTGGTTCCACACCGGCGACCTGGCGGTGATCGAGCCCGACCGCTACGTGAAGATCAAGGACCGCAGCAAGGACATCATCATCAGCGGCGGCGAGAACATCAGCTCGATCGAGGTCGAGGACGCGCTCTACCGCCACCCCGCGGTGCTGGCCTGCGCGGTGGTCGCGCGGCCGGACCCGAAATGGGGCGAGTCGCCGGTGGCCTATGTCGAGACCAAGGCCGACGCGACGGTGACCGCGGCCGAGCTCGTCGCCCACTGCAAGAGCCTGCTCGCGGGCTACAAGGTGCCCAAGGAGATCCGCTTCGAGACGATCCCGAAGACGAGCACCGGCAAGATCCAGAAGTTCCAGCTGCGCGAGCGCGCGAAGTCCTCGAGCGCCATCGAATAGGAGAACCCCCCATGTCCGACGAATCCCTGGTGCTGCAAGAGAAGGACTCGCGCGGCGTCGTCACGCTGACGCTGAACCGGGCCCAGGCCTTCAACTCGCTGTCCGAGGCGATGATGGACGCGCTGCAGGCGGCGCTGGACGGCGTCGCCGCCGACGCGACGGCGCGCGTGGTCGTCATCGCGGCGCAGGGCCGGGCCTTCTGCGCCGGCCACGACCTGAAGGAGATGCGCGCCGAGCCGTCGCAGGCCTACTACGAGAGCCTGTTCGCGCAATGCGGCCGGATGATGATGACGATCCAGACGCTGCCGGTGCCGGTGATCGCGCGCGTGCAGGGCATCGCCACCGCCGCCGGCTGCCAGCTGGTGGCGATGTGCGACCTGGCGGTGGCCTCGCGCGACGCGAAGTTCGCCGTCAGCGGCGTCAACCTCGGCCTGTTCTGCAGCACGCCCGGCGTCGCGCTGAGCCGCAACCTGGGCCGCAAGGCGGCGTTCGAGATGCTCGTCACCGGCGAGTTCATCTCGGCCGAGCAGGCGCGCGAGAAGGGGCTCGTCAACCGCGTCGCCGAGCCCGAGGCGCTGGACGCCGAGGTCGAGCGCCTGGTCGCCAGCATCGTCGCCAAGCCGCGTGCCGCGGTGGCGCTGGGCAAGGGCTTGTTCTACCGCCAGCTCGAGACCGGCATCGAGGCCGCCTACGCCGACGCGGGCCGCACGATGGCCTGCAACATGATGGACGCGTCGGCGCTCGAGGGCGTGCAGGCCTTCATCGAGAAGCGGCCGCCGAACTGGCGCTGAACGGGCCTGTCGGCTCGCGAGAAGTGATCGTCTTCGGATGCGTTGTTCGCCGGACCGGCGAAGCTGAGTTCTGGCGACACTTCTGAGGCCTTGGCCTGACCTGATTTTCTTCCTCTCATCGGACTGATCCCGACGCTCGACGGCGCCGAAACTGTGTTTGCAGTTTGCGTCGTCCGACCTCGTCGTTCGCCGCGCCCGCAGGCGTGCCGCGCAGTTCCGCGCGGCCGCGATCCAGTCCACCGAAGAAAAACAGGAACCGGTCCACCATGAACAAGCTACGTCTGGGCCCGCGCATCGGGCTCGCTTTCACCCTCGTCATCGCGTTGATGCTCGTCGTTGCCGGCGCCGGCATCGTCGGGCTGCGCGAGGTCAACCAACGTCTGCACACCGTCACCGACGACTACTACGTCAAGGTGCGTCTGGTGTCCCAGATGAAGGACGAGATCGACAGCCAGGCGCGCCGCGCCTACGCCGTGATCTCGCTCGATGAGGCCGACAAGCGCGCCGACGAGATCGCCGCGATCCGCGACAGCCGCAGCGCCGTCGCCAAGCAGTACGAGCAGCTCACGCCGCTGGTGAGCTCGGCGGAAAGCAAGTCGGCGCTGGCGGACATCCAGGCCAGGCGCCAGGATTACCGCGCGTCGCTGGACAAGTTCGTCGCGCTGGCGACTGCCGGCCAGCTGCCCGACGCGAAGGCCTTGCTGCTCGGCGACATGCGCGCGCACCGGCGCGCCTACACGAAGGTGATCGGCAGCTTCGCCGAAATGCAGGAGCGGCTGATGGCGCAGGCCTCGACCGAGGCCGACGCGCAGGTGCAGCACAGCCTGATGCTGGTCACGCTGGTGGCGGCACTGGCGGCGCTGCTCGGCATGGGCGCGGCCTGGCTGATCGTGCGCTCGATCACGCGGCCGGTGGCCGACGCGCTGCGCCTGGCCGAGGCGGTGGCCGAGGGCGACCTGACGGTGCACATCGAGGCCAGCAGCGGCGACGAGGTCGGCCAGTTGCTGGCCGCGCTGAGGCGCATGAACGACAGCCTGGTCGCGATCGTCGGCCAGGTGCGCCAGAGCAGCGATTCGATCGCGACCGGGTCGAGCCAGATCGCGACCGGCAACGCCGACCTGTCGCAGCGCACCGAAGAGCAGGCGAGCAACCTGCAGCAGACCGCGGCGTCGATGGAGGAGCTGACCGCGACCGTGACCAACAACGCCGACACCGCGCGCCAGGCGGCGCAACTGGCCCAGTCGGCCAGCGGCGTGGCGAGCAAGGGCGGCGAGGTGGTCGGCCAGGTGGTGACGATGATGCAGGACGTCACCGCGGCGAGCCGGCGCATCGCCGACATCATCGGCACGATCGACGGCATCGCGTTCCAGACCAACATCCTGGCGCTGAACGCGGCCGTCGAAGCCGCCCGCGCCGGCGAACAGGGCCGCGGCTTCGCGGTCGTGGCCGGCGAGGTGCGCACGCTGGCGCAGCGCTCGGCGGAGGCGGCGCGCGAGATCCGCGCGCTGATCGGCGCCAACGTCGAGAAGGTCGAGAGCGGCTCGGCGCTGGTCGACGAGGCGGGCACGACGATGCAGGACATCGTGGTCCAGGTGAAGCGGGTCAACGACCTGCTCGGCGACATCAGCGCCGCGACGCAGGAGCAGACCACCGGCATCGGCCAGGTCAGCGACGCGGTCACGCAGCTCGACCAGGTGACGCAGCAGAACGCGGCGCTGGTCGAGGAGTCGGCCGCCGCGGCCGACAGCCTGAACCAGCAGGCGCGCAACCTCGTGACGGCGGTGGCGCGGTTCAATCTGGCGGCTGGATCGGAGAGCACGGTGGCCGCGGTCGCCGCGACGCCTCGTGCCAGGACGCCGCTGGTCAAGCCGAAGCCGGCCGCCGTGCGCGCGCCGGTTCGGCCGGCGGTCAAGCCGATGACCAAGCCTGCTGCTGCGGCGCCGGCACCTCAGCCCGTCACCGCGGGTGGCGACGGCGACGACTGGCAGGCGTTCTGACGTCGGCCGGCGCGGGGCTGGCTCGCCGTCGCGCTCGCACATCCCCGCGAGCATCAGCCGGCGCGGGGCCTGCTCGCTGCGCTCACATCCCCGCGTAGTTCGGCCCGCCGCCGCCTTCGGGCGTGACCCAGACGATGTTCTGCGTCGGGTCCTTGATGTCGCAGGTCTTGCAGTGCACGCAGTTCTGCGCGTTGATCACGAGGCGGTCGCTGCCGTCGTCGTTCTTGACGAACTCGTAGACGCCGGCCGGGCAGTAGCGGCTCTCGGGGCCGGCGTAGAGCGCCAGGTTCACCGCGACCGGCACCGACGCGTCCTTCAGCGTCAGGTGCGCGGGCTGGTTCTCCTCGTGGTTGGTGTTGCTGATGAACACCGAACTGAGGCGGTCGAAGCTGATCACGCCGTCGGGCTTGGGGTAGCGGATCGGCTCGACCTGCGACGCGGCGTGCAGCCTTGCGTTGTCCGGCGTCTTGCGGTGCAGCGTCCACGGCGGGCTCTTGATCCCCAGCCGCGGCAGCAGCCATTGCTCGACGCCGGTCATCACCGCGCCGACCGTGTTGCCCTGCTTGAACCATTGCTTGAAGTTGCGGCTGCCGTTCAGCTCGTCGAACAGCCAGCTCTTCTCGAAGGCCTCGGGGTAGGCCGTCAGTTCGTCGCCGGAACGGCCCGGCCTTCAGCGCCGCGGCGGCCGCTTCGGCGGCGAGCATGCCGGTCTTGATCGCGGCGTGGCTGCCCTTGATGCGCGCGGCGTTCAGCGTGCCGGCGTCGCAGCCGACGAGCGCGCCGCCCGGGAACACCAGCCGGGGCAGGCTGAGCAGCCCGCCGGCGGTGATCGCGCGCGCGCCGTAGCCGACGCGCTTGCCGCCCTCGAGGTGGGCGCGGATCGCCGGGTGCGTCTTCCAGCGCTGCATCTCCTCGAACGGGCTGATCCACGGGTTCTGGTAGTCCAGCCCGGTGACGAAGCCCAGCGTGACCTGGTCGCCGGCCAGGTGGTACAGGAAGCCGCCGCCGTAGGTCTGCTCGTCCATCGGCCAGCCGGCGGTGTGCACGACGAGCCCCGGCCTGGCCTTCTCGGGCGCCACCTCCCACAGCTCTTTCACGCCGAGCGCGTAGCTCTGCGGATCGCGCCCGGCGTCGAGCTGGAACTTCGCGATCAGCTGCTTGCCGAGGTGGCCGCGCGAGCCTTCGGCGAACACCGTGTACTTGCCGAGCAGCTCCATGCCGAGCTGGAAATGGTCGGTCGGCTCGCCGTCCTTGCCGATGCCGAGGTTGCCGGTGGCGACGCCGCGCACCTGCGCCGGCGTCGCCGTACAGCACTTCGGCGGCGGCGAAGCCGGGGAAGATCTCGACGCCCAGCGCTCTCGGCCTGCTCGGCCAGCCACTTCGTCACCGCACCCAGGCTGACGACGTAGTTGCCCTCGTTGTGCAGGCAGTTCGGGATCAGCCATTGCGGCGTGCCGCGTGCCGTTCTTCGCGTCGAGGAACAGCACCTCGTCGGCGGTCACCGGCTGCAGCAGCGGCGCGCCGCGCGCCTTCCAGTCGGGGAACAGCTCGTTCATCGCGCGCGGGTCCATCACCGCGCCGCTGAGGATGTGCGCGCCGGGCTCGCTGCCCTTCTCGAGCACCACCACCGAGACGATCGGCGTCGATCTGCTTGAGGCGGATCGCGGTGGCCAGCCCGGCCGGACCGGCGCCGACGACGACGACGTCGTATTCCATCGCTTCGCGCGGGCCGAACTGGGCGAGGATCTCTTGCGGGCTCATCGGGGCGCTCTCCTGTCTTCTTCGTGCGGTCTTTTCCGTGCGTGACGCGCGGCCGATTCTACGGAGCGCGACCGAGGCCAAGCGGGCCGGTCCGGACGGGGCTGCGTGCTATCGTGAATGCCGATCAAGAAGGAGTCTGCATGGCCTATGAAATCGACCTCTCCGGCCGCGTCGCGCTGGTCACCGGCGCGTCCAGCGGACTGGGCGCGCAGTTCGCGCGCACGCTGGCCCGCGCCGGCGCCGGCGTCGTGCTCGCCGCGCGCCGCATCGAGCGGCTGAAGACGCTGCGCGCCGAGATCGAGGGCGATGGCGGCGACGCCCACGTGGTCGGGCTCGACGTCACCGACCCGGCGAGCATCCGCGCCGCGGTGGCGCACGCCGAGACCGAGATGGGCGCGATCGACATCCTGGTCAACAACTCGGGCGTCGAGCACGACGCAGCGGCTCACCGACGTGACGCCCGAGGACTACGACTACGTGATGGGCACCAACACGCGCGGCGCCTTCTTCGTCGCGCAGGAAGTGGCCAAGCGGATGATCGCGCGCAGCAAGGGCGAGGCGCCGGGCACCTTCACCGGCGGGCGCATCGTCAACGTCGCGTCGATGGCCGGGCTGCGCGTGCTCGGCCAGATCGGCGTCTACGCGATGAGCAAGGCCGCGGTCATCCACATGACGAAGGCGATGGCGCTCGAATGGGGCCGCTACGGCATCAACGTCAACGCGCTGTGCCCGGGCTACATCGACACCGAGATCAACCACCACCACTGGCAGACCGAGGCCGGCCAGAAGCTGATCAACATGCTGCCGCGCAAGCGCGTCGGCAAGCCGCAGGACCTGGACGCGGCGCTGATGATGCTGTGCGCCAACGAGAGCCATTTCGTCAACGGTGCCGTGATCGCCGCCGACGACGGCTTCGGCGGTCTGACGCGCGCGATGACGTGCGGCTGACCCCGCTCGAGGCGCGCGTGCTCGGCGTGCTGGTCGAGAAGCAGCACACGGTGCCCGACACCTACCCGCTGTCGCTGAACGCGCTCGTCGCCGGCTGCAACCAGAAGACCGCGCGCGCGCCGGTGCATCGAGGCCAGCGACGCCGAGGTGCTGACCGCCGTCGACGGGCTGAAGGCGCTGAACCTGGTCTTCGAAGGCGAGCGGCAGCCGGGTCGCCAAGTTCGAGCACAACCTGGGCCGCGTGCTCGGCGTGCCGGCGCCAGGCGGTGGCGCTGCTCGCGGTGCTGATGCTGCGCGGGCCGCAGACCGCGGCCGAGCTGCGCCTGAACTGCGAGCGGCTGCACCGCTTCGCCGACATCTCGTCGGTCGAGGGCTTCCTCGACGAACTGGCCGCGAAGGACCCGCCGCGCGTGGTCAAGCTGGCGCGCGCGCCGGGCGAGCGCGAGGCGCGCTGGGCGCATCTGCTGTGCGGCGAGGTGGCGTTGCCCGCTGCGGCGGCCTGCGGCCGACGGCGGTGCCGGCTCGGTCGCGGCCGGCGAGCTGGCCGCGCTGAAGGCCGAACAGACGCGGCTCGCCGCGGAGCTGGAGGCGCTGCGCGCCACCGTGCAGCGGATCGCGCGCGAGCTCGGCATCAGCCTGACGAAGGAGACCGGCATGCGTTTCGTGCTGCCCGCGGACAAGACGCTTCACGCACGAGATGGTGATCCCCATCCGCTGGGGCGACATGGACGCGATGGGCCATGTCAACAACACCGTCTACTTCCGCTATCTGGAGATCGTGCGCATCGACTGGCTGTACCGGATCGGCGGCGCGCCGGACCCGAGCGGCATCGGGCCGGTGATCGTCAACGCCTTCTGCAGCTTCATACGCCAGCTCGAGTACCCGGGCGACATCCTGGCCAAGCACTACGTGGCCAACCCGGGCCGATCGAGCTTCGACACCTACATCACGCTCGAGCGCTGCGACCGGCCCGGCGTGATCTGCGCCGAGGGCGGCGCGACCACGGTCTGGACCGACTTCAAGGCGCAGAAGTCGGTGCCGCTGCCCGACGAGGTGCGCGCGCTGCTCGGGTGAACGTCGGGCGTCGACCCAGGGCACCCGCAGCCGGCCGGCCCTGCATCGCGGCCGACGCCACCCGACGGGTCTGGCGAAGGCGCCCCAAGCGAACGCCGCGGATCCGGCTCCGCCGGTCCGCCGGCGTTGCCCCCTGGGGGGAGGCGCCGCAGGCGCTTCGGGGGGGGCCGACTTCACATCCAGAACAGCGCCGCCCAGCCGGCGAGCGCGGCCAGCGCCAGGAAGGGCAGCGACCAGGCGTGGAAGGCGAGCCAGGCGCGCCGCTCGCCGAGCAGGCGCAGCGCGATCAGGTTCGCGAGCGAGCCGATCGCGAGGCCGAAGCCGCCGACGCCGACCGCGTGCGCGATCACGCGCCAGTCCTGCGAATATTCGGCCAGCGCGATCGTCGCCGGCACGTTGCTCACCGCCTGCGACAGCGCGATGCCGGTCCAGTACAGGTGCGCGGCCTGGCCCAGGCCCAGCGCCGCCATCGCGCCGCGCACCGCGTCCAGCCCGGCGAGCAGGCGCAGGTCGACGAACATCAGCACGAACACGAGCAGCAGGCCCCAGTCGACCTGGCGCAGCAGCCGCGCGCGCACCGCGAGCACGATCGCCGCGAGCAGCACGAGCGCGACGCCGGCGTGGTGCAGGTCGGTGGCGACGAGGAAGGGCGCGTAGAGCAGCAGCGCGGTCGCGAGCAGCGGGCGGTCGAGCGGCGTCGGCTCGGCGAGCCGGTGCGCGCCGAGCGCGCGCGCCGGGAATGCCGCCACCGTCAGCGCCAGCAGCAGCGCCATCAGCAGCGCCACCAGCGGCGCCATCTCGAGCACGAAGCGGCCGAACGAGACCTGCCATTGCTGCCAGAGAAAGAGGTTCTGCGGGTTGCCGATCGGGCTCAGCGTCGAGCCGGCGTTGACCGCCAGCGCCTCGAACACCACCAGCCGCGTCGCGGGCAGGCGCGCGAGCCGGCAGACGCTGACGGTCAGCGGCACGACGACGAAGAGCGCGACGTCGTTGGTGAGCACGGTCGACAGCAGCGCCGCCGCCGCCACCAGCGCGAGCGCGAGCGCGCGTTCGCTCGCCAGGCGTGCGACCAGCGCCTCGCCCAGCCGCTGCAGCGCGCCGCTGGCCTCGAGCGCCGTCGTCAGCAGCAGCAGGCCGGCGAGCGCGGCGATCGTCGGCCAGTCGACCAGCCGCGCATACCCGGCGATGCCCGCCGGCGCCGCGGCGCTGAAGGCCAGCAGCACGAGCAGCAGCACGACGAACAGCGCGTCGCGGTGCAGCGCGGCCAGCGAGGGCGGCAACCAGGCCGTCACTTGCGCTGCGTTCGGGCGCTCAACCCAGCACCGAGAACGGGCCGCCCTTGTCCAGCGCGCGCCGGTACGCGGCCCGGGCGTGGATGCGCGCCAGCCAGTCGGCGATGCGGGGTCGCGCGGCGCCGTCCTTGGCGCGCGCGCTGGCGGCCTCGAGCGGGAAGCTCATCTGGATGTCGGCGGCGCTGAACTCGTTGCCGGCGAACCAGGGCCGGCTCGCCAACTCGGCCTCGATGAAGTCGAGCTGGCGCGCGATGTTCGGCGCGAGGAAGGTGGCCGAGACCTTGTCGGCGATGCCGCGCGCGATCGGCCGCGCGAAGAACGGCATCGGCGCGCGGCGCAGCCGGTTGAAGACCAGCGTCATCACCAGGTAGGGCATCGCGCTGCCCTCGGCGAAGTGCAGCCAGTAGGTGAAGCGGCGCCGCTCGACGCTGCCCGGCGGCGGGCGCAGCCGGTCGTCGCCATGGCTGTCGAGCAGGTATTCGATGATCGCGCCCGACTCGGCGACCGTGATCTCGCCGTCGGTCAGCACCGGCGACTTGCCCAGCGGGTGCACGCGCAGCAGTTCGGGCGGCGCCAGCATCGTCTTCGGGTCGCGCGCGTAGCGGCGCACCTCGTAGGGCAGGCCCAGCTCTTCGAGCAGCCAGAGCACGCGCTGCGAGCGCGAGTTTTCGAGGTGGTGGACGGTGAGCATGGCGCGGATTGTCGGCGCAGCGCGTCCGTTGCGCCTGACGCAACGCCGCCGGGCGCGGATCGTGACATCCTGGACAACGCCGTGCGGTCGCCGCGGCCAGCGGGAACGAAGTGCTACATTCACGCTCGTAGGTATAAGTTCCTTCCCGTCCCCTTGCTGGTTCATCCCGAGCAGCAAGGCGGGTCGCTTCTCCGCCAACCGGTCTAGCCGGGGTCCGCGGAAGGTTGATCAACCCATCGTGAGTCCTGGAAACCAGGGCGAAAGGTGAGCGAAAGATGATGCAGCAATACAGGTCCAACTCGTACCTGTTCGGGGGCAACGCCCCTTATGTCGAGGAGTTGTACGAGGCCTATCTCGACAACCCCGGCAGCGTGCCCGACAACTGGCGCACCTACTTCGACAATCTCCAGCACGTGCCCGCGGCCGACGGCTCCGACAGCCGCGACGTCGCCCATGCGCCGGTGGTCGAGTCGTTCGCGCAGCGCGCCAAGGCGAACGCCTTCGCGCTCAAGGCCAGCGAGGCCGACCTGGCCGTGGCGCGCAAGCAGGTGCACGTGCAGTCGCTGATCGCGGCCTACCGCTTCCTCGGCGCGCGCTGGGCCGACCTGGACCCGCTCAAGCGCACCGAGCGCCCCAAGTTCCCCGAACTCGAGCCGGCGTTCTACGACCTGACCGAGTCCGACATGGACATCACGTTCTCGGCCACGAACACGTATTTCAGCAAGGCCGAGCACCAGACGCTGCGCGAGATCGTGCAGGCGCTGCGCGAAACCTACTGCGGCACGATCGGCGCGGAGTTCATGCATTGCACCGACCCGACCGAGAAGCGCTGGTGGCAGGAGCGGCTGGAGTCGATCCGCAGCAAGCCGAACTTCAGCGCGCAGCAGAAGACCCACATTCTCGAGCGCCTGACCGCCAGCGAAGGGCTGGAGCGCTTTCTGCACACCAAGTACGTCGGCCAGAAGCGCTTCTCGCTCGAAGGTGGCGAGAGCTTCATCGCGTCGATGGACGAGGTCGTCCAGCGCGGCGGCGCCACCGGCGTGCAGGAGATCGTCATCGGCATGGCCCACCGCGGCCGGCTGAACGTGCTCGTCAACACGCTGGGCAAGATGCCCAAGGACTTGTTCGCCGAGTTCGACCACACCGCGCCCGAAGCGCTGCCCGCTGGCGACGTGAAGTACCACCAGGGCTTCTCCAGCGACATCACCACGCCGGGCGGACCGGTCCATCTGAGCCTGGCCTTCAACCCCTCGCACCTGGAGATCGTCAACCCGGTCGTCGAAGGTTCGGTCAAGGCGCGCATGGATCGCCGCGGCGACAAGACCGGCGCCCAGGTGCTGCCGGTGCTGGTGCACGGTGATGCCGCCTTCGCCGGCCAGGGCGTCGTGATGGAGACGCTGGCGCTGGCGCAGACGCGCGGCTACTTCACCGGCGGCACGGTGCACCTGGTCGTCAACAACCAGATCGGCTTCACGACCAGCGACCCGCGCGACACGCGCTCCACGCTGTACTGCACCGACGTCGTCAAGATGATCGAAGCGCCGGTGCTGCACGTCAACGGCGACGACCCCGAAGCGGTGGTGCTGTGCACCCAGCTCGCGATGGACTACCGCCAGCAGTTCAACAAGGACGTCGTCGTCGACATCATCTGCTTCCGCAAGCTCGGCCACAACGAACAGGACACGCCGAGCCTGACCCAGCCGCTGATGTACAAGAAGATCGCCAAGCATCCGGGCACGCGCAAGCTCTACGGCGACAAGCTGGTCGCGCAGGGCGTGCTGTCGCCCGAGGGCCCGGACGAGATGGTCAAGGCCTTCCGCGCCGCGATGGAGGACGGCCGCCACACGGTGGACCCGGTGCTCACCAACTTCAAGAGCAAGTACGCGGTCGACTGGGCGCCGTTCCTCGGCAAGAAGTGGACCGACGCCGCGGACACCGCGCTGCCGCTGGCCGAAGTGCGCCGGCTGGCCGAGCGGCTGACGACGATCCCGCCCAAGTTCAAGCTGCATCCGCTGGTCGAGAAGGTGATCGCCGACCGCGCCGCGATGGGCCGCGGCGAGATCAACGTCGACTGGGGCATGGGCGAGACGATGGCCTACGCGTCGCTGGTCGCCAGCGGCTACGCGGTGCGCCTGTCGGGCGAGGACTGCGGCCGTGGCACCTTCACTCACCGGCACAGCGTGCTGCACGACCAGGACCGCGAGAAGTGGGACACCGGCACCTACATCCCGCTGCAGAACGTGGCCGAGAACCAGGCGCCGTACGTCGTCATCGACTCGATCCTGTCGGAAGAGGCGGTGCTCGGCTTCGAGTACGGCTACGCGAGCGCCGAGCCGAACACGCTGACGATCTGGGAAGCGCAGTTCGGCGACTTCGCGAACGGCGCGCAGGTCGTGATCGACCAGTTCATCGCGTCGGGCGAGGTCAAGTGGGGGCGCGCGAACGGCCTGACGCTGATGCTGCCGCACGGCTACGAAGGGCAGGGCCCCGAGCACAGCTCGGCGCGCCTGGAGCGCTTCATGCAGCTCGCCGCGGACAACAACATGCAGATCGTGCAGCCGACCTCGGCGAGCCAGATCTTCCACCTGCTGCGCCGCCAGATGGTGCGCCAGTTCAGGAAGCCGCTGATCATCTTCACGCCCAAGTCGCTGCTGCGCGCGAAGGACGCGACCTCGCCGCTGGCCGAGTTCACGAAGGGCGAGTTCCGCACCGTGATCGGCCCGACGCGCACCGAGGTCGAGGGCGACAAGGTCAAGCGCGTGATCTGCTGCTCGGGCAAGGTCGCCTACGACCTGATCCGGCGGCGCGACGAGAAGAAGGCCTGGGACGTGGCGATCCTGCGCGTCGAGCAGCTCTACCCGTTCCCGCACAAGGCCTTCGCGGCCGAGATGAAGCGCTTCCCGAACGCGACCGACGTGGTCTGGTGCCAGGACGAGCCGCAGAACCAGGGCGCCTGGTTCTTCGTTCAGCACTACATGCACGAGAACATGCTCGACGGCCAGAAGCTCGGCTACGCCGGGCGGCCCGCGTCGGCGTCGCCGGCGGTCGGCTATTCGCACCTGCACCAGGAGCAGCAGAAGGCGCTGCTCGACCAGGCCTTCGGCAAGCTCAAGGGCTTCGTGCTCTCGAAGTGAGACCACCCCCGTAGCGCCTGCGGCGCTCCCCCTCAAGGGGGCGCCGCTGGCGGACCGGCGGAGCCGGATCCGCTGCGGCCGCTGGTGGGCACAAACAACGAACAGAGATAGAACATGGCGATTGTTGAAGTGAAGGTTCCGCAACTGTCGGAATCGGTGGCCGAGGCCACGCTGCTGCAGTGGAAGAAGAAGCCCGGCGACGCCGTCGCGGTGGACGAGATCCTGATCGAGATCGAGACCGACAAGGTCGTGCTCGAGGTGCCGGCGCCGGCCGCCGGCGTGCTGGTCGAGGTGGCGGTGGCCGATGGCGGCACCGTCGTCGCCGAACAGCTCATCGCGCGCATCGACACCGCCGCGACCGCGGGCGCCGCGGCCCCTGCCGTTGCGCCGCCGGCCGCTGCCGCCGCGCCTGCAGTTGCGGCAGCCGCTTCGGCGCCGGCCGCGAGCGCCATGGCAATGCCCGCCGCCGCCAAGCTGATGGCCGACCAGGGGCTGGCCCCCGGCTCGGTGCCCGGCACCGGCAAGGACGGCCGCGTGATCAAGGGTGACGTGCTCGCCGCCGCCGCCGCACCGAAGGCGGCCCCGGCTGCGGCGCCTGCCGCGCAAGCCGTTGCCCGGCCGCTGCCGCCGGTGGCTGCACCGGCACCGAGCCTCGGCGACCGGCCCGAGCAGCGCGTGCCGATGTCGCGCCTGCGCGCGCGCATCGCCGAGCGGCTGCTGCAGTCGCAGGCGACGAACGCGATCCTGACCACCTTCAACGAGGTCAACATGGCCCCGGTGATGGAGATGCGCAAGCGCTTCCAGGAGAAGTTCGAGAAGGAGCACGGCGTCAAGATCGGCTTCATGAGCTTCTTCGTGAAGGCCGCGGTGGCGGCGCTCAAGAAGTACCCGGTGATCAACGCCAGCGTCGACGGCAACGACATCGTCTACCACGGCTATTTCGACATCGGCATCGCCGTCGGCTCGCCGCGCGGGCTGGTCGTGCCGATGCTGCGCAACGCCGACCAGATGAGCTTCGCCGACATCGAGAAGAAGATCGCCGAGTTCGGCAAGAAGGCGGCCGACGGCAAGCTGTCGATCGAGGACCTGACCGGCGGCACCTTCTCGATCAGCAACGGCGGTGTCTTCGGCTCGATGCTGAGCACGCCGATCATCAACCCGCCGCAGAGCGCGATCCTCGGCGTCCATGCGACCAAGGACCGGGCCGTGGTCGAGAACGGCCAGATCGTCGTGCGTCCGATGAACTACCTGGCCATGTCGTATGACCACCGCATCATCGACGGCCGCGAGGCCGTGCTCGGCCTGGTCGCGATGAAGGAAGCGCTGGAAGACCCGGCGCGGCTGCTGTTCGACATCTGAGCGAAGGGACCGACCATGGGCCTGGCCGACGATCTGGTGCGACTCGACGAGCTGCGTTCGCGCGGTGCGCTCAGCGACGAGGAATTCGCGCGTGCCAAGGCCCGGCTGCTCGACGCGCCGGCGCCGGCCAGCGAGATTCCCGCGGTCGACGCGGTGAACCGGCTGCGCCGCAGCCGCAGCGATCGCTGGATCGGCGGCGTCTGCGGCGGCATCGCGGTGATCACCGGCGTCGAGTCGTGGATCTGGCGCCTGATCCTCGTCGCGATGGCCTTCTTCGCCGGCACCGGCGTGCTGCTTTACCTGCTCCTGTGGATCTTCGTCCCGGAAGAGCCCTGAAGAAAACCAACCATGTCCAAGAACTTCGACGTCATCGTCATCGGCGGTGGCCCTGGCGGCTACATCGCCGCGATCCGCGCGGCGCAGCTCGGCTTCAACACCGCCTGCATCGACGACTGGAAGAACCAGGCCGGCGGCCCCGCGCCGGGCGGCACCTGCACCAACGTCGGCTGCATCCCGAGCAAGGCGCTGCTGCAGTCGAGCGAGAACTTCGAGAACGCCGGCCACCATTTCGCCGAGCACGGCATCGGCCTGAAGGAGCTGAGCATCGACGTCGCGAAGATGCTCGCGCGCAAGGACCAGGTGGTCAAGCAGAACAACGACGGCATCCTCTACCTGTTCAAGAAGAACAAGGTCAGCTTCTTCCATGGCCGCGGCTCGTTCGTCGAAGGCTGGCGACAGGCGGCTGGGAGATCGCGGTCGGCGCCGAGTCGCTGGTCGGCAAGCAGGTCATCGTCGCCACCGGCTCGACCGCGCGCGCGCTGCCGGGCGCGCCGTTCGACGAGGTCAACGTGCTCAGCAACGACGGCGCGCTGCGCATCGGTGCGGTGCCGAAGACGCTCGGCCTGATCGGCTCGGGCGTCATCGGCCTCGAGATGGGCTCGGTCTGGCGCCGCCTCGGCGCCGAGGTCACCGTGCTCGAGGCGCTGCCGACCTTCCTCGGCGCGGTCGACGAGCAGATCGCGAAGGAGGCGCACAAGGCGTTCACGAAGCAGGGCCTGAAGATCGAACTCGGCGTCAAGATCGGCGAGATCAAGGTCGGCAAGAAGGGCAGAACGCAAAGGTGAGCGTCGCCTACACCGACGCCAAGGGCCAGGCGCAGACGCTCGACGTCGACAAGCTGATCGTCTCGATCGGCCGCGTGCCCAACACCACCGGGCTGAACGCCGAAGCGGTCGGCCTGAAGCTCGACGAGCGCGGCTGCGATCGTCGTCGACGCCGAGTGCCGCACCAACCTGAGCGGCGTCTGGGCGATGGGCGACGTGGTGCGCGGCCCGATGCTCGCGCACAAGGCCGAGGAAGAGGGCGTCGCGGTGGCCGAGCGCATCGCCGGCCAGCACGGCCATGTCGACTTCAACCTCGTGCCGTGGGTGATCTACACCAGCCCCGAGATCGCCTGGGTCGGCCAGACCGAGCAGCAGCTCAAGAGCGCCGGCCGCGCCTACAAGGCGGGCAGCTTCCCGTTCATGGCCAACGGCCGCGCGCGCGCGCTCGGCGACACCAGCGGGATGGTCAAGTTCCTCGCCGACGCCGCCACCGACGAGATCCTGGGCGTGCACATCGTCGGCCCGATGGCGAGCGAGCTGATCGCCGAGGCGGTGGTCGCGATGTCGTTCCGCGCCAGCAGCGAGGACATCGCGCGCATCTGCCACGCGCACCCCAGCCTGAGCGAGGCGACGAAGGAAGCCGCGCTCGCGGTCGACAAGCGCACGCTGAATTTCTGACCTCGCGGTGGGTGTCCGCCAGCTCTACGAAGCCACGCTGGCCGAGCGCGGCTACCAGGCCGATCGCGGCGCAGCTGCGCGCGATCGACGCGCTCGAGCGCTGCGAGACCGAGTGGGCCGACTACAAGGCGCGGCGTGCGAATGCGCTGACCAAGCTGATCCGCCACCCGCCGATCCCGCGCGGCGTCTACATGTACGGTGGCGTCGGCCGCGGCAAGAGCTTCCTGATGGACTGCTTCTTCCAGGCCGTGCCGCTGACGCGCAAGACCCGGCTGCACTTCCACGAGTTCATGCGCGAGGTGCACCGCGAGCTGCAGGAGCTGAAGGGCATCGCCGACCCGCTCGACGAGCTCGGCCGGCGCATCGCGCGCCGCTTCCGGCTGATCTGCTTCGACGAGTTCCACGTCGCCGACGTCACCGACGCGATGATCCTGCACCGGCTGCTGGCCGCGATGTTCGCGAACCGGGTCAGCATCGTCACGACGTCGAACTTCCACCCCGACGAGCTGTACCCGAACGGCCTGCACCGCGACCGCATCCTGCCGGCGATCGAGCTGCTCAAGGCCAGGCTCGAGGTCGTCAACGTCGACGCCGGCACCGACTACCGGCAGCTCGGCCTGCAGCAGGTCGAGATGTACCACTGCCCGCTCGGCGCGGCGGCCGACGCGGCGATGGCGCGCGCCTTCGAGCAGCTCGCCGAGGCGCGCGACGAAGACCCGGTGATGCAGATCGAGCACCGCCAGCTGCATGCGCTGCGCCGCGCCGGCGGCGTGGTCTGGTTCGACTTCAAGGCCTTGTGCGGCGGGCCGCGCTCGCAGAACGACTACCTCGAGATCGCGTCGCGCTTCCACACCGTGCTGCTGTCGGGCGTGCCGCAGATGGCGCCGCGCCTGGCGAGCGAGGCACGGCGCTTCACCTGGCTCGTCGACGTGCTCTACGATCGGCGCGTGAAGCTGATCCTGTCCGCCGCGGCGCCGCCCGAGCAGCTCTACACCGAGGGGCCGCTCGCGCACGAGTTCCCGCGCACCGTCTCGCGGCTGCACGAGATGCAGTCGGCCGAATTCCTGGCGCTGGCGCGGCGCGAGGTCGACACCTCGCTGACCTGAACGATGCGCCATCTTCGGGCTGCTCTCTCGCTGCGCTGCTGGCCGGCCCGGTGCTCGCCGCGCCGCCGACCGAGCGCGAGCGCATCGCGGCCCAGGTCGGTGCGCTGGAAGCGCGCTTCGACGCCGAAGAGGCGCGCTGCAGCGATCGCTTCGCGGTCAACGCCTGCATCGACGACGTGCGCCGGCGCCGGCGCGCCGCGCTGGCCGATCTGCGCGAGCGCGAGCTGCAGCTCGACGATGTCGAGCGCCGCCAGCGTGCCGCCGAGCGCCTGCGCGAGATCGAAGCGCGCCAGGCCGCGGCGGCCGCGCGGCCACCAGCGTCATCGCCGCCGCCGACCCCGCAGCGCGAGCCTGCCGCCGCGCCGCCCGTGCCGCCCGCGGCCGCCCGCGGCCGACAAGGCCGTGCCGCCGCCGGCGGATCACCGTGCCGAGCGTGCCGCCGAGGCGCGGGCTGCCGCGCGGCGGGCTGCCGCCGCCGAACGCCGGCGCGCCGCCGCGGCGGCGGATCGCGCGCGCATCGCCGAGCGCGAGGCCAGTCGCGCCGCCAGCGGGCGCCATTCGGCGCCCTTGCCGTTGCCGCCCGAGCTGGCCGGCAGCGCGCCGCCGCGCTGACGCTACTTCGCCAGAGTCTCGATGCGCACGAGCGCCAGCGACAGGTTGTCGCCGCCGCCGCGCGCGCGCTGGCGCGCCTTGTTGACCAGCATCTCGCTCGCCTCGCGCGGCGGCAGCGTGTGCACGATCGCGCCCAGCTCCTTCGCGGCTGAAGTAATGCCACAGGCCGTCGCTGCAGGCGAGCAGCGTGTCGCCGATCTCGAGCTTGTCGATGTGCCAGGGCGCAGCGGCGGATCGGCGTGCGTGCCCAGGCAGCCGGTGAGCAGGTTCGACTGCGGGTGCGTGTTGGCCGCGTCTCGGTGATCTTGCCTTCGTCGATCAGCCGCTGGACGAAGGAATGGTCGATCGTGCGGCGCATCAGCTCGGCGCCGCGGAAATGGTAGACGCGCGAGTCGCCGGCATGGACCACGTCGCAGCCGAGGTCGGGCGCGACCAGGAACGCGGCGACGGTGCTGTGCGGCTCCTCCTCGGCGGTGATCGCGGTCAGCTTGATCATCAGGTGCGATTCGATCACCAGCTGGCGCAGCAGCTCCTCGCCGGTCGTCGCTGCCCGGCACGAAACGCTCGAAGATCTGGCGCGCGGTGAGCAGCACCTGGTCGGCCGCCTTGCGCCCGCCGCTCTTGCCGCCCATGCCGTCGGCGACGACGGCCAGCGCGCAGCCCGGCACGCGCTCGTGCAGCAACATCTCGACCTGGTCTTGCTGGTAGGCGCGGTCGCCCCGGTGCAGGCCGGTGGCGGCGGTGAGGCGGAAGGTGGCGGCGCTGGACGCGATGGTGGCCATGCGGCTGAATATAAACTCAGGCCCTGCTCCCCACCCGTGCAGCAATGGACGAGAACCTGCATTCGCCGCAGAGGCGCTTGATCGAATTGCGCATGGAACACGCCGACCTCGACGATCTGATCGACCGCGACCCGCTCGACCGCCCGGCCGACGACCTGACGCTGCGCCGGCTGAAGAAGCGCCGGCTGCGGCTGCGCGACCAGATCTCGCGCCTGGAGACCGAGCTCGACCCTCCGGAACCCGCGTGAGGGCCGGTTGCCGATGAGCGTGCTGGCCGGGCAGGTCGCGAAGGCGTTCGCGGCCGACGGCGCCGCTCGCGCGCAGCGACCCGGGCTTCCTGCCGCGCGATGCGCAGGACCGGCTCGCGCTGGCCATCGCGCAGGCGATCGACGAACGCAGCGCGCTCGTCGCCGAGGCCGGCACCGGCGTCGGCAAGACCTTCGCCTACCTGGTGCCGCTGCTGCTGTCGGGGCGGCGCGCGCTCGTCAGCACCGCGACGAAGAGCCTGCAGGACCAGCTCTTCCTGCGCGACCTGCCGCGCCTGCGCGCAGGCGCTGGGCGTGCCGGTGCGCATGGCCTTGCTGAAGGGGCGCGCGAGCTATCTGTGCCGGCACCGGCTCGTGCTCGCGCGCGACAGCACCCAGCTGCCCGACCGCTTCGCGGTGCGCGCGCTCGCCCGCGTCGAGACCTGGGCCCAGGCGACGAAGAGCGGCGACCTGGCCGAGATCGACGGCCTCGACGACCGCTCGCCGGTGATCCCGCTCGTCACGTCGACGCGCGAGAACTGCCTCGGCACCGAATGCCCCGAGCACCGCGCCTGCCACGTCATGGCGGCGCGGCGCGAGGCGATGGCGGCCGACCTGGTGGTCGTCAACCACCACCTGTTCTTCGCCGACATGGCGCTTGCGCGACAGCGGCGTCGCCGAGCTGCTGCCCACCGTCGACGCGGCGGTGTTCGACGAAGCGCACCAGCTCGTCGAGGCCGGCGTGCAGTTCCTGGGCACGATGCTCGGCACCGGCGCAGGTGATCGACTTCGCGCGCGACCTGCTCGCCACCGGGCTGGCGCAGGCGCGCGGGCTGCAGCGCTGGGCCGATCTGCAGGCGGGCGTCGAGCACGCCGCGCGCGAGCTGCGCCTGGTCTGCGCCGGGCCGCTGCGCGAGGTGCGCGGCCTGCTCAAGCTGCGCTGGGACGAGCGCGCCGCCGACGGCGCGCTGGTGCCCGCGCTGCGCACGCTCGCCGAGGCGCTGCTCGCCGCCGCCGACGCGCTGGCCGTGGTCGCCGCCGCGGCGCCGGACTTCCCCAAGCTCGAAGAGCGCGCGCGTTCGCTGGCCGCGCTGGCGCAGCGCTTCGAGACCGATGCCGCCGACGGCCAGGTGCGCTGGATCGACCTGTCGCCGCAGCAGGCGCGGCTGGTCGAGTCGCCGCTGGACATCCGGCAGATGCTCACCGAGCAGCGCGCGGCGTCGGCCAAGGCCTGGGTCTTCACGTCGGCCACGCTCGGCGACGACGACGGCTTGAGCTGGTTCACCGCGGCGACCGGGCTCGAGGACGCGACCAAGCTGCGCGTCGGCAGCCCGTTCGACTACCCGGCGCATGCGCGGCTGTGGGTGCCGGCGCGCTTCCCCAAGCCCAACGAGGCTGGCACACCCGGCCGCGGTGGGGCGCCTGGCCGCGCGCTTGGCCGGGGCCTTGGGCGGGCGCTGCTTCGTGCTGACGACGACGCTGCGCGTGCTGCCGCTGGTGGCCGACGCGCTGCGCGACGAGGCCGCCGCGCAAGGCCATGCGCTCGAGGTGCTGGTGCAGGGCACGCAGCCGCGCCGGGCGCTGCTGCAGCGCTTCGGCGACGGGCGCGGCGCGGTGCTGGTCGGCTCGCAGAGCTTCTGGGAAGGCATCGACAAGCCGGGCGACGCGCTCCAATGCGTGCTCATCGACAAGCTGCCGTTCCCGCCGCCGAACGACCCGCTCGTCGAGGCCCGCGTGCGCCAGCTGCGCGCGCCAGGGGCGCAGCCCGTTCGACGACTACTTCCTGGCCGAGGCCGCGGTGTCGCTGAAGCAGGGCGCCGGGCGGCTGATCCGCACCGAGACCGACCGCGGGCTGCTCGTCGTCTGCGACCCGCGCATGACGCTGATGCCCTACGGCCGCCGGCTGCGCGCCGCGCTGCCGGCCATGGGCGTGCTCGACGACGAGGCCGCGGCGCTGGCCTGGCTGGCCGAGCTGGCGGCGCGCCACTGAGCACGCGGCCGCCGCGGCGGCGACGGCGTCTACCAGAGTTGCCACCAGGCGCGCTTTTCGGGTGCGAAGCCCTGCGCCAGGTAGCGGCTGTTCGGGTAGTTGAGCTTGAGCACGCGCTCGGCGTCGTCGCGCAGCTGGTCCAGCTTCAGGCGGTCGTAGCTGAGCATCATGATGTACAGCGCTTCCTCGACCGCCGGCGACTCCTGGAACTCGGTCACCGCCTGCTGGGCCCGGTTCGCCGCGGCCAGGTAGGCGCCGCGGTTGTAGTAGTAGCGCGCCACGTGCACCTCGTAGCGGGCGAGCGAGTCGACGATGTAGTTCATGCGCTGGCGCGCGTCGCGGCACGTAGCGCGAGGTCGGGAACTGCTCGACGAGCTGCTTGAACGCTTCGTAGGAGTCGCGCGAGGCGCGCTGGTCGCGCTCGGACAGGTCCTGCCCGGTGAACTTGCCGAACAGCCCCAGGTTGTCGTTGAAGTTGATCATGCCGCGCAGGTACAGCGCGTAGTCGAGCGCCGGGCTGGACGGGTTGAGCTTGATGAAGCGGTCGATCGCCGTCTGCGCCTGCGCCTTCTCGCCGGTCTTCCAGTACAGGTAGGCCAGGTCGAGCTGGGCCTGCTGCGACAGCACCGTGCCGGCGGCCAGGCCTTGCACGCGTTCGAGCGCCTTGATCGCGAGGTCGTTGCTGCCGGAGTCCATGTTCTCCTTCGCCTCCCGATACAATTTTTCGGCGGACTGGCCGGCAAATTCGTCCTTCGGCGTCGTGCTGCAGCCGGCGAATGCGAATGCCAGTGCGGCCAGCAACAAGGCCATGGGCGCGGTGCGCCACGACAGGGAGACGGTCATCGCAAGTTTGCCGGGGGAGCGGGAGAGCGCAGATTATAGGGACCCCCCCCTCGCGCAGCCGATCGCCGACGACGAGGACGCGCCGGCCGCCGACGCCGGCGCGGACGCCGTCGAGACGCGCCAGGCCGCGGGTCGCCTCGGCGCAGCACGGCGAGCGCCTGGACAAGGTGCTCGTCGCGCTGGCGCCGGAGTTCTCGCGCAGCCACCTGCAGCAACTGATCGCGCTCGGCCACGTGCGGCTCGACGGCCAGGCCGACCTGGCGCCGGCGCGCCGCGTGCGCGCCGGCCAGCGGCTCGAACTCGACCTGGTGCCCACCGACGAGAGCCGCGCCTTCCGGCCGCAGGCGATGGCGCTGAACATCCTGTTCGAGGACGAGCACCTGCTCGTGCTCGACAAGCCGGCCGGGCTGGTGGTGCACCCGGCGCCGGGCAACTGGTCGGGCACGCTGCTCAACGGGCTGCTCGCCCACCACGCCGCGGCGGCGACGCTGCCGCGCGCCGGCATCGTGCACCGGCTCGACAAGGACACCTCGGGCGTGATGATGGTCGGCAAGAGCCTGCCCGCCGTGACCGCGCTGGTGCGCGACATCGCCGCGCGCGACGTGCAGCGGCGCTACCTGGCGATGGCGCACGGCCGCGTCGAGAGCCAGCGCATCGAGGCGCCGATCGGCCGCGACCCCGCGGTGCGCGTGCGCATGGCGGTGGTGGCCGGCGGCCGCGCCGCGCGCACCGACGTCGAGCGCGTGGCCGAGCGCGACGGCATCAGCGCGCTGCGCTGCGCGCTGCACACCGGCCGCACGCACCAGATCCGCGTCCACCTCGCCTGGCGCGGCCACCCGCTGGTGGCCGACGCGCTGTACGGCGGCAAGCCGGCGCTGGGCATGGAGCGCCAGGCGCTGCACGCGGTGCGGCTGGCGCTCGCGCACCCGCTGACGCGCGCGCCGCTGGCCTTCGACTGCCCGCCGCCGGCGGACTTTGCGGCGGCGTGGGAGCAGGTGGTGGGCGAGGGGGGCCCGGCGACGTCGCGGCGGCGTTGAGCCGGCGGGAGCCGCTGCGCGCGCCGAGGTTCAGGCGGCGCGAGACACCAGCGGGAAGGCGTCCGGGTTGCGCAGCGATTCGACCGCAAGATCGACGTCGAGTCGGGGCCAGTACAGATGGTTCTCGGTCGGCCGCTGGACCGTCGTGATCTGCTCGACCGTGGCGTCGCGAAACCAGGGGAACTGGGCGTACGGCACGGCGAGTTCCTCCGTGCCCAGCAGCACCCAGAAGCCGTGGGCCGAGATGTTGGTGACCTCAGCCTCCAAAGTGGCGGTGCCAGGCATCTTCGATCTCCTGCAAGTGCGCGGTGACGACGGCCTGCGCTTGCCGCACCTGGGTCGGCGTCAGCCCCATGTTGACTGCCAAGTCTACCTGGGGCGTCAGCCAGAACTTTGCCTCGCCGTCGGGGTGCGCGACGTGGACGTGAATGCGCGGCTCTTCGCGGGAGAAGAAGAACAGGCGGAACTGCCCGTCGCGGACGATGGTGGGCGCCATGGCGGCCACTGTAGCGCGCTGTCCGCGCTTGCACGGCTTCATGTCGCCGCGCGCCGTCAGCGCGGCGGATCCTCGGTGTTCTCGCGGTCGTAGTAGTCGACCGTGTTCTCGGCGCGGAACAGCTTGCGCAAGCCCCGCTGGCCGCGCGGGCCTGCCGCCACGAGGACTTTCTGCGAATCCGGGTACTCACAGGCTTCCACGTCGACCAGCGTCGACAGCGCCAGGTAGCGCATCGTCGTGCGGCCGGTGTTGATGATCTGGTGCGCCACCTCGGGCCCGCCGGGCGGGCAGGCGATCACGTCGTGCCTGCGGATCGGGTGGCGCTGGTCGCCGAAGCGCAGCTCGCCTTCGCCTTCCAGGATCAGGAACATCTCTTCCTCGCCGTGATGGCAATGGAAGGGGCACTGGGCCTTGCCGGGCGGCAGCACCGTCAGGTTGTAGCCGAGCTTGCGCGCACCGATGCGGTCGCTGATCTGCCCGCGGCTCGAGGTGTAGTAACCGTTCTCTTCGACATCGTCGAACTCGACCTCGTCGAGGTTCATCAAGGGCTTCATCGCAGGGTCCTCCTGGGGCGGTGTGGCGCGACGGCGGGGCGCGAACCTGGCGGCCCTCAGCCGGGGATCTCGGCCTCGACCAGCAGGGCGAGCAGGGCCAGCGATTCCTGCCACCCCAGGTAGCACGCCTCGACCGGAATGGCCTCGGGGATGCCCTCCTGCACGATGGACAGCTCGGTGCCGCAGAACACCGCCCTGAACGAGATCGTGACCTGCAGCGTGCCCGGCAGTGCGGGATCGTCGAACCGGTCGGTGTGCCGGATGCGTTCACCCGGCACCAGCTCGAGGTACTCGCCGCCGAAGGCGTGGCTCTGGCCGTTCGCGAGGTTGGTGAACGACATCCTGAAGGAGCCGCCGACCGTCGCGTCCAGGTGGTGGACCTTTCCGGTGAAGCCGTGCGGTGGCAGCCATTTGACCATCGCATCGGCGTCGATGAACGCCCGGTAGACGCGCTCGGGCGGCGCGCGCAGGACACGGTGGAGCCGGACGGTGTTCGTGGACATGGGGAGGCCTCCTGACAAGTCGACGTTCGAAGCGGGTCTCTCGGAGTCGTCGCACATGGCGGGCCGACGGCGGCTGAATTCGACCCACGCCGTGCCGCACTGCCGGGCGACGACGGCGAGTATCAGCCCGCGCGACCCTGGAGCCGAAACTCCGGCTGCCAGCGCAGATCGCGACGCGCCTTCGCGATCGTGACGCTGTCAACCAACAGATGACAACTCCGCATCGACGGCTTCCACCGGGCCGTTGTCCGCAAACGCATCGGCAAACGGCGCGCCGTGCGGGATCGCCAGCCGCCGCGACTTGAGGCAAAAGGGCAAGACCCAGAGTCGCAGCCCCTCCAACTTCGGGAATTCGAACACTGGCAGCGGCCGGTCGAAGGCGGCTGTCTTCGGATAGATCAGAACGACATCGCCCTGGCCGTCCAGGTAGCTCTGGCCATACGCCTGCAACTGGTAGAAGTCGCTCTGCGAAAGGCCGTACTTGTCGGTGCCGTTCGCCTTCATGCCGTCCAGCAGCTTCCACTTGGTGTCCAGCACCAGGGCGTCGCGGCCGGCTTCCCGAATCAGCAGATCGGGCTTCAGCCGAAACCAGTTCTGCTCACGATGACGAACCAGGTGATGGCTGCGGGCCTGGGTCTTCAGGATCAGCGGTCGCGCCAGCTGCTCTTGCCAGATGCTTGGCGACGAATGCCTCGAACACAGCCTCCATCGGAAACAGCAGTGACGGCGCCGTGTGCCCGCCCGTGCCTGTCAACGGGGATTCCTCGTCGAGGATGAGGCGGGCCCACGCCAGCGCGTCGACGTAGTACCCCATGCCCCGGTCCAGACGCACGCGCTGAAAGTCGATCCGGGGCTGCGCCGACGCGGGTACGTCCGCAAACACGAACTGCAGTTCGCGGGCCAATTGCTCGTTGGCCTGCGACGCAGACAGCACCAACACGCGCCGCAACGCGGCGTGGAGCAAGCGGTTCTCCGGCCGGTCGGTCGAAAACTCGTCGTGCTCGGTGAAGAAGCGGTCTGCCCGACACAGGTTATGCCGCAAGTGCGGCGCCATCAGCTAGCTTGCCTCTCAACGCGAAGAGGTTGTCTTGCTGGCTCGAATAGTCGCTGCGCAGCCCGCGCTTGACAATGTGTTCGACCGTGCGCAGAAACTCCGCGATGAAGACCTCCAGCAGCGGCATGCGCGCTGCCGAGATCTTGGCGCTGTCGGTCTGAACGTGGCGGAAGCCCTGCAGGCAGCAGAGCATCTCGATCAGCAGCTGGCGTGCCTCTTTGGTGCCGCCGCCGATGGCCTTGCCGACCTTGGGCAGCACCTCGATCTGGAATCCATCCGGTGCGCGGATCACGCCGACGAAACTGGTGACCTGGACGACCCGGCGCCCGCGGCGCTGGGCGAGACGCAGCCACGCCGCCTCTCCGTTCCTCGGCAGCGCGCAGGCACTGATCCTCAAGCCAGCCGTAGACCTTGTCCGGGATGCGATGCAAACCCTCGGCACTCGGGACATCCGACCCCGCCGCCATCAGCGCGTCGAATTCGTAGATCGTGATGCCGTTCACCGGTGCTCCGATGCTCAGGCCGACAAGGTCTGGTAGATGCCGATGTAGGCATCCGGATTGGAGAACGCGGCATCCTGTACCGCGTAGCGGCGCTTGGTGGCGTAGCTGTCCAGGCCGTGGTCGCCACCGAACAGGCGCGCCAGATCGTCCTCGTGATCGGCGCTCTCCCGCACAAACTGCGCGGCCACCGGCTTCTGGTTATCCGCCAGCACGAGGCGGATCTTCTGCCAGTCCTCGAAGAAGTACTCTTCGAGCAGGGGCAGGATGCGGGTGCTGAACACCTGCTGCAAGGCGACCAGCCGCTCGTCGCCATCGGGCACCTTGGCCAGCGGCGTGAAGTACGCGTGGCCGATGCAATGGTCGCGGTCGTACAGCGCCTCGACGCGCTGGTTGATGGCATCGAGCATGCGGGGAACGTCGATCACCTGCTCGCCCGAGTTCACTCGCAAGCCCGCGAGAGGCGCGCCCGGGTCGTCGCGGGCATCCGGCATCACCGGCACGAACTCGAACCGACGGCGCAGCGCGGTGTCCAGCAGCGCCAGGGACCGGTCTGCCGTGTTCATCGTGCCGATGATGTCGACGTTGGCCGGCACCGAAAAACTCTCGCCGGAGTAAGGCAGCGTCACCGACACGGCGTTCTCGGCACCCTCGCGCTTGTCGGGTTCGATCAAGGTGATCAGCTCGCCGAAGATCTTGCTGATGTTGCCTCGGTTGATCTCGTCGATCACCATCGCGAATCGCTGTTCCGGCGCCGACCGTGCGCGGCGGCACAGGTCTTTGAAGACGCCCGGACGGATCTCGTACTGGATTTCGCCAGCCTCCGCGTCGCCGTCCAGAACCGGCCGCAGTCCCTCGACGAACTCCTCGTAACCGTAGGACTGGTGGAAGGTGACGAAGCTGTAGCGTTGGACCGTGCCAGCTCATGGGGCACCAGCCTTGTAGCCTTTACCGTTTCGATGAGGTCAGCGCACGACTTCTTCCAATCCCCGGCGAACTGCCAGATCGAGTCCGCGGTCTTGTCGAACACTGCCGGGGCCAGCCGTAGCTCGTCTTGACGGTTTCGATCTTCGATCGTGTGGTACTGCAGAGTGCCCCAAACGGTGTTGCGTACGTTCTTGTTGGCGCTCTTGGCTGCGGCGATGGCTTTCATGAATGGATGATCGTAGCAGCTGCGTCGACACTCGCCTTGCCGCCGAGATCGCAGAGCGCGGCCGCAGCGCCTTCCCACCAGGTCAAGGCCCGCAATCCTTTCGGCGATCAACTGACTTCGCCACTCCTCCTTGGACACCGAGGTCATGGCCTGCTCGTACTCTCGCTTGAGCAGCTTCGACAGCTCGTAGGTCTTCCCCGTTCCGGGCGGGCCGTAGTAGATGCGGTTGACGGGCTGCCTCGACTCCATCGCTATCGGCTGGCCTCGTCGTCGTCCGAGTCTTCGCCAGGATCGACGCGGGTCGTCTCGCAGTTCATCGGGCCACAGGCCGGGCCGCTCGGTTTCGAGCACCAGCCAGTCGTCGAGCGAGTCACGCTCGGTCGACAGGGCTGCTTCGATCTTCGCGACCAGATCCTCCGTCAGACGGCTCGCGGTTGAGCTTGGCGACCGGCCGCAGCGTCTCGCGTCCAGCGAGATCTTGCGCGCCCGGGTTCCGCGAATGACGCCGAGCACACCGACCGCGCGCTCACTGCCGGGGTTCTTGCGGCCGAAGCGCACCTGGATGCCCTTGCCCATGTGCCACCAGTCCAGGCCGGCTGCGTGGACCGCTCTGTGCCAACCGGCAGAACAGCGCCTTGTCCTGCGGCGACCACGAGGCGCGGAAGGTCTTGAACGCCGGCTTGCCGTCGAAGTGCTTGAGCAGGTCCTCGTCGCTCAGTGTCTTGCCCAGGTTCAGCTTCGCGACCACCTCGTCGTAGCGCAGCTTGAAGTCTCGAATGGCCTCGACGCTCCACGCCACCAGTTCTGCCAGCGACTTCTCCAGCCCCTCGGCGGCCGGCAAGATTGGCCACGATGGGGGACGTGTTGTCGAAGGCGCCGCGCAGCGCCACGTACGCCCTGCGCACAGCGATCCGCCGTCATCGAGTCCGACCGTATCGATCTTGACCACGAAGCCGTCGTCTGCATCGATGCCGACCGTGTAGGCCAACTCCTTCGGCGACTCGGCCGATGGGTAGATCTCGCGCCCAGTTGTAGGCAGGAACGAAGTTGTTGCCTGACTGGTCGGGCGCTTGCGGACTCTTGACCGTGCCCGATAGGGAACAGCTCCGCCTTCACCGCGTTCGCCCACGCCTCCGTCACCTCGTAGGCCTTTTTCAGGTCTTCGTAGGCGCGGTTCTGCTCGGGGTTCGACTCGTCGCGCTTCTGCCCCTTCCACTTGTTCAGCAGCTTGAAGTGGTCGCTGGTGAAATAGTCCGCCATCGTTCTCAGATCCCTTCGACATCGATTCCGTGCTCGGCCAGCCAGGCCTTGCGCTGCGCGTAGTCAGGCATGGCGCGCTCCACGCGCAGCCAGAACGCGGGCGTGTGGTGCGGCTCGTGCAGATGGGCGATCTCGTGCACCACCACGTACTCCGCGATGCGCGCCGGCAGCAGGATCGCCTTCCAGTGG